>CAVYQL010000004.1:0-1587074 GCA_963770645.1 uncultured Acidimicrobiaceae bacterium
AGACCTACTTCGACCGTTCACCAATAGAGGGACCGTCCACCCGATCAACCCGAATCAGCTATCCACGTGTTCCGATGGCTCCTGGGTGTGCCGAAATAGCGACTATCGCACGAGCCGGTCCTGTTATCACCCGGTACGTCGTAATCACGCGGAGGGATCGCGCAGGAACGATCCACGCTGTATGGCGTCCCGGACGGGTCTGGTGTCGTGATGGCCTGCTCTGAGGAAACAAGCCACGGCTCCGTGAGCCTCCGGCCGTTGATGAAGACATCCCCTCCAGCGAGCGAGATCGACTACCACGGCAGTCCGATGACCCTCTGCACCAGATACTTCGCTGCCGTCCTGGCGCGAGAAGGCGGAGGCGAACCGTTCCCGATCCTGCGTGCAATCCAAATCCACGGATAGATGATGGATCACCACGCGGTCGCCGGATCACAAGCAATCAAGCGCTATGTACGGCCAGGTGTCTGTCCGGCCTGTACGGAATCGCTGGCCGCTGCCTATCCGCGGTTAGGAACTCTGCTCGGCTTAGCGTTGAGTGAATGGACCCCACCGGCATGAACGATAGAGCGCTGGTGGAGCGCTACGACGCCCTACGCGCGGACCTCGACCGTACCCGTGACATGGATAAGCGCCTGGCGCTGCACCGGGAGCTTCAGAACCTCGCGGCCGAACGGCTGCGTCGTCATCCCGCGGCGAACACCCCGCTTCGTTCCTGACGAACGGACCAGATCAGGCGAGGTGCCAAGGCTCTGAGCTTCGCCGCCACCAAGATCAAGTTCACCGTCCCGTCAGGAGCCAACAGCGGCACGATCGAGGTCGCGACCCCAAGCGGCACCGGCGTCAGCGCCACGACCTTCACGGTCCTGAGCTAAAGAGTGGGGGGCGCCCCTGCGCCGCGCACGACCCTGGGGGGCTGAGCTTGCCGCCTCCTCTTCTTCGGGCATCCCGTACCGAGGTTGAACGGGGCTTCGTCACGCCCTTCGGAGTTGTGGATGACGCTCCCGAGCAAGCGGCTCTCCTCGCACGAGGTATCCCACTTCGCCGGCACGGCGGCACTTCGGCACATCGGAGCAACCCGTCGACTCGACGTCGCCAGCGCCATTTGAGGCGCTTCTCTTCGGCTCGTCTACCGGCTGGAGCCGGCCACCAAGATCCGACGGAGCATGTACAAGTCAAGGACAAGGGGAACAACGAATGCCAGGCCCCACCATCGTCCCGAATAGCAGAGCACGACGACGATTACGGCGATCCACACTGCCAGCAGCAACCGGATCACCAGCGATGACTTCCGGTGCCGCAGATCCCAGTCCACTGTCATGCCACGCTATAACGAAGTGGTCTGTGGCGGGCCCTGCGCTGCTGCAATCGCAAATTCCCAGAGTCTCCTTGTCGCCGGACCGGGGCACGACCACAAGGCACATGCATCAGGCTTAGGCTTTTCCTAATGGAGGCAGACCGGGTAGTAGGGCGGAATCCATACGACGGGTATCCCTGGCATCAAAAGGAGATGGTGGCAAGTCGTGCGCTGGGCGCGGCGCAAGTCCTTCGTCTGTCGCAATAGGGGTCATCCGCTGACCGTTCTACAAACCAAGACCCCGTTCGTATCGCAGGCAGACCGCCATCAGGAGGAGGTTTGGCACCGACGGCGTCCTTGTGGACGCCGCTCAGACGAGATTCCCACCCCAAGCACGCTCACCTGACTGTCCTCATTCGCCGGATCCGGGAAGGTTTGCACATCGAGCGGTCTCAGTTTGCACGCGGGCGAATCTTTCGCGACTGCATCTTGAGGTGTTTCCCTTGAAATGAGTCGCCAGCGATTCAGTCCTTCCACAAGAACAACTGGGCCACCGACTCCTACGAGAATCCTGGCAACCGTGGTGGTGGTTCCATCTCTGACCGGAAATGCAAGATACCGGCCAACCACGCAAGTAGACCTCTCAAGCCCATGACCCCACAAACGCCCGCCGAAAAGAGGCAACAAATGGCAAACAGCCTTCCGACCATTGATCCCCGGCAGACTGGGCTGCTGGTGATGGACTTTCAGGACATGGCCCTCGGTGCAATCAGCGAGCCCGATGCTCTGCTCGCGTACTGCCAGATGATGGCCCTCTCGACTGGGAAGGATTCGCCTTGGTCGTGATCTTGGCGCTCGGCGCGGCATTGGCCAACGCTCTGACCAGTGTCTTCCAACGCATGGGGGTCGAAGACGCCCCTGACGACGCCACTCTTCGGCTGAGTCTGCTGACCCATGCGTTGCGCCGTGGCGTCTGGCTACTCGGGTTTGCCCTGATGATTGCCTCGTTCCTCCTCCAGGCCGTTGCTCTCCATCTGGGTCGCCTTTCTGAGGTCCAACCCATCTTGACCACCGAGCTGATCTTCTTGGTCCTCGTGCTCGGGATCTGGTTCGGGTTCGTCATCGGGGCACGGGAGTGGCTCGGCGTGATTTCGACCGCGGGTGGTCTGGCGGGGTTCTTGTACTTCGCTCATCCCGAGGAGGGCAATGCGACACCGCCTACCTGGGAGTGGCTCGTGGTAGGCGGCGCCTGCAGCGCTGCCATGCTCGTTGCGGTACTGCTCGCTCTACGCGGTCCTCGCTGGTGGCGGGCCGCCATGTTCGGAACCGCGGCGGCGATCAGCTTCGCCTTCACGGCTGCATTGACCAAGGTTGTCGCAGGCGTCGCCGCATCTGACTGGACGACGCTCTATCGGCACTGGCAGACATACGGCCTGATCGCCTTCGGGGTGCTCGCCGTGTTCCTGGCCCAGAACGCCTACCATGCGGGCCCGATCGTCGCCTCGCAATCATCGATCGTCCTAGTCGATCCGCTGGCCAGCATCCTCATCGGGGTCGGTCTGTTCGGTGACAACCTGCGCACCAGCGGAGCTTGGGGTCCGCTCGAGGCGCTCTCGCTGCTCGTCATGTTCGCCGGCGCCTTTTCGCTGGCCCATTCTCCGTTGATCTCTGGCATGAAGGGGGAAGACGACCAGTATCACGAACTGCTGGCGCAGAGAACGCGAGCGATGCGAGGTCCCGAGGGCTCTCCTGCGCACTAGGCGAACCCGTCGAGTTGAAACTTCGATGCGAGACCGCTACCAGAGAACACGAGGCTTCGCTTGTTCAATGTCAAGGCAGAGTGGCTTATGAGGGCACGCGACGAAGGTCTCCACGGGTCGACCATCGGGGGTCGGCAAGCGGTTGTTGGCTACCCGCGTGCGCCGCGGAAGAGCACTTAGTGGCCCTCGGATGCGGACCGGGAGTCCCCCGTGATTCAGCCGAAGTACTTGCGTACGAGCTTGGCTGGAGCCGTGTAGGACGAGCCCGACAGGATGGCCGTGTTCGATCCCGCCGCCGACGGAAGCCCCTTTTGAAGATTGAGGACCGGATCCAAAATCCCGCCCTGCCCGCAATTGTCGGCACCCGGCACGGCGAACGAGTTATCCACAAGGGTCATCCCGGACACGGTGATCAATCCCTTGGACGTGGTCGTGACCGTCCCGGGCGATCCGCTGATCGCGGTGTTGGGCCCGGGGGGATTGGTCGTGCCGGTCGTCAGGTCGAGAACAATCTGGTTTGCGGAATCGCCAAGGGTGCAGTCGGGACCGAGCAGTCCTGTGGGCGTACTCACCAGAACGTCGATCGGTAGCGTCAGGCCCGGCGCGCTCCCCGTCAGCAGGTTTCCGAGGTTCACGGAGGGCGCTCCGAGGAGTTGAGGGGTGACCGTCACCGCCAGCGGACCCCCATCGAGCCCCGGGATACCGGTCACGCCGCCCGGAACGGGGATCGCCGGCGACTGCAACGCCTGGGTCCCGTCGTCCGGCAGGACGACGACCGGTCGGCCCGATTTCGTGTATTTGAGGCCCAGGGACAGCGTCGTCGGGCTCGACGAGGTCACCGTGGTGGATCCGATCTCGAACGTCGTGCTCGTCGTCGACGAGAACAGACAAGTAGCCACTGCGGCGACGTTGATCGGACAGTGTGCGAAGTCCGCCAGGTCGGAGGGGACTCCTCCCGATGGAGCCGATGTCGCTCCCGCGGTCCCACCCGCGAGCACCAGCAGCGACACGCCGAGGAGAGCGACGGCCCCCGCCCGGGCGACGAACCTCGGGCCACTTCCGGATGCAGAACGGCCACCGATGCCGAGCGCCGAGACCACGCTGCCACCTCCTTTACCCCCAGGAGGCCGGCCGATCGTGCCGGTCTCACAAGTCGAGGGGGACCTACCCGCGCCTTCTTCGGCCAAACATCGGGTCTCGAGTGCAGCTCGTGGTCGGCCCGTCGCCTTGGGCGGCGTCACAGCAGGGTCACTTGGTCGATGAGCCACCTTCCGCCCGAGCTGACCAGCGTGATCTCGATCTGGCTCCGGTCGGTCGTCGGCGTGGCCTGCTTCGAGTTGGCGATCTTCTGGTCGAGAAGCACCAGGACGACGGCTCGCGACGTGCTGGCCGAGACCAGCCCCGCCGACACCACGCTGGCCTCCGCCGTTGCCTTGTACTCGGTGAGGGTGGACTTCAGCGCGTCGCTCGATTCGGTGAACCTGCGACGGAAGGAAGGTGTCGAGTTGGCGACCACGACGCCGAAGTCGCGGCCGAGGTCACCGTAGTTATAACTGGCGAGCTGGACGGCATCCGTCCTCGCGGCGGCGAGCGCGCTGGTGCGGGAGCTGCCGAGAGCATCCTGGTTGCCAAGCGCCGACAGGGAAAGGGCTAGGGCTACCGACAGCGCCACGACGACTGCTCCTGCACAGAGGAGAGCGATGTTCGAACGTGCCCATTGCCTCCGTGTCGACGGCGGCTTGGGCGTGAGGGTGCCGACCCCATCGGATTCGGGATCGTCGCTTCCCTCGGCATCGTCCGAGACGGCGGGAACTGTTGCCAGGAGGTCAAGGTCGGTCAGTTCGAGGTCCGCGACCACCGGTTCCGACGCCATGGGGTCAGCCGCTCGAACCCGTTCCCAAGCGGTCCTCCGCCGTCGAATCCGTTCCCAAGCGGTCCTCCGCCGTCGAATCCGTTCCCAAGCGGTCCTCGGCCGTCGAATCCGTTCCCACGTGATCCGCCGCCGATGCCGAGTCGGAGGCCAGCGCCGACTTGCCTTTTGACTTCTTGGGTGCCCTCTCCTTCGCCGCCTTGCCCTTTACCGACTTGCCCTTCGCGGAACGCGAGGGGTCGAACTCTTCCATGGTCGCCGTGGACCGCCCGCCGGCCTCTTCGCCCGTCGCTCCGATGCCCCCGTCTCCACCGACACCGTCGTTAGGTCTCATGACTCACTCCCGTCTTGGTATTCGACTGGTTCACGATTAACGAGTGGGACCGTCGGGACCCTCGTCGGGGCCGCTCGTGTAGCAGGATGCGACGTCGGTCAACGTCTGCATGTCCGGATCGAGCTGAACCGGGACCTCCATGGTCTCGTTCGGGCCGAGTTCACCCTCGATCGCGTCGGCCATCTCGTCCATGCCGATCGGTCCCTCCGGTCGACCGGCCAGAAACTGCTCGACCACCGGGACCCTCGAGGTGGTCATCTCCTCCTTGGAGCCGAAGCCCACCAACCTCGACCGGAAGAGCAGCCCCAGATAGTGGGCGGTCCTCTTCACCGACTCGATGTTGTGGCTGATGATGAAGAAGGTCGCCCCGGTCTCCTCGTGCACGTTGTTGATGAGACCATCGAGATAGGCGACCCGGACCGGATCGAGGCCCGAGTCCGGCTCGTCGAAGAAGAGGATCTTCGGTTCGAGGACCAGGGCTCGGGCCAGGCCCGCGCGTTTGCGCATGCCGCCGGACACCTCTCCTGGAAGCTTGTGGAGGTGGTTGACCAGACCGACTAGCTCGGACTTGTGAAGGACGACGTCCCGGACCTCCCGTTCGGTCTTGTTGGTGTGCTCCATCAGGGGGAACGCGATGTTGTCGAACAGGTTCATCGAACCGAAAAGGGCGCCGTCTTGGAAGAGCACCCCGATCTTCCGCCGGATCCGCAGGATCTCTTTCTCGCGGACGCCGACCATCGGCTCGCCGTCGATGTACACCTGACCCGCTTCGGGCGCCAGCAGCCCGATGATCACCTTCAACAGAACCGATTTCCCCGTACCCGACGGACCGAGGATCGCGGTGGTCTTCCCCCGTGGCACGTCGAACGTGATCTCGTCGAGGACGACGTGGTCGCCGAACCGTTTGGAGACGCCCTGGATCGAGATGACCGGGTCGGGGACGCCTGCGTGCTCGTCGGGCAGGAGCAACAATGACTCGTTGTTCAGAATTACAGCCCCTTTTGCCAACTTCGACCCTCCCTTTGCCCGAATGGGTGCCGAGTGCTCATTCGCTCGTGCATTTTAGAAACTGAATCCCGGTGGTGGTCCGACCGGAAGGCCGAGGGTGACGATCGTCGTGGTCGCGGAGAACTGCGCCCAGCCTGGCTCGGCTGCAATCGGGCTCGTCCCGCCGTTGATGTAATACAGCCCTTCGCCCTGGTCTTTGAAGAGCGAATCCCACCCACCGGCGTAGGTGTTGAGGCTCGTCGCCAAGAAGGGGCTGCACGGAGCGCCACTGGGACTGGGGAAGAACGCGGGGACCGAGAAGTCGTTGCTGACCATCGTGCTGGTGGCGTCGGCCAACGCGCCGGTCACCGGTTGTGGCGGAGTCTGGGGTGAACGGTCGTCGGTATTCGGAGGGATCGGCGGGGTCGGCGCGGTGGCAGGCAGCCCCGTCGTCTGGGTCGAGAGGGTCACGGTGGTGGGGGCACCCTGGCAGGTGAACGTCGAAGTTGACGGCGGCGGCGGCACTTCGCTCACCGTCGTGACCGCTGCGGTCGACACGGTTGCTTCGAGTGCGCCGTCCGCCGCCACTCCGGTCACCGTGAGCGAGGTCGTCCCGTAGGGGGTGAGGCTCACCACGTAGGGGAAACACTCGAACGTCGCGGTCGAGTAGTCGCTGCAGCTGACCCCTTCGGGGTGGTAGCTGCCGAGGGCCGGCGGCGGTGTCTCGCTGGCCGGCGAGGGTCCGTACTGGGCCTCGATCTCGATGCACTGCCCTGCCGGCCAACTCGCCGACAGGCAGCTCGCCCCCCCTTGGTTGTCGCAGAACACGACGTCCTGCGGAGCGATCTGAGCGGTCAGGCTCGGTAGCTGGAGCAGCCCCGTCACCCATCCGGTGATGTCGTAGATCTTCGACTGCCACGGGTAGAGGTTGAAGGTCTCGTTGTCGGCCGTCCAGACGAGGTGGTTGGCCGTCCACTCGTCATAACCGGCGAGGACTTGTCCGTTGGTTACGGCGGCGAGGAACGGGACACCGTAGCTGGCGCCCGGCGGGTTGGTGGCCGCCGGAATCGGGGGCGGCGCGCAGGCCGGCATGCCCGGGGTATCCATCATCGCGGTCAACTGCGCCTCCGCACTCCCACTCTCCCGAACGAGCTCCGCGTCCACGGCGGCCAGTCGGGTGGATTCAAGGGACCGGACCGACGGATGCGCCGACCGCGCCCCGTCCACGGCGCCACCGGCTGCCACAAGGTTCCGCGGCGACGATGCCGTGTGTGCGGCTATCGGGACGACGACCACCACGATGCCGAGAGCGAGCAACGTCGCCCACCAGAGACGTGGGCGGGTCACCGACGCGATCCTCTCGAGCCCTCGTCCCGCGGCGTGGGTGGACGATGCACTCGGCACCGTCCACCCACCGTTGTCAACCTGTCACGAGCGCATGGGCCGGACACGATGGACACTCCTTGCCGCGAGACGTGTGATCGAGCGGCCTAGAACGGAGGCGGGCCGGGGGCCGGCTTCTCGACGATCGTTGCGGTCGTGGTGGCCGTGGTGCTGGTGCATCCGGAACCACTCGTTGGGATCGAGGCGTTCGTCACCGTGTCGGTGTTCTTGTCGTTGTACGCGCCCTTCACCTTGGCCGGTCCCGACGGGGCGGCCGTGATCGTGCAACCGGAGAGCACGCTCGACTTGAACGTGGCCCCGTCCTGCGGAATCTTCAGCTTCTGTGCCGTCGACGTCTCGGAAAGCTTCCAGGTACCTGTCGTCGTGATCGTGTCCGTGCCACCCGAGGAGTCGGTGCAACCGCTGATGGTGGGCGGAGACGATAGAGTCACCGAGTCCGATGGCGACGACGGGACTTTGCCGCTGGCTGAGAAGCTGGTGCAGGTGACCGTGATCGGTATCGAGTCGATGTCCCCCTTGAAAATCATGTCGGTGCCGGATTGCAGCTTCGCTTTTACCGTCGTGCCGGCCGGCAGGGTGGCAGACGCAGCCGTGGCCAGGCCACAGACGAGCACGCCTGTGCCCACGAAGCCCATGATGGCCATCGAGAGCGCCGACCTGGACCGTCGTTGCCGCCTGGGTGGTTCCTTTGTCATTGTCTTTACGTTTCCTGACATGTGAGCTTGATCCTCCTTTGTTGACTGTCTTTCGCTTGTTGGTTGTCTTCTGCTGTGAGACCCTGGTCGCCGTCGCTTCGTGTCGTCGGCATCCGCTCGGGTGCGCTAGGGACCCGGCTGGTAGATCGAGGCCGTGACGGGAAGGGTGGCGCTGGCCCCACCGGCCGCAAGCGGCAGACCGGCGATAGCGTCGATGTTGGCCGCCACCGCACTCGGGCAGGTGGGCGAAGGTTGAATTGCGGGAATGCCGAAGTCGTTGCTGGTGAGCGTCGCAGCGGTCGATGCGAGGGGCCCGGTGACCGAACCGCCAAGAGGGATCGTCACCGGCCCGATCGTGCAGGACACACCAAACAGCGGCGCGGTGTTGCCGCTGACCACGGCGTCGAGGCCGACCGCCAGCCCGTTCTGCGAGGAAGCGCAACTGAAGCCTCCGCTGATGGTCCCCGGGTTGGCTACGAACCCGACCGAGGGCGACATGCCGGGAACAAGGTTGAGCGCCACCGAGAGCGGCCCGTAGAGCTGACCGTCGTTCGGCGATTCGACGCTCCCCGTCGCGTCGCACGGAGGCGTGCCGTTGACGACGGAGACCAGTCCGCAGAACTTGACGTCGATCCCGGACACTGTCGCCGCTTTCGTGATCAGTGTCCCGTTGGTCGCCGTCCCCACCAGTCCCAGCTCGTAGGGAGAGGTCGGGGGACCCGCGGGGGCTGGCACGCAGTCGGCGGGCAGGCCGTCCGCTCCCGAGCCGTCCGCTGCCAGGCTCTGCACGTCCACCTCGCGCGCCGTTGTCGCGCTCGACCGATGCGCCTGAACAGTCCGTGATTGCGCGGCGGTCGGTACCTGCGCACTGGTCTGAACCACCAGAAGAACCACTGCGGCCACCAGTACTCCCACGCTTGCGAGGACCACTCCGCGTCGGAGCGCGCACGCCGCGGCCGCGCGACGCCAGCGTGGACTGTACGGCTGTTGCAGTGACACTTCCCCCCGTTGCACGCTGTCCTCTTTCCTCCGACGGAGCCGTCGTTGTTCCTGAGTTGTTACTAAACGGTTATTCCCCGACCGGGCGAGCCGAAACTCCGCCCGCTCACCCTCCCGCGACGGTCGGAATGCTGTTGGCTCCGCGCTCGAGCATTCCGGGGTCAGTGGAGGTGCACGTGTTGGTCAGCGCCGGTGTGGTCACCGCCTGCGTCGGTCCTGGCATTTGGCTCCCGGGGATGTAGGCGCACACCGGATCGGCGGTGTTGAACTCGAGTTGCCCGTGGACTTGGCCACCGCCGACCACCGACGCCAGCTCCCCGGAGACGACAGGGAGCAGTTCGAAGACGGCCCGAAGATCCTGTTGATTCTCCGCAGACGCCGCGGCGTCGGTTCCGAGGTTGGAGACGAGCGCCGTGATCGCGGCGCTGTCCTTCGCCAGGAACGGGTTGAGCTGCACCTCGGCAGCCTGACTGTTCTGAATCAGTGCCGAGACGTCGCTGTTGGAGTCGGCAAGCTGCTGGGTCAGTGACGCGAGGCCCTGACTGAAGGTGGCAAGGTCGCCGTCGGTCGCCTGCAACGTCTTGAGGTCGCTCTGGCCGTCGATCACGAGATTGACCGTCTCCGGTTGGGCCGCCACCAGTGCATCGAAGAGGCGTTGGCCGTTCACGATGATGCTGCGGAGGTCGGGTCCGGTACCGAAGAAGGCGCTCGCCAGAAAACTCTCGTCCGTGTGCAGAGCCTGGAGGTTGATGCCCTGGAACAGTTTGTTGAGGTCCACCAGCGAGGTCCCGATCGGCGTGGGGAGGATCACCCGGGCGGCGGGGATGACCGATCCCGCCTTGAGGTCGGGCCCGTCTGCGCGGGTGGGCTCGAAGTCGAGGTACTGCTCGCCGAGGGCCGACAGCTCTTTGACCCGGGCGGGCCCGTTGTCGGGGATGCGCTGCCCCGCGTCGATAGCCACGCGAACCCCCACTCCGCGCGCACCGAGGTGCAACGCGGTGACCGTTCCCACCTGCACACCGCGATACGTCACGTCGGCCCCCGAGTACAAGCCTCCGGCGCTCGGCATGAGCACAGTGACCGGGAACGGTTGTGAGGTGAAGCGGTACTGCATGACATCGAACCCGATGTAGTAGACGCCGACCACGAAGACCACGGCCAGTGCGATCATCCGGGGGAGAAGCTTGCTGTTCATGGACCTCCCGTCATCAGAGGCTCGCTGCGAGCAGGTCGGAGACCGCTTGCGCTCCGCCCAACGGCTGGGGTGGGGACGATGGCGACGTCCGGGTGTCGGCGGACGTCGCCGTGTCCAGCGGGGTGGCCTCGAACGCGCCGGCGGGCAGGAGCACGTTGACAACGGCGGCGACTTGCAAGTAGTCGCCCGGGGCGATCTTGGGTGTCTCGGCCTCGAAGCGGGCCAGCGTGCTCAGGTCCGGGGCCAGCTGGGACGAAACCGAGTCGAGCTGTTGGAGCACCGGCAGGAGATCCTTGGCGTCGGCAACGGCGTTCTGACCACTCTGCAGGGCGATCTGGGTACCCGACGCGCCCAGATTGGAGAGCCCGGTGAGGAGCCCGGAGATCTGCTGGTTCTCGCTCGCCAGCACGCCGATGGCGGGCGCGATCGTGCCGATTCCCGTCGCGATCGTGTACCCGCCCCCGTTGAGCTGATTGGTCAGGTTCGAGATGGACGCCAGTGCATTGTCGATGGCCACCTTCCCCCCGGCGAGCGAGCTCACACCGTTGTCGATGGTGGTCAAGAAGGACCGGATCGGCGTCTGGTTGCCGTCGAAGGTCGCGTTGAGCTGGCCGATGATCGTCTGCAGCTGGTTGATCCCACCACCATTGAGGACGAGGGACAGGGCGCCGAAGGTGTCCTCGACGCTCGGAGCGTCGCTCGTCGCCGACTCGGGAATGTGCGCGTCGGGACCGAGGAACTTGTCGTTGTCCTCGTCTGTCGCGGCCGACAACGTCGCGGGTGCCTGCAAGAGGATGTACTCGTCGCCCAGCGGATCGTCGAAGCGGACCTGGGCGGTCGTCCCGACCGGCAGGCGGACGGACTTCTCGATGTCGAGAGTCAGGTCGGCTCGGAAGTCCTGGGTCGAGATCGCGCTGACCTGGCCGACCACCTCGGCGCCGACCCGGACCTGAGCGTCGACAGGCAGGTTGAGGACGTTGCCGAAGGTGGCGTAGACGGGGTAGGCGGGCCCATGGAGCTCGCTCAGCGTGGGGAGCGACTGCAGACTGAGACCGCAGCTGGCGAGGACCAGGGTGACCACGCCTGCCAGCGCCGCTCCGGTCGACCGCCGAACCCAGCGCGCCCTCGCGGCCGATGGTCGGGCGCTCACGGAAGGCCGCCGATCAGCGCGCTGACCGAGAGGTCCGGGCCCGAGGCGGCGCCCGGTGGGGTGGGGAGGCCAGCCAGCAGTCCGTTCACCCCGCAATCGAGGTCGATTGTCGGAATCGTGTCTTGGTCCCGGTCGATGGAGAGGAGCAGGAGGCGCAGAAGGGAGTTGCCGCAGACCGATTGCGAGTAGCCCGCCGAGTTGCCCACCGGGTCGAGGCGGGCCGTCAGTGCCGGACCGCCTGCTGCGCTCGGATCCACGGCCGCTGAGATGTTGCCGAGCGCGACGGGTAACGCCTGGAAGGCCTGGGCCAGGTCCTGCTGCTTGGCGGCGACCGCCGCGGCGAAGGCGTTGAGACTGGTGACACTGTTGCCCAGGGCGGACGAGTTGGTTTGCGTGAACTGGGCTAGAGCGAGGAGGGCGCGCTGGAGATTGGCCAGCGTCGCGCCGATCTCGCTGTCGTCGGAGGAAAGGTCGGTGCTCACCGCGGCCAGATTGTTGGCGAACGCCTGGTACGTGCCCGTGTATTGCGAGGCCACCTGGCTGAGGTTGCCCAGGTTGTCGAAGAGGGCCGTCAACTGAGGGCTCTTGGACGAGAGCGCATTGAGAGCCGAGCCCAGCGAGGTGAGGGTCGAGTGCAGCGCTGCGCCGTTGCCGCCGAAGGCGTGGGCCGATTCGGCCACGAATGTGGACAGGGCGCCTTGGGCATTGGCTCCGCTCGGGCCGAGCGCCCGGGCTAGCCGGTCGAGGTTGTCGACGATCTCGTCCACCGAGATCGGCACCGCCGTGCGGGACAGGGGGATGACGGCGTTGTCACGCATCTGGGGCCCGCCGCTGTAGCCGGGGTTGAGCTGCACGTAACGGTCGTTGACCACCTGCGGGGCCATGATGAGCGCGTCGGCGCGGGCGGAGATCGGCGTGCCTGCCGGCACCTGCATCGCCACCGTCACATAAGTGGGACCAGGTGTGACCGCGGTGACCGACCCGACCGGCATGCCGAGGACGTCCACCGAGTTGCCCGGGTACAGACCAGGAGCGGTGGCGAACCTGGCTGTAATGGTCATCGGGGAGGGGCCCTTCGCCAGTGCCACGATTCCGACCAGCGCGGCGGCGACCACGGCTGCCGTCGTAACCGCGAGAACCATCCGGATGGGGATGCGCCTCAGGATCGACCGAGCCCGACCGGTGGCCAACTCGTAGATACGAGGTCTCATGGCCGACACCCCACCTGGGGGTTGCTGCTCGGATAGGCCCCGGTGGCCGAGCACTGCACGGCCAGGTTGTCGGGGATGAGCAACGTGGGTACCGACACGTCGACGAAGGCACCCGATCCGGTGCTGTTGGCGGCGTAGCGGCTGAAGGCGGCGAGGATCGGGATCGCCTGCCCGAAGTCGTTGCTGTCCTTGGCGAGCACCGCGGAGACGGACTGGAGGTCTTCGAGCAGCGTGGTGAGCGCCGGCCGGTTGACCGACAGGATCGAGGTGATCTGTTGGCTCAGCGTGGCTGTCGAGGAGAGCAGCTGGTCGATGGCCGACCGCCGCTGCTGGAGGACGGACAGCACCAGGTCGCTCTGACCGAACAGGTCGAAGAGCTGGTGGCTCCGCTGGGAGAGGACGCCGCTCAGGTTCGCCCCCTGCGAGACGATCGTCGCGAGGGATGTGCTCTCGCTTCCAATCACCCGCGAGATGTCCGACAGGCCCTGGAACGCGCTGGTCGTCTGGCTGACCTCTGTGCCGCTCAGGTCCTGGCTGCCGACATTGAGCGCGTGCTCGAGCTGCGGGATGTTGTAGTGCTGGATCTCGGACCCCAGCCCCGACAGCGCGGTGACCAGGTTGTAGGGGACGCTTGTCCGGGACACCGGGATCGGCCCCTGGAGGGACCCGTCGCCCGACGGGGAGACCTCCATGTACTCGGTGCCGACCGGGCTGAGCACTTCGGCGGCCGCAGTCGAGGTCACCCCGAGTGTGGTGCCCGACACCGTGAATGTGACCTGCACCTTGTCACCGACGAGAGCCAGGCTTGTGACGGATCCCACCTTCACTCCGTCGACGGTGACGATGTCTCCTGCGGCGAGGCCGCCGGCGTTGGCGAAGTCGGCCTGGTAGGTGGAGTTGTCGTGGATGAGGGGGAGGCTGTTGAAGTTGAGGGCCCCGACGACGAGGCAGATGACCACTGCGATCCCCACCAGGCCGGTCAGGGCGCGGTTGCGCTCGCGGAACCGCTTCACGAGCAACTCGCGGTGTGGTCGCTCTGGTCACCGATCGGCCCGGACGGCAGGGTGACCGGATTCGGATACGCGTTGGTGGGACTCACCCCCGGGATGAGCGAGATGTCCAGCTGACCGGAGACGTTGATGCTCAAATTGCACAGATAGACGTTGACCCAGTTGCCGTTGGACTGGATCTTGGTCAGCGTGTCGACCAGACCGGGGAAGCCTTTGAGGACCGAGTCGAGCCCTTGTTGGTTCGTGCTCAGGATTTGGGTTGCTGTGGCGAGGGCTTGGATGTCCTCGTTGAGGGTCGGTTGCGACTCGTTGATCAGACCGCTCGTGGCGCTCTCTGCCGCGGCGAGGTTGTCGATGGCCGACCCGAGCTGGGCGCGCGATCCGGCGAGTCCCGTCATCAGGGAGTCGAAGTTCCCGATCAGCTGACCGAGCTGGGTGTCGTGGACGCCGACGGTGTTAAGAAGGCTCGACAAGCTGGTGAGGAGTGTGTCGATCACCTGCTGGCGGTCGGCGAGGTTGTTGGTCAGCGCTGCCGTCTCCGCCACGATGTTCGAGACTGTTCCCGACTCGCCCTGGAACACGTCGACGATCGATCCGGCCAATTCGTTGACCTGGTCAGGCGAGAGCGCGGCGAACAGGGGCTGGAAACCGTCGAACACCGCGGTCAAATCGATCGCCGGGGTGGTGTGGTCGAGGGGGATGACTCCGCCAGGCGGCAGCGGCCTGCCCCCGGGCGCTCCGGGGAGTATGGCGAGGAAGCGCTGCCCGAGGAGGTTCTCGAAGTGGATGGCTGCCAGTGTCGTTGTCGTGAGCCGCTGCGAGTTGTCGACGCTGAACGAGACGTCGGCCCCTCCCTGCTGCAGGCTCACGCCACTAACCTTGCCGACCTCGACGCCGGCGATTCGGACGGTGTCGCCAGACTGCAGCTCGGACGCGTTGGTGAACTGCGCCACGTACCCAGTGGTGGCCTCGGTGTTCACGTCGAGCAACGTGGAGATCACGATCGACGTGGTGACGAGGGACACGACGGTGAAGGCGACCAGCTTCACGACAGTGAGCCGGAGACCCGGCCGATGATGACGCGATCTCACGACCGGGTCACCAGGCCCTCGAGCACGGGAGACAGCAAGAGGGTCGAGACAGCAGGCGACGACGGCGCAGAACCGCTCACCGCGGTGACGATCTGTGAGACCGCCTGCGTCTCGGCCGGTCCGAGGACCGTCGGGACCGCAGTCGAGGCCAGAGTCGTGGCGTCGCCGGATTGGCTGGATGGGAAGGTCTCCGGCGAGGTGTACGTCGGTGGGTTCACGTAGCCGGGCCCGAGCCCCGCCGACAAGTAGCCGGCCGCCTCGGGACCTCCGAGCACGGCCAGCCCTAGGTCGGCCGGGTTGGCGACCACCTCACTTTGGGTCAGGTTCAGATAGGGCCCCGAGGCCTCGGCCGCGATCCAGGCGTTGGCCCAGGAGTCGAGACCCTGGAGCAGCTGTGCGATCTCCTGGGGGTTCTGGGAGATGGCCGTCAGGAACGGGCCGGAGTCGGCGGTCAGGACGGCGAACGGTTGCTGGATGGCGGTGAGGAGCTGCGCCGCCTCGCCGGCAAGGACGTCGCCACCCCCGATGGCTTGTTGGAGTCCGGAGGACTGGCCGTCGATGGTCGAGGCCGTCGTCGTCTGGTTGGCCAGGATCTGCAGGATGTCGGGTGTCGAGGCGGCGAACTGGTTCGCCACCGGAACCAACGTCTGGAGGTTCGACACCACGGTGGGCCATAGGGGCAGCATCTGCTCGAAGTAGGTATTGCCCCGGACCAGGTTGTGCCCGAACGACACGCCGTTGCCCTGGAGCGCGCTGGCCAAGGCGGTCAGGGCGGCGTCAAGCTCGGCGGGCCGGAGCCTGGTCAGGAGGGTGTCGAGGCTCCCGAGGGTGGCCTGAAGCGATCCGGTCTGGCCGACCTTCAACGCGGGGATCGTCGCACCGGGGAGGAGTCGGGCGGTGCCCGTGCTCGATGGTGGGACGAGCTCGATGTAGGGGTCCCCGAAGAACGACACCGGCGTCTCGGTCGCCCGGACCTGGGCAGGGATGGTCTGGAGCATCGAAGGCTGCAGGTGGAGCGTCACGACGACGAGTCCCCCGGGGACCGACTTCCCCTGGCTGGCAACGCTGCCGACCGTCACGTTGCGGTACTCGACCGGCGCTCCGAGGGCGACGGCGGTAGACGAGGCCGGCAGCTGCGCGTACATCACCGTGTAGGTCGAGAATGCGCCGCCGAAGGATTCGAGCACGAAGACCACCACCCCGACCAGCAGCGCCGCCAGCATGACGCCGAGCGCGACCAACCGCCACGACCAGCTCCGAGGTGCCCTGACAACCTGGGCCGGAACCGTCCGCTGCGGCGCTGCGGGGGGAGCTGCGACGCTCAACCCGTCACCTTCACCGGGACTGACACCCCCCAGAAGAGGAGCGTCATCAGCATGTCGGAGATGGCGATCACCACGGTGCTGGCGCGGATGGCGCGGCCGGTCGCCCGCCCGACGCCTTCGGGTCCCCCAGATGCGGTGATCCCGTAGTAGCAGTGGATGATGGTGACGAGGACCGCGAAGACGATCACCTTGAGCACCGAGTAGAAGATGTCGCGCCGGTTGAGGAACAGATAGAAATAGTGGAGGTAGGTTCCCGAGCCCTGGTGGGCGATGGCCAGCACGGCGAACTGCGTGGCCAAGAACGCGCCCGACAGGGCCAGCAGATAGAGCGGAACGACCGCAGCGAGCGCAGCGAGCAGCCGGGTCGTGACCAAGTAGGGAAGTGACGGAATCGACATGACCTCCATTGCGTCGATCTCCTCGTTGACCTTCATGGCTCCGATCTGAGCGGTGAATTTGCATCCCATCTGCGCGGCCAGTCCGTAGCCGGCGAGGAGGGGCGCCAGCTCCCGGGTGTTGGCGAAGGCGGAGAGCAGTCCGGCGAGCGGGGCAAGGCCGATGATGTTGAGTCCCTGGAGTCCCTCGATCCCGAGCTGGACCCCCACGGTCGAGACGAGGACAGCGGAAACGAGGATCGTGCTGGCGGCGATAGCCAGGACCCCACCACCGAAGGTCACCTCGGCGATGAGGCGCCAGAGCTCACGGCGGTAGTGACGCAGGACGGTCGGAACCGCCCGGACAACCTTGACGACGAAGACCAGCAGCTCTCCCAACCAGACGAACTGGTTGTGGACCCGGTAGCCGAGGTTGACGCTGTGGAACCCCGCCTGCCGGGTGATGGCGGCGGCCCGACGGGTAACGGCGTCGGCCCGCGGCCCCTCCGGACTTTCGGCTACCCGCAGGCCGTCGCTCACCGGCGCCCCATCAGATGACCCTCGGCGGAACGATGGCCAAGAACACGTCGGTCACCAACAGGTTGAGAATGAACAGGCCCACGCCGGTGATGACGACGGAGCGGTTGACGGCCTCGCCCACTCCTGCCGGGCCCCTCTTTGCGTTGAGGCCCTGGTGGCAGGCGACCACCGCGGCGAAGAGTCCAAACAGGCCCGCCTTGAACATCGACTCGACGGCGTCGGCCGGCTGAGCGAAGGAGCTGAACGAGTTGAGGAACCCGCCTGCGCTGGTATGGAGGATGAAGACAGCGGCCAGGTAGCCGCTCATGATGCCGGCGAAGGCCACCACGCCGTTGAGCAGCAGGGCCACGACCACAGTGGCCAGCACCCGGGGCGCGACCAATCGTTCTACGGGGTCGACCGCCATGACCCACATCGCGGCGATCTCGTCGCGCATCGTCCGAGATCCGAGGTCCGAGCAGATCGCCGAGCCGCCGGCCCCCGAGAGGATGATCGCGGTGATGAGCGGGGCCGCCTCCCGTACGATGCCGATGGCGTCCACCGCGCCGACGATGCTGTTTGCGCCGATCTGGACTGCCAGACCCCCGACCTCGAGCACCAGCACGAGGCCGAACGGGATGGCGATCAGAATGGTGGGGAGGATCGTCACCGAGACGAGGAACCAGCTCTGCTCGGCGAACTCCGACCACGAGAACCGTCGATGGACGATGGCGTCGCCCGTCGACGCCACGGCATCGAGCAGTATGGCGAACAGGTCGCCGAAGAGCGCAAAGGCCGCGACGACCTTGCGGCCCGCGCCCCGAAGATCCTCGAGACCCCACGCGGGGGTGCCGACGAGCAGTCCATCCCCCTTGCGCCCTACCGCCCCCCCGTCCACGCGTGCATCCACCCGCGGGCCCATTCGTCTCCCTTTCTGTGCACTCCCCGTGATACCCCGCGGAGGCGCGCTTGTAACGTGGTGATGGTTCTCTACCTTCGCAGCGGGTGGCCGGAACGACCTCCCCTTCTGGAGGAGACCGAACGTCGACCTCGTGCTCGTCCTTCGCTGGTGCCGTACCGCGCGATCGAAGTGAGGCGACGCGTCGTGTACGTGCCCAGCGTCGCCCACCCACCCCGGCGGCCCTCAGTCACTCAAGCAGCCCGCAGCTCGTTGACGACGCGGGAGGAAGTGTGCTTCCGCTTCGGATCAGATCCCTCTGTATGTTGTATGCATAATGGCCAGACACGCCTGGGAATCCCGTGCCGGCTAGCCCGATCGACCTGCTGTACAACCCATATTCCTTCAGCGTGCACGACGATCCGTACGAGACCTATCGGCGGCTCCGCGATGAGGCGCCGGCCTATTGGAACCCCGAGCTGCAGTTCTGGGTGTTGAGTCGGTTCGAGGACGTGCTCGAGGCATTCCGGGATCATCAGACCTTCTCGTCGGCCGGGGGCGTGGCCCTCGAGAACCGACGGCCATTGGGCATATCCGACGTCGAAGCGCGGATGATGATCGAGATGGATCCGCCAGATCACATCGTGTTCCGCCGCTTGGTCTCGCGAGTCTTCACTGCTCCACGCGTGGCCAAGATGGAAGAACAAATCAGGGCGATCGTCGATGGATACGTCGACGCCGTGATCGAGCAGGGCGAGTGCGACCTCGTCAACGACATCACCGGGCCCTTCCCGATGGACGTCATCTCTGCTGTACTCGGTATCCCTGAGCGCGACCGTCCCCTGCTGCGCAGGTTGTCCGACCAGGTCCTGGTACGCGAGGACGGTGCGATGAGTATCCCGCACGAAGCGGCCGAGGGCATGTTCGGGATGCTTTCCTACTTCAGCGACGACATCGGGCACCGCTCCCCGACCGACGACGGCTTGATCTCTGACCTGCTCGATCTCGAGGTGGATGGCCGACGTCTCACGAACGACGAACTCCTCGGTTTTTGCGTTCTACTCGTGATCGCAGGCCACGAGACCACCACGAAGATGGTGGCCAACGCCGTTGAGCTTCTCTCACGCCACAGCGACCAGCGCGACGCGGTCGTCGCCGATCCCAGTTTGACGCCCAACGTGGTTGAGGAGGTGCTGCGTTTCCACAACTCGACGCAGTTCATGCACCGCACCGCCAGGCGCAATGTCGAGCTTCACGGCCACAGGATCTTGGCGGGCGACTCCGTCCTCTTGCTCATCGGCGCAGCAAACCACGATGAACGGGAGTTCGGCCCGACCGCCGAGCAGTTCGACATCTTCCGCAAGCCCGAGCGCCATCTCTCATTCGGCTACGGCGTCCACTTCTGCCTCGGGGCAGCCCTGGCCCGACTCGAGGGTCGCGTCGCGCTGGAGGAGATCCATCGGCGCATACCCGACTATCAGATTGATCACGAACGCAAGGTCCGCTTCCACAGTTCGAACGTGACCGGCTGGACCCAGCTCCCCCTCACCTTCACGGGTGGACGTCGACCCGAACCGTCGCTCCGAAAGCCCCGATAATCTTCGGCCCCAGCCAGTCCAACGGCTCTGGGCGTCAGCCGTCCAGCCGCAGGACGGTGCGGTTGTGGGATCCGACCTTCGCATCGGCGACAGCAAGGTCGAAGTCCGACGCTGCATAGACCTGGCTCACCATCTCGTCGAGAAGCAAGTTCCCCGCCTTGTAGAACCCGACGATGCGCGGAATATCGTGATGTGGACGAGCCGTGCCGTACCGGCACCCGAAGATCGACTTGTCGTTGTACATATTGCTCACCACAAAGCTCGCTTCCGTCCCGATCCGGGGCACGCCAAGCATGACGCAGGCACCAGCCCAGTCGAGCATCTCGGTCGCCAGGCGAATCAGATCTGGGCGGCCGACGCATTCGAAGACGTAGTCGGCTCCGTTCGTCAAACCCACCTCGTGGAGCGCGCCAACGAGGTTGTCGGTGCTCGAGGCGTCGATGAAGTCTGTGGCCCCCATCTGGAGTGCGGCCCGCTCCTTGTCGGGATTGGAATCGATGGCGACGATGCGGCTTGCCGAAGCGATTCGTGCGCCTTGGATGACAGACTGACCGATGCCGCCAGCGCCGATCACCACAACCGTTTCGCCTGGCTCGACCCGCGCCCTGTTCAGGACGGCACCAACCCCGGTCAGGACCGCGCAGCCAATCAGGCAAGCCGCCTCAAGCGGGACATCGGGGTCGATGACGACGCACTGGGTCTCCCAGACCAGCGTGCGCTCGGCGAAGGCTCCGACGTTGGCGAACTGAAAGACCGCGTCACCTCCCGCGGTAAACCGTCCGGGTCCGGCGCCGCCACCTACGGACCGGCGACAACACGTAGGAAGCCCTCGATCGCAGGCGTCGCACTGACCACAGTTCCCCAAAGTCGTCAAAACGACGTGATCCCCCACCGCCACAGCGGTGACAGCAGAGCCGACCGCCTCGACGATCCCGGCGCCCTCGTGGCCCATCACCACCGGAGTCGGGAAGGGAATCGTTCCGTCGAGAACCGAGATGTCACTGTGGCAGAGGCCCGCGTTGACGATTCGAACCAAGACCTCCCGGGGCTCGGGGGACCGCAGTTCGAGGTCATTGCGAGCCATGGCCTCACCGGTGAACACAATGCCGTTCATGCGCGGTCTCTCCTCAGTTTCGTAGTCCGAACCGCTCAAGGCCGAAAGCTACGAAGAGCACTCTCTCTCCCATCAGCATTCGGATCTCGGCCCAATTGAGACCCGCCTTTGCGCAGATCTCCCCCACCTCGCTCGACCGTGGATCACACCGTTGAGGAGCGCCGCCCGGCCTCGCGGCGGAACCTGCTCGTGCGGTGTTCCGGATCCGTGTCCAGCTTCGGGATGACGAACTCTCCCATTAGCCGGATGGTCTCGAGCGCGTCCTCATGGGGGGCGGCGAAGAGCGCGAAGACCAGCTGATCGGCGCCTGCCTCCTCCCAGCGCCTGCAAGCCGCCAGCGCGTGGTCGGGATTGCCCAGCACGATGCCACCCGTCCCGATCGTCGCTTGCAGCATCTCCTTGGTGGGCTCGGGTAGAAGATCGGGCCATTGCGGGACCCAGTCGGGATGCGGAAAAGTGTCGTGGTAGCGGAACATGTTGGAGTTGAGGTAGGCGATCCGCGACTCGACGGCCGAACGAAGGGCGTCTTCCTCGTCTTCGGCGACCCAGGCCGATGCAGTGACCATGACGTTGTCGTTGACGAAGGCACCGATCGGTTCGGCACCGCCGATGGCGTCCTTGTAGGCCTTGAGCACGGGTGCGAGGTCCTCGAGCGACTGCACCGAGAACCCCAGCACTCCGAGACCGCGGCGCGCTGCCATCTCGTAGCTCGAGGTGTTGCCCGCGGCGTACCACATGGCTGGGTGTGGTTTGACGTAAGGCTTGGGCAACACCCGCCGGGGCGGCATAGACCAATAGGTACCGTCGTACCCCTCGTACACGTCCTGCATCCACATCTTGGGGAACTCCGCGATGACGTCTTCCCAGATCTCGCGGGTCTTCGATAGGTCCTCCATGTCGGGGAGGAAGGCGAGGATCTCGTGGCTGCCGGCGCCCCGCCCCGTCCCGAATTCGAAGCGGCCATTCGAGAGGTGGTCGAGCATGGCCACGCGCTCGGCCACCTTGGCGGGGTGGTTGACCTGCGGCAGGGGGTTGAAAATCCCCGCTCCGAGATGGATGCGCTGAGTCGCCCTGGCCAAGTAGCCCAGCACGACGTCGTTGGCCGACAGGTGCGAGTACTCGTCGAGGAAGTGGTGCTCGGTAACCCACACGTACTTGAAGCCGGCCCGATCGGCCGCTTCGGAGAGTTCGATCTCCTGCATGAACGCTGTGTGCTCAGGATCCGGGTCCTCCGAACGACGATGCTCTGGCACGTAGCCCTGGATGAAGATTCCGAATTCCACCTGGCCTCCTGGCTATGTTCGCGTCGCGAGAACCACGCTTATCTCCCCCTGGTGCGCCCCACCTACGACGGGAGGTGCCATTCCCTCGGACTTCCATTGCGGACCAGACGCTTACGTATATTGTATATAACGCTGACGCACCAGGTCTTTCATTTGGAACGACTGAGGGTTGGGCTGACGGATCGGAACGGAATAGCGCGCAATCCAGCAATTTCCGATGCAGGCCTGTGGACCATTCACTTCTGAGGGGGTGCAAAGACGTGACCACACGCCCAGTCGACGACTACTCAGGATCGTTCGATCCAACCTGGCGCCTCGAGCAACTCTCCCGCAGGGCTCTGGCCCGGCTCGCCCGGGAAAGCATGCTCATGTCGATGATCCACAATCAGTCTTTCATTCCTCATCTGGCCGTACTCGGCGGCGAGCCGGCCACCATCGCCATCGCTGACGGCGAATGGATGGGTGCCAGCCCGATCTACACCGCGAGGATCAAGAACGGTCTGGGTTTCAGCGGTGACGGCGTAGCAGAGATTTTCAAGAACTTCCAGTTCGACATCGGTGCCCCGCATCACTACCTCGACTTCCGCTTCGAGGTGGTCGACCACGATCTCGGATACTTCTGGCTGGCCCACTGCGGCGCCTACACGTACGTGCGCCTCGCCACGAACAATGACTCACAATCGATCCACAACATGTGCCACGACATGGAGGACCGAACGTTCGATGCCACGCTCGCCGTGAACAACCCCGGGGCTCGGGCCAGCCCGATTCACCGTCCCCCGGTGCCCGTCGATGGCCCAGACGGTTCCCACTGCCGCTGGGAGGTGCGCATCACGCCCGGTGCAAGCCGGCGTCCGGACCACCCGATCCTCACGCTCATGGAGACCACCCGGGCGGCCGAATTCCGATTCGAGGTAGGCGAGTCACGCGAGCCGGGTGGGCTCGAGGGCTACGCGGGCGGATTTCAGCCCTCCCTCCGACTGGAGGACTTCTCCCACGCCGTGCTCGTTCGGCAGGTGAAGGAGTTCCTGCTCGACATCCACCTGTTGATGCGCTCGGGCTACGCCTACGTCGACGAGCACTACGGACCAGACGTGCTCGACGACCTCGCTGTGCAAGACCGGGCCGCCATGATGCCCATGGCAGTGCAGCGCCTCCGTGATGCTCTCCACATACGGGGCGACGGCATCGATGCCATCGCAAAGTTGCTCCAGGTGCACCCGCTCCTCCCCTATGACTACGTGAGCTCCGGTGTCGCGGTAGACGACGACGCCTCGGGTCGGTTCTGGGTCGATGCGTGTGAGGGTCTCGACGACGACGTCACCCAGAGCCCGCTGAGTTGGCTGAAGCAGCCGGACGCCCCGACGTTCGACTCACTGGTGTGGACAGTGAATCCTCTGGCCGTAGTGGAGCCAATCGATCCCTCCGAGGTTCCCGAGTCCGACGCCGCCGTCGCGTGGCGGTTCCGCATCGACCCTGACGCCTCGCCCCCAGAGTTGCCATGGACCGCCGGCATGATCGGCATCGACGGCATGGGCACCTTTGACCTGACCGAACGGCCGGCGGTGCCGGTCGTGCTCGGTGCCCGCCGCTAACTGGAGTCCACGAACCACGCCCAAGCCACCGACACCCGTGGAGGAGCCGTTGGGCCACGTCAACATCGATCGGGAGGACAGGATATGGAAGGACGTAAGGTTCTGGTCGTTGGCGCTTCGTCGGGAATCGGAGCTGCTTTCGCGCGAGCCGCCGGTCATCTCGGTGCGCAGGTGACAGTGGTTGCCCGTCGCGGCCGGCTTCTCGACGAAGTGCTCACCGATATCCGCTGGGGCCATCGCGTCGTCGCTGATGCCGGCGACCCGTCCGAGGCGCGCCGAATCGCAGATACGGCTGCGGCTTTGATGGGCGGCATCGACCTCCTACTCTTCGCGGCGGGCCGCGGCCGGCTACAGCGTCTTGAGCAGACGGACCCAGAGACCTGGGTCGATCTCTACCGCGTCAACGTCGTCGCTCCAAACCTTGTCACCGCAGCTGTCCAGCCGCACATGCACACGGATGGTGTCTGCGCATACCTGTCCAGCCGCGTCGTCGAAGATGCCAACGCCTTCTTCGCTCCGTATTCGGCGAGCAAGGCAGCACTCGACCTTTGCATCCGCACCTGGCGAATCGAACACCCAGAGCGGCGCTTCGTTCGCATCGTCATGGGGAACTGCCAACCGACGGGCTTCGCAAATCATATGGGGGATGATGACCTCATCACCGACGCCCTTCTCGCTTGGGGGGGTCAAGGACTCCCTGGAGGGCTTATGCACGTCGATTCCGTTGGTCGCGCCCTGGTCGACGTACTCCGCACGATGCTCGACCATCCTGAGATCGACAGTTCAGAGATCAAATTCGATGCGCGTCCCATCTGATCCGTCGGCCCGCCACTTCGGCTCGCTGGGCTGCAGCGGAAGTGGCGGCGAGCACGGGTCGATGGTGCGGGCCACGGTTGGCCGGCGTGACGAGTTGGTCCTGCAGCCAACGCGGATGGACGACCCTCAGAACGGCTCGGGAAGGTCGTTCGCGTGTTCACGCAGCTTGTTCTTCGCGACCTTGTCGAGCGTGGCCCGCGGAAACTCGTCGACGAAGTACACGGCGCGAGGAACCTTGAAGTCCGCCAATTTCTCCTGGGCGACCTTGATGATCTGGCGCTCGAGCGTGGGCTCGTCGCCGTCGTCAGGAACCTTGACGACGAACGCTACCGGCACCTCGTCGAGGGTTGGGTGGGATCGCCCCACGACGGCGACGTCACGCACGCCAGGGACCTGGCGGCAGAGGTCCTCGATCTCCTTTGCCGAGACATTCTCACCACCGACCTTGAGCATGTCCTTGTCTCGCTCGCTGTAGAAGATCGCGCCACCTGCGCCGATGCGCACACGGTCGCCCGTCTTGAAGAAACCGTCGTCGGTGAAGCTCTCGGCGGTGGCTTCGGGGTTCCCGTAGTACTCAAGGAACAGTTGGATGCCCCTGGTGCCACGCACCAAGAGCTCACCGATCCGGCCGTCGGCGAGGACTTCGTCAGTCACGGGATCGACCACGAGCATCTCATAGCCTGGGGTTGGGGTTCCCATGGAACCCGCCGGGATGTGCTGGTAGGGCGCGGACGTTGTCGCGTGGATGACGGTCTCGGTCATACCGAAGGCAGGCACCACCTTGACACCGCCGAGCAGCTGCTCGATCGGCGGAGCGATGGCCCCGAACACCCCGACCTCCAGTTTGTTCGGCGGGATCGTCTGGCCGACGATGGTGGTATACACGATTGGCAACAGAGAAATGTGGGTGACGTCGTGCTTGGCGATGACCCCCCAGAAACGGCTGGACGAGAATTTCGGCTGCAGCACGATCGTGCCCCCCGCCCCGAGCACCGTGGTCCACATCGACCAGCTCTGGGCGTTTACGTGGAAGAACGGCAGGAACACCAGATACACCCCGCCCGGGTGCATCGAGATGTTGGACGGTCCCACTCGGGCTGCCCACAGGGCGTTGGCGTGCGTATGCACCACGGCTTTGGGGCGCGAGGTGGTGCCCGAGGTAAACACGATGCCAGCGGGCGCCATCGGGTCGGGGGAGCGCTGTGGGCAGTCCGCATCGTCACCGTAAAGGACATCGAAGCGCTCGAAGCCGTGCGCAGCCTGCTCGGCGCTCGCCGGGACGCCACTGTTGTCCTCGGTGACGATGATCCACCTCAATGCTGGACCGGCCTGAGCGACCATTGCCGCGTACTGCGGCTGAGTGATAGCAGCAACAGCGTCGGTCTGCTGAACGAAGTAGCTCATCTCCGCAGCGACGCTTCGCGTGTTGGTCGTCACGCCCACAGCGCCAACCACGGCGCAGGCGTACCATGCCAACACCATCTCAGGGCTGTTATCGCAGTGGATGAGGACTTTGTCGCCCTTGGCGATGCCCCTGGCAGCCAGGCCAGCGGCAAGGCGGCGCGTGGCGGTCTGGAACTCGCTGTAGGTCCACTGGGCGCCCTCGCCCTCCTTCGGCTCCCAGATCAGCAGCGGGGTGTCGGGCTGGGCGTCGGCCCACTTCGCCAACAGCCACGGGATGTCTTGGCCCGTGAATTGGAACCTTGCTACCACGTCAGCGTCCATGTCGATCCCCTCGGCTGCTCTCGACGTCGGAACGGCGCACATCGATGTCCGGCGAGTACTCCGAGTCGACCCTGGCGAAGTGGGGGCGCGGCTGCTTGGGAAGAGCGGGCATCGGGTCTTTCCTCAGCCGAACGGCTGCAAGCTGTTGGCCACCACCCACATGCTGAAGTACTGCGAGTTGGCGCCGTAGGCCATGGCGAGTGCTGTCTTGGCCCCTTCGACCTGGTGCTCGCCGGCAGCGCCACGCACCTGGTTGGCCGCTTCGGCGAAGCGGAGGAGACCCGAGGCGCCGATGGGATTGGACGAGAGGACTCCGCCAGAGCAGTTGACGGGAAACGAACCACCGATCTCGGTGTCGCCAGCATCAGTCATCTTCCAGCCCGCACCCTCCTCGGCGATGAAGTGCGCCTCGAGCCACAGCGGTTCGTGCCAGGAGAACGGCACGTAGAGCTCGGCCATGTCGAGTTGCTGGCGCGGGCGCGTGATGCCTGCCTGCGCGTAGACGTCCTTGGCGCACTGCAAGCAAGCCTCGGGTCGCACCGGGTCGCGGCCGGGGAACGATGGCGGCTCGGAGCGAGATGACGCGCCGAGTATCCACGCGGGATTGCGACCTCGCGTGGATACTTCGTCGGTGATGATCACGGCGCAGGCGCCGTCAGAGGAAGGGCACGACTCGAGAAAGCGAATCGGCTCCCACATCATTGGGCTGTTACGCACTTTCTCGATGGAGATGTCTTCGATCTTCAGGTGGGCATAGGGATTCTTGAGGGCGTTCTGCCGGTCCTTCACCGCGACCTTCCAGCCGATGTGTTCGGGAGCACGCGACCGGTGGATGTAGGCGCGAATGAACGGGGCGAAAGCTCCACCGGCGCCGAGCGATGCCCCCTTACCGGAGCCCAGCGCGAACTGGGCATTGCCCTCTGACTGCTTCTCGAAGGCGACGGCCAGCACCCGCTTGTGCTTGCCGGCCTGCACATGCGACGCGGCGACGATACCGGTCGTCCCACCCACCGAACCAGCGGTGTGCACCCGAAACATCGGCTTGCCGACCGCTCCCAAGGCGTCGGACAGGTAGAGCTCCGGCTTCATGATGCCCTCGAACAGGTCCGGGGCCTTGCCGAGGACGACGGCGTCTATGTCGTCCATCGTCATCTGGGCGTCCTCGAGCGCCCGGAAGACGGCCTCGCGCACCAATCCGCCCACGGACACGTCACGGCGGCGGGTCTTGTGATGGGTCTGACCGACCCCGACGACAGCTACGGGAATCATGACCGTCCCTCCAGGATGCAGATGAGGTTCTGTTGGAGGCACGGGCCGCTTGTGGAGTGCGCGAGCGACCGGGTGCCACCACCGAAAATGTGGTCGGCGGCATAACCAATACGGCTGAGACCGGTGGCCATGATCGGATTCGCCTTGAGCGCGCCGCCTGAGGCGTTAACGATGACGTCGTCACCGAAACCGAGCACAGAGCGCAGGAGCAGCTCCTCGTGCGTGAAAGCAGCCTGCAGCTCGGCCACCTCCACCGGCTTGTCGCCGAGTCCGGCTGCCTCGGCCGCGATGCGGGTCGACGGTGAGTCGTCTAAGGCCCGGAACGACGGGTTATGGCACTCGGTTCGATGGTCGAAACCGGTGATGTAGGCCGGCCGCTCGACGAGCTGACGGGCACGGTCCCCTCGGGCCAGAACCATGGCGGCGGCGCCATCGGTGATCGGCGGCAGGTCGTGACGCCTCAGGGGCTCGCGTACATAGTCGCCCGCCAACAGGTCGTCGACGGTCCCTTTCCCGCGCGAGCGAACGGCCACTTCAGCCATCGAGCGCTCGTCGGCGATGCCAGCGGCGATCACCGCGCGGGCCTGCAGCGCGGCGAGCGTCACTGGGTCCGCACCGATGGGGGCCAGGTAGAACGGATCCATCTCCATCGGATAGATCAAGGCCGGGTTTCCGGTCGAGGATCGGCCAGATCCGGTCACGACGGCGATGTCGATATCACCCTCGTGCAGACGCAGCCAGGCCTCGTACAGCGCCCAGGCCCCGTCCATCTCCACGTGGGAGTCGCGCTTCGGCGGCCACGCACCGATCGCATCGAGATTCCCGACGAAAGAGAAGGCCTGGCCGGTGATGTAGTCGCACGAACCGAGGCAGGTGAAATCGACATCGGACCGGGTCAACCCAAGCGGCTGCAGCGCATCGGTGATCACGCGGAGCAACAGCTGGGTCTCGCTCAGCTCGGTGTGGCGGACCATCGGGCTCTGCGCCCAGCCCACCACCGCGATGTCAGTCGAAGTCGCCATGTCAGAAGATCCTGTTCACGAGATCGGGGTCGTCGGCGTTGGGCTCGCCGTTCGGCATCCAGCCGATCAGGCTTCCGTATTGGTTGCCATCGGTGTCCTCCGCCGCGGACGCCCACACCGCGCTCACCCGGACGCCGACCGCCACGTCAAGGACGGGCAGCTCAACCACAGGCTGATAGCTGAGCACCACGTCGGTGCCATCGAGCAGCACGAAAACCCGGGCAAACGGCTCGGTCTCGGTCTGCCCGGGATACTGCACCGGTGTGACGATCACGAAGTTCGTGATCGTCCCGGTCGGCGGCAAGTCGACTAAATGCTCCTCGTCGAGCTCGAGCGAGTCGATCGGGCATACGCCTCGGCCGCCGGAATATGTCTTGCCGCACTCGGGGCAACGGAAGCCGACGAGGCGGTGCTGGCGAGAAGCGTCGACCACGAGATCGCTCGTCGGCGGTACCGGATTTCGGTACGTGATGGCGGCGAGGTAATCCATCATCTCGACCGGCTCGGCAGCCGGCCCCAAGTCGTCGCCCTCGACTTCGGACTCCTCGCCCGGCACGAAGCAGGCGATGTCAGTGATGTGGCCAATCCGCTTGCCTTTCCACCGCGGCGCCACCCTCATGCCGTCGCCCATGGCGCCCGGCGAGCCAGCATCAACGGCATATAGCAACGGCGTCGATGCCCCGTCGAGCCGGATAAAAGCGAAGGCGAACGGCCGGTCGAGCGGGTGCTGCTCCGTGGGATAAGGCACCCACGTCCACGACTGGATCGTACCGGCAGGTCCAACCTCGACCAGCTCGCGAGGCAGTTCGGCCCCGGTCGCCGGATCCCATTCGATCGGCGGTACCAGCACGTCGTCACCGTTGCGGATCCCGAGGATCCTCTTCTCCGTGAGCGCCGTCATGAACGCCCCGATCACCGATCCGAGCGACCGCTTGTACGGAAACGTGATGCTGCTCTCCTCGAACCTGACCACGATTACCTCCTCCCTTGACGTCGTCGATGCACGGGCCGTCGCTTCATTGCCGAGGCCTTATTCCGATATCACGTCGGGTCACAGCCTTCATAGCTGCCGGTCCCAGCCTCTCGCCGATTCGGTATTCCCTCTAAGGATCCCGCCAACGGCGGCGGTGATCCATCGGCGCAGCGGTTCGCACGGTTCTCCCGTTCGATCAGCCGGAAGAGCGGGCCGTTCGATCATCGAATGGACCAACCGCGTGACGAGCTCGGCGATCTCGTCAAGGTCGTGCGCGTCAGCCGGCCCGTCGAACGAGGTCCCGGCCCGCTCGATCAACCCGCGGGTGAGCCGTAACGCCGCACTGCTCGTCACATCATCGGTGGCGGCGCCGGCACCGAACCTCGTCAGCTGCAGGAGCTGGGAATCCCGGCAGAGCCAGTCGAAGAGCAGGCACCCAACTTCCGCCACGACCTCGGCCGGAGAGGCACGGAGATCGACTTCCATGGAATCGACACGGGCCAGGAGCGGTTCGATCGACTCCAGTGCGACCGCCAGGAGCACGTCCCGGCCGCTGGAGTAATGCCGATAGATCGTTGGGCGGCTGACGCCCAGCTGGCGTGCCACTTCGGCGATCCGCACGTTGACCCCGTTGCGATCGATGCACTGCCGAGCGGCGTCGCGAATCCGCTGACTCGCTTCCGCGTCGTCCGCGGGCGGTCGGCCGGCCCAGCTGGGGGCGATCTTTGTTTCACTGTGACCGGACACGCAGCCGCACCTTACACTCTGTGTACCCTGTAAAGTCGTCTGGTCTCACCCCGGAATCCACCACTAAGGGATGAAGGACATGTCTCGAAATACAGTTGCGGCCTCCGAGAGCAGTCCGACCGGACCGCTGGCTGGCGTGAAGGTGCTCGACCTCTCAATTGCTCTCACGGGCCCCTATGCAGTCGCGCTGCTGGCCGACCAGGGGGCCGAGGTCGTCAAGGTCGAGCGACCCGGGATCGGTGACATCGCCCGCTGGATCGGTGTCTCCGTCAACGGTATGAGCGCCTTTTACTTGGCCTGCAACCGCGGGAAACGGTGCATCGCCGTCGACTTCGCGACCGACGAGGGCCGACAGATCGTGATGGCACTCGCCGCGACGGCGGACGTGATCGTCCAGAACTTCCGCCCCGGGGTCATCGACCGGTTGGGCTTGGGCTACGAGGCGGTGCGGGCCCTGAACCCCGAGGTCATCTACTGCTCCGTCTCCGGCTACGGCCCGGAGGGCCCCTACAGCCACCGCAGTGCCTATGACACGTCGATCCAGGCCTACGCCGGTTTCGCAGCCAATCAGGCCGATCCCAACAACGGTCCGCCCACTTTCCTGCACCAGAACGCGGCGGACAAGGTCAGCGCTCTCTACGCCTGCCAGGCCATCACCGCAGCCCTGTACGCGCGAGCCGCGGGCCGTGGCGGGCAACACCTCGAGATAGGTATGGCAGACGCTTGCGTCTCGTTCCTATGGGCCGAGTCCGCGGGCAACGAAGTGTTGGTCGAGTCCGACGGCTCGCTGCGCTCGAGCTTCAACGCCGGCTTCGAGCCCATGCGCTTCCACGACGGTTGGGGCATCGCGGTGCCCACCACCGATGCCGACTTCGCCGGAATGTGCAAGGCCCTGGACGTTGAAGGGTTCGAGGACCCCCGCATCGCCACAGTGGCCCAGCGACGCATGAACCGCGACGTTCTCGAGCCCATCATCGACATGTGCTACGCCAAGGCCGCCAATCTCACTCAGGCAGAGGCCACCGCACGCTTCGAACGCGAACGCGTCGCTTTTGCGATGGTGCTGTCTACCTCCGATATCGTCAACGACCCCCACGCCCAGGCCATCGGTATGTTCACCGAGTTCGACCATCCGACGGTCGGCCGGGCACGTCTCCCCCGCCACCCCACCAATTTCCACGGCACCCCGGCCGTACTCGGTGGCGTCGCTCCCGACCTTGGCGAGCACACCGACGAAGTGCTGACCGAGCTTGGCCTCCGCGAGCGCATCGAAGAGCTCCGCACCGCGGGCGTCGTCGCTTGACAGGGGATTGGACGACCAAGAACCAGGGCAACCCGAATGGACGCCGGAGAGCTTCGAAGCCGATGAACTGGCCCGGGCCTCCAAGACGCTCGCTGAGCTCGATGCCGAGCCCTTTCGACCGGCCTCGGGCATTTGGTCACTCACACCTAACGAGAAGCTCCAGGACGCATCACCGCCGCCACCCGTTCCCTGATCCTCCGCAGCGGGTCAAAAGGAATGGCGACCGACGCCAATAGACGCTCGCCCGGACGGCGTGGCAGACCGATCACATGCGAGTGGCGTCGCCCAGCGTGGGGACCGGGGTCGGCAGCGTAGTAATAGGACGCCAGCGTGAGACGGGCGTTGCCGACGGGGCAGCTCACCACCGCAGGGATGCCGTGGAGGGTGTCGGGGCCGGACTCAAAGATGATCACCCGGCCGCCCACCGGCTCGACGCGCCGGTGGCACTTCGTCATCGTTGTGTCCCACAACTCGAACTGGCCGCCCCACTCGGACTGCCAGCCGGAGTTGAGGTACACGAGCATGTTGACCCGATGCCAGAGATCGCCAGTGGCGTCGTGGGCGAAGTCCCGGTGCACCGCCTGGAACGACCCAGGCGCCAGCACGTGTACCCCCGCCCACCAGTGGGTTGGGTCGGTGACAAGGTTGGGAATGCCTGTCAGCGTGGTCAGCAGGTCGCACACGTCGTCGGCGAGCAGGCGTTGCAGGATCGCCCCGGCGGTCGGCCCGGCCGCGGCCCGCGACTCCGCCTTGACCATCCGGTTGGACCGACGCGGTACCAGCTGCAACGCAGGACCGAGTTCTTCTCCCTTCGCCCGAGCCACCACGGTGGGATCGAACAGGCCATCGATTACGACATGCGGCCACGGCGACGCCGCGCGGTACGAGTCGCGGTGCTGTTCGCCCAGTTCATGCAAGTCGAGCCGGTCGATGGCACCGAGCTCACCCACCGCGCTCAGCCACCCCAACGGCGTTGCGTTGCGACCGGCCTGCCCTTGCGGACAGGACCCGTCCTCGGTCGAACTCGCAACGTGAAGGCTATCTTCGCTCACTCGTCATCTAAAACCCTAAGTCTGAGGTCGCGTTCTGAGGACGGATACCTCTCGATTGACTTCAACCTGCCAACGCTCTGCCAGATCCGCGGAATTGCGCAACCGGGCTCACCCATGTTGGCACGGCCACCTCTCACACTCCACTACTGACGCCTGCGGTCGCAGCGGTGTACCAGAAGGTGACGGTGTTATGCGTGGACCGGGGCTCAGCATGGTCCGGGGACGGTCAGGCCTGTGAGCCCGGGTGGACCATTGTCGACTGCTGGAGTGGTTGGTCCTCGGCGTGGGTGGCGTTGCCGGCCCGATTCGCCTCGATCATGCAGGTCCCAGCTCAGACACGGACACCTCCTTGCCCCGGTGGCTTCCTACACAATCGTGCCGATGCAGTCGGCCTGGCTAACACCGCCAGCCTCGAACCAGATGCGACACAGAAAGGACGCCGCCAAGTAAGAGATCGCTGGCACGATCCTGATACAACCGAGGGTCGCACCATTCAGGCTCCCCATATCGGGGAGCATCACATCGGCCGGCCGCGAAGTGCCGCCACCGCCATGGTCGTACTCTACGGAGACCCGCCGCCGACCGCCATGAGGCTACGGGGAACTTCTGCTGAAACCATGGACCGTGGCCATCCATCTTCGCCTAAAGCCAACTGGTGGAAAGGTTCGCCGTCGGTCGGACCCAGGGCGCCCAGGATGAGAAATTGCTCTCTACCAATCCGGCCAGCAGCAAGGTGGTTGCCATCCGTTTTGCCTCCTGCCTTGGTACTGTGATGCTCTGCCTCTCGGCGCTATGGAGTGCTCACGATGGACTGCCGATAATCGCCTTGAGAGTGCGGTGAGACGCGATCAGCAGGTTGCCCGACAAACGGTCGAACACTCCACCCGGGTGTCTCCAAGTCGAGTGCGGGCCGACCCGACCTTGTTCTATCCCGGATGACCGGTTCTCCACAGCCGCTGGTTACCGATACTCGTACGCATTGCGGTCCACCCTTGGTCTCATGAAGCTGCGCATTTTGGCGGCTCTGGCAGTTGGGGGCTTCGCGTTCGCCGGCTGTTCCTCGTCTCCGCGGCCGTCGGCGCACCCCAAGGTTCACACGCCGATCACCCAAGTCACCCCGACCACCGGCGTCGGCGCGATCACCGGCGTCGGCCCGATCACAATGATGCCCCCGGAGCACTCCGTCAGCCCCGCGCAGTATGGCGCCATTGGCAACGGGACGACGAACGACACCACCGCAATGCAGGACGCAATCAACGCGGCCGCGGCGACCCACCAGGTGCTATGGCTCCCGGAACAGACCACCTACCTGATCTCGGGACTGCTCACAGTGCCTTCAAACACCACGATCGAGGGCGCCGGGGTCAGCTCGGTCCTGGACTTCACCTGGACGTCGACCTCGGTGGCCGCGCACTACCTCGCCAACGCGGACCCCAATGGCGGCGATTCGAACATCACCTTGATGAACTTCACTGTGCGCGGATCGGGATCGGGCCAGCCAGCGGGAACCGACACACAGAACGGCGGCAAGCTGATCTCGGCGGTCAACTTCGAATTGGCCAACGACTGGACTATCGAACACCTGCAGATCGAGGACTCGCCGGGGCCGTCCATCACTTACCACGGCGGCAGCGACATCAGCTTGGAGTACAACTACTGCCACAACAGCGGGCGTGATGGCATCTCAGGGTACTGGGACCAGGGCGGCTCTATCACGAACCTATCCAACGTGATGATCGCCGACAACCTGATCAGCGACGTTGGTGACGACGCCATTGCTGTGCTGGGCGCGGCGAACAACTTGCGCAACCCGAACGGCCCGCTGCCGACGAACATCACAATCGAGAACAACAGCATCGTCGGCTGGTCCTCCAACGTCAACGGGCAGATGCTCGGCCGCGGCATCAACGTCTCGGTGGTCGGCCCCGACGTCACGGTCACGCACAACTTTGTCGAGAACACCTATTCAGCCGGACTGCTGATCTCGGGCTGCACGCCAACGTGGTGTCCGAGCGGCTACAAGGACTGGCAGACGACCGGAGTGAGTGCGACCGACAACACGATTGTCAACGCTGGGCAGCTCTTCCAGGGTTCGACCGAGGGCCAGCGAAACCAGCCCAGCTACGGCATCGACGTCTACAACAGCGCCGCCCCCATCACCGTCACCGGCAACACCATCACGAATGCCTACCTGGGCAACGTGAAGGTGACAGGCTGTCTGGGAGACTGCGAGATCCAAAGCAACTGATGAACCCGATCGAGCCGAACGATCCTCGCACCGACTATGCCGACTGGAAACGCTATCTCGTTGAGGTGATGTCGTAAATGATGGGACGAAGCCGTTTGGCGAACGAGAGCGCTGTTGCGAACCTCGGTATATGTCTCACAATGGTGTTGCTCACCGCCACATGCTTGCTCTTCGGTTCAACGGCCACAGTTGCTGCAACTACATCGATGCCCCATACCGTCGCGACGTGCGCTCAGACTACGCCGTTTCCTTATGGCAGCGCGGTTGTAGGTATGGCTGCGACTTCGAGCGATGGTGGCTATTGGGTTGTCGACAACGAGGGATACGTTGCCGCGTGCGGTGACGCTCCCTATCTCGGTGAACAGACCACCCTGAATGCTCCGATCGTCGGAATAGCGGCCACGCCCGATGGGGGTGGGTACTACCTTGTCGCTTCTGATGGTGGCGTGTTCACCTTCGGGGACGCACGATTCCAAGGTTCCACAGGATCCCTCAGGCTCAACAAGCCCGTGGTGAGTATGGCGGTCGATGCAGCGACCGGCGGTTACTGGCTCGTGGCGGCAGATGGCGGAATCTTTGCCTACGATGCACCCTTCCTCGGCTCAACGGGATCCATGAGGCTGAACCAACCCGTCGTGGGTATGGCCGCAGCCGCCGACGGACGTGGGTATTGGCTCGTTGCCTCTGACGGTGGCATCTTTGCTTATGGTGTTCCATTTTCGGGATCAACGGGGTCGATACACCTCAATAAGCCCGTGGTTGGAATGGCGCCCGATGCGGGATCCGGTGGGTACTGGATCGTGGCATCCGATGGTGGCATCTTCGCTTTCAATGCCCAGTTCTACGGGTCCACAGGAGGCATCGTCTTGAATCAGCCGATTGTCGGTATGGAGTCCAACGCAACCGGCAGCGGGTATCGCTTCGTAGCCGCCGACGGCGGCGTGTTCACCTACGGCACCTCAGGTTTCTACGCAACCCCGAGCTTCGCTCCGCCGCCAGCACCGCCACCCGCGGGCCCGCCTATCTGCACGGTGAGCCTGTCGAACGATAATCCGCCTCAATATTCTTCCGTGGTCGCAACCATTACATCGAACGTCCCTGACACGGCTGTGACCTTGACGAAGACGTACCAGAAGACAACGTCAACCCAATCGGGGACGACGGACTCCAATGGCACTGCGACCATTGCATTCAACATCTCAGCTCCCCTCGTCGGTGTGCCGGTCGTTGTGACCGTCTACATCGGAGCGGCGACATGCGAAACGAGCTTTACGCCCAGCTGACACAAACGAACCGTCGACGAGCTTCGACGGGTTCTTGGCCTGGCCGGTCGTGCACGCCGGCCCCGTGTCACAACGACCGGCACTGCGCAGCCGCCCGGTGCAGATGTGTCCTGCGGAGTCCGTTCAGCGTTGTTGTGCGGTCACCTTCTGTGCATGAGCCGACCGCTGTCGGTCAGGAGACCCGACGGGAGCGACAGTTTGTGGGTCCGACAGAGCTCTCGACCGGACTTTCGAGAGACCATCCGGCGCGTCGCGCAATCGCAACCGCGGCCAGTTGGGAGTTGACGCCGAGCTTCTGGAGAATCGACTTTATTTGAGAACGAACGGTCGAGATCGACACGTACCCCGCCTTCGCTATCTCCTCCGCGTTGTGACCCTCCATCAGCTCAGCCAGGACGACTCGTTCGCGCTCGGTCAGAATGAGTGAGAGATCTAGGGAAGCGTCTCGGTACTCTTCCGCAAGGGTCGAAGCCAGGGGGGAGGCTGGTCCTCGCCTGATGTGGCGATGAGAGTCAGTTCTGAGGAGACGGGTGATCGTCCGGAACACGTGGTCGAAGGACTCGTTCTCGTCGATGAGTGCTGAGAATCCCGCCTGCAACCAGGCAGCCAACCGACAATTGTCGTCCGCGGTGTCAATAACGCAGACCTGGAGGCCCGCTCGGCGAACACGCAAGATGAGGGCTGAGCCAGCAGTCACGTCGAACGACCGGACGTCCATGAGCACAAGGTCAGGCTCCCATTTGATTCCGCGCTCGATCTCCTGCGCACATGGGGTGAGGTACATGGTCGAGAAACCGAATTTCTGAAAGGCGTTCGCGAGGGCGCCCGTCAACAAGTCGTTGCCCGCGATGAGTATCCGTGTGGAAATTCCTGCTCGCTTGGGCCCTCCCGCGATTCGAACGGTCATCGCTGCAACCGATCCGTGATCCCCCTCCGAGGGAGCAAATCAGGAGACGCAGACTGGCTGCGGTTTGTGACGCTTCTGGCAAGGCGCGTGGACGTGTCCGGCGGTTCGTCGGTCCATCGCCGGCCCCCTGTCGGGAACCGATCTATCCCTATCGCGTCGCTTATAATTGTCATCTACCCAGCCGTCTATCGCTGACGGTTTGTCATCACTCGGTGTCGCCAACCGATGTTGCCGGATGATAACGACGCCTTCGCACCGCGACAACTCCTGCGAGTCGGGAGCGGCGGCCTTCACGCGGAAGGCAAGCTGCCAGTCGACACGAGCCGGTCGAAGAAGATCTGGGTCGAAGAAGATCTGAATGGTCAGACCGCGAGAGGCCCGCCGCTGGCGTCCGCGCGGCTGCGCACTACCTCAAAGCACACGTGACCTCGTGACGCCGGCGGATCGGTCATCACGACGACCCGGCTCGTCCATCCGGGATTTCTGTCCCGGACCGATTCGGTGGCCCGTCGAAGAGCAGCGAGAACGCTGGCGCGACGGGGAACCGGCAGTTCCTCCAGCCCACTGATGTGCTGGCGAGGCAGCACTACCAAACCATCCAGTCCCGGCCTGCTGATGACGACTGCCTCATCGTCAACGGCCTCAGCGACGTAGCCGACCAAGAGTACGGTCGCCTGCGTGCAGGCGGATCTCGCTATCGCACACGACCTGCATTTCCGATATGCGACCTCATGACCGTGCAGCGGGGACAAGCCGCGTTCTTGATCCACTTCCCCCTCCAACGATTCGCCTATCTCAACTGCTCGCACCAAACGGTACTAGAGCAAGCACAGCTTCGCGTGATACCCGATCGCGGAACTCAGAATACAACTCATCTGGAGGCCGCCACCAGACGACGCGTATCACGGTGCTCAGGTTCCACTCACAAGGGGGTACGCAACGGGGAATGAACTCCTTGTGGCACGAAAGTGTGAATGCTCGCATTGGGCCCGCTCCGGGCACTGTGCGCCAGCCTTCACGCCTCAACCCGACGATCGAACTGAGGCCCAAGGAAAACGGCCCAGTGAATGGAGCCAATGACACAGCCTGACGTCTCGGTTCGAGGTTACTAGCGGTCATGTCGTCGGATCTGACGAAGAGGAGTCGTCATACGGTCGGGCCGACGTTGACGCGTCCCCCCGACCGGATTCCCTCGGAACCAAACGACGCCCACGTGTTGCCGATTCGGTCAAGAACCCCGAGGGACGAACCCGACTCCAGCCTTGCGCCGGCCCGGGCGCGAAACAGGAGCAGTGGACTGAGAATTTCGGCTCTTCTCACTCGATGCCAGCGCAGCTGCCCTCACGTGGCTCGTCCTGGCAGCCGTCACCAGGCCTGGAACAACGGGGATTCGTCATTGGGGCGCAGCAGTCGCGGCGACCGCTGCGACTTTGGCCGCCATGCAGCTCCTCGGCCTGTATCGATCGCGGCTCTGCATGCAACGGCGTCAGGAGTTGGCTCGAGTCGCCGGCGCAGCTGCCGCCGGTGCGGTCACCTTCCCGCTGGTCGCGGGGACCACAGGCCGGAGCGCCGGGGTGACGGTCGTCGCTGCGGGATGCTGTGTTCTCACCTTGATGACCCTTCGTTGGTGCTTCTGTCAATGGCTCGGAGCACAGAGAGCGCGAGGACGCTACCGACGAGGGATCGTGATGATCGGAACCAACGACGATGCCGTCGACGTCTGGACGATGCTCGACACACAGCCAGAGCTTGGGTACGAGGTGAGGGCGATCATCGGCAAGCCCCGGCACAGACCGGACTGGGCAAACCTGCCAAGAGGCTGGAATCTCGGCCAGCTCCCCGATATCGCCCGCCAGACCGATGCCAGCGGCATTCTTGTGGTTGCCAACGCACTCTCGGCAGCGGAGTTTCGGCGGGTCATAGAGATCAGTGAGGCAAACGGCTTGCACGTGCAGGTCTGTCCGGGCTTCCGCGGCCTCGCGACGCATCGGATCCGCCGCATTCCCATGAGCGGAGAAGCGTTTCTCTATGTCGAGCCTGGACGCGACCCGGTCTGGCAACTTGCGGTGAAGCGCGCAATCGACATTGCCGGGGCGGCACTTGGGCTGCTGCTGGCCGCACCGATCCTTCTCTTGGCCTGGATCGCCATCCGACTCGAAGGCGGTGGCCCAGCCATCTACCGACAGGTCCGAATAGGGCTGAATGAGCAACCCTTCCTCCTCTACAAGCTCCGAAGCATGGCGCTCGACGCCGACGAGTTGGTCGACGCTGGCCTAATCAACGATCGTACGGATGGACCCCTCTTCAAAGCGACACGCGACCCACGGGTAACAAGGATCGGTGCTCTCCTTCGCGCCATGAGCGTCGACGAGCTTCCCCAGCTCTTCAACGTGCTCAGTGGGACGATGAGCCTGGTCGGTCCACGTCCCGCCCTTCCCCATGAGGTCGAGCAATTCGATCCCGAGTTGCGACGTCGGCATAGCGTCAAACCAGGGATAACCGGACTCTGGCAGCTCGAAGCACGGGACAACCCGTCTTTCCACCCGTATCGGAGGCTGGATCTCTTGTACGTCGACAACTGGTCGGTCGGACTCGATTTGGGCATTCTTCTGTCAACAGTGCCGAAAGTACTGGCGAGCGCCGTGAGGTTCTTACGGCGAGAGAGGAACCCAGCCGTGGCGACAGCCGAGCTGACCATAAACCCGCAGTCCTGACCCGAAACTTGGCGCGGTAGGCCACCGAGGCCCGGCCATGCGGCGGCCCCTCCGGGAATGACCGATGACCGGGCGTCCTTGCGCGTGGGTGCGCGACAGATCCCCAATAAATGGGATGACGGCTCCTGTCGCACTGGAGAACGATGGGTGCCACGACCGGACTGAGGATTGTCGACCGATCGATCGGCGACAGGAATTGGGGACGTCCGGGATACGGAACGGGAGAATTCTGGTGGCGACCAGTGAGGCGACGACGCGCGGCAGCTGGCCGCGTACATCAAAGGCTGCATCATCAGCTGATGAGTGCGATCTGGTGGAGGTAGTCGCGGCTGCGCGCGCCGGTTCGGGAGCGGCCTGGGAAGCCCTCATAGAGCGGTTTGATGGGCTGGTGGTAGCGATCGCCAGGCGGTGTCGCCTGAGTGAGGCGGACGTCGCCGAAGTGTGCCAGACGACATGGCTGCGACTCGTGGAGAACATCGATCGCATTGAGCAACCCGATCGTCTCGCCGCCTGGCTCGCGACCACCTCGCGACGCGAGAGCCTCCGGATCGCCACTCGACACGTCGCGGTCTCGATGACAGACGCCCTGAACCTCAAGGCCGACGACCAGGCGGTACCTGTCGACGCCGGGCTCTTGAAGGATGAGGAGGTGCGCACGATTCGAAGGGCCACCGAACAGCTCTCCCCGGGTTGTCGGCGGCTCCTGGGGTTGTTGATGAGTGATCACGACCTCCCCTACAAGACGATCGCCGAACAGCTCAGCATGCCCATTGGGAGCATCGGGCCCACACGGGGCCGCTGCCTGGAACATCTCCGGCAGATACTGGACGAGATGGAGCTCAACCAGCACCCTCCTGTCCAGCTTGCAGATACCGGCGTCAGCTGACCCGCCTCACGGGTGGGACCTCGCCTTCCGATTCTCCGCCCAATCACCTGGTGACACGTCTCATCTCATAGGTTGGTGTTCGGCTTCGGGCGTGACTCCGCCTCCCAGTCATGCAGTGTCCGAACCGAGACGCAAACGTCGGAGATCAGACAGACGCAACGTAGATCGGAATCGGGCCATCAACGCCAGGAAGACGATCGTCCCGATGATGACTCCGGTCAGTGTCCCGCCGATGCCGGTTCCGAGGACGAGACGAGCACTGAGGGCAAAGAGACCGTAGCCGGCGAGGGTGGAGAAGGCCACGACGGCGTAACCGCTCCCAAACGGCAGCAGCCCTGTCCTTCGGTAGAGGAAGAGCGACGTGGCGAAGCTGGTGAACATGATGGACGCTGCCCACGCCAAGGCCGCTCCGGCGGCCCCGAAGCGAGGGATGAGGAACAGGTTCAGGCCGACGTTGAGCGCGAGGGCTCCGGCGTTCACCACAAGGTTCTCCCGGCTTCCGCCACCCATGAGCAGAGCAATGGCATTGTTCCCAGTGCCGGTGTTCAGAAGCATCGCGAGGCCCAGGATCTCGAGGGACGCGATCCCTGCCGCGTAATCGCTGTCCGAAGATATGCATCATGAACGGCGCGTAGACGACCAGGATCACCAGCGCCGGCCACGTGGCTGCCATCACCCACCACGTCGATTCCCGGTAGATCACTTGCGCGCTCTTTGAGTCCCGGCGATCGAAGATCCGACCGAGTTGTGGTGCGATGGCGATCCCGATGGCGTTCAAGGCGAACGTAGCCGTGATCACGTACCGGCTTGCCACAGCGTAAGCCGCCGATTGTGAGCTGGAGGCCAAGGCTCCGACCAAGAGCACGTCCAGCCAGGCGATCAGGATCTGGAAGACTCCGCCGAGGCTCCGAGGGCCGCTGAACTTCCAGAGGGCGAAGGCCACCGCTCGGGTGGAGCCATTCGCCGGCGCAACGGAGGTCCGTCTGCGTTCCATCAAACACTTGGACAGGAGGTAGCCGCACGCGACGGCGGCGCAGATGGCCATGGGTGCGGCCCAGGCCACCGCGGCGGCCGGGGGTGTCAGGCGGAACCCCGCCACCACGAACAGCAGGGCCAGCCGGCAAGACGGGAGAAGGATGTTCTGTACCAGGACCATGTCTCGAATCGACCATGTCCGCATTCCTGCGGACGCCACCTGCATCACTGCGGCAATCGGGACGAAAGGCGCGAAGACAACCAGGACGTGTTGTGTGCCCAATTGGTTGCCCCGACGAACGATGGCGTCGGCGATCTCGACGCGGAACGTCAGCAGTGCCACACAGATCGCGAGGCCGACGACGATCGGCGGGACCAAGGCCGCACCGACGAGGCGTAGCTCGCTTCCCGCCGACTCGCGCCTGATTGTCGGCATGAGCTTGAGGATCCCATAATCGCCCCCGAACATGGCTGCGTATGTGCAAATCGTGAGCACGGCCATACCCTCGAAGAGCGCTCCGGCGTCGCGTCCCCCGAGGAGCCGCGCCGCCGCCACGAAGAATGCGAATGTGAGCACCGCATTCGTGACGACGCCCGCCAAAGACAACACGCCGCCGCGGGCGAGCGTTCGCAGTTCGCCGTCTCCTGTTGCCGCCTCGTCGGTCGCTGTCCGGCCGAGCAGCGGCTGCAGGCCGCTCATGTGGCGTCGCTTGGTCCGATGGTTCGTCAGAGGGATACTTCGCAGCTTGGAGGATCTGCTGGGTCCGGTCCATCTCGACTAGATCGCCCCCAGAGCGAGACTCGATGCTCGGACTCTGGGCGTCATTGCCGGAACGGCCTCGGGGGTCCGCCACGACCGTCGATCACCCGCGGTGATCTGGACTGACCACATCCAGAGGTCGGGCTCTTTGACGTCGATCCCCGTCACGTCGTCGGCGAGCATTGCGGTGAGCACTAGTCCGAGAGGATGCAGAAGTCGACGACACGGCCGGTGCTCAAGACGGGCTGGCCGGTGCCGAATCCAGGGCGTCGATTCGGGATTCGCTCAGCTCCCCCTGCGCGCCGGGCTCCCTGCCGCCTCGCAGGTACCAGGCGCAAACGAGCAACGGCAGCACCCACTGAGCCCATCGGGTGGGGGTGTCAGCTTCGATGCCCGTTGGAACCACGAAGACAACGACGCAAATCATGGAGGCGATCGTGAAAGGACACCACGCCGCTCTCCACCACGCGGCCATCAGCCACTTGTAGAGAAGGCCACTGAGGGCTCCACCGGCGAGCACCCCGATGAACCCGAAGTTCAGATACCAATCCCCGACCGCTCCCAAAGGCCAGCCGTTTCGGGCCGTGGGCTGGTACACCTGTCGGAACCACTGGCCGACGAGCACTTGTTGCGGCTTGTTCGCCCACACGAAGCGCGGAACAATTCCCTCCACACCGGCGAGGAAGTCTTCGCCTCCGCGGTAGGGCTGGACGCTCGGCCAGTCACGCAAGGCGAGAAGGGTCGCGTCGAAATAAGTGGAATTGGTATCGACGGAAAACTTTCGGATCTCGGACTGACCCTGGGTAGCCGAGGACACGTGACCCTCCAAGATGTCATCGCGTACCACGCGCAGACCGACAACCGCTACGAAGAGCAACCCGACGAGGGCGAAAACCCTGATCATTTTGGGTCGGCCTTGTCGCCCCTGCGGGCTCTCCTTAGGCCTCGTCGCCCCCGTGCCGAGGATCCACTGGCCTGCGATCAGGATGATGAGGACGATCGCCACGACCGTACGGCTTCCCCACATCATCACGTATGCGGCGTTCAAGACCGCAGCGCCCAACGCCAGGAAAACCGAGATTCGTCGGACAGTCCGTGTCGCCCGCCACTGCCGCCACAACGTGAGCAGCAAGGACGCGGCGACGACCGCCCCCACCGCTGGAAAGATCCGGAGGATGTAGGAGCCGGCGAGCCCCTTGGTGATCTTGCCGGCGCGGACGACGCCCCCGAAGCTCCCGTAGTGAGCCACGAGGATCAAGGAGATCACCGTTGCCGCCGCGGTCAAGATGAGCGTGAGCCGCATCTGGCGTCGCACGGTCGGCTCGGTCCACGCGACAGGGATAAGTTTGACAAAGGTTTTCCCGATCGGTACGGGAGTCAAATATGCGAGGGCGAACGCGACGAGGAAAGCCGCCAAGACCAGAGACGCCTTGCTCACCAGACTCGCCGTCTGCGAGGGCAGGAAATTCACATCGGGATAGGGTCCGTCGAAACCAAAGGTGATCACGACGTCCCGCAACAGATAGAAGAAGGCGAAGCAATAACAGAAGAGGGCGACAGGATCGAGGCGATGGCGTGAAAGCTTTGAGAAAATCAACCCCAGCAAGAGAACTGGAAGTGACAACGCGAGGATCTCACTGATCATGGGCCACCCCAACAAGCTTGGTCACCCTGGCGTTTCGGCGAGCCATTGCTTCGTCGTACGTTGCTAACAACGTCTCTCGGGACCGTTCCTCGGAATGATGATCTAAGTAGGTCTGTCGAGCTCCCCGGTGGAGGTCTGGCCACGAGGCCGACTGGTCCCACGCCACGCGGACGGCGGCGGCGAGTGATTCGTGGTCCCCGCAGCGGAAAAGGAAGCCATTGACGCCTGGACGGATGACCTCGCTGAAATTTCCGACGTCACTTGCGATGATGGGAGTACCGGCCGCGAAGGCCTGGACCGCGGCCACAGGCACTCCGGCTTCGTACCACTCGGAGGGCAGAATCAGAAAGCGTGCCGCGGCGAGCTCGGCACGCACTGTGCACTGGTCGGCCCATCCCCTGTAGTCAATGGCGGGATGACTGGCGGCACTTCGTTCGACCGTTTTACGCAATGAGCCGTCCCCGAGTATCACGAGCTTGGGTGGGTCCGTCATCACTTCCCATGCCCGGAGCAGGGCCGTCACTCCCTTCACTGGCTCGAGACGACCGAGGTAGAGACAGTGATTCGATCGCGGCCCCTGGGTGCCCGGATCCTTCACGGCGTGCGGACGGACGGCGATGCGGCTCGCTGGGATCCCCTCCCGAGTGAGGGTTGTCTTCAAGACGGTCGAGGGCGTGATCCAGCCGTCCACGTCCCGGTGGAAAGTACCGAGGCTGCGGTGAAGGGCCAGGCTGGTCGTGAGGGCGGCTGACGCGAGCAGACTGTCGTGATAGCAGCGGTGGACGACGCCAGGCGTCTTCACCTTCTTCCCGACGCAAAGTTCGCAGAGCTTCCCACCACGGTACAGGTTCGCCTGCACGCACGAATAGCGAAAGCTGTGCGCGGTCGCCACCGTAGCGGCCCCGCGTCGAGCGCTTACTCGGAACACGACCGGAGAGACAACAGGAAACGGGGTGTGAACGTGGACCACGTCCGGCTCGAACGCCGTGAGAGCGCTCTCCAGCTCGGCCGCCACCGAACGGTTCCAAATGGAGTCCAGGCCCACGCGCAGCTTCGAGGCCTTGCGCAGGGTGTCAGCGTTGTCGACGATGAACTGATCGACCTGATGATCAGACTCGAGCAGCATGATCCGGTCGTTCTCAATGACTGCTTCGGCGCCTCCGGCCTTCGGATCCGGGTTCCGCTCCCCGCCCGGTCGCAGCGACCGGTTGTGGATCTGCAACACCCTCACGGTCGTGCTGTTTCGGTCGCCGAGCCCAAAACCGACAGCCAGGATGGGGCTGACGAGAGTGACTCCGGGCAGTGCCGGGAGAGCAGCGTGCGGAGCTCGTCTGCTTCTTCGGCGAGAGCATGCTGGAGCTCCTCGAGTGCATCGAGGGGCATGTCGCTCGGGCGGAGGTTGGCCCGCCTGACCCGCTCACGAAACTCAAACGGCATCACCGCCTTTGTCGTGCTGCGCAGCCAGTCCCTGCGGCCGGCCCACCGGATGGCACCCTGCAGCAACCTGCTACGCGGCTGACCCGATACGTTGACCGGATTGAGGTCGACTGCAACCGTTGGATCGAGTCCGAGGAAGCTGAACAGCGAACGCCCCACCGTCGCTGGATCGCGGTTCAGTTCCTCGTAGAACAGGATCCGCACTCGCTCGGCGCCGAAAGTCTCCAGGAATGGGGCCAACTGCTTTGCGTACCGGCCCATACCCACGTAGTGCCAGATGTGGTGCCAGCCACGCCGAATTCGGTCGGCTTCACTGTCGAGCGCCCGCCGGAAGTCGTCGAGCGGTTCCAGACCACGTGCCCGCTGGTACGAGTAGGCAGAGAAGGCGCGGGCGGCCGGATCGCGAAGGATGACGACGAGCTTGGCCTCGGAAAAGTAGCGCTGCAGAGTAGGCACTGAGCGATCGGCGTAATACAACGTAGAGACCGAGGCATCTCCGCGGCTGACCTTGCGACCGGCCGAATGGTACAAGGAAAGGTACTTGTCACTGTCCGTGACGGCTACTCGGTTGATGCTGACGTCATCCCCTGGCCCCGTAAACGCAACTTTCTCACCCGAGAAAGCCAGAAAGCTCGGCTCCTTTGGGTTTGTCACGAACGCGTCGGGGTGGCGGCGCAGAATCTCGGCAAGGGCGGTCGTCCCGCTGCGGGCCGCGCCGATTATGAAAAAATTTGGTGACGTCCCACGCGGCCCGGCGTTCGACCCGACGGCGGCAGTCACATTCCCCGGGCCACGTTCGGTCGCACGTCGAGGTGCCAGCGGTCGGCGTCGTGGACCCGCGTACGGTATGCCTGGACGAGCGTGTGGGACATGCGCTGATCGGTGCAGAGGTCGATCAAAGCTTCCTGGGTGAGCTTGGACTGCCGCGTCCATTCCTCGGGCTGGCGCAAGAGTGAGATTTCGCTCACCGCGTGTGCTGGGCTGTCGACGTGGATACCGATGCGATCGCCGTCGATGGACGCCAGGTTGCGGACGACCGAGGGCAGCCCGATGCGGGCCGCCTCGAGCACCGTCATGGGAACACCGACCTCCCACGCCGCGGTATGCAAACAGATGTGGCTGGAGGCAAGGAGTTCCAGAGCCGCGACCCGATCCAGCCAGCCCGTCACCGTGACCCCGAGCTTCTCCAACCCGGTACGCAGACGAGCATCACCGTCACCGATCCAAGTCCAGTCGACGTCAACTCCCCGATCTCGCGCGATCCTGACCACGTCCATGAAGAAATCGGGATCTTTCTGAGGGCAAATGCGGCCGACGCTGGTGACGCGAACACGGTCCAACGGTCCCGGGCCCTCGGCGCGGTCCATGAGCTCGGGAGGCAGATTCGGCGTGTTGACGGCTCGAATCACCCGCCACCGACCCGAAAGGGAAGCGGCCAAGCGGCCTTCATGTTCGCTCGCCGCCAACAACGTCCCCGTTCGCCAGGCGAGCACCCGCTCCACCATCCGAATGACGGCCTGCTTCGACGGGCTCAGATCCGTGCGCTCAAAGGCGAAGCAATGGGGGGTATAGACGATGGTCGACCTCGGGATCGTCGGCAGCGCCCGCACGTATGCGCCCGCGTAGGAGCTCTGTGCATGGACGATGTCGGGCCGAAGCTCACGGTAAGCACGAGCCAGCTGCTGCATCGAGTTGATAACGCCGACCCGCGGACCTGCGTCAATGTAGGTCACCGATTCCCGTCGCTCCGTATGGCCGAAGTGCGGTCGCCGACGCAGGATCAGGACGGTGTGCTCCGCCTCCGGAACGCTGGCGATCATTCCGTGGATGCTCGTGGCGACGCCCCCTCCGAATGACTCCGAGACGTGGAGGACAGCCAACCGATCGCGTGATGCGCGTATTTCCGGGGACCGAGGCCACTCGATTCTCGTCAATGAGTCCTCCCGGGAATGGCGCGACGGCACGAGCTCACATCCGCCCGGTCGACCAGGTCACAGCGCTACGGACGTGGCGGAGCGACTTGGGTCAACAGGGCTACCTGCGACGCTTCAGAGCCGGAGAAACCACCTGTGATACGTCTGAGCCGCCCCCCGGATGTATTTTCCGCCCCTCCACCCGGGTCCGTACACTGATGGCTCACGTCGGAGGCGCTGGGATCGAATGGCATGGGTAGATTGCCGTGATAGGCGGATTGGCGCGGCGGACGCGCCATGGAGGCGGAGCCGGGAAGCCAGGGACCGGAGCATCGCGAAGAGGAGCCGCGGTGGTGATGCTCGTCGTTGCGATGGCGGCGCTCGTGTCAGCGTGCTCGGGGCCAGCCACCACCCAACCCAAAACAGCGTCTGACGTGCACGCCCTGCTGAGCGTGGTCGATGTGTCCCCGAACTCGGGCCCTACAACTGGGGGAACGCTTGTCCAGATCAGAGGTACGGGAGTCAGTGGAACTACCAAGGTGATGTTTGGCTCGGTAGCGGCTTTGACCTTTCACGTCGTGTCAGATACCGAATTGACCGCTATCTCGCCTCCACAGTCGGCCAGTATTCAAACTGTCTCGGTGACCACGCCCCACGGCGCCAGCGCACCGGGTGCGATCAACGATCAGTTCACTTACGACGCCCCCACTCCGGTCGTCAGTGCCGTGACCCCCGCCTCCGGTCCCGTCGGCGGTGGCACCCTGGTGACGATCACGGGATCCGGATTCGTCGGGGCCGGAAAGGTGCGCTTCGGAACCGTGCTTGCGGCTCGCTTCACGGTGGTATCTGACAGCGTCATCATGGCCGTCACCCCGGCCCAGCTCCCCGGGCCGCATCCGGTGTACGTGACCACGTCCGGAGGGTCCAACGCTTTGGTAACCGATGAGGTCGAGTTCAGGGCTCTTTCTCCGGTCCCGACCGTCACCTCCGTGACGCCTGCGACGGGCCCGACCACGGGGGGCACCATGGTCACCATCACCGGAAGCGGGTTCGGCGACGCGACGAAGGTGGCCTTCGGACCGCTGCTGGCCACGAACTTCACCGTCGTGTCCGGTACGGAGATCACAGCCGTCACGCCTGCCCAGGTGCAAGGGACCCGTCCGGTCTATGTCATCACGCCGGCTGGGAGGAATTCGACGGCGCTTGGGAGTCTCTTCACCTTCGTCGCGTCGGCCCCGTCGGTCACGGCCGTCACGCCGAGCTCGGGTCTCACCACTGGTGGCACCAGTGTCACCTTGACGGGAACCGGGTTCTCCGGCGCGACCAAGGTGGAATTCGGTGCTGTGCCGGCCAGTAGTTTCACGGTGGTGTCGGCCACTGAGATCATCGCTGTGACCCCGGCTCAACGAGCCGGAACCCGGCCGGTCCTCGTCACCACGCCCCTCGAAGGGACCAATGTGCCGGGCGGTGCGCCTGACTCCTTCACCTACACCGCTGCGGGGCCGACGTGATAGCCGTCTCGCCGCAATCGGGTCACGCCGAGTTTGAGTCCGCTCGCGACCGGGCCCCAAGACTGCACGAAACAACGGCGATATCTTTGGTGAGATCGGGGCGTGGTAATCGAGCAGATGCGGGTGCGACAGAGACCGCAAGGCAAACAAGCAAGACGGCTTGGCGCGGCGGCAGGTTCCGCTGCCAAGAGGACGGCGGGCGTGAAAGGAAGAAATGCATTGCTCTAGCACACACCGGGTGATCTTCGTGGCTGAACGGCAGAGCCCCAGATGACGACGGAAAGCGGCACCGTGAACCTGCGCACCTACCCTCGGGTTCTTTTGCGGCGGAAGTGGTGGGTAGTCGGCTTTGCCGTCCTTGGTCTCGTCGGAGGCGGCGTCTACACCTTCGCGGCGCACAAGCATTACTCGGCGACGACACAACTCGTCTTACAGACGCCGGCCGGGTCTTCCACGACGGCCACCGGCGCGACGAGCGCGGAGGCCACGCAGTTGCAGTTGCTGACCAACACAGCCATCGTCGACGCGGTCCAGTCCCGTCTCGGTCTCTCCACGCTCGACGTCTCAGTGAGCGATGAAGGCGCGACGAACGCGATCTCCCTCACCGCCACAGCCCGTTCGGCCGACCAGGCTGCTCAAATCGCCAATGCATACGCGACAGAAGCGATCAACTACGAAAACACGTTGGCGCTCAAGAACATCACCCGGGCCGAGGCCCAGCTCGAGCAGGAGATCAACAGCGCACAGAAACTACTGCCGGCGACGTCAGGAACCCCTCAGGGCACCGCCTTGGGGGACCAGCTGGCCGCACTGCTGGGGCAGTACTCGGAGCTCCAGGTGCAGGCAGCCGGGAATCCCGGGGGCATCACAGTCTTTTCCGCGGCCACGCCGCCGACGACGCCCAGCTCGCCAAAGCACTGGGTGATCATCCTGATCGGTCTGATCGCCGGACTGCTCGTGGGGATGTGCGCGGCCTTCATCGTCGACAGCCTCGATGACTCGATCCGATCTGAAGAGCAGCTGGAGACACTGACCTCGGGCGCACCGATCTTCGGTCTGGTCCCGCGGATCAAGGGGAGGCGTTCGCGGTCCACGCCGTATTTGGCCTCCCTCACCGAGCCACACTCGCCCGCAGCAGAGGCGTACTGGGCCCTTCGCACCTCTCTCAAGTACGCCGGTGTCCACGGGCGAGTGACATCGGTGCTCGTCACCAGTCCCGCCGCTGACGAGGGGAAGACCACCACGGTGGCGAACATGGGCGTGGTGCTCTCGAAGGCCGGCCAACGGGTCCTACTGGTAGCGGTGGACTTCCGCCGCCCTCGATTGTCTTCGTTCTTCGGTCTGAGCGACGCTGTCGGCATCTCCTCGATCGTCACCGGTGAGGCCACGCTCGAAGAGGCCCTCCAAGAGGTCCCCGGCCTTCCAGGATTGACCTACCTCGGCACCGGTCCCGCTCCTCCCGACCCCGCCGGCTTCCTCAGCGACCCCAAGACGGAGGAGGTCTTCCACACGCTGAGTCAGCGGTTCGACGCGGTCATCTACGACAGCCCGCCGGTCGTTCCGGTCACCGACGCAGTCCTCCTGGCCGAGCAGACCGATCTCTCACTCGTCGTTGTCGCCACCGGTGTGACGAACAAGAGTTCGTTGCGGCGAGCCCAAGAACGGCTCACGGGAGCCGGTGTCGAGCGCGTCGGGATCGTGCTGAACGACATCTCAGGCGAGATCCGCGAGGTGGCAAGAGGCTATGGCTATACAACGAAGGACTTTCGAAACGACAGCGGGTCCAATGTGACGAACGGGAATTCCAACGGCACTGCCGAAAAGCAGCTTGAATCGGTGACCGTGGGCGCGGGAACCACCTCGTCGACCAATCATCACGAGGACTGAGAGCTGCGGCTGCGCCGGACACCGATGCAGCCGACCGCCAGGTCGTGGCGCGACGCTGTGCCAGTCGACCTCCCAGCGAGCGCCGGCTTGGATGGTCAGCCCAGGTGGAGTGACACGGGCACCGACCACAGAACAGGCGTTCCCTGCTCGGCTCCCGTCACGTAATAGAGCAGCCCGGCGGTCCCCACCACCTGGGTTCCCTGACTGCCCACCATGATCGGGTACATCGTCAGCGGCCCGTTGAACACCTGCTGTGGGGTGCTCCAGTTGACGAGGTCACGGCTGGCGGTGATGTAGACGCCACCAGTGGTGGCCTCGCGTCCCCACCCGATCCAGACGCCGAGGCTTGCATCGTACTGAACGGAGTAAAGGACACCTCCCAGGTGGGCGAAACCGGGCAAGGCAGTCCCGTCACTGCCAAGGGCAGGTTGGCTGAACAAGCCGTTTACGTAGTTGAACCACGTACCGGGTCGTCCCGAGGGGTCAGACGAAACGGCCTCGCAGGAAAAACCACCATGGCATCCGTAGAAGGCCACCCACTGGTGAGTCTGGAAATCCCACACAACGGTCTGGAAGTTGACACCACCGAGTGTGGGAGTCGCCGGCTGAGGCTGCGACGCAGTGAGGAACTGTGCGGCCTGGCCCCAGGTTCGCCCGTTGTCGTACGAATAGGCGACGCCCGCAGACGCCCAGAAGTCACCTTTGCCGTTGGCGGTGGCGTAGGGGCAAAGCTCAGGCGGGGAATCGTCGCAGCCGTAATGGTGCTCGGCATGGAAGAACGCGACCAGCGTGTTTGGCCCGAGCCGATAGACCGAATTGACCCAACCACCACCGTTGTCCCACGTGAAGCTGGAAGGGATCACAGGGCCGTTGTCGTTCGTGGTCTCGTTGGGCCCTGGGAACGGTGTTGAGCTGAATGCCATAGAAGTCGTTCCGGTTGGCCAGAAGACCATCCAGGGGCCAGTCGCACTCGTCGCGTCGGAGAGAGAGGTCGAGTCGTAGTTGCCCGCAGGGATCACGTCCAGCGAGTCGTTGGGCTGGTGTTTGGAATTGAGCGCCGACGACGGGACCGTGACCGCCGATGGTGAACCGATCGTGGCCGTGACCGTCGGGGCCGTCAAAGGCGTCGGAGTCGACGAAGCCGTCGAAGCCGCCAGGGTTTCACCTTGCGGGGCCAACAGGCTCAGCACCAGGAGCGCCAGGGCGACCAGTCCGGTCCCGATGCCGCAGACGCCGCGAAGAGACGTGGGTCTCAGAGTCATGACGACTGCTCTCGGCACCGTCAACAGCCGTTCGCGGTGCTTTCGTACCATTGCCACCTCTGCTCTTCTCGGCCGATGCGTTCCCGAGGTCTTCATCGGCCGTCTTTGGTGGCAACCGCGTCAACTTCCGTCTATTTGTCCCTCACAAGTGAGCTCATTGTCCATAAATTGAGGGCCTCTTAAATCCGCGCCCGCCAATCTCCCGCGTGCGCGCCACTCGACGCGGCTCCGCTAGGGAGGGCTCCGCTAGAGAGGCCGTGACGTCATTCTTCATTCTTCCTGAGAGGAGCCGAGAAACGACTGATCAGGAATCAACGATGGAGACCATAGGAGAAGTCGCCAGCGCCACGGGCTTCCCCGAAGCCGTGGAGGCCTCGGTGGCCAGGAATTTGTACGTGCCCAAGTCCTCCGGGGCAGCCGCACCTACACCGCCGCCCGCGGTCGAGCCGTAGACGATCGAACAAGTCTGCGCGCTGGCGAGCATTACCTCGGGGACGATGATGGTCCGCCCTACGATGCTGAAGACCGTTCCGCACGTCGTGGTGACGTACCCCGCAGCAGTCGGAAGGGTCGATGGAGCATCCGGCCAGTCACCGGTAGGCACGGTCAGTTTCACCTCACCACCATTGAGGCCCCCCGTGGCAGCGGTGTAAGTGAAGGTGAAGGTGACGGCCGGCGACCCGACTCCGGACCCGACATACACCGAGTTCGGGGAGACGGTCATGGTTCCCGAGCCGTTTGCCGCATAGACGCTGACCACCGGAGAGGTCGCAAGCGCGGTCAGCGTCGTCGAAGACGTCGACGCTTCCGAAGCCGAGAAGGTGTACGCGCCGGTGCCAGCGGTGCTTGGGGCGGCTGCCCCCTTACCACCACCTGTCTTCGAGCCGTAGGAGATCGTGCAGGTCTGCCCTGCGGCGAGTGTCACTCCCGTGATCTCGATGGTCCTCCTCGCGACGCTCACGGTTCCACATGTGGAGGCGACGTTCCCCGCCGAAGTCGGCGTGGTCGAGGGAGCGTCGGCCCACCCGGTGGGCACGGTCAGCGTCAGCTCTCCCCCACTGAGCCCGCCGGAGGCGGCGTAGTAGGTGAAGGCGAGCGTGTTTCCCACGGTCCCTGCACTCACCGAGCTCGGAGACACGCTCATCCCGTTGGGACCCGGAATAATCGTGATCGACTGCTGGACAACCGCGGGCGCCCACGCCGAACTCCCCGCCTGGCTGGCGTCGATGACGCAGGTCCCGACGGCCACGAAACTCACCTCTCCGCCCGAGAGCGTGCACCCTGTGCTCGTTGAGTCGACGGCAAATGTGACGGGCAGTCCCGACGACGCCTTTGCCGTGGGCATGTACGTCGCCCCACCGACGGAGACCGGTGAGGGGTTGGTGGAGGTGAAGGAAATCGTCTGCGGTTCGGGCTCCGCGGTGACATCCAACGTGTAGGTCGCGGTGGCCACCTGCGGCGTTGGAGTGGTGTTGTCTGTCACGTTGACGGTGAAGGTGTAGGTCCCAGACGAGGTGATCTCGTTCGCCGTGAGATCGCCGTTCTGGTCTATGGACATGCCTTGGGGAAGTTGGCCCGAGGTGACGGACACGTTGTACGGAGGGACACCTCCTTCGATCCCGATGGACTGGTCGTAGTACCCGTACTCGGTGGCTTCGGGTAGCGGCGAGGTGGCAGTGATCTCAAGTTCCGATTGGATGTCGAGGCAGGACGTACAGGTCTCCGCCACGTGGGGCGAACCGGGTTCCACCACAGTGATGTTCCTCGGACCCCCGAGCGCTTCGGCCGCAGGGGTCAGCGTGAAGGTGAGCTCGGTCGACGATTTCACGCTGGTGCCGTGCTGTCCACCGACCAACGTGCCCGAGATGAACACCTTCGCCCCGCTCTCGAATCCCGAGCCTTTCAGCGTGATGGTGCTCGCAGCGCCGCCGGTCACCGTGACCGGGCTGACCGAGGTGATCGGCGATCCCGGGGTGGTGATCTCGTACGCGGTTACTCCGATGCCGTCGCGGCCGGCCACGATCAGGTCGTTGTTGTCGAACACGGGTTGGGCGAAGAGGAAGGAGCCTGGCGTGGAGATGTGCTCGATGATCTGGCCGTTACTCGCATTGAGCAGGTAGTAGCCCATGTCTTCGGGTGTGTCGCCGGTGTAGACGCTGCAGGCCACGACCCCTGCACCGTCCTCGGAGCACGAGCCGATGGGCGGGCCCGGGAGCCCCGTCTGCCAGATCGGCTGCCCCGTCGAGGGGTTGAGATCCTGGACCGAACCCGAGTACAAGGTGCCGTCGATAGTAGTTGGCGCGCCGCCGGCTTCGATGAGATTTGAGCCGTCCCAGATCGCCGCCGCGTCGCACTCGTCCCCTCCACCACCTTCGGACATCTGGTAGTCCCAGACCGTTCCGGCGGCGAGGTCGGACGGATTGAGCACGTAGTAATAGCCGTCCTTGTTGCACGCGCCCACGAGCGGGGTCTCCACTCCGTTGATGTCACCGGTGAAGAAGGTGGGCGAGCTCCCGAAGTCGCCGTCGTCGACCCGGAGGTCCTCGGGCACCTGCCAACCGTCTTCAAAGGCCAGGTTGGAGCCGCTGAGGCGGACGATCGACTGGTTGTAGAGCGGCTGATCCTCGAAGGAGCCATAAGCGTTTCCGGTGGTGGCGATAATGTCGCCGTCAGGCATCACCCCGACGCTGCCCCAAACGCTCGCACCTTGGCTTCCAGGGGGCGTGGAGTTCCACATCCCGATCTCGGCTCCCGTCGACTGGTTGAAGCCGATCACCCCCGCGGGGACGAGGGGCAGGTCGCACCACGAGGCGATTCCGACGTACACCTCGCCGTTGGCCACGGTCGGCGACGACCAGGCGAAGTAGTCGTCTTCCGTCGAAGATGGTGCGTCGACTTGCGACTTCCACTCGACGGCCCCGGTTGCGGCGTTCAGCGCGTAGAGGTTGCCATCTTGGGAGTTCACATAGACGGTCTCAACGCCGCTCGAGGGGTTGGGGGCGACAGTGGCGGTCGAGTAGATGCCCTGTGCCGCAGTCCCACAGCCACCGCCGGGAGCCGGCAGGCGCAGCCCCAAGGAGTCCGACCACAGGATCTGCTGGGTGGACTCGCTCACTGCATAGAAGATCCCGTCCCCCACGCCGACGTAGAACACCCCGTCGTAGACCACCGGGGTGGCCATGATCGTCGGTTCCCCGGCGTTTGGAGAGACAGGCGGTGTCCAGCGCCAGACCGGCTGGAGGTCGCCAGCCTCGACCCCCGGCACCGTGATGGACGTGGCCGAGGAGTTGTAGGAGCTGTGGCTCGGGCCGTTGAGGTAAGACGTCCAGTCCGTGCCCGCGGCGCTCGCGGAGCCGGGAGCGAGAACAGCGCTGGCCGCGGCCAACGGCACCAAGATGGCCGCGAGTCCTGTGGCGAGAAGCAAGCGGGAAAGACCCCGACCTCGTGTATTCGAGGGTCTGACACCTCTGCCCATCGGGCCTAGCCGCGCTCGCTCAGACACCAGTGTCCTCCTTAGTTCCGCCCCGGGCGAATTAGGAGAGGTCTGGCAGCGGGTTTGATACCAATGCATGCCTGCCGCGACACGGTCTCGTCTGGTCAAACGGGCCTACTTGGGTTCACCAGTCGGACTGTGGACGGCTCAGTCATGTCGTCACCGCACGACGCATCCGATGCGCGGCTCTTGACACATTTGAACAGACCGGTCTACCTTCTTGCGAACAGACCGGTCTACTCAAGGAGCGACATGGGCGCACGAAGCACGACGAGTCACAAGGAACCGGGCTCGGCGCTCGTGACCGGGGCCACCTCTGGAATCGGGCGAGCGACGTCTTTGCGCCTTGCCCGCGACGGCTGGCGGATCGTCGTGCACGGCCGCGACGCCCGACGAGGGGACGAGGTAGTCCGAGAGATCGAGAGGGAAGGAGGACTGGCGCGATTTGTGCCCGCAGACCTCAAAGACGTGGCCGCTGTGCGAGGCCTGGTCAAAGAGGCGGGGGGCGTTGACGTCCTCGTCAACAACGCCGGGTCATCGTGGTTCGGCCCGACCGCCGGTCTTGACGAGGCGACCTTCGACGACCTTTTCGACGGCAACGTGCGCTCGGCCTATTTCCTCGTCGCGGGGATCGCTACGCTCCTCGGGCAGCATCATCAGCCTGGCCAGCATGGCCGGCCAGATCGGCATGGACGGCGGGGCCGCCTACGGAGCAACCAAGGAAGCGCTGAGCTCCATGACGCGGTCCTGGGCGGCCGAGTTCAGCCCTCGGGGAGTCCGGGTCGATGCCATCGCCGCCGGCCCGGTGTTCAGCGCCCCTGAAAAAGCATCCTTCATCGAGCAGCTGGGCTCGACGACGCTTCTCGGACGCGGCGCCCAGGTCGAAGAGATCGCCACAGTGTTGTCAGTGCTCGACACGGTCTCCTCTCTCGGCTTGGGCATCCCCGCTGTCGCTGCCGGGGTGGCCGTCGGAGAGGCCCGATCTGGACGCGGTCGTCTGGTATTACGACGAGCCGTTCCCCGCCGTCGCGGACATCGAGGGTCACGTGGCTTTCTACGTCGACCGGGTCACCGTTACCACAACCTCGAGCGAACCCACCCCTACGATGGACAGACCCGTCTGAAAGGAGGCCTACCCGTGAGTACGACCGCATCGGTTCCGACCGAACATCGATCGTCGGCGAGGGAGCGGCTCCTCGCCGCGGCCAACGATCTCTTTTATGCCGAGGGCGTCCAGACCGTTGGCATCGACCGCATCATCGAGCGGGCCGGGGTCGCCAAGGCCTCGCTCTACAACCTCTTCGGCAGCAAGGAGGAGCTTGTTGCCGCGTATTTGGCTTCACGACACGACCAAACGACCAGCAGAGTGACCAGGGCCATCGAGAGCGTCGACGATCCGCGTCAGAAGATCCTGGCTGTCTTCGAGGCGCAAGCCAGGATGTACCAGCAGCCCGACTTCAACGGCTGCGCATTCATCGCCGCCTCTACCGAGGCGCCGTCACACGGACTCGTCGAGCAAGCCGCCGACCAGTTTCGGGCCTGGATCCGAGCCATGTTCACCGACCTTGCCGAGCAAGCCGGCGCCGTCGATTCTGCGAACCTCGGACGCCAACTCCACCTCGTCTACGACGGCGCCGGACTGGCGGCGCGCATGGACCACCACGACCCCGCGATCGCTCCTTCCACCCGCGACGCCGTCCAGGCGCTGCTCGAGGCCGCGCTGAGGTGAGCCCGTCGGGCATCGAGGCGACATTGATCCGATCTGGTTGGGTCAGCCACATCGGGTCGCTTTAGATTCCGGACTCGACCTGTTGCTCGGTTGTCTGATCCACCCGGACGGTTCTCTGCGCCGCAGGGGTTGCCCTGCTCTGGTGCCGCGAGGCCCAGCCATCGACGAAGGCACCGCAGAACACCAGGACGATCCCGGTGCCGATGCTGTACCCGAGCTCGTAGGCGAGGACGCGTAGGTGCGTACCGGCCACGAAGTACGCGCCGCCGTTCGAGATCACGGGCCACGCCAGGGGCCCGATGGCGAACCACGCGCCGCACACCATCAACAGCGTCCCGGCTGTCGCCAGGCTCAGACGGCCTCGTCCCACGGTGACGCCGCGCGACTCAGCCAAGACGAAGAGGCCGACGAGTACACCGGCGACACCGGGAACCAGAGCCAGGGTTGCATGCGTCAGGCTCCAGTGCCACGCCCCAGACCCGTCGCCGCTGTAGCCAAACGAGGGGCCCACGTAGGGGACGATCCCGCCCCACGCGGACACCAGCGTCGCCGCGACACCCGCAGTGCCGAGACCGATCCTCCCGAGACGAACTCGCGCGCGGGCTTCATGGCGACCGGCGCCCCGCCGCTCGACTGGACGCTTGAAGTGATCGCTTCCTGCAACGGTGCTTGTGGTCATGGCGATACCTCCCGCCGTCGTCGACGGCCACACCATGGGAATTACCCATCGGTGAAGCAAGAAAACTGATGACCGCCTGGCCGCACCGTCACCCGGAGAAGCAACAACGAGAAGAGCGACAAGAACCCGTAGTAGCCAAGTAAAAGCGCACCGTGAACCTCCGCGATCGTCACCAAGCTTCTGGACGACCCCGAAGACAAAAGCCATGGGCTGACTGCGCTGCTCACGCCCGTCGGCGGCACGCAGGGCCTGCTCAATGAGATTCATCCCAGATCACCCAATGTGTGCACCGGTGCTCTGGAACAGGTAATCCCTCAATCCGCACATGGGTCTGTACCCCTACCCCGCGAGGTCAACCGGTGCCGCTCGGTACCGTGGGGGTCGGTGACGCCAACGCCGAAGGGACCCCGGACCACGAAGGGCGCAAGGCGCGCCGGCGCCCGAGGCGAGGAGACACCCGCCAAAGCGGTTGCCCGCGCCACGAAGAAGGACGCACCGAGTCCACGGACCCGCGATGCGCTGGGTACCTATCGCACGAAGCGGGACCCGAAGAGGACGCCGGAGCCGATGGGTCGTCCATCCCGCTCGCGCACAGACGGAAACCTCTTCGTGATCCAAGAGCACCACGCCCGGAGTCTGCACTGGGATCTGCGCCTCGAGCGCGCCGGAGTCCTCGTCTCGTGGGCACTGCCCAAGGGACTGCCCGAGTCCCCCGACAACAACCACCTCGCGGTGCACACCGAGGACCACCCCCTCGAATACGGCACCTTCGAAGGTGAGATCCCACAGGGCGAGTACGGCGGAGGCGAGGTGACCATCTGGGATCACGGAACCTACGAGGCAGAGAAGTGGACCGACACCGAGGTGAAGTTCGTCCTGCACGGAACACGGGGTGACGGCGAGTTCGTGCTGTTCCAGACCAAAGATCGCAACTGGATGATCCACCGGCACGGGCCTTCCACCCGGGCAGACCCCTTACCGACCTCGATCAAGCCGATGCTCGCCACCGCCGGGCAGCTGCCGTCCGACGGCGGGGAGTGGGCCTTCGAGATCAAGTGGGATGGCGTGCGGGCCATCCTCTTCGTCGAGGGCGGGCGGGTCCGCGCACAGAGCCGCAATGACCTCGACGTCACTGCATCGTTTCCCGAACTGGCCGACATCGGCGAGTTTCTCGGGATGACGACCTGCGTGCTCGATGGCGAGATCGTGGCATTGGGCGAGAACGGCCGGCCCAACTTTGCAAGGCTCCAGCGTCGGATGCACGTGGCGAATCAGCGCGAGGCGCACCGCCGCGCTGCGGTCGACCCGGTCAGCTTCGTCGCGTTCGACGTCCTCTACCTGCGCGGCCGCTCGCTGCTGTCGTCGGGCTACGACGAGCGTCGTGCCCAGCTCGAATCGCTACACCTCTCGGGCGCGAACTTCACGACAACGGAATCGTTCCGAGACGTCTCGGGACGCGACATCCTGGCCGCGACCGCCGCGAACGGGCTCGAGGGGGTGGTCGCCAAACGCCGGAGCTCTTCGTACAAACCAGGACGGCGGTCACCGGACTGGATCAAAGTCAAATCATTCCGTACCCAGGAAGTCGTCATCGGGGGCTGGACCGACGGCCGTGGTGAGCGAAAAGGAGATCTCGGTGCGCTCCTCCTCGGCGTGCCAGACGCCGAAGGATTGCGCTACGTCGGCAAGGTGGGGACCGGTTTCAACACGAGCGACCGGGAGGCGCTCCTCGCGGACCTTCGACCCCTGGCGCGGCGTACCAGTCCCTTTGCGGCTCCCTTGCCGGCGGCCGAGACGGCCGGTGCCCACTTCGTTCGGCCCACGCTGGTGGGCGAGGTCGAGTTCTCCGAGTGGACGACCGCGCGGCGGCTACGCCAATCGACGTGGAGAGGATTGCGCCCTGACAAGTCGGTCGAGGAGGTCGTCGTGGAATGAGTCCTTCCACCCGGGTCACCATCGGTGGACGGGAACTGACCGTGTCGAACCTCGACAAAGTGCTGTTCCCTGACGCCGGATTCACCAAGGGCCAACTCATCGACTACTACGTGCGAGTCGCCGAGGTGATACTTCCGCACCTTCGGAACCGACCGCTGACGATGAAGAGGTTCCCCGACGGCGTGGACGCCAAGTCCTTCTTCGAGAAGCACAGGCCGTCGCACACGCCGGACTGGGTCCAGTCTCTCGTCGTGCCGTCAACTGACGGCCACGAGGACATCCCCTATGTGATGGTGAACGACCTTCCCACATTGGCCTGGGCGGCCAACCTCGGGACCATCGAACTCCACGTCCCCTTATGGCACGCAGGCGGCCGCCGCAAGGTGCCCGCCAATCCCGACCAGATGGTCTTCGACCTCGATCCGGGCCCGGGCACCTCCATCGTCGAGTGCTGCGTCGTCGCCGAGTACGTGGCCAACGAGCTGGCCGAGTCCGGCATGGAATCCTTCGCCAAGACCAGCGGCCGCAAGGGTCTTCAGCTCTACACGGCGACGCGCCCGTGGACCACATGGGACATGTCGCGCGAGCAAGCGCACGAGATCGCTCGCAAGCTCGAGGCAGAGCATCGTGAACTCGTCGTCTCGAACATGCGCCGCTCGCTCCGCGAGAACCGCGTCCTCATCGATTGGAGCCAGAACCACGTCGCCAAGACGACCGTGAGTGTGTATTCGGTCCGGGCGATGCCAGAACCGTTTGTTTCGACCCCGGTCACTTTCGAAGAGGTGCGCCGCTGCGCCAAGAAGAAGGAGCCGGCCCTGCTCCGTTTCACGACCGACCAGGTGCTGGCCCGGGTGGACAAGAGCGGAGACCTCTTTGCTCCCCTGACATCTCGCTGATTTGCTCCCCTGGCATCTCGCTCACGATCGGGTTGAGCGCTGACCGTTCGCACGACTGTCGCTCAATGATCACCTGTGCGGCTGCTCGGGGCACCCCCACGGGCGAGATGGCGTCACGCTTTGTTCGCGTGACGGACACGGATGACACGCGGCCGGTCAACGCGACGCGCGCAACACGAATCCAACACATGATCGCTGCGCAACAATCCACATGGGAGGAAATGCTGTGGAGGAACCGTGGATGGCTTTCCTGGTTTCACGATGTTGCGGGCGGGTATCCAGCCCCGAGCGGGCGCCCGCCCCAGAGCTGTCTCGCGTGGGTCCGCGACGTTCTGCGCGGCGTCGATCGAGTGGTCGCTGCCCCGAGGGCCGGGCGGACCGGCGACCCGCCAAACCGCCGGGTGGTGCCAAGCCACTGAAGGCTTCGGAGAGCTCCCCTGAGTAGCGAAGGGCACCCCTCGTAGCCCTCCGAGGGACTCCGAGGGAGCCAGCCGTGAACGGCCCGTCAGGCCGATCCCGGGGAGCAAATCCCGCACGAGCAAGGGGCAACTCGAGCAACCTGCCAGCCGCTCCCAGAGCCCGGCGCAGGACTCCGGCGCCTCCCTTCACGGGGAGCCCAGGGATCTTCGCTATCGTCGTTGCCGCTCCCGTGGCGGCAGTGGCGATTGCATACCTCGCCGTCGTGAGGGCTCGGCCCGCGCCGCGGGCTGGCGGGTGGATCGCCATGGCTGAGCAGGAACCGACGAAGTCAGGGGCCATGGGTGAGCCCTCGCGGCTGCGCGTCCTGTTGATCGAGGACGACCCCGGTGACGCCTACCTGGTACGGGATCTGCTCGAGAGCGGGGGCCGCGACTACGACGTCACCTGGGTCCAGGACATCGCCGAGGCGGCGGGCGCATTGGGCAAAACAGATTTCGATTGTGCGTTGCTCGACCTCGGCCTGCCGGGCTCCCAGGGCCTCGAGGCCCTGCACGAACTGCATCAGGTGAGCCCGCGCACTGCCACCGTCGTCCTCACGGGGCTCGACGACCGGATCCGGGGCGATCAAGCGCTCGAAGTCGGGGCTCAAGACTATCTCACCAAGGCCACCGTGTCGCGGGAATCGTTGCACAGGTCAATCCGCTACGCGATCGCTCGCCAGCGTGGCGAGGAGACGGCGCGACGGCTGCGCGACGCGGAGCTCTTCCGTGCCGAGAACGCGCGCCTCGAGCGCGGCCTCTTGGCCCGGCCCATCCTGACCGATGACGACCTTCGCTGGGCGACTCGTTACCAACCCGGTGGCCGGCGTGCCCTCCTCGGAGGCGACTTCTTCGACGCCATCCAGCTCGACGATGGCACGGTGCGCGCCATCGTCGGCGACGTGTGCGGACACGGGCCCGACGAGGCCGCGCTGGGCGTCGCGCTGCGAGTGGCCTGGCGCGCCCTCGTGCTGGCCGACCAACCGCCCGATGTGACCCTTCCGGCGCTGCACCGCGTCGTGGAAGCAGAGCGCCAGAGCGAGGAGATCTTTGCCACTGTGTGCGATCTGGAACTGCATCCGGATCGCCAGCACGCGGGGATGCACCTGGCAGGGCACCCCAGCCCGATCCTGATCTCCGGAGGGAACGCGTCCGAGTTGCCCGTCGAAACCCGCGGGCCGCTCCTGGGCGTGTTCGAGGACTCGAAATGGCCGACCAACCAGGTCGAGCTCGGACCTGAGTGGACTCTGGTCATCTTCACCGACGGGATCATCGAGGGCCGCGACGGCAAGGGCGACCGCTTCGAGGCGGCGGGACTGGCTCGGCTGGCGCTCCAGTCGATGGAGCGCTCCGACAACCTCGAAGAGCTGGCAGACGAGCTGATCCTTGCGACCGAGGAGGCCAACGGCGAACCGCTGCGTGACGACGTCGCACTCCTCCTCCTCTCGACGTCGACGCACTGGTCGCGCTGATCGCGACCTCGACCGTGAGTACGACGGGCGACGGCACTCGGCACGTTCCGAACCGGCGGCGGAGCCTGCGCCGGAGCCTGAACGTGCTCACCGTCGTCGTGGCAGTTGCGCTCGTCGCCGTCGCAGTGGTGTCCTCCATTGCTCTCGTCCACCTCGTCGACTCGCGTCATGCGATCCTGGACCAGACCGACCCGGCCAGCCTGAGCGCCGACCAGCTCCTGGTGGCGTATGTCGACGAGGAGACCGGCGTCCGCGGCTACATCCTGGGCCGCAACACGGCATACCTCCAGCCCGCCCTGTCAGGCCTGAAGGAGCAATTGAGCGCCGCGCACAATCTCAACGAGCAGCTGCAGAATCAGCCAAACCTGCTCCGGCTGGCGCACGCCGCTGAAGCCGCGGGACGCGTGTGGGTGTCGACATGGGTCGTGCCGGCCGTCGAAGCGACCGTGAAGGGCAGCAGTGCGTACGCCACGCCCGCCGCGCTCACCAACGAAAAAGATCTGCTGGAGCGCACGCGCAACGACATGGCAGCCCTCGACCACCAGCTCGCGCTCAGGCGGACTATGGACGGGGACAATCTCACCACCGCGACCGAGCTCCTGGCCCTCGTGGTGGGTGGCGGTGTCCTCCTCCTCATCGGCGGACTGATCGTCCTGCGGATCATCCTGCGCCGCTGGGTCACCGCACCGTTGGCACTGGTGTCGTCCGACGCACGGACCGTCGCCAGCGGGGATCTCGGACACTCGATCTCCACCCCCGAGCCCGTCGAGATCCTCGACCTGGCGACGGACATCGAGGCCATGCGCCAACAGATCATCCACGAGTTGCTCGCCGTCGAAGCAGCGCGAGCCGAGCTTGACGAACGAAACGAGGACCTGCGCCGTTCCAACCAGGAGCTCGAGCAATTCGCCTATGTGGCCTCACACGACCTGCAGGAGCCGCTCCGCAAGGTGACGAGCTTCGTCCAGTTGCTCCAACAGCGCTACGAGGGTCATCTCGACGAGCGGGCGGACCAGTACATTGCTTTCGCCGTCGACGGGGCCACACGGATGCAGCAACTGATCAGCGACCTGCTGGCATTCTCGCGGGTGGGACGGGACACCGACCGCTTCGAGGTGGTCCCGATGGCCGACTGTCTCAGGGGTGCCCTCGACAACATGGAATCCGCCATGGCGGAGTGCGCCGCCCGCGTCGACGTGGCGCTCCTGCCTGACGTGTGCGGCGACCGCGCCTTGTTGATCTCGCTCTGGCAGAACCTGATCGCGAACTCCGTCAAGTTCCACGAACCAGATGCTGCGGCCGAGATCGTGATTGACGTCGTGCTCGGCCCGAACCAGCAGGAGTGGCAGTTCAGCGTCGCCGACAACGGGATCGGGATCGAGCCTCGGTTTGCCGAGAAGATCTTCGTCATCTTCCAGCGGCTGCACGGGCGGGACAGCTACCCCGGGACCGGCATCGGGCTCGCCCTTTGCCAAAAGATCGTCGACTTTCACGGCGGACGGATTTGGCTCGACACCTCCAATCGGGACGGGACGCGGATCTGCTTTACTCTTCCGGTGGTCGGGACGGAGGGTGACGCATGATCGACGCAACGCCGAACGCACGCATCGACCTGCTGCTCGTTGAAGACGACCCCGGCGACGCGGTGATGACGCAAGAGGCGCTGTCCAACGCCAAGGTGCTGCACAATCTCCATGTCGTCGACAACGGCGAGGCCGCCATCTCGTTCCTGCGGCAGGAGGCACCCTACGCAGACGCACCACGCCCCGACCTGATCTTCCTCGACCTCAACCTCCCCCGGGTCGACGGGCGCGAGGTGCTGGCCTTCGTGAAGGGCGACGCGTCGCTCCGGCGGATCCCGCTCGTGGTCCTGACCACGTCGGACTCCGAGGACGACATCGCCACGAGCTATGACCTGCAGGCGAACGCCTTCGTCACCAAGCCCGTCGACTTCAGCTCTTTTCTCAGTGCGGTGCGCCAGGTCGACGAATTCTTCCTGACCGTCGCCCGTCTTCCCCCGAACCCCAAGGACTGAGCCCCGCCAAGGCCCTCAGCGCATCAGCGTGTGCAGCCGCGCCAGCACCGCGTCCACCACCTCGGAGGTCGACGCGTCGCCGCCGAGGTCGAAGGTGCGAATCCCGTCGGCCGCCACACCGAGGGTGGCACGGCGCAGGCCCGTGGCCGCCTCCGCCACCTCCGCGTCGCCGCGCGCGGCGTAGTCCAAGACGGCGGCACATGCGAGCAGCATGGCCATAGGGTTGGCCACGTTCTTTCCCATCAGTGCCGGCGCCGTGCCGTGGGGGGCTTCGGCCATGGCGACGACGGCCTGCAGATCGTCGTCGAGACCGAGGAGGACGGACTCGGCGCCGGCGATGGAGCCGAACAGGGCGAGGACAAGGTCCGACATGCAGTCCCCGTCCCGGTTGAGCGTCGGCACGACGAGCGCGCTGTGGCTCGACTCGGTCAGCAGGCCCGCGTAGGCGGCGTCGATGAGCGTTGGCCGGTACACCACGTCGGGATACCGGCCGGCCGCGGCGTCCATCTCCTCCTTGAGCATCCCCTCGTAGACGGTCGACACCGTCCATTTCGGGCCGCCGTACACGATGGCGCCCATCTGGACTGCCGTGCGGAACGAGAACTCGGCCACCGAGCGGCACACCGAGCGGTCGATGCGCTCGGTCCGCCACGCCTGCTCGCCGGTGCTGCCCGGCGTGCCGGTCCGCCGCTCCTCTGCGCCGTACGCGTCGCCGACCGCCATGCGCACCACGACAATCGGGTGGACGACCGACGCCGGTGGCGCAACGCCCGGGATGCGCCGGCCGGTGCGGACGATGACGCTCCCGCCCACCCCCTCGCGCAAGATCCGATTCGGGCTCCCTACGTCGCCGGTGCGCTCAGGAGTGATCGTCGCCGCCTTCAGGCCGAGCCCCGTTTTCCGCATGGCGGCCGCCGCGTCCCGCACGACTTCGTTGGCGGTGGCACGCCGGTTCTCGAGCGACAGGTCGAAGTGGATGAGCTCGATCTCGAAGCCGAGCACGCTCGGATCGAGGACGCGCAACGCCTCGATGAGGAGCTCCTGTCCCGTCTCGTCGCCGTCGCAGACGATGATGCGCCGGGCATCGGTCACCGTGCTCAGCCCCAGTCGTGCCGTCTCGACCACAGTCCGTTCTCACCGGCGACGCCGGGAAGGACGCCGAGGACCTGGTCGACCGGGAACACGCCCTCGCCGCGAGCGTGGCACGTCCCGCGACGCGGCACTCCAACGCCCCGGGGCGGGCGTCGGCAGGGCACCAGATCCAATCGCATGGCAGCCTCCCGTTCGACGGCGCAATCCTACGGGTCGCGCGCTCCAGCCGTCCTTGTTCATCCGTCCTTGTTCATGACGTCTGCTACGGGGGCTTCGCCGCCCCGACCCTCCGCCTGAGCAGGATCCCGGGGGGCGGACCGGGGCGCGCGCATAGATGCCCGGCAATGCGGGAACATGTCGCGCAGAGAAGCCATGACGGAAGGACCGGCGTCCGAGCCACCCCAGGGCACACCAGGGCGGCGCGCTCTGGGTGCGATGGAAAGCGCCGTGCGGCGCGTTCGGGAGTCCGCGGGCGATCCCCCGATGCCCCCGTCCGTCGTCGTACGCCGCCCGCCCGAGCGACCCCCTCCCGAGCCCCGGGCCACCGAGCATCGGCCCACCCAGCCCCGGCCCGCCCAACCGAACCTGCCACCTGGGCGGGCTGACGCTCCTGTCGTCGTAGAGACGACCCATCCATCGAGCGAAGGTGGATCCCGATGGGGAGACCGACGGAGCGAGCGGTGGCTGGCCGGCGCCGTGATCGCGGTCGCGGTCTTGGTCGTCGGGGCGGCGGTGGCCCTCGCGGCCTCCCTCTCTGGTAACGGCGCCCCGGCCCCGAGCCCGGTCACGGTGGCCGCACCCACGGTCCCCCATGGCCATGCACACGCTGGGAATACGTCTGGACACGGCGGGGCGACGCCCTCCGTTCGGCCATCGACCTCGACCACCTCGCCGCCAGCGGCCTCCTCGACCACCAGCACGACCGGCACGACCACCACGGCGAGCACACCCCCCGCCGTCCCCGGAGCGGCACCCGTCATCGCCGGGCTGAATCCGGCCAGCGGAGGGCCAGGTCAGACGGTCCAGGTGGCCGGAGCGAACTTCCTCAGCACCAGCGGCCAGATCGTGGCCACCTTCAACGGCCAGGTCGCCCCCACCAGCTGCCCCGCACAGAACACGTGCATGGTCACGGTCCCGCTGATGACCGGCTCGTCGTCCGCTCAGGTCGTCATCACCACGGCCAACGGGGCGTCCAACCCCGAGACGTTCACCTACAGCTGACGCGGTCCAACGCGTGAGCCGGTCCTGCGCGTCCTGCCGGTTCAGCCTGTCCTGCACGTTCAGCCGATCCTGTCGGTGCTCACTCGGGCCAGAGCGACTCGGGCTCACGGCCCTTCGTCTCGGGCACCAGCCAGAACAGCACGGCCGCAATGGCACCAGCGGGGAGAAAGGTCAGCTCGGCCGCCACTGCGAACCGGTTCCCCACGTTGGCCACCGCGCCGAAGAAGACGAGTCCGACGACCGCCCCGAGCACGGATGCGGTCACCGACCAGCCGACCACCGACGCGCGCACGGAGGTCGGGAACAACTCGGTGAGCAGCGCGCCGAGTGCGGGCGCAAAGATCGACCCGGCCAAGACCCCGAGCACGTAGCCCACGACGAGCGCGGCCGACGAGCCCGAGTAGGCCAGGGTGGGTGTCAATGCGACTGCGACCATGGCGAGCGAGCCGGTCGGGCGCCGGCCGAGGTGGTCGGCGAGCCAGCGCCCGACCACCAGCCCGACCAACCCGAACGCGCCTGCCGCCACCACCATCAGCGCGCTGACATAGCCCTTCTGATGCACAACGTCCTGCGCGTACAGGAATACGAAACTGTTGGCCGGCCCGGTGATGACCGAAATGGCGAAGCCGATGAGACAGAGGACGGCGAGGCGGTTGCGATAGCGAGGGCCGACCGCGCCCAGGACGGGCGTCGGATGTTCGCCTGCCGCCTGCGCCACCATGAAACGATTGGGCTCCTCCACCCAATTGCGCAACGCCACGACCACCACCAGGGGGACCACCGCCAACGCGAAGATCCCCCGGAATCCGAGCGCGCCCGCCGCGAGGCTGTGCGCGATCGCGGACAGGCCGGCGCCGACGCCGTATCCGCCGGCGATCAACGCGATGGCCGCCGCCCGGTCGCTTGCTGCCGTCTCCTCCGCCGCCATCACCTCGGCCAGAGCGTTGGTGGCGCTGAGAAGCGGGCGGCCCAGGGCGAAGATGACGACGAACCACCAATACCCCGGGCTTGCCGCAGCGGCCGCGGTCAGCGCCAGACCCCCGACCGTCACGACGAGGATGACCGGTCGCCGACCCAACTTGTCCGCGATGCCGATCACGGGCAAGCTCCCGAGCGAGGCCAGTCTGATCACAGCCAGGCCCACCCCGAGACTCGTGGCCGACAGGCCCACCTTGTCGGCGATCGTGCTGCCTGACACGACGTGACCCAGCTGCGTGGAGACGTCACCCAGCGCCGCCACCACGCTGAATTGCCCGAACCCCGAGGCGAGCGCCGTGATCGCCACGGCGACGACGGCGCGATCCGACCAGCGGTGCAGATGAAGCGGTCCGGCGGCGTCCGCCGGGTCTCCGGCCTCCCGCGAGGGCATCATGCGACCACTCGTCCACGGACGTCCCGATGCACGTTGTGGCAACCGATCAGCTCGGCGTGGCTACGCCCTTCACCGCGAGATTGGGGCAAGGTCAGTGCGCTCTCGCGTCGGGCGATTGGTCGGCGGCACGTCGGAGGAGACCGATCACCTCGTCGTCGGTCGTCTGGGAGAAGTCCTCGTACCACTCTCCCACCGCGTAAAAGGGGTCAGGTGCGGCCACGTACACCACCTCGTCACAGACGCCGCGGACAAGCCCGAGCGCCGGGCGCGAGACGACGGGCGCGGCGAGCACGACGCGCCGCGCGCCCTGGTTGCGGGCGACCAAGCAGGCGGCACGCGCCGACGACCCGGTGGCGACACCGTCGTCGACGACCACGGTCTGGCGCTCCGAGAGGTCGACACGGGCGACGCCTCCGCGGTAGTGCGCTGCCCGGCGTTCGAGTTCGGCACGCTCATGGCGCTCGATGTCGCCCACGTCGAGGGAGCTCAGCGCGGCTGAACGAGCGACATCCTCGTTCTCGACAAGGACGCCTCCCTCGCCGATGGCACCCATGGCGAGCTCGGGCTGGAAGGGCACACCGAGCTTCCTGACCACGATGACGTCGAGCGGCGCAGCCAGAGCTCGTGCCACTTCGTAGGCCACGGGCACGCCACCCCGCGGAAGGCCCGCCACCACGCTGTCTGCGCCGTCGATGCCGGCCTGCACGACGATGGCAGCCAGGTGATGACCAGCGTCCTCCCGATCACGGAACCTCATGACCACCTCCTTGGCGCCACCGCAAGTCTGCCTTACCCAGATTCGCCCCCTCCGGACGACCGGGTCCGTCCAGGTGCGAGGATTGATCGCCGAGTCGCTCGGTGCGAGTCGAGAGGAATGGATTGGATGTGGACGTGCCCGAACACCTCAACAGCCATCAGCGGGACACCCTGGTGCACATCTTCCGCCATCCACTCAGCCACAACCTCGAGTGGCACTCGGTCGTCTCATTCCTCGAGGCGGTGGGCACGGTGCAAGAAACGCGCAAGGGGCACTTCCTCGTGACGATCGGTTATGCCACCGGGACCATCGAGGCACCGCACCACAAGGACATCGAGGCCGAGCAGCTGGCCATCCTGCGCCGGCTCCTTCGCAAGGCTGGCTACGCCCCCGATTCTGGCCAGAGCTGAACCCACGAGCAGACAAGCACCCGAGCATCGGCAGATGCGCGGGCCCTGGGGATGTCGCGCCGGGCCGCGCGCCGTGCCATCGGCGAGACTGGCCACGATGAGGTCCGATCGGTGAGCACCCTTCCCGTAGTCGCGGCCGATGTCGGCGGCACACAGATGCGAGCGGCTCTGGTGGACGTCCATGGGGGTCTGCTCCTGCGGCGTTCGGCCACGACCCCGAACGACGCCGACGTGCCGTCCGCGCTCATCGAGCTGATCGCCGAAGTCGCCGCCGAGCGAGCCCACGGTCAGGCGTCGCACGCCGTCGTCGGTCTCCCCGGAGCGGTCGACTACGAGCAGGGACGCCTTCTTTGGGCACCGCATCTTCCCGAGGGCTGGCCCGACCTCCTCTCGTGCGACGAGATCTCCGCCCACCTCAGCCTGCCGGCACACGTAGCCAACGACGCGGATCTCGCTGCAGTGGGCGAGGTCGCATTCGGTGCGGGAGCGGCGGCGGGAGACGTCGCATACGTCACCATCTCGACCGGGATCGGTGCCGGCATCGTCCAGAGCGGACGGCTCCTCCGCGGCGCACGTTCACTGGGCGAGGTCGGGCACACGGTCATCGACTGGCACGCGTGGCGCCAGGGTCTCCCCAGCACGTTCGAAGAGCTCGGCTCCGGCAGCGGTATCGCGCGCCGAGCCCGCGAGTCTGGGAGCCGATTGGTCAATGCCGAGGAGATCGATACAGCCGCGCAGCACGGTGACGCCGACGCGATGGCCATCTGGCAGGACGCCGTGACCGCGTGCGCCGTCGGCGTGTCGAACCTCGTCATGACCTTCTACCCGAATACCGTCGTGATCGGTGGAGGGCTCGGGCGCCACCCGCGCTTCTTTGCGGCCGTGCGAGAACGGGTCATGGAGCGGAGCGACAACCATCCCCCGGACCTCGCCGTCGTCCCCTCGGCGCTCGGTGACGACGCCGGCCTGATGGGCGCTGCCCCCTGGCTGGCCTCCCTGGGAGGCGGCTGAATCCCGCCTGCGCGCGACACCCACCGCTCCGACCTGGGATTCCTCAAACGTCTTGCAGAAATCCCCCCACAGCGTTGCGAACTTGAAACAAGATTGAAACGCGAACTGCCATCGGCAGGTAGAAGGCAGGGTGCAGGGCCCCGCCCGCCCGGGTGGGCCGGACAGAAGGAGAAAAGGTGCGCTTCAGCAGGGCAGGCATGCTTGGGGGACTCTCCCTCCTCTTGTCGGCGACGCTGGTGGGCTCGATGGCCGGAGGGGCGCAAGCCTCAGTCCGAGCCAGCGGCCCGTCCAACATCTCGGCTACTTCATTCAACAACAGCTTCACAGTTATGAAGCAGTTCAAGTCGCTCGCCGCCGCGGGCAAGGGCAAGGTGGCCGCCATCCTGCCCGACACGGTGAGCTCCACTCGCTACGTCGAGTTCGACCAACCGGATATCACCAAGGCACTACAGACGGCGGGTCTCAGCTCGTCGCAATACGTCGTTCAGAACGCACTGGGTAGTGACGCCACCCAGCTGACCGATGCACAGACCGACATCTCAAACGGCGCGACCGTGCTGCTGGTCGACCCGCTCGACTCCGGTGTGGGCGCCCAGATCGAGAGCTACGCGAAGACACGCGGCGTCAAGGTGATCGACTACGACCGCCTGACGCTGGGCGGGAGCCGCGCCTACTACGTGAGTTTCAACAACGTAAAGGTCGGACAGGTCATGGGACAGGGCCTCGTGAGCTGCGTGTCGGCCTGGCACGTCTCGAAGCCACAGGTCATCGTCATGCACGGCGCCGTGACGGACAACAACGCCACACTTTTCGCCCAAGGCTACGACGGAGTGCTCAATCCGTACTTCAAGTCCGGCAAGTGGGTCGCCGTCGCGCACACGGCCGGGACATGGGACCCGCCGACGGCCGAGACCGAGTTCCAGGCGGTCTTCACGGCCCACCACAACGTGAACTCGGCGTTGATCCCGAACGACGAGACCGGGGCACCGATCATCACCTACCTGCAGTCGCTCCACGTGAAGCCCAAGACGTTCCCGACCACGGGCCAGGACGCCACGCTGACCGGCCTGCAGAACGTCCTCTCGGGCTACCAGTGCGGCACGGTATACAAGCCCATCTTCCTCGAAGCACAGGCTGCAGTCGCGCTGGCGCTCTACCTGCGTGCCGGCGTCAAGCCGCCCGCCTCACTGGTGAACGGCAAGACGGAGGACACGACGTCCAACGTCAGTGTCCCCTCCGTGCTCCTGATTCCCGAGTGGGTCACTCCGAAGAACATGAATGCGACCGTGATCAAGGACAACTTCGTCCCGGCCTCGCAGCTGTGCGCCGGCTCGTACGCCAGCGACTGCAAGGCCGCGGGCATCTCGGGGTAGCAAACGCCCGACCGGCACTACCTCCTGGCTAGTGTCGGTCCCAGTGAAGTGACTCCCCGCGGCCCCCGCTCCTCTGCGGAGCGGGGGCCGCTGAGGGAGGCTGTCGTCTGGTCCGAGCTGCCTGCGCCTCAGGGGGTATGAACATGAGCGAGGATGCGGCAACACCGCTGCTGGAGTTGCGCGGCGTTAGCAAGGCGTTCGGTGCCGTCCAGGCCCTCTCCAAGGTGAACCTCAGTATTCCGGCGGGGAAGATCACGGCGCTCGTCGGAGACAACGGTGCAGGCAAGTCGGTCACCATCAAGACCATTTCGGGACTCTGGGAACCCTCCGAGGGCGAGATCTACTGGGAGGGCTCCCCGGTCCGAATCCACAGCCCCAGCGAAGCCGAGGGATTGGGGATCACGACGATCTACCAGGACCTCGCGCTGTGCGACAACCTCGACATCGTTGCGAACATGTTCCTCGGCCACGAGAAGCTGCGCTTCGGCCTGCTCGACGAGACCGCGATGGAGATCGAGGCGCGCAAGACCCTGGCCGACCTGCACGTCACGACGGTCCGCTCCATTCGCCAACCCGTCGCCTCGCTTTCGGGAGGCCAGCGCCAGTCGGTCGCGGTGGCCAAGGCGGTGCTCTCGTCGGCCAAGCTCGTCATCATGGACGAGCCCACCGCGGCGCTGGGCGTGGCACAGACGCGGGAAGTGCTCGACCTGATCACTCGACTCTCGAGCCAGGGCACCGCCGTCATGGTCGTCTCACACAACCTGAACGACGTCTTTGCGGTGGCGGACCAGATCACCATCCTCTACCTGGGTCGAGAGGTGGCCTCGGGACCTGTGTCGGACTTCGACGCCCAGGTGGTAGTCGACTACATGACCACGGGGCAGTCGTCCCGGGCGGCTGCGGGGTGAGCGTGCGATGACCGACACGATCGATGAGCCTGTTGCATCCGGCGAGCAGGCCAACGACACGACGGAGCATCCGGCTGGCGCGGCGCCGAAGAGCGCGATCGCGCCGGAAGCTCTGGTCGCCCTGGCGCCCGACGTCCTGGCCGACTCCCTGGGTGACTACCTCCTCGCCTGGTGGAAGCGCATCCGCGGTGGTGAGAGCGGCGCGCTGCCCATCATCGTCGGGCTCATCGCCATCTGCATCTTCTTCGAGGTGCAGTCCAGCGCCTTCCTCACGGCGACCAACATCGTCAACCTGTTCGTCCAGGCCACTTTCATCATCCTCCTCGGACTGGCCGAGCTCTACGCCCTGATCCTGAGCGAGATCGACCTCTCGGTCGGTTACGTCGGCGCCGTCGGCGCCGCCATCGCGTTGGCGCTCATCGGGTCCCCGCAGAACTGGCCGTGGTGGGCGGGCATCATCGTCGGCCTGATCGCGTGCCTCATCATCGGCGCCTTCCAGGGCGCGATCATCACCAAGCTCCGGATCCCCTCCTTCGTCGTGACCCTGGCCGGGCTCCTCGGGTGGCAGGGCGTGCTGATCTACGTCTTCGACGTCGACAAGGGCGCGGTCGGCGGCGTCATCAGCGTCTCCAACGGCACCATCGACGACCTCGTCAGCGGGAGCATGACGCCGGCGGCCGGGTGGATCGTGCTAATCGTCGCAGTCGGGCTGTACGCCCTGGTGTCCGTCCTGCGCACCTCCCGGCGGCGGTCCCAGGGCCTGAGCGCCCCGCCGCTCAGCGTCACGCTGCTCACGGTCGGGGCGGTCGCGGTCTCCGGCATCGTGCTGGTCTGGATCTGCAACCTCAACCGCGGCGTGCTCACGCCCGTCGTGGGCGTCCCCTGGGTCATCCCCTTCGTCGTCGTCATCATCGCGGCCGCGACCTTCCTCCTCGCCCGCACGCGGCTCGGCCGCTACACCTATGCCATCGGGGCGAGCCCGGAGGCGGCACGCCGGGCCGGCATCAACGTCTCGCTCATCCGCACCGTGGCCTTCGCCCTGTGCAGCTTCACCGCCGGACTCGCCGCCATCGTCTACGCGTCACGCCTGGGCTCCCTGTCGGTTGGCTTCGACGGCGGGACCTACGTGCTCTATGCGGTCGCCGCCGCGGTCATCGGCGGCGCGAGCTTGTTCGGCGGCCACGGCAAGGCGATCCACCCGGTGCTCGGTGGCCTCGTCATCGCGACGCTGACCAACGGCTTGGCGCTCCTCAACATCAGCACGGCCGGGACAGACATTGCGACGGCCGCTGTCCTGCTCGTTGCCGTCGCGGTGGACGCCACCCTGCGGCGGCGAGGCCAATCCGGGACGCTCTAACTCGTTGGCACGGTCGGCGGTGCTGTCCACTGCGGGAACAGCTGGGCGGCCACGGCACCGCGTCCAAGAGGTCCTGCTCGGCCTCCTGATCCTGGCGTGGTCCGGACCGGCGTCGGCGGCCACGACGTCAGTCACGAGCACGACCTCGACGGCGACCTCTGCCCCAACCGCCTCTCCCTCCCAGTCGTCGTCGTGGACCGTCTACCACGGCAGTGTGGCCGGGACGGGCGTGGCACCATCGGTGGCCAGCGTCGACCTGTCGTCGAGGGCCTGGACCTCGCCCACACTCGACGGGACGCTCTACACCGAGCCATTGGTGCTGGGTGATCGTGTCTTCGTCGCCACCGAGAACGACACCGTCTACGCGCTGTCGACGAGCACGGGCGCCGTCCTCTGGTCGACTCACGTCGGCACCCCGGTACCAAGCGGCGACCTTCCCTGCGGGGACATCTCCCCCACGGTCGGCATCACTGGGACCCCGGTGATCGATCCGGCTCGTTCCGAGCTGTTCGCGGTGGCGGACGAGCTGGTGAACGGGACCCCGGCGCACATGCTGATCGGTCTTGACACGAACACCGGCCAGAGAGAGCTCACGCAAGACGTCGACCCAGCAGGCGCCTCGCCCGCGGCGCTACTGCAACGCACCGGGCTGACACTCGATGCCGGCCACGTGGTCTTCGGGATGGGGGGCAACTACGGCGACTGCGCCACCTACCGGGGGCGTGTGTTCGCCGTGCCCGAAGCCGGGGGGACACCCGAGATCTTCACGGTGGACGCGGCCGCCGGCGAAAATCAGGGTGCTGTGTGGATGGGCGGCGCCGCACCGGTGGTGGACGCCGCCGGCAACATCTGGGTCAGCACCGGGAACGGCTCCGTCTACTCGTCGAGCCATCCCTACGACGACAGCGACGCCGCGCTCGAGCTCTCGCCGTCCATGGTGCTCGAGCAGTACTTCGCACCGTCGAACTGGCCCAGCAACAACGCCCAGGACCTCGACATGTCGACCGTCCCGGCCGTTCTCGATGACGGCCAGGTCATCCTGGCCGGGAAGTCGCGCATCGTGTACCTGCTCGACGGTGCCCGCCTGGGGGGAATCGGCAGCCAGCAGGCCAGCCTCGGGCCGGCGTGCAGCGAGGACATCGACGGCGGGGTCGCCATCAGCGGGACGACGGTGTTTCTGCCGTGCTTCAGCGGCCCCATCGCAGTGACGGCGACTGCCTCACCTCCTGCGCTCCACCTGCAGTGGCAGGCCTCGGTCGGCGGTGGCCCTCCCCTCCTCGCTGCCGGCCTCGTGTGGACGATCGGACAGAACGGCGTGGTCTACGGCCTCAACCCGACCACCGGGTCGGTCCAGGCCCATGCGACGGTTGGGGTGCCGGCCAACCACTTCCCCACGCCATCGGTGGGCGCGGGCCTGTTCCTCGTGCCGACGGCAGACCATGTCGTGGCGTTCGCCGCGCCCGCGACGTCAGCGACGACGCCGACGAGCGCGCCCACCACGACCAGCACGCGGGCATCACACCCCGCGTCGGCGGCGCCGCCGCGACAAGGAGCAGGCTCGTCCGCCGGTTGGATCGCCCTCGCCGCCGCGGTGGTCGCCCTCGGCGTGGTCGCGGGACTCGCGCTGCGACGACGCGTGCGTCGGCAGGCGTGAGCTGACTGTTACGTCTGTCCGAGGAGGTACCAATCGCTACGGCGCGGTGATGTCCGACACCGAGGAGGTGCTCGAGGCGAAGACAGAGTCGCCGCTGTACGTCGCCTGCGCGGTGTAGAGCGACCCCCTGTACGAATTCACCCTTGACCTTGCAACAGCGCTGCCACTGCTCAACTTCGGCGTGTTGGTGCCCGAAAACTGCAGGTCACCGGCTGCCCCTGGGCCTTGGCGATGTTGAAGCTGACCGTGCCGAGGGAGGACGCCGCTCCGCTCGCTGTCGCCGTGATCGTCCCGTCACCTGCTGGTGCCGTTGGCGCTCCCCGCGCTGTCACGTGTCGGCGCGCCCGAGCCGGGCCACCGGGGTCAGCGCGACGAGAGCAGCAACTCGAGCACCGTCCCTACGCCGGCGACGACGAGAGAGACGGAGAGGATGACCGCGGTCACCTGGATGAGCGGCCGGTGCATCGGCTCCCACTCGCCGACGTCGTCGAACATGTCGAGAGCGCTCTCGTCGACTTCGCCGCAGCCGGGCTCGGCCGGAGGTCGGCCGTCGAGGGGACGCGGCTCGCGCGTCGCGACGTAGCCAATGAAGGGACCGAGGCCTTCAGGGAAGTGCGGTTGCGGCGGCACTGGCAGGTGGCCCTGCATCGGGTGTCACGTTAGTCCTGCGCAGCGCCACAGTGACGGGCCGCCGGTCTACCCTCTGGCCATGGACGAACCCCAGCAGATCGGCTTCACAGTCGCCCAGTCGACCCCCCGCTTTCCGCCCGAGGCCAAGCCGCCGGCCGGGGTGCCCAACGTGGTTGCCATCGTCCTCGACGACACCGGCTTCGGCCATCTCGGCGCCTTCGGGTCGGACATCTCGACGCCGTCGCTCGACACCCTGGCCGGGGCCGGGGCGCCGTTCAACCGCTTCCACGTCACGGCGCTGTGTTCGCCCACGCGAGCGTGCTTCTTCACCGGGCGGAACCACCATGCGGTCGGCATGGGATTCCTGGCCGACATCCCGCTGGCCTTCCCCGGTTACGACGCCCGGCTGCCCAAGACCGCCGCCACGCTCCCCCGCCTCCTGCGCGACGCCGGGTACTCCACCCTCGCCGTGGGCAAGTGGCACCTCACGCCGCGCTGGCAGCGCTCGGCCGCCGGGCCCTTCGACACCTGGCCGCTCGGGCTCGGGTTCGAGCGGTACTACGGGTTCTTGCAGGGTGACACCAACCATTGGGCGCCGAACCTGGTGTGCGACAACCACTACGTCGACCCGCCGCGGCGGCCCGAAGACGGCTACCACCTCAGCGAAGACCTGGCGGACCAGGCCGTGCGCATGGTGCTGGACCAGCAGCAGGGGGCGCCCGGCAAGCCCTTCTTCCTCTACTTCGCGCTCGGCGCCATGCACGCGCCCCATCACGTGGCGCCCGAATGGGTCGAGCCCTATCGCGGTGCCTTCGACAAGGGCTGGGATGCCTGGCGTGCCGAGCTCTTCGCACGCCAGGTGGCACGGGGCGTGGTGCCGGGCGGCACCGAGCTGACTCCCCGTCCCGAGTGGATCCGGGCGTGGGCCGACCTTTCCGGCGACGAGCGCCGCATGCACGCCCGCCAACAGGAGGTCTTCGCTGGGTTCCTGACCCACACCGACACCCAGATCGGCCGCCTGCTCTCGTCGCTCGACCGCCTCGGGGTGATGGACAACACCTTGGTCATGGCCTTCTCCGACAACGGCGCCAGCGCCGAGGGCGGGCAGCACGGCTCGGTCAACGAACACCGCTTCAGCGCCCACCTCCGCGAGTCGGTCGAGGACAACCTGGCCCACTATGAGGACTGGGGCGGCTTTACCACCTACAACCACTACTCATGGGCCTGGGCCTGGGCCGGAAACACGCCGAACAAACTCTGGAAGCGCTACACCTGGCTGGGCGGGACGCGCACCCCCCTCATCGTGCACTGGCCCGGCCACGTGGACCAGCCGGGCGCTTTCCGCCAGCAATTCGCCCACGTCATCGACCTGATGCCGACGGTCATGGCGGCGACGGGCCTCGACGTGCCGGTCGCGGTCGACGGGGTGGCGCAACAACGCCTCGACGGAGTCAACCTCCTCGACGTGCTCGAGGACCCGGGCGCGCCCGAACAACACGCAACCCAGTACTTCGAGATGATCGGCTCGCGCTCCATTTATCACGAGGGTTGGAAGGCGACGACCAACCACATCAGCACGGGGATCCTCGACGAAGAGGAGCTGGCCATCGGCAGCCGGAACTTCGAGGAGGACCGCTGGGAGCTGTTCGACCTCTCGACGGACTTCTCCGAGGCGCGCGACCTGGCGACAGAGGAGCCCGAGCGACTGGCGCGTCTGGTGGCGCTGTGGGACGCCGAGGCGGCTCGCAACAACGTGCTGCCGGTCTCCGACGGGTTGGTCGACCGGTTCGCGAGCTTCATCCCGCCCACCTATCCGGCGGGGCCCTCACGGACCTTTCGTCCCGGCGGCGGCGCTGTCACCGACGAATCCGTGCCGCTGCTCTGGGGCGGCTTCCGCATGGCGGCCGACATCGAGACCGGCCCGATCCCGGCCGACGGCGTCGTGTGCGCCCTCGGCGACTGGTTCGGCGGGTATGCCCTGTACCTGGCGGACGGGCGCGTCCACTTCACCTTCGCACGAGCGGCTGATGTGCTCGAGCTCGCCGCCGACGGGCCCCTGGCGGAGGGACGACACGAGCTCGGCGTGTTCTACTCGGTGGGGCCGGGAGACGGGCCCGGGCGTATGGTCCTGCTCGTCGACGAGACCGATGTGGACGCGATCGAGGTCGACGGATTCCTGCCCATGGCACTCCAGCACGGCGGTGCGGGCCTGCGCCTCGGCCACGACGGCGGCTTTCCCGTCTCGGCGCGCTACACGCCACCCGCTCATTTCACCGGCACGGTGCACCAGCTACGGATCGACGCGCCGGGGTCACTGAGGCCCGGCCCGGCCGACGAGGTACGCGCCGCCCTTCACGCGGACTAAGCGCCGTCAGCCGCCCGCGCCATCTTCGGGTCACGCACCGAGTGGGACCCCGGCCAGCTCGCTCAGGTCCTCGATGCGCCAGGTGCCGGGGCCGCTGCCCTCGGCGGCCGCCCGGAGGGCCAGGCGCTGGAGGAGCGCGTTCACCGGGGTCGGGATCCCATGGAGCCCACCGAGCAGGACGATCTCTCCGTTGAGGTACTCGGCCTCTATGGAGCCCGCTTGCCGGGCCAGGCTCTGCCAGCTCGATCCCCCCTGCCACTCTCCTGACGAGGTCGGCGAGATCTGGAGGAAGCCGTCACGGCGCTCGCGGTCCTCCTCCGAGCTCGCGACGTCGATGCCCGCGGCTGCGAGCACCACCTTGCCCTCGCGCTGGGCCTCGCGGGCCAACGGCCCGAAGCGGCCCTCGGGCCCGCTCAGCGCCTCGACGGCATTGGCCAGGTTCATGAGGAGCTTGCGGTACTTCCAGCGCATGATGTCGGCGCGGGCGATGGACTGGAACGTCGTCGTCGCGATGGCGTCGGCGATGGCCTCACCCTGCTCGTCGATCCCCGCGGGGAAGCAGCCGAGGTCGAGCATCCCGGACACGGGAGCCGAGTGGATCTGCACCACACCCGGCCGTAGTTGCGAGGCCGGGCACATCACGCACACGCCGTAGGTGCGCGGGAAGTGACGAAGGGCGCGGCGCTCGTTCTCCACGCCGTTCTGCAGGCAGACGACCGGCGTCGAGGGTGGCGCCACGCCCAGCTGCGTGAGCGCCTGGTCGGTGTGCTGTCCTTTGACCGCGAGCAGCACGACGGGATCGCCGTCGCCGTCGGGCGCCCAGGAGACCTGGGCCGGGTCGCCAACGACGGGCACGGGCAGCCTCACTGTCTCGTCCGGCGACTCGAGCACGAGCCCTGACTCGAGAGCGCGCAGGTGCTCGCCGCGCGCAATGAGGGTGACGTCGAAATCCTTCTGGAAGAGCCGGCCGCCGATCGCCCCTCCGATGGCGCCGGCACCCATGACCACGAAGCGCATGGACTGCACTCTGCCATGCGCGTGCCAAGCTCTTCTCGTGGCGAGTATCAACATGAACCCGGTCGAGCGCGCCACGGCGTTCGGCGGCGCCGTGGCCGGAGCACCTCTCCGCCTGGTGGGCGGCCTCGCGGGCCCGGCCCGCGGGGACATGGCGCGCACCGTGCGGCGGGCCATCGGCATCACCGGCGAGCCGGCGCCCGTCGCAACCGACCCCGACGACGCCTACCTGCCGCCCGGCGGGGTGGCGCGCCGGGTCCACGCCGACCTGGCGACAATGCTCATCGGCGGCGTGAGCGCGCTGCTCCTCCAGACGCTGCACCCCCTGGCCATGGCCGGGGTGGCAGAACACTCGAGCTACCAAGAGGACCCGCTGGGCCGGCTGCGGCGCACGGCGGCGTTCGTCGGGACGACGACCTTCGGGACCGTCGCCGAGGCTGAGGCCGCCGTGTCACAGGTCCTGCGCGTCCACCGGCGGGTCAAGGGGATCGCCCCCGACGGGAGGGCCTACTCCGCCGCCGACCCCGAGCTGGTCACGTTCATCCACGTCGCCGAGGTGTCGAGCTTCCTGGCCTCGTCTCGTCGCTATGGGCCACGGCCACTGACGCCCGAGGACTGCGACCGCTACTACGAAGAGGTGGCGCCCGTCGCGCTGGAGCTCGGCGCCACCTGGGTGCCCCATTCGGTCGCCGAAGTCGAGAGCTATCTGCTGCGGATCCAGCCGGAGCTCTACATGGGTCCGCAGGCGAGGTCGGCCCGGGACTGGCTGTTGCGCGGCGTGGCGCGACGGCCGAGCGAGCGCGCGGTGTACAGCCTCGTGGTCGCCGCCGCGGTCGGCGTGCTGCCGGGCTGGGCCCGCCGCAAGCTCGGTCTCTCCGTCGTCGGGCCTCTCGACCTCCTCATCGACACGGCCGCCGTCACGCCGCTCACCCGCGGGCTGACCGCAGCCTTGCGCTGGATGGTGGCGCCACCGGCCTGAGCGCGGGCCAGGCCGGCCCTACATCGCGATGGAGAGGCCGCCGTCGACCACGACCACCTGGCCCGTCACGTAGGACGCCCGGGCCAGCGCAACGATCACCTCGGCCACGTCGTCGGGCTGGCCCGAGCGCTGCAGCGGCGCCACCTGGCGGACGACCTCGCGCACGACATCCCAGTCCTCGGTCCACGGCGTGTCGACCAGCCCCGGCGCCACGGCGTTCACGCGCACCTCGGGTCCGACCACCTTGGCCAGGAGCACGGTCATGTGGTTCAGCGCGGCCTTGCTGGCCGCGTAGGGAATGGACGACCCCGTCGGGCGCACGCCGGCCACCGATGCCACGTTGACGATGCACCCCTTGGCCTCGCGCAGTGCGGGCAGGGCCGCCACCGACATGGCCCAGGTCCCGAACACGTTGACCTCGAAGATGCGCCGCCAGACGTCGACGCTCGCCGCCTGTAGGTCGTGGTGCGGGATCAGGGCGGTGGTCCCCGCATTGTTCACCAGCACGTCGAGCCGGCCCCAGTGCTCGCGCGCCTCCTCCACGATGTGCTCGGGGACACCGGGTTCGGTGATGTCGCCCTGCACGTAACGTGCGTCGGGCAGCGACGCGGCCACGGCTCGACCCTCGCTGACCGAGCGCACGGAGTTGACCAGCACGGCGGCGCCCAATGCAGCGAAGGCGCGGGCGGTGGCCGCACCGATGCCGCTCGACGAGCCGGTCACGGCGACGACGCGCCCCGCGAAGCCGTCGTCGCTCACCCTGACGCTCGCGGAGTCGCCGGCGCCGGCGCCGGGAGCGCTCACCGAGGTCGGATCCCCCACTGCGCCCTCCATTCGTGTCCGGGGTGCAGGTCGATCACGTCCTTGCCGGTGCGCAGCGCGTTGGGAGGACAGGTCATCGGCTCGATGGCGACGGCGCGCCGGCGCCGCGACACGTCGGGGAGCGTGTCCCCCGTATAGACCATCAGGTAGGAGAAGCCACCGTCCACCCACAGCGTGGCGCCGGTCGCACCACCGGGCGCATCGAGACTGGCGCTGGCCCGGCCGTCGGCGTCGCGCACCAGCGTCGTGTAGGCCGTGTCGAGCACCGCGGGGCCCACGAAGCGCGAGGTGCTGAAGTCGCGGTCGGATCCCTCCACCGGTGTGAGCGCGCCGGTTGGCAGGCCGCGGTCGTCGAGGTCGAGGGTGTGGCGCGCCGGCACGTGGAGGATGGCGCCATCGACCGTCTCGGGCCCGGCCGTGAGATAGGGATGGAAGCCGAGCCCGAAAGGCACCGGTCCCCCCTCGAGCGACTGCGCCGTCGTCGTCACCGTGAGGCCGTCCCGGCCGACGTGGTACTCGAGCTCGAGCAGCAAGGAGAAGGGGTAGCCCGGCGAGGGGTGCAGCTGCAGGCGGAGCGAGAGCTGGTTCTGGTGCCGCGTCTGCAGTGTCCAGGGGAGCCAGCGAACGAGGCCGTGGATCGCGTTGCGACGTTCGGGCTCGTCGAGCGCCGCCTGAGCCCTGACCCCGTTGAACTCGTAGCGCCCGTCGGCCAGGCGGTTGGGCCACGGGGCAAGCACCTGGCCCCGACCCGAGTGCGACCACTCATCGGGGCCGAACCCATCGAGCACGGGGGTGTCGCCGACCGCGTAGTGGCGCAGGGTGGCGCCCACCTCGCAGACGACCACCTCCTGGCGACCGTGCCCGATCCGCCACTGCTGCCCGGTCGGGGAGGAGACCGAGATCCGGGGTGTCGGGGCGGACATGGCGAGAATTGAAGCAGACGAGGGAGTCTGGGTGGGTGAGGCGGTCCCCGGGCGGGCGGTGAAGGCGAGATGACCGGGGTACGAACGTCTTGTGACAGGCCCGGTCGCGCCGTGTGGAGGCCGGTAGCGTGGTCGCATTGTGCGGATCCTGGTCACGAATGACGACGGCGTCACCGCGCCGGGTCTGGCGGCGCTGACGAGGGCGCTCGTCGCCTGGGCCGAGGGTGCGGGAGTCGACGGGCCGGGCTCACCCCACGAGGTCATCGTGATGGCACCGAGCTCCAACTACAGCGGCGCCGGCGCCGCCGTCGGGTCGGTCACGGACGGGACGGCGATCCCCTACCAGCGTGCTTTCGTCGAGCTGGCGGAGGACGTGGAGGCCTACGGGCTCGACGCCTCGCCGGCGCTCTCGGTGATCGCCGGTGCGCTCGGCGCAGTCGGGCCCAAGCCCGACCTGGTCCTTTCTGGCATCAACCACGGCGTGAACGTGGGCCGCTCGGTGTTGCACTCGGGCACCGTGGGCGCGGCGCTGACGGCGAGCCAGCTCGGCATCCGCTCCCTGGCCGTGTCGCTACACGCCGGGGACGAGCCCGAACCGTGGGAGTCGGCGGCGGATCTCGCCGTGGCTCTCGTCCCCCTCCTGGCGCTGGCACCAGCGCGCACCGTGCTCAACCTCAACGTGCCGCACCTCCCGCTCTCGGAGATCCGTGGCGTCCGCTGGGCCCGGGTCAGCGGCGCGGGCCTGATCAAGTCGGCACGTGGCGCGGGCGCATGGGAAGAGCCGAACGAAGAGGAGATCGAGGGGCCGGCTGCGGCCGAGGCGGCGCATGCCGTCATGGAAGGCGAGCCCGAGGAGAAGGGCCAGATCATCCTCTCCGTGGGATCTCCGTTCCCCCACTCGGGCGACCTCGGGCTGGCGGACGCCGGTTCGGAGGACGCCACCTTGGTGGCCCAGGGCTTCGCGGCCCTCACTGCGTTGCGCGGACCGCGGGCAGAGGAAGACCCCGAGCTGCTCGACCAGCTCGACAGCGGGCTCGGCGGTGCGCTGGAGGGGTTCGGCTTCACCGGCTGAGGCCGGCGACGAGCGCCGAATTTCGAGCGCCGGTCGCTGTTCAGTCCTCGTCGGCGCGGAGCGCGGCGCCGGCGTTTGGTTTCGCTCCGGTGGCGCTTGGACTCCACGCGCCGTACCTGCGAGCCCTTGGTGGGCCGGGTGGGCCTGCGGGTCGGCTGGACGCGCAAGCCCTCGTCCAATTTTGCGGCGAGCCGCGCCAGGGCCAGCTCCCGGTTGCGCGCCTGGGAGCGTGACTCCGAGGCGCTGGCGCGGACGACGGGTCCGTATCGCTCGAGCAGCCGGGCCCGTTGCCGCGGGCCGAGCGTCGCCGAGGCGGCCACGTCCAAATCCACCTCGACCCGGCTGTGCGTGCGGTTGGCGTGCTGCCCGCCCGGACCGCCCGACGTGGTGGCGCGCCAGGAGATCTCCGAGAGCGGCAGGTCGAGCCCGCGGTGGACGTGGAGTATCTCCCCGGTGGCCACACGACGAGCGTACGAGCACCCGGTACGCTCCGGGCCCATGGACTACCGCCACCTCGGACAATCCGGCATGCTCGTCTCATCCCTCTCCTACGGCAACTGGATCACCCACGGGAGCCAAATTCAGGAGGAGGCAGCGACGGCGTGCGTCCGGGCGGCACTCGACGCCGGCATCACGACCTTCGACACGGCGGATGTGTATGCCCTCGGCGCAGCCGAGACCGTCCTCGGCCGTGCGCTCAAGGGCGTCGCACGTGACTCCATCGAGATCTTCACGAAGGTCTACTGGCCGACAGGCCCCAATCCGAACAATCGCGGCCTGTCTCGCAAGCACATAATCGAGTCGCTGGACGCGTCGCTCCAGCGGCTGCAGACCGACCACGTCGACCTGCTCCAGGCACACCGCTACGACTACGAGGCTCCGTTGGAGGAGACGATGCGGGCGTTCGACGACCTGGTCCGCCTGGGCAAGGTGCACTACATCGGGGTCTCGGAGTGGTCAGCGGAGCAGATCGCCGACGCGCTCCACCTGGCTGACGAGATGGGCTTCGACCGCATCGTGTCCAACCAACCGCAGTACTCGTTGATCTGGCGGGTGATCGAGGCGGAGGTGGTCCCCCTGTGCGAGCGGGAGGGAGTCGGCCAGATCGTCTGGTCCCCCCTGGCCCAGGGGGTGCTGACCGGCAAGTACCAGCCGGGCGGGTCCGACGCGCCCGCGGACTCACGGGCGAAGGGGCCCGAGGCCGAGGAGATGAGCTGGCTCCTGCGCGATGAGATCCTCGAGCCGGTGGCGGCCTACGCGGCGCTGTGCCGGGAGGCCGGTTACACGCCCGCGGCGGTTGCCCTCGCCTGGGTGCTGAGCAACCCGAACGTCAGCAGCGCCATCGTCGGGGCCAGCCGGCCCGAGCAGATCAAGGAGAACGTGAAGGCCCTCGACGTCGTGCTCGAGCCCGACTTCGTGGAGGCGGTCGAGAAGGTGCTGGCGCCGACGACGCTGTTCGATCCCGCGTTCACCTTCAGCCCGGCGAATCGAAACGAGATGTGAACGAGCGCACCTCCAACGTGGAGTGCGTGCGGTGCTCCTCGAAGACCCGCCTATAGCCGGTGTGTGCGATACGCCACCCGTCGCCGGTCAGGCGATAGCGGTCCTCGTAGAAGGCGGTGCCGCCGATCTCGAGGTCGGCGGCCGGGATTATGACCCTGTCCTGGAGGTACCACGTCCCCTCCGCGGTTGTGGCTGACGTGAAGGTGATCTCGGGATGATGTCCGTGGTGCTCGGTGACCATGCCCGGGTCACCGAGCACCTCGGCCAGCCAGCCCGCAATGGCGGCGCGCCCCTCGAGCACCGTCTTGCCGTCCTCGTACGACGAGGTGGCGTCCTCGGTCAGCAGCGCTCCCAGCTCCTCGAACTGCTTGAGGTCGAGAGTCCGGAAATAGGCGTACTTGAGTCGCCGGATCGCCTCGAGCTCTGCCGCACTGTCCATGCACCCACCTCTTTCACCAGGCCCGCCTTCCTCCTTGGTGACGGCCGCGGCCAGGGTAGTTTCCCGACGACTTGGCGGCCGGCCTGACGCCGGAGCAGCATCTCGGACGTGACCTCGGAGCGAAAGCGCCAGCGCATCGCCGCCTACGGCGTGTGCCGCGACACCGACGGACGGCTTCTGCTGGCACGAGCCTCGTCGTCGCTCACCGTGCGGGGACGCTGGTTCCTCCCCGGCGGCGGGGTCCAGCACGGTGAGAACCCGCCGGACTCTCTGCGCCGCGAGATGGAGGAGGAGACGGGCCTCGCCGTCGTCGTCGGGCCGCTGCTCGACGTGCTCTCCGACGTACGGACCGTCCCGCCCGAGCGCACGCACCTGCACACGGTGCGCCTGATCTACCGGGTGGAGTCGTGGGAGGGGGTACTCCGCCCGGAGACCAACGGCACCACGGACGCCGTCGCCTGGTTCACGCCCGACGAGGTCCACACCCTCCCCCTGGCACAGTACGTCACGACGGTGGTGGATCGGCTGTTGTGACCGGGACCGAGATGGCCCGCGAGCGTCACCACGTCGTGATCGTCGGGTCGGGGTTCGGCGGCCTGTTCGCGGCGCGGGCCTTGAAGCTGGCCCCGGTCCGGGTGACCCTGATCGACCGGACGAACCATCATCTCTTTCAGCCATTGCTCTACCAGGTGGCGACGGGGATCCTCTCGGAAGGGCAGATCGCGCCGCCGACCCGAGACGTCCTGCGCAACCACCGGCACCTGCGCACGGTCCTCGCGGACGTGCAGCGTGTCGACGTCGGTTCCCGCATCGTCCACGCCGACGAGTTCGGGCACCATCTCGCCATCGCCTACGACAGCTTGATCGTGGCCGGCGGCGCGGCGACCTCGTACTTCGGGCACGACGAGTTCCAGGAGTGGTCCTGCGGCATGAAGTCACTCGACGACGCGCTGGCGCTGCGGGGAATGATCTTCGGTTCCTTCGAGCTGGCGGAGGCGGAGCGCGACGACCTGGAGCGGCGGCGGCTCATGACCTTCGTGGTCGTCGGAGGCGGACCGACGGGAGTGGAGATGGCCGGGCAGCTCAAGGAGCTGGCGGGCCGGGCGCTGCGCAACAACTACCGGCGCATCGACCCGCACGACACCCGCGTCGTCCTGGTCGAGGGTACGGACCGGCTGCTCGGCACCATGGGGCGCCGGCTGTCCGAGATAGCCGCGCACGACCTCGCCGCCATGGGCGTCGAGCTCCACCTCGCTGCCCTGGTCACCGGCATGGATGAAGGCGGCGTGGAGGTCACGAGATCCGACGGCTCGACGACGTACGTCCCGGCCGCAACCAAGGTCTGGGCGGCCGGCACCCGGGCCGCCGGGCTGGGTGGGATCCTCGCCGAGGCCGCGGGCGCGGAGCTCGACCAGGCGGGACGGGTCCTGGTCGAGCCGGACTGCTCCCTGCCCGGCCACCCTGAGGTCTTCGTGGTGGGCGACCTGATGGCGCTCGACGAGTTGCCCGGCGTCGCCGAGGTCGCCATCCAGTCAGGCGTCCACGCCGCCCGCACCATCGTGCGGCGCCTGCAGGGCAAGGAGTCCACGCCGTTGCGCTACCGCGACCTCGGCACCCTGGCCACGATCTCGCGCTTCCGGGCGGTCGCCGAGATCGGTCCGCTGCAGGTAGGGGGCCTCCCCGGTTGGCTGCTCTGGCTGGTCGTCCACATCACCTTCCTCACCGGCTTCAAGAACCGGTTCGGCGCGCTGGCCCGTTGGACCGTCAGCTTCGTGGGTCGGGGTCGTTACGAACGAGCGCTCACCGGACGCTGGGTCGCCCGCACGGCTCGGATCAAGCGACCCGGGCCCGGTCCGCGCGCCGGATCTGCCTAAGGTTCGGAGCGGGCCGCAGTCGCGACCCGACCAGGACACCAGCAGCCAGCGGGGGAAATCGATGCCCATCACCGTCACACCGATTGCGGGTCTCAGCGACCACATCAACGACATCCGGCGCCGGACCGGTCGCATCGTCAACGAGATGATCCTCCCCAACGAATCGCTGCTCTGGCGCGGGCGGCGCGGCGGCGCCACCGAGGAGGAGCGAGCCGAGTCCAGGGCACTGCGTCACGACGTACAGGAGGCGGTCAAGTCCGAGGGCCTCTGGGCGCCGCACCTTCCCCCCGAGTACGGGGGCATGGGCATCGACTTCATGGCCCACGCCTACATGAACGAGATCCTCGCCTACGCGGTCGGCGCGGCCTCCCTCTTCGGTGTGGTGGCGCCGAACTCGGGCAACCAGACCCTCCTCGTCAAGTACGGCACCGAGGAACAGAAACGCAAGTGGCTCCTCCCCCTCGTCGAGGGCACCATGCAGTCGGGCTTCTCCATGACCGAGCCCGAGCACGCCGGCTCGGACCCCCGTTCCATTCAGACAACCGCCATCCCCGAGGGCGACGAGTGGGTGATCAGCGGGCACAAGTGGTTCACCTCGAACGGGCTGGCCGCTGACTTCTTCATCGTGATGTGCCGGGCCAAGGAGTCCGAGGACGACGAGCGCCCCGGCCGCATGGTGCAGATCATCGTGCCCACCTCGACTCCCGGCGTGATCATTGAGCGCGGGATCGGCATCTGGGGCGCCCCCGTCTCCGATCATTGCGAGGTCCGCTACGAGAACGTCCGGGTCCCGCTGGACAACGCCCTGGGCCAGGTCGGCGAGGGTCATCGGGCGGCGCAGGATCGACTCGGCGCCGGGCGGATCTTCCATTGCATGAACTCCGTCGGCCAGATGTGGCGCGCCTTCGACATGATGGTCGAGCGCATGCTGACCCGCGAGGTGCACGGCGGCCTGCTCAAGGACAAGCAATTCATGCAGGGTTTCGTGGCGGACAGCTACATGGACCTGCAGTCGGCTCGCCTCATGACCATCCATGCGGCCGAGAAGGTCGACGCGGGCGATCCCCAGGCGCGCACCGAGATCAGCTCGATCAAGGTCTTCGTCCCAGCCGCCTACAGCCGGGTGGTCGACCGGGCCATTCAGGTGTGGGGCGCGGCCGGCGTCACGTCCGAGCTGCCGTTGGCCCAGATGTACCTGGGCGCCCGCACGCTTCGCCTGGCCGACGGGCCGGACGAGGTGCACCGCATCCTCATCGCCAAGAACGTGCTCCACCACTACGAGAAGGGCGAGAGCTGGGACTTCGCCGGATGAATGCGGGGGTCACGACAGCCTGACGTTCGTCGTCGGTCCTGCGCCGGTGCCGGCCGGGTCCATTGTGGCCGGCGCGGTCCGGGCCAACACCATGACGGAGACGCACATCGCCGCGAACGACGCGGAACCGACCGCAAGCCGGGGCACGCTCTCGGTGAAGGTCTCGGCGAATACCCAGATGCTGAGGCCGATGCTGACGATCGGGTCGACGACGACGATGAAGGGCTGCGACATACTCAGCGGCCCGACGTGCAGCGCCGCCTGGTCCAAGAGCTCCGCGCCAAGGCCCGCGACCGCCAGCGCGTAGACGGGCCAGTGCAAAAACATGCCGCCCACGCCGAACTGCGTGAGCGAGTCGGTCATCGCCTTGATGAAGGTGGCGACCAAAGCCCACAGGATGGCGGTCGCCGACCCGAGCAACGCAGCCCGGCGGCCCGGTGACCCGCGCAGCGAGAGCATGCAAAGGATTCCGGCTCCCGCCACCGTGGCCACGGTGGCACCCAGCCAGGCACTGCTCGTCGGGGTGGCGTTCCCCCCGCTCGGCTCGGACACGGCAAGGAAGAGGGCGAGGGAGATGCAGGTGAGCGCGGCGGCCCACCACGTCACTGTGCGGATCGACTGGCGGATCCAGACCCGCCGCAGCACGAGAGCGAAGACCAGTTCGGTGACCAGCAGAGGCTGGACCACCGAGAGGAGGCCGTTGTGCAGCGCCAGGGCCTGGAAGACGAAGCCAGCCGCCAGCGCCACCCAGCCGAAGAGCCACAGCGGATTGGCCACCAGATAGCGCACGAAGCGCCAGCCCTTGGAGTGTTCGGGGTCACCGATGCTCGCGATGTGCTGCGTGACGACGTTGAGCGCGTTGCAGAATGCCGCCACGAGTGCGAACACGATGGGCACGCGGCACATTGTGCTTCACATCGCTCCGCGACGGCAGCGTGGGGGAGCGGGATCTCCTCAGCCGGCGACGGGTGCGGTGCGCGCCGTGCACACCCACCCCAGCTCGTAGACGCGCACGTCAATGTCTCCGAAGCCGGCATCGCCGAGCCGGTCCACCAGCTCGACGGGGTCGACCGGGTTGTAGGTGTCGTCCTCGTGGAACGCGGCTGAACCTTCGCTGTACACGCCGTCTGCGGCCACCAGCACTCCCCCCGGGACGAGCACACGGGCGAGTTCGGCGAAGACGCGGTCTTGCTGTGCCGACGGCGCGATGTGGTGGAGCATGTGGAACGATGCCGCCCCCGTGAAGCGGGCGTCGGGGAACTCGAGAGCGGCCGCGTCGCCGAGGACGACGTCGACGTTCTCAGCACCGAGCCGGCGCGCCAGCTGCGCCGCCAGACCTTCGTCCACCTCCACTGCGGTCAGGTGCGCCGTCATGGTGCGCAGCACGTCGGTGGTGAAGCCCGGCCCCGGGCCGATCTCGAGCGCGTCGTCGCCGAGCGTCACGTCGCGCAGCGCGACAGGGAGGATCGTGTCGTGGACCACCCGTCGCCAGTCTTCGCTGGCGCAGTACTCCATGTGCCCCTGGTTCACGCCGTTGTCAGCGTCAGCCCGGTGCCTGCACCTGGTACTCGTCCTTCCACCAGCGCGCGGTGCGGATCTCGTCGGGATCGGTGCGCAGTGAAGGGTCCTGGCCCAGGTCAGCCGGGGTCGGCCCGATGCGCTCGGCCACGGGACGCAACGCGTCGAGGTCGAAGCCGTAGCAGCGGGCGGCGGTCTCACCCAGCAGCTTGCGGGCGTCCTCCACGGGGATGCCACCGAAGTCGCTGCGCAACCGCTCCTGGGTGTGCGGCCACGTGCCCTCGGGATGCGGGTAGTCGGTGCCCCACATGACGACGTCGCACCCGAGGATATGGCGCCGGCGGATCTCCTCCTTGGACATCGTCGACGCGCCGATGAAGATGTTCTCGCCGAAGTAGTCAGAGGGGAGCTTGGAGATCTTCCCCTTCAACAGCGCCGCCATCTTCTTCGTCGTGTGCCCGCCGCCCATGTACTGGTCCCACTTCCACATCATGTCGCCCGCCCAGTAGGCCGCAGCCTCCGTCACCACGAACTTCAGGCGTGGGAAGCGCTCGAAGGCGCCCGAGAAGAGCAGGTGCCAGGCCGGGCGAGCCGCCCACCACACCACCTCGGCCAGATAGATGCCGATGTTGTCGTTGTACTCGTCCTGGGGCGCCTCGCCCGAATGCGTGTGGACCGGGAAGCCAGCGGCCTGACTCGCCGCCCAGACCGGGTCGTAGTCGGGGTGGTTGTAGGGCACGTGGTCGTGCCACATCGTCGGGACCATGATCCCGCGAATACCAGGCTGGGTGGCCAGCCACTCGATCTCGGCCACCGAGCGCTCCACTCCGTGGGTGATGGGCACGAGCGCGATGCCGCCGTGGCGCTCCGGGCTGCGGGCGCACATCTCGGCCAGGAAGCGGTTGTGGGCCCGGGCGCCGGCGAAGGCCAGCTCGGGGTCGGTGATCTCCCCCGCCGAGAGACCCGCGCCAAAGGGTGGCGACGCCATCCCGGTGATGGCGTCCGCGTCGGCGAACATCACCTCGGCCGTCACGCCGTCCGCGTCAAGCTCCTTGTCGCGCTGCTGCACGTCCCAAGCCCCGCGCAGGCCTTCTTCGTTCTCGGTCTCCCAGCCCATTATGTAGTCGTAATTCATCTGCAACGCTTGGTCGCGCTGCTCGTGCCGCTCGGCCAGGTACTCGTCGAACTGGGCGTGGTAGGTGGCGTCCAAGTAGGGCCGGTACCCCTCGGCGGGCAGGCCGGCGTGCGCGTCGGCGGAGATGATGACGTAGCGGTCGCTCATCGTTTCGCTCCGAGCACCGAGAGGTCGTCATAGCGCTGGTGGATGAACGGCTCGAGGCCAGCTCGCGGCACCGGGCCGATGACCCGGCCGACCTGGGTGGAGGCCCGCTCGGTCCAATTGAGGTCGACCATGCGACGGACCACGAGGTCCGCCACCGGATCGAGCGGCGCCTCCTTGAGAATCAGGTCGCCCTCGATGGTCTCGTGCAGCCGCGTCCGCTCCGTCTTCTCGCCGTAGACCAACAACGGGTCCTGGTCGAGGACGCCCGCCTCCTCGCACGAGGGCGACATCTTGAACCAGAAGTCCGTCTTCTCCATCTCATAGTTCTCCCGGGTGCCGGTGATGCGACCCGTGATCTCGCAGATGACGGAGCCCATGCGGGCGATTCGGGCAGAGACGTGGTCGCCCTCGCGCGTCACGTCGACCTCGGCCAGCTTCTTCGGCTCGCCGTTGATCTCGCGGCCGCCCGTGAGGGACTGCTCGGTCGTCATGGGCATGAAGATCGGGTACTCACCCACGCGGTCCTGGTGGCGCGCCTGGACGCCGATCCAACCAGCACCGAACACCGGCAATCCCGGCATCTCGACCCTTGTGATCGTGATGCGGACCAGCGGATCGGGACCGGGCTCGAGCGGGGGCGGCAGCACCGCGGCGACGATCTCGGGATCGGTCTCGTAGATCGCAGTCACCGCCTCGGACCAGATGTCGGCCTTCTTGGCCTCGATCTCCCGATTCACCTGCACGGCGCGGGCGCCGTAACGGACACTGGTCATGGTTCCTCCCCTGTGCTCACCACGCACGAAGGATCTGCGTGGGGTCGAATGCGTTGCAGGTCGTCTGGGTCGGCCAGTCCTCGGAGGCGAGCGGCCGGGCCACGTCGGAGACGAGCGGGCCGATCTGGTCGCCGATCGGACGTAGGAGGTCGAGGTCGAAGCCGTAGAAGGACGCCGCAGTCGACTCGACCATGGCGCGCACCTCGGGCTCGCGATAGTCGGCGAAGGCGACGCGCAAGGCCTCCGTCGTATACGGGTAGCTCCCCTCCGAGTGTGGGTAGTCGGCACCCCACATGACGTGCTCGATCCCGAGGTCGCGGCACAAGGGCGCCTCGCTCGGGCGCAGGAAGCTGGCGCCGATCCAGAAGTTACGGGCGAAGTACTCGGTCGGCGTCATGGTCATCTTGGCGGCCGCAGCGCCGAAGAAGTTGGCCTCCGCCGCGTTGGCCGTCGTCATGCGCCCGTAGAACCAGTCGAGGGTCTGCAGGCCACGGGGCAGCCAGGCCACACCTTGCTCGGTGACGGCGAACCGAAGCGTCGGGTGGCGCTCGAGCACCCCCGAGAAGATGAGATGCCAGACGGAGCGGTGGCTGAACCAGGGGATCTCGATCAGCATCATCGCCCGCGCCGCCTCGTGCTCGCCGTAGTCGGGTAGTGCGCTCCCCCCGTGGATGTTGATGGGCACGTCGAGGTCGGCGCAGACCTGCCAGAGCGGCTCGTAGTGGTCCTCCCACAGCGGAGGCAGGTGCGAGTTCGGGGGAATGGACGGCAACAGGATCCCTCCGAAGGGCTGGTCGAAGGTTCGGGCCGCCCACTGCACCTCGGCGACCGCGTCATCCATGTCGTTCGCGAAGACCTGGACGATCCCGGCGCGCCGGCCCGGCGTGGCCGCGCAGAAGTCCGCCAGCCAGCGGTTGTGGGCCTGCACACCGGCCCAGCGGCGTTCGTAGTCCTCGGGCGTCGGGGGCAACGCCACGAGGTTCCCTTCGGCGAAGAAGGGCGGGACCGTGTTGGGGAAGAGGACCTCCGCCGCGATGCCGTCGGATTCCGTCTCGGCCAGCCGGCGGTCGCTGTTCCAGCTGCGGTAGGCGATGGGCGCGATGAGGTCGGCGTAGGGGTTCACGTACTCTGCGGCCCAGGCGTCGAACTCGTCGTGCCAGCGGCTCGCCAAGTAGGACTTGTAGTCCAAGATGTCGCCGCCCGCGTGTCCGTCCGCCGAGACGACGGTGTAGCGGCCTGACGCGGCGAGCGCAGCCATCAGTTCAGCTCAGCGCGGCCGGCGGGAGTTTCCCAGCCCCGATCGCGTCGGCTCTCCGGTGCAACATCTCGGCACACTCGTCGAGACCGTGGCCGATGACGAAGTCGCCGCGCTTGACGCCGTCGACACAGAACCGGCCGAGATCGCGCAGGTCAACCACGTCGACCGGACGCCCCGCGGCCTCGAGCTGCGCCTTGAACTCCTCGAACGTCGTGCCCGGCGCGGGCGGGCGCGGCTTGGTCCGTGCGAGGGCGCCGGGCCGGTTGCGCTGTGCCGTCCACAGCCCCGTGTCGAGGAGGCCCCCGGAGGGATAGAAGACGGCGGCTCGCACCTCGGTGCCCGCCGCGATCAGCTGGTGCGCCAGTGCCTCGGTCAGGCAGGAAATCGCCGCCTTGCTCGAGGCGTAGACCGACGCGTAGGGCACGGGAGCGATGCCGCCGTCCATGGACGAGGTGTTGACCACGACCCCGGGCTCGCCCGACTCGAGCATCCGCGGGACGAAGGAGAGCATGCCGTTCGCCACGCCGAACACGTTGACCGAGAAGCACCAGGACCAGTCGTTGGCTTCTTGCTCCCAGGGCCGCCCGCCGCCGCCCGACGTCACGCCCGCGTTGTTGAAGAGCAGGTGGCAGGCGCCTTCGTGGGCGAAGACGTCCGCCGCGAGCGCCTCCACCGAATCTGACGAGGAAACGTCGGTCAGCACGCCCCGAACCGAGCTCGCGTCGGCCAGCTCCTTGAGCGTGACCTCCAGCACGGGCTCCTCCACGTCTGCGATGACGACGTGCGCCCCGTCCTCGAGCAGCGCCTCCACGATGCCGCGTCCGATGCCGGCCGCTCCACCGGTGACCACGGCTACTTTGCCGTTCAGATCGTCCACACCCGTGCCCCCGTGTTTCTGACGCCCCGTCAGGCGCCCACCATAACCCCCGGCCAGAGGGAGCAGCGCCTCACGACCCGCCTGCCACAGCGGAGTCGGCCCTTCACGGCGTTTGCCGTTATAACGTCGGCTCTTCCTATGCCCGAGAAGCCGCCTGTGATCAGCGTCGTCCGGCCCGCGGAAGCCGAGCCGCTCGACGAGGTGGCGATGGCGCGTGCGTGGCTGGGTCACCTACGCAACAGCGCCATCTTCAAGGTTGAGGGCCTCGATGCGGACCAGCTGCGTTGGCGTCCGACAGCTGGCGCCAATTCGCTGGGAGTCATCGTCGTGCACCTCGGCTACTGCGAACGCCTTTGGGTCCGTGCGATTTATGCGGGTGAGCCGATGGACATGGCCTGGCGAGCTCATATGTTCGAATTGCCCGACGGCTGGACCGTCGATGACGTTGTCGGCTTCTACCGGACGGAGACCGCGCTGGTCGACGACGTGCTCGACGGTGCCGCCTCGTTCGACCAGCCGTCGTCGGCCGACTTCCGGCCAACCACGCTGCGGTGGGCGGTGTTCCATCTCATAGAGGAGACGGCACGCCACGTCGGTCACATGGACATCACCCGCGAGCTCCTCGACGGAAGCGTGGGCCGATAGGTCGAGCGCCGCCTCGATGGATGGGCCCTGGGCGTTTGGCCCCCTCCACCAGGGGGTGCCTCCCACGGGGTGCGCGGCCCGCGGTCAATTTGGGCCAAGCGGCCACTACGGTGCACGTGGGTCCCCTGATACCCGAATCAACCTTGCAGGGCGCATAATTGGCGTAATCAAGTACGGGGCGTGGGAGGTCGAGATAGCCGGCCATGGACGTGCAAGCCGACCAAGCGGGGCTCCAGGCTGACCCCTTCGCGACGGCGGTGGTCCCCCGGCCCGGCACGACCGGGCAGGGGCGACTCTTCTCGGACGCGCACCCCACCTTCGCGGACACCGACCGGATCCCCGCTGTGCGCCACGGCGACCGGGGCTCCCGGCGTCCGCGGACCTCTGGTCTCCTCAGGCTGGCGGTCGGCATCGTGGCGCTCGCCGTCGTTGCGGGTGCCCTGGCGCTCGGACTCGTCCAGGCGGGGGTGATCAACACGTCCAGCAATGGTGTCAGCCCGACCACGACACCGCCCTCCCATCACGCCGCCCCTCCCCCGTCGACATCCCCTGTCGTGACCCAGGTCTCCTCCGGAGCGGGCACTGCGGCCTACACCGTGGACTACGCGGCGTATGCGGTGACCATCTCCACGTCGACGGGCCGCTCGTGGATCAGCATCGGAGCATCGGGCCAGCATCCTTCCTTTGCAGGCATTCTGAGCCCGAACAGCTCGCACCATGCCATCCTGCTCGGACCGTCCGAAGTCGAGGTGGGCGCCGGGGGCACCACCGTCACCGTCACCGCGGGACGACGGTCGACCACGCTCACACCGCCGGCGGCGCCATTCGCATACCAGTTTCAGCCAAAAGCGGGCTGACGCCGCCACAGTCGGCTCACCATCGGCCCCAGACGCGGGTCAGCGAGTCAGCCGCCACCATGGCGAGGGAGCGGTCAGTATGCCTGTGCTCTTGAGAACGGCCGTACTGACATGGGTGCCCTGGCGCACCTGCACCACCCCTACCGACGTCCCGGCTGCGACAGGGACCGTGAGTTTCGCCGGCCGGGCCACGACTGACACGCGCAGGCCCGGCCAACCGATGACGTTCACCGAACCCGACGCCACCACCGGGGCGGATGCGCCCCACGCTCCAACGAGCCTCCCTGCGACGTGCCCGGCGGTCACCACCGGTACCACCGTGATCGACGCGAGCGCCGCCTTGACGAGCGCGTCGCCGGCGTTCACCGCCGCCGTGTTGGGCCCGTTCGGACCTGATTGCCCGAACACGGCCCCATAGAGCGTCACCGTCTGACCCTGCACGGTCTTCTGCGCCGCAAAGAGGTAGCAACCGTTCCCGGCGGCGTTGGATGCAGCCATGATCCCGATGATGCCGTCCTCGCCGAGATCGAAGTTGGGGTTGTAGGCGAGCCCGGACACCGGGAGCGTGGCCTGGCCGAGGGACACGATCTGACTGAACACGGGGATCTTCATGGCGACCTCGCCGAGGCGGATGAGATCGCTCGGGGTGCTCACCGTGCCGGGGTCTGAGCCGCTGGGATCGGTGATGCGCGTCTGCTTGAGGCCCAGCTCGAGCGCGGTGAGCTGCATCTTGGCCACGAAGGCCGACGTACTCCCGGCGTCCCAGTCGGCGAGCAGGGTCGCCATGTCGTCCCCGGAATCGATCAGAAGCCCCTCGAGTGCATCGAGCTCGGTCAGGCTCTCGCCGGCGTCGACGGTCACCTCGGGGTCGCCTGCTGCGCTGCCGGCCTGGAATGCGGCGAGCACCTGGGGTGTGACCCCAATGGTGGGACCGGTGGCGCCACCGGTGCTGAGCGGGTGGTCCTTCAAGATCACGTAGCTGGTCAGGATGCCGGCCAGGCCTGCGATGGGCGACGCATCGTCGTGGACTTCCCCGATGGTGCCGGCTCCCTGGACCGCCAGTGCCGCCTCACCCGAACCGGGCCAGGGCAAGGGGGGCATCACGCCAGGAATGCGCATGGACGTTGTCGCTCCGTCGATGGTGGGCGGGGGGACAGGCCGCACTGCCTGCACCGCGGCGCCGATCCCGAGCACCACGACGAGGAGGATCGGGAGCACGAAGGCGAGCCGGCGCCGGAAGCGCGCGGCCCGGTCGGCCGCCATGAGCCGTTGATCCTCGGGGCTTGGCGGCGGCAGCTGGCGACCGATGTCCGCCAGCCGTTTCTCGGTCTGCTTGCTGAACCCGCGACGGGTTGCGTGAGCAGGGCGTCGTCGCGCGCCGGGCTGGCCGGGGCCGACCATGCACGGACTCTACGGCCACCCCGGGCCTTGGTGCTGGGCACCGCCGATGCGGAGGCCGGTGCTCGATTCTCCACCCAGGGGTGGAGGCCCACCGAGCCATTCCACCAGCCGAGCCACCCACGGACCGATTCGCCGCGAGGCCTCTCATGTGACGGTTGAGGGGTACCCCAAACGAAAGGTGGCCGCCATGCCAACCGATGTACTGATCGTCAACATTGCCGTGCTCTTCGCCGTGCTCGAAGCAGACCTCGGGCGCAGGAAGATCAGCACCTTCCGCATCCTCCGCCCACTGTTGTTGGCCGCTGGGATCATCCCGCTGTTTCTGGTCCACCCCGCCACGGCCGGAAACGGTGAAGTGCTCGAGATCGCGCTGGCCGCCTTGGGCGTGCTCCTCGGGATCGTCGCAGCCACCGGACTGATGAGGGTCAGCGTCGATGGACCCTCCCAACAAGTGGTCAGCACTGCCGGCGCTGCCTACGGAGCGTTCTGGGCCTTCGTGATCGGGGCGAGGCTCTTGTTCACCTACGGCGCCAACCACTGGTACCACACGCAGCTCGGCCACTGGCTCTTCACCAATGGGATCACGGTTGATGCCCTCACCGATGCCCTGATCTTCATGGCCATCGCCATGACCGTCGCCCGCAGCCTCCGGCTGGCAATCGGCCGGTCACAGGTGCGTCGTCAGTCCGTCAACCGGCTGGCGGTCTGACATGAACCTGATCACCATTGCCATCGTTGTCGGCCTGATCGTCTTCGTCCTGGCCCGTCGGGTGAAAGGCCAAGCGGTGCACGCGCCCAAGAAGCTCTTCCTCCTTCCTCTCGTCGTGAGCTTCATCGGGCTGCAGAACGTCACCCACGCCAAGATGAACACCGTCGACATCACGGTGGTGGTCGCCGGTGCCGTGCTCTCGTTCACTCTCGGCCTCCTCCGGGGTCACACTGACAAGCTCTCCATGGTGGGCCAGTCCCCCTGGGTGCGCTGGAGCGCCGCATCGGTGGCACTGTTCGCTCTCAACGTGCTGACGAAGCTCGCCCTCGATGCCGGCGGAGTTGCGGCCGGCGGCCACGCCGCCGCCTTGACCAGTTCGATCCTGCTGAGCTTCGGTCTGACGTTGTTGGCCGAGACCGTCGTCATCTGGATCCGTACGCAGTCCGGCACCGCCGAAGGTGCACCCCGGAAGGCCCAGTACCGTGAGACTGTGCTGCAGTGGGGTCGGGCCACCGCGTGGCCACCAATCCGGTGACCGAACGATCGGACAAGATCTCGGGCTTCCTCTACGAGGGCCGCTACGCGCGGATCGCACGGCTGTTGGCCCTGGCCGTGATCACCGGGACTGCGTTCATTGGCCATCCCCGCCCCTCGGGAGCAGGCGACGGGCTGGTGATCCTCATCAGCCTCGTGGTCGCCGTCGCCTGCCAGGTCGTCGCCGCCACGTTCCCCTCCGGCCGCTGGGTCTTGGCCAGGACCGTCGTCGGGGCGATCAGCTGCGGTGTCCTGGTCGGCTACGACCCGGCGGTGGGGACGGCCATCCTCTTGATCTTCGTCGGACTCGACGCCGGCGCCAGCCTGGACATCGGGCCGGGTGCAGTGATCACCGGGATGGCCGTGGTCACTACGGCCATCGCCACCTTGGCCTCGGGGCAGGCGACCGACAACGTCAGCCTGGGCTCCGTGGTCGTGATCGGCTTCCTCGCCGCTGCAGGCCGGAAGCAGTACATGCTGCGGGCGGACCAGGCGGAACTGCGCCTGGCCGACGCCGAACGAGCCCGCGAGGAGCATGCCCGCGCGGTGGGATTGGCCGAGCGGGCCAACGCGGCGCGGGAGATTCACGACATCCTCGCCCACAGTCTCGGTGCACTGGTCCTCCAACTCGACGCGCTGGACAGCGTGCTCACCACCGGCACACCGGATCACGAACGCGCCGTCGAGCTCCTCGCCCGCGCCCGCGCCCTCGCGGTCGAAGGGCTCAACGAAGCCAGGCAAGCCGTCGGCACTCTTCGGACGGACCCTCCTCCGCTCGTTGACGCGCTGAGCCAGCTGGTGGAGACGACCGGGAGTGCCAACCTGGAGATCACCGGAACGCCCAGGCCGACGCCCGCTGAGCTGTCGGTCGCGCTGCGCCGCACTGCTCAGGAGGCACTGACCAACGCGAGCAAGCATGCCCCGGGCGCCGCACCGACGGTGCAGCTCGCGTTCAGCACCGACGAGCTCGTGCTGACGGTAACCGACACCGGCTGTCGCGAAGGCATCGGTCCGAGTCCGCTGGCCGACACGGGCGGCGGCTACGGGATTGAGGGCTTACGCGAGCGGGCTGAGCTCATCGGCGGGACACTGGAGGCTGGACCACTCGGCCCGGGATGGCAGGTCAGGCTCAGCGTGCCCGATGTCCAGCAGCACCGCGATGAGGACGCGACGTGAGCAGCGACAGCGCGACGCTCCGGATCGTCGTCGCCGACGACCAACGCGCCGTGCGCGAGGCCCTGGCGACCGTGCTCGACGCCGAACCCGGGCTCCAGGTCGTCGGCCTGGCCGCTGACGGTGACGAGGCAGTCCAACTGGCGCACCAGTTGTCGCCAGACGTGGTGCTGATGGACCTGCGCATGCCCAATGTAGACGGTGTCACGGCGACGCAGCGCTTGGCAGCCGAGCTCCCTGCGGTCCGGGTCGTCGTGCTCACAACCTTCGCCGATGACTCGAGCATCCTCACCGCGCTCGAAGCCGGCGCCATGGGCTTCCTCACCAAGGACGCCGGACGTGAGCAGATCGCATTGGCGGTGCGCTCGGCCGCCGCCGGGCAGTCGGTATTCGACCCGGCAGTGCAGGCGAGTCTCCTGCGCGCCGCGTCACCGCCCGTTCCGGTTGTCGCGCCGGTCCCGCCGACACTCGAGTCGCTCCCCGACGACCTGACCCCGAGGGAAGCCGACGTCCTCCGGGCGATTGCCAGCGGGCAGACCAACGCCGAGATCGCGACGAAGCTCTACATCTCCGAGGTCACCGTGAAGAGCCACATCAACCACCTGTTCGCCAAGACCGGCTCGCGCAGTCGAGCGGAGGCTGTCAGGTATGCCTACGACCACGGCCTCGTCGCGCCGCCTCCTTGAGCGACACACGGCGACCCGCCCTCGGTCAGTCCGGTGTCTGGACCGGCTCCGGGAGCTACGGCTCCAGGCTGAACGGCGGATACTCGTCGTTGAGCAACAGCGCGTACGACGCCACGCGAAGGTGCCACCGGTACACACCGATGCAGAAATTCTTCAGTGACGGATTCCATTCCCCGGTGAACAGGGCGATGAACCACGAGATGATGAGGCAGATCCCGTTGGCGATGTTGAGGACGTACAGCACGATGAATTGCGGGATGCAGAGAATGAGCCGCACCAACACGGTGACCCGGTTGCGCTCGCCGCTCACAGGCGAAACATCCAACCCTGCCGGATAGCCACCCGGATCGGCGAACCCCTGCGGGATCGGCGCAAAGGGCGGATACGGTTCGGCCCAGACGTAGAGGCCGGTGATCACTCGCCACTGATAGCGAATGACACCGGCGATGAAATCGCTCAAGCTCTCCGGTGCCGAGCCGGTGAACACGATGGAGAACCAGCAGACGATGGCCGCGAGGAAAGCCACAATGCTGAGGATGTACACCCAGATCAATTGCGGGATGAAGATCAGCCAGTTGGTCAGGACCTTGACCGGCGGAATCTTCTCAGGTCCCGTCGGGATCACGACAGTCAACGGATAGGCGCCCGGCATAGAGGACTCCCTTCGCTAGCCACTCGACGCGGCACCATAGCCCCGAAGACGTCGCCCATGACGGATCCTTCTCGCCGCTCTCCTACTGACGGATGCGTGTGCGTTACCGGCGCGTGACGCCCACGCGACAGACCATGCGTGCGGTGGGCAAGGCACGAGCCGATCGATTTCGGGCCATTCGTGGCCGAAATTCGGACATCTCTGACTAATCAGGCAAGACGTTGCATGGCCGTCGGCATCACGAGCACCCGCTGGTGGACCCGCAGCTCCCGCACACGTAGCACGACCCGGCGCGCTGCATGGTGTTGCCGCAGTTGTAGCAAAGCGGCGCGTCGAGCTGCTCAGCCCGTGCCATCGGCTGCGCCGTGGTGCCGTAGGTGGCAGGCGCCCCCGCACCGTCGCCGGAACCACTGCTGAGCCCGTCGTCGATCAGCGCGGTCGACGGCGTCGCCATCTCTTCGACGCCGGGCAGCGTTGGCTGCATCCGCTCCTGGGTGGAGAAGATGCCGAGCTCGGTCCGCTCCTCCACTGAGAGGAAGTCGAGCGCGAGCCGGCGCGAGATGTAGTCGATCAGGCTGGTGGCGATGCGGAGCTCGGGATCGTCGGTAATGCCCGCCGGCTCGAACTTCATGTTGGCGAACTTGCGCACGAAGGTAGCCAGCGGAACGCCGTGCTGCAGCCCGAGGCTGAGCGAGATGGAGAAGGCGTCCATGATCCCGGCCAGTGTCGACCCCTGCTTGGAGACCTTGATGAAGACCTCGCCCGGGCGGCCGTCCTCGTACTCCCCCACCGTCACGTAGCCCTCGCAGTCGGCGACCCGGAAGGAGAACGTCTTCGAGTTGCGCTTGCGGGGGAGGCGCTCGCGCACCGCGCCGACCATCAGCGGCGAAGAGGTCCGCTGCTGCTCCTTGGCCAGGGCAGCCTCGAGCTCGGCGATGTGTGCGGCGATCTCGCGGTCATGCGCCTCGGCAGCTGACCCCGCCGGCGCCATGTCACCACCCTCGCCGGATCCGATAGCCGCAACCTCCTTCTTGGTTGTCGACAGCGGTTGGGCCACCTTGCAGTTGTCGCGGTAGATGGCCACCGCCTTGATGCCCAGGCGCCAGGCGTCGATGTGCAGCTGCTCGACGTCCTCAACGGTCACGTCTTCAGGCATGTTCACCGTCTTGGAGATGGCGCCGCTGATGAAGGGCTGCACCGCCCCCATCATGCGGATGTGACCCGAGTAGTGGATGGTGTTGTCACCCATGGAGCAGGCGAAGACCGCCATGTGCTCGGGAGCCAGGTGTGGCGCACCGACTATCGACATGTGCTCGTTGACGTAAGCGACGATGTCCTCGGCCTGCTCGGGCCCGTAGCCCAACTTGGCCAGGGCGCGCGGCACCGTCTGGTTGACGATCGACATCGTGCCACCGCCGACGAGCTTCTTGGTCTTGACCAACCCAAGGTCGGGCTCGACGCCCGTCGTGTCACAGTCCATGAGGAGGCCGATCGTGTTGTGGCTCACGAAACCGTTGGCGACGTAGGTGACGTTGCTCGGGACCGAGATGTCGTACGTGAGCTCGTCGTCGCCCAGCTGTACAGAGTCGGCCGTGTCGTAGAAGAAGGCGAGCAGGTGGGCGAGCTCAGGGTCTCCTGTCCGCTCGTAGAGCTCCGTCGCGATTCGCCGGCTCACTCGGCCCCGGGCCTGCTCCATCAACAGCACCTTCCGCATGCGGTCGTTGCCGGGTGCCAACCGGTCGACGAGATCGCGGGTGACCGGCACGTAGTCCTTCCGCGCCGTCTGGGCCTGCGCCGGATCGGGGACGTGCACGCCTGCGTTCTTCCGGTCGCTGATGAAGCCGACGGCTTCGAGCCAGGGCGTGGCGTAGGAGGTGTTGAGTGTCCGAAGCGTGGCAAGCGGCGCCGTACCCCAACGGTTCTCGCCAGTCCTGTCTCTCACCGAGAGCGTGGTCGGGATACCGAGTGCCAACAGCATTGTCTGCGTGTCGCGCACCAACTGCAGCGACGTGTTCTTGAGATGCGGGTACCCGGCGCTCGTGTCGCCGTCCGCCTCGTACAAGCCCCGCAAGAACGACCCGTAGACCTCAGGATCGTTGGCATGCAGGACGGCGTCGGGAATGTGGGCCGTGTAGCCCTTGCCGCGGTGGCCCTCCACCGGCGGGCGCTTGGCGAAGCCACAGGCCTCCCACCACATCGCGAGACGAACCGAATCCACCCGCACCTCGGCGTACCCGCGCTTCGGCGTGATCTTTGCAGCCGTACCGAAGCATTCCTTCGACAGGAGCTGAAGCCGCTCCACGACATCGAAGTCGGATTCGGTGACGCAGAACCGCAACCCACGGCTGTGCAGGGAACCATCGCCCATGAAGTAGCCCACGATCTCGGCCAACTCTGGCGTCATCTGCCGCGGCACCTGGACGTGGCGCTCCCCGGTCCAGTACGCCTCAGCCAGCGGCGGCAACATCACTGCCTGCGGCTCGCCAACGAGCGTCCCCAGCGCCAACGGGACCAGCTCGCCGCCCACAAGGTCGCCGAACCGACGCCAAAACCACTCACCTGAAGCCGGGTCGACCACCTTGATCCGGTGCGTCGGCGTGCCCTGGACCCGGTGGCCTCGTGCGGTGTCCACCGTGACGACCGCCTCAGACCCGTTGACGTAGAACTTGGTGGCCTGCTGCGGACCGTCGTCGGTGGCGACCTGCGTCTCGAGGTCCTGCCACTGCGGTCCGTCCGGGTCGCCGAGCGAACCCAGGCGCACAAGTCCGTGTCCGGTGGTCACGAGCGTGCCACCGACAAGACATCCCGTCGGCGCCAACACGGATGCCTGCGAGTTACGCACGCCGTAGACCTCAGCCAGCTCGACGGCGGCGTCCCAGGACTCTTGCGCCGCCGAGAGCAGCTCGGGAGGCACAACGTCCTCGTCGATGCGGGCCGCTTCGGCCTGGTGCATGCGCAACACGTTGAGCATTGCTTCGCCGTTCTCGTGGAAGCCGGCGAACGGGCCCATGCGCGCCGCCGTGCGCGCCGAGGTGGCGTAGGCGTGTCCGGTCAACAGCGCGGTGATGGCCGCGGCCCAGGCTCGGCCGGCGTCGGAGTCGTACGGCAGTCCTTCTGCCATCAAGAGCGCGCCGAGGTTGGCGTAACCGATACCGAGCTGACGGAAGGCGCGCGTCGTCTCGCCGATGCTCTCGGTCGGGTAGTCGGCGTTGCCGACGATGATCTCCATGCCGGTGAAAACGACCGACACCGCCGCCTTGAAGCCCTCCACGTCGAACTCGTCGTTGTCGTTGAGAAACGTCAACAGGTTCATGGACGCCAGATTGCAGGCCGAGTTGTCGAGGTGAATATATTCGGAACAGGGGTTGCTTCCATTGATTCGACCCGTATTTGGCGCCGTGTGCCAGCGGTTGATCGTGGTGTCGTACTGGAGGCCGGGGTCGGCGCACTCCCAGGCCGAGTGGGCGATCTGGCGGAACAGGTCACGGGCGGGCACCGTGCGCACGATGGAGCCGTCGGTGCGGGCGGTCAGGTTCCAGTCGCGCCCGTCCAGCACCGCCTCCATGAATTCGTCAGTCACCCGCACCGAGTTGTTGGCATTCTGGTACTGCGTGGAGTGGCTGTCCGCTCCGTCGAGGTCCATGTCGAAGCCGGCGTCGCGCAGCACCCGGGCCTTGCGTTCCTCGATGGCCTTGCACCAGATGAAGTCCTCGATGTCGGGGTGGTCGGAATCGAGAATGACCATCTTGGCGGCGCGCCGCGTCTTGCCCCCAGACTTGATCGTGCCGGCTGAGGCGTCGGCGCCCCGCATGAAGCTGACCGGGCCCGAGGCGGTGCCGCCGCCCTTGAGCAACTCATGCGAGGAGCGGATGCGCGACAGGTTCACGCCAGCGCCCGAGCCGCCCTTGAAGATGATGCCCTCTTCGGTGTACCAGTTGAGGATCGAGTCCATGGTGTCCTCGACCGAGAGGATGAAGCAGTTGTGCACTCGGAGATTCGCACTGAGGTATTCCCCGCTCTCAGTCTGGATGTCGTAGACGTCCATCTCACCTAGGTCTTCGATCCGCTCGATCTCAAGTCTCTTGACCGCATGAGCAGCGAGACCGTCCAGCTCGATGCTCTCGTAGAGCTTGTTCTCCTTCATCGGGTCGATGAACCCGACCTCGTTCGCGAAGGCGATGCGATCCCCGCGGGTGCGAATCGACACCGACCAGCAACCCTTCCGATCCGCCCGGGAATCGGCCTTGAAGCGGACCCGCGAGAAAATGCCAACCTGCGTGAGTAGAGCTTGCAGGCCGCGCACGAGCCCCTCGGAAATCATGTCGACAGCGACGACGGCTCCGCGCTCCTTGATCGAGACATACCCCTCAGCCTGGAAGATGCTGCGGAGATATGCCCTCACGACGGGCAACGGTGCCGTGAAAATCTGTGGTGGGACGATCATGGCCAGTCCCCTGGTACGGAGATCCCAACGCTCAACGAACTCGTTCAATTGACGTCCGTAGAGACGCGTCCGGCGGCAGTCGAGCGACGGATCGACCGTGTTCACATGCCGTTCGTGCCGGTGCACACCGGGGAACACCTCATTCAGCGCGGCGGTCACCCAGCGATGCTCGGCGTCGGTCACGGTCATCGCCTCGATCGTGAGCGACCTGTTGGTTCCCTCGTACTGGCCGACGAATCCGTCCGACTGCAGCCAACCGGCCAGCGCCGCCTCCGCCACCTGCACCGACGAATGGGCAATCTGGCTGGGCCCGTGCCCGTCCGTGCGGTGCCAGCTCAGCTTGTCATCTGGTCGCAGGTCGGCCGCTGGTACGAACGCCCCGGTCGTCGCACTCGTTGCCCGCCACACAAGGTGGTCCGCGGTGACGTCGAGTTGGTGACCGGCCTTCGTGTGGAGCCTCAAGACGGGCTTTCGCCCGTTGTGCTTCGTCGCGACAATACGAGTAATACCCTCGGCATCGAAGACCTTCGCACCGACCGCGTCATCTTCGACCAGCTGTCCGATCGGGATGAGCCCATCTGGCGTGCTGACAAGCGAGTGATAGGGCTGGCACGCACTGCCTTGTTGCGGCACGCCGTGGACGCCGATGTTGAACCACACCGGCGAGTTGAAGGCGGCCTTCTGGTGGATGATGAGGTACTTCAGCTCGTGGTTGAAGGTCTGGGCCTCCTCGTCGTCGACGAAGTAGCCGTCCTTGATCCCCCACATGGTGAGCGTGTCGACCACGCGGTCGGCCACCTGGCGCAGCGAGGTCTCGCGCTCAGGGGTGCCGAGGGTCCCGCGGAAGTACTTCTGCGCCAAGATGTTGGTTGCGTTCAGGCTCCAGGACTCGGGCACCTCGACACCGAGCTGCTCGAAGGCCACGGACCCGTCACGGAAGTTCGTGATGCGGGCGTCGCGTCGCTCCCAGCGCACCTCGTCGTAGGGGTGCACGCCTTCAGTGGTGAAGTGGCGGCGGATGCCGATCTCGGATCGCTGGGGGGCGATGGCCATAGCGCTGGGGTCCTCCTCGTGAGGGCTCGGTCTTGGGGTCTGTCCTGGGATCTGCTGCGTGCTGCCGGTCCTGCTCTAACTGCTTCGTCTGAACTGGTCGTCGGCGCCGCCAGACGGTCCCCCACTTCAGCGGGACGGTGTCTCGAGGCGCCTTCTCCCGATCCAGCGCCCGGGAGGGGAACGAAACGCCTAACCACAATATATAGTGGCTGCCCCTCCCCCGAGACACGAGATGCTGTGGTCATTACAGCACTGTAGTTACGTCGTTGTCAACCAATTTGGCGCATTATCCATGCAGGTCACGGGGCGTTCGCGATGGTTTGCACACGACGCCCCCCAGGCCCCGCCGGCCCCACGCCGGATATCCGCGAACGGTTAGCGTCGGCTGCCCATGGCCAAGCTCGTCGCCGTCGATGCGGGCACGACCGGCGTGCGGGCCCTGGTCGTCGACGAGGGGGCCCGGGTCGCTGATGTCGCCTACCGGGAGCTGACCCAGCACTTCCCGCGGCCGGGCTGGGTCGAACACGACCCTGCCGAGATCTGGGACGCAGTGCGGGCCACCCTGGCCGAAGTGGGAGCACGCCTGGCAGAGGCCGGCGAGACCGTGGCGGCCATCGGGATCACCAATCAGCGCGAGACGCTGGTCGCCTTCGACCGCGCCAGCGGCCGGCCGCTGCACAACGCGATCGTGTGGCAGGACCGCCGCACCGCAGCCCTGTGCGCCGAGCTCATCGAGGCGGGCCATCAGCCCCTCGTGCGCGCCACGACGGGCCTGGTGCTCGATCCGTACTTCAGCGCCACCAAGGCCGCTTGGCTGCTTCGCCACGGGGACCTCGCGCTCGGCGCGGACGACCCGGACCTCTCCTTTTGCACCGTCGACGCGTGGGTGCTCTGGAACCTCACCGGCGGAGCCGCCGGCGGGGCCACCGGCGCAGGCGTCTACGCCACGGACCCCTCCAACGCCAGCCGCACGTTGCTCTTCGACACCGGCGCGCTCGCTTGGTCCGCCGAGCTGTGCGACCTCTTCGGGGTGCCCGCGCACACGCTCCCCGAGGTGCGGCCTTCGGCCGGCCGCTTCGGCACCGCCGCGCTCGGCGACCTCGGCCCCGCGGCGGCCGCGCTCGACGGCGTACCCGTCTCGGGGGTGCTGGGCGACCAGCAGGCGGCACTCTTCGGCCAGGCCTGCTTCGACCCCGGCATGGTCAAGGTCACCTACGGCACCGGGAGCTTCGCGCTGGCCAACGTCGGCCCCGAGCGCCCGCCCGCGCCCGACGGCCTGACGGTCAGCTGCGCGTGGGACCTCGGCGCACACGCCGGGACACGCCCGCGCCTCGCCTATGCGCTCGAGGGGTCGGCCTTCGTGTCCGGCGCCGCCATCCAATGGCTGCGCGACGGGCTCGGCATCATTGCGGCCGCGTCCGAGATCGGCCCGCTCGCCGCGTCGGTCCCCGACAGCGGCGGCGTCACCTTCGTGCCCTCGCTCACCGGCCTCGGCAGCCCGTGGTGGGATCCGCGTGCACGTGGCATCGTCACCGGCATCACTCGTGGCGCGGGACGCGCACAGCTAGCTCGCGCGTGCGTCGAGGCGATGGCGTTCCAAGTGCGCGACATGACCGATGCCATGGCTGCCGCGTCGTCCCACCCACTCGCCGCGCTACGGGCGGACGGGGGCGCCGCCGCCATCGACCTCCTCCTCGAGCTGCAAGCCGAACAGAGCCGCATGCCGGTCGCGCGCCCGCGTTCGCTCGAGTCGACCGCGCTCGGCGCGGCCACCGTGGCGGGTCTGGCCGAGGGTGTCTGGTCCTCGCTCGACGACGTGGCCACGCGCTGGGAGGCCGAGCGCGTCTTCGAGCCGCAGCTGCCACCCGAGCTGGCCGACGCCACCCACGCGGTGTGGCGGCGCGCCGTCGAGAAGGCCATGGGCTGGGCAATCGACCCGGAGGACTCAGCCGAGAAATAAAGCAAGGAGATCCTTGTTATATTCTGTCTAGAGGAGCGGATCACCGCTCGGAAGGGTGGGCAGCCATGAGCGTGGCCATCGTGACAGGGGCATCTCGGGGACTGGGTGAGGCGCTGGCCGTGGGGCTGGCGCGAGCGGGCTGGTCGCTCGTGATCGACGGCAGGGACGGGTCCACTCTCGATGTGGCAGCTGACCTTGTCCGGGCGCACGCGGCACCGGGCGCGCACGTCGTCGCCCTTCCTGGCGACGTCACCAACAGCGACCACCGACACGACCTCACGGGCGCCGCGTTCGACCTGGGCGGGCTCGATCTCGTCGTCAACAACGCGGGCACGCTGGGTGCGTCGCCACTGCCCCCACTCGGCGACTACCCGCTCGACGAGCTACGCGTGGCGTTCGAAGTCAATGTCGTCGCGCCGCTCGGCCTCATCCAGGACGCGCTGCCGCTGCTGCTCGATGCTGAGCACCCACGTTTGCTCGACATCACGTCCGACGCCGCGGTCGAGGCGTACGAAGGCTGGGGCGGCTACGGAGCCGGCAAGGCGGCGCTCGAACACCTGGGCGCAGTGCTGGCGGTCGAATACCCGTCCCTCACCGTGTGGTCCGTCGACCCGGGCGACCTGCGCACCGCGATGCACCAGGCCGCGTTCCCGGGCGAGGACATCTCCGACCGGCCCGAGCCGTCCAGCGTCGTGCCGGCGCTCATCGAGCTGATCAGGAGCGACCGTCCGAGCGGGCGCTACCGCGCCGTCGACGTGCTGGCGGGAGTCACAGGAGCGTCGGGAACATCAGGAGCGCTGGCATGAGCGCCCTCACCGCCCCGGCCCTCGACGAAGCGCCGCCTCGCCTCGCCGAGTTGCACCCGCTGTCGTTCTCGCTGCCGACTGAGCTCGAGGCGCCTGCACCGCCCGAGAACCGCGGGATGACCCGCGACGCCGTGCGGATGCTGGTGGCCACCAAGTCCGACGGCTCCTTGGTGCACTCGAACTTCTCCGAGTTGCCCCGCTTCCTCGCCGAGGGCGATCTCGTCGTCATCAACACCTCGGGGACCCTGGCGGCCGAGATCGACGGCATCGCCCCCGACGGTGCCGCCGTCCAGATCCACCTCTCGACCCGCCTGCCCGCCGGCCTGTGGACCGTCGAGATCCGTCGCGACGGTCAGGCCCACCTCGCGGCCTCGCCCGGCGACGTGATTCAGCTCCCCGCTGGTGGCCACGTCGCCCTCCTCACCCCCTACTCCCCCGGGCCGGGCGGCACGGGGGTGCGCCTTTGGGTGTCGCGGGTCGAGACGCCCGAGCGGCTCAATAGCTATCTCGCCCGCTACGGCCGACCCATTCGCTACGGCTACGTACAAGGCAGCTATCCCCTCTCGACGTACCAGAACGTGTACGTCACCGAGCCCGGGTCAGCCGAGATGCCGAGCGCTGGGCGACCCTTCACCCCCGAGGTGCTGACCCGCCTGGTGGCCAAGGGTGTCGGCGTAGCCCCCCTGTTGCTGCACACCGGCGTCGCGTCGCTCGAGGCGAACGAGCCGCCTTACGCCGAGTACTTCCGGGTCTCGAGCGCGACGGCGCATCGCATCAACGACGCCCGGCGCGCCGGCGGCCGCGTCATCGGCATCGGAACGACCGTGGTGCGCGCGCTCGAGTCAGTGGTCGACGAACACGGGCATGTGCACCCGAGCGAAGGCTGGACCGAGACAGTCGTCTCACCCGAGCGGCCGGTGCGCTCCATCGACGGCTTCCTCACCGGCTGGCACGAGCCCGAGGCCTCACATCTCGCCATGCTCGAGGCCATCGCCGGGCGCGAGCTGCTCGAGGCGTCCTACGCCGCCGCGCTGGCCGAGGGGTATCTGTGGCACGAGTTCGGCGACGTCCACCTCATCCTGCCGTGAGCACGACCGAGACGAGCGGCGCCCAGTCACCGCTGCAGCAGCTGCCCACGACGCGGCGCGCCATCCTCAACGTCTTGAAGCGCCAGGGGCCCCTCGACGCAGCCGCCGTGGCCGACGCGCTCGCCCTGACCCCCGCAGCCATCCGGCTCCAACTGGCGCGCCTCGAAGAGGACGGGTTGTTGGCGCATCGCGACGAGGTCCCGCCCGGGCCGCGTCGCGGCCGGCCGCGCCATGTCTACGAGCTGACCTCTGCCGCCGAGGCGCTCTACCCCAAGCGCTACGGCGACCTCACGACCGAGCTCCTCGGGTATCTCGGCGGGCCCGGCGCGTCGCAGGTCGACGAGCTCTTCGAGCAGCGGCGCCGGCGCCGGGTGGCCGACGCGCTGCCGCGCACGGCGGACCTGCCCTTCGACGAACAAGTCGCCGCGCTCACCCAGATCCTCGACGAGGACGGCTACCTGGCCGACGCGGAGCGGCTGCCCGACGGCAGCTGGCGCATCACCGAGCACAACTGCGCCATCTTGACGGTCGCCCACGGCTTCTCGCAGGCGTGTACGAGCGAGCTTGCGTTCATCCGTGAGGCGCTCCCTGGTGCGAGCGTGCGACGGGTGGCGCACCTGATGGACGGCTCGCACGTGTGCGCCTACGTCGTCAGCCCGCCGCCGTCGTAGAGTCGGTCGAGCGGATCTCGAGGACCGACACACCGTCGACTTCGTGGATCTCGCTCTGCAGCAACTCAATGAGCTGCGCCCCGATCTCGACCACGAACTCGTCCACCGCGAGGCCGTCGTCGCGCTCGAGGATGTTGATGGCCTCGATGTCGCCACCGACCGCCCCGATGCGGCTCGCCACCAGGCCCAGGGCGCCGGGCCGGTCGGGCAACGAGATGCGAACGACGTAGCCAGCCATGACCAAGACGTTAGGCGTTCAATGTGAACTGCCTGTTTCAGATTGCTTACGAATCGTCTGGCCTGCGGCGCCACGTGCAGCCCGCACGTGCAGCCAGCACGTTCGGCCAGGACGTTCAGCCAGTCGCCACGCTCGTGCGTGAGGGCACATACTCGTCGACGTAGTCGCGCTCGGACAGCTGGGCGATCTCGTGCATGAGGCGATCGGTGAAAGCACGGCACTGGGTGTGGTCGTGGTGCTCGAGCGGGTCGGCAGGGTTCTCCGGCGGCTCCATCTGCATGGGGGGACCGAAGCGGATGATCACCGTCTTGAAGGGCCGCATGAAGTTGGAGTTGACCGGCTGCACGTCCACCGTGCCGATCACGCCGACGGGGATGATCGGAACGCCGCACTCGCGCGACAGGCGGGTCACCCCCGTGCGCCCCTTGTGCACGTAGCCGTCGAGCGATCGGGTGCCCTCAGGGTAGAGCCCGAGGAGCCGGCCCTTGCCGAGGACGTCGGTGCGGGCCGTCTCGAGCGCACGATCCGAGGCGCTGCCCCCGCCACGCCGGATGGGGATCTGCCCGGCAGCCCGGAAGAACCACGCCGTCTTCCACGAGTCGAAGTACTCCGACTTGGCCAAGAACGTCACCCGGCGCGTCACGACGAGTGGGATGAAGAAGGAGTCGCAAAAAGACTGGTGGTTGGCCGCCAACACGGCGGGACCGTGCTTGGGGATGTTCTCCCGGCCCTCCACCTTCACGCGAAACAGCACGAGGAAGATCGGGGTCAACACCGCCTTGAGCACCCAGTAAGCCACGGGTCCAACGTACCCCTGCTGCTTGGGCCCCGCACCGGGCACCCGCTGTGCTGAACTGCGGTGCCGAGTGCAGCCGATTGCACCGCGAGCACATGGAGGCACCGTGACGAGCGAGACCGTGACCGCCGAGCCCTTCCTCTCGGGCCTGTACTTCGGCGAATGCCCGCGCTGGCACGAGGGCCGCCTGTGGTACTCGGACTTCTTCGACCACGCGGTGTGCTCGGTCTCCTCCGACGGCGATCGCCGCGTCGAGGTGGCCTTCGACGGCGAGCCCGCAGGCCTCGGCTGGCTGCCCGACGGCCGCTTGCTCTTCAACTCCCGCCTCGACCGCGCCGTCATGCGCCGCGAGCCCGACGGCACCATCGTGCGCCACGGCAGCCTCGAGCCGTGGGCGACCTGGTACGCCAACGACATGGTGGTTGCGGCCAACGGGCAGGCCTACTCCGGCAACTTCGGCTTCGACCTCGACGGCCTCTACGCGGGCCGCCTCCAGCCCAGCGACATCGGGCCGGCCTCGCTCGTGCGGGTCGACCCCGACGGCTCGAGCTACGAGGCCGCGGCCGACCTGGCCTTCCCCAACGGCACGGTCATCACCGACGACGGCGCGACGCTCATCATCGCCGAGAGCATGGGTGGGCGCCTCAGCGCGTTCGACCGCGCGGCGGACGGCACGCTGACCAATCGGCGTGAGTGGGCCGCGCTGAGCGGCGTCGCACCCGACGGCATCTGCCTGTGCGCCGACGGGACGGTGTGGGTCGCCAACGCGTTGGGCCGCGAATGCGTGCGGGTGGCCGGGGGCGGCGAGGTGCTCGAGCGCGTTGCCACCTCCATGAACTGCTTCGCCTGCATGCTCGGCGACGAGGACCGCCGCACGCTCTACCTCGTCACCGCGGTCGACAGCCACGACGCCAAGGCGCGCGCCGAGCGCAACGGGGCGATCGAGCGGGTCAGGACCACGGTCCCGGGCGCCGGGCTGCCCTGAGCCGGGGCTAGCACCGGGCTGCCTCGTCAGGGCCGTCAGGCGGCAAGAGGCCGCCCTAGCCGAGCTTGGTCAGCGCGCCGCGCAGGTGGCGCACGGCCTGCCCGATGCGCTGCTCGTTCTCGATGAGAGCGAAGCGCACGTGGGAGTCACCCCCGGGGCCGAAGCCAATGCCGGGCGAGGTGGCGACGTCGGCTTCGGCGATCAGGTACTTGGAGAACTCGAGCGAGCCCATCTCGCGGTAGGGCTCGGGGATGGGGGCCCAGACGAACATGGTCCCCTTGGGCGGGACCAGGTGCCAGCCGATCCGGTTGAGCCCGTCGCAGAGCGTGTCGCGCCGTGACCGGTAGATCTGGTTGATCTCCTTGGGGTAATCCGGCGCCTCGTTCATGGCCACGATGGCGGCGATCTGAATCGGCTGGAACGTCCCGTAGTCGAGATACGTCTTGAGTTTGGTCAGCGCCTGCACGATCTCGGCGTTACCTACGACGAAGCCGACGCGCCAACCCGCCATGGAGAACGACTTGGTCATCGTGTAGATCTCCACCGCGACGTCGGTGGCGCCGGGCACCTGGAGGATGGAGGGCGGCTCGTAGCCATCGAAGCCGAGATCCGCGTACGCGAAGTCGTGCACGAGCACCACCTCGTGCTCGCGTGCGAACGCGACCAGGCGCTCCATGAAGCCGAGGTCGACGCAGGCCGTCGTCGGGTTGTGCGGGAACGACAGCACGATCACCCGCGGCTTGGGCCACGACTCCTCCCAGGCATTGATGAGCCCGTCGAAGAAAGCCTCGCCCGGGTCGGGTGCGTCGTCGGAGGCCACCTGGGGTCCCTGCAGCGGGACCTGGCGCACGTCGGCGCCGGCGAACAGCGGCCCCCAGATGTGGATGGGGTACGACGGCGAGGGCACCAAGGCCGTATCGCCGGGGGCGACGAGCACCCACATCAAGTGGGAGAAGCCCTCCTTGGCGCCGATGGTCGTGACCACCTGGGTCTCGGGGTCGAGCTCGACGCCGAACTTGCGCAGGTAGAGGTCGGTGACGGCGCTGCGCAATTTCGGGATGCCGCGCGAGGCGGAGTACCGGTGGTTGCGCGGGTTGCGGGCGGCCTCGGCGAGCTTGCTCACCGCCACGTCGGGTGAGGGGAGATCGGGGTTCCCGAAGCCGAGGTCGATCACGTCGCGCCCGGCTCGCCGTGCCGCTGCCTTCAGGTCGTTGATGGTGGCGAAGACGTAGGGCGGCAACCCGTTGATCCGGCGAAACTCCATCGTGGAAGTCTAGGGCCCGGGTCCCGCCGCAGCGGACACCGCTCCACCGGCGTGGCGCGCCGCGGCCACCAGCTCGGCGACGTCGAGCGGCCAGCTGAACACGACCCAGGTCGCGCCCGCCCGCCACAAGGCGGCCACGCGTTCAGCCATGGGCGGTGAGGCGGCCGGTGGCGGTCCCGCCCAGGTGACCTCGAGGTCGCCGCCTGCGCCGCGCTCGGCGACGGTGGCGGGGTCCGCGTCCCACAAGGTGAGGACCGCGCCGGCGGCGCGAGCCTCTTCGGTGCGGCCCGATGGCCCGCCGGCAACCCACACCGCGATGCCGGCGCCGACGAGGTCCCGGGCCAGCACGACCATCTCGGCGCGGCGCTGCACCGCCGCCTCGAAAGCGATGCCATAGGCGCGGTTCTCCTCCTCGCTCAAGCGGTCCCCCGTCCCGAGCCCGGCGATCACGCGCCCGGGTGCCAACAGTTCGAGCGCGGCGAACTGCGACGCCAACACCGCGTTGGGGACGAGGCCGACCCGCGCCACGAGGGTGCCGATGAACGGGCCGCCGCCGGTGCCGCCGGCACCCCGTGCCCTCTCCGACGACGGAGGAAACCGCGTCGCCAGCGCGCCGAGGATCGGGAAGGGCGCAAGTGCCGGGCGATCGGGCTGGCCGATGGGCCAGATGTGGTCGTAGCAAAAGAGCCCATCGACTCCTGCGGCGACCGCCTCGGCCGCGGCCTCGAACGCGGCGTCGGGCGTGTCGCGGAAGGTCGGGAGCACGACGCCGGTACGCAGCGGCGCGGGCGCCCGCGCCGGCGCGCTCATCAGCCGAGCCCTCCTTGGCGCGCCGCCAGCGCGGCGCCGACCGCCCCGGCGCGCTCGCCGAAAGCGGCCGGGACGACGACAGCGAGCGGCCGCTGCTCCCCGCCCTCGACCAAGACGGCGAAGGTGGTGCGCGCCGCCTCGATGAGCAGGTCACCCGCCTGCACCACGCCGCCGCCCAGCACGAAGCACTGCGGGTCGAGCACGCAGGCCAGGTTGGCCAGGCCGAAGCCGATCCACCACCCGACTTCTTCGATGACCTGACGCGCCGCCGGGTCGCCCGCGGCGGCCGCGGCCGACACGTCCTCGCCGCGGACCGACTCGGGATCGCCGCCAGCGCGGCGCACGACCTCGTCGAGCCGTCCGGCCAGGGCGGCCTCGCGCGCCAGCAGGCCCAGGCCCGCACCCGAGGCGTAGCGCTCCCAACAGCCGCGGCGCCCGCACGGGCACGGAGGCCCGGCTCGGTCCACCACCATGTGGCCGATCTCGCCGGCGAAGCCGGCCGAGCCGACCTGCACGCGGCCGTCGATCACGATGCCGCCCCCGATGCCGGTCCCCAAGGTGACCATGACGACGTGGTCGTAGCCCCGGGCGGCACCGAGGCGGTGCTCGGCCAGTACGGCGAGGTTGGCGTCGTTCTCGATCACGACCTGGCGACCGGGCAGTCGGTCGCCGATGAGCGCCGTCCAGTCGACGCCGTGCGCTTGGGGGAGGTTGGGCGCGAAGCACAGGCGGCCCTGCCGGTCCACCATGCCTGGGGCCCCCACGCCGACGGGCGCCGCGTCGTCACCGAGCGTGGCGTCGAGTTGCGCAACGACCTCGGCCACCGCCGCGGCGACGTGGCTGCCCACGATGGCGCGCGTGCCCGTGGGTGTGGGAACGCGGGCCTCGGCGACGGCGTCGGCCCCCGGTGCCAGCGCGACGCCCAGCACCTTGGTCCCGCCGATGTCGATGCCGTAGGTCACGTCGGTGGCCACCGGGCCCCCGTCACGAGTCACGAGGTGGACTCGACCCGCGCCTTCAGCTCTCGCATGGCAATCGCCATGATGCGGCTCGTGGCGCGCATCTTGATGAACCCCGGGATCGGCACGCGCAGTTCCGCCTCGAGGTGGTACGTGACGTCGGTGCCGCCGTGCTCGCCGGGATCGAAGACGTAGCTCCCGTCGAGCTTGGTCGTGATGTCGCCCTGGGTCAGCTTCCAGGCCAGGGTGTGCGGCGCGTCGCTGTAGTCGTAGGCGAGGGTATAGCTGGTGCTGCGGCCGAAGGCGGCGGCCCGAAACGTGACGAGCGCGGGCCGACCCTGGTCGTCGCGCTCTTTGACCTCGACCTCCTTGATGTCGGCCGCCCACTCGGGGTACTGCTCCAGGTCGGCCGCGACGGCAAAGCACCGCTCGGGCGGTGCCGCCACTGAGATGTGCTGTGTGGCTTGGTCGGCCACCTTGGGTGCTTCCTTCCTGTCGGCTTCCCTGTCTGCTTCTCGTCCTGTCGGCCTGCTGTCGGCGTGCTGTCCAGGACCTCACGGGCCTGCCGATGTTCGGCACCCCCGTGAGACCGCAGTGATGCGGTGCGTCAGACTGCCACTCCGGCCAGCGCCTCAGCCAGCCTAGAAGCGAGAAGGTCGTTGTCGAAGGATTCCTCCACCCTGGCCCGGGCGGCCCGGCCCATGCGCCGGCGGCGGGCGGGATCGGCCAGCAGGCTGCGCAGAGCCTCGGCCACGGCGCCCGGGTCCTCGGGCCGCTCCACCACGAGGCCGCTCACGCCGTCGAGCACCGCCTCGGCCGCTCCGCCGCTGTCCCCGGCGATCTGGGGCACGCCGGCCGCGGCCGCCTCCAGGAAGACAATGCCGAACCCCTCCTGCTCCAGGCCGAGCCAGCGGTTGCGGCACGCCATGACGAAGACGTCGGACGCAGCGAGGAGCCTGGCCCGGTCCTCGTCGCTGACCCGGCCGAGCATGTGGACGCGGGTCGGGCTCTGTATCGCCATCCGCTCGAGGTGGTCGAGCTCGCGTCCGCTCCCGGCGATGGCGACGACGAGGTCGGGATAGGAGGGCGACAGCCGCCCCGCCGCCTCGATGAGGACGTCCATGCCCTTGCGCGGGACGAGGCGGCTCACGCTGGTCACGAGTGGTCCCGTCTTCGGCAGGCCGAGGGCCGCCCGGGCGGCCCGGCGTTCCGCGGCCGGGCGCGGTGTGAATGCGGCTGTGTCGACGCCCGGGGGGATCTCGACGACCGGCGCCTGGAGGCCCGGTGCGGCACGCAACGCCTCGGCAGCGGGATACCAGCCGGCCGACACGACGATGCTCGCATCTCGCAAGACGTAGGCAAGCGCGGCGCGTGCGCCGGGGATCCGGCCGGGCACCGTGACCTCGGCCCCGTGGAGGATGACGCCGTAGGGCACATCGAGCTTGGGCCCGAGCAAGCCGAGCGGGAGCGCAGGGTCGAGCAGGACGTGGTCGACCTGGTACCTCCGGATACACCCGCGCACTTCGCTCAGCGCGACCGGCGTCGGAAAGAAGAGGATGTTACCGGGCACCCGCTCGATACGAATACCCCGCTCCGCCTGGGCGGCATCGAACGCTACGGCGCCGTCGTCGGAGGACGCGGTGAGCACGACGTAGGAGGCGGGGTCGAGCCGTCGGTAGAGCTCCCACAGGTAGCTCTGGATGCCGCCGACCTTGGGAGGGAAGTCGTTGGTGACGAGCAGGTGTCGCTTCACCGAGCGGCTCCCCCGCCCTTGTCGCGCCGGCGGTGACAGTACAGGCCGCGCGCAGCCCCTCGGCGCTCAGCCCGTCGGCGCTCAGCCCGCGCGAGCTGTAGCGCAAGGTCGGCACGAGGCCGGCGCGCTCGAGCATGCGCATGGCCCGTGCCTCGTCAGCGTCGATGACGACGGCGTCGTCGGGTTCGCGCCCGAGCAGGAAGCTGACGACGCAGTCGTCGCAGGCGTCGGTCTCCTGCAGTGCGCAGCTGTCGCAGTCGATGGTGAGCCCGCCCTCGGGCTGGCGGTCGGTGTCCCTGGGATTCGGCATGACGTTGACCCTCTCTGTTGGGATCGAGCATGACGAATGGGTGTGACAGCGCACCGGGGCAGGGCGCAGCCGGCATCGCCCGACCGCGCCACGGCGCTAGTCACCGTCCAGGGCGCGCACGGCGATACGCAGGGTCTGCTCCACACCCCACGCCACGCTCTCGGTGCGCACGGACACTGCATCGGCCAGCACCAAGAACGGCGGTCCCGCCACGCGATAGTGAGCGAAGGCCTCGCTGCTCATCACGACCGGGACGCCGACCGGCGCGCCCGCGGCCAGCGCGGCGACGGCAGCCGCATCCTCGTGCTTGGACGCCTCACGTCTTCGCCCGTCACGTCGAGGCGCCTGACCGGGGCTCCTCGTGACGACGGCCAGCCGGGCTGCCTCGCCCAGACCCGCGTGCAGCTGGACCATGCCCTCCCAGAGGTCCTGGCAGCCGAGGCAGCCGGCCGAGAGGAACAGCAACAACACCGGCGCGGCGGCCTCCGTCACCTCCACCCGGCAGGGAACACCCTCGGGGGTCACGCCGACGATGTCGCGCGGGCGCGTGCTCGGTGGCCCTTCCGACGTCGGGATGGGGCGAAGCCGGCGCACGATGTCGGCCGGCGGCTCCGTCACGGACGGGCGTGCTCCTCGTCGACGATCTCGACGATGTTGCGCCCGTGGCCGCACCAGCGGCACACGATCTCGTCGACCTCGCGCGAGAGCACTTCTTCGTCCTCGACCTCGAGATCGCCACCGACCGTGAAGTGATAGAAGGCCTTGGTCCGCGAAGAGACGGTGACGTCGAAACGGGTGAGATTGCCGCAGCTGTCGCAGCGGTATCGAGGTAGATCCACGCCGTCAACGGTAGTCCGCGGCCCGGTGGCACCCATCAGCCTCAGGCGCTGCCGAGGACCTCGGCGACCTGCACACTGGTGATCGTGACGCCGCCCATGCCGCCGCCGACCGGAGGTGCCACGGCACGGGCTTGGCGGCAACGGCGGCCGCGATCGGCGGCTCCATCTGGGGCTCTATCAAATGCGGTCTAGGAGTTCGCCCTTCTTTGCCGCGAACTCGTCCTCGGAGATGATGCCGCGCTTTCGGAGGTCGTCGAGCTCGATGAGCCGGTCTCGGATCTCGAAGGGGACCGCTCGCTGGGCGGTGGCGGTGCTCGGCTCAGGCTGGGGCGACGGCGGTGCCATCGGGGCCGCGGGTGCACCGGACTCTGCGGGTGCGGCCGTGCCGAACGGCGGTGTGTCGTGCTCGCCCTCGGCAGCGGGATCCCTTCGATGCCGTTGCGAACGTGGGCGCGGCTCGTGCGGCCGCATGTCGGACGGGATCTCCTCACGCGCACCGCCGCCCACGATCTGGTTGATCTGGGAGTTGATGACTCGCTGAACGACAGCCGGCTTGCGCATGTACTCGAGCGTGAGCGAGTCGTCCTCACCCTGCACGTCGATGACAAGGCTGCCCGTGCCGAGCACCCGCTCGACGAGCGACTGGCGAATGTTGACCTCGGTGATGCGTTGGAGACGCAGCTGCACCGTGTCGCGCCCGATGATCCCTTGGCGAACGAGGACGCGCGTCGAAGTCAGCGCGACGTCGTAGGACTTCCAGCGTGCGAACCGGCCGAGGAGCCACAACCCCGGGATCAGGGCGATGACGATGATCGGATAGTTCGTCCATCCCGGCGGGTTCTTCCACAGGATCAACAAGACGATGATGGCCGCCCATACCCCGATGGAACTGAAGAGCGGGCCGAACAGGAAGATCCAATGCGGATGCATCTCGGCCAGCAGCTCCTCATCCTCGTTGAGGAATTTCCGAGGCAAGGCCATGACGCCAGCGTACCGGCGCGGCTTCGTCAAGATAGGTACATCGGGCCCGAGGACCGTTGGGCTCCTGTTGCGCTCCGGCAGCGCTCGCGCTCCGCCGAGCGTTGCCACGAGTGCTGCCCCGTGCGCTGCCCCCTTCGCTGCGCCGTAGGGTATTGGCATGCCGTACGGCGAAGTGGGGCCGGCTGAAGTCAAGGCGCGTCTCGCTCGCGGTGAGGACGTCTTCCTTCTGGACGTCCGTGAGCCCGACGAGGTCGAGGAGTGGTCCTACCCGATCGGCATCAACATCCCTCTCGGCCAGCTCGGCGACCGACTCGACGAGGTACCGCGCGACGTGACGATCGTGGTGGCCTGCCACTCGGGCAACCGATCGGCCAGGGCGGCGCAAGCTCTGCGCGACGCCGGCTGGACGACCGAGAACCTCACCGGCGGTGCCGTCACCTGGGCCGCGGGTGATTCCGAGGATGAGGACTGATCGGGCTCGGTCGGCGACGGTGAAAACACCCACATCCTGTCGATGGTCGATCGCATCGGAGACCTCGATCCTCTCCATCGCCTCGAAAGGTTCCATCCTGTCGATCGAGAGAGTCGGTTCCGCTCTGTCGATCGGTTCTGTCGCGTCCTTTGTGTCGGCGTGCTCCGTTGGATCAGCGGGATCCTTCTTCAGCCTGCTCTCGTCTGGTTCTGCGTGGTCCGTGTTGTCGCACCGCTCGAAGCGAGCGGTGCTGCAGGCATCGAACAACAGCGCACGACGTTCGTAACACCCGCGGGTTCGCACTGCTGAGTCGGCACAATCGGCGGAACAGCCTCTGGCACGTAAGACGGCCAAGAAGCAGTAGCGGTACCACCAGCTACGCGAACCGGCCGGGTGGGAACCACCCGGCCGGTTTCGCGTGCCTTCTCTACGGGCTCGGTCATGCCGTGCCCGAGAATGTTCTAACTGCTTGCGCTATTGGGTCGTGAACGGAGTCGGATTACCGGCCACGGAAAGAGGCATCTCCGTCGCTACGTCTGCTGCGATGAGGAAGCACGGCGTTCCTGAGGCGTCCCCTCCTGCGAGGCAGTACCCGTCACCGACCATCTTCGTGGAGCTGACCAGCACCTTGTACTGGATCTCCGCTCGACCCCTCGCGTTGGTCCTCGCGAGGGCCGGACCGCCCGGCTTGCCAAGATCGGCCGGGTTCTCATTGCACGCGTCCGGGTCGCTGGCCGCCAGGTTCGCGTTGCACTCGGTGACGGCGATGGTGTCGTCCGCCGGGGCACCCCTGACTATCACCGTGACGACCTGATGGTTGACGATGGCGGCGGTCGGAGTCACGCACATGGTGGTGGGCGGACAGTCGTTTGGCCCGCTTGCCAACGCTGGCGTGGCCCCCGTGATCAACAAACCACCGACACCAGCAAATCCGCCCGCTACAAAGAGCGCGCTGACAAGGACACGTGATATGCCCGTACGAAACATTGCTACCTCCCCTTGATGATTCGGCCAATCGACCGACAACTGTACGGACCGTATCATTCGTATTACCGATTAGCTCAGGGCGGGCAAGGCGGGCGTCGGATATCAACCAAACGAACGTTAGGTGTCCGTGACTCGCCCGAAAGGGGATATTCCCGGCCTCACCAGGAAATGCGCGCTTGGGTAGGGCTGGTGGGGATCGAACCCACGACCCAAGGATTATGAGTCCTCTGCTCTGACCACTGAGCTACAGCCCCAGGCATGCGCGGCGATGTTACGACACAGTTCTCTGTTACGACACGGTTCTCCAAACGCGCGTTCTCAGCGGAGCGCCAGCGCTCTCCCAGGCTCGAGATGCGCGGCGCGAACGATTCGGTCGCGCCATGGCGCGACGGTGCGGTGGAAGGGGTTTGGCAACATAGCGCGGTGGCTGCGCCGGAAAGAAGTGCGTCAGGTCACCGACTGGCGCACCGGTGACGTCGCCACCCACCCCGCCGTCGTGGACGTACCAACCGCTCACGACCACTGAACCGCCGGCCGTCACGACAGCACCTGCGGTACCAACCCCGAGGGCGTCGCGTCGTTCGGACCCTTCCCGTCTTGGCGGCGGACGCGGGGCTTCGCCATGGACGTCGCGCCTCGGACCATGGTTCCTGGTCGCCATCTCCGCCGCCTGGGGGCTGTGGGAGCTCCGACCAGAACTGCGCGCTGTGCCCTATCTCGACGACAGCTCGGTCCACGAACAGATGGTGCGCTTCGCGTCGAAGCGGATCAGCGAGGGCCACCTCCCGCTGACGAGCTGGTTCCCGTATCTCGGCCTCGGGTCACCGCAGTTCTTGCACTACCAGAGCCTCCCCTCCATGACGGCTGGGCTCATCGGCACCGTTGTCGATCCCGACACGGTCTTTCGCTGGTCCCTCTACCTGCTGCTCGCACTGTGGCCGCTGACCGTCTATTGGAGTGGCCGGCTCTTCCGGCTTTCACCCTGGGCGGCCGCGTCCGCGGCTGCGGTCGCGCCGTTCCTCGCCTCGGCGGCAGGCATCGGGTACGAGACCAAGGCCTATGTCTGGGTCGGCTACGGCGTGTGGACCCAACTGTGGGCCTCGTGGACGCTTCCCTTGGCCTGGGGCTTCACCTACAGGGCACTTTCCTCGCTGCGCCGGCGCGCCGTCTTGCCCGCCGTCTTCTTCATCATGGTGACGGTCGCGTTGCACTACGAGACGGGTTACCTCGCGCTCGTGCCCCTCATCGTGTGGCCGTTCCTGGTGCCCTCGGACATGTGGCGCCGGCTCGGGCGCGCCATCGTCGTGGGCGCCGCCGCGCTCTTGGCGTCGGCCTGGGTCATCTGGCCCGTGATCGACCAGTCGCACTGGGCTGCACGCAACCAGGTCCTCGAAGGCACGGGACTCGAGAACGGCTACGGCGCGCGACAGATGCTGTCCTGGCTGATCCACGGCCAGCTCTATGACGACGGACGGTTCCCCATCGTCACGATCCTCGTCGGCATCGGCATCGTCGTGTGTCTCTGCCGCTGGCGCTCGAGTGTCGCCGGCCGTGCGTTGGTGACGATCTGGGTCGTCACCCTCTTGATGTCGTTCGGCCGCACGACGTTCGGTTCGCTCTACGACGTCCTGCCCGGCAGCAGCGACGTGTTCATCCGACGGTTCCAGATGGGGGTGCAGCTCTCGGGCATCCTGCTGGCGGGCATCGCTGTCGCGTTCGTGGGCCGGCTAGTGCTGACGGCGGCGATGCGCCTCTTGCCGGAGCGAGACCGGGCCTTCGTCTTCACGCCGATGGGGCAGGGACTGACTCGCCGGGCTGAGCATCGTCGCCTTGGTGGCGATCCTCACGCCCGCCTGGAAGAACATGGACCAGTACGCAGGGCACAATGCGACCAACATCGGCCTCCAAGCGGACGCCGATGTGCAGTTGGACCCATACATCAACGAGCTCCTCGACTATGTCAAGGCCCATCCGCAGGGACGGGTCTACGCCGGAGCGCCGACTAACTGGGGCAACGACTTGACCGTCGGGGCCGTACCCGTCTTCAAGTACCTCGAGAGCAAGGACATCGACGAGGTCGGCTACACGCTGCGCACCGCGTCGCTGATGACCGACCCCGAGTACTTCTTCGACGACACCAACCCGGGCGACTACCCGCTCTTCGGGATCGGCTACATCATCACGCCGGAGAAGATGTCGGCACCGGTTCCCGCCCACCAGGTGCTGTGCTCGGGCCCCTACTGCCTGTGGTCGCTGCACGACTCGGGCTACATCCACGTGTATGACACGACTGGTGTACTCGAGGCCACTCGGGCCAACGTCGGGACGCAGAGCACCGCCCTGCTCGATTCACCGCTGCTCGAAAAGCAGCGCGACCTCACGGTTGCCTTCAACGGCGGCGAGGCGTCGGAGCCCACCGCGCCGGGTGGGTCGGTCCGAGGATCCCCCGGACACGTGGTCTCGCAGGAAGCGGACCTCGCAAACGGCACGGCCAGGGCACAGGTGCACACGAACCGGCGCGCCACCGTCGTCCTCAGCGCGTCCTACGACCCGGGATGGCACGCCACCGTCGACGGGCACCCTGCGCCGACGATCATGGTGGCGCCCGCGCTGGTCGGGGTCGACGTCGGTCCCGGTGAGCACACGGTGGTGTTCAGCTTCGACGGGTACGGCTCCTTAACGGCGTTGTTCTTGTTGTCGCTCGCCGTGTTCGTGGTCCTCGCCGTTGCACCACTGGCGTGGCGCCGTTGGGGACGCGGGTCGCGCCGTCGTTCCGGGCGGCGGGGGCAGCACCGTCGTGGACAGCATCGCCGTGAGGAGGGATCGGAAACCCCAGCTCCGGTGTCGACGTGGGCCGAGGGATCGAACACAATGGGAGTCAATGTCCTCGACTCCGGCCTCGACGCCAGCTCCGACTCCAGCCTCGACGCCGACCTCCGCGCCCCGCCCTGAGCCGGCCGACATCGTCGTCGGCTTCCTGCGCGCTCTGGCGCGTTTCGAGATCGATGCCGCACTCGACGTCGTCGCTGACGACCTGGTCTATGCCAACGTGACGCTCCCCACGCTGAATGGAAAGGAGCGCCTCGAGCGGGCCGCCCGTCTGATGTTGCGGCCTGGTCGTATGGGCTTCAACGTCCACTTCAACCACGTGGCGACCGAAGGCGACGTCGTCTTGACAGACCGCATCGACGAGCTCAACTTCGGACGCTTCGCATCGCGGTTCTGGGTCTACGGCCGCTTCATCGTGAACGAGGGCAAAATCACCCTGTGGCGCGACTCGTTCGACTGGCTCGACGTGACGATCGGCAACCTGCGCGGCCTGGCCGGGCTGGTGTCGCCGTCTTTGAACCGACGCATGCCGCCCGACTGACTGGCGTCCGACTGACTGGCGTCCGACTGACAGGCGCCCGAATGACGGGCGCCCTCGCGACCTACTGCAGATAACCCTCGACGGTGCCGGCGGAGCGCTGCTCGGCCGCGTCGGGGTCCTGGCCCGCATTGCGCTTGGCCCGGCGTTGCCGCAACAGGTCCCACATCTCGTCGAGGGTGACTTCGAGGTCGCGCTTGCGCGCCAACTCGTCGTCGCTCAGCCCCTCGCCAACGTGCGCCTCCTCGAGGCGCTGCTCCTCCGCGGCGAGCTGGCTGATCCGCTCCGTGATCTCCTTGTCGTCCATGTCCGCTCCGATCGACAACCCTCGGCCAGTGTGCAGCCCTCGGCCAGTCTGCCCGGCCTCAGGCCGCGGCGCCCAGCTCGCCGTTGTCGCCAGCCGCCTGGGCCGGCGTGCCCGAGCCCGACAGAGCCGGGCCGAGCACGTCGGCGATGGTGGCGGCCAGATGGAACGTCATGACGTCACGGACCTCTTCGGGCACGTCCTCGAGGTCGGGACCGTTGCGCTCAGGCAACACGACCTCGGTGAGCCCGGCCCGGTGGGCGGCCAGCACCTTCTGCTTGACACCCCCGATGGGCAGCACCCGGCCCTGCAGGGTGACCTCACCGGTCATCCCCACGACCGAACGCACGGGCACGCCGGTCAGCAAGCTGACGAGCGCCGTGGTCATCGTGACCCCAGCCGACGGACCGTCCTTGGGGACGGCGCCAGCAGGGACGTGGACGTGGAAGCGCTTGCCCGCGAAGGCGGCCGGGTCTATCCCCAGCTCCTCGGCGTGCGAGCGCACGTAGCTGAGCGCGATCTCCGTCGACTCCTTCATGACGTCGCCGAGCTGACCCGTGAGCGTCAAACCCTCGGGACCGTCGGAGACACTGGCTTCGACGAAGAGCACGTCGCCGCCTGCGCCAGTCACGGCTAGGCCGGTGACCACGCCGGGCACGCTGGAGCGGTCCGCCGCCTCGAAGAAGAAGTGTGGCCGTCCGAGCCACCCACGCACGTCGTCCTTGTCGACCACGATCGGGGCCTGACGCTCGCCCGAGGCGAGCTTGGTCGCCACTTTGCGCAGCATCTTGCCGAGCTCGCGCTCGAGATTCCGCACGCCGGCCTCCCGGGTGTAGTCAGCCACGACAGCTCGAAGCGCGTCGTCGGTGACCTCCACCTCGTCCTCGCGCAACGCAGCCCGCGTGAGCTGACGCCGCAGGAGATGGTGACGGGCGATGGAAACTTTCTCGGACTCGGTGTACCCGTCGATCCGGATGACCTCCATGCGGTCAAGCAACGGGCCGGGGACCGTCTCGGTGACGTTGGCCGTCGCGATGAACAGCACCCGCGACAGGTCGAGGTCGACCTCGAGGTAGTTGTCACGGAACGTGTGGTTCTGCGCCGGGTCGAGCACCTCGAGCAACGCCGAGGAGGGGTCGCCGCGGTAGTCCGCGCCGATCTTGTCGACCTCGTCGAGGACGATGACCGGGTTCATGGTCCCGGCCTCGCGTAGCGCGCGCACCAGCCGTCCAGGTTGGGCGCCGACGTAGGTACGGCGGTGTCCCCGGATCTCGGCCTCGTCGCGGATGCCGCCGAGTGACACCCGGACGAACTTGCGACCGAGCGCGTTGGCCACGGACTCACCGAGCGACGTCTTGCCGACGCCCGGCGGGCCCACGAGGGCCAAGATCGCTCCCGATCCGCGCCCGTCCACCGGCACCAGGCCGCGCTCGGCCTGCAGCTTGCGGACGGCGAGGTGCTCGAGGATGCGCTCCTTCACGTCCTCCAGCCCGTCGTGATCGGCCTCCAAGATGCGCGAGGCCTCGTTGATGTCCAAGCGGTCCTCAGACTCGACGCCCCAGGGGACCTCGAGCACCGTGTCGAGCCACGTGCGGATCCAGCCCGTCTCGGGGCTCTGGTCGCTCGTGCGCTCGAGCTTGTCGACCTCGCGCTCGACCGCCTTGCGGACGTGCTCGGGCAGATCGGCCGCTTCGAGCTTCGCCCGGTAGTCGTCCGGGTCGCCCTCCTCGGAGTCACCGCTCAGGCCGTTGAGCTCCTTGCGGATGGCGTCGAGCTGACGGCGCAAGAGGAACTCGCGCTGCGTCTTCTCCATGCCTTCTTCGACGTCCGTCTTGATCTTCTCGCGCAACGCAAGGTCGGCGAGCGTGTCACGCGACCAGCCGAGGACGAGGCGCAGGCGCGTCTCGACGTCGAGCGTCTCGAGGACCTCGACCTTCTGGCTGAGCGAGAGGTCGGGTGAGTACCCGGCCACGTCGGCCAGGCGACTCGGCTCGGTGATGTCACGCAGCTGCGCTGCGATCCGGCCGGCGCCCCTCGTGTGCAAGATGTTCTCGAGCACGGCGCGGTACTCGCGGGCCAGCTCGTGCGCGGCGGGGGTCGGCTCGGGCTCGTCGAGGGGCTCGGCCTCCACCCAGAGGGCGTCGCCGGTGCCGGGCACCCCGGTGCCGATGACGGCGCGGCCGTCACCCCGGATGGCCACGGCGGGCAGGCCGCCGGGCAGGTCGCCCTCCTCCATCACCTCGGCGATCACGCCGACGGTGGCGAAGCGGCCTTCGATGTGGGGCACCAGCAGCAGGCGCCCGCCGGCGGAGCGGGCGGCTTCGACCGCGGCCCGGGCTTCATCAGACTCGAGCGCCATGGTGAAGACCATCCCGGGCAGCACCACGCCTGAGGTGAGCGGGAGCAATGGGAGAGTCACGTTTTCGTTGGTCATCGGATGTCCTTTTGTAACGCCGTAATGGCAAAGTGTAATGCCGTAATGACAAACATCATCTGACTGGTCAACCATTTGCGCGGACACCTGATTCCCGGACCCAGGGTCCGGCCCCCGGCTCGGGTCCGGCGGGGTGACGGGGCGGCCATGACCAGGGAATTCTCGGCCAGCGGGGAGGCGCAGTCCTCAGAAGCGGAGATGGAGGCAAGGTGGAGTCGGGGTGGGTGGGGATGGAGCCAGGGCACGCCGGGAAGGCTGTGCGGCTGTATATGGACCTCTTGCTGATTGGAGGTGATTACGGAAGGACTATGGGGTTTCGGAAGGATATGGCCGTAGCCTTCCGTAATTGGGGAAGGTTTTGGAAGGCTGCATATACAGGCCAAACGAGGTGTCGGGGCCCAGCCTTGGCCTCTGGCTCGGCCTCGGCGTCGGTCTCGGCGCTCGGCGGCAGCCCGTCGAGACGGTGGGCAGGGTGCCTACGCTGGGGGTCATGGCGAGCGAGGGAGCGCCGGAACCGGGAGCGGCGGGGTCGACGACACTGGCGCCGGCACGGCCCGCGCCGGATCTCGACGAGGGCGATCACGACCGCATGGCCCACATCGTCCTGGAGGGCTACAGCCCCAAGGACGGCGAGTTCGTCTCGACCGGCCCGAGCGTGGTCGAGGGCATCGTCACCGGGACGGCGGTGCGGGCGCTCTGCGGCAAGGAGTGGGTCCCGGGGCGGAACCCGTCCCGTTACGGCCTCTGCCCGACCTGCAAGGAGATCGCCGAGAAGATGGGGTGGAAGATCCCGAGCAGCTGAGCGTGCCGAGCTGAGGCACGTGAGCTTGGGCCGATGGGCGAGACCTGAAGGATTCGGGGGTCGAGTGGCTGCGGTGGCGGCACATCCACCTCTGCCGCGTGCTCCGCGCTCACGGCGCGCCACCCAACTACCGTGCGACACACCCGCTTGTCGCGGCGCACCGACCGAGGCCGGGCTACGGCAGACCAAAGGGGACTCGTTGGCACAGGTCAGCTTCGACGGCGCCACCAAGCGGTTCGGCGACGCGACCGCCGTCGACCACCTGACGCTGAACGTCACCGACGGCGAGCTGCTCGTGCTGCTGGGCCCGTCGGGCTGTGGCAAGACCACCGCGCTGCGCCTCGTGGCCGGGCTCGAGGAGCTGAGCGACGGCTCGGTGTCCATCGGTGACCGCGTCGTCAACGACGTCGACCCCAAGGACCGAGACGTGGCAATGGTCTTCCAGAGCTACGCGCTGTACCCGCACCTGACGGTGGCAAAGAACATCGAGTTCCCGCTGCGCCAGCGCGGGGTCGACAAGGAGGAGCGCGCCACCAAGGTCAAGCGAGCCGCCGAGACCCTCGGCCTCGGCGCGCTGCTGGACCGCAAGCCCGCGCAGCTCTCGGGCGGCCAGCGTCAGCGCGTCGCGCTCGCCCGGGCCATCGTGCGCGAGCCCCTCGTCTTCTTGATGGACGAACCGCTGTCCAACCTCGACGCCACGCTGCGCGTGCAGACGCGCGCCGACATCGTCGAGCTGCAGGCGCGGCTGGCCAGCACCACGCTCTACGTCACGCACGACCAGGTCGAGGCCATGACGATGGGACACCGCATCGCCGTCATGAGCGACGGCAGGTTGCAGCAGGTGGCCACGCCCGAGGAGCTCTACGGCACACCGGCCAACGCATTCGTCGCTGGCTTCCTCGGGAGCCCGGGCATGAACCTCATCGAGGGGATGCTCGTCGAGAGCGGGGCCCCCGACGGTGTCAGCGGCGGCTCCCTGTGCGTCGCCTTTCCCGGCTCCTCGGTGCCGCTGCCGGACTCGGTGGCCGAGGCGGTCCGGGGGGCCGGGCCCGACGTGGTGCTCGGCCTGCGACCGGAGTCGCTCCACCTCAGTCCGGACGGTCCCATCGCCGCCAGCGTCCTGATCGTCGAGCTCCTCGGGGCCGAGACCCACGTCATCAGCCACACCGAGACGGGCGCCCGCATCATCGTGCGCCAGGGTCCCAACGAGCGGCGGCCTGCCCTCGGTGAGGCCGTGCGCATCGCCGTCGACCCCGACCCCAAGGCGTTCCACCTCTTCGACGCCTCCACCGGCGCCCGACTGGGCGGTGCCTCGTGACGGTGGCGGCGTCGGCGCCGGCAGCCCCGACTGCGCCGGCGACGAAAGCGAGGCCGAGCCACGGCCTGCGCCAGCGCCTGCGCAAGGAGGCGGCGCTGGCCTACCTGTTGCTCGTTCCCGCCATGGTGCTCTTCGGCGTCTTCTCCTTCTATCCCTTCTTGCGCAACTTCAAGCTGATGCTCTACGAGACGCCCCCCGTCCCCGGCCTCCCGGCGCGCTACGTGGGCCTGCAGCAGATCTGGCCGACGATCAGCTCGACACAGTTCACCCAGAGCCTCGTCACGACGGTCATCTTCGTGGTCCTCGTCGTCCCGATCTCGTTGATCCTGGGCCTGGCGCTCGCCGTCGCCGCCCACCGCAAGCTCAAGGGCATGGCGGTTTACCGCATGATCTTCTCCTCCACCGTCGTGAGCTCGGTCGCCGTCGCCTCGGTCGTCTTCGGCACGCTGCTCAACCCGGTCGTCGGGCTCTTGCCGTGGCTCGGCATCAATCCGACCCCGCCCGCGCTCGAGAGCACCACCTGGGCCCTGCCCGCGGTCGCCCTGATCACCATCTGGCAGTTCCTCGGGCTCGCCTTCATCATCATGTCCGCCGGGCTGTCATCGGTGCCCGATGAATTGCTCGAGGCGGCCCGCATCGACGGTGCGAACGCCTGGACGCGCTTCTGGCGCATGACCGTGCCCCTGCTCTCCCCCACCATCTTCTTCGCCGTCATCGTGAGCACGATCTACGCCTTCCAGGCCTTCGGCGCCGTGGACATCCTCATCGGCAACACCAATGCAGTCCGGCTCCACACCAACGTGCTCATCTACAACATCGTCAACACCCTGCAGATCGACAACAACCCGGGCGCGGCCGCCATCATGGCGACGGTCCTGTTCTTGATCATGCTCGGCCTGACCGTCATTCAGATGCGGCTCTTGGAGCGGCGGGTGAACTATGCCCGCTGAGCCTGCTGAGCCCGGGACCGCCGTGGCCGACCTGCCCGACAGCGTCACGAAGGCGGCCCCCCTCAGGAAGCCGCGCCGGCGACTGCGGACGATCGGCAGCTACACGCTGCTCACCGCCGGCGCCATCGTCGTGCTCTTCCCCGTGTACGTCACCATCGTGAACTCGCTGCTGGTGCCCGACCAGCTGGTCCAGCAACCCCCACCGCTCTTCCCCACCGACCCGCAGTGGCACAACTACGTCACGGCATGGACCAGCGGTTCCATGTCCAAGTACATGGCCACCTCGGCCATCATGACGATCGCCATCGTGGTGGGCCAGCTCGTCACCTCGATCCTGGCCGCCTACGCCTTCGCCTTCTTGCGCTTCCCGTTCAAGCGCACGCTCTTCGTGCTCTGCCTGGCCACGCTGATGATCCCGCTCGAGGTGACCTTCATCACCAACCTCGACACCATCACGACCCTGCACTGGTTCAACAGCTACGAGGGCCTGGCCGTCCCGTTCCTCGCGACCGGGTTCGGCATCTTCCTGCTGCGCCAGGCCTTCTTGCAGATCCCGCGCGACCTGCAGGAGGCCGCGCAGCTCGACGGGTACGGCCACCTCCGCTTCATGACCCGTGTCGCCGTGCCGCTCGCCCGCCCGTCACTGGCCGCGCTCGGGGTGTTCTCCTTCCTCGCCGCGTGGAACCAGTACCTGTGGCCGCTCGTCTCGACGGGCGGGCAGTCACCGCTCAACACGGTTCAGATCGGCCTGAAGCAACTGTTGGGGACCGAGGTCTCCCAGATCCCGGTCTCGCTCGCCGGTGCGGTCATCGCGTTCGTGCCGCTCGTCATCCTCCTCATCGTGTTCCAGAAGCAGCTCGTGCGCAGCCTCACGGCCGGTGCGGTCAAATAGCACCTCGGGGGTGCTAGGCAATAGACATGCGGACCGCTCGCCTCACCCGCCTCTTCGCCGCAGCGCTGTTCGTCTCCTCGGCCACGGCCGCCACCGCGACCGCCGTCGCTGCGGGCGGCGCGCCAGCAGCCGGTGCCAGCAGCCTCCCGAGTTGCAACCTCAAGGCACTGCAGAACCACAAAGGCTTGGTGACCATCACGTTCTGGAACTCCATGGTGCAGGCCAACGGCACGACGCTCGCCGCCATCACCAATGCCTTCAACTCCTCGCAGAGCAAGGTGCACGTCACCCTGGTCGACCAGTCGAGCTACGACGACACGTGGCAGAAGTACGAGGCGGGGCTCACCAACGGCCAGCTGCCTGACGCCGTGCAGCTGGAGGACCAGCGCACCCAGGCCGCCATCGACACCCAGTCGTTCCTGCCCGTCCAGTCGTGCATGAACGCCGCCAAGTACTCCACGAGCGACTACCTGACGCGGCCGCTCAACTACTGGAAGGTCAACGGGGTGCAGTGGGCCCTCCCCTTCGCCGTCTCGGCGCCGATCCTCTATTACAACGAGAGCGCCTTCACCAAGGCCGGCCTCAACCCGGCCGACCCGCCGACCACCCTCACCCAGATGCTCTCCGACGCCAAGGCCCTCAAGGCCTCGGGCAGCGGCATGGGGCTCGTCCTCGACCCCTGGCACCTCGAGACCTGGCTCTCGACGGCGAACTCGCTCTTCGTGAACAACCAGAACGGTCGCACCAGCCGGGCCACCAAGGGCGTCTTCAACAACAAGACCGCGGTGTCGATCTTCAGCCAGCTCGACCAGTTGGTGACGTCGGGCGACGCCACGACCAACCCGTCCTCGGGTCCCGACGAGTACGACAACCTCCTCGGCATCGGGAGCGGCAAGTACGGCATGACGATCGAGACGTCGGCTGCGTTGGGCACCGTGACCCAGCTGCTGGCCGGTGGCCAGTACTCCAACGTCAAGCTCGGCATCGGGCCCTTCCCCGTCTACAGCTCCTCGGTGAAGGGCGGGATCGAGCCCGGTGGCTCGGGCGTGTACATCTCGGACAAGGTGCCCGCCATCGACCAGGCCGCCGCCTGGATGTACCTGTCCTACCTCTGCAACACGCAGAGCCAGGCGACGTGGGCCGCCGGCACCGGCTACATCCCGGTGCGCAAGTCCTCGGCCAGCACGGCGACCGTCCAGCACCTGTGGACAACCAGCCCGGGGTACAAGGTGGCCTACAACGAGATCAACAACGGCGTGAACGACGCGGCGACGCAGGGCTCGGTCATCGGCCCCTACGAGGACGTGCGGACCGACATCGTGAACGCCGAGATCTCCATGTACACCCAGGGCGTGTCGCCTTCGAAGGCGGTCTCGACGGCCGAGTCGAACGTGAACCAGACCATCTCGAGCTACAACAGCCGGCTCGGCGCGAGCTAGCGCCGGCCAGCCGCAGACGGCGGCGAAAGGAAGGCCGACGGTGACAATCGAGGTGGCTCGCCGCTACGAGCAGATCAGCCCCAAGTCCTACGAGCACCCGGCCGACAAGGCGGCCACCTCAGCGCTGCACTCGGTGCCGCTCCTCGACACGGTGGTGAAGCGCCTCACCGATCTCGGGCACGAGCGGCGCCTGCGCCAGATCGTGATGGGCAACGCCATCCGCCTCGGGCCCAACCAGGTTCCCGACGCGTGGGCCGCCTATGTGCGCTGCGCCGGCATCCTCGACATCGCCGAGGTGCCCGACCTCTACCTCATCAACAGCCCGGACATCAACGCCATGACGATCGGCGCGAAGACGCCCATCGTCATCATCAACTCGTCCATGATCCGATCCTTCGATCCGAAGGAGGTGGAGACGGTCCTGGCGCACGAGGTGGCCCACGTCCTCTCCGAGCACTACTACTACACGACCGCGCTGGTCCTGCTCAGCCAGTTCCTCCAAGGCGCGCTGCCGCGCTCGCTCCTCCTGGGCCTGCCGGTGCGCGCCATGTACCTCGCGCTCTTGGAATGGGCGCGCGCCGCCGAGCTGACGGCGGACCGCGCCGCGGCGCTGGTGATGGCCGACCCGTTGCAACCCTGCCGTGTCCTGATGCAGCTGGCCGGCGGATCGGTGCCCGGCATGAACTTCGACGCATTCATGGAGCAGGCGAACGACTACGAGAGCGAGGACGACCTGTTCTCGCGCCATGCGCGCTTCTGGTCCGAGCTCAACCTCACGCATCCCGTCGCGGTGCGCCGGGTCAAGGAGCTCATGGAGTGGGTCCACACCGGCGCCTACGACCGCATCCGCGACGGCGACTACGCGCGGCGGGGCCACGAGCCCCCGCCCTCGGAGGAGTTCGAGGACGCCGTGGCGCACTACCGGGAGCGCTTCTCTCGGATCTTGGACCGGGCGGCCGGCGGCGTCCAAGAGATGGGCCGCCGCCTCGGGAGCTGGCTCGAGCGCTTCCAGAACAGCGGAGCCGACGGCGTCGACGTCGACCCCGACGTTGACGACGACATCGACGAGCCCGGCGGCGCCGAAGAGTGAGTGCCGCCAGGCCCAGGCGGCCCACGCCTGGGTAGCCCGAAAATAAGGCCGAAAGTCACCCCACGACCGGAGAACCGCCATTGTCGCGACCCGGTTAGGTACCATCGCTCACCGGACTGAACTCCGCGTTGCGCCAAGCGCGTGGTGGAGGAACTGACATTGGCGATGCAGGACACCGACACGGTAGGGATCTCCGCCTACCGCGCCGTGTTCGAGCACGCCACCGACGGCATGCTCTTCGCGGCAGCCAACGGGCGTATCACCGCGGCCAACCCCGCCGCGTGCGCCATGCTCGCCATGACGGCCGAGGAGCTCTGCGCCCTGGGCTACGACGACCTCGTCGACCGCGAGGACCCGCGCTGGCAGCTGGCGGTGGCCGAGCGGGACCGGAGCGGCACCTCGGTCGGCGTCGTTCGCCTGCGCCACGGCGGCGGGCGCTACGTCGAGCTCGAGACAACGAGCCGTCGCCTGCACGACGCCGACGGCTCCGTCCGCCTCTTCAGCGTCCTGCGCGACATCAGCAGCCAGATCGAGATCGAACGAGAGATGGAGGAACTGAGCGCGCGGCTGCTGGCGCTGTCGCGCACTGACGAGCTGACCGGGTTCCAGAACCGGCGTGGCCTGACCACCGCCGGGGCGACGCTGCTGCAGATGGCCGACGCCCAGAGCGGCGAGGTCCGGGTCCTCTTCGTCGACGTCGGCAACGTCAAGGAGCTCAACGAGCGGGTCGGCCACCAGGCGGGCGACGCGGCGATTCAGGCCGTGGCGCGGGCGCTGAGCGTGACGTTCCGCAAGGTCGACGTGCTGGCCCGCATCGGGGGCACCGTCTTCTTGGCCGTGGCGCTCAACCTCGACGGCGCCGAGTGCGAGACCATCACCAGCCGCGTCATGGAGCACGTCTGGGCGCCCGAGACAACCGAGTTCGTCGGGGCCCCCGTCGAGGTGTCCTTCGGCTGGACGACCCGCCCCGCGGGCACCCGTTACACCCTCGATGAGCTGGTGGCGCGTTCGGACCGGGCCATGCTCGAGGCCCGCGACGCCCGTGTGGCGGCCTCCGCACCGGCCCGTGAACCGACCCGTCCCAGTTCAGGAGCCTGATTCAGCCCGAGACCGGGTCATACCCGACTAACCCGCTTAGATCTAGGAGTCTGCGCGCATTAGAGTCGCCGGATGGATCAAGCCAGGAACTCTCAGCCCGCACAGCCCGCCACCTCGGCGTCACCGACCACCCGGCGAGCCGTCCGCCGTGCCGGCGCCGTCGGGACCCTCACCATGGCGGCCCTGGTGCTCACCGCGCTCACCGCCGTCCCGGCCGGGGCCCAGGGCGGCACGGTCAACCTGGTCGCCTATTCGACGCCCAAGCCGGCCTATACCGTCTTGGACACGGACTTCGCCAAGACCAAGGCGGGCGCCGGCGTCACGATCTCGCCCTCCTTCGGGCCCTCGGGCACACAGGCCACGGCCGTGGTCGACGGGCTGCCCGCCGATCTCGTCAACCTGTCCCTCGAGCCCGACATGGCAAAGCTCGTCAAGGCCGGCCTCGTGTCGAGCAGCTGGGACGACACGCCCACGAAGGGCATGGTGACCGACTCCATCGTCTCGTTCATCGTGCGTCCGGGGAACCCCAAGCACATCACGACGTGGGCCGACCTGGTGAAGTCCGGCGTGCAGGTGATTACGCCGAACGTGTTCAGCTCCGGCAGCGCGAAGTGGAACATCATGGCCGCCTACGGCGCCGAGGTGAAGCAGGGCAAGTCCCCGGCGCAGGCCGAGGCCTACCTCTCCGAGCTCCTGCACCACGCCGTTGCCCAGCCCTCGAGTGCCAGCGCCGCGCTGCAGACATTCCTCTCGGGCCAAGGTGACGTGCTCCTCGACTACGAGGACGACGCGCTCTACGCCAAGAAGCAGGGCGAGCCGGTGCAGATCGTCACCCCGCCACAGACGATCCTCATTCAGAACCCGATCGCGGTGACCAAGACCGCGAGCCCGGCGGCAAAGGCCTTCTTGGCCTACCTGGTCTCCCCCGCCGGCCAGACCGTCTGGGGCCAGGAGGGCTACCGCCCGGTGCTGCCCTCGGTCGCAGCGAAGTTCCACTTCCCGGCGCCCAAGACGCTCTTCACCATCAACAGCCTTGGCGGCTGGACATCGGTGAACACGAAGTTCTTCGACCCCGAGACGGGCATCGTGGCCAAGGACGAGCAGTCGCTCGGCGTGTCCACGGCCAGCGGATAACGGATAGCGGATAGCAGGCCAGCAGGGTCGTAGGTCAGGGACGTGGGCGCATCGGTCGCCGACCTGGGTCTCCCGGGCGGTCAGCCGGGCCCGCCCGCGGAACCCGCCGACCGCAGGCCGGGGCGCAGTCAGTGGCGTCGTCAGCCCCCCACGACGCCACCCGGCGCCCTGGCCGCGGCGGGTCGGGTCGGCCGCCGCCTCGGCGGCCCCGCCCTCGCCGTCACCTACCTGTCGCTGCTCGTCCTCCTCCCGCTGGCGGCGCTCCTCACCAACGCCTTCAGCGGAGGATGGAGTGCCTTCTGGTCAGCCGTCACCCAACCCGAGGCGGTGGCCGCACTCGAGCTGACGCTGGCGTCGTCGGCCATCGTGGCCGTGATCAACTCCATCGCCGGCCTTGCCATCGCCTTCGTCCTGGTGCGCGACGACTTCCGCGGCAAGGCGCTGTTGAGCGCGGTGATCGACCTGCCCTTCGCCTTGCCCACGATCGTGGCCGGCCTCACGCTGCTGGCGCTCTACGGCGCCGACAGCCCCTTTCACGTCAATTTGGCGGGGACCCGGTTTGGTGTCGCCGCCGCGCTGCTCTTCGTCACGCTGCCCTTCTGCGTCCGCAGCGTCCAACCGGTGCTGGCCGAGCTCGATGCGGAGACCGAAGAGGCCGCGTCCTCCCTCGGCGCCAGCCCGCGCCAGGTGCTCGGCCGCATCGTCCTGCCGAGCATCTTGCCGGCGGTCCTCGCCGGCGCCGGCCTCGCCTTCGCCCGCGCCGTGGGCGAGTACGGCTCGATCGTGCTCATCTCGGGCAATATCCCGTTCAAGACCGAGGTGGCCTCGTCGTACATCTTCAGCCTCTCCCAGAGCGGGGATCTCCCAGGAGCGAGTGCCGTCTCGGTGGTGCTGGTGGCCATCGCACTGGTCGTGCTCATCGCCATCGGCTGGGCCCGCCGGCGCTTCGACGTCCCGGATGCAGTGTGAGGGGCTCCCGCTGGCGCCTGCCGCTGCGCTTCGGCGCGCTCTTCTACCTCGGCCTGCTCATCCTGTTGCCTGTCGGCACGGTGTTCTTCCGCGCCTTCCAGCACGGACTCGGCACGGCGTGGGATGCATTCACCGCGCCGGACGCACTGCACGCGCTGTTGCTCACGCTGATCGTGGCGGCAATCGCCGTGCCGCTCAACACGGTGTTCGGGGTGGGGGTCTCGCTCATTCTGGCCCGGCACCGCTTCCCTGGCGCCTGGCTGCTCGATGCGCTCGTCGACATCCCGCTCGCCATCTCCCCCGTCGTCATCGGCCTGGGTCTGATCCTCGTGTACGGCAAGACGGGTTGGTTCGGCAACTGGTTGGCCGCCGCGGCATCACCGTGATCTTCTCTGTCCCCGGGATCATCATGGCCTCAGCCGCCGTTTCACTTCCCTACGTGGTCCGCGAGGTGCTGCCGGTGTTGCAGGAGATCGGCACCGAGCAGGAGCAAGCGGCCGGCACGCTCGGCGCCGGGCCGCTCTCGGTCTTCTGGCGCATCACCCTGCCCAACATCCGCCGTGGCCTGGCCTACGGGGTCACCCTGACCACGGCCCGCGTGCTGGGCGAGTTCGGTGCGGTGTCCATCGTGTCGGGCGACATCGCCGACAAGACCCAGACCTACACTCAGTTCATCTCCACCAGTATCGACAACCTGGATCCCCAGAGTGCGTACGTGGGGGCGGTGGTCCTGTGCCTGGCCGCACTCCTGGTGCTTACGATGCTGACCGTGACCGATCGCCGGCGAGCCGAATGGCACTCGAGGGCCACGCTGTGAGAGCGCTGACATGAGCATCCGCGTCGAAGGAATCTCGAAGCGCTTCGGGGACGCCGTCGCACTCGACGACGTCACCCTCGAGGTCGAGTCGGGTTCGCTCACGGCACTGCTCGGCCCGAGCGGCGGCGGCAAGTCGACGCTGCTACGCATCATCGCCGGACTCGACACGCCCGACACGGGCACGGTCCGGATCGAGGGCGAGGACCTCACGGGCACGCCGGCCCGCAGGCGTGGCGTCGGGTTCTGCTTCCAGCACTACGCGCCCTTCCGCCACCTGACCGTGCGGCGCAACGTGGCGTTCGGCCTCGAGGTCAGGCGCCGCCCCAAGGGTGAGATCAAGGCCCGCGTCGACGAGCTCCTCGAGCTCGTGGGCCTGGCCCACCTGGGCGACCGCTACCCCTCGCAGCTCTCGGGCGGACAGCGTCAGCGCATGGCGCTGGCGCGGGCGCTGGCGATCGAGCCCAAGGTGCTGCTGCTCGACGAGCCCTTCGGCGCCCTCGACGCCCAGGTGCGCACCCAGCTGCGCCAGTGGCTACGCGACCTGCACGACACGCTGCACGTGACCACCGTCCTGGTGACCCACGACCAGGAGGAGGCCATGGAGGTGGCCGACCGGCTCGCCATCATCAACCACGGCCACCTCGAACAGGTGGGCACACCCGCGGACATGTACGACCATCCCTCCAACGAGTTCGTGCTCACGTTCCTCGGGCCCGCCACGCGGCTGGGCGGCCAGTGGGTCCGGCCCCACGATCTCGCGGTGCACCGCGACGAGGGAGTCCGGCCGGATGATCCCCGCGCCGTGCCCGGCACGGTGGCGCGCGTGACCCACCTCGGTTTCGAGGTCAAGGTCGACGTCACCCTCGACGATGGCGCCTGCTGGGTCCAGCTGAGCCGCGGCACGGCGGCCGACCTCGACCTCGCTCCCGGGCAGCGCATCTGGATCGTGCCCCCGCAGCGCACGAGCGCGCACCAAGAGACTGAGGCTGGCGCTGGCTCCGGGGCTGAGTCCCCCCCGGCGTCTGAGTCGCCCTCCTCGGAGACGACGGCGCAGGCCGGTCGCCCCGCAGAGGTGTCATAGCCCTCAGCTGCCGACGCTCACGGCACGGGCGCACGGCACGGGGCGCACGGCACGGGGCGCACGGCACGGGGCGCACGGCACGAGCGCGTGACGGCGGGCCTGCCCGAGGCACACCCGCCGTCACTTTCGGACGTGGCTTCCACCCGACGACATCGAGTGCACCGCGTCCTTCGGATGCGGTGCCGAGGAGGACCGGCGAGACCTACCGACTCCCTTCGGCGCCGCTGTGTGGCTGCGACGTTAACTTCGGGCCCAAGGCGAAATCAGTTTGTTCACAGACACCCCTATGTTGGATTACCCCAGCGTGAACTGATGGTGGACGCCGGGAGCGCCCTCCCCGGAGTGCGCGTGCGCACGACCCGCCCGACGACAACACGGCCACAACGAGATCCCCCGGTCCGGCCCAAACGGTGCCAAAAACCCTGGCCCGCCCCTCCGACGTAACCTTCACCACACGACCTTTTCCCAGTCCACGAGGCACCTTTACGTGCCGTCTCGCCCGTCCCCAAGGCGTCTGCCACCGAGCGTCGCCCAGGGGTCTCAAAGCGAGACAGGCAGCACACACGTATGGGACACGGAGTCCCTAGCGTGTCAGGGTGATGCACCAGGCGGAATGCTCCTTCGCGGGAACAATCGGGGCTGTGCCGCGGCACAGCTCCGTGGCGCGCGCCACCACCGCCGAGACCGCCACGCCCTCCCACTCGAGCCGGCGCTCGAGCCGGAACCCGAGCCGTAGCCAAGACCTCCCATGACCGAGACCCGTTCCCACCAGGACACCACGGCCGACGCCGACGCAACCGACGCAACCGACGCCACCACCGACGCCACCGACGCCACCACCATCGCCACCACCGCCACCAACGGCAACGGCGGCAGCGCGGCCGACATCCAGTCGCGGGCCATGCGCGGCGCCTCGTTCCTCTTCGGCCGTGAAGGGATCGGGGCCGTCGTACGCCTGATCGGCATCATCATCACCGTCCGCGAGATAGGCCCGAGCGATTACGGCCTCTACACCGCCGCGGCGGCGTTCGTCACGGTCGTCGTGACCATCTGCCAGATGGGGGCCGAGATCTACCTCATCCGCGTCAAGGAAGAACCCAGCGACCGCAAGAACAACGAGATCTTCACGCTCCTGCTCGTCACGTCGGTTTCGGCGACCGTGATCTCCATCGGGCTCTCCTTCGCGCTCCTCCCACTCCTGCGCCCGGTCGGCGTCGCGCTTCCCCTGCGGGTCCTCCTCCTCTGCGTGCCCATCAACGTCTTGTGGGCGCCGGCCCAGGCCTACATCGAGCGGCGTTTCGACTACAAGAAGATGGGCATCCTCGAGCTCGGTGGCGACTTCGTCCTCTACGCCACGGCGGTCCCGCTAGCGATCTTGCACTTCGGGGCCTGGTCGCTCGTCATCGGCTACTTCGCCTGGCAGAGCTTCCTGCTCGTCGGCAGCCTCATCCTCTCCGGCCTGCGCCCCCGCTGGGCCTGGTCGACGGCGACTGCAAAGGACGTCATCCGCCACGGCACCTCGTACTCGACCGCGTCTCTGTTCGTGAACCTGCCCCCGGTGGTCAACGCGCTCGTGGTCGGGTCCTTCGTCGGCGCCGCCGGCGTCGGCTACGTCTCGTTCGCCCGCAACCTGGTCCAGACGATCGGCTTCGCCAAGCGCTGCGCCTACCGCCTGGGCATCGTGACGATGTCACAGATCAACCGCGACGACCCCAGCAAGTTCCGTCAGGGCCTCGAGCGCGGCTCCTTCCTGCTCACGATCGCGCTGGGCGTGCCCTTCGCCCTCTTCGGCCTCGCCGCGCACTGGATCATCCCTGACCTCTTCGGCCACGAGTGGGCCGCGTCGCTGCCCATCTACTGCCTGTTGTCGTTGGCGTTCGTCCTGGGCACGGTGGCGCAGATCGAAGCCTCGTTGTTCTACGCCCTCGGACGGAACATGACGGTGGCCGTCATTGCCGCGCTCCAGGTGATCATCTTGACCGTGCTCTCCGTCGTCTTCGTCAAGCTGTGGGGCGTCAACGGCTTCGGCATCGCGTCGGTGTTGGCGCTGGCGGCGTTCTTCTACGGGGACCACCAGATGCGCAAGCTGGCCACGTATTCCATGAAGCTGACCCTCCTGGTCTCGCTGATCCTCTCCCCCTCCCTCTTTCTCCCGATGCTCCCGCCACCGGTCGGCCTGCTCCTCCTGGTCCCCTGGGTCCTGTTCCTGGTGATCACGCCGCTGCGGGTCCAGATCCCCCAGCTGTGGCGCTCGCTGGTCCACTCGCTGCGGGGATCGAAGGTGCTGGCATGACCGCCCCGTCGGCCCCGGCCTGCCGCGTGGGCGTGGACCTGGCCGCCCTGCGCGACGTGGAGGCGGCGCTGGACGCCCACGGGGAGCGCTACCTGCAACGGGTATTCACCCCCCATGAGCTGGACTGTTGCCGAACGCCGAGCGGCTGGTCGACCGAATCCTTGGCCGCACGCTTCGCCGCCAAGGAAGCAACCATCAAGGTGCTCCAGCCGGAGGGCTATCAGCCCGATTGGAATTGCATGGAAGTGCGACGCCAGCCGCAGGGGTCCTGCGCGATGTCACTGTCGGGCACGGCCGCGGCCATGGCCGAGTCGGCGGGGATCACCTCGCTGTCCCTCAGCATGACCCACGAGGGGGACTACGCCGCGGCCGTGGTGTTCGCCCTGTGCGGGTCGCCGCCCGAGACCGCCCTGGCCCTCCCCGGCGGCCTGACGCCCGGACTGCTCGAATTCGCCGCAATCAATGGCGCAGCAATCAACGACCAATGACGCAGCAATCCATGAAAGGAAGACAGCAGATGCCTGAGACAGCTCACCCCTACGAGGCGCGGGTCCGTGCAACGTTGGACGAGCACGCTCGGCTGCCGGTGGCCGTCGAGTCGCTTCAGGACTACGACGACTTGTTCCAGGCCGGCATGACCTCGCACGCCAGCGTCAACGTGATGCTGGCCCTCGAAGAGGAATTCGACATCGAATTCCCAGAAGAGATGTTGCAGAAGTCGACCTTCGAGTCGATCGAGGCGATCTGCACCTCGCTCGCAAGCCTCGCCACGATTGGAGACCCGGTATGAGCGCCACCCAACTGCACGGATCCGAAGTCGCCTCGCGGGCGGCTTCGATCGCGGCCGAAGTGACGACAGCGGCGGCCGACGACGTCGACACGCCGGTCGCGCTTCCCCTTCGAGACCTTCGAGGCACTCCAGTCCGCCGGCCTGCTCGGCACGCTGATCCCCGTCGAGTTCGGCGGCATCGGCGCCTCGCTGGCCGAGGCCGGTGCGAGCGTGACCGAGATCGCCAAGGCCTGCTCGTCGAGCGGGATGATCCTGGCCATGCACCACCTCCAGGTGGCCTGCGTCGTCCGCCACGGGCACACCCCGGCCCTCCAGGGGTTCATGGAGGAGGTCGTGGGCGAGCAGCTGCTGCTCGCCTCGGCCACCACCGAAGTCGGCGTCGGCGGCAACACGCGCGAGAGCATCTGCGCCGTCCAGCCGCACGAGCAGGGCTTCGAACTCGAGAAGGCGGCCGGCGTCATCTCCTACGGCTCCTACGCCGACGCGGTCCTGGCGACGGCGCGGCGCAACGAGGACAGCCCGGCGAGCGACCAGGTGCTGGTCGTGTGCCGCGCCCCGGGCCTCAGCCTCGAGCAGACCGGCGAGTGGAACACGCTCGGCATGCGCGGCACCTGCAGCCCCGGCTTCGCGCTCCGCGCCACGGGGTCAGCGCGAGATGATCCTGCCGGTCCCCTTCGGCGAGATCTCCGAGCGGACGATGCTCCCGGTCTCCCACGTGCTGTGGGCCTGCGTCTGGCGGGGCATCGCGTCGGCTGCGGTGGAGCGGGCCCGGTCCATGGTCCGGGCCGAAGCGCGCAAGAACGTCGACGTGCTGCCCAAGGGCGCTCCCGCCCTGGCCGAGCTGGTGCTCCAACAGCGCCAGCTCGAGGCCCTGGTGCAAGACGCCTTCGACGAGTTCGACCAGCTCGACGCCTCGCCGAGCGCCGGGGTGCCGATGTCGTTCACGATCGCTATGAACACGCTCAAGGTCGCGGCCTCGCGCCTGGTCGTCGAGATCGTGTCGGGGGCCCTCATGCTCTGTGGCATGGCCGGCTACGCCCAGGGCACGCCGTACAGCCTGGGGCGCCAGCTCCGTGACGCCTACAGCGCCACGGTGATGATCAACAACACGCGGATCCTCGCGGACAACGCACACATGCTCACGATTTCAAAGGGGTGAACCATGAGCGACCAACGTGAATTCGGCTCGGCTCTCGTCGAGGCGGGCTATCTCTTCCCGACCGGCATCCTCGGGGTGTTGGGCCGCTCCTCGCAGTACTCTGCCATCGCCAACGGGCTGAACGCCCTGGTCGATGCGTGGGGCTCCGAGCTGGGCGCGACGGGCATCCAGTTCCCGCCCGTCGTGAACAAGGCGACCTTCGAGGAGACGAACTACGTCCAGTCCTTCCCCGACCTCATGGGCGCGATCCACGTGTTCACGGGTGGGAACAAGGAGCACGCGGAGCTGCTGCGGCGCTCGGAGTCCGGCAAGGACTGGTCCGACCTGCTCGAGATGGCCGACGTCTTCTTGGCCTCCGCCGCGTGCCACCCCGTCTACCCGATGTGCACGGGTACGCTCCCGGCGGCGGGCCGCTACTTCAACGTCTCGAGCTACTGCTTCCGCCACGAGCCCAGCGAGGACCCGGCGCGCATGCAGACCTTCCAGATGCACGAGATCGTGTTCGTCGGCGAGCCCGACGCCGCCCAGGAGCACCGCGACGCGGGGCTCGAGGTCGGCATCTCCATCCTGGAGCGCCTGGGCCTGGACATGACCGTGGTGGAGGCCAACGATCCGTTCTTCGGCCGCCTCGGCACTGCCATGGCGACCAACCAGAAGGACGAGGTGCTCAAGCTCGAGGGCACGACGCCCATCGGGAGCCCCGACCACGACGTCGCCATCATCTCGGGCAACTGCCACCGGGACCACTTCGGCACACCGTTCTCCATCCACAGCGAGGACGGCGCGACGGCCCACAGTGCCTGCGTCGCCTTCGGCGTCGACCGCATCACGCTGGCACTGCTCTGGCACCACGGGCTCGAGCTCGAGAGCTGGCCGGCGGAGGTGAAGGAAGCGCTCACGTTGTGAGGGTCCAGGTCCTCGATCTGGCGCCGCAGGCGTACGTGCCCCATCGCGTCCATGCTGACGACCGCATGTGGCTCGAGTCGAACTGCGCGGCCGACCTCTGGATCGAGGTCCTGCACGCGCTCGGGGTCGAGCCGCTGGCAGCCATGGGGTTCCTGCTCAGCGCCGGCTTCGACGGCGAGCAGTGGCGGATGTTCAAGTTCTCCACGGAGGACGTGCGGCGCCTCTACGGCATCGACGCCTACGAGGTGAACCTGTGGCGGGCGCTCCCCCTGCACCTGAGTGACCAGATCGCGCTCGGCCGCATGCTCACGATCGACGTCGACGGCTGGTGGCTCCCCGACACCGAGGGCCTGACGTATCGCTGCGCGCACCAGAAGACGACGGTGGCGGTCCAGATGATCGACACCGACGCCGGTCGCATCGGCTACTTCCACAACGGCGGCTATTACGAGCTCGACGGGGAGGACTACGAGCGTCTCATCGCCGACGAGGCGGTGGCGGTCATCCCTCCCTACGCCGAGGCGATCGACCTCGAGCACCTCCGGATCGACGACGACCCGCGGCCGCTGGCGATCGAGCTGGCGCGCGAGCATCTGGCCCGTCGCCCCGCCTCGAACCCCGTCGGCGAGATGCGCAAGCGCATCGAGGGCGACCTCCCGTGGCTCATCGAGGCCGGGATGGACACCTTTCACCGCTACGCGTTCGGGTCGATCCGCCAATGCGGTGCCAACGCGGAGCTGGCCGCCGACTACGTCCGCTGGCTCGCCGGCGACGAGGACGAGGGATCTGCTGCGGCCGAGGCCTTCCTGGTCGTCTCCAAGAAGGCCAAAACACTCGAGTTCCTGCTTGCCCGGGCGCTGCGGGGCAAGCAGGTCGCGCTCAGCGACGCGATGTCGGAGATGGAGTCCGCCTGGGAGGAAGCGATCGACGCGACGGCGGCCCAGCTCCATGCGTGACCTGCTCGGGCACTCGACCTGGTCGTGCGCGCGCACAGAACCGGGTCGCCTCGACGCCGCGGACCCGTCGCTGCTCGCTGGTTTGGAGTGGATCCAGGCCGCCGTGCCCGGGACCGCGGCCGAGGCGCTCGCCGGCACCGGCTCGCCCGAGGTGGCCGACCACAACTTCGACGCCGAAGACTGGTGGTTCCGGTGCCGCTTCCCCGGTGAGCCCGGGACGTGGCAGCTTCGCCTCAACGGCATCGCGACACTGGCCGACGTCTGGGTCAACGGCACCCACGTCGCCCGGACCGAGAACATGTTCGTCCGCTCGTCGGTCCCGCTCGCCCGGCTGGACGCCGACAACGAACTCGTCATCCGCTGCGAAGCGCTCACCCCGGCCCTGGCGGCGCGCCGCCCGCGCCCGCGCTGGAAGACGGGCCAGGTCGAGCACCAGGCCTTGCGCTGGTTCCGGACCGACCTCCTCGGCCGCATCCCGGGCTGGGCCCGCACCCCCCGCACCGTCGGCCCCTGGAAGCCGCTCGAGATCATTCGAGCCGACGAGGAGCCCCTCGCCGCCGTCCTCGACGCCTTCGTCCTCGCCTCGTGCGACGGAGATGGCGGCCGGGTCGACGCGGCGCTCCGCTTCGCCACGCTGCCCGCCTGGGCCGAGGACGAGGCGGCGGAGCTCGTCTGCCTGGGCCGCGAGATGCCGTTCGAGGTGGAGCGTCATGACGACGGCGTGACCCTGCGGGCGTCGCTGCCCGTCACCGGGTTCGAACGCTGGTGGCCCCACACCCACGGTCCCCAGGCGCTCTACGACGTCGCCCTGCGCATCGGGCCGGTGGACCACCCGCTCGGCCGGGTGGGGTTCCGCACGATCGAGGTCGACCGCGCCGACGGCGGCTTCACCTTCGTGGTCAACGGCGTGCCGATCTTCGTCCGGGGGGCGAACTGGTTCCCTCCCGATCCGGTGAGCTTCCGCAGCGACGCCGGCGAGGTGTGGCGGCGGGTGGGGCTGGTCCGCGAGGCCAACCTCAACATGCTGCGCATCCCCGGGACCACGGTCTACGCCGACCGCTCGGTATTCGAGGCCTGCGACGAGCTCGGCGTCTTGCTCTGGCAGGACTGCATGTTCGCGTTCATGGACTACCCCGACGACGAGGCCTTCGTGGCCGGCGTGGGTGCGGAGCTGCGGCAGGCCTTCGCCGACCTCTCGGGCCACCCGTGCCTCGCCATCGTGTGCGGCAACCAGGAGGTGGCCGAAATCGCCGCCATGAACGGCGGCAGCCGCACCGGCTACGAGTCCGAGCTCTTCGACTCCTTCATCCCCGCGCTGACCACCCAACTCCTGCCCGGCGTCGAGTTCGTCGCGTCGAACCCCACCGGCGGTGACCCGGTGTACCGGCCCGACACCGGGGTGAGCCAGTACTTCGGCATCGGCGGCTACCTGCGACCCCTGAACGCGTTGCGCCGCGACGACGTCCGCTTCGCCGCGGAGACCCTGTGCTACGCCACTCCGCCAGAGCCCGACGCGGTCGCCCGGTTGGGGGGCGCCAACCTCGCTGTCCACGACCCACGGTGGAAGGTGGGCGTGCACCACGACCCCGGCCGCTCGTGGGACATGGACGACGTCCGCTCCTTCTACGTGCGCGATGTCTTCGGCGTGGATCCGCTCTGGGAGCGCTACTCCGACGCCGAGCGCGCCCTCGACCTCGGCCGGGCTACCAACGCCTACCTGATGCAGACCGTCTTCACGGAGTGGCGCTGCAACGAGCGGGCCGGGGGCGGCCTCGTGCTGGGCTTCAACGACGTCGCACCCGGCGCGGGCTGGGGGCTGATCGACGTGAGCGGGCACCCCAAGGCGCCGTGGTTCGCCATGCGCCGGGTCTCCGAACCCGTCTGCGTCCTCGTCATGGACGAGGGGCTGAACGGGATCTGCGCCCATGTGTTCAACGACACGGCCGACGCCTTCACGGGCGAGCTCGTGGTCGAGCTCTTCACCAACGGCGAGAACCTGCGGGAGAACGCCGTTCATCCGGTGAGCATCAAGGCCCGTGACGCACTGGTGGTCAACCTCGCCAACCTCTTCGACGAGTTCACCGACCTCAACTACGCCTATCGGTTCGGCCCGCCCAAGTACGACGTCATCGCGGTCACCCTCAAGGACGAATCGGGCGCGGTGCGCTCAGACGACGTCACCATGCCGCTGGGCCAGGCCCGGGCGGTCGAGGGTGACATCGGACTCAGCGCTGTCGCCATCTGCACTGGCGACGCGCCGCAGCTGCACGTCACGACGCGCCGCTTTGCGCAGTGGGTCTCGGTCAACGCACCCGGCTACCGGCCGTCCGATTCGTGGTTCCACCTGCCCCCAGGCTCTGAACGGATCGTCACCCTGCTCGACGGCGACCCCGCCGGCCCCCCACGCGGCCGTGTACGCGCCCTCAACTCGACGATGGCGGCCGTCATCCGTCCGGGGGAATCGTGATCAGCGAGACGCCCGCTGCGACGACCGCCACCCCGCTGTACTTCGGGCCCAAGGACCGGCCGCTCTTTGGCTGGGTGCACCAGCCCGGCGACGGGCTCTCGCGGGGGACCGCCGTCCTCTGCCAGCCGCTGCTGCGCGAATACATCAGCGCGCACTACACATTCCGCATGCTGGCCGAGGCTCTGGCGGCGCGCGGCATCACGGCCATCCGCTTCGACTACGACGGCGCCGGGGACTCGGCCGGCACCGATGACGACCCCGGGCGGATCGACGCGGCGGTCGCCTCTATCGGCCACGCCGTCGCTCTGGCGCGTCGCCTGGGCGACAGGCCCCTCGCCCTGGTTGGGATGCGCATGGGCGCGCTGCTCGCCGCGTGCGCCGCGGAGACCTGTGGATCGGTCACGGGCGTCGTGCTGTGGGACCCGTGCGGTTCCGGACGCGAGTTCCTGCGAGAGCAGTCGGCTCTCTTCCGACTCCTCTACGGCAAGACCCGGCCCGAGAACGGCGGCACGGAGCTGGCCGGCTCCGTCCTCACGCCCGACACGGGAGAGGCGTTGGGCGCGCTCGTGGCGCCAGCCTCGCTCCCCTCCGTCGAGCATGCCCTCGTCCTCGACCGATCCGACCGCTCTGCCGCGGGGACGTTCGGTGTCGACGACGAGCGCGTCGACCGCATGTGCGCGGCGGGCCAGTCCGAGCTCATGGACGTCGAGCCGTTCCTCAGCCAGGTCCCCACGTTGGCCATCGAGAACATCACGAACTGGCTCGAGGACGTGCTTCCGCCCGAACGCGCCGCCCAGCACGAGCTCGAAACCCGGGACCAGATCTCGGCGCGCAGCCGCGAAGGCATCGTCGTCACTGAGCGAATCGTGGCGCTCGGGCCGCACAGGCTCTTCGGTATCGCGACGACCGCGGACGGCGAGCCCCCGGGCCCGTCGATCCTGTTCCTCAACAGCGGCAGGGACCCTCACTCCGGACCCAATCGCATGTGGGTCGAGCTCAGCCGCGCCTGGGCGGCCCTCGGTTTTGCGTGTTACCGCTTCGATCTCAGCGGTCTGGGCGACAGCCCGGTGCGCGCCGGACAAGAACGCAACCTCGTGCGCGCACCCGAGGCGTTCGATGACATGGTCGACATCGTGCACGACGTCGACCAAGCTCGGGCCGCCGGCCCCGCCGGCCCCGCCGGCGATGTCGTGCCGGTCGTGCTCGTCGGGCTCTGCGCCGGCGCCTACCAGGCGCTCGAGAGCGCCATCGACCTGCACCCGTTGTCGGTCCTCTCCGTCAACCCGCTCCTGCGCTTCCGGCCGCCCGAGATCAAGTCCGGCCCGCTCGACCCCCGGCGCAAGCTCGCCAAGCCGGTCGGCGACCTTCGCCTCGTCTACCGGTCGCTGCCCTCGTGGAAGATCGTGCGGCTGGCGCGCAGTGCCTATCTGGCCGTCGGTCGGCTGCGGTCCCGTCAGCGCTCTCCGCTCGACTGGCTCGAGGAGACGGCGGCGCACGGCACCGACATCCTCTGCGTCTGCGGCGAAGTGGAGGCGGCCGCCTTCTTCGAGGGTGCACCCACCGACCACACCACCCTCGACGAGGATCACTGCCGGATTCAGGTCATCGAGGGTCTCGACCACGGGCTGATGCTGGCCCGGCATCGCACCGAGGTGTCCGACCTGCTCACGCGGCACCTGAGGTCCCTGTGTCTCGACGGCGCCGGTCTCCCCGAAGCGTCGCCCGCCGCGGGCGAGCAGGCTCCTCTGCAACCGACGTCCTGACCGACAGCCCCCTGACCCCGACGTCGCCCGGTGTTCGCACGGCCATCGCACGACGTTCACCCGTCCGCCATTCCACGCCGCGCCGGCGCTTGAAGGTTCGGGTCGACACCGTCAGACTGTGCCAAGCGTCTCTCGGCGAAAGTGGCGGAGGTTCTTGATGGTAGGCAGCCCCTTCGGACTGACCCGGATCGCGCGCCCCTCGAGTGGGGCAAGCCAACGCGAGCCGAGGACGGGCCGCCTCGGGGTAAGGGCGTCCATGTGGACCGTGGTGCTTTTCAGCGCGGTCGCACTGGTTCCCTTTCTCGAGACAGGGACTGCGGGCGCGGCTGAGCTCGTGCCGCAGATCTCAGAGCAGTCGGTCGTCGACGTCGCGTTCGACACGGCCGGGAACCTCTACGAGAGCGAATTCAACGGAAACGTCAACGTGTGGCCCACGACCAGCGGCACCATCTTCGGCAAGACGGTAACGGCCGGACAGGCGAACACCCTGGTCACCTTGAACAACACGCCCGCCGTTGCCTTCGACTCCGCCGGTGACCTCTTCATTTCGAACGACGACGGGGCCAGTGGCGGCTCCATCTCCGTACTCCCGGCCGCCAACGGCAGCATTTTCGGCCAGAGCGTCACCGCCAACACGCTGACGACGCTCGTCGGCGGGCTCGACGATCCCGAGGGTCTCGCCTTCGACCCGGCCGGCAACCTCTACTACGCCACCCAAAACGGGATCTCGGTCTTACCGCAGGCAAACGGGACGATCTTCGGGCAGTCGGTGACCGCAGACGCTCCAAAGTCGCTCGTCACGGGCCTCACCGAAGGCGGGTTCCTCGCGCTGGACTCTGCCGGTGACCTCTTCTACACCGACGCGGGCAACCAGGCGAGTGGGGCGGCGACCGTCAACGTGTTGCCGCAGTCGACCACGATGATCTTCGGGCAGTCGGTGACGATGGACACGCCGGCGACGCTGGTGGCGGATCTGACCGACGCCGAGGGCCTCTCGATCGACACCCTCGGCAACCTCTACGTCGTCGACGACGGCACCGTCGGGGTTCTGTCGAGCTCGTCGAGTCCCATCGACGGCACCACCGTCACGGCCAACACCCTCTCGACGCTGGCCGTGGGCTTGGCTTTCGATCTCGGCTCGACGTATTTCAACGGACACGTCTACATCGCGGACCAGGGCATGGACTCGATCGATCAGCTCACCACCCCCACGGCCACCATCAGCGGCGTCACCTTCGGCGGTTCGGCCACCAATCCCATCATGATCGTGACGGGCACAGGGTTCGCCACGTCGCGGCCCACCTATCCGATCGGCTGCAACGGCACCGGGAGCGACTACAAGTACGGCGATCTCTTCCTCAGCGACACGACGAATGCGTGGGGCGCCGGCATCCCCGGGGACTGCATCGGCCTGACGGTGGGCAAGCAGAAGTCCACCAAGGTCGCCTTCGGCCTCGGGACCTTCTACACCACGGGGTTCCAGCTCAACTCGGGCGACGCGTTCACCGTCGGCGTTGACGGCACGACCTTCCGTGGGATGGTCAGCTACGCCCCGCCCTCGGGCGCCACCGTGACGAATCTCTCCCCGCGGACCGGGCCGGGAGGCGGCGGTACGGCCGTCACCATTACGGGCACCGGGCTCAGCGCGACGAAATATGTCTTCTTCGGCTCGTCTCCGGCGACGCATGTCTCGGTCAAGTCGGCGACCGAGGTGACGGCAGTGGCGCCGAGCGGCAGCGCGACGGTGGCTGTCACCGCAGTCACCGGGAGCGGAGGAGTGAGTACGGCGGCGAGGAGGGACACGTTCACGTACCTCGCTCCCACGATCACGGGCATCAGCCCCACCCACGGCTCCATGGCCGGCGGGAAGACCGTCACGATCACGGGGACGAACTTCGGCGGGGCCACCGCGGTCACGTTCGGATCGACCCCCGCGTCCAGCTTCACGGTGAGCTCGGAAACCGAGATCATGGCGGTGACACCGGCGCAGAGCGCCGGCACGGAGCCGGTGACGGTCACGACTCCCGCTGGGACCAGCAATTCCGTCAATTTCCGGTTCAAGACTCCGGCCTGAGTCCTTCCAGCTCAGCTCGCTGCGGACCGACGCCGCGGATGCCATAATCCCAGCTCACGCAGTATTTGGTGCCGGCCCTTCCGTGGGCCCCGCGATCGCGTGCGTGTTACTGAGTGATCACGCAACGGTAACCCGTGGGTTATAGCTTTCCTAGTGCTTTGCTGTACTAGTTGTGAGAGCCTTGTTCGACGGTGGCACCCGAGGGTGAACTCGCCGTCGTTTCGAAACGGGCTCATCACGTCTTCCCGCCCTGACCCCCAAGCAGGAGACCAATGCCACTCGCCGGATCCCATGGAGCGCGTCCTTCGACGATGCGTACCATCAAGAAGCTCGCCGTCCTCCCACTCGCCCTCGCCTGCGTCGGCGCGCTCTGCCTCGCCCTGGCGAGCGCCACCCCGTCGGTACCGGCGGCGTCCGCAGACTCGCCCCAACCCGCGCTCGGCACCTACGACGCCGCCACGACCCCGCCCACCGCGCTCAACGCCTCGCTCGACGGCGCCGTGAAGTTCGCCATGGACTTCCAGTCGGGTGCCTCGTGGAGTTCGATCACGCAGTCGAGTTGGCCGTACCCGCAGTGGAAGGGCAAGGGCTTCTCCATGATCTGGGGCATCCCCATGCTCCCCGACACCTACAGCCCGAGCACAAATATGGACGACGCCAGCGGCAGCTGCTCCGGCCTGTCACAAGAAGGGGATGGCGCGTTCAACTCGGAATGGACCCAGGTCGCGCACGCGCTGATCAACAACGGCTTCGGCTCCTCGGTCGTCCGCCTCGGCTGGGAGTTCAACGGCGGGTGGTTCCCGTGGGCCGCCGGCGGCTGCCCAGCCGCATTCATTGCTGCGTTCCAGCAAATCGTCACCGTCATGAGGGCGGTGTCGGGTGCGAACTTCAGCTTCGAGTGGAACCCCACCGCCGGAGACCTCAGTGTGGGCAATCTGGCCACGTACTATCCGGGCAGTTCTTTCGTGAATTACGTCGGCCTCGACGTCTACGACACTGCGTGGGCCTCCTATCCGGGCGCGCAGGACGAGTTCGACACGATTCAGACCGAGTCCTACGGTCTCAACTGGCTGGCGACCTTCGCCGCGCAGGAGGGCAAGCAGATCGTCCTGCCCGAATGGGGCCTTGGCTGGGGCGTGTGCGACGCGGGCCTACCCGTCAACGCACCGAACAGCGGGACCTGTGGCGGCGACGACCCGACATTCGTCAGCAACATGGCGTCGTGGATCAAGTCGAACAACGTCTTCGAGGCCACCTTCTGGGACTACGGCTCTTCCTCCATGTCCGGGTGCCCCAACGCCTGCACGCCCATCGGACGGGCAGAGGGCGACGTGAACCCGATTCCCGCCGGCAACGTCCACTCGTTTCAGGACCTGGTGGCCGACTTTGGCTCGGGATCGTCTGGATCCGGCCCCCACCCGACCGCGACCACGTCGACCCCTCCCAGCGTGACGTGGCTCGATCCGAGGTTCGGCCTCCCAGGGGCCAATGTCACGATCTGGGGCAGAGGCTTCTCCGGCGCGACCGCGGTCGACTTCGGCTCAACCCCTGGCACGATCGTGTCGGTGTCCGCCAGGACGATCGTCGCCACGGCGCCGCCGGAGACGCCGACCTCAGTCGTCGACGTGAAGGTCATTGGTCCAGGCGGGACCTCGGTCGCACCAGATCAATTCAACTACGGCCCGGCGATCAAATGGGTCTCACCGACGTCGGCAGGCCACATGGGCGGCACGACGGTCACAATCCAGGGGGCAGGATTCACGGGTGCGACAGCGGTGTCCTTTGGCGGCACTCCCGCGACTGCGATCTCGGTCTCTTCGAACGGCAGAACCATGACAGTCACCGCGCCCCCAGGAACGGCCGGCCGGACTGTCGACGTCACCGTTAGCGCGGGTGGCATTACGACCAAAACCACGTCGCTCGACCACTTCACGTACAGCTAGCGCAGTGCCCTTGACGAACGTCACCAGCGACGTTCGGGCGCTCAGTGAAGTGGCTTCGGGCGGCACGACCGGCTACCTCAGCCCGCGTAGACCTTGAAGGCAGAATCTGAGCGGCCGGCAAACCATCCAACCTGGACGACGTCTGACTAACACGTAAGACACTGCAACCACGACGTGCCTCTGGTTCGTTTGCTGAGACTGACGGGTTGCGATACCACACTCGCGTCCGAACGCATGGTGCTCTGCCCAGCGTCGAGGACCTCCGACACTCCTATTGCGGAAAGGACCCGGCGGCGGCCTGTGAAGGGCGATGGCGGGCACAGTGCGTGAGAAGTGTCGAGAACGGGTAGAGGTAGAGCGGGCGAGCCTCTGAGTCAGGCCAATCGCGGTGACACTTTTGTCACAGGATCCGCTGGCAGATCGGTGAGCACTCAAGTCCGCATTGCAAGGACGTTGGCGGTCGCTCTTTTCACACAGACGAACTAGCTGAGGGGGAAGTCGACACTCCAGGAGGACAGGTCCGTGGGCTTTGACGAGATATACGAACAGATGCTCCAAGATGAGTTCGGCTCAGGTCATACACCCCCAGTGACAAACGGCCAGGCGTCCCAGCCTGTTCTGCCGGGCCTCGTGACAGCCCAGGGAAGCGAGCCGCTGGTCGAGAGACCCGGCGAGGGTGCACAGACTCATTCCGCCCCTTCTGGCGTGGGCACTGTTGCAACCGAGGGCGCTGCGGTCGGAGCGACGGTGGGCGAACTTCCCACGCCCACCTGGCTCTCGCGGTATCGCAACGCGGCCTTGGTCGGCGCCGGCGGCCTCTCCTTTGCCGCGGTAGGCGCCTTTCTGGGCGGTCTCGGCGGCCCTTTCTCCATCGGTCCTGCCGCGCTGCACCCCTTTGAAGCGTGGGCTAACCCGCGCCCGTCGATCGCAGGCGCAGTCGACAACGCGTCGCGCTCTGCCGATCGTGGCGAGGCCTCGGCCCACGACGTCGCGTCTTTCTCCTCCCTCGGCGGTGGCCTGGTGCAGGGCATCGAGCCGTCGATCTGGCTGACCACCTCGAGCACGGACAATCTCGGCCTCCTCGGCGCGCCGAAAGTCTCCTCTGTGCCCGCCGCTAATGCCGACAGCCTGGGAGTCTCGGCGGCAGAGGAAACGGGGGGATTGCACGCACCGCCGCCGCACCCCTCCGTCGCCGCAACGGGAGCGCCGTCCGACCTCGGTGCCGCGTTGTCCGCCGGCTCGAGCTCGGCGCTGCCTGCCCCTGCCGCGCAGGCCTCTGTGGGTACAACGCAGTTGTCCTCGATCGCCGCGGATCTGGGGCAGCCGGGGCTTGATGTGACCGCCGTCACGGGAGCCGCTTCGCCCGCCGTGCATACCACTGCCGCCGCTACTGCTACTGCCAACGTGGCGGCCACTGCCAGTTCCCTCGCCGTGTCGGCCACCGACACCGCCGGCGTCGCGGCGACTTCGACTCCTACTGCGAAAGTCGCGGCCACCGACACCGTCAGCCTCGCGGCGCCTTCGACTCCCGCTGCGAGAGTCGCGGCCACCGACACCGTCAGCCTCGCGGTGCCTTCGACTCCTGCTGCGAAAGTCGCGGCCACCGACACCGTCAGCGTCGCGGCGCCTTCGACTCCTGCTGCGAAAGTCGCGGCCACCGACACCGTTAGCCTCGCGGCGCCTTCGACTCCTGCTGCGAAAGTCGCGGCCACCGACACCGTTAGTGTCGCGGCGCCTTCGACTCCTGCTGCGAAAGTCGCGGCCACCGACACCGTTAGCCTCGCGGCCGCTTCGACTCCTGCTGCGAAAGTCGCGGCGACCGACACCGTTAGCCTCGCGGCGGCTTCGACTCCTGCTGCGAAAGTCGCGGCGACCGACTCCGTAAGCCTCGCGGCGGCCACTACGACGCCCCCCGTTGTGTCGGCCAACGACACCGCAAGCGTCGTCGCGGCAACTTCGACTCCTGCAGCCGGCGTCGCGGCCACCGCAAGCGTCGCAGCCACTTCGACTCCTGCTGCGGGCGTGGCGGCCGCATCTCCAGTGGGGTCGGGCGTCGGCACTCCGTCGGCGCTCTCGATCTCCGCCGACGTTGGGTTGTCGCCGAGCTTGCCTAGTCTCTCGCAGACACCCACAGCAGGGTCTGTGAGTGCGTCGGCAACCGTCCCGTCGTCTGATGCCGGATCGAGCTTGGGTGTAAGTGCGACCCCGGCGACCCCTACGTCGCTCTCAGCGACAACGACGACCCTGCCTTCGGGCGACACAACGGCATCCCTGCCGTCACCGAGCACCTCAACCGTCTCGGTCGAAAGCGCCTCGGTCGCCGTGAACTCGTCGAGCTCAGGATCCGGCCTGAGCCTCTCGCTGCCATGACCACGAAGTCCTGAACCACGCCAACGCTATTGCCGCACTTCATAGAAATGATGCGCAGACCCGGAGTAACCGCGAATTCCCGCCCTCATTGGAGCCGCTCTACTTAATCCAAAGAGTTTCGACGAGAGCGACATCGTCAAGCTCAACGATCGCCAATGCGCTGAGTGCATTCGTGCAAGCGTACGTCCCGCCAACATCTGGACCTCGGAAACGAAGGGCGTAGTGCCCGTGGAGCGCCGGGGCTCCTTGAGCGCGCAGCCATTAGGGGCTTCTGGGGATGCTCCGGGGAGAGACTCGAACTCTCAACCTAGCGGAGGGGGAAGACGAAGCCTCGTGAACTGCGTTAACCCCATTGCACCAGCTCACGCAGTCGGTGGGCTAGCCGGAAGTGACCTCGATTGACCGCAGTTGACCGGTGCTTCGCGCCCATGGCGCGCCCAAAGCAGAGCGACCCGAGGAGTCAGCTCCAGCCACCAGCGGCGATCACTCGCTGGACCTCAGTCTCGTCAATCCCCCAGGACCTCAGCCAGCGCGCTGCCTCTCCCGTGCTCATGGTGCAGCGGCGAAGCCGGACCTTCACAGACATAGGAGTGTGCGTCACCGCGTCATTGTTGACAATGGGTTGGTTCGGAACAATCCACGGCACGCCGAAAATGCTATCCGCCCAGCTCCAATCAGGGCGCAAAACACCGCCCCCAGTTGTGATCGCATGGGCTGGGCTGTCCGGCACCGGTCAGCATGTCCTTCAAATCCACGTGCCCAGCGCAACGAGACCAGCTCTCCGATGCGCAGACCCGAACCGATGAGAAACGCCCACATGGGTCAGGTGCGGTCACCCTCCATCAACGCGAGGAACTTCCGGGCTTCCTCCGGTGACCAGTACTTCGGGATCTTGCGTTGCGGCTTGATGCGACTGCCTTACATCCCAGTTGCACCCGTTGACCGTCTGGGCAAAGATGGCTGACGGCAGCTGCCATTGGAGGGCGAGCTTCAGTGCATGACTTTTTACTGTATCGCCGCGAAAGTCTTTCCCCTCCGACTGTCACGTTTCCAACGCCGGGAGGAGGGTTGAGGTGCGGTCTTTCCGATTCCTTTGGATAGTGGTTGCTCTGGCGATGCTCAGCTCCCTCGCTGGCATCGTCGAGAGCACCCCCGGGTCTGCGTCTATGTCCGCGTCGGTGGATTCGAATCTGTGCTCGGGAGACTCATCTCGCATCGCTGCCTTTCCCTTTCTACTCAGGAGCTGCGCTAACTCGAATCAGGTCTGGATTCAAAGTCAGATCCACGCACCCATCACTTTTTCGTACACAGGCGACCTGAGTAGTCCCACTATTCAGCCATCCAAAGACGATACGACCAATGCTTTCCGGACCGTCGTCAAGCCAACAAACACGCTCCTCCCCGGTGAGACGCTGGTGCTCGCTGCAGGGTCAGCCGCTAGTTCCGTAACACTGACTTCGCCTTTCCAGTCCCTTGTCTTCGACTGGGCGTTCGCCAAGGCGATTGCACCGCTCGTACCCGAACCCGCTGAGCAGCTTGTCGTTGACGGAGCTGGGGTCGATGAAACGGCTACGCAGTGCATCTCAGCGGGTGGTAGTGCCAGCTCATGTTACGCCTCGGCCGTATCGGCCTCTCTTAGTTCGATCCATGATGACCTCAAGGACATCATGGACCTTGCCGGGAAGAGCCTCAGATCCATTCAGAAGTATATCGTGCAGGTTTTTGAAGGCCAGTATGCGCTTCAGAGTTACCTCGACACTCTGAAAGCGGACGACAAACTTAACTTCGACAACGACACGCTCACGATCAATCCGTTGCTCCAGATCACTACTGCCAGTTTGCCAGACGGTGTGGAAGGACAACCCTACGACCAGACTCTCCAGGCGACCGGAGGAGCCACCGGAGCTGCGTACTCATGGTCCGTGAAGTCAGGCTCTTTGCCGGAGGGTTTGAGCCTCAACCCGTCTACTGGTGAGATCACCGGCACTCCAACGTCGAACGGAACTAGCAGCTTTGGGCTGAAGGTCGTCGACGTCGACGGACAAAAGGCAACATCCGAATTGACTATCAACGTCGCGAGCGGGAACGGACCCCCCGGTCCGTGCACAGGATCTGACTGCCTCTCACTGTCTGTTGCCAGCGGCCAAGTAGGACTCGGGTCAGGTCCTTCAACCTGCGGTACGGGTGAGTGTCTGTTCGTTTTCTACGCTGACGTTCAGGGAGAGGTCGTGTCCGGACCTCCAAGTCCCGTCTGGGCCGATTATTGGAACGGTTGCCTCACCGTTCTCGATACAGGCTCAGTGGCCTATCCCGTTGGTCTCGACACTGTTACCGACGTAGCGAACGAAGTGTCATACACAGACGGAATGATCGTTCCAGGACCCAGCGACTACTACTGGGTCGATGTTTACACGTGGGGCGAACTGTCTGGTCAAAGTAATGCTCCGGTGCTCTATGGCGTCACCAACTCGGTGAACTTCTAGACGACACGCCCTCAGGCGAGCAGATCGAGATGATCACGGCATCCTCTCCGTACTGATCGACGTCGATGACGTGGGATACCGAGAGATCGTCATGGATTGCGATGTCCATCGTGCCTTCGCTCCGATCGCTGCCTTCGTCTTATGCATTTCCCACCACGTTCGTGGAGGCCGTCGAGGCGGCATCGTCGGAACTTCGGAGCGGCGATATACGAACAGACTCTGGTCCCGAACCTGGTCGGATCTGGAATCGTGCGCCTGATGACGTGTGCGTAATGTCGTGTCGATAACCGTGGTATTGACCCAATCCGTATCTACCGCCGAAGTGCCCCACTGTCCCAGCGCTCGGGATCCCCTCAACACAGGCGGTGTTCGCGAAGGTGTCCACATGACCGACCAAGACGCCTGAGGCGGTCCGACGGAGTCGACCAATCTCATCGACTTCGGCCCTGACTGATCGGGCGAACCAGTCCCGTGCCACTACGTCGTGGACCCAACCCAGGGGTCCGTGGCCGAGTTCCAGCTCCTCGACGTGATGGATCCGCGTCCCAGTCTCGGTCGCTGTGATCTCAAACCAGGCGTGCAGCTTGCGCGGTACTCCGTGCTCGATCACCACGTCAATATGGTTAGGCCGTTGCCAGCTGTAACGCGTGACGACTGATCCTTTGAGCATCCCGAGGAACTTGCCGTCCTCACGCGCGATCATTCCGTTGGGCAGATCGGCCAGTTTGGTAACCCAGATCATTTTGGTGTCGGCCTTGGTGTACTGGGCGGGATCGAGGACGAAGTCGAAGGCCTCGCCGGGGGTGACGCCTCGGGCGACTGTCGTACCCTCACCTCTCACCACTGCCTTGCACCTCCCGAGCTGGATCCCTCAGTTCACTCCTTCCCTACCCCGAGCACCCACGGCTGATGCGCTGGGTTCGCTGGCATTCAGGTGGTTCAGGGCATGTGCGGCGGCGACCGAGGGCAGGCGGTCGGGAACTGTCTCCCTTCAGCGCGACCCGGCGAACTGCGGCTCCAGCTACCGCCTTACTCCTGTTCTACCCCTGCTGGCTTCGCGCGGGACAGTCCCCGCGGGGAACCAGTTAGCGAATGCGATCGACTCCGTTATGGCAGCCCCGCGATCATGTCGATGACGTCTTCACGCCTATAGCCATGGTGCCGTGCAAACTCCACCAGATCACGCGCCTGACTCAAGACCGCGCTCTTCTCGGGTGTGCCAGCGACCGTCACTCCACGCCCCCGCCGAAACTCCAACAGGCCCTCGTCGCGTAGGAGTCGCAGAGCGCGCAGAACCGTGTTCGTATTCACCTCCAAGATCGCGGCAAGGTCCTTGGCGGGTGGCAAACGCTCCCCCGGCCCGGCTTCACCTTCGGCAATGGCGCGGCGAATTTCAGCCGCTACTTGATCGTGAAGTGCGACGTCCTCGGTACGGTCGACCTTGACTTTGAACATAGTGCTATACATAGTAGCACTATGTCAACTGGACTTTCTGACCCGCCGCAGACGCCGACCGAGGTGTTGATCCCCGAGGCCCGCGAGCGCCAACGACACCGCTACGTGCGAACTGCCGTCATCCTCACGCTCTGTGCCTTTCTGTTGGCAGGTCTGGTCGCTGCTGCGGTGGCCGCGTGGGGAGGGACGACACGCGGCAAGCACCAACCGGGATCTCCCGTTGCCGCCAGTGCTGCGCGAAGCCACGTCTACTTCCGCCCGGTGCTCTGTTTTGCGCCGAACTACAACCCGGCTCAGTCAGCTTCTGTTACACCGGGCCAGCCGTCATGCACGCCAGCGAGTGCGCTCACAGTGCGGAACCTCAACATTCAGCCGGAGACTTCACATGAGGGCTTTAGCTCCAACTTCGTTTTGCCCGACTCAGCTCTGGCCGGAGTGCCATCCACGAAGGCCTCGGCAGCCAATCCCTCAAACACCGTCGTGCTCCCTGGAGTCAAAGGGGCATGCAACGTGGGAGTCGCCACTCTGCGCTGCGTGCTCGGCCCCGCAGAGATGTCGAGCGCGCTCATCAAGTCGGCGACCGTCACACACAACCGCGTTGGGGAATGGGTTGTCGACTACACAATGTCCGCTCGGGGGGCCGTCCTCTGGGACAAGGTGGCTGAGGAGAACTTTCATCAAGAGCTGGGTATCGAGCTGAATGGGGTCGTGTACTCGGCTCCGATTATCCAACCCACACAGACCTCTTTCACCAGCTTTGATGGCAAAGGCGAGATCAGCGGGAGCAGCTTGACCAAGGCCGACGCGATCCGCCTGGCAAACGCGATGAACCCGCGATGATGGTTGAGGGCATGCTGCCGCCCTGGACAGCCAAATGTTCTACCTCTGCTGGCTTCGCGCTAGGCACTCGCCTTCGGCTTCGCGCGGATGCGGGTCAGCTGCCGTCATAAGAACTCCATTGGTATAAGAACCCTCTCCCGCTGCCTTGACATGCTCTGAGGATCAGTAGTGGCGGGCAACCATCTTGTACGCCCTGGGCGTTGGCCGTCCTGCCGAGCAGAAGCGCGGACGATGGAAGTCGACTGGCATGCCGCTCCGCTATCAGCACGCCACCGCAGAACGGCCTGGCTACGGCGACTGCACATTCCGTGCCGATCCCTGCAGAGATCGCGCCCCCGGCGCGCCCAAACCCACTAACAACTAGACCGTTCACCCTTGACGACGCCCTGACCAGCCAAAACGAGGAGAACCAGGAAAGCTCCGGGGGAGAGACTCGAACTCTCAACCTAGCGGTTAACAGCCGCTTGCTCTGCCATTGAGCTACCCCGGAAGGGTTGAGAAACAGCCCCCGCACGATACCAGCGGTCCAACCGGGTTTCGGGAGGCGGCTCGGGCAGTCTTGGCCAGCCCAAGACTTCACCAAATTAACCCCGAGAGGCGTGCGAGGCCACGTCCGAGCGCGTGGTGTAACGACCAACACCACATCGATCTTCGGTTGTTGTTCTAACTGACGTCAGCGAGCTCTGCCAGGTTCACCTCCTCGGTGGTGCCAACGAGCACCTGGAGGCGGGCTTTGGCGAGGGATTCGATGCCCGTGTAGCGCCGGGCCACGGCCCACTCGTCGTGCTGTTCGGCGAGCACGGCACCGACCAGGCGGATGACGGCGGAGCGGTTGGGGAAGATGCCCACGACGTCGGTGCGGCGGCGGATCTCCTTGTTCAGGCGCTCTTGGGGGTTGTTGGACCAGATCTGGCGCCAGTGCTCTTTGGGGAAGCCACTGAAGGCCAAGATGTCGGCCTCGGCGCTGATCAACATGTCCGCCGCGTCAGCGAAGCGCTCTGCGAGCTGTTCGACGACGCGGGCGTGCTGGAGGTGGACCTGTTCGGTGTCGGGCTGGTCGAAGATCGAGCGGATGAGAGTGGCCACCATCGACTGCGCGGCCTTGGGCACCTTCGTGAGCACGTTGCGCACGAAGTGGACCCGGCAGCGTTGCCAGGCCGCTCCGGGGAGCACCGAGGCGATGGCGTCGACCAAGCCGCCATGGGCGTCGGAGACGACCAGCTGGACGCCGCGGAGTCCCCTCGCCACCAGACCGCGTAAGAACGCCGTCCAGCCTGCCCCGTCCTCGGTGGTGATGAGGTCGAGGCCCAAGATCTCCCGCTGCCCCTCGGCGTTGACCCCCGTCGCGATCACCACGGCCACGTTGACGATGCGCCCACCTTCGCGGACCTTCTGGGTCAAGGCGTCGACCCAGATGTAGGTGTAGGGACCGGCGTCGAGAGGGCGGTTGCGAAACGCCGCCACCGCCTCGTCGAGGGACTTGGCCAGCTCTGAGACCTGGGATTTTGAGATCCCCTCGATGCCCATGGAGCGCACGACATCGTCGACCCGGCGCGTGGACACCCCTTCGACGTAGCACTGGGCCACCACGGCCACGAGCGCCCGCTCGGCCCGCCGCCTCGGCTCGATGAGCCAGTCGGGGAAGTAGCTGCCGGTGCGCAATTTCGGGATGGCCAGATCGATCGTGCCGGCCCTGGTGTCCCAGCGCCTCGACCGATAGCCGTTGCGCGAGTTGACCCGCTCGGCGCTGACCTCGCCGTATTCGGCGTTGCACAGGCCCGACGCCTCGGCCGACATCAGCACCTCGGCGAAGGTCTGGACCATGGATCGGACCAGGTCAGGATCGGCCTCGAGCAGGTACTTGCGCAGCACCTCGGCCGCGCCCATCGTGTTGGTGACTTCCACCGCATCTTCTCCTTCGCGTTCTTTGGACGGAACTTGAAGATTGATGCGGTGGTCGTCGCGTCAGGCGGATGGTCAGCTCGTCACGAGCTCACCGGCGCCAAACCGGTACACCACGCCTGTGGACGTGAACGCGTGCGAGATCGGGGCGGGCTGCAGCTCCGCCGGGTCCATGGATTTCGACACAGCCGACCAGCTCCCTGGCTCACCTCGAGATCGTCCCCCGCAGCACTCGGCTACCGATGATCCGCACCTAGCTGGGCAACGGCCAGCGTGATGGTTTCGTGCCCATCGAAGCTCGTCGTGTCCGCCACAAGAGCGTGCCATTGATCCGTATCCAACTCCGAATACGATCCCCGAATGGCGCAAGGCGGCGGGAGAGATCGCGGCCGGATCGACGACCTGGCGCGCAACCTGCTGTCGCGGCTCGTTGTCCGCTTACTCACCCTCCTGAGCATCAGCGCCTGCGTGCTCGCCGTTGTCGTCGCGGCCCCAACCGGCGCCGGTGCCGCATCGACAGCCAAGACGACCACGCCGACGTCGAAGCCGCTCTCGGTCATACCGAAGGCACGCGCTGGACAGCCGCTGGTCACGCCCGGGCACAACGCGACCAAAGGCCCGGTCGGTGTCAACCCGGCCAAGGCTCAGGGCGTCAAGCTCACGATCCTCAGCGGACTGCTCAACGGCGAGCCGATCTACAACGGAGACTTCGCGGACCCCTACGCGCTGTACGACGCAAGCACAGAGACTGTGTACGCCTACGCGACCGGCACGACCAATGGCCCGGACGCGAAGGCGGCCCACATCCCGGTTATCGCCATCACCCGCTCCACCGGCTTCGCCGGTCACTATCTGGGCGACGCGCTGCCCACCCTGCCCAAATGGACCGTGTCCGGTTACCAGTGGGCGCCATCGGTGTGGGCACGGCCCGACGGAACCTATGTGCTGTACTACTCGACCCCGGCCAACCACCCGCTCAACTGCGTCTTCAAGGTGACCAACCCAGGATGCGTCACGACGACGCACGGGCCGAATACGGCGATGTGCATCTCCCGCGCCACCAGCACGAGCCCGTCCGGCCCGTTCGTCGACGACTCTTCGTTCCCGTTCATCTGCCCCTCCCAAGAGGGCGGCGCCATCGATCCCAGCATCTACATCCGCTCTGACGGCACCCCCTGGCTGCTCTGGAAAAGCGACGGCGACTGCTGCAACAAGCCGACGTACATCTATTCCCAGCAGCTCTCCCCCGACGGGCTGTCCACTGTCGGACCACCCCACCTCCTCATCGGCGCCACCCAGGCGTGGGAAGGCGGCCTGGTCGAGGCGCCTTCCATGATCAAGGAGGGGACCATCTATTGGCTGTTCTATTCGGCCAACCTCTGGGGAACGCCCAACTACAGCATCGGCATCGCGGCCTGTACCTCCGTGACCGGACCGTGTGTCAAGCCACTCGATCGGGCGTGGCACACGAGCACCGACAGCGCGAACGGACAGGGGTACGGCGGGTCGGAGTTCTTCCAAACCGGGAGCCTCATCTGGATGGTGCATCACGGGCTCGTGCCGGGCGAGTCGGGCAATTACGCGGAGAGGCGACTCTACGTCGACCTGATGGTCTTCCCCCCGAGCGGGCTGCCAGAGGTAGCGGCCCGGGCGCCGGCCGCCGCCATGGCCGAGGCCGAGCTCTACTACGTCGACCCCAGCCTCCCCAAACAGCCCAAAAAGGCGTACACCCACCTGATCTCGACCGTCCCCGTCCCGGGTGCCTTCGCCGGCGTCAGCTCGCAGCAGGCCATCAGCGACGGGGAGCTGGCGTGCACCGGACTCACCAAGCAGGAAACTTCGTCGCAGATCGTGGCATCGCTCGCCGGACGTGGCCTGACCGCCTTCGAGTCCTATGTCGTGTCGGAGTTCGCCGCCAAGTACCTGTGCCCGAAGGAGGAACCCCAGGAAACGTCGGACATGTATCAGGCGCTCCTGGCCGGCTCCTGAGGCGTCCCTGACCGGTGGGCGACACCCGGGATGTCCCGCTCCCCTAACCTTTGCGCTGAAGCCGAGGTCCGCCCGGATTCGAGACGACGACCACGAGGAGCCAGGACCATGACCATCGAGAAGACAGCCGTACCCATCCGCCACGACGACCGCTTCTTCATCGGCGGGGCGTGGGTCGAGCCCTCCTCCTCCGACGTCATCAACGTGATCGACTCGGCGACCGAAGAGCTGTACTTCAGCGTCCCCGAGGCCAAGGAGGCCGACATGGCCCGGGCGGTCGACGCCGCGCGCGAGGCCTTCGACCGCGGTCCGTGGCCGAAGCTGTCGCACGCACAGCGGGCTGAATACCTGCGGGCGATCGGTGAGGGTCTGCGCGGCAAGGCCGACGCGGTCGGGCAGCTGTGGCCCCGCGAATCCGGTGCCCTGCACATCATCGCCCAGCACACCGCACCCGGGCTGGCCGGCGTGTTCGACTTCTACGCCGGTCTCGCCGACACCTTCCCCTTCGAGGAGCGGGCACAGCCCTCCATGGGTGGCGAGTTCGGCTTGCTCGTCCGAGAGCCGGTCGGCGTGGTAGGGGCCATCATCCCGTGGAACGCACCCATCGGCCTCATCTCCTACAAGATCGCGCCCGCCCTGCTGGCGGGGTGCACCGTTGTCCTGAAGTCCTCGCCTGAGGCACCGGGTGACGCGTACCTCTTCGCCGAGATCGCCGAGGACATCGGCCTGCCGCCCGGCGTACTCAACGTCGTGACGGCGGACCGCGAGGTCTCCGAGCTTCTTGTGCGCAACCCTGGCGTCGACAAGATCACCTTCACTGGCTCGACCGCCGCCGGTCGGCGCATCGCCTCCCTGTGCGGTGAGCGGATCGCCCGCTGCACGCTCGAGCTGGGCGGCAAGTCCGCGGCGGTGATCCTCGACGACATGGACCTCGAGACGGCGGCCGGCGCGATCTCGGGCGCCGAGTGCTTCCTCTCTGGGCAGGTGTGCTCCTCGCTGACGCGCATCATCGTCAGCCAGGCGCGCCACGACGAGCTCGTCGAGGCCCTGGCCGGCACCTTCTCTCAGGTCAAGGTCGGCGACCCTTTCGACGCACAGACCCAGATGGGGCCGCTGGCCATGGAGCGCGGGCGCGACCGGGTCGAGGGCTACATCGCCAAGGGCGTCGCCGAGGGCGCAACGCTGGCGACCGGCGGCGGCCGTCCCAAGGACCTCGAGCGCGGCTACTACATCGAGCCGACGGTCTTCGGCAACGTGGACAACCACTCCACGATCGCCCAGGAGGAGATCTTCGGACCGGTGCTCAGTGTCATCCCGGCCGACAACGAAGCGCACGCGGTCACACTCGCCAACGACACGATCTACGGGCTCAATGCGTCGGTCTTCACCAACGACGTCGACCGGGCTCGAGAGGTAGCGGGTCAGCTGCGGTCCGGCACGGTGGGGCACAACGCCTTCCGCACCGACTTCGGGATGGCGTTCGGGGGCTTCAAGCAGTCAGGCATCGGGCGCGAGGGTGGCACCGAGGGCCTGCTGCCGTTCCTCGAGACCAAGACGGTGATCTTGAACGGCGAGCCCTCGAGCTCCTCGTAGAAAGAGCCGAGCCCGAGCCGCCGGCGAGGCGGATCAGGATTCTTCGAGGTAGTCGCGCAACAGGTGGGCGGCGTCAGGCCGACGCAGTTTGGCCAGCGTCTTGGACTCGATCTGGCGCACCCGCTCGCGGGTGACCCCGAACTCCCTGCCCACTTCTTCGAGGGTGCGGATCTTGCCGTCGTCGAGCCCGAAGCGCAGGCGCACCACGTCCTGCTCGCGCTCGGAGAGGTGCCCGAGCGCCTCGCGCACCGCGGCGTCGAGCAATGACCGAGTCGCCGCGTCGTCGGGCACCACCGCGCCCCGGTCCTCGATGAGGTCCGACAGGTTGAAGTCGTCCTCGTCGCCCACCGGCTGCTCCAAAGACACCGTGTCCTGATTGATGCGCAGGATCTCGCGCACCCGCTCGATCGGGAGCTCGACACGCTGCGCGACTTCTTCGATCGCCGGCTCGCGCCCGAGCTCTTGGAGGAGCTGTCGTTGCGCCCATACGACCTTGTTGATGGTCTCGACCATGTGCACCGGGATCCGGATGGTGCGCGCCTGATCGGCGATCGCGCGCGTGATCGCCTGGCGGATCCACCACGTTGCGTAGGTCGAGAACTTGAAGCCCTTGGTGTGGTCGAACTTGTCGACCGCCCGCATCAGGCCGAGGTTCCCCTCCTGGATGAGGTCGAGGAAAGCCAGCCCGCGGTTGCGGTAGCGCTTGGCGATCGAGACGACCAGTCTCAGGTTGGCCTCGATGAGCTCGTCCTTGGCCTTGAGCCCCTTGCGCACGAGGCGCCGGTTCCGTGTCTGCTCCTCGGCGCTGAGGAGGTCCTCGGACAGGCCCTCACCCCCTTCGGCCAGCTCGTGCGCCGCCAGCTTGCCGGCGGCGATGTTCCCGGCCTCGATGGCCTGGGCGATCTCGACCTCGAGCTCGGCGTTGAGCAACGGGACCCGGCCGATCTCCTTCAGATAGGTGTGGACCGGGTCCTCGGCGCTCCCGCCGGACTCGCCGGAGCTGACCCGCTTGCCGTTGGACTCCCGCCGTGCGCTCGACCGCGCGCTGGCGCTGGAGGCCCCGTTCGAGCGAGGTGCCGGACGCGGCTCCTTGTGCGGCACGACCTCGACGATGGGGTCCTCTTCCTCGTCTTCGACGAGCGCCACGCCCTCCGCGGTGACGCGGTCGATCAACGTGGTGAGCACCTCGGGCGTGAGCTCGACGGTGTGCAGCGCCTCGATTACTTCTGCCTGCGTCAATTGTCCTTTCTCGCGGCCAACGGCGAGCACCGCTTCGAAGTCGAGCTCGGGGACACCGGGCGGGAGCGCGCTTTTCGCGATCGGCGTCACCGACGCGTCCGGCGCCAACACCGTGTCCGACGAGACATCCGAAGGCGACGAAGTCGAATCGCTCAGCGACGCATGACGTGACGTATCAGAAACATGCTGCGCTCCCAGACCCTCGTCGTCCATCACGATTGCAGACTCTTCGCTCACCCTCGCCCGCTCAACTCGACATCCCCTCGATCCCTCTGGGCTAACCAACCTACCAACCGGTCGGCGGCATCGCGTCCGGCGCCCGGATCGTCGAGTTGTGCCAGCCAGTGGCGCACTTGTCGGGTCTCGCCGTCGCGCGACGCGTCGCCCCCGGCCCGCGACTCGACCTCGATCTCGGTCAGGGCGCGCCGCGCCGCCGCGTGCAGGAGCACGGCCACCACGGAGTCGACCGGGTCTCCCAAATCGGGATCACCGGACAAGGGCTCCTCGACTATGACGCGTCGCAATAGGTTCGCCACCTCCGGTGACGCAGTTTCAACCGCCTCGGGCACGCTGTCGTTCTCGAGCAACGCCACAAATGCCTGGCGCTGCACGGGATCGACAAAGAGCACCGCGTGCACTCGATCAGCTACATCATCGGGCCGGTGTACGGCCAGCTTGAGCGCCTCGAGCCCAGGCCCAGGTCGCAGCGCTGTAGACGCGGCCGACATCGCTCCCCCGTCTTCGGGCCCGAAGCGGTCGCCGTCGTCCTCGGGGTACACCGATGGCGGCGGTTCCTCGCCCCGCGCCGGACGCCGGCGGCGCCCCGTTGCCCCCTCGGCCGGCGGGTGCGCCCGGAGATACTCGAGGCGCTCGCGGAGCTTGGCCGCGTCGACCCGGCAGCGATCCGCCAGCTGCATGACGTACTGGTCCCGCACGAGATCGTCGGGGTGCTCGGCCACCGCCGTCAGCGCGGCCTCGGCCGCCCGGGCCCGACCCTCGGCCGTCGAGAGGTTGCCGGTCCTGAGCATCCGGTCGACGCGGAACTGGAGGAAGGGGCGCGCCCCGCGGATAGCCGTGGCGAGGGCGCCGGGGTCCGTGCGCGCCAGGTCACCGGGGTCGCTGCCACCCGGCAGCTCGGCCACCACGACGTCGACCTCGTGCTTGCGCTCCCACTCGTAGACACGCGACGTCGCGCTCTGTCCGGCCGCGTCGGCGTCGTAGGCGAGCACGATGCGCTTGGCGAAGTTACGCAACAACGTGAAGTGCTCTTCGGCCAGCGCGGTCCCGCACGTCGCCACCGCCCACGGCACCCCGGCTTGGAAGCACCCGATGACGTCTGTGTACCCCTCGCACACGACGACTTCGCCCTGCGCGATGACACCGTGCTTCGCCCAGTTGAGCGCGTAGAGCGTGCGCCGTTTCGAATAGATGGCCGACTCCTGTGAGTTCTTGTACTTCGGCTCGGGCCGCTGCGGCGGTTCCGCCCCGGGTCGTGCCGGCAGGATGCGTCCGCCCAGCGCGACGGGCCGGCCCGACGGGTCACAAATCGGGAACAAGACGCGGGCGCGGAAGAAGTCTTGTGCGCGGCCGCGTCGGTTGACGAAGCCGAGGCCCGAGTCCGAGAGCACCGTCTCGGGAAGCTTGAGTGCCTTCGCCAGGGCGTCCCAGTCGTCGGGTGCCCAGCCGAGTCGGAATTGGCGGACGACGTCGCCGTCGTAGCCGCGCGAGCGCAGGTAGTCGCGTGCCGGGCCGGCGTCGGGCGCGGCGAGCAGGCGCTCGTGGTACCAGGTGACGGCGCGCTCCATGGCCTCGAGCAGCTCAGAGCGCCGCTTCTGGTCGCGCCCGGTCTCGGCGTCCTCGTGCAGCGTGATCCCGGTCCGGTCGGCCAGGAACCGCACGGCGTCGACGAAGTCGAGATGGTCCATGGCGCGCACGAAGCTGATGGCGTCGCCCGACGCTTGACACCCGAAGCAGTAGTAGAAGCCCTCCTCTGCGTTGACGCTGAACGAGGGCGTCTTCTCGGTGTGGAAGGGACACAGGCCGCTCCAGCGCCGGCCCACCTTCTTGAGGGCCGAGTGCTCGCTGATCAGCGCGACGATGTCAGTTGCCCCGCGGACCTGGGCCACTTCCTCGTCCGGTATGCCCACACCGCGACGGTACCGCGACGTTGTCCTACCCGATTCGGGCCCGTATCACCGGCGCGCCCGGGGCCGTGTGGCCTGGCCTTCGCTGGTTCTCTTGCCCTCCCGGGCGTCGGTCGGCTCAGCGAGCGTTGGTCGCCGTAGGGAGCGCCCGTCGCGTCAGCCGGCGCCATCCTGCGCGGCCTGCGCCGCCAGTACGGCCTGAGCGGCGGAGAGGCGCGCGACGGGGACCCGGAACGGTGAACAGCTGACGTAGTCCAGCCCGGCGTCGTAGAAGAAGCCGATGGAGGCAGGGTCGCCACCGTGCTCGCCGCACACACCGATCTTGAGTCCCGGCCGGGTGGCCCGGCCCCGCTCGGTGCCGAGTTTGACCAGCTCGCCCACCCCGTCGAAGTCGACCACTTCGAAGGGGTTGCGCGGAAGCAGTCCGAGCTCGAGGTAGGCGCTCATCATCCGCCCCTCGACGTCGTCGCGCGAGAACCCGAACGTCATCTGGGTCAGGTCGTTCGTCCCGAAAGAGAAGAAGTCGGCCACCTCGGCGATCTCGTCGGCGCGCAGCGCCGCCCGCGGCGTCTCGATCATCGTCCCGATGGTCACCTCGAGCTTGCCCGCCCGAGTCGAGCCCGGCGTGCCTGCTTTGGCACCCCTCGAGGGCCGCGGTGCCCGCTCGCGGTTGACCTCGGCCACCGCGTCTTCGACCCAGCCGCGGGCGAGCGCCAGCTCCTCGCGCGTCACCGTGAGCGGGATCATGATCTCGACGATCGGATGGCCGCCGTCGGCCACGCGCTGGCGGGCGGCCTCCATGAGCGCCCGGACCTGCATGGCGTAGAGCCCCGGCTTGATCACCCCGAGACGGACCCCGCGCGTCCCGAGCATGGGGTTGGACTCGCGCCAGGCCAGCGCCGCCTCGTAGAGCCGCCGCTCCTCGGGGTTGAGGCCGACAGTCGCCTCCTTGTGGGCCAGCTCCTCGGTCGAGGGCAAGAACTCGTGCAGCGGAGGATCGAGCAGCCGCACCGTGACCGGCAGGCCGTCCATCGTGGCCAGGATGGCGAGGAAGTCCTCGCGCTGGACGACGCGCAACTCCTCGAGCGCGTCCGCCTCCTCGGCGGGTGAGTGGGCGAGGATCATCCGTCGCACCACGGGCAGCCGGTCCTCGCCCAAGAACATGTGCTCGGTGCGGCACAGACCGATGCCCTCCGCGCCGAGGGTGCGCGCGTTGGCCGCGTCGTCGCCGGTGTCCGCGTTGGCGCGCACGTTGAGGTGGCCCTCGCGGATGTCGTCGGCCCACGACAGCACGGTGTCGAAGGCGGCGGGCGGCTTGGCCGCCGTCAACGGGATCTGGCCGGCGACGACGATGCCGGCGGCACCGTCGAGTGAGACCCAGTCGCCCTCGACGAGCGTGATGCCTCCTGCGGTCACCTGGTGGTCGCCGAGGCGCAGGACCTCCGCGCCGACGACGGCCGGCTTGCCCCACCCGCGCGCCACGACGGCGGCGTGGCTGACGAGACCGCCGCGTGCGGTCAGGACGCCCTCGGAGGCGAGCATGCCGTGCACGTCCTCGGGCGAGGTCTCGTTGCGAACCAGGACCACCGGCTCACCGCGCTCGGCCGCCGCGGCCGCGTCGTCGGCGGTGAAGTAGATGCGGCCGACAGCGGCGCCCGGGCTGGCGCCGAGCCCCTTGGCCCACGTCACGTGGCCCGAGCTGGCGAACTGGGGGTGCAGCACCGAGTCGAGGTGGTCCTCGGTGATGCGCGAGACCGCCTCGGCCCTCGAGATCCCGAGGTCGCTCGGGCGCACCATGTCGACCGCCATCTTCAAGGCGGCGGCGCCGGTGCGCTTGCCCACCCGGGTCTGGAGCATCCAGAGCTTGCCCTGCTCAATGGTGAACTCGGTGTCGCACATGTCCTTGTAGTGCGACTCGAGGCGACCGAAAATCTTGAGCAGCTCCGTGTGGACCCGGGGGAACTGCTTCTTCAGGGCCGCGATGGGCTCGGTGTTGCGGATGCCGGCCACCACGTCCTCGCCCTGCGCGTTGACCAAGAAGTCTCCGTACGCGCCCTTGGCCCCCGTCGCCGGGTCGCGGGTGAATCCCACCCCGGTGCCCGAGTTGTCGTCGCGGTTGCCGAACACCATGGCCTGCACGTTGACCGCGGTGCCCAGGTCGTGCGCGATGCGCTCACGATCGCGGTACGCGATGGCACGCGGCCCGTTCCAGCTGCGGAACACGGCCTCGATCGCGCCGCGCAGCTGCTCGGCCGGCTTCTGGGGGAAGGGCTTGCCGGTGTGGCGCTCGACGATCTGCTGGTAGGAGTCGACGAGATAGCGCAGCAGCTCGACGGGGACCTTGGCGTCCGACTCGGTGCCCGCCAGCTCCTTGGCCGCGTCGAAGAGCGAGTCGAACTCCTCGCCGGGTAGTTCGAGGACGATGCGGGCGTACATGGCGATGAAGCGCCGGTACGAGTCGAAGGCGAAGCGCTCGTCGCCGGTCTGCTTGGCCAAGCCCTCGACGGAGTCGTCGTTGAGGCCGAGGTTGAGGACCGTGTCCATCATCCCGGGCATCGAGAACTTGGCGCCCGAGCGGACCGAGACCAGAAGCGGGTCGGCGGGGTCGCCGATCGTCTTGCCCATGGCCGTCTCGAGCCGGCCCCGGGCGGCCGCCACCTCGGCATCAAGGGCCTTGGGCCATCCGCTGGCCATGTAGGCGCGGCAGGCGTCGGTCGAGATCGTGAAGCCCGGCGGGACGGGTAGCTCGAGTACGGACGTCATCTCGGCCAGGTTGGCGCCCTTGCCGCCCAGGAGGTCCTTGAGCTCCATCGGCGGACGGGGGTGCATGTGGTCGAAGTCGAAGACGTACGGCATCGGGCCTCCTTGCCCTGGACAGCCGGGCCGCGTGGCGAGTGCGGCACTGCGGCAGTCACGCCCGTCCCGACCTGGGACGAACTACGCCACCCTACTTTCCCCGCGGCTTTCCCTCCGGCGGCTCCGTGCTTGCGTCGCCGCCGTCGTCGGTGTTCTCGTCGCTCCCATCGCCGCTGCCCTCGGACGGGCCACTGCCCCAGTCCCAGTCGTCGCCGATCCCTCGCATCTGGCGCTGGAAGACCTCTTTGGCCTGGCGCATGTAGTCGCGCACAGTGGCCAGCTCGTCGAGCGCGAAGCGCTGGGAGACCCGGCCCATCTCCTCGGCAACGGGGCGCTGCAGGTCCTGGAGGCGGTTCGCGGCTTTCGGGACGATCTCGACCCACACCCGGCGCCGGTCCTCGGTGTCGCGCCGCCGCGTCACCATGCCGGCCGCTTCGAGCCGGTCGAGGATGAAGGTCACGGCCCCGGTTGTGAGCCCGGCCTCCTGGGCCAGCCGGCCCGCGGTCAACGGACCATGTCGCCCAATAAGGTCGAGACAGCGCATGTCGGTGCGGCTCAGCTTCAGCTTCTTGGCCAACCCCTCATCGAAGTCACTGGCCGCGCCGAGGTACCCCATGATCTCGTTTCGCAGCTGTTGTCCCAGCTCCATCCGTGACCAATCCCTTGACACCTAAATAACTTTAGCACTAAGTTTCTTTGTTAATGACTCTTTCTTTGACGCCCGCCACTTCTCTTGCCGTCGAGGCCCACGACCTGGTGAAGGTCTTCCCCCAGGGCAGCGTGCGGGCGCTCGACAAGGTCTCTCTCTCCGTCGAGACCGGCACCGTGCTCGGCCTGCTCGGCCCCAACGGTGCCGGCAAGACGACGGCCGTGCGCATCCTCTCCACCATCCTCGAACCCGACTCGGGGAGCGCCAGCATCCTCGGGCACGACGTGGTGAAGGAGCCCGACGTGGTCCGCCGCCTGATCGGGTTGGCGGGCCAGTACGCCACCGTCGACGAGAACCTCACCGGGCGCGAGAACATCTACATGGTCGGGCGGCTCTCCCACCTGAACCGCCGGGTCTCGGCGTGGCGGGCTGACGAGCTCCTCTCGGCCTTCGGCCTGGCCGACGCGGGTGACCGCGTCCTCAAGACCTACTCGGGCGGCATGCGGCGCCGGCTCGACCTGGCGGCCGCGCTCGTCGCCAGCCCGCCCGTCCTCTTCCTCGACGAGCCGACGACCGGCCTCGACGTACAAAGCCGCCAGGATCTGTGGGGCGTCATCGAGGAACTGGTGCGTGACGGCACGACAGTCCTGCTCACCACGCAGTACCTCGAGGAAGCCGACCGCCTCGCCCGCGACATCGTCGTCGTCGACCACGGCCGCGTCATCGCCGAGGGCACGCCGGCCGAGCTCAAGGCCGATCTGGGCACGTCCGTGGTGTCGGTGACGCTCAGCACGCGGGACGACGTGCCCACCGTCGTCAGCCTGCTGACGCCGCTCACAGCGAAGGAACCGGTGGTGGACAACGCCACCGTCGAGCTGACGGTCGAGAACGGCCCCGCAGTGGGTGCCGAGGTCCTCCGGGCCCTCGACGCCGCCCAGATCCCCGTGAGCGGGCTCGCCCTGCGCGAGCCCAGCCTCGACGACGTCTTCTTGAGTCTCACGGGGCACAAGACCGAAGCCGAGACCGAGGCCGAGCGCGAGGCCCGCAAGGGCGGTCGCCGCCGCGCCGCCGACGCCGACGGAAAGGACGCCGCATGACGACCATCGCCTTGCCCCAGTTGACCGAGCAGACGGCGCCAGCCGGCGGCAGCCGGTTGGGCTGGGCCGTGCAGGACATGTTGACGGTCACCTGGCGCAACCTCAAGGCGCTCACCCGAACCCAAGAGGCCCTGTTCTTCTCGGCGGTGCAGCCGATCATGTTCACGCTGCTCTTCGTCTACGTGTTCGGCGGCGCCATCCACACCTCGGTCCCCTACGTCGACTACCTCTTGCCCGGCATCTACGTCCAGACGGTGTCCTTCGGCGCGGTGTCCACAGCAGTCGGGCTCTCCGAGGACCTGCACAAGGGGTTGATCGAGCGTTTTCGGGCGCTGCCGATGGCCCGCTCCGCCGTGCTCGGCGGCCGCACGACCGCGGATCTGGTGCGCAACGTGTTCGTGGTGGTCCTCATCAGCGCGGTGGGTTTCGCCGTGGGTTTTCGCATCTCGACCAACGTGGGCCTCTTCTTCTTGGGCCTGCTGATCGTGCTGCTCTTCAGCTACACGCTGTGCTGGGGCTTCGCCACCGTCGGGTTGTCCGCGCCCAATGCAGAGACGGCGCAGATCATGGTGTTCCCGATCCTTTTCCCGTTCATCTTCGCCTCGTCCGCTTTCGTGCCGGTGAGCGCCATGCCAGGCTGGCTGCAGGCCTTCGCCAGCCACCAACCGGTGACCCAGGTGGTCGACGCCGCCCGTTCCCTCATGGTTGGGGGCACGTTGCAGAACACCGGCGCGGTCTGGGCGGCGTTGGCCTGGTGCTTCGGCTTGCTGATCGTCTTGGCGCCGCTGGCGGTGCGCAAGTACCGCAAGGTCGCCTGAGCCGGGTCCCGGGTACGTCTACTCGACGCTCGCGACGACCACGATCGTGTCGAGCGCCAGCCGGGGCGGAAACGCGTGACGAACAACGAATGTGGCGGCCTTACGTGACCTTGTCGGGCTCTTGTGACCGGTGAAAGAGATCTCCACTCGGGAGAATCCGTTGCGGCCGAGCAACGTTCGGAGTGTGTCCTCACAGAACCAACATGTGTGCTCCGGATGGACCTGCCCGTGTCCACCCCAGCGGTAGACGAAGTTGCCCACGTAAAATGAGTTCGGGGTCGTGAGGATCAGGCGCCCCCCAGGGGTCAAGTGTCGGCGGGCGCATTGAAGAAAGCCGTGGAAGTCATCGAGGTGCTCGACCAACTCCCCCGCAAACACCACGTCAAAGGTCCTTCCGAGGTCGAAGTGCTGCGCGTCGGCCACTTGGACGTCATAACCCTGACCCTGCAGTTCGTCGATCGTTGCCTCGTTGATGTCGATCCCGACCTGATCTGAGAACTCGGCTGCGATGCGGCCGTGGAGCCAGTCGAGATTGCCGTAACGCGATGCGCACCCAACGTCCAGTACCGAGGAGCCCACCAGGAGAGGCCGCACGACCTCGAACCTGTCGTTGAGCGATCCCAACCCCCAAGGACCTTCGCCCCACTTGGGCTGGAGGAAATGGCCCCTCGCAGGACCCTCAGAACCTACGAGGTGTTGTTTTGTGGCCGATCGGCTCATCTCGATACCTCCTAACCCGCCGCCCTATCAGCCAGCACCAATTGCTAGGAGCACTTCAGTTGTTCGCCTGTTGTCAATTCAGAACGGTATAAGGGTTAGGGATCTTCGGCAACGGGCTGGGTTCGTCGGGTGATGGTGGACACGTCAGACACCCCGAAGGCCAGCCAAAAGGCCGGCTGACCTGCTGGTACGGACCCGGCGAAGTGCGAGGACACCCCTGGGCGGTGGCCGTAGAGGGCTTGGCTGTCAGAAGCGGTGGCCGTGAACGGCGACCGTCAGTCCCAGCCGGTGCGTCGTCGCAACTCCTCCACCAGCCCGTCGATGGGCACGCGCACCTGCTCGGTGGAATCGCGGTCGCGCACAGTGACCGCGTTGTCCTCGAGCGAGTCGAAGTCGACGGTGACGCACCACGGGGTGCCCACCTCGTCCTGGCGCCGGTAGCGCTTGCCGATCCCCTGCGTCACGTCGTAGTCGCACATGAAGTGCGCCTGGAGGGCCTTGAGCACCGAACGGGACAGCGGCTCGAGGGTGTCCTTCTTCGAGAGCGGCAGGACCGCCACCTGATAGGGCGCCAGGCTCCAGTGCAGGCGCAGGACCGTGCGCGGCTCTCCCCCGACCTCGTCCTCCGCGTAGGCGGCAAGCAAGAAGGCCATCATCGTGCGGGTGGCGCCGGCCGCCGGCTCGATCACATAGGGCGTGTAGCGCTCGTTGGCCTGCGTGTCGTAGTAGTCGAGCTTCTCCCCCGAGGCCTTGGCGTGGGCCGTCAGGTCGTAGTCGCCCCGGTTGGCGATGCCCTCGAGCTCATCCCAGCCCCAGGGGAAGAGGAACTCGACGTCGGCCGTGGCGAGCGAGTAGTGCGACAGCTCGCTCTGTTCGTGGGGGCGCAGCCGCAACTGGTCGGCGGGGATGCCGAGGCGCAGGTACCAGTCCATGCGCTCTTTGAGCCAGTACTCGAACCACGCCGGCGCGTCGGCGGGCGGGACGAAGTACTCGAGCTCCATCTGTTCGAACTCGCGAGTGCGGAAGACGAAGTTCTGCGGCGTGATCTCGTTGCGGAAGGACTTACCGACCTGGGCGATGCCGAACGGCGGCTTCTTGCGCGTCGTGCCGAGCACGTTGGCGAAGTTGGTGAACATGCCCTGGGCCGTCTCGGGGCGCAGGTAGGCGACGTGCCCCTCGTCCTCCACCGGGCCGGCATGCGTCTTGAACATCAGGTTGAACGCCCGGGCCTCTGTCAGGTCGTGCGAGCCGCAATTGGGGCAGACGCCGTCGATCTTGTCGGCCCGCCAGCGCTCGTGGCAGTGCTTGCAGTCGACCAGGGGGTCGGTGAAGGTAGCCAGGTGGCCCGAGGCCTCCCACACGGCCGGCGGTCCGAGAATGGCGGCGTCGATTCCCACGACGTCGTCACGTTCTTGGACCATGGCGCGCCACCAGGCATTCTTCACGTTGCGCAGCATGTTGACCCCGAGCGGGCCGTAGTCGTAGGTGGAGCGGAAGCCGCCGTAGATCTCGGCCGACGGGAAGATGAAGCCCCGGTGGCGGCACAGGCGCACCACCTTCTCCATCAGGTCGTCGGGAGCCTCCTCGGGGGGCTCGCCGGCGGCAGTGGCGGTCTTCGTCATCGGCGCAGGATATCGGAGCCGATTCTGGAGCTGACCTCGTTGGCCAGCAGGCGGCCCCGCACCGTGAGGACGGCCCGGTCCCCTTCGCGCACGACCAGACCCTCGAGCGAAGGGTCGAGGCTCTCGGCGCCGTCGGCGTCGCTGCTGTCGTCGTCGGCGTCGGCGCCGGCGCCGCGCAGCGAGTCCCACGGGACGCCGCGCCGGGTGCGCAGCGCGAGGGTGAGCGCCTCGAAGTGGCGCTGGCTCGCCGTCAGCTCCTCGCGCCCGGCCTCGGGCGAACGCCCCTGCTCCACCGCGTCGACGTAGCGCTCAGGCGTGCGGACGTTCCACCAGCGGACGCCGTCGCGGTGTGAGTGGGCCGCGGAGCCGATCCCCACGTAGTCCCCCCGCTCCCAGTAGAGGTGGTTGTGGCGGCACTCGTGGCCGGGCACGGCCCAGTTGGAGATCTCCTCCCAGGCGTAGCCGGCGGCGCCGAGGACGGCGTCGGCCAGCTCGTAGCGCCGGGCCTCGACGTCGTCGTCGGGATGGCGGGTGGCCGCACGCGCGAGCGGCGTGCCGGGCTCGACCGTCAGGCCGTACGCGCTCGAGGTGCGGTGGCGGGTGCGCGAGCGCAAGGACGTGCTCGAGCGTGGCGACCCAGTCGGCGTCGGTCTCGGTGGCGGCGCCGAAGATGAGGTCGAGATTCCACGTCTCGAACCCTGCGTCGGTCACCGCGGCCGAGATCGTCTCGGCGGCCTGCGGCACGACGCGCCGGCCGAGGCCGGCCAGGACGTGGTCGTGGGTCGACTGGAGGCCGAACGAGACGCGGGTGACCCCGGCGCGCCGGTACGCGCCGAGGTGCGCGTCGTCGGCGTCCTCGGGATTGCACTCGACCGTGACCTCCGCGTCGGGCGCGCGCGGGATGGCCTCGAGGATGCGGCACAGGGTGTCGGGGTGGAGGCGGGACGGTGTCCCCCCTCCGAAGAAGACGGAGGTGGGAACAGGGAGGTCGGCTACGTCGACCACACGGCCTAATTCGAGGACGCAGGCGTCGGCGTAGCGCTCCATCAAGTGGTCGCGGTCTGTATAGGTGGCGAAGGCGCAGTAGTCGCACCGTTCGCGGCAGAACGGGACGTGGACGTAGACGCCGAAGGGGCTCAAAGGCCGGCCGTCGAACGCACCGAGCGAAGACGCCGGTCGAGGTGGACCTCCATCGCCTCGGTGGCCAGCTCGGCGACCTCGTCCGCACCGGCGGGCGGCGGCCCGCGCAGCACCGACGCCAGGTCGCCGCCGAGGATACGGCGCAGCAGCGCCAGCGCGGTTGCGCTCATCGGGCGGCCGCTGCGATGCAGACGGCAGAGCGTGCCCCCGGCGACGAGGTCGAACGCGACCAGCTCAACGACGTCGTCGGGCTCGCCGCAGCCGGCACACGCATCGAGCACCGGGCCGGCGCCCTCGAGGACGAGTGCCTTCAAGAAGAACGCCGGCGCGAGAAGGGTGGGGTCGGCGTTGTCGTCGGCCAGGGCGCGCAACGCGCCCACGAGCATCGAGTAGAGCTGCGGATCTAGGTGGCGCTCCTGGGCCAGCTGATCCGTCACCTCGAGCAGCGCCAGGCCCTTCGTCACCCGGGCCAGGTCCTCGCGCACCGAGCGGAACGAGTCGACCACCTCGACCTGGTTGACGATGTCGAGATCACTGCGCCCTTGCCAGAGGAGGAGGTCGACGTGGGTGAGCGGCTCGAGCCGCGCGCCGAACTTCGACGTGGTCTTGCGCACGCCCTTGGCGACTGCACGCACCTTGCCGTGGCGCTCTGTCAAGAACACGATGATGCGGTCGGCCTCGCCCAGGCGATAGGTGCGCAGGACGACGCCCTTGTCGCGAAAGAGGCTCATGCGCCAGCGGCGCCCGAGGTGCCGGCGGGCGGCGCCTGCGTCTCGCGGAGGGCGGGGTCGAGCGGGCAGAAGCGCTCACCGCGCCGCGCCGCCTCCGCGGTGGCCCGCCGTGCGTCGGCGGCCAGGTCCGCGGCCCGGTCGTGCGCCTCCTGCCCGGGGCGCGTGCGCTCCTGGACCGCGGCGTAGTGGGAACGCCGGCCGTAGAGGAGATTGCCCGCGCCGATGAGGGCCGCCATCGTCACCAGCACGACCATCACGCTGCGCAGCCCGTAGGGACCGGCGATGTAGACGGCGATGACGAAGAGAGTGAGCAGGGCGATCCCGACCGCCACTGCGATCCGGCTGAGGGTCATAGGACCCTCCATTCTCGCGCCCCGGGCTTCAGGGGGTGACGGCGCCGAAGCGGCGCACCCGCCGCTGGAACTCGATCACCGCCTCGTAGAGGTGGCGACGCCGCATGTCGGGCCAGAGGGTCTCGGGAAAGACCAGCTCGCTGTAGGCGATCTCCCAGAGCAGGAAGTTCGAGATGCGGGTCTCCCCCGAGGTCCGAATGACCAGGTCGGGGTCGGGCATGTCGGGGAAGTACAGATGGCGCCGGATCGCCTTCTCGTCGACCTTGTGGGCGGGGATCCCCTCGGCGACCAGGGCACGGACGGCATCGACGATCTCGGCGCGGCCTCCGTAGTTGAAGGCCATCGTCATCACCATGCGTGTGTTGTGCTTGGTCAGCTCGACCGACTCGTCCATGCGCTTGAGCACGCGACGCGGGACACGCCAGTCCCGCCGGCCGGCAAAGCGGATCTGCACGCCCTTCTCGTTGAGCTCGTCGCGACGGCGCATCAGCAGCGACTGGTTGAAGTTCATGAGGTAGCGCACTTCGTCGGGCGGGCGGCGCCAGTTCTCGGTCGAGAAGGCATAGAGGGTGATCCACTTGATGCCGATTTCGAGGGCGCCGTTCACCACATCGAGGAGTGCGGTCTCGCCGGCGGCATGCCCCTCGGTCCGCGGCAGCCCCCGCGCGCTCGCCCAGCGCCCGTTCCCGTCCATGACACAGCCCACGTGGACCGGGACACGGTCCAGGTCGAGCTCGGGCGGGACCGGATCCGGCACGCCCTCGAGGTCAGAAGCCGTCGAGGTCACGGCTCGAAGCTAGCCTCTCGCCCCTTTTCCCAGGTAGGCCTCGGGGCGATCGCGGCACTTCGTGGGAACTCCATGGAAATCTCTGGCTGCTTCGCGCGAGCCTGATGGACAACAATGGCGGTTTCGTCCATGGCGAGGGCAAGGAGGGTCCGAGATGGCAGAGCAGAGTTCGACTTCGGGTACAGCCGGGTTCGGTGGCGGCGAGCGCCCCGACACGAGTGACATGGTCGCGGTGCACAAGGCGCTGCGCGGCGCGCTCAGCACGGGCCCGTCGCGGGTGCGTGGCGTCGAGCCCGGTGACGCGGCGCGGCGCGCGCTCATCGCGGACTACTACGACAACGTCTTGTGGTTCCTCGACGTGCACCACCACGGGGAGGAGGAGCTCGTGTTCCCACGTCTGCGCGAGCGCAGTCCCGAGTCGGTGGCGCTCATCGACTCCATGGAGTCCCAGCATCACGATGTGGTCCAGTTGTTGGCGGACGCGGGTGCGAGCCGGTCCGCGTGGGCCGACGGCGACACAGATGTCCAGGACACCTTGGCCGAGCAGCTCCAGGCGCTTCACGACGCCACCGTTGCGCACCTCGACCAAGAGGAGGCGCAGCTCCTCCCCCTCTGTGGCGACTGTCTGACGATGGAAGAGTGGGGAGCACTGCCCGGACACGCGCTGAGCCAGTATCGAGGTGACAAGGTCTGGCTGGTGCTCGGGCTGATCATGGAGCAGCGGACGCCCGACGAGCGGGCGCACATGCTGGCGATGATGCCGCCTCCGGTGACCCAGATGTGGAACGAGATGGGGTCGGCGGCGTTCCAGGAGCTGGCGGCCACGGTGGGCTGAGCCGGCGACGCACCTTCCACAACGATTGGTTTGGTTGCGATTTAGGCTCTGCTTCCATGCCAGCCCATGACGTCACGATGAACCTGTCTCACCCAATCACGGTAAAAAACGTGGACGTGGAGTTCGAGGTCCGCTCTGACGGCGAGTTGAGCGGGAAGGTCCAAATCAGCAGAGGCGGTATCGACTGGACACCGTTCAAATCTCATCCGCGTACAGCGACCTGGGAGCAGTTTGCGGCGTGGATGGAGGGAACCGCCTAGATCAGCGTCGCAGCGTCGGCTCGGAGGCCCGACCCGGCGATTCGCGCCCTCGGTTCGTCCGCGAAAGTCTCAAGATTTTCGACTTCTGGTCGACATTTGGCGTGGGGGCGGTGACGCCAGGTGCCCCCCGTATGGTGGCCCAACTCGGGAACCGTAGCGAGGTCATCGACCAGCGTGTCGACGTGATCGCGAACGGCCCCAACGGTTGTGCAGATGCTGTCTTCCAAGGACACCTTTGGGAGAAGAAGGGTCCGACACATGCACTTCCGTCGTCTGCGACGCACGGTCAGAAGAAGCCCGGTGCAGACCAAATACCTCCGGATGATCTCTCCGCTTGTTGCGCTTGTCGCTGTCCGTCCGTGCTGCGCGCGACCAAGGTCACTCGATAGCCGCCGTCGGCGAAACGGCGGGCCACGGCCATTCCAAGACCCGGCCCGGCGCCGACCAGCAGAAGGCGACGGTTGTCGATCGAGGGGCCAGCGTCACCTACTGAGTCGTCGGGCATGAGCCTGCTTCCTTTCGCATGAGCATTCTGGGATGTGCCTTTGACACGAGATGCGTGCCCGTCCGGGCCCGCATCGTGGACGGTACCCCGGTACACCGGGACGAGGAGCGGCTGGCCCGACTCCTTCGGAGACAACGGCGCGATGCTGAAGTCGTGAACGAGGACGACCTTCTCGCCGAGCAGCGGTCGTTCTACCGGGCCCGTGCCCCCGAATACGACGAATGGTGGCAACGACGCGGTCGTTATGACCGTGGAGAAGAGGAGCTTGTCGAATGGCAGCGTCAAGTGGGCGTCCTCAATGCCGCCTTGGACGCCTTCGGACCTCGGGGATCTGTCCTGGAGCTGGCTGGTGGCACCGGCTGGTGGACCCAGCGGCTGGCCGAGACGGCGGAGGATCTCACGGTCATCGACAGTTCGCCCGAAGCTCTGGCCCTCAACCGCGAACGGGTAGGACGACGAGACGTGCGTTACGAGGCGGTGGACCTCTTCAACTGGCATCCCGGCTCCCGCTACGACGTCGTGTTCTTCTCCTTCTGGCTCTCACATGTCCCACGGGCCCGATTCAGTGACTTCTGGGCCTTCGTCCGTACCTGCTTGAAGCCATCGGGCCGCGTGTTCTTGATAGACAACCGGGACGATCCACTTCGCAGCTCGTCAGCGAAGGATCCATACGTCGTTGAGTACGACACAGACCTGCACCTCCGAACCCTCAGCGACGGGTCGAAGTACCGGGTCGTCAAAGTCATGTACGAACCTGATGAGCTCGAGTCTTTGCTTGCTGCAGCAGGGTGGTCGGTCGACATCGAGGCGACCCGCTGGTTCATCTTTGGTTCAGCAGGCCAGCTGGCGCCTATCCCACGACCGTGACTTCTAGGTCGAGCGGCGCCCCTGGAATTGGGGTACACGGTGTCGGATTGCAGTCATCTGGGCCCGCGACAAACGGCACAGTGACCGATGTGGATCCACTTCGAATCGCTCTGAGGGTGGCGGTGAAGCGGAAGCCGGAGTGACTGCTCGACACCGTGTTCAAGACCTGGGCGTCTGAGATCTGGGCCGGCCCAGGCCACGTACCCCCGGACCCCGAACCACCTCCCGTCATCACAATGTCTGAGCCAACCGTTACGCAAACCGGGGTCGCTTGACCATCTTGATTCACATTGACAGTGATCGTTCCGCTCGAGCAGTTGGGGCTCGTCGGAGCAGTTGCAGTGGCGTTCGACGGTGCCATCGTGGTCGCCACGTGGTGCAACCCCGTCGGCTGCGTCGAGTGCGACGGCGCAGACGAGGATGACGACGACGGTGCTGACGAGCAACCAGCCACGCACAGCCCCACTCCTACGAGGAGGGCCAGTCGCCACACCGTCATCACACCAATCTATTGATCCTTGCTTCGCTCAACCGGGCGGAGCGAAGAACTCCAGAGCGATGTTGTCCGGATCACGGAAGGACAAGCCTGAACCATAAGCAGCTTCGACGATGCCACCGTTCTCGATGCCGAGCGCGTTGAGCTTGGACTCCCACTCCGCAAGCTCAGCCCGGTTCGCGCAGGCAAAGGCCAGGTGGTCCAGACCCGGGCTCCTCTCGTCGAAGGGGTCTGTTCCATGGAGATCGGGGAACTGGTGGATGCCGACCAGGGTCGAGCCACCGAGAAGCCAAACAACGTGGTGGAACGGGCCCGTGTCTTCATCGATGACCGGTGGAGTGCCGAAGAGCTCTTGATACCAGGGCCTACTCCGATCGAGATCCGTGACGGTCAGGGCCACGTGCGTGACGCCGGGGAAGTCGGGCATCGGTACCTCCTTGGTGAGATGTGCTCGTCAACATAGCCATGCAACCGGCGGAATTCACGAGGAGCGTATGTTCTCGCCCCATGGAACAGGCGATCACCGATCTGGTCGGTCCGGATCTGCGCGTGCTCTTCTGCGGGATCAATCCGGGAAAGCTCTCGGGTGAACGTGGCCTGCATTTCGCCCGCCCGGGGAACCGCTTCTGGAGGTTGCTCTGTGCCGGCGGATTCACCGAGTCCGTTCTGGCACCCGAGGAGCAACACAAGCTGCCCGCGTTGGGCATTGGCATCACGAATCTCGTGGCGCGGGCGACCGCCGCCGCGAGCGAACTCAGCGTGGCCGAACTGCGTGAAGGTGCAACACAACTCGAGGCCAAAGTGGGGAAGCTGCGGCCCCGCTGCGTCGCCGTGCTGGGGCTGCAGGCGTACCGGACGGCGTTTCTACGACCGGGAGCCGTCATCGGCCCACAGCCCGAGCTCATCGGCCGCGCCCACCTTTGGCTCCTCCCCAACCCGAGCGGTCTGCAGGCCCACTATCAACTGCCCGAAATGACGGAGATGTTCACGTCGCTTTCTGTCGCCACTGAGGCAGGCTCACCAACGTTTGGCGCGGCGACGTCCGAGTTCCGCGATCCGTGACTTATGCGGGGTGGGCTGTGCGGTCCTGTTGCAGTTCGATCGTGTTCCCGGCCGGATCGTTGATCCAAATCTGCACGGTGCCAGCGCCCTGGACGGCCCGCTCGTAGGGGATCTCCTGGTCTTCGAGTTCGGCGATGGCCTTGTCGAGGTCCTCCACTGCGATGCAGTAGTGGTTCCCCGTCGAGTCGATCTCCGTTCCCTGGGGCGGTGCACCGACAACGTGGAGCTCTTGATCGGAAACGTTGAACCAATGACCGGGGATGCCGGGGATCTCGGGACGTTGCTTCGAGTCCAACCCGAACAGGCCGCCGTAGAACGAGACCATCTCGGCCAGCGGGGTGTCCTTGCAGTTCACCGATACGTGGTGAAACCGTGTGACCTTCACATCGCCTCCAGTGCCAAATGTGTTCAAGATCGATCCGATTCTCACGAACTCGCCGGGTCGGCCCGACACGCTACGCCGCTCTGTCGCATGCACCTTCGGCGCGCTGTCGAATCCGCGGCTCTCCGATAGCAAATCCACGCATAGAGCCCATTCTGAGTTTGCCCAGCGCCTAGCCTGAGTTACACCTGGGGATCGGGTCTCAGATGGTCGATGAGCTCGGACCTTAGGTTTGTTTCTAGGTTGTTCACAGCTTATTCAGAGGTGATTCGGGAAGAGTTTGTCTGTGACCACCCAACTGCTGGTTGAGAGTCCGATCAGCGGAGAGCGCCGACTTCCGCTCCGTGGTGCGTCGATCGCACGACTGGCCCGCTACGGCGCCACCTCGGTCGTGGCCTTCGCCATAAGCGAGATCACTCTCTTAGTGCTCTACGGGCTGAATGTGACAGGTGCAACAACGGCCGCAGTCTTGGCGAACCTTGCCGGCACGGTCCCTTCGTACCTGATGAGTCGCTACTGGATCTGGAGCGAGGCACCGCGGCGCGTGTCGGTCGCCAGGTTGCCATGTACTGGCTCACGTCGATTATCTGCATCGCCGGAACGAGCCTCGCAACGGGCGCTATTGCCAGCTTGGCGCCCTCTGGACATCGCTTCCACCTCGCTGTTGCTGGGCTTGGATTTCTACTGGTGAACATCGTGTTTTGGTTCGCCAAGTTCGAGGTCTACCAAAGGATCATCTTCCCGGTGAACACGCGGGGAGCGAATGCGTCCCTCGCTTCGAGCAATCATGAGCCGGACGGAATGGTGGCCGTCGAGCCCGTCTCTTGAGACCGTCTGACCTGGCCCTTCACCAGTGATCGTGGTAGGGAGGAATTGCCACCACCGCTGACGCGCGCAACAAAGGTTTGAGAAGTCGGCGATACTCGCCACGTGGGCCCGCGAATCGCCCTGAGTCTCGGGGCCGTCTGCCTCATGGCGACACTCGTGCTGGCAACGCTTCCGGCCCCGGCGGCCATGGGGCTTCCACCTCCGGGAACAGCACGGATCGTTCTCTACGGTGATTCCCTGGTTTCCGAGGCAGGCCAGGACTTTGCGTTCCTCGCCGCGCTCTCGGGTGCCTCGGTGCAAGTCCACACATTCCCCGGCACGGCACCGTGCGACTTCTTCGCATCGATGGCTGCCGACGCGCAGGACTGGCGCCCCACCGTGGCGATGCTGGCCTTTTCAGGCGACGCCTTCACCCCGTGCATGGGGGGTGTCCAGATCGCAACGCCGCAGTACTACACCGCGTACGAGCACGACACCCAGACGGCCATCTCGATCTTCCGGTCTGTGGGCACCAAGGTGATCCTGGTCGGCCTGCCCGCTGATGCCTCCGCCAGCCTCACTCAGAACTCGTCGGCCCTCAATCAGATCTACCAAGCGCTCTCGAAGGACAATCCCGGTGTCACGTTTGACGACGCCGGCGAAGCGGTCACGGAGAGCGGACGGTTCACCTGGACCCTCCCCTGCCTCTCGGGTGAGCCGTGCACGGGGCCGGACGGGACAAACATCGTCCGGGCTCCCGACGGTGTGCACTTCTGCCCGAACGGCGAGACCACCCTCACTGCCGGTTTCGAAGAATGCGATGTCTACTCGTCGGGCGCCTTTCGATTTGCCTCGGCCATGGTGGCGTCGGCCCTCGGCTCCCCTGACCTCTCCAAGACCGTGAGCAATCCGAGCGCGCCGTGCCGATCCGAACCTGTCCAAGCGAGACGAAAGACTGCCGAAAGAAAGCCTCGAGCAACCACCAAGGAGTGTCGAACCAGACGACGTCCTGTCCGTTGCGCGGGACCCGCGGCCCGCGGGTGTCATCCCCCGCGGGCATGATCGGTGGCATGGAGGAGATCTGGGAGGGGTCAGAGCCCGACGCCCTCGATGAGCTCGATGTCTTCGGCCCAACCGGCGGGTCGGCCGAGGAGGCCCGGCAGGCGGGCGACGACGCCGTCGACGCGCTCGACAAGATCACGGGGCAGATGGCAGGTGGCGAGCACCGGCCGGAGCAGCAGGAGATGTGCCGCGCCGTCGCCGAGGCGCTGGTCACCCGGACCCACCTGGTCGTCCAGGCCGGCACCGGGACGGGCAAGTCCCTGGCCTACTTGGTCCCTGTTGCCCTCTCGGGTGTCAAGACAGTCGTCGCCACGGCCACCAAGGCGCTGCAGGATCAGCTGGCGGAAAAGGACCTGCCGCTCGTCGAGTCGGGCCTGGGCCCGCCCGTACCGCTGGACTTCACCGTGCTGAAGGGCCGCAGCAACTACATCTGCCGCCAGCGGGTGGCCGAGGTGGGGTCGGGTGGGGTCCAAGCTGAGCTCGGCGACCAAGCGGCCGGCCGGGCCGACGAGGCCGACCCCTCGGATGGGACGAGCGGGGAGGCGGATGCGGGGTCAGCCCGCCGTGGCGGCGATGGCCCCGCGCCCGAAGGGCTGGTCGAGGAGGTCCGAACGCTCGTCAGCTGGTCGCAGAAGACCCGCAGCGGCGACCGGGCCGACCTGAGCTTCGAGCCCTCCGACAGGGCGTGGAACATGGTGAGCGTCGGCCCGCGCGAGTGCCCCGGAGCGTTCAACTGCCCCGAAGGCGGGCGCTGCTTCGCCGAGGCCGCCCGCGACCGGGCGGCCGCGGCCAACATCGTCGTCGTCAACACGCACCTCTACGGCGCGCACCTGGCCAGCGGCGGCGCGGTGCTGCCCGACCACGACGTGGTCGTCTTCGACGAGGCCCACCAGCTCGAGGAGGTCATGACGGCGAGCCTCGGCGTCGAGGTCACCCCGGGGCGGTTCCGCTCGCTCGTCACCGCGGCCCGCTCCCTGGTGGAGCAACCCGACGCCGAGCAGCTGGAGTCGCTCGCCCGCGCCGGGGACCAACTGGCGGCGCTGCTGGCCGACCGGATGGGGACGCGCGTCCTGCACGACGAGGGGCGACAGGTGGCGGCAGCTGACCGCGAGCTGGCCGAGCTGCTCAGCCGCGCCGCGGAGCTCACCCGGCGCGTCATCGACTCGCTGCGCCGGGGCGGCGCCCAGCGCTCGTTCCTGCCCGACGGCGACGGCGGTTCGGGCAGCAACGCAGGCCCCGACCGCTCGAGCCGCAAGACTCGGACGCTGCAGGCGGCCGCGCACCTGGCGGAGGACTTGCACCGCCTGGTCATCCGCACCGACGGCGAGGTGGCCTGGGTCGACGGCACCCGGCGCAACGTCCGACTCCGGCTCTCCCCCATTGACGTGGGGCCGGCGCTCGCCGGCATGCTCTGGGGCGAGGTCACTTCTGTCCTGACCAGTGCGACCATCCCGCCACACATCGTCGAGCGCGTCGGGCTCGAGAGCTTCCCGAGCGAGGAGCTCAACGTCGGCAGCCCCTTCGACTACCGCTCGCACGCGTTGCTCTACGTAGCACGGCATCTCCCCGACCGGCGCCGGGAAGGCGCCGAGGAGGCGCTGCACGAGGAGCTGGCCCTCTTGCTCGAGGCGGCGGGCGGGCGCACCCTGGCCCTCTTCACGAGCCGGCGCGCCACCGAGGCTGCCGCTGCGGCGCTGGGACCAGAACTCCCCTACGCGCTCTTGTTGCAGGGCGAGCTGCCGAAGGGACGCCTCCTCGAGGAGTTCGCGCGAGACGAGACCTCCTGCCTGTTCGCGACGCTCGGCTTCTGGCAGGGCGTGGACATTCCAGGACGTGCCCTCTCGCTCGTCACCATCGACCGGCTCCCTTTCCCGAGGCCCGACGACCCCCTGCTCCAGGCGCGCCGCGACCGCGCCGGTGCGGGTGCCGCGTTCCAGCTCGTCGACCTCCCCCGGGCCGCCACCATGCTCGCCCAGGGCGCCGGGCGGCTCATCCGCACGGCCGAGGACCGCGGCGTCGTCGCGGTGCTCGACCCGCGCCTGGCTACCGCGTCCTACCGCGGCGTGTTGCTTTCGATGCTGCCGCCGATGCGACGCTCGGTGGACCGGTCCGAGGTCGAGTCCTTCTTGCGGCGCGCGCTCGAGGATCAGTAACCGAGTCGGTCGAGCATCTCGTCGCGGTTCTGCCAACGCCGCTCCACCTTCACGTGCAAATCGAGGTAGGTCCCCTCGGGCAGCGTTTCGCGCGCCGCGATGCCCACAGCCTTGAGCACCTCACCCCGCTTGCCGATGACGATGGCCTTCTGCGAGTCGCGCTCGACGATCACCTCGACGCGGATGAGCGGGCCCTCCCACTCGGTCACCCGGCAGGTGATGGCGTGAGGCAGCTCGTCGCGGGTCTTGGCCAGCAGCTGCTCACGCACCAGCTCGGCGACCCAGAGGGCCTCCGGCGTGTCGGTCACCACGTCGGGTGGGAAGAAGGGGGGACCCTCCGCCAGCGCGCTGATCAGGTACGACGTCAGCTCGCCCACGCCCTCGCCGGTCCGCGCCGACACCGGGAAGTACTCGACTCCGGGCACCTCGCCGAGCGCGTCGAGGGCCTCCTTGGCCTCGGCCAGCCGCTCGAGCAGCCGGCTCGGACTGGCGCGGTCGACCTTGTTGACGACGATGAGCAGCCGGGGCCCCCTCGCCTGCTCCTGTTGATGCTCTCCGTGGACCGGGTGGACCTGCTGCACCGCCCGCGCCAGCACCGTGCGGTCTCCCGGGCCGATGGCCGCGGTCGCGTCCACCACCGCCATGATCACGTCGACGTCGCGCAGCGCGTCGGTGGCGGTCTCGTTCAGCCGGGTCCCGAGCGTGCTGCGGGGCTTGTGGATCCCCGGCGTGTCGACGAAGACCACCTGCCGCGTCGGCCTCGTCGTCGTGCAGGACTCCGAGGATGCGGTGCCGCGTCGTGTTGGGCCGGGACGACGTGATGGCCACCTTGGTGCCCACCATGGTGTTGACGAGGGTCGACTTGCCCACGTTCGGTCGGCCCACCACGGCCACGAAACCCGAGCGCACCCGCCTAGCTCCCGTTGCGCGAGGCGTCCCCGGTGCGGCCGACGCGGGCGTCGCGGGCGTCCTCGCCGTTCTCCTCGTCGTCCTCGGCGGAACCCGTCCGCTCGATGCGGATCCGGCCGATGCGTCGGCCCCGCACGTCGACGGCGGTCAGGCGGAACCCGTCCACCTCGACCGAGTCCCCGTTGTCGGGCACCCGGCCGACGAGGTCGAGCATGAGGCCGCCCACGGTGTCCCAGGTGCCGTGCGGGAGCACGGCCCCGAGCAGCTCGTCCGCGTCGTCCACCGAGTACAGCGCGCTCACGAGCACGGAGCCGTCGTCGTAGCGCTCGACGGTCGGCTCCTCGACATCGAATTCGTCGACGATGTCGCCCACCAACTCCTCGAGCAGGTCCTCGAGGGTGATCAGGCCGGCCGTGCCGCCGTACTCGTCGACCACGATCGCCATGTGGAACTTCTCCTCCTGCATCTCGCGCAGGAGGTCCGACACATCCTTGGACTCGGGGATGAATTTCGCCGGCCTGATGCTGTCACGCACCGACTGTGCGGCCTTTCCGACGCGCTCGGCGCGTACGAGGTCCTTGGTGTAGGCGATGCCCATGATGTCGTCGATCCCGTCCTTCTCCACCGGGATGCGGCTGTAACCGGCGCCGAGCGCCGCCTCGAGCGCATCGCGCACGGTGGCATCGCCCTCGACCGTGACCATGTCAGTTCGCGGCGTCATCACCTCACGCGCCACGGTGTCACCGAAGTCGATGACGGAGTGGATGAAGGAACGCTCGTCCTTTTCGATCACGTTCTCCTCGTGGGCCACATCCGCCATGGCCTTCAGCTCGGAGTCGGTGATGTAGGACTCGTGCATGCTGTCCTGGTCGTCACCGCCGACGCCGATGATCAGGTTCGCCAGGCCGATGAGGACGGCCGAGAGCCAACGGATGGGTGGGAAGCGGATGAGCGTGCCCACGATCGGCGCGCTCGAGCAACGCGGCGCGGTCGGAGTGCTGCACCGCCCAGTTCTTGGGGACGGCCTCGAAGAAGACGAAGATCACGACGATTTCGAACACGATGCCGAGCACGACCCCCAGCCCGCCGAAGAGGTGCTCGGCCACGATGCCGACCAGGGTGGCCGACACCAGCTGGCAGATGAGCACCAGCAGCAGGACAGGGTTGAGGAACCGGGCCGGGTTCTCGATGAGGCGGGACAGCTGCCGGGCGCCGCGCTTCTTCTCGTCCACGAGGGACTTGGCCTTGATCTTGCTCATCCGCACCAAGCTCGTCTCGGCCATCGCCAGGACCCCCGAGCCCGCCAGCAGCACGACGATCACAACGATGAGGATGGCGTCCTCGGCGTGAAAGCCCGACGCCGCCAACAGCGCGCTCGCGTTCACGTCCCCTGGCTGACCCGGTAGAAGCGCTGCAGCAGCTGCTGCTCGAGCGCCTCCATGCGCTCGGCTTCGGCGTCCTTCTCGTGGTCCATCCCGAGGAGGTGCAGCAGGCCGTGGACGACCAGCAGCGCCACCTCGTCGTCGAGGCTGACCTCGCGCTCCGCCGCGTTGCGGGCGGCCACGGCCGGGCAGATCACGACGTCACCGAGCAGCGAGAGCACGCCCTCTTCTGGTGAGGTCCCCGGACCGCTCCCGCCCAGGTCGGGCGAGCGTCCCGTCGGCCCCGGCTCGTCCTCGATGGGAAAGGAGAGCACATCGGTCGGGCCGCTCTTCCCGAGGAACTTCTCGTTGAGCCCGGCGATGGCCTGTTCGTCGACGAAGAGCAGCGACACCTCGGTCTCGCCTTTGATGCCGCGCGCGGCCAGGACCCGGCGCGCCAGCTCAGCCCAACGGGCCACGTCGATCGGATGAGCCTGCTGCTCATCTGCGGCGAAGACGTCGATGGTCACTGGGTGTGACCCGTCCGCCCCTCTGCCACCTCGTAGGCGTCGACGATGTCGGCCACGATCTTGTGGCGGACCACGTCCCGACGGCTCAAGTGCACGAACGCGATGTCGTCGATGCCGCCGAGCACTGGTTCGAGACCCACCAGGCCGGAGCGGCCGCCGGGTACGTCGATCTGGGTGACGTCGCCCGTCACCACGCACTTGGAGCCGAACCCGATGCGGGTGAGGAACATCTTCATCTGTTCGGGCGTGGTGTTCTGCGCCTCGTCGAGGATGATGAACGAGCTGTTGAGCGTGCGGCCGCGCATGAACGCCAGCGGGGCGACCTCGATCGTGCCGCGGTCGAGCATGCGCTGGGCGCCCTCCGGCTCGAGGAGGTCGTAGAGCGCGTCGTAGAGCGGGCGCAGGTACGGGTCGACCTTGGCCATCAGGTCACCGGGGAGGAAGCCGAGCCGTTCACCCGCCTCGACAGCGGGGCGGGTGAGGATGATGCGCGAGACCTGGCGCGACTGGAGGGAGTGCACGGCCTGGGCGACGGCCAGGTACGACTTGCCCGTGCCGGCGGGTCCGATGCCGAAGGTGATGACGTTCTGCGAGATCGCGTCGACGTAGCGCTTCTGCCCGGCGGTGTTGGGGCGTACGGTCTTGCCGCCGGCGGCTCGGACGACCTCCGAACGGAGCACTTCGCTCGGGCGGATGTCCTCGCGCACCATGTCGATCGTGCGCGCCAACATCGACGAGTCCAGGTTCTTGCCCGCCTGCAACATCAAGATGAGCTCGTCGAAGAGGCGGACGACCACCTCGGCGGCGGGCCCTTCCACGGAGATCCGGTTGCCCTGGACCACGATCTGCTCGTCGGGGAAGGCCTCCTCGACCTGTCGCAGGTGCTCGTCTCGGGTCCCGAGCAGCCCCGCCATCAGGTGGTTGCCCGGGACGAAGCACTCGGCACGCAGGGCGGTGGTCACGACGCGGTCATGCGATGCCGACGTGGCCCTTCAGCGGCTCGCCACCAAGCACGTGCATGTGCAAGTGCGGCACGGAGTTCATGGAGTCGGGGCCGATGTTGAAGATCAACCGGTAGCCGCGCTCGGGTGTGGCCAAGCCGGCGGCGTCGGCCACAGCCCGGGCGGTCAGCAGCATGTCGGCGAGCACCGGTCCGTCCTCGGCGGTCACGGTGGAGGCATCGTCGATGTGGCGGCGGGGCACCACCAGTACGTGCAGGGGTGCCGCCGGCTGGATGTCCTTGAATGCGACGGTCGTTTCGGTCTCGTGCACGATGTCGGACGGCACCTCGCCAGCGACGAGCCTGCAGAACAGACAGTCGGTCGTGTCGGTCATGCTGGTCGTGCGGTCATGCGCTGGGGTCGCCACCCTCGTCCTGCAGCCTGATCACCGACTCGAACATACCGGCCTCCGGGCCAGCCTCGTGACCACGGCCGCCCCTCATGGCTGCGGGCTCTCGACAGGGGCCGCCGCCCCGGCCTGCGCCTGGGCCTGGGCCTGGGCCTGGGCCTGGGCCACCGTGCCGGTTCGCAGGGAGGCCAAGAGCGCCCCGGCGGTGACAGCGGCCGTCTCGGCCCGCAAGACACTGAGGCCGAAGCCGACCGTGGGCAACCCGGCGGCCAACTCGGTCACGCTCCACCCACCCTCGGGCCCGACCGCCACGACGCGCTGGCCCGCCGTGGGGCGGTCGCCGCTGAGCTGGGCGAGAACGACCTCGCCGGGGTCGCCGAGCGCGGGCAGCTCCTCGAAGCCGATCGTCTCGGCGACCTCGGGCAACCAGACGCGCCGGGACTGCGCGGCCGCCTCCCGCGCCACCCGGCGCAACCGCTCGACCGTGGTCCGGCCCCGCGCGCCGCTCCAGCGCACGACGCTGCGCTCGCTGCGCAACGGCACGATCCGGTCGATGCCCAGCTCGGTCAGCTTCTGGACCACCCACTCGGGCCGCTCCCCCTTGACGGGCGCAAAGGCCACGGTCAAGAGCGGCTCCGCTGGCGCCTCGGTCTGCACGGTGCCGTCACCGCCGGGCCCTGTGCCGTCACGCAGTGGCTCGAGGCCACTGCCGCCGCGCCAGAGCGTCCGGGCCCAGCCGCCCTGCCCGTCCGACGCCACGACCTCTTCGCCGTCACGAAGACGCAGCACCCGGCCGAGATGGCGCGCATCGTCGTCCGCCAGGGTTGGGTGCGCCGGATCGTCGACGAACACCTGGGCCGCCGCGGCGGCGCGCACGGTGATGGCGGCGTAGGCGGCGGGACTAGCCAAACGCGGAGCGCAGGCGGGAGAACACACCCTCACCGCCACCGCTGCCCGGCGGCGAGACGCTCTCCCCGCGCGAGGCGGCGAACCGCCGCAGCAGCTCGTCCTGCTCGGGAGTGAGGTTGGTCGGCGTGGCGACCAGCACGTGCACGAAGAAGTCGCCGCGCCCGCGTCCACGCAGGTGCGGGACCCCGAGGCCCCGGAGGCGCTCGACGTGGCCGTGCTGGGTGCCCGGACTGACGGTCACCCGCTGGGGTCCGTCGAGCGATTCGACGTCGGCCTGGGTGCCGAGCACGGCCTGGGCCACTCCGACCGTCACCGTCGTGTGCAGGTTGTCGCCGCGGCGCTCGAAGCGCTCGTCCGGGGTGACTGTGAGGTGCACGAAGAGCGAACCGCTCGTCCCGCCGCGCTGGCCGGCCGCACCGCGGTCGGCCAGCCGCAGCGTGGAGCCGTCTTCCACGCCCGCCGGCACCTCGACGGTGAAGGTGCTGTCATCGATACGGCGCCCCTCGCCCCGGCAGTCGTCGCATGGGTGCGGGATCATCTCGCCGGTGCCGCTGCAGCGCGCGCACGCGACACTCGTCACGACCTGACCGAGGAGCGATTGGCGCACCTTGCGCAGCTCGCCGGTGCCCTGGCAGTCGACGCAGGTCATGGGGTCGGTGCCCGGGGCCGTCCCGCGGCCGGCGCACGAGACACAGCTCGTCGGCAGGCGAACCGAGATCTCCTTGCGGCTGCCGAAGACGGCCTCCGCGAACGCCAGCTCGATCCGCACCTCGGCGTCGGCCCCGGCCTGAGGGCCGCGACGCCGGCCGCCGGTGCCGGCCATCTGTCCGAAGAACGCCTCGAAGATGTCGCCCAGGCCACCCTCGAAACCGAAGCCGCCCATGCCGGGAGCCTGGGCACCGAAGACGCCTTCGGCCCCGAAGCGGTCGTAGCGGGCCCGCCGCTCGGGGTCGCGCAAGACCTCGTAGGCGACGGTCACCTCCTTGAAGCGCGCCTCGGCCACGGCATCGCCCTGGTTGGTGTCGGGATGGAGCTCGCGGGCGCGGGCGCGGTACGCCCGCTTGATCTCCTCGTCGCTGGCGTCGCGCCGGACGCCGAGCAGTTCGTAGAGATCGCCCAGCCCGTCAGTGACGGCCATCGTGCCCTCCCATGCGCTCGCCCAACCGCTCGCCCACGACGTGGGCGGCGGCCATGGCGTGCGGGTAGTCCATGCGCGTCGGCCCGAGGAGTCCGACGGCACCGAGGGTCTGGCCCTCGACGATGACGGGGGTCACCACGACCGCGCACGACGACAGCGGCTCGAAGCCGTGCTCGGCGCCGATGGCGACCGAGAGACCACGATCGAGGACGTCGCGCAGCAGCGTCACCACGACCAGCTGCTGCTCCAAGATGGCGAGGACCGAGCGAACGGTCTCGACGGCGTCGAAGGATTCGGCCAGACGCGCCGGGCCGCCGACGAACACCTGGTCGGCGTCCATCGCTCCGCCCAGGTCGTCGAAGGCCGTGTGTGCCCCCTTGACCAGACGGTCGACCACGGCGGATCCGCTGGCCGGCACGGGCCACCGCTCCGAGAGGGTCCGCCCGACGAGATGGGCCGACAGCAGCGCACCGCTCTGTGCGAGCGCGTCGTCTGACACCTCACCCTCGAGCTCCATCGTCCGCTTCTCCACGGCGCCGTCGGAGAGGACGACCACGAGCAGCGCGTGCAGCGGTGAGAGGCCGACCATCTGCACCGAGCGGATGGTCGCCGTGTCGTGCGAAGGCCCGACCACGACCGAGGCGTACGACGTCAGCTCCGAGAGCAGCCCGCTCGCCTGCTCGAGCACGGTCTCGATCTCCCCGTGCACCTGCGCGAAGAACTGGGACACCTGGCGGCGCTGGCCGCGGCCGAGGACGCCGGGCGTGGTGAGGTGGTCCACGAAGAAGCGGTAGCCCTTGTCGGTCGGGATGCGGCCGGCGCTTGTGTGGGGTTGCATGAGGTAGCCCTCGCGCTCGAGCGCCACCATCTCCGAGCGCACCGTGGCCGACGAGACCTGGACCCCTGGCGCGTGGGCCACGTGGGAGGAACCGACGGGCTCGGCGGTGCCGATGTACTCGGTGACGACCGCCTCCAAGATGGCGGCCCGACGGGCGTTCAGGGCGCGCTCGTCGGGGGCGGCGTCGGGAACGGACGGTGCGTCAGGGTGCGGGGTCATTGTGGTGCCTGGCACTCAAGTCTACCGAGTGCCAGAGCCGACCTACTTGACACCACCGGTGGCCGACCAGCAGCAGCCCAGCGACCGACCGGCCTGGCCCAACGCGAGTCGGGACACTCCGACGGCGACCCGGACCTGGCATCGGAGCAGCCCTCAGTCGTCACCCAGGCGCAGCGCGGAGATGAAGGCCTCCTGGGGCACGTCGACCCGCCCGATGGTCTTCATCCGCTTCTTGCCTTCCTTTTGGCGCTCGAGCAGCTTGCGCTTGCGGGTGATGTCGCCCCCATAGCACTTGGCCAGCACGTCCTTGCGCTTGGCCTTGACCGTCTCGCGGGCCACGATGCGCCCCCCGATGGCCGCCTGAATGGGGACGTCGAAGAGCTGCCGCGGGATCAGCTCTCGCAGCTTCTCGGCCATCTTGCGCCCGTACGCATCCGCGCTCCCCCGGTGCACGATCGTCGAGAACGCGTCGACCGGGGTGTGGTTGATCAGGATGTCGACGCGCACGAGGTTGGCCGTGGCGTACCCCTCGGGCTCGTAGTCCAGGCTGGCGTAGCCCTTGGTCCGGCTCTTGAGTTGGTCGAAGAAGTCGATGACCACCTCGGCCAATGGCAGCGTGTAGACGAGCTCGACCCGCTCGGGCGAGAGGTACTCCATGCGCGTCATCTCACCGCGCCGGTTCTGGCTAAGTTCCATGACGGTGCCGGTGTACTCGGTCGGTGTGATGATCGTCGCCGAGAGCATCGGCTCGTCGATGTGGTCGATCCGGGTGGCGTCGGGCAGCTCGGTCGGGTTGTCGACGTCGAGCTCGGACCCGTCCGTGAGGAAGGCCCGGTACTCCACGCTCGGCGCGGTGGCGATGAGCGAGAGGTCGAACTCGCGCTCGAGGCGCTCGCGGATGATCTCCATGTGCAGCAGTCCGAGGAACCCGCAGCGAAAGCCGATGCCGAGCGCGTGGGAGGACTCGGGCTCGAAGGTGAAGCTGGCGTCGTTGAGCTTCAGGCGGTCGAGGGCGTCGCGCAGGTCGGGCAATTCGTCGCCGTCGACGGGATAGAGCCCACAAAAGACCATGGGCTTGGGATCGCGGTAGCCGGCGAGCGCGGACGCCGCACCGTGTTGCGCCGTCGTGACCGTCTCGCCCGAGCGCGCCTCGCCCACGTCCTTGATCCCGGCGATGAGGTAGCCGACCTCACCAGGACCGAGCTGGTCGACCGGCACGGCGTCGGGCGTCCGCACGCCCACCTCTTCGATGTCGTGCACTGCGTTGGCCTGCATGAAGCGCAGCCGCGCGCCGCTCCGCAACGTGCCGTCGACGATGCGGATGGAGCTGACGACGCCGCGGTACTGGTCATAGGAGGAGTCGAAGATGAGGGCGCGCAGCGGCGCGTCCACATCGCCGGTCGGCGCGGGGATCCGGGCGATGATGGCATCGAGCAGCTCGGCCACCCCCTGGCCCGTCTTGGCCGAGATGCGCAAGATGTCCTCGGCCGGCAGGCCGAGCACGTGCTCGATCTCGAGGGCGCACCGTTCCGGGTCGGCCGCCGGCAAGTCGATCTTGTTGAGCACCGGGACGATCTCGAGGTCGTTCTCGATGGCTTGGTAGCTGTTGGCCAGCGTCTGCGCCTGGATCCCTTGTGACGCGTCCACCAGGAGCACCGCCCCCTCGCACGCCGCCAGCGAGCGGGACACTTCGTAGCCGAAGTCGACGTGGCCAGGCGTGTCGATCAGGTGGAGGATGTGACCGGCGTACTCGACGCGGACGTTCTGCGCCTTGATGGTGATGCCCCGCTCCCGCTCGATGTCCATGGAGTCGAGGTACTGCTCGCGCATGAGGCGGGGGTCGACGGCCCCGGTGATCTCGAGGATGCGGTCAGACAGCGTCGACTTGCCGTGGTCGACGTGGCTGATGATGGAGAAGTTGCGGATGCGCTCGACCGCAACGGGTCCATTGGCTGTTGCGGGAGGGGGCACGGCCTGTCGATCGTACCGGCCCCGCCCCCGGTTCCCGGTCGCCTGGCCAGGGACATCGGCCCCCCGTCTTGTGGTCCGCCTGCCAGGTCCCGGCCGCCACCTGCTATGGTCTCCCCTCGCCCCGGTGGGCTTGCATCCCGCCGCCGGAACCTTTTTGAAACCCTGAGGATCGACACACGTGGCCAACATCAAGAGCCAGATCAAGCGGAACCGCCAGAACGAGAAGCGCCGGGTGCGCAACAAGTCTGTCCGCGCCGAGATGCGCACGCGCTCGAAGAACGCCATCACCGCCGCCGAGAACGGCGTCGAGGACAGCGAGGAGCTGCTGCGCCTCGCCATCAAGCGGATCGACAAGGCGGCGGCGCGAGGTGTGATCCACAAGAACACGGCCGCCAACCACAAGTCCCGCCTGGTGCGGCGCGTCAACGCCCTCGACGCCACCGCCGAGTAACAGGCGCCGGCGCGGCGGGCGCGCCCGAGGTCAAGGTTCGTCCGAGGCGGCGAGTCGCCCGTCCCCGCATAATGGGCACATGACCACGACCGACCACCCGAGCGGCGACGCAAGCAACAGTGGCGATCGGGGCGACGTCGTCCCGATCCTCGTCTACGAGGACATCGAGGCGGGTCACGACTACCTGATCTCGACGTTCGGTTTCACCTCGGGCGGGCTCCATCGCAATGACGACGGCACCGTCGTGCACGGCGAGGTCCGCATGGGCGACGGCGTCGTCTGGCTGCACCAGGTGACGGTCGAGTCCGAGTTGACCTCCCCGCGCGGCGCCACGGCGACGCACGGCGGGCTGTCGGTCATCGTCCCCGACGTCGACGCCCACTTCGCACGGTCAAAGGCGGCCGGCGCCCGAATCGAACGTGAGCCGACGGACCAGGACTACGGCCTGCGCGAGTACGGCGCCCGCGACCTCGAGAACCACCGCTGGTGGTTCTCGACACCTTCTCGCGTGCCGTCCTAGGCCCCCACTAGCGGCGGGTCGTCGCCCTGGGCCGGCCGCCGCCGGCGGCCCTTGCCGGCCGGGTCTGGCGGGCCAACCGGGCCACCAGGATCTCGACCACGAGCTCGGGGTCGAGGCCGCTCATGCCGCGCACATCGAGGTCGGCAGCGGCAATGAGGTTGATGGCCTCGCCGATCTTGGCACCGCCGAGGCGGCGGGACTGTTCGAGCGCTTTCTTGGCCACGAACGGCGCGGTCCCCAAAACCGCGGCGGCGTCGCGCTCGCCGGCGATGTCGTCGCCGTCGAGGGCGAGCATGTTGGCGAAGTGGCCGTGCAGCGTCGCCATGATCTGCATGGGAGCCAGCCCTCCCGCGTCGAGCAAGCGGTGCAGCACGACGAGCGCTCGCCCCGGGTCCCCCTTGTCGATGGCATCGGTGAGCTCGTAGCGCGGGACGTTGCCGGCTTCGCCGAGATAGGGCGCCAGGTCGTCGGCGGACACCCGGGTTCCCTCGCCGTAGGCGGCGCTCACGGCTCCGAGCAACCCTTCGACCCGGCCCAGGTCCTCACCGACGTGGCGTGTCAACAGGTCGACTGCGCCCGCGTCGAGCTTCACGGGCGCCCCGCGCAGGTGGTCGTGGAGCCACGCCTTGCGCTCCCCCGCCTTGGCGGTCGTCACATCGATGACCTGGCCGAACTCCTTGATCGCCTTCACGAGCGGCGCCGGGACGACGCCGCCCCCACCCACCAGGATCAGCACCGTCGTGGGGAGCGGCTCGCGCACCACCTCGACGAGGCGCGGCACGTCGGCGGTCAGCAGGCGGCCTGCTTCACGGACCACGACGACGCGGCGATCGATGAGGAAGGACGGGGTCAGGCAGGCATCGACCACGGCACCGACGTCGAGCTCCTCCCCCGCCCCTCCTCCGAGCTCCTCGACGACGAGCGCGTGATCGCGGTCGCCCACCACGTCGTCGAGCAACGTCCGTACCTCCTGGGCCACCAGGGACGCGTCGTCGCCCTTCACGAGGTAGGTCGAGAGGTCGCGAGCAGTCATTCGGCCTCGCTCACCGCAGCGAGTGCATCGCGGGCGCGACACGTGCCCTTGACGTCGTGCACCCGGATGATCCGGCAGCCCCAGGCCATGCCGAGTGCCGCCGCGCCGATGGAAGCCTCGCGTCGCTCGGTCAGCTCCAAATCAAGCACCTGGCCGAGAAAGGTCTTGTTGGAGGCCGACAACAACAAGGGGTAGCCGAGTGCGGCCAGAGCCGGTGAGGCGCGGAGCAAGGTGAGCGACTGCCCGGCTGTCTTGCCGAGGTCGAGGCCGGCGTCGAGCACGATGCGCTCGGGCGCGACGCCCGCGTCCCGGGCGCGCGCGGCACGTTCGAGCAGGAAGCCGGCCACGTCGCGCACGACGTCGTCGTAGTGCGGGTCGGGGTCGGCCACCCGGGGCGCCAGGCGGATGTGCGTCACCACCACGGCCGCCCCGTGTTCGGCCGCCGCCACCGCATAGTCGGGGTCGGCCAGCCCGCTGATGTCGTTGCCCATGACCGCACCCTCGGCGTACGAGGCGCGAGCAACCGAGGCGCGCCATGTGTCGACCGAGACGGGCGTGCCGAAGCGCGCCGTGAGGCCTGCGACGACCGGGACGACCCGATCGAGCTCTTCGGGCTCGGTGACCTCGGGGCCCGGCCCCGCCTTCACCCCGCCGACGTCGAGAATGTCGGCGCCGTCTGCCTCGAGCTGTTCGGCGCGGGCGTACAGCTTGTCGAGCTCGTAGGTGGCCCCCTTGTCGTAGAAGGAGTCAGGCGTGCGGTTGAGGATCCCCATGACCAGCGCCCGGTGGGTGAGGTCGTAGCGGCGCCCGCCCAGATCGAGGGTTGGGGCCGGCGCGACGCTGGCCGGCGCTGCCATCAGCGAACCCTCAGAAGAGCCGCGCTGCCAGTGCGCGGCGATACTCGCTCGTGCGCGGGTCCTCGGGACCCATCGCTTCGAGCAAGTCCACGTACTCCTGGCGGGCCCCCTCGTCAGTTCGTACCCGGTCGAGCAACTCGTTGAGCTTCTCTTCGATCGCGGCGCGGTCGCTCCCCGCGAGGTCCACCCCCGCCTCGAGAAGACGAGCCTCAGCAGCGAGGCCTCGACTGGTCTCCGACTCGGGCAAGCGCTGCAGGATGGCCAGCGCCTCTGGTGCGTCGCCGCGGTCGATCAGGATGCGCGCCAGACCCGCCGTGGCGGCCGCGTGGTCCGGCTCGAGCTCGAGCGCCTTGCGCAACGAGGCCTCGTCGCCCGCTGCCGCGAGCGTGTCCGCTTCGCTCGCGGCCGGGGCGAGGCGCTCGATGAAAGCCGTGACCTCCGCCTGGGGCAGTGCCCCGATGAACCCGTCCACCACCTGGGCGTCCTTGACGGCGTACACGGCGGGGATGGACTGCACCTGGAACTGGGCGGCCACGCGCGGATTCTCGTCGACGTTGACCTTCGCCAGCTCCACCGCTCCGTCCGTCTCGGCCACGGCCGCCTCCAGCATCGGGCCCAGCGTCTTGCACGGCCCGCACCACGGAGCCCACAGATCGACGACGACCGGCACGCTGTTGCTGCGTTCCAGCACGTCGGCCTGGAAACTCTGGTCGGTCACGTCCATCACACCGACGCTACCGGTTGGCACGCCGTCTCTCGCCGGCTTCCTGGTGACCAGGCCAGGGTGTCGGGCCGGCGCAGCGCCCAGATGTGCTGCAACGAGCGGGGCGGGGCGGCACCAGCCCGTGCGTCGGGCGTCAGTCCCGGTCACGCGGCAACGATTAGCGTCGGATCCCGTGTCAGCGGCGCCAGAGGGCATCCACCAGGACAACGTCACCGAGTGGATGGTCAACCACGTGCCCGAGATCACTCCCCCGCTCACGTTCTCGCTGATCGCCGGCGGCCGCTCGAATCTGACGTTCAGGGTCGAAGACGCCGCGGGGCGGCCCTGGGCCCTGCGGCGCCCGCCCCTCCATCACGTGCTCCCGACCGCGCACGACATGTCGCGCGAATACCGGCTCATGCACTCGCTCGGGCCGGCGGGGATCCCGGTCCCCGTCACCGTTGGCCTCTGCACCGACGAGGCGGTGAACGAACGGCCCTTCTTCGTCATGGAGTTCGTCGAGGGCCACATCCTGCGCAGCGCACTCCAGGCCGAAGAGGCATTCGACGAGTCGACGCGCCGTGTAGTCGGCGACCACATGGCCGACACGCTGGCGGCGCTCCACGACGTAGACCCCGACGCAGTGGGGCTGGGCGACCTGGGACGACACGACGGCTACATCGAGCGCCAGCTCAAGCGTTGGCGGGGGCAGTACGACCAGATGCAGGTCGAGGGCATCGACCACGGCGAGGTGGTCGAGCAGGTCAGCGACGAACTCGCCGCGCGCATACCCACGCAGCAGCGCACCTCCGTCGTGCACGGGGACTACCGCATCGACAATGTCGTGCTCGCCGACGACGGCACCGTACGGGCGATCCTCGACTGGGAGATCTGCACATTGGGTGATCCCCTGGCCGACCTCGGCCTGCTCATGGTCTATTGGGCCGACCCCGACGACACCATGGCGGTGCTCGGGCTCTCGCCGACGACGGCGCCAGGGTTCTCCAGCCGCGCCCAGGTGCTCGAGCGTTACGACTCGGTCTCGGACCTCGATGTCTCCGGCGTGGGTTATTACATCGCGTTCGGATACTGGAAGCTGGGCTGCATCCTCCAGGGCGTCTACGCCCGCTACGTCGGCGGAGCCGGTGCCGGCGACCAAGGCAGTGTCGAGGGCTTCCCCGCCCAGATCCGCCGGCTCTTCGAGATGGCCGCCGAGTCACTGGAGCGAGTGCCGTGAGCCCCGAAGGCCCCGGAGGCATGACCGAGATCTTCGAGGTCCACGGCGAGCCGGTCCTCCGGGACCCCCTCCTGGTCGTGTCGCTCGAGGGCTGGGTGGACGCCGGGCTCGGCGCGACGACGGCCATCGCCTCGCTGTTGGGAAGCGGGCACACCGAGCCCCTCGTCACCTTCAACGGCGAGCATTTCCTCGACCAACGGGCGCGCCGGCCGGTGGCGCGCATCGTCAACGGCGTCACCACCGAGCTCACCTGGCCCCGCACCGTGGTGCGGCAGGGCTCAGACGAGTCGGGCCGCGACCTGCTCTTCCTGGTCGGCCCCGAGCCCGATTTCCACTGGCGCGCCTTCACCGACGCCGTGGTCGGCCTGGCGCGGTCGTGGCGGGTGCGCATGGTGGTCGGCCTCGGCGCGTTCCCCGCACCGGCGCCGCACACCCGGCCGGTCAAGCTGGCGGCGACGGCGCCAGCGGGATCGTCGGATCTCATTGAACAGGTCGGCGTCGTCCAGGGCGAGCTCGAAGTGCCCGCCGGGGTGATGGCGGCGCTCGAGCTGGCGTTCGGCAACGCCGGGACGCCCGCGGTCAGCCTGTGGGCCCGGGTGCCGCACTACGTGGCGGGCATGCCATTCCCCGAGGCCAGCGCCGCGCTGATCGAGGGCCTGGCCGCCGTCGGCGGGCTCTCGCTGGACTCCTCGGCGCTGCGGCGCGCGGCGGACAGCTCCCGCCGCCAGGTCGACCAGCTCATCGCCGACAACGAAGAGCATCAGTCGATGGTGCGCAAGCTCGAGGAGAGCATCGACGCGTCGGAGGGCAATGCCATGGGCGTGGAGGCTGTGCCCTCGGGCGACGAGATCGCCGCTGAGCTCGAGCGCTTCCTGCGGGGCGAGGAACAACAGTAGAACTGCTGCCCGACAGACCGGAGACCTAGCCCGGAGAGAGGACGCGACATGAAGATCGACGGGGGCATCGGGTTCGATCCCGCCGGCATCGCCGTCCAGGCGGCCAAGGCGGAGGCGAGCGGTTACGACGGCGTGTGGTCGGCCGAGACGAGCCACGATCCCTTCCTGCCGATCGCCATCGGTGCCGGCGCCACGGAGAAGCTCGAATTCGGCACCGGGATCACGGTCGCGTTCGCCCGCAATCCCATGACGCTCGCCGTCGTGGCCAACGACCTGCAACTGTTGACCAAGGGCCGCTTCATGCTGGGGATGGGCAGTCAGATCAAGCCGCACATCACCAAGCGCTTCTCCATGCCGTGGTCACACCCGGCGCCGCGCATGCGCGAACTCATCCTGGCCATCCGCGCCATCTGGAAGGCGTGGGAGGCGGGAGGAAAGCTCGAGTTCCGCGGTGACTTCTACACCCACACGCTGATGACGCCGTTCTTCGACCCGGGCCCGAACCAGTACGGCAACCCCAAGATCCTCCTCGCCGGCGTGGGCCAACACATGACCGAGGTGGCCGGCGAGGTCGCCGACGGCTTCTTGGCCCATGGCTTCACGACCGAGCGCTACCTGCGCGAAGTGAGCCTGCCCGCGCTCGAGCGGGGTGCCGCCAAAGCGGGTAAGACCCGGGCTGACCTGACCGTTTCGTACCCGGGATTCGTCGTGACCGGACCCGACGAGGCGAGCACGGAGGCCGCCGCGTCAGCGGTGCGCCAGCAGATCGCGTTCTACGCGTCGACGCCGGCCTACCGCCCGGTGTTGGAGCTCGACGGCTGGGGCGACCTCCAGCCAGAGCTGAACACGCTGTCCAAGCGTGGCGAGTGGGTGAAGATGGGCGAGCTGATCACGGACGAGGTGCTCGACGCGTTCGCCGTGGTGTGCCCGCTGGACCGCGTGGCCGCCGCGGTGCGCGCCCGCTTCGGGGGCCTCGTCGACCGCTTCAGTTTCTACGCTCCCTACAAGATCGATCCCGAGACGTGGAAGGACGTGCTCGCAGGGTTCCGCGACTGAGGCCGGGATCCTCGCCGGCAGCCGCGGCGAACCTCAGACGACGACGTTGACGAGACGGGGAGGCCGAGAGACGACCCGCGTGGGCGTGGCCCCGTCGAGCGCGTCGCTCACCTTCTCCGACGCCAATGCGACCGCCTCGGCGTCGGCCTCGGAGATCGCCACATCCACGTCGATGCGGTCGCGCACCTTCCCGTTGACCTGGATCACCATGGTCACGGTGTCCTGACGCACCAGCTCGGGATCTGCCTCCGGCCAGTGCTGCAGGTGGACGGAGGGAACGTCGGGGTGACGCATCTCCCAGAGCTCTGCGGTGACGTGCGGCGTGAGGGGGGCGAGAAGTTGGAGCAGCGCATCGAGTGCCTCGCTCCACACCTCGGCGTGCGGCCGAGGTGTGCCGCTGGAGCTGGAGCTCGCCTCGCGACCGTTTCCGCTGCCGTCCGCGCGGGCCTGCGCTGACGGGCCTGCAGGTGCGTCGCCGCGGGCGTAGCGCTGCAAAAGGTTGAGGAGCTCCATGCAGCGTGCGACCGCGGTGTTGTAGGACCAGCGCTCGATCTCATCGGTGACCTCGGCGATGGTGCGGTGCGCCGCCTGGCGCACGGCGTGGTCCGCCGGGGTCGGCGTCCCGCTACGGAGGTCGGGTGCGGCCGCGCACGTGCGCCACAGGCGGTCCAGGAATTTGCCGCATCCATCTATCAACTGGTCGGTCTGTTCGGACCAGTCCATGTCGTCGAACGGTGGTCCGACGAAGAGGTGAAACAGCCGCAGCGCGTCCGCGCCGACGGTGTCGAAGTAGTGCTCAGGCGCGATGAGGTTGCCCTTGGACTTGGACATCTTGGTGCCGTCCATCCGGATCATCCCCTGGGCCAGGTAATGCTTGAACGGCTCCCGCTCGACGCCCGGTGCCAGGCCCACGTCGATGAGGGCACGCGTGAAGAAGCGCGCGTAGAGCAGGTGGAGGATGGCGTGTTCGATCCCGCCGATGTATTGGTCGACGGGCATGAAATGGCTGGCCGCTGCGGGATCGAACGGCCGCTCCGTGTTCCACGGGTCGCAAAAGCGCAGGAAATACCAGGACGAGTCGACGAACGTGTCCATCGTGTCGCTTTCGCGACGGGCCGGCCCGCCGCACATCGGGCACGTCGTGTACAAGAACCCTTCGTGGAGGGCCAGGGGCGACTGTCCCGTCGGGAGGAACTCCACGTCGTCGGGCGCGACGATCGGGAGCTGGTCCTCGGGCACCGGGACCACCCCGTCGATGTCGCAGTAGACGGCCGGGATCGGGCAGCCCCAGAACCGCTGCCGCGACACCAGCCAGTCGCGGAGCCGGTAGTTGACCTTGCGCTCCCCCAGCCCCTGCTCTTGGAGCCAGTCGATGGCGAGGTTCTTGGCGGCCGCGATGGGAAGACCGTCGAGGAAGCCACTGTTGATCTTCACGCCGTCGCCGGTATAGGCACCGCCGCCGTTGGCGTCCCAGTCCTCGGGAGGCTGCACCGTGCGAACGATCGGCAGCCCGTGCACCGTGGCAAAGGCCCAGTCGCGCTCGTCCTCGGCCGGGACGGCCATGATCGCGCCGGTGCCGTATCCCATGAGGACGTAGTCGGCGACGTAGAGCGGGACCGGCTGGTGGGTGAACGGGTTGATGACGTTGGTCCCGGTGAACGCGCCGCGCTTCTCGAGCGCCGCAGCGTCGCCTTCGGTCATCCGCTCGATTTCGGTCTCCTGCGCGGCCCGCCGGCGGAGCTCCTCGACGCCCGCCCGCTGCGCCTCTGTCGTCAGCTCGTCGACCAAGGGGTGCTCGGGCGCCATGACGGCATAGGTCATCCCGAAGCTCGTGTCCGGGCGGGTGGTGAAGACCCGCACGCTCAGGCCGGGGTGGCCCGCCACCGCCAGGTCGAACTCCGCACCGTCGGACCGACCGATCCAGTTGCGCTGCATCACCTTGGCCCGCTCCGGCCAGTCGAGGTCGTCGAGGGCGTAGAGGAGCTCGTCGGCATACTTGGTGATCCGGAAGAACCACTGTTCCAGATCACGCTTCTCGACGAGGTCGCCGGAGCGCTCACAGGTCCCGTCGGGGAGGACCTGCTCGTTGGCGAGGACCGTCTGGCACCCGGGGCACCAGTTCACCGGTGCCGTGGCACGGTAGGCGAGACCCGCGTCCCAGAGTCGGAGGAAGATCAGCTGGGTCCATTTGATGTAGTCGGGATCATGGCTGTGCACCTCGCGGCGCCAGTCGTAGACGGCACCCAAGCGGATCAGCGACGCCTTGAGCTCCGCGATCCGGGCCTCCGTGAAGATTCTGGGGTGCGTCCCGGTCTTGATGGCGGCGTTTTCGGCCGGGAGCCCGAACGAGTCAAACCCAATGGGGCTCAGGACCCCCCTCCCCTGCATGGTCTGGTAGCGAACGGTCAAGTCACCGAAGGTGTAGTTGCGCACGTGACCCTGGTGAGCCGGCCCGGAGGGATACGGGTACATGCACAGCGCGTAGAACTTGTGCCTCGGGTCGTCGTTGTCGATCTCGTAGGTTCCCTCGTCGGCCCAGCGTCGCTGCCACTTCAGCTCCACCGCGCCCACGTCGTACGCGCGTGCCATGTCACCAGGGTAGGCGACCGTCCGCACACTTCTGAGCAGCTTTGACAAGCTCATTTGGGCGGCCCGCCGACCGTCGGAGCGCTCCTCAGAGTGGGGCCGACCGACGAGAGTCCGGCCCTCTGACTGCTAGCGTGGTCGTCCACCACTGGGGGCGTAGCTCAGCTGGTAGAGCGCTTGACTGGCAGTCAAGAGGTTCGTGGGTTCAAGTCCCATCGCCTCCACAAAATTTCCTGGCCAGAGTGGAATTTTTTAGTGCGCTCGGCCACTCACCGATTTGTCCCCCGTCTTCCCCGCGCGATAACAAGCACGACCGATCGCGAACGGTCTGTGCCGTAGATCTGGCGGTCTCCGGATTGGAGATCTCCGGCGACACGCGTGGCGAGAACGGAGGGCCTTGCGCTGGGCGTAGTCATGACGCGCGAACGGGGGCCCGCCGGTGTGGCGAATCCCCCGTTCGTGTGTGTGGCACGGAACTTGTCGCTGGTTATCCCGCGATGACGAATTTCGTGCCCGGAGCCAGGGCGATGGTCAGGCCGGTGGAGACACAGAATTCCCCAGCCAGCGCCGCACCTGCTGCGGTGTCGGCGGTGTTGTCCGCAGTGACCGTGCCGGTGACGAGGACATCGGCGACAGAACTCACCGGGCAACGCGTCCCGGCGCCGAGCGAATAGGTGAAATGGGTCCTGTCCAGGTTCGCCCACTTGATTCTCCAACTGCCCGATGGCGGTGTCAGCTTGGTGTGGCCCGATGCCCCGGTGTTCCCGGTGCAAACGGTGAGATGGATGTGGAGAGTGGACCCGATCACGGTCCCAGAGGCCGCGCTGCATTTGATCCCTGGGGGTTGCGCTCCAGCGGGACCATTCGTCAGGGCCGCCATCCCAGCGAGCGGGACCAGAGCAGCGCAGCCGGTGATGACCGCCAGCAAGATTCGTTTCTTGAGCACTTTTGCACTCTCCTTCATCTAAGTGTTGACGTGGGGAGAATCCGTATGCGATGTCGACTCCGAGATGCCGCCGGTGTTGACGCGAGTCTGTTTATATCTGTGCCGACCCTACGGCAACTGATAGATGCGCCGCTTCGGCTGGGAACGCGTTGCTCCAGCGAGAAGTGTGAACGCAAAGTGACGAACGTCGAGGTGACTGGCTGACCGCATGCTGTGCGGCCCTCTGAAATGAGGTTGGCGACGAGCCCGACGCTGACCGTTGAGCCCCTCCCCACTGCGCGGCCCGCTGAGGGATTGACTCGGTTCGTCGGCGTGCCGTGTGTCCAGCGTGCATCGCAGAGGCACAGGAATCGGAACAATCGTACGGGACCAGACGAATCGGAGAGGGCGCTGATTCCCGCGCCGAGCTTCAGATTCGGTGAACGCGGGCGTCCCCGTTCACCGGATTGGGGAGCACCCTGGGAATTCCCCCCCGGGGTGCTTTCGCACGAAGCCGGGCCGGTGGGGCGGTTCGGCCATCGGAGCGGTTGGCATGGCAGGTCTGTCTCTCGGCATAGGGTTTCGACGTGAGCATTGAGGACGGGTTTGAGCGCATCGGGTCTGATCCGTTCGAGCTTCCTCTCGAAGAGAGAGATCACATACGGCGTTTCCGTGGCCGGATGCCGATGCCGGTCACGATCTGGACCGCGAACGGAAACGAGGGCCGGCCCGAAGGAATCACGGTGTCGTCCATCCTCATTGGGGAGGGTGACCCTCCATCGGTTCTTGGTCTCATTGCTCCGGATTCGCCGTTCTGGGACGCGGTGCGTGCGTCGAAGCGGTTCGTCGTACACGTGCTGGACAAGGCACACGCCCGAATCGCCGACCAGTTCGCGTTGCGATATCCGGGAGATCCGTTCGAGGGCCTTTCCGTCGTCAGGTCGGACTATGGCCCTGTGCTCAGCGATGTGACAACCCGCTCAGCGATCACTTTCATGGGGTTCATCGAGGGTGGTTACTCGCTATTGATCCGCGGGACGATCGATGAAGTGGAACTCGACGCCGATCCGACGCCGCCACTAATTCACTACCGGGGTCGCTACTTCACGACGAGCGCAAGGACATAAAGACTGCCCCCAACACCGGATCGGATACCTCCGTACGCCAATGATGTTGTGAAGCTCCCGTGAGGGTCCACCGCTACAAGGTTGGTCGTCAGTAGTTTCGGGAGCACCGGAGCCGCTGGTCTGACTTGAGATCACGACGGACACCCCTTGGTGTTCGCACACCGTCGACCGGAGCTCCGGGCAAACTCAGACGAGGCGCGGCGTGCCCCGTTCCAGAGGGGTGATGGGCCGCTCTGTTAGAGCAGATCGACCCGCACCGTCACTCCTTCTCGGGACGGCCGCGCCACCCCTCAACCGACTTAAGGAAAGGAAGGGATGGCATGACCATCGTAGAAGCCACGCGCGCCGTCACCGGTGGCATCGACACGCACGGAGAGGTCCACGTGGCCGCCGTCTTGGACGAGGTCGGTGGCCTGCTCGGCACCCAATCGTTCCGGGCCGATCCCGACGGGTATTCGGCACTGCTCAGCTGGCTCGAAGCGTTCGGCGAAGTGAGCAAGGTCGGCGTGGAGGGGACGGGGTCCTATGGGGCCGGCGTCGCCCGTTTCCTCGCCAAAGCGGGGGTCCATGTCGTCGAAGTGGACCGCCAGAACCGTCAGGCCCGCCGACAAAGCGGCAAGTCCGATCCCCTCGACGCGCTCGAGGCCGCGCGGGCGGCGCAGTCCGGGAGGGCCCAGGGCACGGCCAAGAGCAGGGATGGTTCGGTCGAGGCCATCAGGGTCCTCGTCGTGGCCAAGCGCTCGGCCCGAGGGGCGCGCATCAAGGCACTCGGCCAGATGCGCCAGTTGACCTTCAGCGCTCCTGACCAGCTCCAGAGCAAACTCAAGGGCCTCCCCATCGCCGCCTTCGTCGCTGCCGCCCAGGGCTTGCGTCCGACCCGCTCACCCGATGTGGTCACCTCGGCGACCAAGGCGTCGCTCTCCTCTTTGGCGCACCGCGTGGCCGATCTCGAAGCCGAGATCGCAGAGCTCGATGCCATGATCACCCCGCTGCTCGAGACCACTGCTCCCGAGTTGCTCGCCGTCTATGGAGTCGGCATCGACACCGCGGCCGCGCTGTTGGTCGCTGCTGGCGACAACCCCGAGCGCCTGCATTCTGAGGCGGCCTGGGCGCATCTGTGCGGGGTCTCACCGCTGGAGGCCTCCTCGGGCAAGGTCACGCGCCACCGGCTCAACCGCGGTGGGGACCGCCAGGCCAACCGGGCGCTGTGGCACATCGTGATCACACGCCTGGCCTCTGACCCGAGAACGCAGCACTATATGGAGCGCCGAGTCAAAGACGGTCGCTCCAAGAGCGAGGCCATCCGCATGCTCAAGCGCTATGTCGCCCGCGAGGTCTACCGCTACCTGCCTCGCGCCTAGATCCCCGGACCATGGACCTGGCTCACCGTACGCCTGTCGTCGATGAGACTGACCTGTAACCGATATGCCGGTCCATGGCCCGGGTTCACCGACTCTCGAAGACGCGTGACCTGATAAGAGCTTGCCCTCTCGACGAGTGGCCCATCATTGGTCTGTCCGCCGTCCTCACTCCCGAAAATTCCCACGAAAGGGGTTGACAACATCCATAGGAGCATCGGTCGGCATGCGCCCTCATACCCGATTCGGCTCTCAACACTGCCTTCATGGGACCAACCTCGCACACCGCGAGCCGCTTCGCCGAGTAGCCCAGTACGCGGGATGGCGTACCACCCTGCAGCACCATGGGGGCGGGCGACTTCCAAGCTGATGATGCCGGTTCGATCCCCTTCGGCCACTCTCTTCGCACGTGCAGCTCTGGCCGGCCGCGCGGAGCGAACCTTACGCCGACACTGCTCCTGGCCCTGTTGATTGCTGTGACGCTCTTTCCACACCTCGGCTGGATGATCCCGTCGCGTAGGTAACCGGGTAACACGTGTAGTGAGGCATGGGTAGGACTCAGTGATCGTTGGGTACGAACTGATACTTCCAGTCAGCAATCGGACCCTCATCGAGCAGCACGTAGAGTCCGCCCTTCACTGCTACCTCAAACCTGGGGGGAAAGGTCTCTGGTCGGCTGGTACGGGGACCCCCATGGCACCGGATGACTATCGGGTCGCCCGTTCGCCGGTAACTGTCCTCCAAGACAGTCCTCACGGTGGACCTCAAACGTCTGTCCGCGCCGTTGAGGGGGCTCGGGCGGTGTATGCGGAGACTCGCCAGGAACGACATGGCCTATATACTACAATCCCGAGTGAATTAGTCAATTAATCCACTCCTAGAGCTTCAGGCCACGGCGAGAGGCCAGCACCCTCGCCACCTCTTCGACCGGCCGCTCTGTTCGCTCGGCCGCTACGCGCACGTAGATGACGAGGGCGTAGAAGGAATAGACCCAAGAACCATCAACGCCCCAGTAGTCCGCTTCGCTGTCGAAGTCGGGGTACACGCCGGCGCGTAGCATGGCTGCGGCCGTCAGGGCGAAGTGACTCTTGTGGTGCTGCCTCTTGCCACTGAACCGACATTCCGGAAGGTAGCTCTCCCGGATCTCTGCGTAGTTGATCGGTTCAAACGCTGACGCCCCGGACTCCTCGATTGCCTCGGCCGCAAGCTCGACTAAATCCTCGCCCGCAGAGGGGTTGTCGCGGTAGAACTCGGCCAGCTTGTCGACTACCGCCTCGGGATCGTCTCCTGATGCCAAGCCGCTCAAGGCAACGCCCAATGCCTCGACCCGCCTCTTCTTCTTGGCATCCTTCTCTGGAGCCATGCTGCGAGCGTAGGTCCCAGTGGCTTGGCTGCGCCCGAGGCCGCAGGATTGTGACACTTCGCCCGAAAAGGGGGCCATGCAATTAAGGGGCGAGCGCTGGGGGCGCCAGCGATTCGCGGAGCGGTCCTGATCGGCCGCCCTCAGCGGTAGGGCGTCATGTCGGCCCGGGGGTAGCGCGCCTGGGTATCGGCCAGAGTCTGCTCGTCCCAGTACGGATCGCCCGGCGCGGGGAACCCAAAGACCGAGCGCTCCCGAGGTGTCGCCCGCTCGATCAGTTCGCACCAGTTGGGTCCGAGTGCATTGGCGGGCCACGCAACTCTTCCGGTCCAGCGTCGCCCCCAAACGTCGTAGTGAGCGGACATGGTGAATCGGGCTGCGCGCTCGCCGATCATGCGCGACCCACGATGCAGTATGTCGGGCCGGTAGGAGAACAGAGTTCCTGCCGGCCCCGTAACCGAAACCTCCTCCTCGGCGAATCTCCCAGCCGGGAGGTAGGTCTGGGCCAAGTCATTGCCCCCGTCGACGAGGGAGCTCGGCCAATAGGGAACGCTTTCCCCAACCGACAGCGGGACGACCTTGGTGGGTCCATCCTCCTCAGTGACGTCCGAAAGGAGGATCAAGCTTGTCATCTGTGTGGCCGGGTCGGAACTCTTCGGAACGACCAGTGTGTGGTTGCCGAAGTCGCGGTGGTGGCTCTGGTCGTAGTCCACGGCCCCGGCGTACTTGGCCCACAGCTCGGCTTCGTAAAGACGTAGGTCATCAGAGCCCAAGAAACGCTCGGCCAGGTCGAGGAGGTCGGGATGAAAGGCCAGGCGGTTCAGATCCCAAGATCGCCACGGTCCCGCGATGATGCCGGCGAACTGGCTCGTTGCCAACAAGGCGTGGGCCGCCGGGTCAGAGAAGTACTCCTGAGGCCTGGGGTAGTGCAACCACAGCATCTCTCGTGCCACAGCCAGTTCCTCGGTCCCGAGGAACCCCTCGAACACGAGATAGCCCAGCTCTTGCAGCTCCGATAAGCATTGATCCGGCACCCTCACCGACCTCAGACGCTATCGGGGCGTCTTTGCGCCTCCCAAAGCCGAACAGACACGGCACTCAACCGTTTTATTCCTTTGTTCGGCACAGACCGAAGGCGCCTCGGCCCAGCGGTATGGGGCGCGCGCCTCGAACTGGTGCCCCGCTCAGGACCCTCCCGGAACCTCCTGGACGGAACGAGACAGCAGACAGAACTCATTCCCTTCGGGATCGGCGAGCACGACCCAGGTGGAGTCCGATGTCTGGCCCACGTCGACCCTTTGGGCGCCAAGGTCCAGCAAGCGGCGGAGCTCATCGCTCTGGGTGGATGCATCTGCGCGAAGGTCAAGATGGAGCCGGTTCTTCACCGCCTTTTTCTCGGGCACGCGTCCGATATCGATGGTTGGCCATGAACCGTTAGGAGGGCCTATGTCCGCCCCGGTGGAATCGAGATTGTGGATCTCCCAACCAAGGACGGCACACCAGAACTCGGCCACTCGGCGGGGATCGACGGCATCAATAGAAATGGCAGCGATCCGGCTTGTCATGCCCAAGTCTTCCATCGATTAGTGGTCGACGGACATCCCGCACCGAAGTGGCCGATATCGGTCGGACTGGGAAGTGTCGCAGTCCCGGCGTAAGGGGGGCATCCAGATCACCAAGGGCGGCGCTGCTTGGTGCCGTTAAGCGCCGTCAGTGTCGACAATCAGCACGTCGCAGTGGCTGCTGTGAGCAACAGTATTGGGCACGCTTCCTTTGACGAAGCGCTTCGCACCGCTCATGCCTCTGTTGCCGACTACGACGAGATCCGCAGAGACGTTCTCGGCGGTGCCAAGAAGCGCCTTCGCTGCATCCCCGCCTGGATTGTGGACCTTGAGAGAAACCCCCTCGGCTTTGGCGTCGGCGAGCAGTTGTGACCGGATCGCCTCAGCTTCTTCACGCATGGTGTTCACCTGATCCTGCCCCGCTCGCGAGTCAGCGAATCCGATAGGGACGGCTGGGTGCACCACATTGACGGCGTGCAGCTCAGCCCCCCACAACTTGGCCAAAGCCATAGCTTCCTTTACGGCGATCCCTGCTCGATCCGAACCGTCTGTACCTACCACGATGACCTTGTACATGGGCGACACCCCCAGTTTTCGTAGAGACACTCTGCCATTGCGAACACTAGGTGCACCTGAGCAGATTTGTCTCGTGCCCGCGTGACGGTACGGCCTGAAGTGGTGCCAGCAGGACGGAGAGACGCCGTGTCCGGGGTCTCAGGCCATTAGATACAGGCGGACTGTTCCCGCAGGGAGCATCGTCGTTACATCGGAGCGACTGAGATCTCAACTGTCGCCCCGCAGCCCCGTATCCCGTTGTGCCCCAGGGTGGCACCCGGCCCCGGCCAAAGGGGCATACCCGCTATCGGGCCCAGCCAACGACCTCAAGCACCTCTCGTGCGACCAAACCGATGCCTTTGGCGTCTGTTGCAACTCGCAACACCTCCGCCGAATCGTGAGCATCTGCGTAGGCCGCAGCTCTGTCTGAACTCAGCATCTCGTCATCAAAGCCACTTCCGATCTCTCGACGCCTGAGACGCTCTTCTCGTGTGTTTCGAGTTGCCGACAGCCGGACGAAGCTGATGCGAGCTCCTACAACGGCTTCCGCAATCCAACGTTCACTCTGCGTCACCGAAGCCATCACGCCGCAGAGCACAAGGTGTCGAACGCCCAACTCCGAGAAGTTGGCCCACCACGCACTCAGGTTACGGCGAGAGATACCGATCAGAGCATCAACAGGCTCGGGCCGTGGCCAAACTCGATCAAGTTCATCGGTGTCGATTAGTGCATGCCGAGTCCCGAGATCCTGCAGGACACGACCAATCTCAAATGCAGTTGAGGTCTTTCCTGTGCCTGATGCGCCGCAGATCACCAGAACGTGGATATCCGACTCTGCCACCTCGATACTTTGCCGCGGATTTCGTCTGAAGTCCGGCGTACGCGGTCACCCTGAGACTCTGCGCTTGCTCTTCCGACCGACGTAGGGATCTACGCCGGACATCACCTTGTAGTGCCTTCGACAGGCGCACATCATGAGGATCGAGAGGGATGAGTCGGGCTGGTGTATGGCGAATTCCGGAGCGAAACGGGAGACCACGTTCTTGTAGCGCACTCGGTGGCCATGTATGCCACAAATGAGCCTGAGTCGGTTCGCTCGTGCTCGCCACACTACGACGTGTGATGGCTTTGCAACCCCGAGAGCATCCCAATCCATCGCTCTGAAACGCTACTCAGCTGATGGCCCCATAGGCGCCGAACAGTCCCACCGTCCCGGCGTACTGAGCCACCCTCCGGTGCAGGCTGCTGCAGCTTCGCCCCGAGTGTTCTCAGTGCCCCGGCTCCCGTCGATCTAGGGTCCTCTGTCGATCGCGATCAGGAGGAACCAAATGGACCGCGAGCAACTCAGGGCGACTCAGGCACCTCTGAAAGCTCAGTACCGGGAAGACCCAGCGCGAGCGTTCATCACACTTCACGCCGACGGAAAACTCGGAGATGAGGAGGTCTCATGCTCCGTAGCAACCGGGCAGGCGATGGTGGAGGCAGGACTGCATCCTGCGAGCGGCGGCGACGGCAGTCTCGCTTGCTCCGGCGACATGCTCCTTCAGGCCCTGGTGGCCTGTGCCGGGGTGACGCTGCGTTCTGTCGCGATCAACCGGGGACTCATCGTCGAAGGGAGCGTCCGGGCGGAGGGCGACCTTGACTTCCGGGGAACCCTTGGCGTCGAACGGGACGCCTCGGTTGGCTTCACTGCCATTCGCCTCCATTTCGACCTCACGACCTCGGCCACTCCCGAGGAAGTCGCCGATTTGGTTTCCACGACCGAGCGCTACTGCGTCGTCCTGCAGACGCTGGCTGGCACTCCGAGAATCACGGTTGGCTTGGAAGCCGGTTCTGATTGAGAACGGTCCTCCCGTATCCAGCCGGCTCAGACATCCGGCCCATACCAAGCGAAGTGGGGCACCCAAGATCACTCATGTCAGAGTGGAGCGTCCGAATCCGATTGCATCCACGACTGCTTTCGGAGCAGCCGCCTGAAGAGCAAGGTCAGGACCGATGCCGAGGGCATCGTTGACAGTGGAGAAGGCAAGCCTCAAGGCCACAAAGGCCGTCACCGCGAAGATTTGGGAGTCACTGAATCCAACAGAGCGGAGGCTTCCAACGTCCTGAGCCGTGGTGCGGTTGGGATCGCTCGCTACCTTGCGTGCCCATGATGCCAACGCGCGCTCGCTGTCACTTAAGGACTCGTCGCTTCCGCGGATAACGGCGGCCGCAAATTCAGGATCAGAGACCCCTGCCAACTTTGAGCCCCACGCAAGGGAGCAGTACGAATCACCCAGGGTCGATGCACAGGCGGCGACGAGGATGGCCCGCTGGCGGAAGCTCAGGTTCTGATCGGCGATAGATTGACCCATCAAGTCGAAGAGATTCGTCACCAACGCCGCGTTGTGGGACCACAACTTCGACACGTTCATCACGTAGCCATCCTCGGCGATGTCCTCGTCAAAGAGCGCTTGGGCCTCCGAAGTGATTGAAGGAAGCTCCAGAAAGCCGATGTTGCTCATTGCCACTCCTCCTCTGGTGCGCGGGCTTCTCCCCGACTCACGGCGAGACGATGCGCGCACTGACTGTATTGCCCGATCCCGACTCTGGCGTCGCAGGCAATGAGTAGCCCGAAGTGCCTCTGGCTGGCACCCGGTCCCGGCGAACGGCGACAGTTTCTAGTCGAGTCGTGTTCTAAAAGAACGTGAGTTCTTTCGCTCGTGCTCGCCAGAGTCAGCGCTTGCGCATAACGACGAGTTGGCTCGCAGTGATCCCGAGCTGCTCGCTCGGGTGGGCGAGTTCGCTACCGGACGTAAGAGTCGTCTCGCTGCCGCTTTGATCGATCTCGCTGCCCAACCATCTTCACGTTTCGCCTTCGTTGGTCATTCGCCAGATCTCCCTTTCGAGATCGGCTCCATCACCAAGGCACTGACTGGCATGTTGCTCGCCGACTGCGTCGAAGCGGATCTGGTCTCGCTGGATTCCGAGGTAGGCCAGATCGCCACCGTCGAGGCAAGGAGTGAGCTTGCGTCGGTTTCTTTGCTCGAGTTGGCCACCCATACCTCGGGGTTGCCTCGCATGCCTCGTGGGATCGAAACCCGCTTGCGTGCTCTGCCCTATGCCGGCATGGGTCTGAATCCTTATTTCGTACTGCCCCGAGGACCGTAGTGAAGCAGGCAGCAGGCCAAGTGCTTCGTGAACGGGGTTCCAGCAACTACTCCAACCTCGGGGGTGCCCTACTCGGGCAACTGCTCGCGATAGCGGCCAAGACTGACTTCGCCTCCTTGTTGTCAACCAGGATCTTCCAGCCATTGGGTATGACCGACACAGCTGTGTCAACCCGAAGTGACTGTGCCCCATGGGCCGATCGAGGCGGGGTCTTCCCCGGCAGCCATGGATCATGGGTGGATACGCGCCGGTGGGTGGCGTCTACAGCACAATCGATGACTTGTCGCGGTTGGCGTCCGCACTGTTGAACCGCTCGGCGCCTGGGGCGAAATCGATGGTCCCGATCGATGGGATCAATATCGATGCCCCCAATCGCCGATCGGGACTGTTCTGGAACATCAACGAGTCAGCCGAGCCAAATGGCGTGGTCTGGCACAACGGTGGGACTGGGGGCTACTCCTCCCTCTTTGGTCTGATGCCGAACGCTCGACGATCCGTCGTCGTTTTGGAGAGCGTGGCGAGTCGCCATGTACGTCTCGGACGGATCGCAGCACAGCTGTACCAGTGAGGCCGGGCCCATTGAGCAGTCCTTCTGGATTGGGGACGCAACCGCGACAAACTGAGAGGGTGGAGGACAGCAACCCCTTCCCGCTCGGTTTCTTTGACCGGGCCGACCCGTCCCGCGATTCGGTGTTCTACTCGTGGCCTCGCCTGGTCACCCACCTCGACGACCATGCCATCGCCGCGGTTGGTGCCCTATATGCCGAACTGGGGATCTCCGGCGACGTGCTCGATCTGATGAGTTCGTGGGTCTCGCACTTCCGCACCCCGCCCGCGCGCCTAACCGCTCTAGGGATGAACTCCGACGAGCTCGACGCGAACCCCTCGGCACGGGTCTGCGTCGTCCACGACCTCAACGCCGAGCCCCGGTTGCCATTCCCCGACGAGTCCTTCGACGCCGTGGTGTGCTGCGTTTCCGTCGACTACCTCACCAGACCCGTAGAAGTGTTTATTGACGTGGCTCGCGTATTGCGCCCAGGAGGTCCGTTCGTCTGTGCGTTCTCTAATCGATGCTTTCCGAGCAAGGCTATTCGCGGCTGGCTGTACGCCGACGACGAGCAGCGATGTGAGATCGTCGAACAGTACTTCCGTCTCGCCGGACGCTGGAGTGAGCCTCACAGCGAACGACGTACCCCCGAATCGCACCCAGGCGACCCTTTGCTAGCAGTGTGGGCACACCGAGCGGGACTTGCCGCAACGGGCGAACCGAGGTCACCTGCCGAAATCGATGCCGATCGATAAAGCAGCGCGGTGCCGGCGAACTGGGCTATCCCCCCCCCGCGTGTCCGATTGCTCTACCGGTCATTCAATGCGTTGAGGAACCTGTCGTGGTCAGCAGCAAGGGTGTCACGAGCACGACGCGCCTGATAGTGGGGATCTTGGGCTTCCAGTGAGTGCTCGCAGCGGGCCGTGTAGGCCAACGTGTACAGCGCTGAACCCATCGCCGCGGTCCGCCATTTCCTACCCCGGGATCCGCCCGCAGCCCCGACATACGCCTCGAGGTAACAGTTGATCTCGTCAGAGTCCGGTGCCGGTGGGTCGTTCCGCTCACCGTTGGAGCGCCACGTTGCGGCAGCGATGCCCACACCTTTGCTCTCTCGAAAAGCTCCGAGGCTGTCCCAGTCGTAGCTGGCGACGAGGCGATGGTCGACGATGCGGATGTTTCGGGCGGACCAGTCACCGTGGAGCATCTGCGGGGGCGTGTCGTCTTGGTCCTGGGCATCGAGGGCTGCGGTCGCCAGCTCATCGATCCAAGCTGCCTCCTCGGCCTTCAAGGTGAAGTCGAAGAGAGGGTTGTGAGGGATCGGGTAGAGATATCCGCTCGGTCGGTCCATTGCATGTGTGTTTACCCATGGCCTGGCGTCTTCATCACGAAGTATCGAGGTCGCCTGCGCCAAGCTGCCGGCCGAGTCCTCCATTTCGTCCATGTCCAAGAGTCGCATGCCGGGGTCGGGAAGGAAGAAGTCGATACTCGCGGCCACGTCCTCGAACTGCAATGGCGGAAGCACTGGAACCGGGCAGGCGAATCCAGCGCCCGATAGTCGTTGCTGAGCCGCCGAGACTGCCTCGAGAGCATCGAGCCTCCACCGAGGTTGGTAGGCCTTCATGACCACCTCTCGGCCGTCGGCGAGCTCGATGCCGGCAACACACCCGGCCGACGCGCCGAAAAACAGGCCCCGAGTTGGCGGAGATCGCAGAGTTGCGACGCAGGCACGCTCGTACCAGCTCGCGACTCCTTCGGCGTCAATCGCCCCAAACGTCGCCACCATGGTGGACGAGTCCCCCCAGCGTTGATGATGAGCTTCAATCAGATCCAGCATCATTGGAGCCGCCACGAAAGGGACGTTATGGCCTATTGGCGTATCCGCCCGAGGTGTCAATCACGACGCCCTCAAGCCGGCGTTGATGTGGAACGGTCCAGCCGCCCCTTCGCTCCCGGACCGAGCAGTTGAACCAGGCGAGCGGGTAGAACACAGCGGGGTTACGCAGGATCTTGCCGTTCCAGACCCGCCGCCATCCATAGAGCCTGAACGCTCCGCCCGCATGGCCATCGCCGCGCACTTGACGGGATCCATTCCATCGTCGCCCGTCCCAGAAGTTCCAACGGCCAGGTCCAGTGGGGTCCTTGTGCCAACCTTTCGTAGGCTTATCCACGTAAATCAGTGTTCCCACGGACTCGGCGGACTGGGAGACCCTGTATTCAAGTTGCTCCTACGTAGGGGTCATACCGATATAGACGCCTCTGCCGGGTCGGAGCAGGCTGGGCAGTCGTTCAAATGTGAGCCCGGCTTCCTGGTAGGCGGCGGCGAACTCTTCGGGATCCGAGAGTCGCATGACGTGGTCCTCATCAATGCTGGTGATCCCCTCATGCGTTGCCTCGATGTATCTCGTCGTGAAGCGAGATCGCACGCCATCTGCATCAGATCTCGTAACTCGAGCCAGCGCGAACTCATCGGTTTGACAGCTGTCGGCGCTTACCGTGGGCCCCCACCATTCGTCCGGCTCGACCCATCCCTCTAGAGCAAGAACGCCTCCCGGCCCGAGGTGAGCTGACATCGTCAAAATCGCCTGTCGCAGGTCAGATTCCTCAGTCATATATCCGATCCCGCTGAATACGCTCACAATGGCATCAAATCGTCTTTCAATGCTGAACGAGCGCATGTCAGCTACGACTAGGGGAATCTCGGGGTACCGCTCGCGAGCTATTGCGAGCATGTCCTGGCTTGCATCCAGACCCATGACCTCGAACGATTCAGAGAAGCGAGGGAAGTTGGCTCCGGTGCCGCAGGCGACGTCCAGCAACGTATGAGCCTCTGGATTGCGTAGTTGGATCTCTCTAATGAGGGAGTCGGCTTCAGAGACTAGATCGCGCCCTCTCGCCCCGTGGATCGCATCGTAAAAGCGCGCCGCCTCCCGGTACATCTGGCAATGATTCCACTTCGGAGGGTGAGCACGAGACATGAGGTCAGCCGCTCACGAACTCTCGAGCGGTTCCGACCTATTCGAGGAACTCGGCCAACTGGAGTGAGTCGCATCCGTCTCAAACTCGGCGTTTTGGGACACTCTGCCTACTAGCTCAGAACGTCGTCCAACTCGACGACCAAGCTCTGTGCTGCCACCCTCTCGCCTTCTGTTGCGGTGCCAGATTTAAGAAGCCGTTGAAGAGTGAACCGGACTCTCATCAGCATTTCCGTGGCCGTGGAGCCGCCTGTGATGGCGTCTTCAAGCTCCCGGCTCCAATCCAACTCGCCTTGCTCGAAGAGCTGCTTTGCGATTGTCCGTGCCGATGCGTAGTTGTCGGGATGGGATGGCATTTCCGGTCAAGCCTATGGCTGGATAACGCCCCGGACCGGCAGCGAACTGAGGCGGGTACACCCCATACGGAGGTTCGTCGAGTTGGCTCAACTCATGTAGCCGAAACGGAAAGCAATGCCATCGCCACCAAAGATAACCACCTCATCTCCGGTCGCGCAGTCGACGCCGGGATTGGTGAGATTCGTGCTGCCACCCTCCGGTCCTCCGGAGCTGGATTTGAACGAGATTTCGAACAGACCGTCAGTCGCGTCCTGCTTGATCGAGAGATTTGAAAACACTTCGCTGTCTGGACCGATATTTGCCCCGATAGTGAGGGACGGCCACTCGGTTGTGCCATTCGATTCGATCACCTGGATCCCGGTCAGTGAAAGCTTCCACACCCCGGTCGTCGAGTTGCACGAGAAGGTGCCCCCGGCCGCACCCTCGACGTCAGTGCCGACATTTGACCACGTGGTGATCTTGTGCTTCGCCCCCCCGCCCGCGCGATCGACGATCCGGGAACGACGATGGCCAACATGGTGCCAAGTGCGACGAGCCCGGATACCGCAGTTGTCAAGAGTTTGGACTTCATTGCTTATGCCTCCTAAAGGTCGAGGTTGAGATTCAGCCTCGCGCCCAGCCGCCAGTGCTGCAATGGTTGTTGCGACCCGTCACTGTGTTCACCATTCGTCAAGCTCTGCCAAAGGATCACCAGGGGTCATTTAGGGAGTCTCCGCGACCTGGAAGATTGAGCATTTTCTCCAAGAGAGAACGAGTTCCGAATTGGCCCAGAAGCGCCTGGCAGTCAAGGGGTTCGTGGGTTCAAGTCCCATCACCTCCACTTTCAAGTGCAGGTCACAGACCTGAAGTCCAGCGTGAAGCGTTGTCGACGCGGCCGCTTATCAACCGTCAGTTAAACGGTTTGTCAACGGAAGACATGTCAGCTTTGTGAAGCGAGCATCAGGGCGTGCTGGCGTGCAAAGACCAAGAACGCCGACTCGATCGAACCTTGACGCCCCGAGGAGATTGATGTTGCGTCCGGATTCCAATCCTATACACGGTTATTTCGGTCATGTCGGCCAGATCGAGGCCCAACTCCGTCGCGAGGTCCGAGTTCAACATCGTCAACCGCTCCTGATTCCACTCCTACCTTCGCGCTCTTGGACCTCGGAAGTGCCCCATTTGCATCAACGGCGGCGAACTCCACCACCATGATTGGACGTTGGCGAATCTGAACGCGAACAGGAAATAGTGTCGTCGAACCGAAGCGTTATTGCGCTACCGAGAGGCTGCACACAACCAACCTCCGCCGATCACTCCAGCATCCTCAGGCGTAACGAAGATCGCAACCGTCTCTGGAGCATGACGCTCTGGCGTTCACCGGGGAGTCGCCGAGCATGCTCCATCCATCCAAGAGCGGGCTGCGAGCGGCTTGCCGTTTCTCGACGTCTCAATCGGCGAACGGCGAACGGCGAACGGCGAACGGCGAAACCAGGTTGTCGCGCCTGATGTCGAGGTCACGGCGCCAGGTACTCAAGTGCGGACGTTTGTGATCGCGGCCCGCGAGGATCCCGAGATTGTGCAGGACGTCGGACGCATGCTCGCCCGAGCCCTGATCTCGCCCCGCTCAGACTAAGCTCAGGTCGAAACACCCCAGACCGGTTCAGACCGGTTCGGGTGAAACGAATACCGGCGCCTTTGCCGACTTAGACGTCCGAAATTCGACAACTGAATTCGCCCCGACGCCGAAACGCTTCCTCGGCCTCGGGTTTCCTGGTTATCTGATCACGCAAGACCTACGACACCTTGAAGCCCCAAGCTCTTGATGGCAATGAAGCGGCGCAGCACATGCACTGTTTGATGCCGCCAATCACCCCGTAAATCCCCCCACCACCTCCGCCAACGGAGCCGTGAGCACCGATTCGACCAAGAAAGGACCGACCTCGATGAAGGCTTTCCTCATAATAACGATGCTAATAGTGGGATATCTGGCAGCTGTTCCTGGTGGTCAGGCGGTCGCAGCCTCGTTTTCGACAGGATCATCGTCGTTTTCGACAGGATCATCGTCGTTTTCGACAGGATCATCGTCTTCACCCACCTCGTTTGTGTCTCCTGCATGCGACAAAAAGCCTGATGACACGAGGATGTTGCAAAGGGCCATCAATGCTGCCGCTGCGGCGAATGAAGGTGTCCAACTTCCTTCAGATACAACGTGCGTGGTTACGTCGACGCTGCATCTTCCATCAAACACCTACATCACCGGCGGCGGATTCGGATCAATCTTGAAGTTCAGTTCCGGTGGACCTTTTTTGTCCACTTCTTCCATGGGCGAATCAAATATCACATTGGCCGATTTCTCCGCGACCGGCGACGGGAGCGGTCTTCCCTCTGGGCTTGGCCACGACAATTCTCCAGGAGTGGAACTCAATACAGCCACGCACATAACGATCAACGGTATTCAGATCTCTTACGACACGGGCGTCGCTCTGTCACTTTTGTCTGACCAAGATGTGTTGGTCGAGAATTCGTTTGTCAACCACAGTGGAAGGGACGGAATCACGAGCTTTGAAACGGGCAGTCAGCAGGTTGAAAACGAAACCCTCACTCACAACATCATTTCGGATGTAGGTGATGATGGGATCGCGGTTGACTTGCCGCAGAGGAGCTCCGTACCTGCCTGCCACTGTCTCGCGACCAATATCACAATCACCCATAACGCCATCGTTGGATGGCCGAGGAATCCGAATGGTCTGCAGCTGGGTCGGGGCATTGCCCTCAACGGCGTCGGTGGTCCAGATACGAATACCGTCACCGGAAACTACATCTCGAACACATACAGTGCCGGACTGATGCTCAGTGGCTGCACGCTCGACTGGTGCGGCTCGACCGCAATGCTCCCAGACACGCAAATCACTGCGACGGACAACTGGATCGTAAACGCCGGCCAGGACTACAAGGGATCGATTGAAGGTCAGGAGAACCAACCTGCGTATGGCATCTATGTCTTCAATTTGAAATCGCCGGTGAACATCACCGGGAACGCAATTGCGAATCCCTACTTTGGCAAAGTGAAGGTCGGATAGCGGCTTACAGCTGAAGGACGAGTGACACGGCGTGAATCCGATGCCGGCAAGATCAGACCGCGTTGCGAGGCGTTCGTAGGCGACGCGGAGGGCTCGGCAGTCGGTTGCATTGGAAGCAGGATTCTTGGCCGGGAGTTACCGAGAGACTGAAACTCCGTGCGCGCCTCGCCGCCCAGCTGAACGGTTAAAGGCCGAATGGCGTACACAGCGCCTCTAACATCGTTCGGTCTTTGGATCGATTTCACTTCTCCTAGGAAACGCCCGTGAGGACCAGCGGCACTTCGCGATTAAGGCGATCCGAAGAGACTGGCAGACCCCTGTGTCATGAGCTCGACGGCCACCCGGCGAGGCACCGAACCCAGCGGTGAAGGGTCAGGTGGCCAAGTCGGACCATTGGCCAGGTTGTCCAACATGTCACGCACGACGTCGTCAGGATCGGCGAGTCCATCGATCTTTCGCTCGCCTAGCAACGTGCGGAGGGCCGGCGTGTCTGTCTGCCCTAGCACCATCGCCAGAACGTGGACTCCCGACGGCTCTAACTCTGCCCAGAGCGATTCGGCCAGAATGAGGTCGAATGCCTTCGAGGCGCCGTACACGGCCAGACGCGAACCACCAGCCCACGCCGCGCCTGATGTGACGAGTACGACACCCCCGCGGCCGCGCTCAACCATGAGACGACCGAAGTGATGTGCCGAAGCCATCACCGTGGTGCAGTTGCGGGCAAGCATCGCCTGCCAGACGTCGAGCGGCCTGTCCAAAAAGCGCGCCATGTTCGGGTCGGCCCCGGCGTTATAGATCAAGAGACCGATCTCGAGGTCCGCGGTGGCTCGTATCAGGTGGTTTGCGGCGTTCGGCTCGCTCAGGTCGATCTCCACCGTTCGCGTCGAGGAGACCACTGTGTCAGCAACATTTTCAAGCGCTGCTTGCCGCCGGGAGACAAGAACCACATTGATTCCACGTTCACCGAGGTGCCGGGCCGCCGAAGCTCCTATGCCCTCTGAGGCTCCCGCGACCAGCGCCCACGGGCCGTAACGGTTGGCAAATTCCACGGCAAAAGGCTACGTGCCCGCTGCAGTCGGCGTCGAGGCGAGTGGTGCAACGAGGCGGGGTCGGCGCTATGAGCAACTCCGTGTCCGATGCGATTGCAGACCTCGTAATCAAGGGTGCTGTCACCGAGGCGCTCCATCGCTACTGCGTGGCGGTCGACCGCATTGATGGGGCGGCGTGGAGGCAGGTATGGCATCGTGATGCAGTAGCCCACTACGAAGAAATCTTCGACGGCCCGACCGCGGGAGCTACGTCACCGCCTGCGCACGGGTTGAGGACACCGACGTCGTGGCGCGAGGTCAATATCTTGACTCCTGGTCGAACCGAGACGGAGCCTGGCGCATCGATGAACGTCGCCACCGGAACGACATCTTACAGATCATTCCGGTCCCAACGACCGACCAGCGATCGAAGTTTCCGTTCACCGTCACGTTCGACGGCGCGACCATTCAGTAGCGACGGGACGTCCCCGGCCTCGCTGCCGGAACTGAGCGCGTGTGACTCCGAACGTGCGCCTACTTCAACCTTCACTGGGCACGGGTCGAGGCGCACGAACTGAACGCCCGGTCGGACACTGTCCCAGTTCGCAGTAGGGGGTGGGTCCCCGAATGTGACTGATCGGCACTTCAAGCCGACTCCGCCGAGCTCTGTCGGCTTCGACCATGCTGTGCGCTCGGTAGGCTGCATTCGGAGACGATGAGGAGGTTGTCATGACCGACGCTCAGGAAGCCCAATGGAATGTGGCCGATTGGCACGGCAAAATGCTCGTCGATCGGAACGGCCAGAAGATCGGAAAGCTGCAGGACGTCTACGTTGACGTCGAGACCGACGAGCCGCAGTTCGCCACGGTGAAGGAGGGATTTATTGATCGACACCTGGCCTTCGTCCCTTTGGGCAACATCCAGATCGGTCCCGAAGACCTGCAGGTGGCAGTAACCAAGGAACAGGTTAAGTCTGCGCCCCACATCGATATGCATGGAGAGGAACTCTCCCAAGCCGACGAATCAACGCTCTATCACCACTTCGAGATGAACTACACGCCGATCAACACGGAAAGCGGCCGACGCCTGGCTCGGCGCTGAAGTTGGCCAAGCCGTAGCCGACGGCGAATGCCAGCCCCAAAAGTTCCAAGGCAAGTCTGAAGATCGACTGTCACCGAACGCGCACTCGACGACGGGGCGCTGGTGCCATGGAGCGCGATGGCGTTCTGCCCGAAACGTTGGTGATCCTCGTCGGGGAATAACGAGACAGAACGGTCGGTCGTCGGGATGTCGGCTTATATTCTGAGAGCAGTCGAGCAGAGGCAGCATCGTGCGAAGGGCCCGCAGGGCCCTTCTGCGCGTCGCGGCACCAACGACTTGAGAGGCGTCGCTCCAGCGCACGCAGGTGCCCGATCGCAGGGACTGTGACCAGTTTTCTGGGCCATTGTGCCCCGCAAATGTAATTTCATCCGCGTAGGTTGTCAGTGCGGAAGACGCGATGGCGGTGTTGTCAACCGTATTGTCAGGGTCCATTCTCGGTGCCAAGGTGGATAGCAATGCAATCAAGGATGCTCGTCAGCATCGGGATCGCTTGAGCACGAGGCCCACCGAAAATGATTATCGACCTCGTCTTGATCGCGTTGGCCATGGCGTTTTATCCGGTCGCGCTCACGATCTTCATCCTGATCCTGGCCTCGAGGCACGGTTCGCGCAAAGGGGCTGGTTTTATCTTCGGTTGGTTGGCGGCGCTGGCTGTGGTCGCAGCGGTGACGATCTTGGCCACCGGAAACAAGCCTCCTGCCACTGGCACGGCGCCTTCAGAGGGCATCTTGGTCGTCAAGATCGTGCTTGGCCTCGTTTTGCTGACCATTGCTGAACGCCAGCGACGCCGGATGGGTCGTCCCCGGCAGCAGAAACAGGAACCTGTGTGGCAAGCGCGCATCGACGAGATGTCGGCCCTTTTCGCCATCGGACTGGGGGCCTTCTTCCAACCCTCGGTGTTCGTGGTCTCGGCGGCAGCGACCATTACGGGGGCCAAACTGTCGTCGGCAGCGGACTATTTCACCCTCGTGCTGTTCGGAGTTCTGTCGGTGTGCACCTACCTGGCCATGGACATCTATTCTGTGATCCGCCCCGAGCGCAGTGACGAAGTCCTCACGAGACTGAAGGCATGGATCGACCGGCACACGGACCTGATCATCGTCATCGTGGCAGCGGTAGTGGGCCTTTGGCTCATCGGTAAGAGCGCGTATCTGTTGGCGACGTGAGCAGATCGACGATCGTCAGCGCACCCTCCTCGGCATGAGGGCTCCGATCAGCCAGAACAGAGGAAGGAAGAAGCCGATGAGGAACATCACCCAATGTCCCTTCCGAATCGACATGAGGCCCAGTGTCACGATCAAGACGAGATAGATAACGGCCCATAGGCCAATGAATCCTCCACTCGTCACATCGGCAAATATCATGGTTTGTTCCTCCTTCAACCCCTCAAGAGGATTCCCGTTGGGGTGACCCTTCGCAAACACGCCATCGCTGGGCTCGGGGTGTCCACGCCATCCAGGTCGCAAGAGCCTTTCTGACGGTCAATCCGATCGGCCGGACTGCCTTCTCGTGCTCTGGTGCCCCTGCCCCAGAGCTCTGTTTGCGGCAAAGTAGACCAACGTCCGATGGCCGCTTCGAGGTCTTGGTGCGTGGGCTGGACAGTCCGAGTCCGAGTCCGATTACGGGTCCGCTGAATGGTCCCGTTCCGGGCCGCTGCGGTCGGATTCAGAGGCGGATGACGGCCTTGCCGCGCAGGCCGCCACGGCGGAGGTCATCCAGTACCTGCGCGGCGGCGGCTAGTTCAACGGTGGAACGGATACGTGCGGTGATTGTGCCGTCCGCGAGCATCTGCGCGACCGTGGCCAGCCCTTGAGGCGATATCAGGGGATTCTCATTGGAGGCGTGGTTGTGCGCGGTGATCTGGCGCTGGGCAAACCAGCCTTCGTCCGCAGCAAAGATGGTCGAGACAAGACGCCCTCCGCGCCGGATGACATCGGCGTCGCGGCGGATGGCGTCGGGACCATTGACCAGGTCAAGGACGGCATCGACGCCGTCTGGATGATCCGCATGCAGCGCATCGATCACGTCAACGGCCTGGCTGTCGTAGACCTCCTCTGCCCCGAGACGACGCGCCTCGTCGGCGTCGCCGCGGACGGTCGCGATGACATGTGCGCCGCGGGAGCGGGCCATCTGCACCGCGTAGCCGCCGACCCCGCCGGTCGCACCCATCACCACGACGTGCTGGTCTGCGGCGACCTCGAGCAACTCAACCGTCCGTAGCGCCGTGACCGCCGGGATGGGCAGCGCAGCGGCCTGGTCGTCGGCCACGCCGTCGGGGATACGGGCCAACGGCTCCATCGCCGTCGACGGGGCGACCGAGGTGTACTCGGCGTAAGAACCGTGCGTCCGCGCCATGCCGAAGACACGGTCGCCGGCCCGCAGCCCACGTGCCCCGGCTGGAACGCGTTCGGCAACGCCCGCGAAGTCAATCCCCACAACAAAGGGATACGTCGAGGCCGCGGTCAGCCGTCCCAAGAGATTGTTGTCCAGCGGGTTGACTCCCGCGAACCGCACGCGAATGAGCACCTCGGCATCGGCGCTCGGAACAGGCAGTTCTTGCACCGACGCAGGCTCACCGAAACTACGGACAGCGAATGCACGCATCTTGACCTCCATACAACATGGCCTCCCGAATATATTCCTACCGGCAGTCGCAGACCCTCGGCGGCTTTGTCCGGATTCTTGGTCCACCCAAACGCGTCGAATAGGTCCTTGCGGACAACAGGCTGCCGGGATATTGGACTCGTCCGCCACGTAGCGTCGGACTCGTGGCCGATGCACAGTTTGAGAATCTCCGCTTAGCGAAGGTCTACGACCCATTGGACTCCGATCGTTCGGATCTGGACGTCTACGCGGGCCTGGTGGACGAGCTTGGTGCCCGCACTGTTCTCGACGTCGGCTGCAGGACGGGCACCTTTGCCTGTCTGCTTACCCAATGAGGTCTGGTCGTTATTGGGCTCGATCCGGCTGCGGCGTCACTCGACGTTGCCCGAACAAAGCAAGGGGCCGACCTTGTCCAGTGGATCCATGGCGATATGGGGGCAATTCCACCTGTGCAGGTAGACGTTGCCACGATGACCGGAAACGTTGCTCAGGTCTTCGTCATCGACGACGACTGGACGGCGACGCTCCAAGCGATCCGCCAAGCGCTGCGCCCTGGAGGCCACTTTGTCTTCGAGAGCCGAGCTCCCGAAGACCAGGCGTGGCGCCGATGGACGCCGGCGCAGTCGCGCACTCACGTCGATATCCCAGGCTTGGGCACCGTGACCTCGTGGGTGGAGGTCACCGATGTGGAGGGACTCCTAGTCTCATTCCGCTCGACGTTCGTGTTCGAGCGCGACGGAGCCGTTCTGACGTCAGACTCCACGTTGAAGTTCCGAACCCGTGAAGAATTGGCTGCATCCTTGTCACGAGCGCAACTCACCGTGCGAGAGGCTCGCGGTGCCCCCGATCGGCCCGGTCGTGAGTTCGTGTTCATTGCTCAGCGTGCCCAATGAGCGATCGAGAGTGTCATCGTCCACCCAGGTGTGCCCCGAACGCCGAGTCAGCGGCGCCCATTTGTCGTGACCGACCAGTACTTATGCCGCGCTGGACAGATGTTCCCGGTCAATCGCGGCAGCAAAAGGGGCCGGATCTCGCCGGTGATCTCACATTCATTCGGACCCCTCGCCGGACATAGTCGATGGCCACTGAGCGGGTGACCAGTCCCCCGCTGAGTCCGTCGTTTGACCGACTTCGATCAGATGACCATCGGGATCGCGGATATAACAACGGATCTCATACTGGTGCTGCTTCGGCGGCGTCAGAAAATGGGCACCCCTGGCGCTCCATTCGGCGTACACGGCCGCGATGTCTTTGACCCGGATATTGAGGAAGCTGCTGATCCGGTCGGGATCTCGTGGCGTCTCCAGCGTGACCCCAGGCTTGTCGTCGGTCGGGCCTCCGCCGGCATTGATGACGATCCAGCTGTTGGACAGTTTGACGTTGACCGGACCTGTGTCGGTTCCTCGGAAGACCACCGTGCCCCCCAGCACTTCGGTGTAGAAGCGCCAGGACCGCTCAACATCGTCCGAGACGATGAAGTGGGTCAGCAGAACTTCCTCTTGTCGGGCTTCGGGCATCTGGCACCTCCACTGCTTGGGTCACATACCCCGCCTGCGACAGGTCTAGAGACGATATTGCGATCAAGTATTGCAGTCGATGACGCGGCCCAAGCCACTAGCTGCTTCGCCCTGTGGGCGACTCCACCGATCTGAGTGCTGCGACCGCCACCACTAAGGGGAAGACGAGACGGGACCGTGGTACAGGTTCTCGTCTGGTTTCGGCGGTGCGATTCCCGATTTTCTCATTCCTGGCAGCATCCTCACCGTCTACCCCACCACAATTGCCACATCAAAAGATGTCTTCGACTTGGGAAGCCGGTCGAGGGCACCCCTATCTACCCGGCCCGTTGCACCATCCAGCTCACGAGGGCAGCAAGCGAGCGTGTCAGAAGACGTCACCAAGCTCGCCTACGACGCCCACCTCGAGCGGGAGGCGTTGCGATGAGACAGTCGCCGGCGCTCTACACCGGTGGCGAGGACGCATCGAACGGGGAAACCTGGGGCTCCAATGTCGGACCTACCGAGCCCTTCGATTTCGGTATCACCAGGGGGCGAACGATTCGGACCATTCAGGCGACCGAGAACCATGAAATGAGCTCTCCATCTGGCGCTGACCAGCTTCGGTAGCATTGCGCGTGCCCCGCGAGTCCCACACGGTCGCATTGGTGCATGGCTGCACTCAGGGTCCGAGTAGCTGGGATCGCGTGCGCGAGTACTTGTCTCATGACGGTGTCCGGACTGTGGTCATCGACATGGACCCACGGGAGTTCGATGGTGCGACTGCGCGTGAATGTTCTGTCCACATCGCGGACGTCTTGGAGAGGCACGAGCGCGTGATCCTCGTCGGCACTTCTTGTACCGGACTCATCATTCCAGTTGTGTCGATGCTTCGACCGATAGATCATCTTGTGTTCATCTGCGCGGGACTTCCCGACATTGGCAGGTCGGCGACTGATCAGATTTTCGGCGACGGTCTGCTTCATGAGAACTGGTTGAACTACCCAGGCGAACCCGATAGTCCCGAGGCTGCGGCGACGTTCATGTTCAACGACTGCGACCAGACCACCTTGGATTGGGCACTTTCAACGGTCCGGCTCTGGATGCCCCAACCAGCGTATGACGAGGTGACGCCACTGGAGCGATGGCCCGACGTACCTGCCACCTATCTGCTTGGAACCAGGGATCGGATCATCAATCAGGAGTGGGCTCGCGCCGCCGTGTCATCTCGGCTGGGGCGAGCGCCAGTGGAACTGGATACCGGACACTGTCCCCAGAACAGTAAACCCCAGCTCGTGGCGCATCTCTTGAACCCGGCGACGATCTGCGCCACGCGCTGAACACCAGTCGAGCTGTCGTACCCCCGAAGTCCTGACACCGCGAGTTCGAATCCGTTGAGCTATCAGACCGAATCGGCAGCCCCAGACCAGTGTGGGACACCTAAGTAATTTCTTTGCTCCGGTCTACCGACAAGGCTTGGTTGGCGGCGCGAAGTTCGGCATATGTGTCGGGTGTCGGTGCCGTGACTTCTCGTTTTGCCGCTCTGATCAAGACCATCTGGGCTCGTAGTACGGATTCCGGTACATCTTCAGCCGGAGAGGCGCTGCTCGTTTCTCCGATGACAGAGCCCTTTGACGAATAGCCAAACGCTGCGGAGCCGAGTGCGCTGCTTTCATAGGCATCACCGAGGTCGATTTGTTGGTCTAGGCGCTCGAGCAGAGCCACCAGCTCAGTACGCCGATCGACCGATGGATCCCCTAGATACCTCTGGATCGACTGTTCCACAGCGGCGAGGTCCAGTTCAAGAGTGGCATCCACGGAGACATCTTCGCCCTCGTCGGCCTGATGCTTTTGACGACCAAACATCGCTCCACCCTCCAGTTGTAACGAGGTCAATGTACAAGGTTGTCCAAGTCCCACCGAGCTAGCGTCGGGGTCGCCGCTCCGAGCGGCCAGACTGCCGGTAGGGTCCAGGACCGAGCCAGGTGACGTATGGCGGACCATGGGAGGCACTGATGACGAGCCAGAGTGACGGGCCGCAGGGTGAGCCGGTCCACGAGTGGGGAGAGGCCGTGCCGACCTCGTCCGGCCGACCCAAGCCGGGCGACATCATCACCGAGTCTGGCCTGCCCATGGCCCCGGGTCCCCTGGTCGGCCACGACGTGTCGACACCGCTCGAAGAGGATGAGCCCGAGCACACCATCCCACCGGGCCCGCTGTGGGCCATGAAGGAGCGCCGGCACACCCAGTGGCACCTCCTTCCGGCCCACGAGCGGCACGATCGGATCCGCGAGTGTCTGGAGGCCGACGACTACACCCTCTACTGCATCGACGACGGGCGGCACCACGCAATGATCGGTCGCCGCGTCGGCGCCTCTCCCACTGGTTGCGAGTACACGCTGCTTGGCCGCATCTCCCGCCAGCGCTACGAGGAGTTGCGCGACGAGGTCGTGCTGCTGGTCAACTGCTTCGACACGGCCACCGAGATGCGATTGTGCGGAGTCGACGTCGAAGAGGACATCCGTTCGTCCGTCGTCTTTGACGTCGCTGAATACGCAAGCATCGAAGACATCCCCCAGGACTACCGGCCGGGCTCGCCGTTCCACCACTTCCGCACGGAGCTCGAAATCACCGCCTAGGCGTACTACCGGATGACTACTTCGGCGTCAGGGAAGTCCGCCGGCGTGGCGCGGGAAGCGATGTTCGAGTCGCAACAAGATCGGCTCCGCCGGTCCGCTCGGCACGACGCGTGTCGTGAGCAGGCCGATGAGGGCGAACGCTGCTGCCACGAGCATGGCCACCGCGGTCCGGTGACTCGCCGTCCCGTGGACAGTGACCAGGGTTGCCGACACGATGGCGACGCCGAGCGCAGAGCCGACCTGACGCGAGGCGGTCAGCACCGCGCTGGCTGAGCCCTCGCTCTGTGCGGCTACCGGCCCAGCCGTCCCCGCAAGGGTCGAGGCGACCTGCACGATGCGAGCCGAGACCCCGATGAAGAACAGGGAGGCGAGCAATCCCACAAGCGGTCCGCGCGCGATGCTGAGGGCGGAGCCGACGAGAGCGAGCATGCCGAGAGCCAAGCCTGCCGCCAATGCGCGGCGAGGCCCAAGCGCGGGGACGAGCTTCGAGGCCGGCCCTGCCAGGGCAAAGGCCCCGACGGCCTGCGGGATGAAGCACAGCCCCGTCACGAGCGGGCTGAGGTCCCGACCCTCCTGGAGGTAAAGCGTCACGAGCAATATCGCTCCTGCGTTGCAGGCGCCGTAGGCCAGCAGGCACTCGTTCGCGCCGAGAATACTCCGGTCCCCGAACAGGTCGAGGTTGAGCAGGGGCGCGGCCGCCTTGCGCTCGCGGACGACGAACGCGACGAGCAAGACCAGCCCGGCTCCGACCGCCACGGCGGGCTGCGTCGGCTGGAGGGTGTCGCCCGCACGCGTCACCCCGAGCACGACTAGGGCAATGCCGGCGGTGGCGGCGAGTGCTCCGGCCACGTCGAGCCGGCCGGCACGGCGCGGCGGATCAGCTGGCAGCAGGCGCCAGGACGCCACAAAGAGCGCGACGCCCACCGGAACGTTGACGAAGAAGACGAGCCGCCAGCTCACCTCGACCAGCAGGTTGCCGATCACTGCGCCGGCGGCGAAGCCGGCCGAGGCAACCGCCCCGTACACACCGAGCGCGTGGCTACGTTGCTGCTCGTCCGGCCAGCTCGTGACGAGCAGCGAAAGCCCGGCCGGGGCCAGTATGGCGGCGCCGAGCCCTTGCACGGCTCTCGACGCGATCAAGAGGCTCGGCTCGACCGCCAGGCCTCCGGAGATGCTGGCAAGGACGAAGATGCAGAGCCCAATCCTGTACAGCCTGGCCCGACCGAAAACGTCGGCCAGCCGGCCGCCGAGGAGGAGGAAGCCGCCGAAGGTGACTGCATACGCAGTCACCAACCACTGCAGCGTCGTCGTGGGGACCTGCAGGCCGCGCTGAATGGACCGCAGTGCGACGTTGACGATCGTGAAATCGAGGACGACCATGAACTGAGCCATGGCCAAGGTGGCCAGCAAAGCGGTTCCTCGCTTCGGCCCCCTCGATGCGGGATGGTCCTGCTTCTCGGACGAAGGCTCGCTCGAACCTCCCGTGCTCGACACCTCTGCGTCTCCCGTGTCGCCTTTCTGAAAGTGAACTACAGCTGCGAGATGATCTCACCTCGGTCGCCTCGGCGCCCAGACGCACACGGCGCCTCGGCTCCTTTTGTGCTCAACGAACTGTTGCTCCCGCATGTGGATACTTGTGATGAACGGTGAGCAGCAACTCTTAGTTAGGGCAACTTGCAGCCAAGCAATGCGGTCGGGTGGTGGCGCAGGTCGAGGGGCTCTGGTAACGGGCCCTTGAGGTGGCTCACATCGGAGCCACTGCGGACAGCAAGGCTGTGCGCTATTTGCCCTCGCCGACAGGCGGGACATCAGCGGGTTTCGGAGGATCGGAAGGGCGCCAGTATCGTCGGCACGCAATGGATGGCGAACCGGCGCAGCAGGTTGAGGAAGCCCGCCTTCTTCTGGAAGCCCGGAAAGAGCTGTACGGAGAAACAGATCCGGAAACGACTGAGGCAATGCTCCAGTTGGCCAGCGCGCTGCGACATGTCGAGTCGTACCACGAAGCTGAGTCCGTCTTGCGGACATCGTTGTCAATCCAGAGCCGCTCGGACGAACCAGACAACGCTCGAATTACTCGGACGGAGTTCGATCTGGCGATCGTGCTCGATCGACTCGGTGAGAGCGACTCAGCGAGGCGCCTCTGGGAGAAGCTTCTCGAAGCGTCCGACCGAACAAATGGCCCCGACAGCGAACTGTCTCTTCGCGTGGCCCGTAACTTGGCAATTACGCTGCGCAAGCTACGCCGTTACGGCGATGAGTTTCCTCTCAGGGTACGCGTCCTCGAATCGACGAGAAGATCGCTGGGACCCGAACACGTGGATACCTATCGCTCAATGGTCGATCTAGCTCAAACTCATCGGAGCCTTGGCAACCACGAAATGGCCATGAGCCTGTTTACCGAGGCTGTCGCTGGACTCGAACGGAATGGAGTCGAGCCAAGAATAATCCTCTACCAGAAATGGGCGGTTGTGTCGGAGTTGGTAGCCCTGAAGCGACGTAAGGAAGCGTCTCTGATGTTCGATCAGGTGGTCGCAGGTGCGATTGGTCTGCTCGATCCCAGTGACCCGTTCCGCAAGAGTGCGATACGGCAGGCACGTGCTTATCGAATGCTCGGTCGATTCTCTCGGTTAGGCAGTAGGTCCCGTCAGCATGGGCCGCCGGAGCCGTAGGGTGGCTCCCCGATCCGGGGTACGGGGCCAGCGCCGTCAGCGTCCGGACGCCTCGTCGGAGCGATATTCCGTGAAGTGACCCGATCCACATTGAGGGCAATGACTCATTGCTTCCCGGACCTCGGCGTCCTCTTCGGCGTCGGCCATGATCTGCTCGCCGACTAGATGAGCGGCCGACTGCAGGTGCGGAGTGAGGTCAATGCCCTCGTTGAAGTGCCAATGCCTCGGTTCTCTCTGAGGCACTGGCTCGGTGTATCCACATTCGGCACAGCGGCGCATCCGTGTGCCACGGTGCCGACGCCACCAATGGACTCTCGCCACGCTTGAGAGCGTATTCGTCTCTCAGAACGTGGTCACCGAGCTGACGTTCGCGGGCTCTCGGCTACTTCATCGAGCAACTTGAAAGCCGGAGCTCCGCCGCTTATCGCCGTGTGTCGCCGATGGCCAGGGTGTAGAGGTACGCATCGCCTCCAACCACAAGGACCTGCTTCAGGAAGGCAAACCCAAGCTTCCGGCAGACCTTTTGGGAGGCATGGTTGGCTGGGTCAATAATCGCGAGCAGTTCGCCCGAAAACGTCTCACGAGCGCGGGTAAGTAAGGCTTGGCTTGCCTCGGTCGCGTACCCCAATCCTCGCGACTCGGGAACCAGCCGGTACCCCAATTCCAGACGTTCCTCGCCCTCGAAGGTGAAGTAATCAACGCCCGTATAGCCGACCACTACGCCTGAGGCCCGCTCAACGATCGGCTGCTTCGCGAACGGAATGACTTCGCACATTGCGAGCATGTGATCGAAACGACGGTGGGCCGCCTCCTCGGTCAGAGCTTGGCCGGAGAAGATCATGAATTCGTCATCACAGAAGAATTCGACGAACCGTGCGCGGTCCAACTCGCGGGACGGGCGCAGTTCCAAACGTGACGTGACGAGTGTCTTCTCTAAGCTCAATGCGTTGCCCCCTTCAAGCCCATAATGCCGGGTGCCGATCGGAGCTTCCTTGGCTCCCCGCCCCGCCCCGTTCATGCCCGTGGCTGCAACCCGAAGTTCGGCCCGTCATCTACCGAGATCGGTAAGAGACACTGCCGGGTGAGTGCCGCAGTGTCGCGGCGTCACCGTCCGGGGACGCTCGGTGGAGCCTCAAGCGCGAATAGGTTCGTTGGTGATGCCAACGTCTCTGAGAATCGCTCGAGTCAAAGTGCTCATCTGGTCATGGGGCAGATCCTTGGGGTCCCACCACTCAACGGCCCATGTCTCATCGCCGTCGGCGGTCGGTGTCCCCCCGACAATCGTGGCATCGAAGACCGTGACGACATATGACGTCTGATCGCCATTGGGATAGGTCATCCGATACTCCGGACCGCCCAACACTGCGAGAATCGGTCCCAGCCTTAGTGTGACTCCGGCCTCCTCTTCGGCTTCGCGGAGGGCAGCGTCGTGTGGCGACTCATCGGGTTCGATCGCTCCACCGATGGTTGCCCACAGTCCACTGTCGATGAGTCGTACGAGAAGCACGCGGCCGCGATCATCCCTCGGAAGAACGGCGGCCGAAGGGAGCACGAGAAGCTCGTTCCCAATAAGGTCTCGGAGTCTTCTTATGAAGGGAGACATCGCCACGGAAACACGCTACCGGGAATAGGTCACCTCAAACGGACCCCGCTCATTGCGCAGTCCCAGCAGCAAGTTGTCTACTGCACATTGCGCCATCGCGCTCCTGGTCTCCCTCGTCGCCGAGCCGATATGGGGAACGATGATGGTGTTCGGCGCCTTCAAGAGGGGCTCGTCTCGATGGGGCGGCTCATCCTGAAGCACGTCCAATCCGGCGCCGGCAATAGTTCCCTCCGTCAACGCCGAGGTCAGAGCAGCTTGATCTACCACTCCACCCCGAGATGTGTTCACGAGAAATCCAGTTGACTTCATCAACTTGAATTCATCTCGGCCCATCAGGTTTTTCGTCTCGGCATTGAGATCCACGTGAAGCGAAACGAAGTCTGCGTCTGCTAATCCTTTGGCGAGGTCGCCCACGCGTTCAACGTCATCGAGAATGGGCAGTCCGCTCCGGGTGTCGACGTACTGTACATGCATTTTCGCGGCCAAGGCCCGCCTCGCCACCGCCTGACCAATGCGACCGAATCCCACAAGGAGCAACCTTTTTCCTGCCAGGTCGCTACCTAACGAGACCTCATTCCATCGACCGCTGACGACGGCACGATTTCCCTCGCAGATACGTCGGGAGAGCATGATCATAAGCGCCATTGTCAGGTCCGCTACCGCGTCGCTGAGCACCGGGGTGATGGTGACTACTATTTTCTTCACCCGCGCTGCCCCGAGATCAATGTGATCCAGTCCGACGCTCATCGTGCTGATCACTCGAAGCTTCGGCGCCAATGCGATCACTTCTCGATCAACAATGACGTGCGAACTCACCAGTAGGCCCTCCGCCTCGGCGAGCGCGGCTTCGAAGACGCCATCTTCGGATCTGCCAGTGGGCAGCACGGTTAGGTCATACGCAGCGAGTTGGTCCACCAAGGGTTGGGCTAGCGGCAATGCGATCACGACCTTTGAGCGTTCGGACATCGCCGTCATAGGTACGCAGACGTTGCTTCAGGACCAGCAGTTGGTCGAACCTGCTCCATAGCATCTCGGGCACCGAGTCCCAACAGCCTGATGTCAGACGCGACCTCGACCAGTCGAAAACCCTGCTGCAGCCGTTTTATCGCTGTTTGCGCGTTACCAGCAATGCCCGGTATCACGTCGTGACGATGGCATGCATCGATCACCCGGTCCAGAGCGTCCGTAAAGCTCTGGTCAGGCTGGTCTGGCGCAGGAGGGAGACCCAGAGTAACGCTCAAGTCCGCTGGCCCCACATAGACAGCATCAACGCCCGGCGTCGACACGATCTCGTCGACGTTATCGACCGCGACGTGGGTCTCCACCATCACGATGCAGATCACCTCGTGGTTGGCCCGATCGAAGTAGTCAGACCCCGCGTAGTAGTTCGCTCGGAGCGGGCCATAGCTCCGAGCGCCCAACGGCGCGTAGCGGCACGCCGAGACTGCCGCGCTCGCCTCTTCTCGGGAATTCACCATCGGGACGATGATCCCCAACGCGCCTGCATCGAGACACTTGCCAATGATGCCCGGCTCGTTCCAAGGAACCCGCACAAGAGGCACAGTGGCTGTCGAGGAGATGCCCTGAAGCATTTGGACCATCTCGGAGTAGTCGATCAGGCCGTGTTGCAGATCGATGCAGACCCAGTCGAATCCACAGTGAGCCATGACCTCGGCAGACATACTGCTCGGCAGAGTCAACCACCCACCGAGGGCGGCGCCCTGTTCAGCCCAGATTGCTCGTAACGAGTTTTGACGCATTGTTCCTCCTCGACAAGTGATCCTACGTGCGGGGCTCGGTAGGTTTCGCCGTCACTGGAAGGGTCGACTCTCCCGACGACGGACCCACTGTGACGACAATGTGGCGTGAGCGCCTCCTTGAGCACTCACGACCCGCACTCTGTGACGTTCCAGGAGTAGGCGTCTTTGCCGGCTTACCTAACGGTCCTCGGGTTCCGGCTCCGGATCTGGCGGAGAGCGAAGAAGGATCCGAGACATCCAGGCGACGAACAAAAAGTGCTAGAACCTCGTCTCGGTGGTCCCGGTCAGCATCTTGACGAACGTGAAACGACCCGGTTGGATCGCCTGAGTCATCATGGATCACCTCGACCAAGAGGACTACCGAAGCGAATCACGTTTCCGTCGGGATCACTGACAAGGCCCTCTCGCTTGCCGTAGTCCTCGTCGCGTGGGCCGATCACGTCGATTCCTGCTTGCCTCCATTCCTCGGCCACTCGGTCGGCGTCTTGACAGTGCATATAGAGCCCTCCGCGGCCAGCTGCTTCATCCTCCGTTGTTTGGGCAAGGTGAATCGTGAGGTCTCTGTTTCGGTGCGCGAATGCATAGGTGTCGTCGTGAAACGACACATCGAATCCCGCACGGCTGAACCAGGCTACGGAGCAGGACACATCAGTGACCTTGAAGACCGGCTCAAAACCGGTCACCAGCCATGCGCCCGACATGAGCTGTAACTGGCCGTTTCGCTGTCCATTGAGCCCGTCTAGGCAGTTATGGCAGATCGGCAGGTCGGGATGTGAGCGCAGCCTGACCCACCAATCGACGGACATCGAGCAGCACGCGCATTCCACAGCCATGAGCAAAGCGTAGGCCCATACCTGGCTCCCGCTGTTGGTCTCGCCAAGCCGTCCCATGACCGGCAGCGAAAGGGGCGTGGGATCGTCGCCTTTCAGGAGATATTCCGTTAGGTCGTCCAGGCAGCGGGGCCATCCGATCTCGGAAATGATCTCGTAGTGACGGGCGGTCGGAAAATCGGGGGGGGGTCCCAGCGAATGGTCAGGAGCTCGGCCTTCCCGCTCGTCCCCACAATGGGTTGAGCCATCTTCACCGAGTCCCCACAGGTGACGATGCCGACGACTTTGCCCGCGTCGATCCCCGATCGAACTCGACTCCTGTTCCCTGCTGCTCCCAGAATGACCGCCTCTGGTCAACAAGGGCGGCAAATGCGTCGAGATCCACCCAACAACGTGCCCGCCGGAGGCTCAACACTGGACCTCAGACCCGGGGCAGGTCGAAACATCCGGGACCTATCGTTCCTTGGATGAGAGTTGCCAGGATCATGACTTTCCCGTCAGACGATGCTCGTTGGCCCGCCCACCATGGCGAGCCATCCGGAAGATCACTCCGCTAGGGCCATGCCAGCACTACCAGATGAACTTCGTGAGTTGATCGAGTCAGGACCCATGGCCCACCTGAGCACCATCAACCCCGACGGGAGCCCCCAGGTAAGCGTCATTTGGATAGGGCTCGACGGTGGCGATCTGGTGAGCACCCACATGCGGGACAACGTCAAACTCAGAAACATCAGACGCGACCCGCGCGTAGCGCTCTCGGTCGATCTACCGCGAGAACCCGGCGTCTGGATCAACCCTTATGCAGTCCCCTATGCACGGGCGACGGTAGAACCCAGCTCTCGCATCTGGGACCTGATGACCAAACACGCGAAGGTCTACGTCTCGCCCGATGCTGAAGTCCCCGTTCCTGAGGAATCGGAGCCTGGCTTCATGGTGCGGTATTCGATCACGCGAATTGGTGGCATCGGCCCATGGGCGTCAAGCCCAGCGCTCTGACACGTTCAGCCGGTCGGCAGCGCCGGTTGCTACTTGGAGTCGATGACCTGATCAGGGCCATGCCGAACGATGAGCTTGAAGGTGGATCTCTCCTTCAGATAGGGGAAACCGGACAGGTCGACGTCGGACCTGAATGGCGGGACCTCGAAGCGTCGTGGTACCTCGGCCTTTCTGCAATTGCCTCCAGCGGAACCGGCGTAATCGTTGACGAGGTATTTCTCGGGGGCAATCAGAGTCAAGAACGGTTGCGAGCAGCCCTCGGAGACCTTCGGGTGCTATGGGTCGGCGTCAAGTGCGACCTCGACGTAGCGAGAGCCCGGGAGGGATTGCGGCCAGATCGGGTTCCGGGTATGGCCGAGTCCCAAGCAGCAGTTGTTCACGAAGGCGTCGTGTACGACATGACCGTCGACACCAGTCATGCCTCCCCGGAGTTATGCGCTGCGGAAATCTTCTCCCGAATGTCGACCATGACTTAGGAGCCGAACCGTCCCACCGACCCGGCCTACGGGGCTACCCAGAACCCGCCGGTATCTCCACGTCCTGGGCACTAGGACGGCTCTCCCGCGTGTCCTCGGCCCTCGGTCAGCTCATCGGTGCCGGTGATCACCCGCCGTGACCCGGTCCGGCCGCGAGGCCAGTAGCCGCTACTCACACGAGTTCGCGGGCTGCGGCCAGATGAGTGTTACGTGGCCACGACCAAGTTCCAGCCAACGGCTTTCCTGCAACTGGGACGCTTAGGGAACGTATCTCCGACGGCCACCGTGGCCCGTTCCTGGTCTGCGCAGTCACTCCGATAGGTGCCCTATCTCACAAGCGACGTCAGTCCTGGCATTGGTGCCACTCTACGACATGGGTTTCCTCCATTGCTCAGAATCACGCAAGAGAGCAACCTCGGATTGTGAGTCACACCGTCCGAAATGAGCAGCAGTCGTTGGAAATACAGATAGCTGAACACCGAAGGTGCCGATCCTCTTCGGTCCTTTTGTCACGGGGCCTGAAGTGGGATAGCCGGTCGGGATCACGCCGAACCGCCAGTCTGGGGCAGCCTCGTCGGAGCAGTGGGCACCCTCACCGGCCGGACACCGGAGGTTCAGAATAGGATCGATGGAAATAGATTGACCGTAATCTTGTCGGTGATCGAGCAACCGAATGGAGTGGTTCAGGAGGAGGCGTTGTGCCACTTGCTGAGGTGGTCCAGAGCATTCTCGGAAACGGCATCCCATTGGGCGTCGCTGCCTACGATGGCAGCGCAGTCGAACCGCCGGACGCGGTGGCTACGCTTGTGATTCGTTCGCCGGACGCCCTATCCCGCATAATCAGCCGACCTGGTGAGCTTGGCCTGAGCCGGGCATACGTGGCGGGCGATCTCGACATCGACGGTGACATCTATTCGCTGCTCGACATCGACATATCCGTTTCGAGTCTCCGGCTCAGTCCCACGATGGTGGCTCGATTGATTCAAGTCGCTGGACCGTCCGTACTCCGGCTGCTTCCTCCTCCTGAAGAGGAGGCCAGACTCCGCGGTGGCATCCACAGTCGCAGAAGAGACCGCGAATCGATCAGTCATCATTACGACGTATCCAACACCTTTTACGAGATGGTGCTCGGCCCTTCGATGACGTACTCGTGCGCGTTGTTCGAGACCGCAAAAGATGACCTCGCCACGGCACAGGAGAACAAGTACGAACTCGTCAGTCGCAAGCTCGGCCTGCGATCTGGGATGCGGCTGCTCGACGTGGGCTGCGGCTGGGGAGGGATGGCCATCCATGCCGCCACGAACCACGGGGCGCGCGTCCTCGGCATCACCCTGTCGAGCGAACAGTATGACTGGGCCACGAAACGCGTGGCCGAATGCGGCCTGGGAGGCCAGGTCGAGATCCGTCTCCAGGACTACCGCGACCTTGCCGACGGACCGTTCGATGCAATCAGCTCGATCGGCATGTTCGAGCATGTGGGTAGACGGCGAATGGCCGAGTACTTCCACCGACTATTTGCGCTACTGCGGCCAGGAGGTCGGCTGCTGAACCACGCCATAGGCCGTCCCGGCGTCGTGGACGTGCCGACGTTCCGAGGCCGAGCCGAGGCAACCACACGGCGCGTCGCCCTGGCTGCCGGGCTTCGCGGGCCGACGCGCATTGCCAGTCCATTCATGGACCGTTACGTGTTTCCTGATGGTGAGCTCCACGAAGTCGGAACCGTGGTGTCCACAATGCAAAACACTGGCTTTGAGCTTCGGCACCTCGAGACGTTACGCGAGCACTATGCGCTGACGCTACGGCACTGGGTCGAGAACTTGGAGGCCAATTGGGACTCTGCAGTCCGCGAAGTCGGGGCGGCTCGTGCGCGGGTTTGGCGTCTATATATGGCGGCATCAGCGATCAGTTTCGAGCGTCACCGGTTGGAAGTCCACCAAGCGCTGGTAGTTCGTCCCGACAGGGGTCGAAGCAACATGCCACTGCGGTTGCGCTTCTGATGGACTGAGCATCGAAGTGGGCCCGCTCCCAGGGGGGTCTCATCCCCGATCCAGCAGCATTGGGGCGAACGCAAATGGCAGATTCCGATCTTGGTGATAGCGCAAGGGAGAGTTTCCGCATTGGCCGTCAGCCTCAAACGTGTCGACCCGACTCGGCCGGCCGGCATGTTCGCTCGCATGTACGCAACACTGGCCGCGACGCGCTTCGCCAGGTATCTGTCGCGCACAATCGGATGGAAGCTCGATCCGATCCTCTTGCGAGTGAGCCATGGCCGATTGGCCACGACCCTTGTCTTTCCCACAGCCGTGTTGGAGACACAAGGGGCGAGAAGCGGCGCATTGCGTCGCCATGCGATCATCTACTTTCACGATGGTGACGGGGTCATAATCGTTGCCTCGAACGCCGGGGGTTCCAAGCACCCTGCCTGGTATCACAACGTCCGAGCCCATCCGACTGTCGTCTTCGGTGGAATCCCGATGAGAGCCAGAATCGTGAACGACGAAGCTGACCGAGAGAGGTTGTGGGCCATGGCGGACCGCGTGTTTCCTGCCTACTCCACATATCGTCGTGAAGCGGCCATGGCACATCGAACGATCCCGATTATTCGGCTTTCTCAGCAAGGGCCCGGAGACGGCTGATCGCCTGCGAATCCCAAGGGGGCGATCTGTTCCATCGATCCAGCGGACGGAGGCACGGTCTCGGCTACGTTGGTTTCGTCGACAGGACTTCCCATCCATTGTGACTTTGGCTCTCACGAAGAGGGGACTCTCGGCCTCAACCATCAGCTACAAGGTCTTTCCTCCCATATCCTCGAGCAATCCAAAGCAGCCCGACAGGTTCAACGCAACTCCAGCAGGCTGCGCCAGAATGTGCTGGTGCGAGACACAGCTGGAGAGTTGGAATCCTGCGGGTTCACTCGGATCGTCGGTCCTCTCGGAACTGCTCACGAGGCGGACGAGGTCTCAATCTCCCTGGTTGATACGTGTCGGCGTCGGAACGGTCTTCCTCCACTGTCGATCATCGGAGACTTCGTGGTCCCACCGCTGGATGCCGGAGACACTCGGGATTTTCAGACACTCCATTTCGACTTCGGTTTGCCACTGGACCCAAAGACTGAACAGGAGGTTGCGCGATACACGGCCCTTTATGTTCCGGCTGGAGTCACGGGGGTCAGAGCGGTCACCCGATTGGTGCCTTTGATGACACTCTTCAGTCAGCGCCCATGGCCACCGCCTGGGGAGTTGGTCGATCGGCTGACCTCATATGGCCGGACACACGGATCCTGGGATGATGAGCAAGGCTACGTCGAGGGAAGCCTCGCACGTATAGTCGAAGGCGCCTCCGCCTGGCGCTCGCCATTCCTACCGAGCGTGAAACAGGATCCTGGCTTTCTTTGCGGGTTGGAGTTTGACAGCCTTTTTGCCGAACTGGCGTTCTTTGCGCGCCATGGCCTTCGTATCGACCAGGTGGAGATCTCGGTCGATCTGGGACCCGGAGAGCTGTTGGTATTCGACAACCTTGCGGTGGCGCACGGCCGTCGTGGACGGCGCAAACCCGGAGAGCTGCGCCAACGCATGTTCGGACACAGGCTTCGACCAGCGGCCCTGCGGAAGCTGCGCGACAGCGTCCTGGCGGCGTTTTACGCGGGACAGTCAGAAGAACCGGTCCGAGCCACTTCGTCGATCCCGTAGGCTGCGACGAAGTGGCCGTCAATGTCGTCAACACCTGAGTGCAGCACCAGGTTGGCCGCGAACAGAACACCGGTGACGCAGGCGCCGCTCCGGGCTGGGATGAGCATCGTGAACGCGCGCTCCATGAGCCCGCGTGGATCAGCCGCCCGAACGTAGGATCCGTCCGATACCAGCTCGACACAATGTGGCTCTACGTCTATGAAGTGCAGTGCCCGCTCGCTTTGCGAGCTGAGGTTAAGCAGCAGTCTCACAACTCGTCGATCTCTCAGTGTTCTGACGTCACCGCCCAACGCGGTGGCTGCGTCTGAGTCGAGGTGGAAGGCCGGGTCGACGCTCTGCTGGGTCAGGGACAGTCGAACGAAGTTGAATCGATACTCGGCACCACCATGCCTCATCGACGGCCAGCGAGCCTCGAATGCACGGCACGCCGGGAGATCGCTATTTATCTCAGGCTCACCCGTGAGCGCGGGGAAGTAGCCGCAACATCCGTTCTGGTCCAAAGCGGCACGAGCGCGAAGCTCCGTTTCGACCTCCGCCAGGCTTTGGGTCAATCCAGGAAGATTTAGCGCGATGGTCACCGGGTGATGAGTCGCTGCAAGTCGGGACGGAATCGACACTTCGGAGCACGTTATTCGGGCCGAGGCACACAACCATGTCGCGGCGCGAGGATGGACCGCCGTGACGCGCATAATCCTTCTCAGGCATGCCGAGCCGCTCGTCGCTGATGGAATGCCAACCACCCATTGGCCGCTGACCGATGAGGGTAGGAGCAGAGCAACTGCACTCGGACGGTCGCTCGCCGACACTCATAGAACCACCACCACATGGACGAGTCCGGCGCGCAGAGCCTCTGAAACGGCAGCACTTGTAGTTCCTTCGGTCGCCTTTCATGTCCGAGAGGAGCTGAGCGAGGTGAAGAAACCGTGGTACCTCACGACCGAGGAGCACGCCAAGGCGACGGCACGCTATCTCGAAGGGGAGGATGTCCACGGGTGGGAAGGTCGAGGGGATGTGGTGGCCCGACTCTCTGCGTTGGAGACCGACTTTGGTCCCCCGGCGGACGACTTGATCATTGTCAGCCATGGAGTGCTTCTCACCATCTGGCTCGACCACCAGATTGGGCTCGCAGATCCGTATCGGTTTTGGTCGAATCTGCGGATGCCGGACGCGTGGCTTGCCGATTTCGAGAACAAGTCGCTTCATCGCCTCGTCGCCCGCTAGGCAACGACCCTCCTGGCGTACCTTGGACACTTTCGCCTCCACGGGCGCTCTCCCCAGCGGCCGCGGTAGCGTCCTCACGTGCGGTCGTCACCGCTCGACCTTTTAGGACCTCCGGATCTTGCCGAGCATTTGGCGACGGTAAGTGATCGACTCGCGGCAACCTGCACGGTCGGCGCACCGGACCTGACGACTTCGTGCCTCCGAGTGGTGGCTGGTGGCGGCAAGCGCCTTCGGCCTGCCTTGACCATCGCCGTCGCTGACATTCGGCATATATTCGATCCCCGAGTCGTTGCTGCGGCTGTCGCGGTAGAGCTGGTTCAAGTCGGCTCTTTGGTTCACGACGACATCTTCGACGAAGCACAGACCCGTAGGGGAACTCCGACTATCAATGCAGTCGAGGGTCAAAACCAGGCACTGCTCGCGGGGACTTACCTGATGGCGCGCGCGGCAGCCGAAGCCGCCGCCTCTGGCCAGCAGGTAGCCTCCGAAGTAGCGAGCACGGTCGCCTTGCTCTGTGTGGGCCAGGCAACCGAAACGCAGCATTTGTTCGATATCGATCAGGAGATCGACCGGTACCTCTTTACGATCGGGGCCAAGACAGCCGCACTCTTCGCCTGTTCGTGTCGCGTGGGAGCGCTGAGTGCAGCGTTGCCCGATGAGCACGTCGCCAGTTTCGGCGAGTTCGGGCGAAACTTCGGCATGGCGTTCCAGCTCATCGACGACGTGCTCGACTTGATCGGCGACCCTGATCGACTGGGCAAGCCGGTGGGAGTCGACTTGCGAAGCGGTGTGCTCACCATGCCCGCCCTCTTAGAGCTGGCCCATCCCAGGGCGGGAGACCTCCGCGCCCTCTTGATCCGCCGCCAAGTCGCCGACTTAGAACAAGCGTCGAGAATGATCCTTGAATCAGGCAGAATCGACGATGTCGTCGAAGTTGCCCGCGAGTACGCAGATTTGGCCGCCGAGTCGATTGCCGACGTTCCAGGCACAACCGCTCTCTCGAGGTTCCCCTCTTCGTATGTGGAATGGGCCCTCGAAGAGTTCGTTGCCCCTAGAGCCCATCAGAACAATGACTTCGGCGGATAACCCGGGACATTGGCGACCAAAGATTGACCGGTCAGAGGCTTGGTCGTCTCGCAAGATCCGAGCGCGCTACACCGGACGAATGTGGCGCTTGGGTGAACGCCTGCGCCATCCGGGTGAACGTCCGCCGTCCCAAACATGTTGCCATCGACATTTTCGATGGCACGTGTTACAACCGCGGTGAAGACTTATCGGCAGACGACATGACTTGAGTCGCCGCCCGATCGATCACACCGAACGGGAATCGCGCGGTCGGTCTGTCTGTCCAAGCAAGAGGGGGTTCCGTGTCGCGTTTCTTCCGGTTCACTGCCATGAAGACGGTCCTCTGCCTCATCGTGGCTCTGTTCAGCACGGGTGCCATCGGGATCGCTACCACAGCGGCATCGGCAGACGCCGCGACAAATCCGAGCACCAAGTACCCACCCGTCGACCATCAGCTTTGCTACAAGGCCACGGTGACGCCGGGAACGTCAGGTTTCAACATTCCGACCACGGGCGTGACTCTGATCAACCAGTTCTCGCCCAACGGGTTCGCGCCTCAGATCGGTTCGTTGTTCAAGAACTGCAATCCTGTTCAAAAGACGATCACGTCGTCTTCGGGCACCCAGACGGTGACACCGATTACCAATCCCGCAGCCCACCTCGCCTGCTTCCACATCACGGCACCCACCCAATCGACATTCGAGGTGCAGGTCACCAACCAGTTCGGAACGGCAAAGCTCGACACCGGCCAACCCCAGGCCATGTGCCTGCCGACATGGAAGAGCCTGACTGGGCCACCCGACGAATCAACGCCGCAACCGGCAGGCCTGAATCACTTCACCTGCTATCCGATCACGTACGCGGCAGGGTCGACTCACTACGCGCCCAGGGGGGCTGTCTCCCTCCAGGACGAGTTCGCCAACAGTCCGGTCAACGTGAAGGTCGGTGGGCCGAAGCTCCTCTGCCTGCCCACGGAGAAGATCATTCAAGAGGCGAGCGGCGGGACGGTGACCTACCCGATCGTGAACCCCAACAAGCACTTGTTGTGCTTCAAGGTGAGTGAGACCCCCTTCCCGCCGAACGTGTTCGATCAGAACCAGTTCGGGTCCGCGGAGGTCAACATCACGGGGACGAACCTGCTCTGCCTTCCCTCGACCAAGAAAATCATCAGCACGACCAAAGGCTGACGACGGAGGCTGAAGACGGAGGGCGTTTAACCTAAAACGCTCCGACGACGGGCTTGTTTAGGGGTATGCCCCCCATCGAGCCCAAGAACGTGGCATCGCCAAAGGAAAAGACTCCACCGTCGGAGGCCGTGGTCCAATAGCCCAGCCCGTCACCAGTGGGCACGATGCCGACCATCGGTTCGTTCAGGGGCTTGCCACCCATGGACCCGTAGAAGCTGGCGGTTCCGTAGTTGAAGATGCCGCCGTCGCTGGCCACCAGCCAGTAGCCGCTTCCGCCCGGTGCGGCAGCCATACCCACGATCGGACGATTCAGTCTCATGCTGCCGGTGGAGCCGTAGAAGCTCGCATCGCCATAGCTGAAGATGCCGCCGTCGGAGGCCACGAGCCAATAGCCCAGCCCATCGGGAGTGGACGCCATGCCGACGATCGGGGCGTTCAGCGGTTGGCCCCCCCGCGAGCCGTAGAACCCGGCGTCGCCGTACGCAAAGATGCCGCCGTCGGAGGCCACGAGCCAGTAGCCCAGCCCATCGGGAGTGGAAGCCATGCCGACGATAGGAGCATTCAGGTGTTTGCCTCCCATTGAGCCGTAGAACTGGGCGGCGCCGAAGGAGAAGATTCCTCCGTCCGACGCGACGGTCCAATAGCCCGGCTGCCCTGTGACCTGCGTCCCGCCCACCATTGGGTCGTTGAGCGGGTGACCCCCCATCGATCCGTAGAACGGATTACCGAAGTCGAACAGGCCTCCGTCCGAAGCGACCTCGGTATACCCGGAGGAGCCGCCAGTCTGGCCGGGACTCGTCGATGGCGAAGCCACCGTGATGATCCGTATGCAATTGATACGGCCGGACGTGTGAAAATCCACGTTGATGGCCGTGGCATTCACTAGTTCGAACGCGTCGGGATTCTGTGGATCGGGTGCGTTCCCGGTATTCAATCCCGGGTCGGTCACGTTGAACTCGTAATTCGTTGTGGGCGAGCCCACCGTTTGATCAGTGTCTTCGATTGTGCTCGACGTGATCATCACGCCCAAGATGGGTGTGCTGAAGCTCACCGTCCCGTTGTAGATGTACGGCCCGGAATTCCCGTACGGGTTCGAACACATGAAGTAGCTGTCAATGGGTGTCCCGGCTGCCACGGAGCTAGGCGAGAGGGCGTCGCCCGTGTGCCACGGAGTCGGGAATGTGGCGCCGGGCGTGATGTCGACGGGGAGCGACTGCGGCAACGTGAACGATGTCCGCTCCACGAACATATGGATCTCCGAATAGCTCGAGTTGATATCTTTCGCGACGATGAGAGGCGGGTTGATCATCTGCACTTGGCCACCCACGGTGACGACCGAGGCGCCGCTCGGTTGGGCACCAAGGAGCACGCCAGCGGCGCCGGCCACGAGTGCGAATGTTGCGAGAAGGGCGAAGGTATGGGTGCGCATCCGGCCGAAACCGCGCATCCTTGTACTTCCAGTGTGGGTGACATCGCGCGGGACCAGTTTCACGTCGCTCCTCAGGTGACGGCGCCAGGGGACGGCGCTGGCGCATGGAGCGGCCAGGATCCTCAATGCTCGCTCTGCTCTGTGGCCTCTGTTCATGCTTCACCGCCTGGCAAGAGAATCGCCATACCTCTTGCATTGAGCCAATAATTCGACAATAGACCGTGGGCGCGGAAGTGGCGAGACGGGTTGTGCGTCTGTTGTGAAACCCCGAAACGACCCTGCTCCGCGTGCGTGGCGCTACCATCGAGTCGTTGCGCACAATCGCTCGAACGGATCAATTTTCCGACACTGAGCCTCGATCAGCGGTCGCTGGCGTGCGCGCGTCATCCGTTCGCTGAGGGGATGGAGGACGCGCCAAATCTGGCGACGCTTCGGGCCTTGAGCGCCAGAGGTCTGCGTGTTCTCGTGCTGCATCAGGCCGCCTGGCGCCGGCTCTGAGGATCGTTTCGGAAAGAGCTCTGTCGACCGGCCGCAACATTCTGCGAGATTTCGGATCGGCGCCTACCTCCAGAGCTCTCCGCATCTGAGCGAGCTCGCGTAACCTTCCGATGATCCGACAACGCCTGATCGTCCGGTTGCGAAGAGCGGGGCTGTCTGTCTTCCGCTACCGGACGAGATCCGTGGCGCAGATAGGAGTCCTGGGTGCGACGTGACTACCAATTCGGCGGCGTCATCGGCCGCTACCACGATGAGTCCAGTCCTTGGTGGCCCGAGCGTGAGCGGGCCGCGCCCGAATCGCCGAACGTGGTGATCATCGTTCTCGATGATGTCGGGTTTGCCCAACTGGGGTGCTTCGGATCGAACATCGCCACCCCGACCTTCGACGGGCTCGCCGCTGGCGGATTGCGCTACACGAACTTTCACACAACCGCGCTGTGCTCGCCCACTCGGTCGTGTGTGCTCACCGGGCGGAACCACCATTCGAACGGGATGGGTCGGGTTATCGAGATTGCCAGTGGCTACCCGGGCTACAACGCACGGATTCCTTTCGCTAACGGCTTCCTGTCCGAGATGCTCGTCGAACAGGGCTACGCCACATTCGCTATCGGAAAGTGGCACCTCACGCCAGAGGACGAGCTTCATTCCGGGGCCAGTCGCGTCCGCTGGCCCCTCGGGCGCGGCTTCGAGCGTTTCTACGGTTTCATGTCAGGCGAAACCCATCAGTTCGTACCGAACCTGATCCACGACAATCACTACGTCGGCCCCCCGTACACCCCTGAAGAGGGATACCACCTGACCGGAGACCTGGTGGATCGAGCAATCGATTGTGTTCGAGACCTGCGCGTCGCCGACCCCGACAAACCCTTCTTCTTGTACTTCGCCACGGGCGCGTGCCACTCACCTCACCAGTCACCACGTGAATGGATCGAGGGCTACCAGGGCGCGTTCGACGACGGTTGGGACGTCTGGCGCGATGCGACCTTGGGCCGACAGATCGCTTCAGGGGTCCTCCCGCCGGGAACCGAGCTCTCGCCCCGGCCCGACTGGGTGCCCGCGTGGGACTCCTTGTCGGCTGACGAGCGCCGGCTGTATGCCCGCTACATGGAGGCCTTCGCGGGGTTCTTGAGCCACACGGATCATGAGGTCGCGAGGCTCATCAACTTTCTGCGCCGGACCGGCGATCTCGAGAACACCTTGCTTTTCGTGCTCTCTGACAATGGGGCGAGCTCCGAAGGTGGACCGACCGGATCGATGAACGACGTCAGAGCATGGAACGGGGTGCCGACGACGATGGAGGAGGCGCTCGCCCACATCGACGAAATTGGCGGTCCTCTGTGGCACAACAACTATCCGTGGGGCTGGACGATCGCAGGCAACACGCCGTTTCGCCGCTGGAAGCGAGAGGTGCACGAGGGCGGCGTCGCCGACCCGCTGATCGTCCATTGGCCGCGACGGGTGACGGAACCAGGATTTCGTCGACAATACGTTCACGCAGTGGACTTCGTCCCCACGGTTCTCGAGGTCGTGGGGCTCACGGCTCCGGACGCCATCAACGGCATCCTCCAGCGACCCATCGAGGGAACGAGCTTCTCTGGCACTCTCGCCGATCCCTCGGCGCCTGATCGTCACGCCACTCAGTACTACGAGATGTTCGGCTGCAGAGCGCTCTACCACGAGGCCTGGAAAGCGGTCACGTATCACCCCATCATGCAAACCGAGCCAGGTATCGACACCGACCCCTGGGAGCTCTACGACATGGTCCACGACCCCTCGGAATGCCACGACCTGGCCGCGGCAGAACCCGAGCGCCTGCAATGGATGATCGACCTGTGGTGGCTGTGCGCGGAGCGATACCAAGTGCTCCCGCTGGACCCAAGGCCGCTTCCGGCACTCGTCGGGGAGCGGAAACTCAGCGTGCCCGATCGGGATCGCTACGTGTACTACCCCGAGGCAGCTCAGGTCCCAGAGCTCATGGCGGTCAATGTCAAGAACCGAACACACCGAGTGGTGACCCGCGTCAACCTTGCCGCTCCAGGGGCGAGTGGCGTGCTGCTCTCGCAGGGCTCACGGCTCGGCGGTTGGTGCATCTATGTACAAGACGGCCGGTTGCACTACGTCCACACCAGGGCGGCGACAGAACCCGATCGGTTGTCCGGTGACATCTCACTCGAGACAGGTCCGCACGAGTGGATCTTCGAATTCGCCAAGACGGGAGAACACCGTGGGCGAGTCCGCTTGGTGGCAGACGGGGCAGTCATCGCCGAGGGGAGCATCAAGAGGTTCACGCCCGGACGGTTCTCGCTGACCGGAGCCGGAATCACCTGCGGCTACACCAATGGCCTCCCGGTCGCCGAGGACATCGATCCATCCTCCCGGTTCACGGGGACCATCGAAACGGTCACAGTCGAGGTCGACGGAATGCCCTTCGTCGATCCCGAAGAGGAGGCTGAAGCAGTCATCTCTACTCAATGACCAAGTTTCGATGACGAGCATCCCCGCAGTCCTTCCCTGCGGGAGGGCTCGGCCGGGCAATCAACCCGACACCGAGGCCTCCCAGTAGTTGAGCACGCCGCCCACGTACGGGATGACCTGAAGGTTCTTCACCGACTTGGTCGCCCCGGTGACGTTGGGCGAATAGTCGACGTAGAAGCCGAGTGCGTTCTTGATGACGAAATCCTGTGCTGCGATCCACTCGCTCTTGAGCTTCGGGCTGCTCGGCGGCAGGGCCTGAATCTCGTTCGTGATGGCGTTGAGTGTCGGGTTGTTGTAATGGCAGATGTCACCCACACTGCCCGGAACGAACTGCGTCGTGAGCTTCTCGATCCCGGGCAGGCCCGACGGGTTCAGGCCCATGGCTGCTTTGTGGTCCTGATACAGATCCGTCACATAGTTCGAGGTGGACACGATCTGGACCGAAACGCCGATCTGTTTCCACTGCGCTTGGAGCACCGTGGCCAGTTGGTCGGTGTCGCTCTCGGGCAGCGCCATGATGGAGGTCGAGAATCCGTGCGGGTAGCCAGCTTGGGCCAGGAGTTCCTTGGCTTTCTTCGGGTTGTAGGCGTAGTAGCCGGTGAGCGACGAGTCGTAGTAATCGGACCCCTCGGGGAAGATGCTCCAGGCGGGCTGACCCTTGCCGAAGAGGAGGGCGTCGTTGATGGCGACCCGGTTGATCGCGTAGTTCAGAGCCTCGCGGACCTTGAGGTTAGCCAAGGGTCCGGACGACTTACAGACCGGGACGAAGTAGTAGTTGGCGTCCGGGAAGGTCGAGTTGGTCTGGATGCTGGTCAGGTTCTTGACGGTCGGCAAGTCGGCGTCTGGGATGCCCTCGACGTCCACCGTGCCGGACTCGAGCGCGTTGAGCTGCTGCGGTCCTGTCGGGACGTCGACGAAGGTGATACCCGACAGGGCGATGGCCTTGGCGTCCCAATACTTGGGGTTCCTGACAAGAACGACCTTCCCGGGGCTGTAGCTCTTCAGCACGAAAGGACCTGCCCCGATCACGTTGGTGTTCGGGACGCCGGTGCTCGGCCCGGTCGAGATCGCCATAAACGACTCCTGGTCGGCCAGGAGCGGATAGAAGGAGCTGGCCACGGGCTGGGAGAAGTGCAGGACCAACGACTCGGGCCCGGTGACGTCTACAGACGAGAGAGCCTGAAAGGCCGCGGTGCCGGCCCCCGAGTTCGGGTTCGAGAGGTTCCGCTCGTAGCCTGCCTTGACCGCCGCGGCATTGAGTGGGGTCCCGTTGGAGTACACCAGGCCGGGTCGCATCTGGACGTCGATCGTCGTCGAGTTCGGGATGGTCACGCTCGACGCCAAGTCGGGCACGTAGGCGCCACTCGTCGTCTCCCGCAGCAGGCCTGCGTAAATGGGCCAGTCGTAGTCGAAGCAGCACGCGCTGCTGTTGAACTGGGCCGGGTCGAACTGAACCGGGTTGATGCCCGAGAAGAAGTCGTAGCCAACCGTCAGAACGCCGCCACCGCTCGACGCGGCGCCAGCCTGACCTCCGAACGTGGCCGCCTGGCCCCCAAGCAGCAGCCCGGTTGCCAGCACGCACATCGCGATCCAGCGGGCCGCTCGTATGGTCGTCGTTCTCATGGTCGTCTCCATCCCTCTTTCTTCTTGCACTTTTTCCAGTTCTTGTTCTTGTTCGGGGCCGCGCCGTACAGGAGCGGGCCGCGCAGTACAGGACCATCGGCGAAAGCGACAGCGGCTGGTTGCGACGAATTGAGTCCGGCGACCGGCGCGGCGCCCTGGTCATCGACGATCCGCCCGCTACGATCAGTTGGACCCGGCGCGCCAAACGACGCCAACACTTCCCCCCAATCCACCGCCTGATCTCGTGCGCATTGGCGACCCGGCTCTAAGCCTGCCGCCGCCGCGAACTCTGCAGCCCCGTAGCCTGTAACAATTCCGTAACGTTGTCCAGCACCCTGCCGCGGGCGATTGCCGCAGCCGCTCGGACGCACCCTCAACGCCCTTACCCGCGCCCAGTTTGATCAGTGAGGTAGCAACGCACAGTGAGTCCGTCGACCACGTTGGCGGTCGGCTCCGCCGTGGCGCATACGTCCATGGCATGCCGGCAGCGCGTGCGGAAGCGGCAGCCGCTCGGTGGGTCAAGCGGGGAAGGAATGTCGCCCTCGAGCACGATGCGCTGCCGGCGTCGTCCCGGGTCCATCGTGGGTGAGGCTGACAGCAGCGCTTGCGTGTACGGATGGTGGGGCGTCGCGTAAAGCGCGTCGACTGGTCCTTCCTCCACGATCCGGCCGAGATACATCACCGCCACCTGGTCGCTCAGCGTGCGGACGAGGTTCAGGTCGTGCGATATGAAGAGATAGGCGATGCCGAGCCGGTCCTGAAGCTCGGCCAGGAGCTCGACCATCTGCACCTGGGTCGCGACGTCCAATGAGCTGAGTGGCTCGTCGAGTGCCAGGATCTCGGGCTCGGTGGCGAGCGCCCGCGCGATGGCCGCACGTTGGAGCTGGCCCCCCGACACCTGGCGGGGGTGGCGCCGGGCGAACGCCGACGGCAACCGCACCTGATCGAGCAGCTCGGCGACGCGGCGGTCGCGTTCGGGACGTCCCAACTCGGTGTGGACCGAGAGAGCTTCGCCCACGCTCGCGCCGATGGTGGCCAGCGGGTCGAACGAGGAGTACGGATCCTGGAAGACCAACTGCATCTTCCGACGCAGGGCACGCAGACGCGCTCCCTTGACGTCGGTGATGTCCTCCCCGCCCAGCAGGACTCGGCCGGCAGTGGTTGGGACGAGACGGAGGAGCACCCGGGCCAGCGTCGACTTGCCCGAGCCGCTCTCGCCGACCAGGCCAAGCGTGGTACCTCGTGCCACGGCGAGGTCGACGTCGTCCACCGCATGCACGGTGGCCTTGCCCCGTCCCGGAAGCCGGACCGTGAAGTGGCACGACACGCCCCGCAACTCGGCCACCGGGCTCGCCGAGGGCACGGTGGACGACGTGTCCGGCGGCACCGCGACCGTCACAGCGCCTCCGTCTCGTCCGCACCGATGGGCGTGGTTGAAACCAGTCCGACGCCCGGCAACACCAACTCGTCGGAACGCCGGCACCGGCACTGGTGGCCGACGCTCACCACTTCGAGCGCCACGGGCTGGTCCCGGCAAGCGTCTTCGGCGAAGGTACAGCGCGGGTGGAAGCGGCAGCCAGCGGGGAATTGGCCGTCCTGGGGCACCTGGCCTGCCAGCAGCGCCGGGCGTCCAGCCGCCAGGCGGGCGCCGGGCGAGGCAGCCAGCAAGGCGGCCGTGTACGGATGGCGGGGACGCGCGAACAGCTCGGCCGTGGGCGCCTGCTCGACCACCTCGCCGGCGTACATCACTGCGATCTCGTCGGACATCTCGGAGATCAAGGCGAGGTCGTGGGTGACGAAGAGCACTGAGAGGTCCATGCTCTCGCGCAGCTCCCGCAACAGCTCGACGATCTGGGCTTGGATCGTCACGTCGAGGGCAGTGGTCGGCTCGTCGGCGATGAGCAGGCGCGGCCGGCAACTGAGCGCCATGGCGATCATGACCCGCTGGCGCATACCGCCCGAGAGCTGATGCGGATATGCCGACAGGCGCCGGGCAGGGTCAGGAATGTTCACGCTCGTGAGAAGCTCGACGGCCCGCGCCCGCGCCGCCGACCGGCTTAGCTTCTCGTGTAGGCGCATGGCCTCGGTGAGTTGCGAGCCGATCGTGAAGGACGGATCGAGGCTGGCCAGAGGGTCCTGGAAGACCATGGCGATGTCACCCCCGCGGATCCTTCGCAGCTCGTCGAAGTCGGCGTCGAGTAGCTCGCGGCCTTCGAAGCGGATGGAGCCGCCAACGATGCGCGCGGGTGGTGAGGACAGGAGGCGCAAGACGGCGAGTGAGCTCACCGTCTTGCCGCAACCCGACTCGCCCACCAGGCCGACGATTTGTCCCCGACCGACGTCGAAAGAGGCCGCGTCCACGACGCGGGCGGGGCCGGTCTCGGTGTCGAACTCGATGCACAGGCCACGCACTTCCAGGAGAGCCGCGCTGTCGGGCTCGGGTGCTTCGGCAGCCCGAGCCTGCTCGGTCGGTTGCGTGACCGCGGTGAGGCCGCGTTGAGCCTGGCGGCCCCGACCCTTGGTCGCCGTGCCACTCACGGTGTCGCGCAGGGCGTCGCCCAGGGTGTTGAAGGCGAGCACCGTCACGGCGATGATGAGACCGGACGGGACGAGGGACCACGGGTGCGTGAAGAGAGCCGTGTTGTAGGCCTCCTCCAGCATCGAGCCCCAGCTGGCTGCGGGCGGAGGTGGCCCCAGGCCGAGGAAGCTCAACCCCGACGATGTCAGCAGCGCAGCCCCCAGGGCGATCGCGATGCCCACTGCGAGCCCGGTGAGCACGTTGGGAAGGATCCGCGTCACGACGATGCGGGTGGGTGACGTGCCGATGGACGTGGACGCCTCTACGAAGGCTTCCTCTTTGATGGCCAGGGTCTGACCGCGGATGAAGCGGGCGAAGCCGGGCGCGAAGACGAGGGCGAAGGCGAGGGAGACGTCGTTCACCCCGCTCCCGAGCACGGCCACGACGGCCAGGGCGAGGATGAGGGGCGGGAAGGCGAGGCCCGCATCGGCGCCGCGCATGAGGAGATAGTCGATGCGGCCCCCGCGGAAACCGGCTACGAGCCCGATCACCAGCGCCAGCGCGAGCGCGATGATCACGGTCTCGAAAGTGATCTCCATGGAGATGCGGGCGCCGTAGATCAAACGGGAGAGGACGTCGCGACCGAGATCGTCGGTGCCGAGCCAGTGGCTGGCGCTGATGCCCGCGTTCGTGTTGGCGAGGTTCTGGGCGTTGGGGTCGTAAGGGGCGATCCACGGGGCGAAGATCGCCGCCACCGTGACGAGGACCAGCCAACCCAGGGCCAGCACCACACCGACGCGCGTGAGGAACTTCAACAAGAGCCGGTGATCGCTCCACGAACGACGCAATGACTGAGTGTCGTCGCCCGGCAGCTCCGTCTCGACGATGCTCACGAGACCCTCACCTTGGGATTGAGATAGCCGTAACTGATGTCGACCAGCAGGCTCATGGCCATCTGGAACAACACGAAGACGAGAGCCACGCCCTGGACGACCGGGAGGTCGTGTTCGGTGATGCCGGTCAGCATGTAGGGCCCGAGGCCCGGGAAGGCGAAAATCTGCTCCACGATCACGGCGCCGCCGAGCAGGTAGCCGATCTGAATTCCGAACACCGTCACGACGGGCATGGCGGCGTTCTTCAGGCCGTGTTTGAAGAGCACCGAACGCCTCGTTCCGCCTTTGGCCCAGGCCGTCCGGATGTACGGGGTGTCGAGGGCGTCGATCAGCGAGGCCCGCAGCTGTCGGGCGAGCGACGCGCCGACGAGGAGACCCAAGGTCACTGCGGGCAGCGTGATGTCCTTCAACCAGCCCGTGAAGGACGCCGTGATGGAGGTGTATCCGGTTGGCGGAAATATCCTCCAGTGCACGGCGAAGATCGACACCAAGATGACGGCCAGCCAGAAGCTGGGGACGGCGAGGCCGAGCGTGGTGAACGTACGCGCGCCGCCGTCGAGGCCCCCCTGGGGCCGGACACCCGAGACGAGGCCCACGGGGATACCCACCAGGAGGGCCACGATGGCCGAGGCAACCACGAGGCCGAAGGTGACCGGGAACCGCTGCTCGATCTGCTGGGTCACCGGCTGACCACTCGACAGTGACGTGCCGAGGTTCCCGTGCAACGCGTTGTCGAGCCAGTGCCAGTACTGGACGAAGAAGGGATCGTTGAGATGGAGCTGGGCCGTGACGTGCGCGACCTGGGCCGGCGTGGCGCTCACGCCACCCGCCAACGTGATGGCTGGGTTGCCCGGGACGAGGGCCAAGAGGAAAAAAACGGCGAAGGAGACTATGAGCAGCACCGGCACGAGGGCCAGCAGCCGGCGTAGGACCAACCTTCCCACTCCACCCCCAGGGTTAGACCGGAGTCTGCGCTGCAGCGTCTAGGCAGACGTCATGTCGGTTCCGGCATCGTATCCAAGCGCTCAACGAAGAAGGTGCCTCTTGCTGCGCCATAGGGACGAACCCCTCGGGAACGCCCGCGCTAGCCTCCCGCGGCGATGTCTGCGGACGATCTGTCGGCCGAGCTCCTCTCCTCAGCGTTCGACGCCGACCCGCTGGCCGGATCGCTCTACGGGTTTTCCGGCTACGACAACCTGTTGCCCGACCTCGGAACAGAAGCACAGGCCGCGCATGCACGTGCGCTCGAATCCATAGCCCGGCGCTCGGCTGAGGCCGCGACCGATGGACTCGAGGAGTCCGAGTTCCAGACCCTCGACTTCGTCCGTTGCATGGCACGGGGGATGGCCGATGCTGCAACCGTGCCCATGATCGAGTTCACCATCTGCGACACGTTCGTGGCGCCGGTGGGGGCCGTCTTCAACGCACTGCCCAAGCTGCAGCTCGACACCGAGGAACGGCGCGAGGGCTACCTCGCCAGGATGCATGGACTGCCGGGGCTGCTCGAGACCGCCGCGCAGCGTCACCGCGATGGCGCGGCCGCCGGCCGTACTGCAGTGGCCCGGCTGGTCGATTCCGCCATCACCCAGCTCGACATGCTGCTCGAAGACCCCTCGCTCGGCGGGATCGCCCGACCCGACCAAGACGACGTGCCGTTTGCAGAGTCGCTGGCGGAGGTGGTCGCGGACGACGTCCGCCCTGCTCTCAGCGCGTACCGCGAGGCATTGCGCAACGACATACTCCCCACCGCCCGTGATGACCAACACCCTGGCATCTGCTTCCTCCCCGATGGCGAGCAGATGTACGGGATCCTGGCCCGATTGCACACGTCCATGACTTTCTCCCCCGACGAGCTGCACGCAATGGGTCGACGCATCGTCGAAGAGGTGCACGAGGAGCTCAAGGAGACGGCGCAGCGTCTCTGGAACACGACTGACATCACAGACATCTTCGAGCGACTGTCCAACGATCCATCTCTGCGCTACGAGAGTCGCGAGGAGATGCTCGAGCACGCTCGGCGTGTTGTCGCCGCTGCTGAGGCCGAGGCACCGAGCTGGTTCGCGGTGATACCAGATCAGCCCTGTGTGGTCGAGCCCGTTCCCGAGGCCGAGGAGGCGGGCATGGCAGCGGCCTACTACATGCCCGGTGCCATCGACGGCTCTCGGAGCGGCACGTACTACCTCAACACCTCCAAGCCTGCGGAGCGGCACCGGTACGCCTCGGAGGACATCGCCTTCCACGAGGCGGTGCCCGGCCACCACTTCCAGCTGACGATCGCGATGGAGTCGGCCGATCTCGTGCCGGCCCGACGGGTGCTCTATGACACGGCCTGTGCCGAGGGATGGGGCCTCTACAGCGAACGACTCGCCGACGAGATGGGGCTCTACAGCGACGACCTGTCGCGCATGGGGCTCTTCGTCGCTGACGCCTGGCGCGCCAGTCGCCTGGTGGTTGACACCGGGCTGCACGCCATGGGTTGGACCCGCGACCAAGCACTCGAGTGGATGACCGAGCACACCCCACTACCGCGGATCGAGGTGGAGTCAGAGGTCGATCGCTACATCTCGTACCCGGGTCAGGCGCTCGCCTACATGGTCGGACGGCGCGAGATCGTCCGCCTCCGCTCGGAGGCTGCCGACCGACTGGGAACGCGCTTCGACCTCCGCGCGTTCCACGACCTCGTCCTGCGCGCCGGCATCCTGCCGTTGCCGGCGTTGGCCGGCATCGTCGAGCGCTGGACGGCCCGCCAGTCTTAGGCGGCCTGCCCTACATCGTCGGTTCGCACCCCAGGGTCGAGGACTCGTTCCGGATCGCCTTGTCCACGGCGTCCACCCACCGCCGCGGCGACCAGCGGCTCACCTCGGTACGAGCCGCCATCTCGAGCTCGAGAGGCACGAGGACACCCGACTGGATCTCGGCCAAGGTGAAGTCGGCGTCGAGCAGGTCGAACACCTCGTAGGCCAAATAGGACCGTGCCGTGCGCCAGCTGTGCGCGGCAGGCCGACGACGGCCCAGGTGGACCATCGATCCTGCAATGAGGTCCTCGGACCCGTGCGCCAGCAGGTTCGCCCATGCCCAGACCGGGACGACGATCCCGTTGTCCTCCCAGTACTCCGCAAGGGTTCCCTCGAGAAATGCGGCGCACTCGATTGCGATTGTCCCGCCACCGGCTTCCTCATCCCATAGCGCCATCTGCCTCTCCCTCGACACCCGCCTGCCACTGCGTTCCCCTACTGACGCAGGAGCATGGCTCTGCCTCCTCCTATTGTGCGGAGCAACGGATAGGCCATCTAGAGGCAAAAGTCCCAGACCGACCGCGGCCTTGATTCCAGTCCAGCCCCTCACGCGCGAGCGGGTCGGGTGTCCCGGGTCCGCGTCGCCCCCTTCGTGCCCGCTTGGGCGGCGAGGATCACCCCGAACAGGCACACCGCAGTGACGTGCATCGCCGTGCACCAGAGGCAAATGGCGCCAATCCGGAAGAGCTCGACGTAGACGAGGTATAGGACCATGAGCGCGCCGGCCGCCGCCAGGCCGAGCCGGACGCGCTCGATCCACTCGGTATGCGACCGCCAGGCCCACGGAGTGGATAGTCCCGTCATGACGAGGGCCCACAGGAGGCCGAGCAGGGCCAAGGGGACCCCCAGCACCACGGACCACGAGCTCGTGGTGACCAGTTGGCAGTTCACGATGCCTGTGTCCGGACAAGCCAGAGCAGCAGGGTCCGCGTAGTGCACCACTGTCAGATAGGAGGCGATCCCCACCGCGAGGACCGACAGGCCGAGCGACGCGACCTGCGCCCGGACCGGGGGCCGCCTCGAAGGACCGGGCTTCGCCATCACGCCCCCAGGTGCTTGACGATGGCCTGGATCGCCGGCGAGTCGCACACGCTGCTTGGCTGGTTGCCCGTCACGCTGCAGATCGCCGCCGTGATGTCGTTGGCCGCGCCGTCGATGGCCTGCGCGACAGCTGTTGACGGGTCACCCAACTCACTGGCGATCTGCGATCGCGACAAGCCCGCCAGCACCTGTGGCGAGAAGCTGGCCCCCGTCACGACATACGTGTTGCCGATGTCGATGAACGGGATGCTCCCCTCTGGGTCGTAGCTGGCCAGCAGCTTGCTCTCCGCAGCCGTTGGGGTCTGCAGGGTCTGGTAGGCGCTGTCGACCAGTTGATTGGTCGCCTCCTCGACCGGCTGGAACGTGAGGTAGGGACTCGAGTACGTCGAGCCGTAGAAGGACAGGGTCTGCGTGTCCGGATACACGTCCGAGGTCGACGAATGTGTCCCCGACAGATTGGAAAGGGTCCCGAACCGCGACAGCGCGACGGCGAGCGCCCACCTCTCCGCGGCGCAGTAGGGGCAGTATTCGGCGCCCACGTACGTGATCACCGCTTTCCCGTCAGACCCACGCAGGACCGAAGTGCCGGTGACTCGGTCGGGCAACGTGACCGAGGCAGGGCTGCCGACCGCGTCGAGGGTCGCGCTCGGCACCGCCAACGCCTCCACCACGTTGGAGGCCAGCGCGCTCGTGCCAGGATCGCCGGTCGCCGCGGACCCTCCGCTGCTCAGATGCGAGGCGGCCGCGGCCGGCCCCGGACTCTCGGTGGCCTTGATCACGACCATGGTCGCGACGGCGGCAACCACGAGGCCGACGGGCACCAGGGCTGCCGCAACTGGGTGGCGGCGGCGAAAGCGCTCGCGCGGGGGGTCAGGTCGCGCCGTGCCGCCACGCTGTGATGATTTCTCGTTGCTGCGGCTGCTGGGGCTGCTGCGGCGGGTCCGGCCGTTCGGGGACTTGGGTGCGGACCGCGCGGAGCGCGGCCCAGTGTTGGACTTCGACATGAAAACGTTCTCCTGAGGGGATGCCCGAGCGACGCTGGGCGTCCTCGGGGCTCGATCGGGAGGCCGCGTGCACGGCCTCTCCGCTGATAGCTGGCCAGCGCGACGCCGACCCCAAACGGGCGGGCGGCCGCGCGGCGTGCGACCGAGCTAGGAGAACTGAGGTGGATGGAACAGCGGGTCGCGGATACCCGCGGGAAGCACGGCGGCCTGAAGGCGCCGGCGACGGATGAGCGAGTGAGCCAGCGCCAGAGCGGCGAGCCCACCGACGACGGCGGCGAGCACGACTCCAGGCGAGGGCGCCGGCGCGGCGGGAGCGCCCTTGCCGCAGGTCGCGTCGAGGCAGCTGATCGGGAGGGAGAGCGGTGACTCCGCGACCTGCACGATCTCGGATGCGGCAGCCTGGGATCCACTGACGACGCCGTGAGGCATGAGGCCACTGACGACGGCCACGGCGACGACCGCCACCAGACAGAACCGCCACTTCAGGGCCATGGTGGCCAGGCTACTGGTCCTCGTTAAATCCCCGATAAGAATCGCCGGCCATCTCGGATGCCCTCGTGAGGAGTGGTCGGAATTGCCGCAATCCGGGTGCGACGAGCTCGATCAGTGGCGACGGCCTTCGAGCGCGACGCCCCGTCGCAGCACGTAAGCGGTCCGGCCGCGGGCGACCGGCACCTTCTCGAATGCGTTTCTCACCCGGCGGTGCCACAGCGTGTACCACGTCACGAAGCTGGCCACGAAGAACCCGATGGCTGCAGCGATCAGCGCGAGTACTCCCATGTCGACTTCCCCCTCACTGCGCACACACGATCCGTCACACGACGACGCGTCCGCCTCACGCGCGCGCCTGCCGCTTCAGTGTGCGGAGCCAACGCCCTCGCCGCCAGGTACAAAGGTCCTATATGCGAGCAAACGGGGCAGCCTGGTGCCGGGGCTGCGCCCTGGCGGCTATGACCTGGCCCATGGGCTCAGGTCACCGGCTCAGGAGGACGCCTCAGATCCGACCTGCGACCCGCTCACCCTGCGTGCCCACACGGCGACGAGCTGGAGCAGCCCGAGATAGACGGCCAGGACGATGAGGATCACGAGGAGGCTCCATCCCGTCAGGTTGCCGCCGAAAACGAGGAAACAGGCCGCGACCACCACGCCGGCCACACGCAGCCCGCTCAGGTGTTCTTCGATCCACCCGCCGGTTCGCCGGGCTCCCTCCGACCCGGCGGCGGCACGGCCGGCCCCCGAGGTGACTCCCCCGGCCTGACCCGACACCCAGCGGGCACCCTTGACGCAGGTCGAGCGGATCCACACGGCGTAGCGAGCCGGGCCGGCAACCCATGCAGCAAGGGCGACGAGCACGGTCGCCAAGAGCGTCCAGCGCAGGTCGGTCTTCAAGAAGCGCAACAAGGTGTCCCATACGGCCCCCGCCACCTGGCGGTCGAAATGGTGCCCGGCGGCCTGGTTGAGGAAGGTAATGCGTCCGAGGGACAGCCCGGCGAGCAACAACAAGGTGACCAGCGCGATGCCGATCGTCATGCGGAGCAGGACCTTGCGGTGGTCGACCCCGATCAAGATCCCGATGACGGCCAGTACCAACGCAATGACCGGGGTGACCCACTTCAGTTTCACGATGAGGTTGAAGAAGCCGGAGAACTTCGAGACCTGCTGCTGCGAGACGATCGTGACACCCAAGCTGTTGCCCGTGGTCAGGATCGGCTTCAGCGGGTTGAACAGCGTGACACCGTGCTGGTTCGCCGAATCGATCAGGTTGGTCAGCGCCGGCGTGACGTTGACGACGATCTTGCCGCCCTGCTCGAGCTTCTCCGACAGCGGAGTCTTCTTGCCCGTGAGGACGTTGATGACCGCGTCGTGGGTGTGGCGGTTCAGCAGGTCCCACAGTCGTCCGAACTTCGGGCTCTGGAACACCTGCAGGGCGAGCCCATAGACGTAGTTCTGCACCTCGTTCACGATCGGGGTCACGATCGGCTTCGCCGCGGACGGCAACACCTCTGTGACCTTGTTCCGCACGATGTGCGTCGAGAACAGCTCGTCGGTGGCCTTCTGCGCCAGGTGCTGCACGATGACCGGGTTGCGCGCCAAGGGCGCCATGGTCGCGACGTACTGGTCGGTGTTGGTGACGGTGCGAATGGCCCACACCGAGACGACCGAGATAGGGATCAGGAGCGAGGCGAGCACGACGAGCACCCAGGCGACGATCGTCCTCGTGCGGCGGGCGCGTGGTCTTTTGGGCGGCGCGCTCCCGCCCGCGCCGGTCGCGGCCGCCGGAGTCGGGCCGCCGGGCGGCAGACCTGACCCTTGGGGTCCCTCCTGGCTCATCACGGCCCCCTCACGCCCACATGCCTAGTGCGATGGCCATGGCCTAGCACGGATGTGGTGGACCTGCAGTTACTCGATAGGGTTTCGGCATGCGAGGAGAGCTGCGCAGAGTGATCCTGAGCGCTTCGTCGGCGTTCCTGGCGCCGTTCGTCTTCTTCAGCATCATCGTGCTGCGCAAGGTGAACCGCCGGATCAACGTCCACGCCCGCTTCTGGAACAAGCGCCTGCAGCACGAGATCTCGCGCTGGTCCTAGCCGACCCGTCGGCCCCTGGCCCACCTACGCTGACCGCGTGCTGACCGGGCTTGCCCACTCCGCTATCTGCGTGCCCGACGTCGAGGCGGCCACGCGCTGGTATAGCGACGTGCTCGGTCTGCAGGTGCTCTCGCCTCCGTACCGCATGGAGGGCGACCAGATCGAACGGGACATGGGCGAGCTCGTCCCGTCACCCGTCGTCGTGACTGCCGCGATCGTCGGGTTCGCGCCGGACGACCGCGTGCTGGAGCTGATCGAGTACCCGGCGGCAGACATCGTGCCGGCCGGTGCGGACAGACCCTCGGTCACGAGGGCGGGCATCACCCATATCGGGATGGTGTGCGACGACATCATTGCCACCAGAGCGGAGCTCGAGGCACGCGGCGTCCAGTTCCTGACGGGCGGGATCGCGGACGTCGCCGGCCTCAAGACGACCTGGTGCAACGACCCGTGGGGGACGGTGATCATCCTCCTCGAGAAGAGCCGGCAGACACGGCCTTACTGGGGGCAGTTGCTGCCCTAGGGCCGCCGCTCTCGCCCCAGCACCGTGCTCTCACGAACGAAACGGGGCTGAAGTCTGTGCCCCGCCCGGTGTGAACGTAGGAAAAAAATCCATTTCTTGCCCCAAGAATGTGCATTCTGGGGTGCGCGTCGGCCACAATGGGCGCCATGAACAAGCGAGAACTAGCAAGAGCTGTCGCAGTCCAATCCGACGTCGACTTGAAGACCGTCGTCACTGTCATCGACGGGTTCACCGACGTGGTCACCGCCGTCGTCTCGAAGGGCGAGCCGGTGGCCATCACCGGCTTCGCAAAGTTCGTCAAGGTGAATCGTCCCTCGCGCATGGGTCGTAACCCTGCGACGGGTGAGGCGATTCGCATCAAGGCTTCGAAGAAAGCGCGCATCACCCCGGTGAAGGCCTTCAAGGACGCCGTGCTCGCGCCGGCGAGCGCGCCGAAGCTCGTAAAGGGCGCGTACCCCACGGTGGACGCCGCCGTCACGGCCGCCGGGAAGTCCTCGGCTCCGGTGGCGGCCAAGGCACCCGCCAGGAAGGCGCCGGCCAAGAAGGCGCCGGCCAAGCGCGGGCCCGCCAAGAAGACTGCTGTTCGCAAGACGACCGCTCGCAAGACGACCGCTCGCAAGGCCCCGGGCCGGAAGACCGCCAAGAGGTAGTCGCGTGCGCCCGGTACCGCCGCGGGACCGGGCGATGCGGACTGTTGCATGCGACCGCTGGGCGGCGGCGCGGACGTGCCCGAAGCACCCCCACCCAGTTGGCGCCTGGCCGATCGGCCGTTCTCGCAACCGCATCCCGAGCGGCTCGCTCGGGACAATCCCACATATGCCCAGGTCATCGCGGCCCATGACGCGGCCCTGCGCGCCGGCGCGGACACCTACCTCGATCCGATCTCGGGTTTGGTCGTCCTGACAGCGGCTTTCCTCGCATGTCGCGGCTTCTGCTGCGAATCGGGATGCCGTCATTGTCCGTACCTCGAATAAGCCGGAAATCTCGAGTGCGTCGCCACGGTGGGTCGCGACGACTGGGTCATGACGGTGGTGACACACGGACCCGTATGCTCCGTCCTGCGTCCGGCACACGGAGGGCGGTCACGCCATGAGCGACACCTCGCAAGGACCAGGATGGTGGTTGGCATCTGACGGCAAGTGGTACCCGCCCGAACTGTGGACCGGACCGCCCGAGGCGCGTCCCGGCGATGCCGTGTCGCAAGACCCGACGGCTTCGTCATTCGAATCTTCGTCCCCGTCCGAGCCCAGCGGCGAACCAGCTCCGGCCGCCGGTTCCGGGCCCGAGCCAATCCTGCCAGGCATGACCACTGCACCCGGCGTGCCCAATGTGTACGAGCAACCACCCGCATTCCCGACGCCAGGTTCCTACCCCGCCGGCGGCTCTCCGACCTATGGCTACGGGCAGCCCGGCCCCTACCCCACCGCCATCGGCAAGAGGACGAACGGCCTCGCCATCGCCGCACTCGTGTGCGGCATCGCCGGGATCATCTTCGTCACGGCCGTGCTGGGCGTCGTCTTCGGTTTCGTGGCCCGCTCCCAGATCAGGCGGTCCTCGGGTACCCAGGGTGGCGAAGGCCTCGCCTTGGCGGGCATCATCCTGGGGTTCGCCTGGATCGTGCTCCTGATCGCCCTTGAGATCGCGGGCGCGAAGAACAACACGAACAGCGGTGTGGTGCTGGTGCATCTCGCCGCAGCCAGTCCCCGTTCATAGGCAGCATGGTTTCAGCACAGAGGAGGACACATGCAAGGTCTGCTCTACGGAGTCCGGCCCGAGAAGTGGACGCCACCCGATGACTCCAACCGCCTCCTCGAGGGCCTCTCGCGCACGCCGATGCGGCTGCAGCAGCTCGACGAGCCGAAGCCGATACGAGACGACTGGGCTGTGGCCAAGACCCGGCTCACCGGCATCTGCGGGTCCGACGCCAAGATGGTCTTCATGGACTTCGGCGACGACTTCGGCGACGGCGCGCTGAACGGCTTCTTCAGCTTTCCGACCGTCTTCGGGCACGAGGTCGTGGCCGACGTGGTGGAGGTCGGGCCGGCCGTCACGACGCTCGAGGTGGGCCAGCGCGTCGTGCTGAACCCGTGGCTGTCGTGCGCGCCACGCGGGATCGACCCCCTGTGCGCGTCGTGCCAGGCCGGGGACTACAGCCTCTGCTACCACTTCACCAAGGGCCCGATCGCGGCCGGCATCCACACGGGAACCTCGAAGGACGCTCCCGGGGGCTTCGCCGACTACCTGCCGGCGCACGAGTCGATGCTCATCCCCGTGCCCGACAACCTGACCGACGAGCAGGCCGTGATCGGCGACCCCTTCGCCGTCTCGCTGCACTCGGTCACCCGGCACCCGCCCACGCCGGGCGGCAAGGTCCTGGTCTACGGCGGCGGTGCGCTCGGCAGCTGTGCCACCGCCATCATCCGGGCGCTCTGGCCCGACGTCGAGGTCATGGTCGTCGCGGCCTGGCCGGCCCAGAAGGCGCTGGCCGAGAAGCTCGGCGCCACCGTCGTCGACCCCTTCCCCGTCGAGCAGCTCCTCGAGGAAGCGGCGGCGTGGTCCGGTGGCGTCCTCCAGAAGTTCGAAGGCGGCGGATTGCCCATGGCCCATCCGGGTGGCTTCGACGTCGTCTACGACACGGTGGGCACCGCCCAGACTGCGGAGATCGGCGTCCGGTTGCTCAAGCAGCGCGGCACCATGGTCAAGAGCGGCGTGCACGCACCAGAGCGCTGGGAGTGGTCGCCGCTCTACTTCAAGGAGATCTCGTGGGTGGGCTCGAACGCCTTCGGTGTCGAGGAGGTGGAAGGGGTGCGCATGCACGGCATCGCCCACTACCTCAAGCTGGCCTCCGAGGGGCGGGTCGACATGACCGGGATGCTCACCCACACCTTCCGCCTCGACCAGTGGCGCGAGGCGTTCATCGCCCTCGCCACCCAGAAAGAGAGCGGCGCCATCAAGGTCGCGTTCGACTTTCGCTGAGCCGCGGGGTGACCCCATCTGACGCGGTCCGGTCCAGGGGGTAGCGTCGCGTGGGGCGGGCGGTGCCGCCGCTCGCTGCAGGCGTGACACGCTTGTGTGGCACGCGGACAACACGCTGACGTGACAAAGGGGGTCCTTCATGACCACGAGCCCGTCGATCGATTCGGATCTCGCCTTCGAGCCCAAGTGGGGTGTCGAATCCCCCGCCACCACCGTGTTCGACTTCAACTACACCGGCGGGCGCGATCAGTTACTCCGTCTCTACGACAAAGGGACGCGGCGACAGTGGATCGGCAGCGATCGGTTGGACTGGAGCCAGGAGGTCGACCTCACGAATCCCGTCGGCATGCCCGACGAGCTCCTGCCCATCTTCGGCACCAAGTGGTGGGACCAGATGTCCGACGAGCGCAGGGGTGAGTTGCGCCGCCATGTCGAAGCGTGGCGCTTCAGCCAGTTCATGCACGGCGAGCAGGGCGCGCTCATCTGCACCGCCAAGATCGTCCAGACCGTCCCTGACGTCGATTCCAAGTTCTACGCGGCGACGCAGGTGATCGACGAGGCGCGCCACGTCGAGGTGTACAGCCGCTACCTGCATGAAAAGGTGCAACTCGTCTATCCGCTCAACACGCATCTGAAGGCATTGCTCGACGACGTCATCTCCGACAGCCGGTGGGACATGACGTATCTGGGCATGCAAGTGCTCATTGAGGGGCTGGCGCTGGCCGCCTTCGGCATCATCCGCAACAACGCCACCGATCCCCTGGCCAAGGCCTTGAACGCCTACGTGATGCAGGACGAGGCGCGTCACGTCATGTTCGGCCGCCTGGCCCTGCGTGACTACTACCCGCAGCTGACCCAGGCCGAGCGCGACGACCGCGAGGCCTTCTGCATCGAGGCCTGTTACCTCATGCGCGACCGCTTCTTGGGTGAGGAGGTCTTCGAACGCCTGGAGCTGCCTCCCGAGCTCACGACCTATGTCGACCAGAGCGAATCGCTGCGCGAGTTCCGCAACTTCTTGTTCATGCGCATCGTGCCCATCCTGCGTGACATCGGGCTGTGGGGCCCCAAGCTGCGTGCGGCGTTCGAGGAGATGGGCGTGATCGGTTTCGCAGACACCGACATCGACGCGGAGATGGCCAGCGACGAGAAGGCGGCCCAGGACTTCGACGAACAGCGTGACGCCCGCATGGCGCACGTGACGGCGGTGGCCGAGCAGGCCTGAGCCGGTTACAGGCCTGAGCCGGTTGGGGTCCGGTCAGCCGCCTTCGAGGGCGCGCTCGAGCCCGGTCTGGATCTGCTGGGTGGGCTCGTTGGTGTCGAGGTAGTCACGCCAGGAAATGACCTTGCCGTCGGCGTCGACATCGATCACCGTCGCCCCCTGCATCGTGATGGCGACGCCCGATCCCTCGCTGGCGTTGAAGGTGCCGGTCCCGGTCCACTCGAAGACCGCCCAGTCCTGACCGCCTCGGATGCGGTCGACCTTCTGCGCCCAATCCGGGAAGATGGCGTCGGTGTCGCGCGCCACCTTGCGCACGTCGGTCGTCCACGGGGTCACCGGATCGCAGAATCTGCCCCCGGGCGCGAAGAGGGCCGCGAAGGCGTCAGGACCTTCGATCGACTCGAAGGCGCGCGCCCATCCGGCCCAGTCACGCTCTGTCTCTTGCGCGCTCACCGGCGCCTCCTTTCCTTGCCGCTCATCCCGGTACCTCCCCCGCCGTCGCTGCCGTCACCGCGCAGGGATTGTGCCTCAAAGGTGACCACTGCGTCATCGAGCGGCAGGACCACCTGAGGTTCGACGAAACGGTGCTCCGCGGCCACCAGCGTCACGGCGGTGCCCCACGCGACGAAGCTCACCGCGTGGCGGGCGAAGCTGACCGGGCCCTCGGTGACCTTGACCTCGACCACGCCTTGGCCGCCAACGTCGAGAGCGGAGCGCTGCATGCGCTCCATGGCGGACTCCCTGGCGGCGTACATCGCCTGGGTGTAGTTGGTCAGCTCGACGTTCTGCGTCGACTGGCGCAGAGCGGCCCCGGCCGTGCGCCGGGGGGAGTAGACGAAGCTGGCACCGAAGGCCAGGCCCACCGGCATCCAGCCCGCCCGCAGCAGGAGCGTGAAGTCACGCGCCGAGAGATCTGAGACGAAGGGCATGGCCTCGGCCGCATCGTCGCCGCGCGGGTCCTTCCCGGCCATGGGCCGCACCGCAGTACCCACGAACCCGACTTCGATGTGGTGTGTCCACACCGACGCGTCCACCCTGACCCCCACCACCCCGTGTCCGTGCACCTTGGCGCACTCACCGCGGAGCTGGCGGGCGGCATAGTCCACGGCCGCGTTGTAGGCGTCGGAGGCCAAGTTGATCGCGCCACTCCCCCAGTTCCACACCCCGACGGGGACCGAGACCACGCCCACCCCGGCGACCAGGTCGAGCGGTTCCCACCCGGCGGCGTGGAGCAGGAGCGCCTCGTCGACCGAGAGGTCCGAGGTGATACCACGGGCCTTGTTCGGCGGCGGTGCGGTCGCGAGGGATTGGGCGCCGCGAAGCATCTCGGCGCGGACGTCGAGGGGGGTCGGGCCGGGGGTGGCAGTCATCCGAGGCGCACCGTGGGCCGTGGGAGGGTGATGGGGTCGAAGTCCTTGAACCGCCGCACGCGGTTGCCTCGCAGCGTGCAGTCCATGACCTCGTCGCCCTGGGAAAGCCTGCGCGTGTCGAGGGCGATCATCGCGCCGTGTAGTTCGTCGCCCGCCAGCTGCTGGCGCACGTGCTTGCGGGCCAGCTGGCGGACCGCCATGTGCGCCTTGGAGACCTGATCCACCAGTTGGGGTCCCTGCGGGCCGCCCCACGCCATCGTGCCCTCCATGAGGTATTCGGTCATGCAGTAGGCCCAGACCCGCACCGACGCCAGCGCCGCCACGACCGCCACCGGCATGAACCCGGCCTCGATCGACTTGGTCAGCCGCTGGCCCGCCAGGTAGGTCGTCCAAGGGACGCCGCCCGCCGGTGGCGGCCCGCCCTCGACGGTGACCGCGGTGCCGAGGAAGTGGAACTCGGTGGTCCCGGTGTCGGACACGTTGGCCACCCGGTCGACGACCCCGATGATCCCGTGCGCGCCCAGAGCCTGCGCCTCTTCGACCATGCGGCCGTAGGCGGTCCCGTACCCCTGCGTCCACGCTGACTCGACCCAGGTCTGCTCGAAGTTCTGGCCCCAGGCGCGGTGGTCCATGGACACGTAGCCGTGCGGGCAGCGGTACGTCTCGCTGTACGCGCCCGTGCTCTCCGCGCCGAGCGAGTACGGCGTCATACCTCGCATGTAGCCCGAACCCGGCCCGTACCAGCCCCACTGCATGACGCAGAAGCCCTGCACGAGCGCGACGGGCTCGAGGCCGAGCTCGAGGCAGGCCGCGAAGTCCGGCACGGTGAGTCCCGAGGAGAACGCGCTCGATTCCAAGCGGCGGACGGCGGCTTCGGGCAGGTCTCCTTTGGGGCCGCCGGGAGGACCGAGGGCAGCATCGGGCGGCGCGCCGTCCAGATCGGACCCGCCGGACCCGTTAGAGACGTCGGACATCAGTTGTCGAGCGAGATGATGGTGATCGGCTTGGGCAGGGTGACCTCGCCGCTGCGCTTGGTGACAGCCGTGCCGAGCGCCAGGAACTCGATCGTGTGCGAGCCCCATTGGTGCGACTTTTCCTCGAGGCGCACGCCCACGATCCCCGATGCGTTGAGGCGGCCGGCCTCGTCCTGCATGCGGGTCATGGCGAGCTCGCGCGCCTCGTAGAGCGCCTGGGTGAAGTTGGGCAGCTCGACGTTCTGGCCCACGGAACCGAGCGCCTGCGTCAGCTTGCGGTGCGCGATGTGGAAGACACACGTACCCATGACGAGACCCTGGGGCACATGGCCGGTCTGCATCAAGGTCCAGAAGTCCTGGCCGGAGAGGTCCGAGGTGAAGGGCTTGCCCAGGGCGTTGCGGTAGGACGTCCCGTCCTCGGCCTTGACCGCCGTGCCGAAGGCGATGAACTCGGCGGAGTCGTTTCCCCACTCGTAGTAGTTGACGTCGAGCCGCACGCCGACGACACCGTCGGCACCGAGCTCCTCGGCCTCCTCCTCCATGCGGTTCATCGCCAGTTCCCTGGCCGTGTACATGGCCTCGGTGAGCTTGTCGAGCTCCTGGCTCTGCCCCCACTTCCGAGTCTGGATCCCGATGTGGTAGATCGACGAGCCCATCACGAAGCCGAGCGGGTGGAAGCCTGCTTCCTTGACGAGGAGGAACTCGTTCACCGAGAGGTCGGAGGTGAACAGGCCGTGCTCGAGCTCCTCGAGACGCCGGGTGGCGTCCTTGGGGAGATCGGTCGGCGCCGCCGGTGGGGGTGGCGTGGGTGGGCTCTCGGGTGGCTCCGCCTGCTGGTTCGTCATGACTGTTCTCCGATCACGATCTGCTCGAGTGCGAGGCGGGTCTGCTCGCTCGTTGCTGCCTCCGACTGCAGGGTGCTCAACAACCGGGTGAGCCACTCGGCCATGCCGACCTGCTCGCTGCGGATACGGATGCCACCCGACGAGTGGCCGATGCTGCAGCGCACCGACGCGCCTTCGACCACCGCATCGAGGGTGTCGTCACCCAGCACGATATGGACCGACTTGATGTCCTCGGACTTGCGAAAGCGCCCTGCTCGCTCGACCGCCATGCGGTTACCCAGGACGTCCGCGAGTTGTGCGACCAGCAGCTTGAGCATGATCCGAAGATCGGTGCTGTTCGACGCCAGCTGCGAGACCGCCATGCTCAGGTCGAATGCGGGACCTGGCATTGGTGTCTCATCGAGCGGCGCGGGCAAGCCGGTGGGCTCCATGGACATTGAGCGCATCGTATCGCCAGGTCTTGGGCTTGACTCTCCGGGTCCCCCACCCCTGCGATCCGTCCCGGCCGGATGGATCAGACCGGCTGCGGCTCGAGGATCACGACAGGGATGTCCCGCTGCGCCTTCTGCTGATAACCCTCGTACCCGTTGTAGGCCGCCACGATCTCGGGCCACAAGGAGGCCTTTTCCTCCGGTGACGCCGTTCGGGCTCGCATGGGCCGGGTCACCCCATCCATGGTGATCTCGACATCGGGGTTGACGTGCAGGTTGCGATACCACTGCGGATCGCGGTCGTCGCCGCCCTTTGAGGCCACCAGCACGACGCGGGAGTCATCGTGCAAAGGCGTCGCCAGCATCGTCGAGCGCCGCTCGCCGCTCTTCCTCCCGATGGTATGCAGCTCGACGCCAGGCATCCCGAAGAGCAGCTTGGGCCAGCGGCCGCCTGTCATCCGCAGGGCCGCCTTGTGCGTCAGGTTCATGAACTTGAAACCTGCGTCGACGACCGGCTTGCGTTGCTCCGTCATTGTCGTGTCGTTGTCCTTTGGCTCGTCTTCGATTCCCCACTCGTCCGCAACGACAGGCACGCAGTGACCCACATCGGTGTTGCCCCGTGTGTAGGAACGAAATCTAGCGGCCTCCAGGGGAGCATCCGTCCCGTTGGAGCGACTGCGAGACAGAACCGTTCCGTAACGGATTTCACACGTCACACCTGGATCCTCTCGATACGATTGCGGCGGCGGGATCGAGACAGTTGGCGAAGGCGGCCCCCAAACGAGGAGGACGGTGCATCCCCCAGCACGCAGGATGCGATGGCGGCGCCGCTCCTTTGGGCGTCCGGACACATCCACGGGGTCGCGCCGCGCCAGCCACCGCGTCCGCGGCAGGCCACCCGTCCGGGCCGCGCTGGCAACGCTCGTCGCCGTCACCGGGGTCATCGCTTTCGCATCCGTCACGGTCGCCACTGCGCCACCGGCAGCCCCCGCCAACTGGGCGCCGGCCCAGCCGGGCGACTTCCCCGACCCGAGCGTCCTTCTCTATAACGGCACCTACTACGGATTCTCGACACAGGACTTCGCACCGACTGGCCAGACGATCAACATCCAGATGTCGACGTCGAGCGACGGGGTGAGTTGGACCCGCCTGAGCGGATGGGACGCGTTGCCCAACCTCCCGTCGTGGGCCGAAGTGGGGAACACCTGGGCCCCGAGCGTCGTCTACGACAGCGCGGACCACGACTTCGTCATGTACTACGCGGCGACCGACGCCGCGAGCGGAGAACAGTGCATCGGTCGCGCCACGTCGTTGTTACCGATCGGGCCCTACACCGACAACAGCAGCTTCCCCGTCGTGTGCCAGAACGGAACGTACCCCTACCCGGTCGTCGACAACGGCAATTTCGGGGGGAGCATCGACCCCGACGTCTTCACCGACAACTCCGGCTCGTCCTGGTTGATCTGGAAGAGCGACGGCAACCACATCGGTACGAACACCTACATCTGGTCCATACCGCTCTCTGCGGACTACGAGCCCATCGCCACGGATTCCCCGACGCAGCTCATGACGGCCGACGAGCCGTGGCAGAGCGGGATCGTCGAAGGCCCTGACATGTACGAGACACCGACCACCAACACCTACTACCTCTTCTACTCAGCCAGTCAAGAGGGCACCTCGACGTACGGCATCGGCTGGGCCAGCTGCCACTCGGGCCCTGCCGGCGCCTGCGCCGAGGAGTCTGGATCCGGCCCGCTCCTCGGCACCCAACCCGGTGTCTCAGGACCGGGTGGGCCCGACGTCTACACCGTGTCAGGCGGGCAGACAGTCATGGCTTTCGCCGGCTGGCAGGGCACCACCATCGGCTACCTGAGCTGCGGATTCCGACCCATGTACCTGGCCGACCTGTCCTTCGGCAGCGGCGCCGACGGCGCGCCCGCTCTCTCGCCCTACGACCCGAACGAGGCGGCCGCAGCCAGCCCCTCGTGCCCGCAGGCGGGGGTCCCCGCGCCCGGGTACTGGCAGGTGGCCGCGGACGGTGGCGTGTTCACGTTCGGCTCGGCCGGCTTCTACGGTTCCACCGGCTCGATGCGGCTCAACAAGCCCGTCGTCGGCATGGCCATCACGCCCGACCAACACGGTTACTGGCTCGTCGCCTCCGACGGCGGCGTGTTCGCCTTCGGTGACGCCGGCTTCTACGGCTCCACTGGGTCCATGGTGCTCAACAAACCCATCATCGCCCTGATCCCCACGCTCGACGGACGCGGCTACTGGCTCGTCGCCTCCGACGGCGGCGTGTTCGCCTTCGGTGACGCGCGAGTTCTACGGATCCGCCGGCGGTGACAACCTCGCGTACCCCGTCACTGCGGCTGCGCCGTCCTACCTCGGCGGCGGCTACTGGATGGTGGATTCGAACGGTCAGGTCTTCAGTTACGGCAACGCGCGCTACGAGGGCCAACCGACGTTCGCCCCGGGTGGCTACCGCGTCACGGGCATGGCCTCGACCCGCAGCTCGAACGGGTACTGGCTGGCCAGTGCGAACGGAAACGTCGCCACCTTCGGCGACGCGGCGAGTTACGGCTCCGAGGTCGGGACCGCGCTGAACGCGCCGATCGTCGGCATGTCGGCGACCTACGACGGTGACGGCTACTGGCTGCAGGGCGCCGACGGCGGCATCTTCACCTTCGGCGACGCGCCGTTCCTCGGCTCCATGGGCGGCCAGCACCTCAACGCGCCGATGGTCGGCATCGCCAGCGACTGACGCAGCCCCCCTCCGCCGCCGGTCCCTCTTACATCCCGCCGACCATCCCCCGCGCCACGTGCGCGCCGGTCCGTGTCGCGCGCCATGAGCGCACCACGAGCACGGCGAGCACGAGCGAACTGAGCAGCTCGGCCACGAGCGCCTCGTAGGCCCACCCGGTGACTACCGGGAGCTTGAATCCGAAGATGCCGACGGTGTCGGCGAGGATGAACCCGACCATGGTCCCGAGCATCAGCGCCACGCATCCGAGCGCCACCACGACCACCCTGGTCGCCACCAGCACCACGGCCAACACGAGCGCCGCCACCGCTTGCACCATGAACAGTGGTCCGAGCGTCGCCACGTGGCGGTAGGCGATGTCCCACAGGTGGAGGTGGATCAGCCCGGAGCAGATCATCAAGGCGGCGGCCACCAGCACCGCCGTGAGCGCCACCGCATCGCCCCGACGCCCGGCCACGGTCGCGCGCAGCCAGCTAGCCACCGGAGGCTCCCGCCAACACGCGGCGTCCCGCTGCCACGCCGTCGCTCCCCCTGCGTGCACCAGTCCACCACCTGTCCTCGACGGGCGACCACAGCTGCCGACCCATCGTCAACGCCCAGCCGGCTCCATCCGGATCCTGCTCAACGGGCAACGGCCGGCCCGCCAGGCCCGTCTGGACCGGTGCCGAACGGGGCTGGGGAAAGACCGCCAGCCCCGCCAGCAGGTCCCAGAGGACGAGGACCGTCGCGAGATTCACGCCACGGCGATCGGTCCGGTCGTGGTGCAGCCGGTGGTACGCCGGCGTGACGAGCACGTAGCGCAGCGGCCCGAGGCGCCAGTCGACATTGGCGTGGGGCAGCGTGCTGAGCACGACGTAGCCAACGAGCACCGACGCCGGCACCGCGCCGCCCGTCCCCAAGACGATCAGCGGCACCGCGGCGAGCTGGAAACTCGTGTGCACGAGCGGGTGCGCGCGGAACGCGGACAAGATGCTCAATTCCTCCTGCGAGTGATGCAGCGCGTGGTAACGCCAGAACGAGCCGACGCGGTGGTTCAGCAGATGCGAGGCCCAGTTCGCCAGGTCCATCAACACCACCACGGACACGACCAACGCCCAGCCCGGCAGGACGGCGAGCGGGTGCAGCGTGACGCCGCCGTCGAGCCGCAACACCAGCGATGCCGCACCGGTGCCGATGAGCGTGACGGCGGGGACGGCAACGACCACGTAGAGGGCCAGGTAAGCCGCGTCCTGCCGGTGGCCACGTGCGCCGACGGGCCGGCGCTCGGCTGGCCACAGCCGCTCGAGCACGACAGCGACCGCCACGAGCACGAGCACGGCAGGCCCGACGAGCACGGTGCCCTGGTCGACCATGGCGTGGATCGGGCCGTCGGGCGCCGAGGCCAAGCTGCGCCAGCCCTCAAGAGCGAGGGCGGCCGAGGCCGCGACGATCGCCCAGCTGCCGAGTGAGCCGCGGCGCATCCGACGCATCGCATGCATCTGCTCCACGCTCGCCCCGTTAGTACCCGTACCCGCCCGCAGGGGTCGTGGTGGGCGTCGTGGTCGGCGGGGGCGACGTGGTCGGTGTCGTAGTCGGCGGGGGCGCTGTCGGCGGTGTCGTGGTGGGCGGGGGCGATGTCGGCGGCGGGTTTGTCGGCGGCGGTGCAGTCGACTGCGTCGCCACGGCCGGCTGCGTGCTCGTGCTGGTGGGCGCGGAGGTGGACGTCGACGAGCTCGCGTGCGCGGCCGTGGCCGCACCGGCCGCCGGAATGCCGCTCTTCAGCACGGCGAACCACTCGCCGGCGATCCCCTGCCCCTTGGCCTGCCCCTTCTTCTTGTCGCCCTCGAAGCGATAGAGCGCGACGTTGTGGAACGCGACCTGCCAGTGTCCGTTGCCGACCTCGATCAGCGAGAGCCCCTTCACGCCCTTGGGGCCCTTGATGTGGGTCCCCTTCGCCGCCAGCAGCGGCGGCCAGACCTTGGCGCAGGCCCCCGTACACGTCGATCCTCCGGCCGGGTCCTCGGTGAAGCGGTACAGCGTGAGGCCGGACGCCGTGGTGAGCACGGTCCCGATGTGCGACACGCTGGCCGTCGAGACGGTGATCGTCATGGCGTGAGAGCTGGTCGCACCGGCCGGTACGGCCTGAGCTGTGAGCGCGAGGCTGGTCCCGAACCCGGCGCCCAGCCCGAGCCCGGCCGTCACCGCAAGGGCAAGCCGAGCCGGCGTTGCGAAGAGGGCGCGTCGCGCCGTTGTTGGTGTCGCCATGCCGAGTCGTCCTTTCGTCGCTCCCGAGGAGGTCATACGGTCTGAGGCCGGGCCCGGATTGCGGCGTATCCTGGGTTCGACCCGTTGGGGCGGGCACCACAGGGGAGGCAGGTCATGACAGGCAGCACCGGCCGGTTCGAGCTGCGGGGCATCAACCATCTCGCCCTCGTGTGCCGCGACATGGAGCAGACAGTCGACTTCTACACCAATGTGCTCGGCATGCCGCTGGTCAAGACCATCGCGTTGCCGGCCGGCATGGGTCAGCACTTCTTCTTCGACTGCGGCGGTGGCGACTGCCTCGCCTTCTTTTGGTTCCCCAACGCGCCCGACGGCGTACCCGGGATCAGCGCACCCGCAGCGCGTCCGGATCAAGGCGACCTGACGAGCGCCATCGGGTCCATGAACCACGTTGCGTTCGACGTGGCGCCCGAGAAGATCGAGGAATATCGCGACCGTCTCCTCGCGGCGGGCATCGACTGCACCGAAATCGCGAATCACGACGACTCCGAATGGGGTATCAGCGACGCCATGCACTCGGGGGTCTACGTGCGCAGCATCTACTTCCAGGACCCCGACGGCATCCTGCTCGAGTTCGCCTGCTGGATGCGCGAGTTCAACCTCTCCGACGTCTCGCACACGCCGGCCCGCGCTGCCGGGGCCCACCTGGCGGCCGGGTCCGAGCTCCCCTCCGCGCCGACGCCGGTCTGATTCGTCCACCCACACCGATGCCCCGCCTCCACCAGGTCCCGAAGGACGAAGCCACCGCGCCAATCGTCACCACCATGTACGAGTGGCTCTTCGAGGGACGCGATCCCGTTGCCGAACCAGGTCGATGGGACGGCACGACGGGTGACTGGTGGACTGTCTTCGCCAACAGCCCCGACATCCTCGATCACTGTGTCAAGGGATTCGGCCTCTACCAGTCGCCGACGCGCACGCTCGACCCGAAGCTCCGCGAGCTCGGCCAGATCCGCGCTGGCTGGGCCGCCGGCAGCCAGTTCGTCTTCAGCCAGCACGCCAAGTCGATGCGCGACCTCGGCACGCCCGAGGCGCAGATCACGCACGTGCCCGCCTGGTCGACGGCCCCCGAGGGCACCTACAACGCCGCCGAGCGCGCCGTACTGGCCTACACCGACTGCCTGGTCTACGACCACGGCCGCGTCCCCGACCAGCTCTTCGCAGAGCTGCGCCGCCACCTGGGTGACGTCGCCATCCTCGAGCTGACCTACATCACCACGCTGTATTTTCAGCACGCCGTGATGTCCAAGGCCCTCCGCACCGAGTTCGACGATCGCGACGATCCTGTCGTCGAGGTGTCCGGTCCTGAGGGGGCCAGCGCAATGCATCCCGGACCACGTCGGTGAGGGCGCCTCACACCGTCGTGCCCTCGGACGAGGGCCGTCACGTCCCAGACGCGGAGGACCTGTGGAACGAGTCGTACTACTGCGACTTCGTCACCAACGACGGCGCACTGGCCGGATGGCTGCGTCTCGGGCTCTACCCCAACCGCGAGGTCGCCTGGTGGACAGCCTGGGTCATCCGCCCCGGATCCCCCGGCATCTGCTCCGTCGACTACCGGGCCCCCGTGCCACCGGGCGACGCCTTGGTCTCGGAGTCCCCCATCGACGGCCGCAGCGGCGGGCGTATCGAGATCGAGCTGCGCCGACCACTCGCGGAGTTCCGTCTCGCCGCCCACGTGCCGGGCTCGGCCGTGACCAACCCGGCCGACGTCTACGCCAAGGGTGAGCACGATGCCGGTCCGGCCGTCGACCTCGATCTGGACCTCACGTGGACGACGGACGGCTCCGCCTATCACTACGAGCTCACCACGCGCTACGAGATCCCGTGCACTGTCACCGGCACCGTCACGATCGACGGTGAGACGTTCAGCGTGGACGGGCAGGGCCAGCGCGATCACTCATGGGGCGTGCGCGACTGGTGGGCGTTCGGATGGTGTTGGTGCTCCATGCGGCTCGATGACGGCACGCGCCTCCACCTGGCCGACATTCGCATGCCGGGCATGCCCGTGTTCTTCGGCTACATCCAGACGCCGGGAAAGGTGAACCCCGTCACCGCACTTAGTGTGACCGAGGAGATCGGCGAGCACGGCTTTCCCACCGTCGCCCGGGTCGAGATCGCCGCGGCACCCGAGCACGACCTCGGTCTCGACGTGACCCCGGTCGCGTTCGGCCCGGTCCTGCTGCGCGACGACGACCCGGCCGCGGGCGCCCACCCCCGCACCAGTCGCTTCCCCCGGGCCATGGTGACCTGCCGCAGCGACGACGGCCGCACCGGATCAGGCTGGATCGAGTGGAACCAGCCTGATCCAATCTGATCGCGCCCCGTAGGCCGGCCTCGTCGAACAGCACCGCGGCGGACGAGTGGGTGGCCAAGGCCTTCGATGCGGAGGAGAACCTCGGCAGCGTGCACATCGAAGGAAAGGTCACGAAGGGCAAGAGCGCGACCGTGCTCGACCTGCTGGTCAACGGCGACGGGGAGGGTGGTGGCGTCTTGGTCCAGCAGGGCAACGTCATCAAGATCGAACGGGTGGGCGCCATGCTCTACCTCGACGCGCCCAAGAGGTTCTGGTCGACGCATGCCAGCGTGGCCGAGACCAACGTCTACGGCGGCAAGTGGATCGAGCTCTCCGCGCTCGACTCGAGCTTCGTGTCCTTCGACCAGTTCCTCGACGCGGCCGACTGGTCGACGCCGTCTTCGGGGGCTACACCGCCCCGTTGACGCTGCGCAAGCCGACGAGGTTCGGTGGCCACAAGGTCGTCGTCGTCAAGGACACGCTCGGCAGCACCGACAAGCGCAGCACGGGCCTCATGTACATCGGCACCACCAGCCCCCACTACGTCTACAAGATCGTCGACGACACGCCGGATCAGACGAGCACGCTCGTGTTCAACAACTACGGCAAGGCCGTTCCTCTCACCGTCCCGCCCGAGCCGATCAAGATCTCCTAAGCCCTTACTTGAACATGTCGCCCAGGATCTTGGCGCCGCCGATGCCGGCTGCGGCACCCTCGGCGCCGTGGTGGTCGTCGCGGTCGGGCATGTACTCGCTGATGACGCCGGCGAGAATCGGCAGCGGCATCGACTGCAGCCAGATGCGACCCGGGCCCGTCAGCAGGGCGAAGTGGTGCCCGTCGGAGCCCATGTAGCGGTTGGCCATGCCGGGCACCTTCTGCACCGAGAAGGTGACGGAAGCCTGGAAGAGTCCGGCGTGCCCGGGGTGCACCCGCATCGTCTGGCCGGCGACCAGGTCGTAGACGATCACATCACCCGAGAGGTCGATGAAGGCGCGGCCCGTGCCGCCGACCTTTTGGAGGATGAAGCCCTCGCCGCCGAAGATGCCGCCGCGGAACGACTGCTGGAATCCCATGGACAGCTCGATCCCCGGCGTGGCCGCCATGAAGCCGTGCCGGTGGACCATGAACTCGTTGCCGGGGGCCACGTCGATCGGCAGGATGTGACCGGGGAACTTGGAGGCGAAGGCGATCGAGCCGGCGCCGCCTTGCGCGGTGTACGTCGTCATCATGAAGCTGGCGCCGGAGACGGCGCGCTTGACGGCGCCCATGATGCCTTTGCCGCCCATGCCGCCGCCGGTGTTGGTGGCCATTTGCACTGCGTCTGACATCCAGCTGAACTCGCCGGCCTCGGACACGACGGACTCGCCGTCGGCGAGCGAGAGCTCGAGCACCGGCATTGTCGTTCCGTGGATCGTCTCTTCCATCGTGACCTCCTTTGTCCATCCGTCTCGGTCCGGGAGATTGGGCTGAAGTGCCCCGTCCCCACTCCGCTCGGAACGGTCTTCGTGTTCGATATCGGGCTTTGCTCTCGGTTCCTTATGTCTTTCGCTCCGCGGATCGCTCCGTAGAGACCCACCCCAGCGTTCTAATCCATCACGACCACCCGTGCTTGGACTATCCCGCCGGGGCGCAGCCGGTGCCCTCCGTCAGGTCGCGGCCGCGCCGCCGGGGAGCTCCACGTCGGCCGGCGGCAGGAACCGGCCGGGCCCGTGCGCCCCCGAGATCAGGCGCTCGGCCAGCGACACCTCGACGAGGCCGAGGGCAATGCCGAATGCCGCACCCAGGACGAAGTTGGTCACGAACACCAGGAAGATCGACTCCTTGGGCACCAGGTCCGCGATCAGGACCACGACCTCGTGCTCGAGGGCGAGCGGGATGGTCACCATGGTGAAGACCAGCCAGAAGTTCGGCCAGACGACGCGCACCGAACGCCGAAAGGCGTCGGGCACCGAGCAGTCGAGCAGGTTGATCAGCGGGCCCACCAGGGCGGTGAGCGTGGCGACGACGAGGCCCGGAATGACGAGGAACAGCGCGAAGAAGGCGCTGAGCACGAGGAGGAGCAACTCCGCCAACAGCAGCCGCATCCAGGGCAACGTCGCCAGGACCCGGCTCACCGGCTGGGGCTTCTGGTTGCGCTCGACCGCGCCCACCAGGCGCTCGAGCATGCCGCTGTAGAAGGTGAGCCCCAGTGTCGAGACGCCGAAGAACACGACCCCCGAAATCGACTCCAGCCCCAGATGGTCGACGGCGATCTCGGTGAACCAGGTGCTCTGGAACGCATCGAGGCCGAAGATCACCAGGGCGGGGACGATGACACGGCCCGGCTCGAGCCGGGCCGTCCTCCAGGCCATGGACAGCAGCTCGAGGGGATGCAGCGGATGGCGGTCGGGATGGTGACGCCGGACAGGCGGGCTCGAGCGGTCGTAGGGGCCCACCAGGTCGTCGAGGTCCGCCGTCGCGTCCTCGTCGGACCCGCTCATGCGGGCAGAAAACCGTCGCCCACGAAGTCGAAGAGCTTCGCCGCCGGATCGAAGGCCGATGGCTCCCCGGCGAAGCGGTGCCGGCCGACCCCGAGCACGAAGCCGTCGGGATCCTCGAAGGCCACCTCCTCGAACCCGGCTGCGGCGAAATCGGCCCGGATGGACGGGGTGGCGTCGGGTGGGCGGCGGTGCCGGGTCCAGATCACCTCGGACCCCCGACGACAGAATCCCCGGAGCCCCTCGATGGTGCGGGTGATGTCCGCCGAACTGATGTTCCCGAACACACCGCACACCAGCACCAGGTCGGCCGGAACCTGGGGCTCGTACCAGCGGCACAGTGAGGCGTCCCCCTCCACCGTCTGCACCTGGTCGGCCACGCCCGATGACGCGGCCCGGTCGCGGGCGAAGGCGACCAGTCCCGGATCGAGCTCGACGAGCAGGGCCGAGACCTCGGCCCGCCGCGGATGGGTCGCCACCACGTCGATGACGTCGCGCCCCTGCCCAGCACACATGCTCACGATCCGGATCGGTCCCCGGTGCGCGGAGGGCACCCGGTCGAGGAAGTCCCGGGCCATCCCCTGCACCAGCGCCAGCCGGAGCGACAATGGCGAGTCGGGGTTCTCGTAGGCCGCGTGCCAGCGCACCCAGTGCGAATCGTCAGACCGCGAGCCCGCTTGTGGATGGTCCCCGAGGGCCATGACGGCCCATCGTAGGGTGGGCTGCGTGACCGCCCCGACCGGGCACGCTCGGCTGTGATCAAGTACATCGGATCGAAGCGCCGCCTCGTCCCCGTCCTCGCCCGCGTCTGCGAGGCCTCCGGCGCCCGCAGCGCGCTGGACCTCTTCACGGGGACCACCCGCGTGGCACAGGCCTTCAAGGCACAGGGCGTCCACGTCACCGCCGTCGACAGCGCTCGCTACGCTCACGCCTTCGCCCGCACCTACATCGAGGCGGATGCCGCCACCACCGATTCCGGCGCGCTCACTGCCGCGATCACCCACCTCAACTCGCTGCCGGGCCACGACGGCTACGTCACCGAGACGTTCAGCCGTCAGGCCCGGTTCTTCCAACCGCACAACGCGATGCGGATCGATGCCGCCCGCGACGCCATCGACTCGGAGTATGCGGGGTCACCTCTGTTCCCCCTCCTGTTGACGTCGTTGATCGAGGCGGCGGACCGGGTGGACTCGACCACCGGCGTGCAGATGGCCTACGTGAAGCAGTGGGCGCCGCGGTCCTACAACCCCCTCGAGCTGCGCGTGCCCGAGTTGCTGGCAGGCCGCGGCCGCGCCATCCGTGGCGATGCCGTCGGGCTCGTGCACGGTTCGAGCCTCGGCCACGTCGACCTGGCGTACCTCGATCCGCCGTACAACCAACACCGCTATTTCACCAACTACCACGTGTGGGAGACGTTGGTCGCCTGGGACGCGCCCGAGTCATACGGCGTCGCCCGCAAACGGGTGGACTCCCGCGACCCGTCCACGAGGTCCGCCTTCAACTCGAAGCGGACGATGCCCGCCGCGCTCGCCTCGGTGGTCGCCGCGGTGGACTGCGACCTGCTGGTCCTCTCCTACAACGACGAGTCCTGGCTCGAGCTGGAGGAGCTCGAGGTGATGTGCGGCGCAGGAGGGCGGCGCGACGTGGCGACCCTCGCCTTCGACTCGACTCGCTACGTCGGCGCCCGCATCGGCATCTTCGACCCATCGGGGCGCAAGGTCGGGCGGGTGAGCCATCTCTCCAACCAGGAGTTGCTGGTCATCGCAGGCGAGACATCGATGGTGCGCCGAGTCATCGAGTCGGTCGGCTCGACGACGCTCGGATCGAAACGTCCGCCGGCTGTGCAGGCCGTGACGGTCGGCGCGTCCCGCGCGGATCGACTACAACAGGCAACGTGAGCAAGCACGATGACGCTGGCCACGGTGCGGGCCACCATGACGACGGCTCCCTCCAGGACGACGGATCGGATGGAGCACCGGGATCGCACGCAGCAGCGGCATCGCACGAGGCGGACTATCCACGGCTCGAGGACTGCGACCTCTCCCTCCGGGTCTCCAAGGACGAGGAGAACAAGCGTCTCGGCAGGGCGCAACGCCGCCTGTTGCACTTGCGGCTGATCAACGGCGGCCAACTGAACGAAGGCAGGCTCGGCCCTCCGGTCTGCATCGTCTTCGAGGGCTGGGACGCCGCGGGGAAGGGCGGTGCGATCAAGCGGCTGGTCGAGCCGCTCGATCCGCGCCACGTGCACGTCGCCCCCTTCGCCGCACCGACGCCCGACGAGCTGCGCCACCACTTCTTGTGGCGCTTCTGGCCGCCGCTGCCAGGATGGGGCGGCATGACCATCTTCGACCGCAGCTGGTACGGCCGCGTCCTGGTGGAGCGGGTCGAGAGCCTGGCGACCGAGGTCCAATGGCGCCGTGCGTACCAGGAGATCAACGACTTCGAGCACACCTTGGCCGAGGAGGGGATGATCGTCATCAAGCTCTGGATGCACATGTCGCACGAGGAGCAGGGTCGCCGCTTCGAGCGTCGCCGTGACGACCCCCTCAAGTCGTGGAAGCTCACGGCGGAGGACTGGCGCAATCGGGAGAAGCGAGGCGAGTACGACGCCGCGGTGTCCGACATGCTCCGGTTGACGAACGGCCGGCTAGCGCCGTGGGACGTGATCTCGTCGGAGAACAAGCGCTACGGGCGGGTGCAGGTGATCGAGACAGTGATCGAGCGGATGGAGGAGGGCATGGCGCGCTGGGGCGTGCCCGTGCCGCTCGACGACGAAGCAGGAGAGCAGACCGAGCTCGCCCTCATGCTCGACGATCCCGAGTTCCAGCACGGGCCACAGAGTCCGCCGAACGGGTCGACCTCGTCCTCAGAGGAGCGGGTGCAGGCGTGAGTGCAGCGTCAGCTGCCGCGGCGGCGGGGGCCGCTCCGGCCCGGCCCGGGATCACGATCCCCTTCGACGGGATCCCGCTGCATAAGCACCGCGAGTGGTTCGCCCGCCTGCGCGAGCTGGGCTACACCGACATCTGGTCCGCCGAGGTCGACGGCGCCGACGGCTTCACGCCCCTCGCCCTCGCCGCGGCCTGGGAGCCGACACTGAACCTCGGCGTCGCCATCACGCCGGCCTACACCCGTGGCCCGGCGCTGCTCGCCCAGAGTATGGCCGCCATGGCCGACGCCGCACCGGGACGCTTCGCGTGCGGGCTGGGCGCCTCGTCACAGGTGATCGTGGCCAACTGGAACGGCCTGGCCTTCGAGAACCAGTACCGCCGCGTGCGCGACACGTTGCGCTTCTTGCAGATGGCCTTCACGGGCGAAAAGGTGACCGAGGAGTTCGACACCTTCCGCGTCAAGGGCTTCCGGCTCGCGCTCATCCCCGAGCAACTGCCGCCGATCTACCTGGCGGCGCTCCGGCCCGGGATGCTGCATCTCGCCGGGCGGGAGGCCGACGGCGCCATCCTCAACTGGCTCAGCGCCGAAGACGTCGCCACCTCCGTCGCCGAGGTCAACAAGGCTGCAGGCGGCTCGCCCCGCCAGATCGTCGCTCGCATCTTCGTCATCGTCACCGAGGACGCCACGCTCGCCCGGACCATCGGGCGCCGGATGATCACCGCCTACCTCAACGTCGAGGCCTACGCCGAGTTCCAGCGCTGGCTGGGCCGGGGCCCCGCCCTCCAGCCCATGTGGGACGCCTGGGCGGCCGGCGACCGCAAGGGCGCGCTGGCAGCGATCCCCGACGAAGTGGTCGACCAGCTGGTCGTCCACGGATCCGTCGCCGAGTGCCGGGCCCACGTGCAGCGCTACGTCGACAACGGCGTCACCATCCCCGCGCCCGCCCTCATCCCGATCGGTGTCGACCTGGCCGAGGCGGTGGTCGGCCTCTCGCCATCGGCGGGATAGACCGGCGAGCACGTAGCCGGCGAGCACGTAGAGGAGAGGGACAGCACCAGTGCCAGAGATCGACTTCCGCACCACCTCAGTGGCCGAGCTCACCCGGTCGGTGCGGTCGAAGGAGGTCAGCGCCCGGGAGCTGACCCAAGCCGCCCTCGCCCGGATCGAGAGGCTGAACCCGATCTACAACGCCTTCGTCGCCACTGATGGGGACAGGGCGCTCGACGATGCCGAGGCCATCGACGCCCGCATCGCCGAGGGCGGCGACCCGGGCCCCCTCGCCGGAATTCCGATCGGCGTCAAAGACCTGCAGAACGCCCGAGGCTACGTCACGACCTACGGGTCGGCACTGCACGCCGACGACGCGCCCGCCAGTGCCGACGACCCCTTCGTGGCGCGGATGCGCGCCGCCGGCTGCGTCATCGTCGGCAAGACCAACACACCCGAGTTCGGCTGGATGGGAAACACGTCCAACGCCATCTTCGGCGCCTCCTACAACCCCTTCGACACGTCGAGGGGACCGGGCGGGTCCTCGGGCGGATCATCGGCCGCCATCGCCGCTGGGATGGTGCCCCTCGCCACCGGGTCCGATGGCGGCGGCTCCATCCGCATCCCGAGCGCCTGCTGCGGCCTGTCGGGGATGAAGCCGAGCCTGGGCCGCGTCCCCGCCGGGGGCCCCAACCCGCCCGGCTGGATCGACCTCTCCACCAACGGCCCCATGGCCCGCCGCATCGGCGACGTCACCCGGGCGCTCGACGTCGCCGTCGGCCCCGACCCCACCGACCTGCGCGCCCTCCCGCGCCCCGAGGCCAACTGGGTCGCCGCGCTCGACGACCCGCACGTGCCGGTCAGCATCGCCTACTCCCCGACCCTCGGCTACGCCACCGTCGACGCCGAGGTGGCCGCCGCCTGCGAGCGCGCCGTCGAGGTGCTCGCGGCACTGGACGCCGAGGTCGTCGTCGTGGATTCCGTGTTCGACGACGACCCCGTCGGTGATTTCCTCACCTTGACCGCGGCCGCAACGCTGCGCACCCTGCGGCCCTACATGGACCATCCCCGCTGGGACGAGGTCGACCCCGTGCTGCGACACTTCGTCAACGTTGCGCAGTCGACGACCGCGGAACAGATCCTCCAGGTCTTCGACCGCTTCCATTACATGAACCTGAGGTTGGTCGACTTGTTCCGTCGCTCACGGATCCTCGTCACGCCGACCTGCGCCGCCCTCGCTCCGCACGCCGGCGGGATCACCAGCACGGTCAACGGCGAGACGACCGCCAACTGGGTCCACTTCACCTACCCGTTCAACATGACCCGCTCCCCCGCCGCCACGGTCAGCGTCGGCACGAGCGAGTCGGGCCTGCCTGTCGGCCTTCAGCTGGTCGGGCCCCAGCACGGTGACCTCGTCGTGCTCCGCACGGCGGCGGCCCTCGAGGCCGCGCTGGACCTCGATACGCTCGCATCCATCCCTGACTAGGTCCCCAGCCCCAACCCCGCCCGAACCCGCCCGCCCGAATCCAGAAGGAGCAGTTCCGATGTCGATCGCCAGCCCCGCCAATCCGAAGGACACAGTCCGCCTCGTGAGCGAGGAGGACGCGCCGTGGGCCGACACGGGCATGGGCATCCTGCTCAAGATCGTCCGCTTCGACGTCGCGCACGGGACCTGGGTGATCCTCAACCGATTCAAGCCCGGCGTGCAGCTGCAGACCCACCGCCACACCGGCTCGGTCGACGCCTTCACCTCGGCGGGGCGCTGGCACTACCTCGAGTACGACTTCTATGTCACTCCCGGGTCCTACCTCTTCGAGCCGGCCAACTCGGTGCACACGCTGCACGTGCCCGAGGACAACACGGAGGACACGGACGTGTGCTTCATCATCGAGGGCGCGCTGTTGAACCTCGCTGAGGACGGGTCCGTCGAATCCGTCTCCGACGGCCCGAACACCCTCGAGGCCTACTACGCGATCCTCGAGGCGCAGGGCGACCCGCGGCCCAGCGGCATCATCGTCTGAGCCCATGACGTCGACGACAGGGTCTGCGACAGCCGACGCCGGCCGCCTGCTCGACCCGAGCCTGTACTCGGGCGGTGACCCCTTCGAGCTGTATACCGAGCTGCGCCGGACGGCGCCCGTGTGCTGGGTCGACCGTGAAGGCGGCGGTTTTTGGGCCGTCATGACGCATCCCGAGGTGGCATCGATCGGCGCCGACCCCGTCCGCTTCTGCTCGTCCCGGGGGATCCTGACCGACGAGATCGGCACGTCCTACGACTCGCCGCCGACGATGATGCACACCGACCCGCCACAGCACACCCGCTACCGGCGGCTGGTCCAGCCAGGGTTCAAGCCGACGCTGGTGCGCCTCATGGAGGCGGGCGTGACGGCCAAGGCACGTGCCCTCTTGGATCCGATCCGCGCCGGTGTGGCCTTCGACGTGGTCCAGGACGTGTCGATCCCCTTCCCGTTGCAGGTGATCTGCGAGCTGCTCGGAGTGGACGGGTCGCAGTGGCCGCGCTTCTTCGACTGGTCCGAGGCGGTCATCCCGGGCGAGTCCGAACAATCCGAGGAGGAGCGGGCGGCGCTGCAGCTCGAGATGTGGGAGTACTTGATCGGCGTCGCCGACGAGCGGCGGCGGGTGCCGGCCGACGACCTCGTGTCCGTGCTGGCGAACGTCGGATCCGACCCGGACGCTGCCGGCGAGGAGTTGAACGAGGCGGAGCTGGCGATGTTCTTGATCCAGCTGCTCGTCGCAGGCAATGAGACGACCCGGAACCTGATCTCGGGTGGTCTGGTGGCGCTCGCTGAGAATCCCGCGCAGTGGGAGGCCTTGCGTGCCGACCCGTCCCTGGTGCCGACCGCCGTCGAGGAGCTGCTGCGCTGGACCACACCGGTGATCTCGTTCATGCGCACTGCCACGGAGGCGACACTCGTGCGTGGCGTCTCCGTGGCGCCAGGAGATCCGCTGCTGTTGGTCTATGCCTCGGCCAACCGCGACGAAGAGGTCTTCGGCGCCGACGCCGGTGAGGTCAGGGTCGACCGCCATCCGAATCCCCACGTGAGCTTCGGCTTCGGACCCCATTTCTGCCTGGGTGCGGCATTGGCCCGTCTCGAAGGCCGGGTGGTCCTGACCGAGCTGCTCGCACGCTTCTCGTCGGTGTCGTTGGCCGGCGAGGTGGAGCGCACGCCGAGTCCGGTCATCGCAGGCCTGCGGCGCGCCCCCATCGTGTTCGCCTGATCCGCGGCACCATCGAACAGATCGACTCGTCGCACCATCACCATCCGTCGATCCCTCACACTGGCACCAGTGGGGTCTCGCGGCCGCAGCATGCGTCGTCGCCCGTCTCACCGAGCGTGGCCGCCGCCGTGCGCATCGTCTCTCCCGGCGACTCCTCCCGCGCCGCAGCCGGGCGCCCCGGCAGGAGCTTGAACGCCACCACGGCGCCGACCGCTGCGACAACCGATCCTGCGATGCTGGCGGCCCACAGTCCGCTGTGGAACGCGCTGAACGCGATGTTCTCGAGGTAGGGCCTGGCCGCCCGGGGCGCGTGCTGGACGATCGCGAGCGCGGCCGCCATGGACTGATGGGCCTCGGCCTTCGGACCGGCAGGGATGGGCAGCGAACGGAAGGCGTTGACGATGCGCGGGGCGTATGAAGAGGCGAAGATCGAGCCGAAGACGGCCACGCCGAGTGCTCCGCCGAGCTCCCGGGTCGTGTTGTTGACCCCAGCCGCTGCTCCGCGCTGCTCGTCGGGCACCGAGCCCATGACCGCCTCCGTCGTCGGCGCCGTGATGGCCGACAGCCCCAGCGCCAGCAGCACCATGGCGACGATGATCGGCCCCCAGAACGACGTTGTCGCCTCCGAGTTGAAGGCCGACACCACGAGCCCGGACGCCATGAGCATGAGCCCGGTCGCCACGACGACGCGCGTGCCGATCTTCAGCGCCAGGACTGCTGCCAACGGCGTCGCCACGGCAGCGACGACCGCGAACGGCAGCGTGTGCAGCCCGGCCGACAGGGTCGAGTAGCCCTTGACGAACTGGAAGTACTGGGTGATGAGGAAGATGAAACCGAACAGGGCGAAGAAGGCCACCGAGATGGACAGCGCGCCACCGGTGAAGCGCGGGATCCGGAAGACGCGGACGTCGAGGAGCGGTCCCTCTGTGTGCAACTCCATCAGTGTGAACGCGGCGAGGAGGACGGCGGCGAGGGCGAAACAGGCCAAGGTCTCCACCGACGTCCAGCCCCACTGCGGGCCCTCGATGATGGCGAGCACCAGGCTCGTCACCCCGATCGTCGAGATGATGACGCCCCGCACGTCGAAGCGGTGCGGCGCCAGCTTGGGGATCCGCGGGATGAGCGCCTGCCCGGCCACCAACGTGACGATGACGATGGGCACGTTCACCAAGAAGATCGAGCCGTACCAGAAGTGCTCGAGCAGCGCGCCCCCCACCACGGGCCCGAATGCGACGGCGACGCCCGACGTCGCCCCCCAGATCCCCAGCGCCTTCTGCCGTTCGGATGGGTCGGGGAAGATACTCGTGAGGATGGCGAGGCTGGCCGGGAAGATGAAGGCGGCAGCAACGCCCATCAGCGCCCGTGCCGCGATGAGCGTCCCCGTCGAATCCGATACCGCCGCGGCGGCCGAGAACAATCCGAAGAAGACCAGGCCGACCTGCATGGTCCCCTTGCGACCCAGGCGGTCCCCGATCCCGCCCCCGGCGAGCAGCAGGCCGGCGAAGGCGAGGCTGTAGGCGTCGACGATCCACTGCAGCGACGTGATGGAAGCGCCCAGCTCCCGGTTCAGGGTCGGGAGCGCCACGTTGACGATCGTGTTGTCGACCACCACCAGGAAGACAGAGAGGCAGAGGACGGGCAACACCATCCAGCGGCGGTCCGATCCGACCGACCGGGATTCGGATCCGAAGCTCATCACTACCTCCCGAAGAAATAGAACACCGTGCCATTGTTATAGCACGGTGTTCTTTAGTAGACTAGAGTCGATGCCAGAAAACCGCCGGACCAGGAGCGAAGCCGGAAGCGGCGCCGGAGGCAACGCCGGATCCACCACCGGGAGCCGGAGCAGGACCCCGAGCGCGGACATCAGGGACGCACTGCTCACGTCGGCGGCCGAGATACTCGAGACCGAAGGACCGGATGCGCTGTCCGTGCGTCGGATTGCCACCGCCGCCGGCGTCGCGCCCATGGGCGTCTACAACCACTTCGACTCGAAGAGCGGCATCATCGAGGCGCTGTTCATCGAGCGCTTCGAGCGCCTCGGGGACGCGCTGGCGGCGATTGCCGACATCGAGGATCCCTACGAAGCGTTGCGCGAGGCCGGTCGCCGCTACCGCGCCCTCGCCCTCGCCCACCCCATGGGATACCGGCTCATGTTCCTACGCACGATCCCCGCCTTCGAGCCAAGCCCAGCCGCGCTCGAGATCGCCGCTCGGGCGTTCGACGCGCTCGTCGCCGCCGTCGTGCGCGCAATGTCGGCTGGCGTGCTCGCAGCCGGGCCGCCGACCGAGACCGCCCAGGTCATCTGGTCGAGCATCCACGGATGGGTGTCACTCGAGCTCGCCGGCATCGGCTTCGTCGAGGACCAGGACGCCGGCTTCGATCTGGGCTGCCGCTCCCTCCTCCGCGGCCTTCGTCCCTGATCCACGAAGCAATGAGTCGCGACGCAGCGGTTCAGCGATGCAGCGGTTCAGCGGTTCAGCGATGCCGCGGTTCAACGATGCAGCGGTTCAGCGATGCAGCGGTTCAGCGATGCAGTGCTTCAGCGCGGATCGGGCCGATCGAGGTACCAGTGGCGCGCCACAGAGGGGTACCACTGGACATCATCGGCGGACCTCGTCCACGGGATCATGCCGAACCGCGTGATGGTGCGCTGGTGGCCGTCGTGGTCGCCGTAGAGGAGCTCGATGGTGAAGGGCTCCATGTTGGAGACCTTGCGGCTCAGCCAGTGGTAGTCAGGGTCCTCTGCGCTGCGGATAGCGGCTTGCCAGAACCCCACGTCGGACGGGGCCACGTACAGGTCGCGCGTCTGGGGGCGGAAGACCTCAGGGTCGGCGTGCTCCAAGTCGATCGACGACGCAGCTTCGTTGAGACTCCACCCGAAGGGCACCGCCAAACCCGACCCGACGTTGCGGATCGAGATCGCCATGTAGATCGATCCGTCGACGAGCTCGGCGGTGGCCCGGCCTCCCTCGAGACGAACCCAGTGGTCGTCCATCCAGCGGACCTTCTGCAGTGGGTCCTCGAGCCGTGAGGTCACCAACACCGGCCGCAGGGCCAGCTGGTAGGCGGCTTCCGCGATCCGGGCGGACCGGTTGGCCGAACGCACGGCGACGAACGTGGAGGTGGCCAGCACCAGCGTGCCCAGCGCCGTGGCGAACGACGCAACCGTCGCCCAATCTGTGGAACCGATCATCGGGGCAGGCTACGACGCGCACTGCCAGACTGCTCGGGTGATCGCCCACGTCTCCATCCAGTGCGCGGACATCGGTGCCAGTGCCGCCTTCTACGACACCGTGCTCGCCCCGCTGGGCGGCTCCCGGGTCATGGCCGACGGCGCCGCCGTCGGCTACGGCGTCGCGCCCGTGGCGGAGTTCTGGATCGCGCCACAACAGACGGGCGACGGCTTCCGCGAGACGCACTTCGCCTTCAGCGCGCCCGATCCCTCCGCCGTCCGCGCCTTCTTCGACGCGGCCGTGGCCATGGGCGCCGAGGTCCTCCACGAGCCGCAGCTGTGGCCTCGCTACCACCCGAACTACTACGGCGCCTTCGTGCGTGACCCCGACGGCAACAACGTCGAGGCCGTCTGCCACTCCCCCGAATGACCCGGCGCCCGCCCGTGTCTCGCGCGGGGGCCGGCTCAGCCGAACGTCGCCCCGAAATGGTTGAGCACGGCGGTGCAGAGATCCTGTTGCGCCGCCGGCAGGGTGCACGTGGCGAGATAGGCCGTCGACTCGCTCGGCTTGGGCTGGTACAGCACGACCCCGTTCGCCGGGTTCTGACCCCCTGAGGGCAACCCGGCACCCGCCACCCCCGGCGGGTCCTGGAATCCGACCTCGACCGACGAGGTCCGCGCCACGCTCTCCTGCGAAGGATCCGCAGCACAGCTCTTCCCGAGGTTCTGCTGCGCCACCGCCTGGGCGGCACTGAAGAAGGGGCACGCCAGGAATGCCCCGGTGATCGGGCTGGCGCCGCTTTCGGTTGCGGTGATCGCCTCAATGGGCGAGGACGCCGGCAGGTGCCAGGTGGTACCGGTGCCCGCCGGCAACGACGTCCCCACGGGCGTCAGTGCCAGCGTCCCACTGCCGTCGGCGCCGAAGGTGCCGTTGCAGGTCCAGCCGGTCAGCGGCCCGACCAGCATCAACCTCCCGGCGGCGTCGCTGTAGACGGCCAGGTTCCCTTGCTGCGCATTCGACGGTGGGACGCTCACCGAGACCGACGCCGGCAGGGACGTCGTGGTCGTAGGAGCACCCGAGGTCGCGTTGCACACGATGACCGGGAGCGAAGCCGCGACCATCGGCCCGCCAGCCGATGTGGTCGACGTAGACGATGGAGAAGACGTCGTCGTGGACGGCGTGGCCGACGTGCTCGACGTCGTGGATTGCTTCGGACGGGTCGTGGCAGTCGACGAACCGGGTCCCGACGACCCGCACGCCGCGCCGAGGAGCGCCACGAGGGCACCTGCCCCGGCCAACACCGACCAACGCGACACCCTATGCGTCCACCGTCAGGTCCTCGAGCAGGTCGGCGAAGCGCCGCTGCGCCTCCGCCCGCCGGGTCGGGATGTGCTCGCTCGGCACCTCGTGCGGTGTATAGCCCTTCAGGACCTGGCGGGCCACGGTCTGGCGGTGGACCTCGTCGGGCCCGTCGTAGAGGCGGGCGGCCCGGGCGGCGCGGTACATGTGCTCGAGGGGGAGGTCACACGAGAACCCGAGCGACCCGTGCACCTGGATGGAGCGATCGATCACGTCATAGAGGACCTTGGCCCCGAAGTACTTGATCATGGCGATCTCGACCCGGGCCGCCCCCGCCCCTTCCTGATCCATCTTCCACGCCGCCTGGAGGGTCATCAGCCGCGCTGCCGCCATCTCCGCCATGGAGTCGGCGACCCAGTTCTGGATGGTCTGCTTCTCGGCCAGCACTGACCCGTGCGCGTACCTGGACACGGCCCGCTCGCAGAGCATGTCGAAGGCACGCCGCGACTGGCCCAGCCAGCGCATGCAGTGGTGGATCCGCCCCGGGCCGAGCCGCTTCTGCGCCAGCACGAAGCCCGAGCCCTCGTTCCCCACCAGGTTCCCCACCGGCACCCGCACGTCGACATAACGAATCTCCGCGTGGTTCCCGAAACGACCGAACTCGGTCCCTGGGTCCTCCATGGTCGCCACGTCACGGACGATCTCCACCCCCGGCGTCGAGGCCGGCACGATGATCATCGACGACCCCTGGTACGGATGGACGTCCGGATTGGTGACCGCCATCACGATCAAGAAGTCCGCCACGGATCCGTTGGTGGTGAACCACTTGTGCCCGTTGATCACCCACTCATCGCCGTCGCGCAGCGCCGAGGTCTGCAACAGGGTCGGGTCTGATCCCGCCACGTCGGGCTCGGTCATCGAGAACGCCGACCGCAACGCCCCCTCCAACAACGGCTCCAACCACTGCGTCCGCTGCGAATCGTCCCCGCTCATCTCGATACCCACGGCCAGCAACTCCGCGTTCCCCGAGTCCGGCGCGTTGTTGCCGAACACCACGGGCGCCAGCGGCGACTGGCCGAGGATCTCGTGCATCAACCCCAGCCGCACCTGCCCGAACCCCATGCCTCCCAACGCCGCCGGCAGATGCGCCGCCCACAGGCCTTGCGCCTTCACCTGTTCCTGCAACGGGCGCACCAGCGCACGCACCTGGTCATAGGTCAGATCCAAGGTCTCGAGGGGGAACACCTCGTCGCGCACGAAGCCGCGCATCCACACCAATTTCTCCTCGAACTCCGGCTCCGTCGAGAAATCCCAGGCCATCGGCCACCTCCCTGTCGCCGGCCGCCGCGCAGTCAGCTACCGGGACTCCCCACCCTGCCACTACCGTGGGCGCCGTGACCACAACGAGCCCCGTCACCTTCCGCAACGCGGCGCCTTCGGACGGCCCGCCGCCTCCGCCTCAAGTCGCCCTGAACGCGGCGGACAGGGCTGTGATCGCCACAGCAGAGACGGCGCTCCTCGACGAGCACCGTCGCTTGAGCGCTGACGAGCTCGCCGCGCTGGCCGCGCTCCCCGACGGCGCGGTCATGAACCTGGCCGCACTGGCGCATCAGGTGCGTCTCGCCTGGTGCGGCCCCGAGGTCGAGATCGAGGGCATCCTCTCGGCCAAGACCGGTGGGTGCCCCGAGGACTGCCACTTCTGCTCGCAGTCGTCGCGCTTCGACTCGCCCGTCAAGGCCACCCCGTTCCTCGATACCGACGAGGTGCTCGCCGCCGCCCGCGAGACCGCTGCCCTCGGCGCCTCGGAGTTCTGCCTCGTCCTCGCCGTGCGCGGCCCCGACGAGCGCACCATGGGGCGCATCCTCGACCTCGTCCCACTCGTCCGCGACGAGACCGGCCTCAATGTTGCCGTCAGCGCCGGCATCCTGACCGAGGTCCAGGCCCGGCGCCTGGCCGAAGGGGGCGTGCACCGCTACAACCACAACGTCGAGACGGCTCGCTCGTACTTCCCCACCATCGTGACCACGCACAGCTGGGACGAGCGGGCCGAGACCTGTCGCCTGGTGCGCGCACACGGCATGGAGTTGTGCTGTGGGGCCCTGCTCAACATGGGAGAGACCGACGCGCAACGCGTCGAGCTGCTGACCCAGCTCCAAGAGCTCGAGCCCACCGAGGTGCCCCTCAACTTCCTCAACCCGCGGCCGGGCACCCCGCTCGGCGACCGGCCGATCCTCGGCGCCTGGGACGCCATCCGATGGATCGCGCTCTTCCGTCTCGCTCTGCCTTCGGTGATCCTGCGTTACGCCGGCGGACGCGAGGTGACTCTGCCGCGACCTCCAGGCCATCGGGATGACCGCCGGCATCAACGCGCTGATCGTCGGCAACTACCTGACGACGCTCGGCCGCTCGGCCGAAGAGGACCTCCAGATGCTCGATGATCTGCGCATGCCGATCGGCGCCCTCAGCGCCGCCATCTGATCAGCGCGGGCCTGCTCCCACCTGGCTGGAAGATCCGCAATGACTCATCCGCCGCAGTCCACCGCTGCCTTCTGCACCGGCTGCGGCCGGTCCGCGACGCAATGTGCCGGCTGCGCCCGCGCGCTCGACCCCCCTCGCTTCTGCCCCGAATGCGGGCGGCGCATGACCGTCACCGTCGTGCCGACGGGTTGGGTGGCGCGCTGTCGAGAACACGCCGGCCTCGAGCTCCGTTCGGCCTAGCGACCCGCAAGAATCGAGATTCAGTTCACTCCGTTTTCGTGCCGACCACAGCCACGAGGCCGGCGGGCAGCCTCTCGTCTCCGAAGGAGTCCGACACGGTCACCTGCACCCCGTGAGGGGCGAGCAGCTCTGGCACGGCAGCGGTCTCGATCAGCACGTTGTCGTGACGCTCGTCGTCTCGCCGCCACGTCCCGTCCTCCTGGCGCACGAAGGTGGTCATGACTCGCACGTACCGGTTCGGCTCGGGCACCGTGAACTCCGTCATCAGGACCCAATCGTCGCTTCGCCAGACACTCGGTGGCTGGTTCACCCGGAGGGCGCCCCACTCGAGGTCACACAAGTCGATGGCCAAGATGCCGCCGGGACGCAGGGCCGCAGCGATCGCCACGAGGGCGGCTTCGACGTGCGATTCCTCGTCCAGGTAGTTCAGCGCGTGGCCCACTCCGACGATGGCGTCGGCGGGCGGGATGGCGTCGCCCGGCAGGGACACCCGCCCGAACCCGAACGCACCTGGTATGTGCTCTCGGGCGAGGTTCAGCATCGCGTCTGACGCGTCGGTGGCAAGTACCCGGAGTCCGGCCTCGACCAGATGGGCGGTCAGGAGCCCGCTCCCGCAGCCGATTTCGACGACCAGTCCGCCGCGCTCTCGCACGGGCTCGAGAATCTCGAGGATCCCCGGCGCACACGCATCGGCGTGGAATCCGAAGCCACGGTGGTGGATGAGCGCAAGGTCGTCTCGGTAGTACGGCGCATCTCCGGGTCGACGCTGTTCCACCGGGCCCAGTATCGCCGCTGTCGTGGCCTGTCAGGCCGCTCCCTCGCCGCGGCGAGAGTCAGAGGTATTTCGATCCCGGTCGCCCGTACGTCAGTGTGCGAACTGGTTCAGCCATGGAGCGGTCGCCGCCAGCAATTCGTCGGTGAGTGCGACGATGTGCTCGTAGGGCAGCCGGCCGGCCATCTGATCGGTGAGCATGGCCTCGAGCACCAGGGTCCGGTCGCCGGTAAGGGCGGCCTCGACTGTCAGTTCCTGCGAGTACACGATCCGTCGCAGGCATTCGCCGAGCACGGATCCGACCTCCACACGATCACGCGGTGTGATACCTGATGCGTTCACCACACCCATGCACTCGAGGACGGGCCCATAACTCAAGCCGACGACCTGGCCCGTATTCGGGATGTTGACCGGGAGGTGCCGCTCACGACCGGACACGATGGCATCGAGGAGCGGGGCCACGAGCTCGCCCGAGGGCCACGGTGGAATCTCCTGCGACACCAGCAGCGCCGCCAGCTCGGCCTCATCGGTCTCCTTGTCTGCCCGATGGCCGTCGATGCCGTAGTGGTGAACGCACCAGTCGTCACCGAAACCACTGGCCTCGGTGACGAACCAGGGAAAGAATTCAGCGACGTGTGTGTCAGAAGACCCCGGGAGGACGCCGAACCGCCGGAAGAGCTCGAGCTTCAGCCGGTTGTTGGCCAGAACGTCGCCTTTCGTCCATTTTTCCCCGGTCGACACCTTGCGCCAGTGACTCCCGGCAGGAGGCTCCATCCAGATCGGGTCGTCAAGAGACGCGAGAGGTTGGTCCATTACGGACCGCAGCATCGTGAAGCCGTCGGACCCGCCGATCCGCAGGTCCGTGACCAGCGGAAGGTGGTTGACGCCGCCGACGACAGGATCGACCTCGTGCATCCCGACATCGAAGAGCAGGCTCATGGCCCAGGTGAGACCTACCAGCTCGTTGCACAACCCGACCGTCGACACCGTCGTCTCACGGGTCACCGCACGGCACAGCGCGGTGAGGGGGTTGCTGACGTTTACCAGCAGCCCGTCGGGGCAGCGCCGCTCCATGGCCCGGGCGATCCCAAGTGTCACCGGCGCGCTCCGCAGCGCACGCGAAATGCCACCCGGACCCACGCTGTCGCCCACGGGTTGGGACACGCCGTAGCGATCGGGAATCTCGAGGTCGTGGCGCATCGCGCCGAAACCACCCACGGAAAGCCCGGTGATCACATATTCGGCCCCGTCGAGCGCGGCCTCGAGCTCCGTGGTGGTCGTCGTCTGGAGACCACCGGACCCAAGCGAGGCGATGTGATCGGCCAACCGTTGCACGGGCGGCAGGGACTCGGGCGCCGTGTCCATCAACACGACCTGGCTCTCGGCCAAGGACGGCGTGTTGACGAAGTCCAAGAGCAGGCGGGGCGTCCAGTGGGCGCTCCCGCCGCCGATGATGGCAATTCGCGGTGTCATGTCGCCTCCGGCCTAACCGTCGATATCGCTGCGCAGCAGCGTCACCGTACCCTACGGCCGTGCCGCTCGGCGCCTCGATATGAGCGGCCGTGCCGAGCGGAGCAATGCGCATCCGGCGGCCGAATCGAGTACCGCTCGGAGAAAGTTCGTGTACCGGTCCCAGAGGAAGGCGCGGCTTCGACTGCCGCGCCACGGGTCGCACTCCACGCCGCCGTTCGGGCCTACTCCGCCAGCGGCGCTGTACCATTCGCCGGGCACGAGCCGAAAGGCGCTGGCATGGAGCAGATTGAAGAGGAGGGTTGGTACACCGATCCCTACGGCCTGCACGAGGCCCGATGGATGTCCACGGGTGAGCCAACCAAACTGGTCCGGGACGGAGAGTTGGAGTCGTACGACGACCTAGCCGAGTCGGCGCCTCGTCACCCGGCCGAGAGGATTGAACCGCCGCCAGGTTCGGTGACCCCGGCGAATGACCTCCGAGCGGACGATGCGGAGTCGGAGATGCCGACGATCGCCGCCATCGATGACGCTGAGCGAAACGTCGCCTCGAGTGGATTGCGGGCTCCCCTGACCCGTTCCGGCCGCGCCCTGCGGCGGAAGAACGATCCACGGTTCTTTCAGTAAACCGCGGCGAGCGCGACCGGCTCCGGCGTCCCGGAGTTCCGCGAGCGGGTGCACCCCATGTTCTTCTCGGCTCATGACAATGCCGACACCGTGTGCGAGGTACTGGTCACTTGACTTATGCCGCTCAGAACAACCTGGGGAGTGGTTTGATAGCCGCCGGAGGTTCCATTCCCCAGTTCGCCCTTTGAGTTGTCTCCACAATCCCACAGCTGCCCAGTGCTATCGATGAAGTAACTCGCTGCACCTCCCGTCCATACTTGCGTCCACATCACACCCGCTGGTGGCGTGATTTGTTTGGGATGCTCATTGACCGTCTTTGGCGTCGAACAGAACTGACCTCGGGCATTGTCTCCCCATGCCCAAATCGTTCCATCAGACAGCAGCGCGACCGTTTGGCCCGGCACCGTGGTTCCGCTGCCGCCCTCGGACACCTCGCGCACGGAGGCGGGCAGCGTCACGTTCACGGGAAGGTCGCTGTTTGTGAGCGATCGATTCCCAAGCTGCCCTTGGGCGTTGTAGCCCCAGTTCCAAAAGGAACCATCCGATAAGGTCACTCCCTCGATCGACCACCCAGCAGTCATAGTGGTCACCGCAAGGTTCGGAAGCCCCATAACAGCCTTGGGTGTTGGCGCATTGTGAAAGTCGCCAGTTCCCAGCTGTCCATATTGGTTGAAGCCGCACGAGTAGAGCGTCCCGCCGGCGTAGTAGGTGGCATGGTCGCCTGCACCTGCAGCCAGGGTCACGTCGGTCAACGGAAGCTCGACCGGCGTGGTCTGCTCGCCTGGCAGACAGAGCTGGTCGTAATCGTTCTGGCCCCATCCCCAGGCGTTGCCGTTGGTGTCGATGGCGATCTCAGTGTCACGAGGACCCCCAGAGGCCAGTTTCGCAATTACCACTCCCGGTGGAAACTGCACCTGCACAGCGGCCACCGTGTCGGTGTTGCTCTCCGTGCCATTGCCAAGCTGACCGGATGCGTTGTTTCCCCACGCCCATACTTGTCCCGAAGCTGTCAGTGCGTAACCAGCGGAGTTGATGCCATAGAGGTTCGTGACGGTTCCGGGTACACCGGTGACGACGAGCGGTGTCGCACTCATTTCATACTGACCCCACGAATAGAGCGTCTGTGTTGCGGCTCCGGCGAAGTTTGCCCGCGAAAGAACCAAGGCGCTCGCAACGAGAAGGGTAAGAAGACGAATCTTCATGTGGTGCTCTTTTCGAGTGGAAGCGGTGAGGGATCTCATTGGACCCATGATCAGTAGCCAAGCCCATGGTGTCAACAGTGCTTGACAAGCGGCGTTCTGCCCTGGTTGTGTCGGAGTGTGCTGCCTCGAGCGCTGAGCGGAGCCACAACCTCGTGGGCCAGATACTCGATTTGCTCCTCGCCCGGGTCGAAGCGCGACACATAGGTGATGCCGGTCGTTTGGCGTCAGCGCTGTAACTGCTCGCGAACCTCGGCACCGTTGCCCACCAGATGGAGGGTGGAATCCGCCATCGCGCGGGTCGGGACGCCAGTCATCTCCGATTCGCTCTCGACGGCGGCCGCGACCGCTCTGGCTGGAGCACCCAGAGCCGTCCATCCGTCGATCGCGGCTGCAGACACGATGAGCCATTCGGCGGCGACGGATGCCCAACGGTGCCGGCGATTGGGCCGACTCGGGTAGCAGAGCGTGAGGTGGAGCCCGATACAGGGTGTTCAGAAGTCCCCCGGAATGGACTTGGGCCTGGTGGGTCGCTTATTCACCTGAGATTGCATTTCGCCAGTCCGGCCGAGGACGCAGCGCTCAGGACAAGGTGCCACCAAAGTGCGGGACCGTGGGCCCCAGCCCGGCCGAAGGGGGCAGTTTTGACCGACGAGGCGGAGGCTTCCGGGCTGCTCTTTCGGCAGGCACTACGTCCGGTGGCCGTAGGAACTGTGCGATCCTTCAAGACGATGACACCAGAGCAGTTTCTCAATCGTTGCAAGGTGATCTCTCACGTCGGCCCGGTCGGCGTCTGGGATCAAGTTACGAAGCACGGATTCCGGACAGCCGAGCAGTTGATCTTGGAGGGTGATCTGACCGAGGAAGAACGCCAAAGGCTGCTTTCAGAACCTCGTCGGGAGTCCGTTCGCTTTAGCGTTCACGGCGAAGGCGTCACTCTCAGAGACCAGGGCCCGCTCTTCGCCCGTCGAGACATGAAATCAATCCTCGATGACGGACTCGACGCCAGCGATTGGATCCACCTGTTGAACCAGCGTGTTTACTTCTTCACCGATGAGGCATCGATGCGCAAGTTCCTGGACAAATATGTCCAGATCGATGGAGCTCAGGACGTGATTTGGCTCTCACCCCTGAAATTCCTGGAGGCATCGGGACTGCATCTTGAGCTCACGAGCCAGAACACCGGCGCTATCGCACGCCGAAGCGGCGCGCAAAAGACGGTGGACACATTCGCACCACTCTGGCGTTTCACTGACCGGAAGCCGACTGAAGCGACGATCCTCGGTGGATTCGACGACCTCTCAGCAGTCTTTCGTGCTGAGCGATGCTTTCGAGATGGTCGTCGCGAGACCCTGAGTTAGTGTCACTTCGGCATCCCCGTCCCGGCGCACGGGGGCAGGCTTTCGGCAGGGCCGCTTCTTTGCAACGAGGAAACCCGCGGGACGGAGACGTCGGAGGACCAGGAAACAACCTGTTCAGCTGCACTTGGGCTCCTTCGCGGTGTCCTACAGCGGCAGCCCAAAATGACCGATCACTCAGGTGTGTTCTCCATCCGAGCCGCCAGGCGATACCGGTGGCGCCTCGCCGGCGGCCGCTTGATCGCCGGTGGCGGCAGTGTGCGCTTTACGCCGAACCGATTGGAGCGTTGGCGCGCCGATACCTATTGGGAGTGCACGGCAGAAGACGTAACTCGAGTGCGAGTCCACGGGAAAATGTGGCTGGCAGTAGAAACGGCGACCGGCACCGAGACGTTCCGCGTCTTTGGCGCCGCGGCGGCAGCGTCCAAGTTCGAGGAGGTCCTGGCTGACTGAAGGGCGCATGTGCTCGTGGTTCATGTGGCGGAGTTCGAAATGAATATCAGTCCGACAAGATTCGTACGTGCGACTTGTTGAAGTCTTCCGTCCGATGAATCACGTCTTCATCCGTAAGCCGGGCGGCGTCGGAGACAATCCGGGGCATTCCGAGAGTCGTGGTGGGGCGGCTGGTCGCCAAGTAGCTACGGATACGGTCTGCCAGTGCATACAGGCACGCCGCATCCTCCGAACTCTCACACGCACCGCCCGTCACGTCGAGCATGTTGGCAGCCTCGATGAGAAGTTCCATGCCTGTGTCGTTCCCCCCTGTCATAGTTTGCTGCGACACGGGCGGCGAAAGGAGGGCTGGCAAACCCACAATGTGACATTGGGACCCATCGGGACCTCTCGATCTGTCACCGAAAGCGGGGACGCTGGTGCTCTGATTGAGCCATGACCAAGGTACACCCGGCGACGCTGCTCGAGATGCCCGGGTGCCATGCGAGGCCAGGCGGCGCGGCCCCATGGTGCCGCATGACTCGCCGTTCGGGCGACGCGGACACTTCGGTCATAGGATCTTCAGGGTGAAGAACGGCTCGCGGAAGGGTCGAGATGACGGCTCTCGGTGGTCCCTTTGGTCTCGAAATTCGTTCCTTTCCATCGGCTCACGGAACTCAGTTTTGTCGGTCGGTTCAATCGGTTCTGTGCTGTCCATCGGCGGCGTAGGTTCCGCGGGGTCCGTTCTTTCCATCGGATCCTTCTTGTCGGCTGTCAGCGTCATGTCGGGACTCTCCTGGTTGTCCGTGATGGCGTGGCGATCAAAGACAGCGATTGCTGGCTCCGGTGCGAATCGCTAGCTCGGTCCGGGAAGGGCGCGACAGTCCACCTCACGGCGACAGGGTCGCTCATCAATATCCTCCGTCATCGAAGGTCGAGGCCGAGTGACCGATAGGGCTGTCAGAGCGCTAAGTCCCCACCGACCCGGCAGCGAACTGGCATACCCATGCCTCGGATCGTTGTGATGGGATGTCACCGATGGTTCACGTCTCAGTCCAAGGTCGATTCGTCAACCAATCCCAGTGGGTCGAGCTCGCTAAGGCCGCCGATCATTCGGGCTTCGATTGCCTCTATGTCGCGGATCATCCCGGTTCGTTGGCCAGCCCCTTTGTTGCTCTTGCCGCGGCGGCGGTCGTCACGGACAGGGTGCGCCTCGGCACCTGCGTGCTCAATGCGGGTCTCAAGGAACCACTAACGCTTGCGGCCGAGCTGGCCACGCTCGACGTACTGTCGGGTGGTCGTGCGGTCTTCGGGGTAGGGGCCGGGCACACGCCAATGGAATGGACCATGCGCGGGTTGGAGTTCCCCCAAGCGGGAGAGAGAGTCGAGAGGCTTCTCGAACTTGTCAGCGCGGTTCGCCTCCTGTTGACCGGAGAATCTGTCAGTACCGCAGGAGCTCACTTCCGACTTCAGGAGGCCGTGGTCAGGGGACCTCATCAGATTCAGGACTCGATTCCCCTGCTCGTGGGGGGCAACGGCCGTCGGGTTCTCGCATTCGCTGCTGAACGCGCTGACATCGTCGGGGTCACTGGGCTAGGGAGGACGTTATCGGACGGCCATTCCCATGAAGCTGAGTGGAGTCGTCCTGCTCTCGACGCCATGTTCGATTTGATCGACTCGGAGGCGAAGCGGCTGGGTCGGCACCCTGACATCGAAGCGTTGGTCCAACACGTCGAGATAACACACGACCCCGAGCGAGCGGCAAGCGGGATAGCCCAGCTCGTACCTGGCACGTCCATTGAGGACATTCTCAGAGCGCCGTTCTTGTGGATAGGTACCCCGGAACAGATTGCATCCCAGGTGCTCGCGTCGAAGGAGCGCTGGGGGATCAACCGCTACGTAATCCGAGGGGCTGCCATGGATTCTGTCGGTCCCATCGTCGAACTTCTCAGGCAGTCGAAGTGATTCCGCGGGTAACCAGGTCGTGCCGGAGTGTCCCGCCGTCCCGGCGTATTCGGGCAGCCCCAAGGCCACCGTCTGGTGGACACGAAGTAAGAGTGTGGAGAGTGCCAATCGGGGCGAGCTGGTCCGGGCTTGGCTTCGTCACAACGCTGAGCGCAGCCGCAGCTCCTGCGGCGTCCACTCGCCCGGATATCAACTAGGAGGAAAGATGGCAGCTAAGACTCAGCAACACATCGACCTGGCCGCAGGTATCAGCCCGTCGCATATCAGACACCGAATGGCGCAGGTCTCCACCTTCAATGCCAAGATCGCTGTTGTTGTCACCAACGTTGTTGGGTCGATGTGGTGCGCCTACGTTTTCGTCCTGCTGACCTTGGTGTCGTTGCCCGCCGTACTTAGCGCTTTCTCGATCTTCTCGGGTGTGTTCCCATCCTGGTTGGTCAAGGCCAGCCTGATCGCATTGGTGGCTTGGATCGCCCAGACCTTCTTCCAACTCGTCCTGCTCTCCGTGATCATGGTTGGCCAGCAAGTCCAGTCATTGGCTGCGGATGCCCGCAGCCAAGAAACCGACGACAACACCAAGAAGCTGATCGGCCTCTTAGACCTCAATACTGAAGGTGGGTTGGGTGACCTAAAGGCGTATCTCGACACCAAGCTGAAGTGATCAGGCTGGAATCTCTTTGATGGCCGCGTGCCCGCGAGGGTGCCACTCCAGTCCCCGCGGTTTGGGCTACTCATTAGGGGGGATCGGCCGGCTTCTTTGTGGGAGTGAATGGGCGAGCGATACCACTCGGTTGACAGAGGCTAAGGATGAACCCATGGGCGTTCAGGACGGCCACCTGTTCATTTACGAGTGGGCCCCCCAACACGCACATTCTCTGCCGCCCGGGTTCATGACGATCATCAAGGACGCGCGTTCGAGAAGTAGTAGTGGTGACTAGCCATCAGTGACGATGCGCAGTGGTGGCCAGAAGGCCGCCTGGACACCAGGCGTTGGCGGGCGCACCCTTGCACGGGTTGGGCATCGTGGGCAGGTCGGCGGTGTCCGGCGACTCGAGTCCTGACGCCCCGGGTAGCGGTTGCATGGTGACACCGGTCGCCTGCGGGTATTTGGCAGATGAGCAGTCCGACCCACTTAGTAATCCGGCGTCGCACTCTGCCTGCAGCAGAAAAGCCACGTCGGTGTTGCTGCCCAGCACGGTGGTCTTCGGTGTCTTTGCCCCACACGTTGTGGAAATGGATTCTGTCGTAGTGGCAGGGCCGGTCTCTGTGGTGAAAGTCGAGTTCCATTCGGTGTTGCGCGAAGCGCAGTTCTCGTCCTCGTTGCCGTAGATGAGGAGATTGCCTAAATCGGCGTCGGTAGCATTGCCATCGGTCCCAACTCCCGAAAACTTGTTGTCCGTACTGAAATCCCCTTCAGGGTCGAAGAGGCAACCTACGCCCGAGATATGCAGCGAGGTTGCCTGGACTCCACCCTCCTTGGAGCACTGATAGGTGACACCATTCTCTACGACGCTTGTGTCGGAGTCGGGGTAGGGAACGAAGAGCATGCCCCACGCGCCGTTGTCGAGGAACTCGTTGTCCTCGACTGTATCGTTGCGCCCACCGGAGACCGTCTCACCGGTCCCCGTCGGGCCTAGCCCTGCCGTGCCCTCCACAGGTACGTTCGCGTTGTTGTCGTGCTCGACCAAGTTGTTCGGACCGAAGACCCAACAGGAGTTGATCTTCGTGCCGGGGATGCGGACTGATTCCCCTGCGACCGGCTTGTTCCCTGGACACTCACCGTTCTGGGGCGGAGGAGGATCGCCGCTGAGGGCGGTATTCGTGTCGAGGCCCTCCTTGTTGTTCTCGAAGGTGGAGTCCTCGATATGGACCAATCCCCCGGAGTTTGTGCCCGAGTAGCCGAGGGCGCTGTCCTCGAAAGTGGCCTGATCGACCGTCGCGTTGCACACTTGGTGGCAAGCGCCTATGTAACCACCGGAGTCCGCGAAGTTGTTGGCGAAGATCTGGTCCCACGAGCCACCGCTCGAGTTGGAGGAGAAGATCCCGTAGAGGGCACACGTGTCGCACACGCTCAAGTCGCTTGGGTCGCTGTTTTCGAAGTAAGTGCTGGTGGCGGTGAGGTAGCTGCCCTCGTAGCCCGTCAGCCCAACCTTCCCCGACTCGTCGCCGCCGTTCCACCAGATCTCGTTGCCCGCGTCGCCCTTTCCGGCTTGAAAGTTGCACACCGTTAAGTTGTCGATGCTGACGTCTTCGGCTTTCCAGACGACAATCCCGTTCCGTCCGAGGCCGTGCAGGAAGTTCTGGTCAGCCGGTGCCGGATTGCACTCGCCGGGTGAGCCGGGCAGCGTGCCGTCCACGACCACGGTGTTTCGGTTCATGCCTAGCAGGTGTAGATCGGATGTGTCGATCACCACTCCGCCGTACCAGCCGTCTGTGGTGGCGCGGCTCGCGTTGGTTATTCTGGAGTCGTCCGATTCGTGATAGTCGCCGGGCGCGATAAGGATCCAGTCGCCCCTCTTCGCAGCGTTGACCGCGTCCTGGATCGTGGAGAACGTCTGGGCGGCGGGCGTAGCAATGCCGTCGAAGGTGCCGACATAGAGCACCTCGCTCTTGGGGTTTCCTTGAGCACCTGCCATCCCTGCGCCGCCGAGACCCACTAGCAACAGGCTGAGCAGCAGACCCACCGTGCCAACCACTGCGACTCGGGTAATGCTCAAAGTTCGCTGGCTCGCCCTCATGTGCAGCTCCTCCCCTTCAGCCTCCTTGTACCAGGACAGTACTTCGGGCCGGGAGCTCTTAAGGGGCGGTCTGAACTGGTGGAACATCAGGCGGCATGGACGGTGCGATCCTCTGTGTCCTGGGCTTGGCTCACGCCAAAATCATGCTGGAAGCTGACTGCCCTTGTTGCGCCGCGGGGTGCACCCCAACCTGCCGTACGGGGACAGGGGTCGCTCCTCCGCACGGGTGGCTACCGGTACGGTTGCCCAATGATCCGCCGGGTCCTGCTCTGGGATGTCGACGGGACATTGGTCAAGACCGGCGGGCTAGGTGCAGCCGTGTTCGACGTCGCGTTGGAACGTGTGCTCGGTGTTCAGCCTGGGGTTCGCGTGAGGATGAGCGGCAAGACGGATCCACAGATCGTGCGCGAGTACTTGTCGGACATGGGTATCGACGAGACACCTGATCTATCGAGGCCGTGCTAGGCCACATCGAGAAGGAGCTGGCCGCTGTCGCCGCCACAGGCCGCCTCGCCGCTGAGGGCATGGCCTGTCCGGGTGCTGCCACAATTCTCGCCGAGCTAGCCACCCACCCGACCGTGTTGTCCACCCTCGTAACTGGGAACGTTTACCCCAAAGCCGTCGTCAAAGTGACGGCCTTCGGTCTCGACAAATGGCTCGACCTGCGCGTGGGCGCATACGGCACCGACAATCACGATCGCACGGTCTTGGTGCCCCGTGCGATGTCGCGGGTAGCCGAGCAGACCGGCTGGCGGGCTGATCCAAACCAGGTGTGGGTGATCGGTGACACGCCGCGAGACCTTGAATGCGCCCGATCTGCCGGTGTCCGTTGTCTGCTGGTTGGGACAGGTCGCTATACAGCCGATTCGCTGGAGGGCATTGGGGCCAACGCCGTGCTCGACGATCTATCCGATACCACAGCAGTCGTAAACCTCTTGACTGGCATCTAAAACCCGCCGATCGGGCGGATTGGGCCAGGGTCTCGGGGCCTGTACTCAGCCAGACTGGTCACGGTTCGTCATCACCGTCGAACACCGACTTCGATTCGTGCCACATCCCGCTTTGTGTAGTAACGCGACAAAGGCCAGGACCAGCCGCACTTCTTGCACGTCCGAAGGACTTGTGGCCGAATGAGAGCACGAAGGAACCCAGCGATGCGGCCGTCGCCCACGTTTCAATGCCACGACTGAGAGGTTGGCTCCTAAGTGGAGATGATCCTGTTCAGAACTTCACCGAGTTCTCTGGGGCAGGACATGAACGGAGAATGGTCGCTCTCGATCCGAATCGTGCTGTCTGCGTTCTCGGCCATTTGCTCTTGCGCTGACTGACTAAGAATCCGGTCATCGGTGCAGACGATGTACGTGCTCGGCAACACCTGCCACGCCGGCGAAGGCGGTGGCGCAGCAATCAAGACCGATGTGGGCATCGTTCGAAGCTGCGCCGTCGCCCAGTCGCTGTCCTCCTTCGAGCACTTGTTGTAGAAGACCGACCGCGCGGCGCTTGGATCGACCGATGCCGTGAGCTCGCCAAGCTGGATTTCCGCGATCCCCGGCGCTCCGCTGAAGTCAACCACTTGTTCCGGAGCAGTCATGAAGGCGGTCAAGAATATGAGCGACGTGGTCGTTCCGTAGGGCGCACCGCCCTCCGCTGCCGCAGCGCTGATCACGGCACCCCCGAATGAATGGCCGAGCACCGTCACGTTCTCATTGCTGCTGTCTATGACACTTCTCACAGCTGCCACATCGTCTTCAGTCGAAGTGAAGGGGAGATCGACGGTCTCGCAAGAAACGCCGAGCCGCTCGAGTTCGGGCATCAGCCGGTTCCAACACCATGCCGCGTGAAAGGCGCCGTGCACCAGTAAGAGGCGGGATGTCATGCGCCAAGCCTACGGTTTGTGCCAACCGCCCAAGTGTTTTCGACAGAGTTGATGAGGCCTCGCCCCTCCGACGCCATGGGGCCTGCTGGGACCCGTGGGTAACGTGGGCAACGCCATTTGACGCCACGGCAACGGTCGTAGACGATCTGGTTCGCGGACGCTGGTGGAACGGAGGCGGCGTGCTGAGGCGATCGATTGCAGTACTGGCCATGCTGGCGGCGTCTCTGTGCGTCCAGGCGGCACAAGGCGACGTCCCCGTGGCCGGAGCGACCACGGCGTGGGAGAGTCAACAACTTCCCTTCACCACTTCTGGGCCGATCATGGGTTCGTACAACGGCGTGAGTTGCGCGAGCGCGACGGACTGCGTGGCCGTCGGCGAGGCCACGCTGCCCGGTGGGTCCGGCATGACGACGGCGTTCGTGGCCACCCTTACCGGCGGTTCATGGATGCAGAGTCTTCTCGCGCTTCCCCCAGGGGCCTCAAGCGCCTGGCTGAGCTCCATCGGTTGCACGGCGACGCAATGCCAGGCCGTTGGTGGGTACACGACGACCCAGACTCATGCGCTCATCGAGACTTACCGGTCTGGCAACTGGACGGCGACAACGGGAGTCGATCCCTCCGGATCCACGACAGCGTCGTTGACCGCGGTGTCGTGTTCGGCGACCCGCAGGTGCACCGCCGTCGGGACTTCGAGCGCTGGGGTCTTCGCCGCGGAGCTCGGCTCCTCCGGCTGGAGCACAGTCCCCCTTCCCACCCCTGTGGGTGACTCTGCGCCGGTTCTGCAAGGTGTCTCATGCACGGCATCAGCGTCGTGCGTCGCTGTTGGATCGGTGACCTCTGGTGGCACCCCTGTGCCGCTCATAGAATCGGGTGGCGCCAGCACCTGGGCCGCAACCACGGACCCCTCGGAAGACAACGGTGTCTTGTCGTCGATCGGCTGCAACAGCTCCGGAGCCTGTGAAGCCGTGGGCAATGTCGGGGGGAGCAAGGGCGAAGGTCTGATCGAGTCGCTCTCGAGCGGTACCTGGACGGGAACGACCGTGGAAAGCGAGCTGTCGTCTGTGTGGTGCACGGCATCGGGGGTGCTGGTCTGCACGGCCTGGGGTATATATGGCGGCCCGCCTGTCATCGAGTCGTTCTCGGGTGGTACCTGGACCAACGAGGCCGTCACCTCGTCGGATTGGGCGTCATCGATCAACGGGACCTGCTCGGCCCCGGGCTCTTGCCTCGCCTTGGAGAATCTCGAGGTGGGCGGCGGCCCGGAGGCGGACGGGGTCGCGGTCCTGACGCAGACACCTTCGGGATGGACGTCAAGCGTGCTGCCGGGTCCCCCCGACGCGGCGCTGGTACACGTCTCGTGCACGAACAAGCTCTGTGTCGGGATCGCCACGTACTACGACGATTCGGGCACCCAGCACACCATGCTTGAGTCGCTGAGCCACGGCACCTGGACGGGTTCTTCATTCCCGCTCCCCACTGCATACAACTTCTATCCGTCTATCAGCTGCAAGAAGAGGACCTGCGTCGTCGTCAACGGCAACGCAGCGGCGGTGTCCACCGATGGCGTGCACTGGACCACGGCGGCGTTGCCCGAGCCTTCGGGCGACACCGGCTTCCTCGACGAGGACAGTGTGTCGTGCGCCACGGCGGACTGGTGTCTGGCCGTGGGCAATCCCCTCGGTGCGGGGAGCAGCACCCTGGTGGCCGAAACATTCTCCGGAGGTGCTTGGTCAGCCTCCACGTTGGCCCTCCCGAGCGGGACGGACGGGCCCACCCTGGCGGACGTAAGTTGCTTATCAACCGTTTCGTGTGTCGCCGCAGGGAGCGCGGACAACAGCTCGGGAATCCAATCACTGGTCGAGACACTCTCGGGATCGACGTGGACTCCCACACTTCTCCCACCGGTGAGCGGGGCCACCTATGGAAATCTCGATTCCCTGTCCTGCGCGGGGACCGGGTCGTGCACGGCTGTCGGGAGCTGGTACCCGGACTACGGCGGCACCGGGGACCCGCTGGTGGCCGCGCTGCAGAGCGGGACCTGGGCGGAAAGCACCGTGAGCCCGCCCAGTGAGGACTCCTATGCCACTCTCACCAGTGTGGCCTGTACGACTGCGACGACGTGTGACGCGGTGGCGGAGGGAATGGGCTCGTCTCGAACTGCCTCGTACACCTTGGAGCAGCTCGGCGTCGGACCCGTCGCGGTGCCCGGGCCGCCCGGCGCGCTCTCGACTTCCCCCGAGTCAGTGACATGCACGAGTAGCACCTGGTGCACGTTGGCCGGATACGACGACGCGCCCTTCGAGGGGTCGAGTGGCGTGGCCTCTTATCCGATGATCTCTTCCATCGGTGCCCCTCTGATCACGATCACCAGCGACCGCAAGGCCACCGCTGCCGTCGGCGCGCCGTTCTCCTTCACCGTCGCGACGACCTCGAAGCCCGGAGACGAGCTGACCGAGACGGGCCCTCTGCCGATGGGCTTCAGCTTCGTCGACAACGGCGATGACACCGCTACCATCGCCGGAACGGCCACGTCACCAGAGATTGGGACCGACGAACTGACCTTGGAGGCGAGCAACGGAGTGGCCTCGGCAGTCATGCAGACCTTTACGCTCAAGGTCGTCGCCTGACCAAATCCCTTCCGGGCTACCCGACGGTTCCCGGTCGCGGCGCCAGCGTCCCCATCGTAGTGAAGTGAAATGTCCCACCTCGCCAGCGATATGAGGTGCCTCGCGTCGCGACATCTTTGTTCGAAGGAGCGGTCGCCGCTCACTCGGCTCGCTCGCACTCGGCCGGAGAGAGAATCCATCCCAGGGTCCGACGACACTTTTTCAGAGCCACGCTGCCGTGCAGTGCGGTGACTGGCCGCCAGGCCGCTGGCGGAAGCAACGACTTCCACATCGCCGATCTTCTTGCCCAAGATTTCAATGTCGGCTCGCCCTAACGTCGGCTCATGGGAAATCCTGATCGGCTATGTTCGGCTTCATTCCAGGGGCGGGCACCAGAGCCGACAGATGATGAGGCCCGTCCCGGAGTTGAGGAGTGCGAGAGTGGGCAAAACAATCCGGTGGAGGACCAGGAGTGTGGCGTCCGCCGCCCTGGCGGGGGCACTGATCGGGAGCGTCGCCATATTTGTAACTGAGGCGGGTGCCGCGACGTCGGCCCGGCCAACGGCCTACGTGACGAACAGCGAGTTGGCATCTCTGTCGATCTATGTCGGGGCGACGTTCGCGGGCACCGTTGCGAACGTAGGGAGCGGCCCCACGGGTATCGCCATCGACCCCAGTACCGATGTGGCCTATATCGCGGACTACGGCTACTACGACCAGCCGTCGCACACCGTGACCCCCGTGGACCTGGCCACGGGCACACCCGGCAACCCCATTGCGGTCGGGAAAGGACCGCTGGCCATCGCTCTTACGCCGGGCGGCGGCGACGCCATCGTCACCCTCCAGGGCACAGCCAGCAGCCCGGGTCATCAGATCCGCGAGATCGACCTCACCACGGGTGAAGTGTCGGCACCGGTGGAGGTCGGCCTGAATCCTGAATCGCTGGCGATCAACCCCGCTGGCACGATGGCGTACGTCGCTGCGTTTGGTTCCGCCGAAATCACCCCCGTAAACCTCACCACGTGGCCACCGGTGGCCGAGACACCCATCGCTCTCCCCGGTACCGCGCCGAGAGCCATCGCCATAGCTCCCGACGGCAAGAGGGCCTATGTGCTCGATGCCGGAGGCGCGACCGTGATCCCGATCAAACTGGCGACCGACCATGTCGGCACCGCTTTCAGCCTCACGTGCCAGAGGCAAGGCGACCCAGGCTGCACTCCTAATGCGATCACGATCTCGCCCGACGGGAAGACTGCCTATGTGGCTGCCGCAGGCTCCGCCGACGTGTTGCTCTTGAATCTGCCGTCTTTGTCCGTGGCCGGGGTGGTCCAGACGGGGGCGTACCCGGATGCCCTGGGACTCAGTGGCAGATGGCTCTACGTGGCGAACGGTGCGTCGAACACAATGAGCGTCTTTTCAGGGTTGAGATCTCCAGCCTCCGTGGGCGGTGCGACCTATCCGTTCGGGGTGGCAGTTATTCCTGGGACAGGCGACGCTGCCTCCACGAGGGGACCGGAACTGGCACACTCTTCATCGCCTGTCAGAAGCAGTGTCGGGCAACCTGTCCATACTGCGCTCGGCGGCCGCCAACTGCCGTTCTACGGCTTCCCCGCACCTGGGACCTAGGACCCGTCGGGGTATCACCGACGTGCCGCAGAGGTCACCCAGCCCGGCAGCGAGGATTGAAGTGGCCGCTGAGTGATCCACCACTTCGGTGAGGGAGTTGGTCAGCGTGTGAGTGGGTGTCCAGGCCAGGTCTGACTCCAATAATCCGGCTGACGTCCGAAAGGACTGTCTTGAGTTCGATCCGTCGGCCTGGCCCGGTCACCCACTCGACACCCATCGGTTGGACGGAGTGACCTCATAGGAGCCTGCCTCATACAGGCCCGTCGCTGTCTTGTCCGTCGTCCCGCTCGGTGCGGTGTCACCCCAACCCAATCCAACGAAGGGATGACAGTGACCACTGTGGCACGAAGCATCACCGGCGGGGTAGATACGCACCTCGACGTCCATGTAGCGGCGGCCTTGGACGAACGAGGTGCTCTCCTCGGCGTCGCGAGCTTCGCTACGACCGAGAGCGGCTACAAGAAGCTGCTGGGGTGGCTCGCCGACTTCGGTCCGGTCGAGCTCGTCGGCGTCGAAGGCACCGGGTCCTATGGAGCCGGGCTCACTCGCCATCTCCAAGCCGAGCGGATCCGCGTCGTCGAAGTCGACCGCCCCAACCGACAACGTCGTCGGCGCAAGGGAAAGTCCGATCCCGAAGATGCCATCTCGGCCGCCCGGGCCGCCCTCTCGGGTGACGCCGCTGGGGAGGCCAAGACAAGGGACGGAAACGTCGAGTCCATGCGGGTTTTACGAGTCGCGAGGTCCTCGGCTCGCAAGGGACGGACCCAGGCCCTCAACCAGATGCGCAACCTCGTCTCGACCGCCCCCGAGTCCATCCGGGCCGAGCTCCGGGGCCTCAGCGTCTCCCATCTCCTCGAGCGCGCCTCGACCTATCGACCCGGCGCCAAGCGCGACATCGTCTCGCTGACCAAGTTCAGCCTCCGGATGTTGGCCCGACGGGCCCTCACCCTCGAAGAGGAGATCGTCGAGCTCGACGCCATCCTCAAACCCTTGGTCAAGGAGACCGCGCCCGAACTCGTCGCCACGCTCGGTATCGGGACCGATGCCGCCTCCGCGCTCCTCGTCGCGGCCGGCGACAACCCTGAACGGCTACGCAACGAGGCGGCCTTCGCCCACCTCTGCGGCGCCTCACCGCTCGATGCCAGCAGCGGCAAGAACCAACGACACCGACTCAACCGCAGTGGTGACCGTCAGGCCAACTCCGCCCTGTGGCACATCGTGCTCACCCGGATGGTCTACGACCCGCGCACCACCGAGTACATCGATCGACGGAAGACGGAAGGCTTGACCAAGAAGGAGGCCGTGCGATGTCTCAAGCGCTACGTCGCTCGCGAGGTTTACGGGCTCCTACCTCACGAGAAATTAGGGCTTGACAGCCCATAGGAGCATCGAACGGGGCATCCTCGAAGAGTGGAGGCCGCCGCCGTCCAATGCCCCGGGCCGAACGCAGAAGCGTCGCTTTTACCCGACGGTCGTGTTCAGGGCTTTCGTGATGTCGTTGATCGCTGCCTGCTCGGAGTCACTGACTTCTTGACCGTGCTCTCGGTGAGCGGCTGCGACTTTGTGCGACAGCGTGACTATGAACCGGCGATATTCCTCGACCTCTTCTGGCGTCGCCTTCTTCTCAAGAAGAGCGACCGAATCACGCAGGTGTTGCAGGGCGTGCTGCTTGAGCTCCTCAGGAGAGTGATAGTGCGTGTGATCCCTCTCAGGTTTCGCCGCGACTATGTCATCTAAAAGTTCGCTCTTGCCGTGCTGCTGGCGCGCCTCGACGTAGCCCTTGGCCATGGCGATGGTCTCGCGGAAGGAGCCTCCTCGTTGGGCAGTGACCACCATCATCCCAGCACTCGGTGGCGCTTCTAGGATTAGCTGCCATTCCTCAGCCGTGAAATCAGACTTCGAGGTCATCGCCAAGTCTCCGATCTCTCACAATTGCCAACTCGGTCCGGTATACGCACCGTAGCGTGTACCCGGTGGTATGGGTCACCTCCACTCGTCGCACCTTCGAACTCGATGCCGATCATGAAGGTGGCCTCTGGCCGTCGATACCGAATCGTCGGGACCGGCAGGATTGGTTGGCGTCAGGCCCCAGACAGTGGTGCCTTTCCAATCTATCGAGGGTTGGGTCCTTCGCTTCTGGACCATTCGCGCGACCAAGCCTAATGTCGTACAGGCCATCGAGTGAAGGTCGAGGGCGTGTGGTGAAAAACGCTGATGAACCATTTGTCCGACAGGCGAAACGAGATCTCGAGATGAGGCACCTTCTTGGGTTCCCGCTTGCTGCGGTGATCGCGTTGATACTCTTGGGCCTGAGTGTGCTGACCTACGGAGGCGTGGCTGCAGCCGCTGGCTCGTTGGAGGTGACACCCAATTCAAGCCTCACCAACGGCTCGATCGTCACCGTCGCAGGCTCGGGGTTTGTCGCCGACACGATCGGGAGCGTGGTGGAGTGCAGCAACGTCGCCGACCAGCCCACGATCAACGCGTTCGGCAGCACCCTGCCCGTCTCGTGCACGAGCCCCGTCAATAAGATCTTGGAGACGAGCGACACTGGTGCATTCTCGGTCCCCTTCACCGTCGCCGAAGGGACCGTCGGCCCGCCCGCCAGCGGCACCGATTCGAGCGGAGGTAACGCTGCGGCCGACGCGGCCGACTACCCCTGTCCGCCGACCGCCGCCCAGGTCGCCGCTGGGGACTCGTGCGTGATCATTTTCGCCGACGAAGCCGGGGAACAGGTCTCGGAGAGAATCGGCTTTTCCCCCACGGTCTCCAGCTTCAGCCCGACGAGCGGTCCCGTGGGGACGGTTGTCACCATCAAGGGCACCAGTCTCGTCGATGCGAGTTCGGTGACCTTCAACGGGGTAGCTGGGACCATCACCAAAGACACACAGACCAAGATCAAAGTGGAGGTGCCCAGCGGTGCGACCAAGGGGTTGATCGAGGTGACGACACCCGGAGGAAACGTCGAGAGCGCGACGAAGTTCAAAGTGACCTAACGCCGATTCGCCGAGCAGGTTCAGTTCGGGATTTTCAAGCCGAGACCCAACGCTGGGGGTATCCCAGTCGTGCTGGACTGCCTCACCCTCCCGCCGTACGAGGCGACCTCTCCCCCAGGCCACTCGGGACGGACCCAATGGTCGCCTCGGCGGTCCAGGCCGAGCATGGCTTTCTCGTGTTGTTTGGGTGATTCAGCTTTTCGCCGCGAAAGGGTGCCAGGAGCCCGGCACCCCCTTGAGTTGATGTTCGCCGCGGTCATCGAACTCGATTCCAGACCCCGCCACCAGGTCGGTGACTGTTCGGGAAACCAAAATCTCCGCTGGGTGCGCGGCGCTGCATATCCGGGCCGCCGTGTGGACAGCGATGCCCGCGATGTCTTCACCACGCTGCTCGATTTCTCCGATGTGAACTCCACAGCGTATGGAAACGTCGATTTGGGAGACACCATCGGCTATGGCTTTGGCGCAGAAGATGGCTGCCGCCGGTCCGTCGAACGTTGCAAGCACGCCGTCACCTGTCGCCTTCACGAGCCTTCCGCCGAACCGCGAGACTTGACGTTCCGTGAGAAGGTCGTGGCGGTCGAGTCGATCCCGCCACGCTTGGTCTCCGACGCTTCGTACAGCCTCGGTGGATTGAACGATGTCGGTGAACAGGACCGTGGCGAGTCGCCGCTTCCCGGTCGGCGCATGCCGGGTTCCAGTGAGGAACTCCTCGATCTCGCCCACAGTGCCCGTGTCGCCGGTCCAGGGGAGGTGATCGGCAGAGGCAAGCTCGGTGAATTTGGCGTTGGAAATGTGAGACCCCAGATATCGGCCGTGATCGACCCGCACAAAGTTGTTGCCGACCGCGTGGAGGACGAGGGTCGGGGCTTGTACCTGCCGGAGCAAGTCCCGAACGTCGGTGTTCCGCGACATCATGAACATTGCTCGTGCCGCGGCCGGACTGGCCCCACGGTGGCCCGCCTCTCGCCACCACGATTGGAATGCGTCCTGACCCATGCGGCTAGGGGCCATCAGGGGGAGATCGTCGACTGCCTCGGACGGAGCCGTCGGAGTCGCTGAGGGCTCCACCAAAGAATCCACGAAACGGTCGAAGAGGCTTGCGGGTATGCCAATGGGATAATCATCTGTTCGCACGATTCGGGCATACGTGTTGATCAGGACGAGCGCTCGTATGGTCGTGGGGTTCGTGGCCGCCAAGAACATCGCCACTGGTCCAGAATGTCCGGTCGCCACTATCGCAGCCTCGTCAGACGCAGCTGCTGCCATCACCGCGAGCGTGTCATTGGCGTATTGCTCGATAGTTGCACCGTTGGCACTGAGGGGGTCAGACAATCCGATACCACGAGCATCGAATCGGATGACACGGGCGAACGAACTCAACGCCTCGACGTACGCCTCCCACCGTGGCTGGTCGTGAGCGGCCTCGATGGACATGTTGCTCCCGTTTCCGACTTCGACCAGGTCGATCAAACCATCTCCAAGGATCACGAAGGCAAGGTGAGCGCCGTCAGAAGTCCTGGCGTAACGCACTTCTGGAGTCATCACAGCCAATAGCCTGCTTGATACGGCAGACGCCCGCTTGTCCGCAGGCGCCATCCCCGTCTGCCCACCCGTGCCGTGTACTCGGAACTCCCACGCGGGATATCGCTGGACCGCCCGGAATTGCTGGATTCTGGTTGGGTCCGACATGGATCTCAGTCCCGGCGATCTGGGACACCCCCAGAGGCCCTTGATCAGTGATGCTCGAACTTTGTAGCGAAGCCGTTTCCCGAGCTGTTGAGTGGGCCGACCTTCACCTGCGTCGTGCCGTTGCTCTTTGTCATCGGAAAGCTGGTGGGATCGTTGCTGCTGATAGGCGTCCCGTCGACGGTGCAATCTATGAATTTCACCTTTGTGAACGTCGGGATCTGGCCAAATTCGCGCTGGTCGAGGAACTCGGCGGCGCTAGTCGTCTTGACGCCGTTGCCGGTTTGGGAGGTGACCATGCCAGTAGTCACATCATCTACAACGGCGCTGTCCTGCGACGTCGTCGCGGTAACGGTGATGGTGATGGTATCTCCGGGGGAAGGAGTGACAATCAACTGGTTGCAAATCCCGGGGTCGGCGCACGCGATTTCCTCGTAATCAAAAGGAGCGCCTGGCCCGTAGCAGGAGAGCGTGAAGAACCCGGCTACAGCATTCGGTGAGCCGACGAGCGCGATCGACATGTCGAATGTCTGGTTCGCCTTGGTACAGGCGAAGGTCGGAAGGACGAACATCCCCTGTGCCTCAGTTGGATCGGCTGCATGGGTGGCATAGCCCCCGCTGGGAGATGGCCCTAAGGTTTCCACAACCATGCTGTCGTGCTGGACGGTGGCGTAAGGTACGCCAGCACCCGCAGCACGAGACGTGCCCAGAACGCTCGTCATCACCGGTACCGCCACGACAACCGTAAAAGCCAGGGCCAACACCGAGCGTCGAAATCTCCCCACGGCTCCTCCTTGCAAGTGTCGGATGGATTAACGGTCGCATCGCTCCCCTCTCGGGTCAAACGTGATGTCGAGCGAATAACAGACTTCGAACTGGGAGTATGGGGACTGGGCCACTGCCCGCCGTTCCGGCGTGTGGGGATAAGGCGCCATGGTCATCTCGGAGGTTGTTTTGGGACGGTCTTCGCAGCCGCTGCGAGGATCGCATCGGCAACGTCGAGTGGAGGTTGCGTACCGTCGATAATCGTTGCGCCGAGGCCTCGATATCTGGCCTCAACATGGGCATTCCATCCGAGCGCTGCCGCCAACTCTTCTGGTTGTTGGCCGAAAGCATTTGTTGTGCGAGTCCCGAGACGGTCTTGAAGTGTCTTGTTGTCAACAACCAGACACACCATGAGGTCGAACAAATCCCACACAGCTGCCTCATTTTCGGCTCCTCCGCAAAGAAACGCTGTCTTGTCACGGTTTCTCGTCGAAAGGGCCTCGACCTTTGCTCGGCTGATTCTCCAAGCGAAGCGATCCAGCCAGCCGCTCGGCGTCGGATAAGGCGGATCCGTAATGATCTGTTCGCTCGTCCGATCGACCCAGTAGCTGAATCCCTCAAAGTCGGCGTCGACCGCCAGCCCTCCTCGGCTCTTTAGAAGCGCGCAGACCGTCGACTTTCCCACCCCTGAACTTCCCGTTACCCACACCAACGGCATCGGTAAATCCTCGCGCGGGGACCCTGGGTATTATCTCGGATCTTGGAGCACATGAGAGTGCCCGTACGGAGGCCCCGCTCCGGCGTTCGGGGCTACTCACAAAGCGGAGCCCGCCCGGGATATTGAGACAGTGTGGGGATATGCGATACCGACCGGTTCCCCGGGGTTGAGGACTGAACTCCTGGTGCTCAGGATCGGCAGTTTCCGAGTCGTCAGCGGCGCGGTCGCAGCAGTTAGGGGCGCTGCCCCAGGGCGAGGGAGCCATGCTCGAGCCACAGGGCGGCATCTTCGGGAAGGCGCTCGGCGGTGAGTTGCTCGTGTCGACGAAGTTGCGCCTCACTGAGCTGGGCGCGCCACCTCCCGTTCGTCCCCAGGTTGAAGAATGCGGTCGCGCCTTCGGGAAAGGCTTGGTTCAGGAACCCCGATGCTTCATGTTGTGACTTCATCGCCTCGAACCTGCACCGCTCTACGACCTCGCTCCAGAGCGCAGTGGGGATGTCGACGTCAAGAAAGTCGGCGATGCGTCGCATCTCGCCGCCGAGGTCGCGGATGAGGTCGGCGTAGTGGACGAGCAGCACGAACGGCTCGTGGCGATTCGGCCACCACGAGGCCAGGTGTTCCATGGGCGTCCCCCAGTCGACCCATTCGTCGAACAGTTGGTCCATGTCGCCATCCCACACCGGTGGCCATGGTGCGACGCCGTCCCGGGCTAGCGATGGCGTTGAGGGCCTCTATCACTTCCGGCCGCATCTTGCGCCGGTGGTTTGCCAATGAGACGAGGGCGTCGCGTCCGTCTCGATACACGGCGAGGTAGCGGCATTCAGTGAAGATCGGCGTGCAGTCGGCTGGGCTGTGCGTCTTGATGAACCGTCGGTGTGGGATCGCGTCGACCCTCGCGATCATGTCCTCCAACGGAACTATTCGGGCGTCCAGCCAGGGGCTCAGGTCGAAGGCGGGAGAAGGCGCGTCGCCGTGGGGCCACAAGAGCGAAGCCACGATGCCCTGCATCCATGTCGTCCCCGACTTCGGCGGAGTCGTGATGAAGATGTCGTCCGGCCGCGGAATGAATCGCTCCCACCGTTGGCTGTCATCGTAGACGTGCTGGTGACGGCGCGTCGCCGGCAGCACCGGTGCCATTCCGCGAACGTAGCCGCATCGGATCAACGGGGTGTCGTCCGCACTCCACAGGTGTTACGACGGCTGACACTGTCCTGTAATGGCGGCAGATATGCGCTCTGGGCCCACACGAGGTACCCAGTCGGTATCACTCGGAGCCGGCGGTATGGGATGGCCTATAAGCAGTCGGATACTCCGCCGGTCTTAGCCCCGGGGTGCGAAGAACTCAAGTGCGATGTTGTCGGGATCTCGAAACGACAATGCCGAGTAGTAAGGCGTGTCCACGATGCCACCGTTGGGGATGCCGAGTTCGTTCAGACGGATTTCCCATGCCTTTAACTCATTGCGGTTGGCACAGCCGAAAGCCAGATGATCGAGCCCCGGCCGCCGCTCGTTGAACGGCTCAGTGCTGTCCAAGTCAGGGAACTGAGTTACGCCGACGATTGTGCCGCCGGTAAGCCAAGCGACGCGCTGGAACGGACCTGTGTCCTCGTCAAGGATTGGGTCCGAGCCGAACAGATCCTTGTACCAAGGCACACTCCGTTCAAGGCTCGTAACCGTTAGCGCCACGTGAGTAATCGCAGGGAACTCAGGCATCTCTTTTCTCCCCTTCGCACCTCGTGGACGCAGCGAATGCTACCTCTTTGGCGGGCAACTCTCGGGGAGTAAAAGCTATCTGGCAGCACCAGTCGCCGCGCTAACTGAGGCCACAGTCCCGGCGATGATGTGGAGCGGCTAGTCAACCCCCTGCACCGACTTCCTTCCGCCTCGCTTTTGGACGCGACGCACCAGAGGTGCGGCGCCTGAGTGTGAATGAGCAGTCGGAGGGGCCCCGACGTCAATACGGAGCGCCCGCAGCCCAGAGGGTGAGGACGAACGGTATTGACGGCGGGGTGGAGGCTGCTACTCCATCCCCGGTGCCGACAGCGGCGGGGGGCGGGCGAGCCATCGACGACGCGCCGGAGCGCAGTGGATCGGAGAACCGCCACGATGATGTACGCGTATCGAAATCGCAGTAAAGCCATTCGCAGGTGGTTGCCTCTGAATCGGGGCGCCCCTGACGCCTTCGCAAAGGAGGACGCTGGGCGTAACGCCGGCGAGGATCGGATCTGCTGCGGCGGTGCTCCGGCGCGTCGTGGAGGGCTCGACCAGACGCGGCGCCGATCGCGCGCTGGCCGAAGGGAAGAGCACGCTGTTCAGACCTTGGCCACCATCTCGGCCCAGAGGAACCCAGCGAGTTCACGGGCGATGGCGGCGGCCACGACGGAGCGCACGTTCTTGTGGGCGGCGAGTTGTCGGAAGCGCCGAGACAGACGGAGTTGTGCGGCCCAGGAACGGGCGACGGTCTCGGGCGGCGCACCTTGTTGGCGCTCTTTGATGCCGACGCCGACGTTCGGGCTGTGCTGGTAGGCCCAAGCTGCCTCACAGAGCTGGCCTCGCAGATGGGCATGGCCGGCCCGGGTGATCGAGCCACGCCGTTGGGTGAGCCCCGTCGAGTTCTCCTCAGGCACGAGGCCGGTGAAGCTCATGAAGGGCCTCGCCCTCGGGAAGCGGCGCCAGTCGAACACTTCGGCGGCCAGACACAGCGCGCCGATTCTGGTCACGCCCCGGTAGGCGGCCAAGCGTGGCACTTGGTCACCGAAGGGGTCCTTTGTGCACCACGGCAAAAGATCGGCTTGGACCGACTCGAGTGCGCTGTCGCGCAGCTGCACCGTGGCCAGGTAATGGGCGTAGGTGGCGGCGAGGGCCCGATCGTCGAAGGACAAGGTGGCGAGCCAGCGGCGATGGCGTTCGGTCCACGGCGACCCTCCCCGCCAGACAACACTGTGGCGAAGTAAGAATCCACTCAGCCGATTGCGGGCCCGGGTGAGATCTTGGACCATGTCGCCGCGTGTGCGACACAAGTCGCGTACTCCTTCTTGAGCGGGAGTGGGGACGGCAATAGGAGTGAGCTCGCCAGCTCGGTGCAGCCCCGCCAGCCGTCTGGCGTCGCGTCGATCGGTCTTGACGCGGTCACCAGAACCTTTGGGAATAAGTGACGGGGCCACCACGTCGCAGCGCACACCCATCGAGGCGAGCAGGCGTTGGAGGTCATAGCCGGTCGGACCCGCTTCGTAACAGGCCCAGATCCCCTTCGGCTTCCCGAGTCGTTTGACCAGGCGCCGGACCGAATCGGCATCGTGGAAGATCTTGTCGACCTCGGCGGTGTCGCGATCGGGCGAGAGCACCGCTACCGCGATCGCATCCTTCGACACATCCATCCCCAGGTGGACGAACCCTCGGTGGGCAATACTGGACACGGCTGGCTCCTTCCATCCGTATGTCGGCTCCGTTCACCGACAGGTGAATGATCCACGCATATGCGGATGCCGGAGGAGCCGGCCCGTTCCATACTGAATCGGGGGCAGGCTGGGGTCAGTCTCCGAGTTGGTTGGCGGCCTCACGACGAAGACCCGCCACGATGCTCCTCAGTATCCGACGTTCCTGAGTCGGGGTGAATCTGGCTGAGCCGGATCGACTTGTGTTGCCGGCCCTCCGCGTAAACGACTCCGTGAGGGACCTGGTGAGCTGTTCGATGACCTCTTCACGCTGCTCAATGTTGTAGAGCCGCTCTATGCCGTCGAGCACGCAAAAGACACGAGTGGCGTCATCGGACGTGAAGACCACTCGATCCTCCGGGTTCATCCGGGAATGCGCTCGCATCCTCCGCATTTCGAGTGCGGCCTGACGCTCTTCCTCGCTTGGCTCCGGAGCTGTCGCATCGCCCGCTTCGGGATCTTCGGCGATCTTTTCGTAGAGCGCCATCATGAGTTCGGCGGTGTCGACCCCGAGATTCTGGAGTGCCTGGACCGCCACGCCGTTGCCCTCCCTAAGGACAGCGAGCAGCAGATGTTCGGGTCCGACGTGGCGGTCGCCCAGCTCATGGGCCTCAAAGGGAGCGAGACTCATAAGACATTTCGTGAGCCTCGGTGTGAACTCTCTTGGAGTCGCAATCGAGTCGGGTGCCGCTCCTTCTTCGACCGCCGCTTCATCTGGACCGGGGGCCCTGAGCACGATCGTGGTCCACTCGCTGTCTAGGTCGATTCCTGGAGTTACGAGGGTCTGGACCTCTCGTCGGATCCTCTCTGTCGTCATGTCGAAGCGGCGCAGGACCGGACCAGCCACCTTGTCATTGACCTCGACAATCGCTATAAGCAGGTGCTCTGTACCGGTGTGATCATGGTCAAGAAGAAAGGCCTCGCCTCGCATCTCTAAGAACACTCGGCAGGCTCGGTCGGTCAGGCCTCCGTACATACGTAACACCCTACGTTCGGCTGAGACCCACCCACTTGGCCGAAGTGCCTTCCGCCTCGCTAGCAGCGTTCGGGGCAGTGTTGGAGCACTGGGCAAGATTGTTCAACGATATGTGCCCGCGTCGGGGTGGCGACTGGTTCCTTCTGAGTGAAGTTTCGTGCAAGGTCCACGATCTCGTCTAGCGGTTTGGCAGCTGTACTGCGAAAACTGTCTGTGTAAACGTTGTGAGGTCGGTCAGTCGGCGGATGACGAGGCTTCGACGCCCCGGAGTCGTCGACCAATCCAAAGGGAGCAACCATGAAACTCACCAAGTCACTCAAGGTGGTCGTCGTGACCGCAGTCGCCTCGGCGACGATCGCCGTCGGAGCCGCGGCGGCGATGACAGCCGGGGCCTCTGGGTCTGGTACTACCTACTACGCCTGCCTCGGGTCGGGGAAACTCAAGAGCGTTGGGACCACGGCGCCGACGTGCTCGGGGTCAGCTACTCAGATTTCGTGGAACTCGGCAGGGCCGACCGGTGCCACAGGGCCACAGGGTGTCCCTGGAGCAACCAACTATGACCTCGCCCAACAGAACGGCTACCAGGGTTCACTGTCCCAGTGGTTAGCATCTCTCATCGGACCACAGGGCCCCACTGGTGCGACGGGACCGGCAGGTCCACAGGGAACTCAGGGGCCCTCGGGTACCTCCCAGGTCTACAGTGCCGAAGCGCCCAACGGCTTCACAAGTGCGGTCGAACTGAGCACCCTGAATGTCTTTTCCGCCGTTCAGCGAGTGACCGTGCCCGCTGGAAGTTACCTCGTGAGCGCAGACGTCAATGCGTACAACGACGCCTCCATTGCTAGCGGAACCGGAGAAGGATTCGCATGTGAGCTCTTCGGTGACGGAACGTCGGGAAGCGCCTGGAGCGACACAAGCATTACGAGCGGCAACAACTACGCAACACTGCCGCTTACGGGGACTATCACCGAGTCCGGGGGGACGATTTCCGTTGGATGCGAACTCACCTATTCCAATTCTTCTGGAGCTTCGGGCTACGTCGATGCGAATATCACGGCATTGCAGGTGAGCACCGTGAACTGACCGTCACCGTGCAACAGCGATCGGCCAGCCGAGAGGCGGGGTGGCTCCCGTCTGGGATATGAGGTTCCTCCGCGAAGTGCCGCAGTGTGCACCTCCTCCCGGTGAACGGGGGCACCCTTCGGCGATTGAGACCCAACTGCCGGATACAAACCCGACACAGGATTCCACCGGCCCACGGTTGAGCTAGTCCACTTTACGATATATCGTGTGTGGAGTGAACGAGGTCTCCTCGGGAGGTAGGGCATGAGCGTCGAAGGCATACGTGGTTCTTCCGACCGCAGCGTCCTCGTACTGACGAGTCTGGCCAGCGGACCCAAGCACGGGTATGCGCTGATCAAAGACATTGAGGCCTTCTCCGGCGTCAAGATGGGCCCAGGCACGCTCTATGGCTGCTTGTCCAAGCTCGAGGAGGCCGGCCTCATCGAAGCCCTCCCTACACAGGACCGTCGACATCCCTACCGCATCACCCCCACGGGCTCGAGCGTGCTCGGCCAACGCTTGTCGGAGTCGGCCCGTATCGCTCGATTGGGATTGAAGCGCCTCGCGGGTGCCACATGAGCCGTCGTTCGCTGACTGAACGAGTCCTGAGGATCTACCCGAAGAATTGGCGCGATCGCTACGGGGACGAGGTTCGAGACCTCATGGTGGAGGTCACCGAGAAAGGTGAGTTCTCGATGCTACGGCTGATCGCGGGCTTGGCCGTGGGCGCCGTCACGCAGCGGGTCCGTTCGTGGTCCTGGCGGCCGCTTGCCGTGTCCGGAAGTGCCGCGGCCTTCGCTGCAACTCTGATCGTCGTCTTCTCCAGTCCCGGACCGGGTCACCTCAGCGGCGCCCTGGTCGGTTTGACGAAGGGCACGATGCCCTCGTCGCCAAGCGGAATGGTTAGCACCACGAAGGTGCCTGACTTCATCAGCGCGGTGGGGCGTAACGGCAAACTCGTGGGATACATCCCGAAGGGATACCTTCTGCCAGCTCAAGCAAACCAGCCGGTGAACTCGAAGCTCGGTGCTGTGTCGCCTGTGTATGCCACCAATCTCAAGACGCTTGTCGGACACTTCTACCCGGGGGTGGGCTTCGTTCCTCTCGGACAATCGCCGGCGTCGGAGCCGTGTACTCCAGTCACGACCTTTGCACAGTCCGCCAGCGGACACACGACTACCGCTTCGATCGCATGTCCTTCAACAACTGAAACATTTCCAAACATCATCGGCGCCTCCACGCCCTCGGCTATGGGCCAGTTGAGTGCCCTGAGCCTCTCGGGCAACATCACTTATGAGCACTCGCGATCGGTCCGAAGCGGTGACGTCGTCGCTGTGAGGCCTGTTCCGGGGACCAAGCTGCCAGCACGATCGGTGCTCAACGTCGTGAGCTCACTCGGACCCTCTCCAAGTGGTTCGATTTCTCCGCCGGGCCAGACTCATGCGAACGTCGTGGCGGTTCCCAGCGTGACCGACCAAACGCAAGCAGGGGCGTGTGCAACGCTCGCGCAATCAGGGGTCACTTGCGTTGCGAAGGTGACGTCTTCAGAGTCGGTGGGAATTGGCCATGTGGTGTCTCAGATGCCAACCAGCGGGGCACGAGTTCCCTTTGGGTCCACTATCAGCATCACAGTCTCAAACGGGCCGTGATGAAGGCGGTCTGAAGACGGCGGAGCCGTGCCGCATAGCCGGCGATATGGGACATTTAGCGTTGGTTCCGGGCATCCCCCGATGAAGAGGAAGCCCTTCGTAGGGTGCGTCGGGTCGGTTCTTCTGGCTTGACTGATTTGGGGCCGGAGCGAGCGAGAGCTCGACTCCTCAACGGTGATCGTCGACCAGACGAGCCTCCCGGCGCACGTGCATCCCTTTTCTGAAACTCGGCGGCCGATCATGGGATCGGACCCCTACTTCTGAATGTCTGGATGGTCACACCCCTGCGGAACGTGCAGCGGTCGACGACGAAGAGCCGACTGACCAATCGTCTAGCGAAAGGACCACGCCATGAGTGAAGTGCGGTTGGGCATCGACGTCGCCTGTCCAGCCGACCACCGAGCGAGCTTGGCCGACGAACGAGGTGAGTTCATCTGGTCGTCGTGGAGGTTCCGCACCACGACCACCGACCTCGAGCGCCTGTGGGCCAAGATCCCGGTCGATGCCACGGTGACCGTGATCCTCGAGCCCACCCGCAACGCCTGGGTGCCGCTCTCGGCCTGGCTCCAAGCGCGCGGTGCCACGGTTATCTTGGTGCCACCCGAGCAGTCGGCCGACCTGCGGGACTACTACAACAAACACACCAAGACCGACCGCTTGGATTCGAGGGTGCTGGCCCGCCTGCCGTTGCTGCATCCCGAAGGTCTCCGCGGCATTGACAACCTCGGCCCGGCGCAGTCACTGCGCCGGGCCGTGCGTCACCGCTTCAGCCTGGTCAAGCGGCGCAGCGCGGCGAGTCTGCGCCTCGATGCACTGGTCGAGCTGCTCGGACCGGGGTGGGCCGATTCCCTCGGATCGGCGACCGCGTCGAAGACCGCGCTGGTGATCTTGGAGAAATACGCCGATCCACGGGCGCTCAAGCGTCTCGGGCGTGCCCGGCTCGCTGCGTTGTTGATCCGCTCGAGCGCGGGACTCTGGCGCGAGGACAAGGCCGACGAGCTCTTGGCCATGGCAGGCGAGACCCTGGCCCTGTGGTCAGGCGGGGGCATCGACTTCGCCGAGTTGGCCCACGACATCTCCTCAGAGGTCCGGGTGCTGCGCAGCCTCGAGGACGAGATCACCGCCGCCGACAAGCTGATCGCCGTTCTCTATGACAAAGCCGACCCCAAGGGCATCGTCCGTTCGGCGCCCGGGCTCAGGCCGGTCCTTTCTGCGGCCATCTTGGGCAACGCAGGCGACTTCAACCGCTTCGCCAACCTGGCCGGCGTTCGCTCCTTCACCGGCTTCGTGCCCAAGATCGACCAGTCCGGACTGGTGGCCGGCCACAAGGGCATCACCAAGGCCGGAGACGCCGGCCTGCGCCAGGCGCTCTACATGGCGGCCGACCACGCTCGCCACATCGACCCCACGCTGGCTCAGCGCTACTACCGACTGGTCGTAGTCGAGGGGAGGCACCACAACTCAGCGCTGTGCTCGGTCTCGGCCGTCCTCATCACCCGCATCGCCGCCGCTTGGCGCAAGGGAGAGCTCTATCAACTGCGAGACGAAGACAGCGACGCGATCGCCGAGGCCGAAGGGAAAGCGGCCTGCGCTGACCGCTTCAAGATCGATCCCAAGGTCCGGGCGGCCCGTCGTCGAAACACACCAGCCAAAGTCCTCAAGAACAGGGCGGCGGGTCGAGGCAGAAAGGAGTCGGCCCGAAAGGTCGCTCCGCCCACCGACCCGCCGGGAGAAGAAGCTAGCGAAAATGTGGCCTGAGGGGCTTGACTGCCGTTAGGAACTCACCCCGCACTCTTTGGGGTACTCGTCAGTCTTTGAGGGCAGCGACTAGGAGTTGCCCAGGCCGATCCTCTATCTGCAATGGGCGCAGACCGACACGCGTTACTTGGTCGAGAAAGTCGGCATTCGTGAACCGATCCACAGGATGTACGAACAGGTGGCGAGACAGCCAGTCATGGTTGGCGACGTCATGATCCTGTGAGAACAATCGTCCCCCGACCTTCAAGACTCTGGCGATTTCCTCTAGCCCTGCTCTCCAGTCAGGCACGTGATGCAATACCGCGAAGTTGAAGACCGCGTCGAAGGCGCCGTTCTCGTATGGGAGATTCGTGACGTCACCTTCTACGACAGCCACTCGATTTCCATACTCGGCTAGCCGACCACTGGCTCGTCGGACCATCTTCGGATCGAAGTCGATCGCCGTAACGCGACTTGCCCCGAACTCCTCGATCTCTCCTGCGACGCATTCACCCGGTCCACAACCAATGTCAAGGGCCTCGAGCCCCTCGGTACGCCCACCAAGAGCGATGAGTGTCGGGATCACACTCCTCCGGAGACGCTTAGTTCGCAATCCACTGTTGATATAAATGGACTCCGCCCAGTTCATCCGCACCCAAGAACTCTATGACATCTGTGCGCCTCGCTTCCGGCGAACGGGGCTACCCCCGGGGGCCGTCAGCTGAGTCGAATGAGCCCGGCCGAAGTTGGTGTGAAACCACACGATTGGAAATAGAACTTCCCGAGGTCTTCATCGAAGTCAACGTGCAGCCACTCACATCCAGCTCTCCGGCATTCGGACCGTACGATCTCGATCATCTGAGTCACGATGCCCCGACTGCGGTCCGCATTGGCAACCATGGTGTCTTGAATCCAAGCATGCGTGAACCCATCCCACACGACGTTGACAAATCCGACGAGGCGTCCGTCGTCTCGCGCAACGACCCAGCCGAGGCTGTGCTTGGCGAGGAGATCAATCCAGTTCCATTCGTAATCGGAGCACATCCGAGTGTCGAAAGCTTCGGCGTGGAGTGCACTGACCTCGGCATTGGCAAAGGACCCGCGCCACTCGCAGCTGACCGGCATCCGCGGAGAATATCTGAGAAGTCCTCACAGAGGGTCAATGTACTGGGGCACCCTGGCGAACCTGAACAGCCCACTTGACTCTCACCATCGGTCAGGGTTCATGCTTCATCTGGTGGACGACCTGATGGCCATTGGTGAATTCTCAGACCGCTCAGGCCTCTCGGCCAAACGGCTCCGGACGTACGCCGCAGAGGGCCTCCTCGCACCGGCAGCGGTGGACCCGGGTTCGGGGTATCGCTACTACTCGCCCGGCCAGTTGGCTGACGCCAGGGTGATCGATGCGCTCCGGAAAGCCGGCGTACCGCTCGCAGACATCCGCGCCTTCATGCGTCTGCCATCAGAAGAACGCCTCGATGCATGGGCGAGACAGCTCCATGCCGACGCCAACCACCGCCAGGGAGCCCTCGCCCTTGCCCGCCGTCTCCTCACCGAGAAAGAGGATCCATCCTCTCCAACCGCCAGCCCAGATTTCAAGGAGAGATTCATGACAACACTACGAACAGCTGGTCGCACGGAGATCGGTCAGCTGCGCGAGAAGAACGAAGATGTCATCGTGAGCAGTGATCGTCTTGCCCTCGTCGCCGATGGGATGGGGGGCCACCCGGGCGGCGAGATCGCCGCGAATGTCGCGGCAGGTGTGATTTCGGCGGTTTTCATGGGTCAATCAGATGACCAACTCGAAGCGGCGGTACGCGCTGCGAACTGGGCAATCCGAGACCGCGCAGTCGCCCAGTCCGGATTAGAGGGCATGGGAACCACGATCTGTGCGGCTGGTCTCCTCGTGTCCGGACAGCTCGCACTCGTCCATGTCGGCGACAGCCGGGCCTATCTCTGGCATGAAGGTGCACTGCGCCAGCTGACCAAGGACCACAGCGTGACGGCCGAACTGATCGACCGTGGAGAGTTGCGGGAGGAAGAGGCTGCTCAGCACCCCTATCACGGGGTTCTCACCCGAGCGCTCGGAGTCGCGCCAGACGTCGAGATCGATCGCCGCACCGTTGCCGTTGAGACGGGAGACCGAGTGCTCGTGTGCAGTGACGGTCTATTCAACGAATTGTCCGTCGATGAGATTGCTAGTGCTGTGGAAGGAGCGAGCGACCCAGCCGCGATCATCGACACCCTGATCGAGCAGGCCAATGCTCAGGGCGGTCGCGACAACATATCCGTCGTGGTCGCCGAGGTAGCTGCCTGATTCAACCTCACGACCGGGCGTCCCAAAGGGGGTGCCCACCTGTCACACCTAACCGGCGACGCTCCTATCACTTGTCAACCCCTCTTTTGGGGCTCGGGAGTGAAAACAGTGGACACAACATTGATGAGTCACTCAAGGAGGACACACTCTTATTAGGTCACGCGTTTTCGAGAACGTGGAGCCCGGACTGAGGGTCGGCGTGTCGCTGGAAAGTCAGCGCCGAAGGGCGACAGAAGTGGGGGGAGCCAGGCCCCCAGCCCCCGGATCTAGGCGCGAGGGAGGTAGCGGTACACCTCGCGGGCGACGTAGCGCTTCAGAATGCGGATGACTTCGGGCTTGGTCTTTCCCTCCTTCACACGCCGCTCGAAGTAGACCTGGGTCTCGGCATCGTGGGCGATGCGGACCATGACGATGCGCCACAGCGCGCTGTTGGCCTGACGGTCACCGCCTTGGTGGACCAGGACCTTCCCGCTCTTCTTGCCCGACCCCGTCAGGATGGGTGACACGCCGCAGAGGTGGGCCCAGGCGGCTTCTGAATGCAATCGTTCGGGGTTGTCGCCGGCCGCCATCACCAGGGTGGCCGCGGTGTCGGGACCGACTCCGAAGAGGTCGAGGAGATCGGGAACGGTGGCGACGAGGAGGCCTTCGATCCGCTCGTCGAGTTCTGCGAGCTCGTCGTCGAGCGTCTCGATGCGGCGCGCCAGCGAGAACAACGATGCCTTGGTGGCCGCCGTCACCGGATCGGGCGAACGGGTCGGCCGAAGCCCCGACGCCTCGGCCACCAAGGCGGACACCGAAAGGCCCTTCAAGCGGCAACGGAGCTGTTCGGGAGCGCTGTAGCCGAGGTGGCGCATCTGGGTGAGCGCCCTGACCCTCGCCTGGCGGGCCGAACGCTTGGCGACGACGAGGACCCCGATGGCCTCGACGGCACCGTCGCGCGACTTGGGGCTGGCGCTGGCTCGACCGCTCAGGGCGGCCCGCGCCGCTTCGATCGCGTCGAGAGGATCGGACTTGCCGCTGCGCCGGCGCTCCTCTCGATTGGGTCGATCGACTTCAATGACCTGCACGCCGGCTCGACGCAGGTAGCGGGCCAGACCCGAGCCATACGAACCGGTGCCCTCCACGCCGATCTTGACGACGTCGCCGCAGCCCTCGAGCCATTTGAGCAAGGCCCGGTAGCCGGCTCCGTCGGTGGCGAAGCTCTCCGCTCCGAGCAGCCCGCCCAGAGGGTCGAGCGCAGCCGCGACATGGACGTCGAGATGGGTATCGACGCCACCGGTAATCCCACGCGCAGCTTCTACGATGGTCATGGTCATCCCTTCTGTTAATGGAGTTAGGGATGGCACGGCCGTTCCGGATCGGAGCGACGGGGGTCTGGGTTGTTGGTAGCAACCCAGACCAATCACCCCAACTTCGAGACGGGACGTGCCGCTTTCAATGTGCCGCTGGAAGGCTCGGTCGACGACGTTTTGCAACGTCGCGAGATTCCAAGTCAGACCGGACCTGCCAGCACTCCCGAAGCTATTCAGGACCAGCTGCGAAGCGGTGGACCCTCAGAGAAGTATCAATGAAGTGGGGCACTACCAGTCGCCCACGACTGAGGGCTGTCGTATCCTGCGCTAGTCGGAATCCTTCTGCCCAGAGCGTCTGGCATCGACCATGGCGGCACCTACCTAGGGAGACCAAGCCTTATGTCACTTGTTCGAGTCCACAACTTCTCGGTGTCCCTGGACGGCTTCGGCACTGGTGAAGGACAGAGCCTCGAATCGCCATTTGGACACGCCGGCACCCGGCTCCACGAATGGTTCTTCCCCACCCGGACCTTCTGCAGCTTCCACGAGAGCCTGGGCGGTTCGGATGGGAGCACTGGCGTCGACGATGCCTACGCGAGCAACTGGGACCGGGGCATCGGTGCTGAGATCATGGGGCGGAACAAGTTCGGACCTCAGCGTGGGCCATGGGCTGACGAAGAGTGGAAGGGCTGGTGGGGAGACGACCCGCCGTTCCATACTCCGGTCTTCGTGCTCACCCATTACCCGAGGCCTTCGATAGAGATGAAGGGCGGAACGACATTCCACTTCATTGACGCCGACCCTGGCGACGCTGTGAAGGTTGCCCAGGAGGCCGCCGGTGGCCTCGATGTGCGTATCGGCGGAGGCCCGTCAACGGTCCGCGCGTACCTCGCCGCCGACCTCATCGACTACGTGCACGCCGCCATCGTGCCAATCGTTCTCGGAAGGGGCGAGCGCCTATGGGACGGGTTGGAAGGACTCGAGTCGCGGTTCCAAACGGAGTTCGCCAGCTCCCCGAGCGGCGTAATCCATCTCACGCTTTCTCGTCCATAGGACGGTCCGCCTCAGGGCCGCAGACTTGGCCCTCGTCCGGCGACTGAACGGGGGCACGGGGTCCTGTGGCCTACTAAGTGATGTGTGCCCTCCAAACGTCAGGCTCGTCAAAAAGCCAATCGACCGACAGCGGCTCGGAGGTGTATTGCCGCAGCACTGGGCTTGATCCGGTTCGACGGACAGGTTGCTTGTGTTGATTATGCCGCCTGACGGTCGGCGTTGAGGTGGACAGCCTCGTATTGCGCGGGGCTGAGATAGCCGAGCGTGGAGTGCAGCCGGCGCGTGTTGTACCAACCTTCGATGTACTCGAAGACGGCGCGTCGTAATCCGGTTCGCGTCGGCCATGCTCTGGTCTCGATGAGTTCGCGCTTGATGGTCGCAAAGAACGACTCGGCGACCGCGTTGTCCCAGCACTCGCCCTTGCGGCCGACCGAGAGCACGACGCCGTTGGCCCGGGCCAGCTCGGCGAAGTCGCCACTCGTGTATTGACAGCCTCTGTCCGAGTGGAAGATGACGCCTTCCTCAGGCGCGCGGTGTTCGAACGCCATCTTGAGAGCGTCTTCGACGAGCTCGGTGCGCATGTGGTCGGCCAACGCCCAGCCAACGACGCGACGGCTGGCCAGGTCGATGACTGTCGCAAGGTAGGCCCAGCCCTCCCACGTCGAGATGTAGGTGATGTCGCCGACGTAGCGGCGATCTATCTCTGTGCTCGGTCCGAAGTGCCGTTGAATCAGGTCGAGGGCCGCCTCGGCGTCGGGGTTGGCCACGGTGGTCTTGCGCCAGCGCTTCTTGCAGCGGCCCTCGAGGCCGGCTTGACGCATGAGTCTCGTCACCTTGCGTTTCCCGCAGGCGATGTGGCGATGGAGCAGCTCCTTGTGGACGCGCGGGGCGCCGTAGGTGCGCTTGGACTCGGCGTGGATCTCTTTGATCTTCTCGGTCAACTCGGCGTCGGTGAGCTCTCGGGCCGAGGGGACGTCCTTTTTGCGCTCGTAGTAGGCGGACTTGGAGACCTCGAACATGTCACAGCAGTGCTTGACGCTGTGACCTGCAACTTCCTCCGCCTCGATGAAGGGGTCCATCTTCACCGGGTCTCCTGAGCGAAGAAAGCCGTTGCTCGCTTGAGTAGGTCGACATCGGCCTGGAGCCGGCGGTTCTCCCGGCGCAGCCGACTGAGTTCTTCGCGCTCCTCGGTGGTCAGGCCCGGACGCTCGCCGGCGTCGATCTCGGCTTGTTTCACCCAGGTGCGCACGTTCGACTCGGTCAGATCGAAGTCCTGGGCCACCTGGCCGATGCTGCGATCGCCGCGCCGGCACAGCTCGACGATCTCAGCCTTGAACTCCGGCGTGAACGAGCGACGTGGACGCTGCTTCCTCTTCTCCACGGTCTCCATTTTTGACATCCTTTCTGGGGCTCTGCCCCTGATGGTGGATGTCCGTCAAACCGGAGGAAGCCCACACCTCCTCGAACTCCGCCTGAGCTTGCGACACGTCATCCTCGGGGCGTGCGCGTTGGAGGAAGCCGGAAGCCATTCCGTCCGGACCACCGATGGAGAATCGCCATTGCTTCGGTCCCCGGCGCAGGACGGCCATCTGGGGCCTTCGTCCTCGCTCGGTCGCCATACGAAAAGGATGCCTCAAACGATGAGATGGGTTGATAAGACGCCCAGACCCGGCAAAGTGGGATAGGCAGCAGACCGAGGCCAGAAGCCGCCCTCTGAAAGAATCAGCGGATGCGTCGGGCGACCCCGTTTCTTTTGGTGGTCGTCATAGGACTCCTCACCCTGGGAGCGGCCCTCCTCGGGGCAAGCTTGTCCCCCAACATCTCTCAGCCCACCATCGGGGTCTCTTCAGCGTGCGACCTGCTCACGTCTCAAGAGGCGTCGAGTGTCCTGGGCGGTCCGGTGACGCAGCGTGACCCTACTTTCCCCCTTATGTGTGGCTACTCGCTCAACTCACAGCGCATCACGTCTGTCATCTTGTTGTATGTCATACCGGGCCACTCCGGCGCAGCCCGAGCCTTCCGATGCGCCCCGGATCCCGGTGGATACCCGAACGAATGCTCTTTGGGCGCCACCGAACTCGACGGTGTCAGCGTCCCCTGGACTGAGACCCACTTTCCCGCCGACCACACCATCTTCAGGTCTGGCGCCGCCAAGGCCGACAAGGACGGCTATGCCATTTTGATCAACGTTTACTCCATCTCCGACCCCAAAACGGTCGTACTCCGAAGTATGGGTGATGTACTGGCTAACAGGTGATGTCAGCGTTGTCGGAGTGCGCAGAGAGCGCCCTGGTTGGGACCCGTGTCTGGGTATCCCCGTCGTGCCTGCTTGAGACTGGCGGTGGCACCCCATCCCGGCAGACGGGGGCACCCTGGGAGCTGGAGCGGCGTGGCCACCCATCGGACTTACCCGGCATATGTCAACCTGGACCATGAGCCGTAGTGAAGAGAGCCACAGAGCCGATCGCATTGCCCTGGTCACTGGAGCCAATCAAGGGGTCGGTCTCCAGGTCGCCAAGGAACTCGTCGCGAGCGGCCTGACCGTGCTGGTGGGGTCGCGCAACGTCGAACGTGGTGAGGCGGCCGCAGAGGAGATCGGCTCGGGTGCTGTCCCTCTGCAGATCGACGTGGCGGATCAGGATTCGGTTACCGCAGCAGCACAGCGCGTCCACGAAGAGTTCGGCCGCCTCGACCTGCTGGTTAACAACGCCGCGATCTCGAACACGAGAAGAGGTGGCGCGTCACTCGAAGAGTACGCAGCGCTGTCGAAAGCGAGTACGGCGTCCCTCGACGAGGTACGGGCGGTGTGGGAGACCAATGTATTCGGCGTCCTCGCCGTCTACCAGGTGATGCTGCCGCTCATTCGTGAGTCATCCGATGGCCGCATCGTCAACGTGTCAAGCGGAGTCGGTTCGCTGACGACGAACGCAGACCCTTCGTATCCCTATCACGCGATGTTCGGACCCATCTACCCTGCGTCGAAGGCGGCTCTGAACGCCATTACGCTCGCCATGATGATCGAATTGGAGTCGACCGACATCAAGATCAACTTGGTCTCTCCTGCGTTCACGAGCACGAACCTCAACGGCTACGCGGGAACTGAATCCGTCGAGGACGGGTCTCGTGAGGTGGTGCGCGTTGCGCTGCTTGGTCCGGACGGTCCTACGGGCACGTTCACGAGATGGGAGAACCAGGCGATTCCTTGGTGACCCCGTTTGAAGGGACGACGCACCGCCCGGCAAACTGGGGCAGTCCTAGTGCAGCCCCCTACCGGCTATGTGCACGACGATCGAATCGACATATTCAACGGTGCAGGAAAGTAAAGTCCAATGCTTTCTTGACCTTCTGCGTCTGGACTTGCTCTATGGGCTCAAGGGTCGATCCGGCTTGGCGATACCTGTACATGTCGTACTCGTGCGTCGGCCATTGCCAGATGGGCTTGTTGTCAGCCTGAACGCCGGAGAAGGAAAATGGCGTGAAGGCACAGACTTTGGTCGATCCGCATCCGAGGTCCGGGACCGGGGGAGGCGGTGCATTCGGAGGAACTGGCCCAGTGTTGTGCAGTCCTTGACATATGCCGGTGTAGACAGGCCCAGACGGCATAGACGCCGTGGAGTTAGTGCACTCGCTGTATTCGCCATCCGTGCTGTCGTAGGCTGACACTTCGATTGTCCCCACCGGGATTTGCCCGTTATTTATCCAATGTATGGAATCTTGCTCGGAGAAACTGATCGAGTCGCCCGCAGCGACAGGGACGCTGGCACATCCTCCGATCGGATTCCCTTGCCCCTGGGCGAATGCAAACATATAAGCGCTGAGCGTGCCCGATCCGCAGTTTAGATAGATTGCAGGGAGACCGTCTTCGCCCGGAGCGCCTTCCAAATATTGAAAGAGAACATAGGACGTGGTTTGGCTCGGCGGGCAGGTCACCGTCGGCACGATAAGACTCGCCTTCCCAGACTCGGTATAGAACTTCCCAGTCCCTGCACCCCCCGTATGCATTAGCCCTGGGTTGGCGACCGCACCAGCAAAGTAAGGGGAGGCTTTGACCGTCGCAGCAGACGCGGGTGTCGCGATCGCAGCCTGAGTGGCCCAGACGGTGAGGGAATCAAACAGCGTTGTCGCTGTGAGAATCGCCAATGTCCGTCGATGCCAGGTGGAACGCGTCCTCACGTCGCCAAGCTCTCCATTGGTTGCGAGCACAGTCCTCGTCGCTGATGACGATTGGTCCCTAGTTCGATTGCGTTCTTTGTACCTCGACCTCATGAACCAGCAGCTCGGACGGGAACGAACAATAGCTGCCGAGCGGAGGTCGCGATCGTGCCGAGGCGCCAGGCGATCACCCCTGGGCCTGCCGTCGGCTAGGGCCGTACACACCATGCAGCTCCGTCCGCACGTTGGCGCCTCTCTCACAGAACCGGCGGACGGGGACCAGGAGGTCAACGAAATAGCGTGCTGCGACGTGGAAGAGTCGTGGGCTCGTTTGTACCGGCCTCGCGTCGTGTAGCCGGTCACTCCTTGGGAGGTCGTTCGTGCCGATGACCCCAGGCAACTGGCTGAATCGACGACTGGTCACCACGGGATTCTCAATACCGGCCCTCGTTATCGCCTCGTTCACATCGTCAATGCCGTCTGGCGCGAGCACGGCGACCACCATCGTCCCTTCGGATGCTTCCACCCGCACCACGGTCACCCCCACCCCTGGCGGTTCCTGTAAGAACTCGCAGTTCCGGGGGCACTCTTCCACCCCGACGTTTCTCCGTCGAATACTGCGGGCGATTCCTCTGCAATCAACTCCGTCGTCTCTACCGAACGACCAAACCCTTGGCGTTCTCGTCCCCAAGGCGGACATCGTGGCCACCGCAGCCAATGGTGACGGGATTCTCTTTGGCCTCACCCTCTACCGGGACTTGATGGAGGCGACATACCCGGCGATCAGCACCGATGGGGGTACCTCGTGGCGGATTGACGGTCCCCTCTTTTGGGTTGCTGCCGCTGATGCCCCCAGCGTCACGAGCAATGTTGGAGCGCTTGGCTCCCAGGGTGCCTACTACTGGGGACAAGGGGGCAACTTCGTCAGGGTCACCACCGACGAGGGGCATCATTGGTCGCTTGCCAGTTTCGACGCTGGCGTCTACAAGGTCAGCGCATCCCACGGAATCCTCCGTACTGTTGCGCTTGGCAACCAAGTCAGTTGCACGGACTTTCAAGGTTTCCTCTACGTATCGACCAACTCGGGAAGGACCTGGAACCTTCACGGCCAACTGCGCGATATCAGGCCCTAGCGGGCGTTGCTTCGCCTGCCCCAGTTGTGCTGAACTGCCCCACCGAACCGGCGATAGGGGATGCTCTACGCATAGAGTCAGGCTTGTGGACTCCGGGAAGACTGGCCCGATCTTGGTCATTCAACGTCGGACGTGGATGCAGGATGCAGTCAGGTTTTATCGAGTGCTTGTTGACGACAAGGCAGTCGGGTCAGTTGGCCCGCTCCAAACGAAATCGTTCCCGCTGTCGCCGGGCAAGCACCAGCTCCGCCTCCAAATCGGCAATGGTCGGGCCTGCAGTGCCGACATCGATTTCGACCTCAGGGCTGGTCAGCGGTGCGTTGTCCGCACCATCCGGCGAGGTGGGCTCAAGAGCTTTCTGAAGTTGCCCCTCAGCCTCCCAGAAGGCGCAGCGGCTCTAGCCCAGGATCGACCAATCCAAAGTCGTTACTACGAGGGACCCTGGATCCATGTGAGTGTGGACGTCGTGGATCAGTAAGGGGCACACCTTCCCGGCGATAGGGAGCACTCAGGACCGCTTCATCACCCGACCAAATCGAATCGCAATCAGCAACAAGACGGCGATGATCGGAAGCCCGATCACGAGTCCGACCGTCTGAGCCGTGCCGTGTTGGTTTTGTAGCCAGGCCAAGAGCAAGATCACGGCCGCTGCTACCCAAGCAAAGGCGATGTATTGGCGTTGCCGCTTCTTTCGATCTGGATCCAACGGCGTACCACCTTGAGACACCTAGTAAGTCAACCAGAGGCCGCTGGTCGTTGTCCCACCCACCCGGCAGCGAGGATTGAAGTGGCCGCTGAGTGATCCACCACTTCGGTGAGGGAGTTGGTCAGCGTGTGAGTGGGTGTCCAGGCCAGGTCTGACTCCAATAATCCGGCTGACGTCCGAAAGGACTGTCTTGAGTTCGATCCGTCGGCCTGGCCCGGTCACCCACTCGACACCCATCGGTTGGACGGAGTGACCTCATAGGAGCCTGCCTCATACAGGCCCGTCGCTGTCTTGTCCGTCGTCCCGCTCGGTGCGGTGTCACCCCAACCCAATCCAACGAAGGGATGACAGTGACCACTGTGGCACGAAGCATCACCGGCGGGGTAGATACGCACCTCGACGTCCATGTAGCGGCGGCCTTGGACGAACGAGGTGCTCTCCTCGGCGTCGCGAGCTTCGCTACGACCGAGAGCGGCTACAAGAAGCTGCTGGGGTGGCTCGCCGACTTCGGTCCGGTCGAGCTCGTCGGCGTCGAAGGCACCGGGTCCTATGGAGCCGGGCTCACTCGCCATCTCCAAGCCGAGCGGATCCGCGTCGTCGAAGTCGACCGCCCCAACCGACAACGTCGTCGGCGCAAGGGAAAGTCCGATCCCGAAGATGCCATCTCGGCCGCCCGGGCCGCCCTCTCGGGTGACGCCGCTGGGGAGGCCAAGACAAGGGACGGAAACGTCGAGTCCATGCGGGTTTTACGAGTCGCGAGGTCCTCGGCTCGCAAGGGACGGACCCAGGCCCTCAACCAGATGCGCAACCTCGTCTCGACCGCCCCCGAGTCCATCCGGGCCGAGCTCCGGGGCCTCAGCGTCTCCCATCTCCTCGAGCGCGCCTCGACCTATCGACCCGGCGCCAAGCGCGACATCGTCTCGCTGACCAAGTTCAGCCTCCGGATGTTGGCCCGACGGGCCCTCACCCTCGAAGAGGAGATCGTCGAGCTCGACGCCATCCTCAAACCCTTGGTCAAGGAGACCGCGCCCGAACTCGTCGCCACGCTCGGTATCGGGACCGATGCCGCCTCCGCGCTCCTCGTCGCGGCCGGCGACAACCCTGAACGGCTACGCAACGAGGCGGCCTTCGCCCACCTCTGCGGCGCCTCACCGCTCGATGCCAGCAGCGGCAAGAACCAACGACACCGACTCAACCGCAGTGGTGACCGTCAGGCCAACTCCGCCCTGTGGCACATCGTGCTCACCCGGATGGTCTACGACCCGCGCACCACCGAGTACATCGATCGACGGAAGACGGAAGGCTTGACCAAGAAGGAGGCCGTGCGATGTCTCAAGCGCTACGTCGCTCGCGAGGTTTACGGGCTCCTACCTCACGAGAAATTAGGGCTTGACAGCCCATAGGAGCATCGAACGGGGGCAGGTGCGCCCTGTTTGAGAGCACCTTTTTCGTCTCCGTCAAACTCGGCCTACTCCAGCCCGGCGCCGCCGCTCAAGCGATTCGCTCTCGGTCAACGATTCGACCTTTCCTTCGGTGGAGAACTGCTTCTTAGCGTCGAAGCTTCGATTCCACAGTCCAGCTGCCCAAGCCTCCTCCAGCTCCTCATTGTTGAAACCCCTGGCCCGAGCGGACCCATAGGCATCGAGAAAGTCCTGGGTCTCGTCGATGCTCGCTTCGGTTCCGGCATAGGTAGTTGGATATGCCGCCGCAGCGAGGCCGACGATGACCGGCTCGGGAGCTGCAATGACGCTGTCCCAGTCGAATGCAGCAAGCAAACCGTCACCCGCCCAGCGGAGGTTGGCCGTGTACCAATCCCCGTGTCCAATGACCGGTGGTCCCCCAGGGGCTTGGAGCCGGTCACGGGCTGCCCAGCCCGATTCATCGATCCAGGCCGGTCCATTCACCTCATTCAGATCAATGTCTCGATCATCGGGCCACGGCCACAGATCCGTGCCGTCCGAAGGAGATGTCCATGGGGGCGCTGGGTCCAGCGTGTCTAACTCCTCCGGCTTCGGAGCCAGAGCAACCAGATGGACCAGTGCCTCAGCGAACGGTTCTGGACACCGCCCGGAGACGGGAAAGTGGTCGCCGCCAACGATCATCATCTCGGCGCTCGCAACTCCCTCTCCGAAGGGCACCAAATCAATGAGAGGTTCGGGGCACGGGAATCCTCGTTCAAACAGGACACGATGTGCTGCTGCACAGGCCACAAGACGATCCGACGCTCGACGAATCTTCACTACGACCTGCGGACCTGAGATCAGCCTGATCCCGATGACGGCGGACAGATGGCCGAAGCGGAACAGTTCCGCATCGATCCCAGAACCGAGATGACTCCGACACCACCGATCCACCTCCCGGGGGTCGACCTCGATCAGCTCGCCATGCACCACGACATTTTGATCGGGTCTTCGACTCGTTGCTGGTATTTGACCCGCTCTTGAACCTCAGCAGAACTGCCCCCCTCCGATGCTCCTATGGATGTTGTCAACCCCTTTCGTGGGAATTTTCGGGAGTGAGGACGGCGGACAGACCAATGATGGGCCACTCGTCGAGAGGGCAAGCTCTTATCAGGTCACGCGTCTTCGAGAGTCGGTGAACCCGGGCCATGGACCGGCATATCGGTTACAGGTCAGTCTCATCGACGACAGGCGTACGGTGAGCCAGGTCCATGGTCCGGGGATCTAGGCGCGAGGCAGGTAGCGGTAGACCTCGCGGGCGACATAGCGCTTGAGCATGCGGATGGCCTCGCTCTTGGAGCGACCGTCTTTGACTCGGCGCTCCATATAGTGCTGCGTTCTCGGGTCAGAGGCCAGGCGTGTGATCACGATGTGCCACAGCGCCCGGTTGGCCTGGCGGTCCCCACCGCGGTTGAGCCGGTGGCGCGTGACCTTGCCCGAGGAGGCCTCCAGCGGTGAGACCCCGCACAGATGCGCCCAGGCCGCCTCAGAATGCAGGCGCTCGGGGTTGTCGCCAGCAGCGACCAACAGCGCGGCCGCGGTGTCGATGCCGACTCCATAGACGGCGAGCAACTCGGGAGCAGTGGTCTCGAGCAGCGGGGTGATCATGGCATCGAGCTCTGCGATCTCGGCTTCGAGATCGGCCACGCGGTGCGCCAAAGAGGAGAGCGACGCCTTGGTCGCCGAGGTGACCACATCGGGTGAGCGGGTCGGACGCAAGCCCTGGGCGGCAGCGACGAAGGCGGCGATGGGGAGGCCCTTGAGTTTGCTCTGGAGCTGGTCAGGAGCGCTGAAGGTCAACTGGCGCATCTGGCCGAGTGCCTTGATCCGCGCCCCTCGGGCCGAGCGCTTGGCCACGACGAGGACCCTGATGGCCTCGACCGAACCATCCCTGCTCTTGGCCGTGCCCTGGGCCCTCCCGGACTGCGCCGCCCGCGCGGCCTCGAGCGCGTCGAGGGGATCGGACTTGCCGCTTTGTCGGCGGGCCTGACGGTTCTGGCGGTCCACTTCGACGACATGGACCCCCGCTTTGGCGAGGAAACGGGCGACGCCGGCCCCATAGGACCCCGTCCCCTCCACGCCGACCTTGCTCACTTCGCCGAACGCTTCGAGCCAGCTGAGCAGTGCCGAATACCCGTCGGGATCGGCCCGGAACGATTGGGTGCCGAGCAGGCCACCGACCTCGTCCAAGACGGCGGCCACGTGGACCTCTCCGTGCGTGTCGATGCCACCGGTGACGGCGCGCGTGGCTTCTACGATGGTCATGCCATCCCTTCCTTTCCTTAAGTCGGTTGAGGGGTGGCGCGGCCGTCCCGAGAAGGAGTGACGGTGCGGGTCGATCTGCTCTAACAGAGCGGCCCATCACCCCTCTGGAACGGGGCACGCCGCGCCTCGTCTGAGTTTGCCCGGAGCTCCGGTCGACGGTGTGCGAACACCAAGGGGTGTCCGTCGTGATCTCAAGTCAGACCAGCGGCTCCGGTGCTCCCGAAACTACTGACGACCAACCTTGTAGCGGTGGACCCTCACGGGAGCTTCACAACATCATTGATGATAGGGGATGCTTGCTAAGCCCGGGGAACAGAGTCAGGCGGACCTCCGAGCGGTACTAGCTCGTGGTTGGTCATCTCCGCCCAGATGGCGACTCCGGCGTCTCTGGGCTTCACGGGTGTCTTCGAATAGAAGGAGGTCGAATAGAAACCGACCTGGATGTGCTCGCAGGGCTGGCGCACCGAGACAACACCGTTCGCCTGTGTGGTTCGGCTGGCCTTACCACACCGCCCGAGTAGGTCCGCGCCACCGTGGACATAAGCCCCGTGAACCGCGGGCGTGATGTCCGCAGAGAAGGTCGCACTCCACTCGGTGCCCTGGGCGTCCTTGACCCGCCCTTCCAGTTCAAAAGTGCCCATCTCAGTTGATGAGTAAGGATCGCCGAGCGATAGCAACTCGCTTCGCTTGCCATCACTCACCACCGACTCGAATACCTTGAGCGAATCCGAAATCAACGGCCACATCTTCGTATAACGTTTCGGCAGCGTTCTCGGCGTCAACGGTTCTTCTAGCCGCGCTGATACGAGAACTACCGGCTGATTAACTGGCTCATTCGAGGGCAATTGATCAAGGTGTCGAGGGGCAACGGTCGGTTCGGTTGCTGCACTCGAAGTCGCTGACCGGCAATAGCCCCAATGCCGCGACGATCACCGCACCGATCAGGTTCGCTCGGGCGACACTGAGGCGATCAAGCCGCCAACTGGCCGCACCGCCCGTCGCAGTCACGCATCGAAGGGTAGTCCGGCGTGTCACCCTCCCGGCGTATTGGGACAGGGCAACAATCGAGCGCAGAAGCTACGTTGTCGCGGGATCGCCCGACCGAGCCGATCCCTCGCAATGACTCAGGATGTAGCCGATGAAGGACCCCACATTTGCGAATGAGGCCAGGAGTTTCAGAGCCGCTGCGCGGATCTGGCCCTTCGTGGTTGCATTTCCCAAAGCCGTCTTGAATCTCGCCTCAGCGGAGGCATCCCGGTTGAAGGCGCTTCGCACATTGGCGGGAGAAGAGCGCAACTGAGCCCGCAGTGATTGGGCGGTGTTCAGGATTGCGTCGACCCCAGTCAACAGTTGCCTCTTCGTCTCGGACATTGTGCGAGATCTCATGTCAGCCAGGATTGAGGGCAGACGTTGATCTGCCTGAATCTCTGGCTTCAAGGCATTGCAGAGCGCCGGCCTTTGTGCTGTTGTCGCGCCGGAAGGTGCGTCGCTGGCGCACAAGATTGAAACAGCAGCCACGATCGTAATGAGAAACACCCAAGTGGCTCTTTTCATCGGACCATCATGCCCCGAAGCCTGACACCGCAGTGTAAGAAAGCTGTCGCCGTCCCGGCAGCGAGGATTGAAGTGGCCGCTGAGTGATCCACCACTTCGGTGAGGGAGTTGGTCAGCGTGTGAGTGGGTGTCCAGGCCAGGTCTGACTCCAATAATCCGGCTGACGTCCGAAAGGACTGTCTTGAGTTCGATCCGTCGGCCTGGCCCGGTCACCCACTCGACACCCATCGGTTGGACGGAGTGACCTCATAGGAGCCTGCCTCATACAGGCCCGTCGCTGTCTTGTCCGTCGTCCCGCTCGGTGCGGTGTCACCCCAACCCAATCCAACGAAGGGATGACAGTGACCACTGTGGCACGAAGCATCACCGGCGGGGTAGATACGCACCTCGACGTCCATGTAGCGGCGGCCTTGGACGAACGAGGTGCTCTCCTCGGCGTCGCGAGCTTCGCTACGACCGAGAGCGGCTACAAGAAGCTGCTGGGGTGGCTCGCCGACTTCGGTCCGGTCGAGCTCGTCGGCGTCGAAGGCACCGGGTCCTATGGAGCCGGGCTCACTCGCCATCTCCAAGCCGAGCGGATCCGCGTCGTCGAAGTCGACCGCCCCAACCGACAACGTCGTCGGCGCAAGGGAAAGTCCGATCCCGAAGATGCCATCTCGGCCGCCCGGGCCGCCCTCTCGGGTGACGCCGCTGGGGAGGCCAAGACAAGGGACGGAAACGTCGAGTCCATGCGGGTTTTACGAGTCGCGAGGTCCTCGGCTCGCAAGGGACGGACCCAGGCCCTCAACCAGATGCGCAACCTCGTCTCGACCGCCCCCGAGTCCATCCGGGCCGAGCTCCGGGGCCTCAGCGTCTCCCATCTCCTCGAGCGCGCCTCGACCTATCGACCCGGCGCCAAGCGCGACATCGTCTCGCTGACCAAGTTCAGCCTCCGGATGTTGGCCCGACGGGCCCTCACCCTCGAAGAGGAGATCGTCGAGCTCGACGCCATCCTCAAACCCTTGGTCAAGGAGACCGCGCCCGAACTCGTCGCCACGCTCGGTATCGGGACCGATGCCGCCTCCGCGCTCCTCGTCGCGGCCGGCGACAACCCTGAACGGCTACGCAACGAGGCGGCCTTCGCCCACCTCTGCGGCGCCTCACCGCTCGATGCCAGCAGCGGCAAGAACCAACGACACCGACTCAACCGCAGTGGTGACCGTCAGGCCAACTCCGCCCTGTGGCACATCGTGCTCACCCGGATGGTCTACGACCCGCGCACCACCGAGTACATCGATCGACGGAAGACGGAAGGCTTGACCAAGAAGGAGGCCGTGCGATGTCTCAAGCGCTACGTCGCTCGCGAGGTTTACGGGCTCCTACCTCACGAGAAATTAGGGCTTGACAGCCCATAGGAGCATCGAACTGGGCCAGTCACCGCGGAGCCGTACTCGAACCTACGGAACTGCAACAATGCCGTCGATGGCATCCGACAATGACCCTGACCGTCGAGTCAGTAAACGATGACGACAGAACGGTTGTGGGAAATCGTGGCCGGTGGACGCAACGGGATCCTGGCCACAGTTGACGAAGACGGCAGCCCACAGCTGTCGAACATCTACTACCTATGTGACCCCTCGACCCAGCGCGTCAGGTTCTCTACCACGACCGTCCGGGCCAAAGGTCGCAACCTCCTGCGGGACCCTCGGGCGGTGCTCCATGTCCCCGGACCGGACTTCTTCAACTTCGCCGTCGTGGCAGGACCAGCCACCGTGTCCGTCGCCCGCGAACCCGATGACGCGGCCGTCGAGAAGCTGTTCGAGATCCATATCGAGTTGAAAGCTGCATCGGAACGAGACGGCTTCGGTGAGGAGATGCTGGCCGACCACCGAATGGCTGTTGAACTTCACGTCGAACGTATCTACGGGCAGATCCTCGACCGCTGACAGGAGCGGGCGCGGAGGGAGATTCCCCGTCGTTCCGAAGTGAGTCCCACCTTCCCGGCGTGCTGGGATATGCCACGCCGAACCAATCAGGATCAATCTGAGTCATAATTTCCCCGGTGAGGCCGTTCAATCGATTGCTACTAGGTGTGGCAACATTCGCCGTTGCTTTTGCCGCACTGGCACCAATCGGAGCCGGTGGGATCTCCGTTCCCAAGATGGGAGTTGTCGAAGTAACCGGATTCAAGCAGCCCGGAATTAACGGGTCTGTGGGACCAGTGACAGTAGTAGTCAGCGGACGACGAGCGGCGATGTTTCGGACGGAATTCGAGGCTCTGCCGCCGGGGCCTGCGCCCATTTGCGTGGACGCCCTTGGTCCCTTCGACGTGAGCTTTCTTTCCCACAAGGGAGCGCGTCCGCTTTTGATCGCCTCGGCATACGACTGCGGTTCCCCTGGTGAATTGCTGATCCGAGGACTCGGGAACGCACCCGGGGCAGACCTCCGAAACGACTGCACTTTGCAGAAAATGGTTCTTGCAGTCCTCCCTCGAAGTCAAGCGAAGGGACACGATCCGCCGTCTTAGCGGACTGCCCCACCTCCAGAACCACCTCGGGGTAGATCGCAGCGTGGCCTGTCGCGATTGTGCCCGTGGGTCGCACCCCGTCCCGGCGAAGTGGGGCAGGACCAGTTCTCATGAGAGAACCCCACATGGCACACTCTTTGTGTGAAAAGGCGGATCGCTGGGGCATCGGTCAGTGGATCTATCCTGGTCGGGTGCTGTCTGATGACAGGGCCAGCGGTGTCTGTTGGGGCAAGCACTCCACTAGCTGCGCGAGTAGTTGCCATCTATCCCGGTCCCGTACAACCTGTCCCTGGATATCGACCGGTCATAAACCGAACTGACCAAGTCAAGGTTCATGTTGCCGTCCGTCCGAATGCATCTGTGGCTTGCACAGTCACACTCAAATACCGCGGCAAGGTTTTCGGCGGCGGAACGTTTAACGGGCCTGTGTCGAATGGACAGGTGACGATTCCTGCCCCCGCCTACAGCCGCAGTCGAACCACGCGTGGGATTGAGGCCGCCTTGAGCTGTGCGCTTGCAAAGAAACAGTCCGCAGTGACGCTCAAAGAGGGACAGTCCGAACAACTCTTCAACGCCCCGCTCCAGTTGCGAACGACGGAGGGTCCGTGACGGTATCAACCGGTTTGGCGGCCTGCGCGGTATCCCACTGATCCGGTGTACGGCGGCAGGGGTGCCGAGAATCTACCGGTTCATTTGAGGATTGCTTCGCTTGGCATAAGACAGTGACCACCGGTGCCCAGTGGCCACGATCCAGAGGACTGTCGCCACCAATGAGCCAGCCAAAAGGAGAAGCCCGAGCCATGCCCCGATCGTCCAGACAGCGCCGGGGAGAGCCATCGCAAAAAAAAGTAGGAGCAGCAGACCCTGCCCACCTATGAAGATGGTCAGGAGTCTCGGACGGTCAAGTTCTGGCCTCGGTTCGCCTTGGCGCAGGTTGTGCTTTGTCGACCAAAGACAGCCGATGCTGAGCACGAACCAGAGAACGTTCATCGCAAACACGTAGCCGCCGGTGCTGGGACTGTTGGCATCTCGAAACACGAGGGATGCCGCAGCTCCACCGCCAGCGAGCACCAGTGCAATCAGGGCCAATGCGAATCGACGTCGATCGAATCGAGCCGCCTCGTCTTCTGGGGGTGGCTCTTTTCGCCGCACGGTGTCCGAGGAAATCAGCCATCCCTGCGGGGTAGACGCCGTGGAGCGTCTTTGGGGTATGTCGGATGGGTGCTCCGATTCAGCCTGACTCGATGACCAGATCCCTACACCGATGAAGCTCATGGCAGTCCAAACACCGAACGCCGCAACTCCAAGGAGGACGCTGTTCGTCAACAAGCCGATGAAGAGCGGGACGATTATCGAGGCAACGGTGAGCGCGATGGCTACGTGGTGTATCCGTTGACGCCTGCGAGTTAGCTGAGCATTAGCCTCAGTACTCGCTCCGGCGTCCACGGACCCATTTTGCATCGGATCCACCTGCCCCATATGAGCCGGAGGATGGCACCCCAGCCCGGCAAATGGGGGCACCCCTCAGCCAGTGCCGGTGTCGATCTCCGCATCCACCATGGCCAACATTCTTTCCGCTGCATGGCGCAAGTCGGGCACCGAAGCGTCGGGCAGTTCTGGGTCTTCGGCTTCGAGGGCGAGCGCATAGAAGAGTTCGAGCGTCCCCCACTCTTCTTGGAAGGAACGGCGCCATTCCTCGGGCGTCTCTTCGAGGGCGTAAAGAAGGCCTTCCAAATCCGAGATGGCTTTGTCAATCCTTACGCTGCCATCAAGGAACCCCCGAAGCCGGTCCTCCATCAGGCGGTATTGGCGCAACTCACGATCTGATTTCGCCATCCACCACAGTTCATCAGACTGGAGCGCCTGGCAGCCGCCGAACCGGCGAACGGGGCTACCCGCGAAATGCAGCCCGGAATCGCAAGTAGAAGGCGATGGCCAAGTGTCTTCCCACGCTCCGAGCCTATTGCCGTGAGCGAGGTAGCCCTGGCTGGGCATTGCCCGCCAACCCGGCGGTCGGGCCCGCGAAGCCCGCCTGGCCGAGGGTCGGCACGCCTAATGTGCGACAGCTCCAACCGACTGGAGCACAGAGGCTCCCATGCACTGCTGCGCAAGGTACTAGCCCATCAAATCGAAGGCACTCACGATAGCCGCCAAGACAGCGAAGCTTGTCGAAGGAGCCAGCGCAGCCGTGGCATTCGACAGCATGGCCGACACCACGAACGTCTGACCCTTGCTATCCGTTGCCATGTAGCCGAGGGTCAGCACGCCTGGTTCGGAGCCACCTTTGAACCACACCGTGGGCCACGCCGAGGGGAGGAGCCCGAGGCCTCCGTTGTTCACCGAGAAGATTGACGCGATCGGCGACAACTTGGGCTTATGGGACAGCTGTTGCAATCCGACAAAAGCGCGGCAGATGTCATCGGGAGATCCGAACCATTCGATCCTGTCGATGTCGCGGGCGCAGGTGAATTTTGGATCTCGCTGAGTGGATGTGGATCCACAGACGACTCAAGAAACGCCTCACGTTCGTCTGGTGGGCGCGCCAGGTATGCATTCGCCAACATCGGGTAGTCGACGTAGTGCAACAGCAACACTTGGCGTGTGGTCAAGAAGGGTGAGTCAAGCAGGGGGTCGTTCGACCATTGTCGGACCTGGGATTCCAGGGCGGGCTGGCCGACCAAGTTGATCAGCATGTCAGCGGCGGTGTTATCGCTGATCGAGATCATCTTGGTCGCGGTCTCTTGCACGGAAACCTTGGTGCCTGCTGGGCTGAACTGAAGGGACCCTTTTCCTGCGGCATTTCCGGCGCTCCTGAGCTGGTTCTCGACCGTGAGTTCTTGTCTCCACCCAACTCGCCCGGTGGCGATCTCATTGGCCAACGCCCCCAGGACAAAGAGCTTGAACTCGGATGCCAAGGGGCGTGGCGTCGACGAGGCCAGCTGGTGGATCGGCTGACACGACCCGTTCTCGACCTGTGCGGCAAGAAAGCCGACGTTCGGAGCAAGAGCAGCCAGGCTGTGGTCGATCTCAGACCAGCTCGTTGCAGCGGGCGTGATCTTTAACTCATCGATAAGACCTGATTCGTCGACCGAGAGTGTGACCTTGAACCTCGCGACGCCGAACTCAGCAAGCGCCACGACGCTGGTCGGATCCGACGACAGGACCTCGGCCAGCGTTCCGGGTGCAGGGAGTTCGGCAAGCGCCTTACTGAACTCGGCCTCACTCAGCTTGGCGGCAGTCATCTTGTCCCGAAACGAGGCATCGAAGTGGGTATCAATCTGCTCTTGTGACAAGTGCGAGCCAAGGACTGAGCCTAAAAACCATTTGAGCTGCGATCCCGCTGGACTCTGTGGCACGGTCTCGGATGTGACGTCAGTGGTATTTGCGGGCGTCTTTCTCGCGGCGGGGGTTGAACCGGAACTGGACCCACTAGGAGACAGCATGAGAGCGGCCGTAATCGCCCCGCATGCGGCGGCCCAATGCATCCACCTACGCCGCACCATTTCGCTACTTTGCCCCAACAGGGTGCTCACTTGCCCGCGGGTGGCCAATCGAGCGCAGCTGCGCCCCTATCCGGCAGCGAGGATTGAAGTGGCCGCTGAGTGATCCACCACTTCGGTGAGGGAGTTGGTCAGCGTGTGAGTGGGTGTCCAGGCCAGGTCTGACTCCAATAATCCGGCTGACGTCCGAAAGGACTGTCTTGAGTTCGATCCGTCGGCCTGGCCCGGTCACCCACTCGACACCCATCGGTTGGACGGAGTGACCTCATAGGAGCCTGCCTCATACAGGCCCGTCGCTGTCTTGTCCGTCGTCCCGCTCGGTGCGGTGTCACCCCAACCCAATCCAACGAAGGGATGACAGTGACCACTGTGGCACGAAGCATCACCGGCGGGGTAGATACGCACCTCGACGTCCATGTAGCGGCGGCCTTGGACGAACGAGGTGCTCTCCTCGGCGTCGCGAGCTTCGCTACGACCGAGAGCGGCTACAAGAAGCTGCTGGGGTGGCTCGCCGACTTCGGTCCGGTCGAGCTCGTCGGCGTCGAAGGCACCGGGTCCTATGGAGCCGGGCTCACTCGCCATCTCCAAGCCGAGCGGATCCGCGTCGTCGAAGTCGACCGCCCCAACCGACAACGTCGTCGGCGCAAGGGAAAGTCCGATCCCGAAGATGCCATCTCGGCCGCCCGGGCCGCCCTCTCGGGTGACGCCGCTGGGGAGGCCAAGACAAGGGACGGAAACGTCGAGTCCATGCGGGTTTTACGAGTCGCGAGGTCCTCGGCTCGCAAGGGACGGACCCAGGCCCTCAACCAGATGCGCAACCTCGTCTCGACCGCCCCCGAGTCCATCCGGGCCGAGCTCCGGGGCCTCAGCGTCTCCCATCTCCTCGAGCGCGCCTCGACCTATCGACCCGGCGCCAAGCGCGACATCGTCTCGCTGACCAAGTTCAGCCTCCGGATGTTGGCCCGACGGGCCCTCACCCTCGAAGAGGAGATCGTCGAGCTCGACGCCATCCTCAAACCCTTGGTCAAGGAGACCGCGCCCGAACTCGTCGCCACGCTCGGTATCGGGACCGATGCCGCCTCCGCGCTCCTCGTCGCGGCCGGCGACAACCCTGAACGGCTACGCAACGAGGCGGCCTTCGCCCACCTCTGCGGCGCCTCACCGCTCGATGCCAGCAGCGGCAAGAACCAACGACACCGACTCAACCGCAGTGGTGACCGTCAGGCCAACTCCGCCCTGTGGCACATCGTGCTCACCCGGATGGTCTACGACCCGCGCACCACCGAGTACATCGATCGACGGAAGACGGAAGGCTTGACCAAGAAGGAGGCCGTGCGATGTCTCAAGCGCTACGTCGCTCGCGAGGTTTACGGGCTCCTACCTCACGAGAAATTAGGGCTTGACAGCCCATAGGAGCATCGAACTGGGACACGCACCCTCGATTCGAGATGCTCAGTTTTTGGCCTCCTCGATAGTGGCACCCCGGGCCTCCAGAGCTACCCGTACTCCCTCGACGGGGATGCCAGAAAACTGGGCAACTCTGCCGTCGGAAGTCGTTAGAACCACTTGGCCCCGTTGCGCCGCGACCGGCGGCGTAATGAGGAACTTTCGCGGATGGGTTCCCTCGATGAGATCCACAGTACGTAACGACCTGAAGGGGAGTATCTCGGGCGATCCGGAGTGCCCTGCCGGCCCAAACGAGAGTGCGTCACTGGTCACCACCAGTCTCACCTGCGGTGGATGACCAGCTCGACTGTGCAGTCGTTCGAAGCTGGCTGCGTCTGGGAGTCCGCTCCCGTCGAATGGTCCCACGTAGAAACCCGTTCGAGACATCCAGTCCCCAGAGCCAGAGCCGTAGAGCTGACGACTGAGCGACTTCTGGCGCAGCACGGCAAACACAACCAGAGCGACGACGAAGGCAATGGCGATCACGAACAAAATAGGCTCTCTCAGCAGAAATATGACGACGAGCCCGACGACTATCAATGGAGCCAGGCCGATGAGAACCATCAACCCTCCACCGTTCGGCAGTCGCGACACGTGAGATTCACCTCCAGCGGGTGGATGGACGCGAACGGTCAGCCCAGTTGCCGGGAGCGACGAGTTCGCAGCCATTGTCACCCATCATCCTTCAAAGATCAGAGTGACGCGATGGATTCCCCTGCCCCCAGAACCGGCAGCGTTCGGGGACGCGCTAGCGCCTCCGAGCCTGCGGTGGCCTCACGAAGCGGTCGAGTCGACCCTTCGTTCCGGGCACCGAGCAGTTGAACCAGGCGAGTGGATAGAACACCACAGGATTTCTCGCAATCTTTCCGCACCAAAGCCTTCGCCAGCCGTGCAAGTGGAACGCTCCGTTCGCAAAGCCATCGTCGTGCTCTTGATAGAAACCACTCCAACATCGCCCGTCCCAGTAGTTCCATCGCCGTGGCTCGTTGGGGTCCTCGTGCCAACCTTTCTTGGGCTTCTCCATCGCTCCCCCAGTGTCCCACCTATCCGGCGGGCTGGGGCATTTAGCGCACCCACCCGAACACCGCTTTAGACCGGCTGCGGCCTGACTTCACCGTCACTATCCGGAGGTATGAAGGCGATGCACGACACGCCGTCGTCCTCGATAGCGGGAAAGACGCCGAGGTACACCATCTCGCCACTGCGCACGTCGGCCAACGCTTCCGAAATCTCCATTGCCCCCAAGAAGTCCATTTGCAACTCAGGCCCCTCCGCCTGTTCCCTTCCGAGTAGGACCTCGCCAGTGCTGGCAGCAATATCAAATAAGTCGGCCTCCACCTGCTCCGAGAAAAGTTCTCGGCGGATTCTGTCGTCAAAGAAGAACCCGACCCGGCTTCCTGGACGCAGGTCGGGCAGAACCGCAGTCAGCTCGCTGATGCCTTGGCAGAAGTACCACCGGGTTGCTCCGCCACCACGGGCGACCCTTTCGAGGACGATGAAGCCGTCACTGGACTCGGCAAGTGGCGCTAAGCGTTTGAAAATCCGAGTGGTTGCGTGCCGGTCCACTTTCTGATCATGACGCATGGAAGCCATCACCTAGCCCGAATGTGCCGCAGGGTGGCACCCGTTTCCGGCGGTATGGGGCAGTCCAATATCCTTTGTCCGCATGGCGGTGTGCCGAGGTTGGCGAAGGGTGCCGGGATGGCTGACCAGCCCGAAGGTGCAACAACTTCACCGGCGGGTAATCAGACGGGTCAGAACGTGGGAGGAGCCAGAGGCCAGACTGCAACGGCGTCAACGGCTGCTCACAAAACAAGCTCGTTGGTGGGGCTCGGACGGCCGTCCGACGATGAACTGCAGGGCACTCATCGCTGACGATCTCGAAGAGTTGGGGCGGTTTGGTGAGGCCGTTCCGCTGCGCCAACGGGTATTTGACGCGTACCGAGACCACTTCGGAGAGTCCGACATAGACACGCTCAATGCGCAGACCAGCCTTGCGGTTGCCTTGTATCGCGCGGGCGATTCAGATCGGGCTCGGACCGTTGCCGAGATGTTGCGCAACGTTGGCCAGCGCGATCGCGGCACTGAGGATCTGTATACGTTGTGGGCGGAGGATTTTCTCATGAAAACGGGCGCGGGCTCGCCGCCTGTGGTGTTTCAGAGCCCGGTCGTGGGAAGTGTCTCGTCGTCGTGGAAGTCGGCATCGCGGTCGGCCTCAACAGGAACAGCGAGGATCACGTCGCCGAAACCGCGTCGTGACATCGCCGACAATCCAACGACCGAATAAGACACCTTCCTGGCGTACGGAGGCAGGTAGATGCATCGCCTTAGGCTCTGGGGATGGCAGGTTCCTCATACGAACCAATCTGGTTTCAGAAGGAACGTCCGAGGGCGGCGATGAATGCCCGTCGCTCTACCCTCACCGGGGTCCTGAGGATCAGGGAGGGAAGCGCCGAGTTCTGTAGCGGAGATCAGGTGATCCAGTTTCAACCCATCCTGTCCGTAGATAGTGGCCGACGTGGTTCCGACTTCGTGAACCGATGGATCGAAGTGCAGTACGGCGATCCCGACCGGCCATCCACCGCCTACCTCAACGACGGAGCCTGGCGAGGTTGGCGTCCCATCCTCACAAGAAGCAATCACCGAATCCTCACCGAACTGTCGGCGTTGAGCCACTAACCGGCGTTTCCGCGGGACTTGGCGCACTAGCCCGAAAGTGCCGCAGGGTGGCACCCAATGCCGGGCGAACGGGGGCAGGTCGTCCCATCATTGAGAAATACGCATGAGACAATGGGGGTCGTGAAGGTTGTGTCACAAGCCGGGCGGGTCGTCGGAACGATGACGCTCGGAATCTTCGTGGCACTGATCCCGTTGGGCACAGTTGCCGGAGGTAGTGACGCACCCGCAAAGGTGAAGGGTGTCATCTCCGTACGGACCGTCGTGGACCAACGACACGACCCCGCAGGCGTCCACTTCTCGACCTGCAAGCTCTACGAAACGAAGCCGGAGACCATCGTCGCCAAAGGAACGTTTGCGGTCCCCTTTCCGTACTCGGGCGGCACCATCAGTGTCTTTCCGTTCAATCCAGCCCATCCGGGTGGCGGAGGTTTCGGTAAGAGCCTGCCAATGACGCATAAAGGCGCCCGGACCTGGCAGGCAACCTTTCATCTGTATGGCAACTGGAAGCCAACCATCTGTGAGTTGGCTATCTCTGCGCCTCAATCCAACTGAGCTAGCAGAGTGTGGCGATGCGTCGCTCGCGAAGTAGCTCCGACCCGGCGAAGTGGGGCACCCCTTAGCGATGGACGTGAACCATCTGATCATCAAGAGAGTCGTATTCTCCAAGCGTCAGGAGAATGCGTCGGATGGTGGCTTTTCAGCAGGTCGTACGTCGGGCTGCTCTTGGCCTGTCCGTGCTCGTCCTCATGGCGACCACACTGGCAGAGCCGGTCGCCGCAGAGGTCGCGCCTGCTGGCGGTGTCGTTGAAGTAACCGGCTACAGGCAGCTCACGCTTGACGACGGATCCCTCGGACCCGTAACCGTGGTCGTCAAAGGCAAGAGGGCAGCTGCGATCCGGTCTGCTCTCTCCGGCCTGTCGGCCACGTCCTCTTTGCCGGACTGCATGGAGACCGTCGACGCCTTCAAGATCAGTCTTCTAACCCACCAAGGGGGACGCCCGACGTATGTGGCCACCGAAGACGACTGCCCTACCCCAGGCATCGTGAGCATCAGAGTCAACGGGAAGACGGCACGGAACTTCCGAGAGGACTGCGCGCTTCGAGCCGCCGTCATTGCCGCCTTGCCAGGAGCACGAGCGGAGGGAACGAGGCGCGACAAGCATCCCTGCTCGATCTGACCCGCCCCCAGCCGGCGATCTGGGACAGTGGTAGTCGCTGAGGCAAATGGCCCTGGGGCGCACAGACGGCCCGAGGTGATGGGCCCGCCGGAGGCCCTCAATGCCCGTGGACTCGGCCCGCTGACAAACCTACGATGGCTACGTGACCGTGGAGCCGATCGCGACGGTTGAGGCATTCGGAGCGGCATGGGCAGGCCGCGATCTCGAGGCCGCCATCTCGTACCTCAGCGATGACTGCATCTTCGACGCAACGGGACCGGCACCTGACGGATCCCGTCACGTGGGACATGATCAGATCCGAAAAGCCTGGAAGGACATCTTTGACGATCCCTCGTCGACGTTCGAGCCCGAAGAGACGTTCGGCTCAGGTGACCGGGTGGTGCAGCGGTGGCGCTACAGCTGGGACGGCGGCCACGTACGAGGCGTCGATCTGTTCAAGGTGGCAGAAGAACGGATCACCGAAAAGCTGTCCTACGTAAAGGGATAGAGCCGGAGTAAGACGAAAGCGGGCTTCGATGAGCGGAGCCGGATAGCGCCACCGGACCGGCGATCGGGGCAGGGGGTTGTCGGTAACAAGGGCGCTGGGCCGTCCCAAACGGTTCTTTACGCTTGAGCAACGCCGCCGACGGAATACGTGCCCAAGTGTTCCTTTTGCGGTAAGCCGCGAAGCAAGGTCCAACGCATGGTTGCTGGACCGAAACAGGTGTTCATCTGCAACGAATGTGTCGAGCTATGCAATGACATTTTCGAAGAACAAGGAGAGGTCCAAGTCGCAACTGAGGCGGGACCAGCTCACTCAGTGGCCGTGACTCGGGCATTGTCAGCGCATCGACAAAGGAAGATCCAAAGACGCGACGACTGAACCCACGTTGGCGATCCGGCGTACAGGGTCACTCTCTACCTTCGCTTGACGTGAAGCACTCGGCGGAGTGCGATGCCAGCAATCCGCCACCCACGAACACGCCGAGTCCGCCAAGAACCAGCGAACCGAGTGCTACACCGAGGCTCTCGGTAAACGCGCTCCGATTGTCTGAGGGCGTGTCTACGAGTGATTGACCCACTACGAACAGCGCCCGCGATCCGGCGTGCTGGGGCACCTCGCGGTGTATCCGATGATCGCTCTGAGGTCGCCCACCCGACCGTCTATGGGAAAATCGCGGGCCTCTACGTTTGAAGACCTTCACGGTAGGCTGATCGGGTGGCCGGTTCGGCGACCATCCGGGTCAAATACAGCGGCGACCGACGTGGACATGGCAGACGGGAGTACTCCGCGTAGTCCTCGATGGGCATCGGATTGGGGAACTCCGTGAAGAACAGTCCCTCCAGACCTCCGTCGAGCCAGGCATCATCGGATCGCAATTCGACGGCCACGTATAGCCGGCCTTTCAGACGCCCTTCTATGGCGCAGTCAGGTCGATCTGACGCTCGCTGACGGAGAGGACAGCACAGTCGTTTTGCGGCAAGGACCGAGCGGGCATCCCGTGGGTTTGGGTCGCCGACAAGTCCCCGTGGGCGTGAGCCCTCGCGCGACCTCGTTTGCACGATTCGCGCGCCAGCGTGGGATGTTCTGCGAAAATCGGCGGCTCGCTGGGGTCGCCCGCTCCCCGCAGTCGGGGCACCCCAAGATCCTCTAGGGCTTCTTGCTCCGCTACACCGCTTGAGGCCCGACCGGCAAGGGAATCGGAGTGATCGTCTCAATCGTTGTCCATTGCGCGATTGTGGCTCGGCGGGGATTGATCGGGCCCGGCGGGAACCCGATCTGGATGTCCTTGCACGGAACGTTCATGGATCCCGGCGGGTTCGGCTGCGATGGAGGGGTAGGACGACCCTTCCCACATAAGCCCTTCAGGTCAAGGCCGCCTTCCTAGGGATTCGTTTCCTGTTCGACATCGAGCTCCCACGTGCACCCTGAACCATCTCGCACGGTGCCTCACACGTCGAGAATTGTGAATGAGGGTGAAGTCGGACTCGCCGTATGAGCGGGGACCGGCGTCGACTGCCCACCACTGATGCTGGTCACCCGAGCTTGCTTGTTGTCGTCATCGACGGCCTCGAACACCTCGAGACCCGATCGCACCAACGGCATGATCGAGGCATAGCGACGGCCAGTCCCCTTGACACCGAAAGGGGAGGTGCTTGCAGCCGGCCCAATCGGGCTGGCTCTTGAGGCGGTTGTCGTTCCCCGGTTGGAGAGGTCGTGCTCGTCGAGGTCACCGACGCTATATGTCCGCTGTGGCGTTGTTCTGCCCCGGCAAGGGAGGCCATCACAAAGCCGCTAGCGGTATAGAGGATCGCTACCGAGACAAAGGCTGCGATCGCCCTACCCACGACTGAAGAGTACGACGGTATTCGTCCCAGCGTTGACCTCAGTTCCGGCGTTCTGGGGCACCGTCCTCTGCGGCAAACTGGCAACGTGACTCGGACTCCCGATGACAGCCGTGCTCGATGAGATGCAGCGGTGGCGCTCAAGAGAATGGTTGCGGACCATGTCATGCCTGTGATGGCACCCCACGGGTACACGGGCCGCGAGATGTTCGAGGGCAGTTGCCCCGAGGTGAGGGACACATGTACGGAGCGATCCCTGCGATCCCGATGGACCTGTCGCCGTACTGAAACTCGGTGCCTACTGGCAGCGGCGAGGGGGCGGTGATCTGAAGCTACGACTGGACGTCGAGGCAGGCCGTACAGGTCTCCGCCACGTGGGGCGAACCGGGTTCCACCACGGTGATGTCTCTCGGATTTTCTCGCGCCTTGGCCGCAGGGGTCAGCGTGAAGGTGAGCTTGGTCGACGATTTCACACTGGTGCCGTGCTGTCCACCGACCAACGTGCCCGAGACGAAGACCTTCGCTCCGCTCTCGAACCCTGAACCCTTGAGCCTGATGGCGCTCGCCGCACCGGCGGTAATCGTGCCCGGGCTGACCGAGGTGATGGGCGATCCCGGGGTGGTGATCTCGTACGCGGTCACTCCGATACCGGCCCGGCCGGCCACGATCAGGTCGTTGTTGTCGAACACGGGTTGGGCGAAGAGGAAGGCCCCCGGAGTGGAGATGTGCTCGATGATCTGGCCGTTACTCGCATTGAGCAGGTAGTAGCCCATGTCCTTGGGGGTATCTCCGGTGTAGACGCCACACGCTACGACCCCTGCACCGTCCTCGGAGCACGAGCCGATGGGCGGGCCCGGGAGCCCCGTCTGCCAGATCGGCTGCCCCGTCGAGGGGTTGAGATCCTGGACCGAACCCGAGTACAAGGTGCCGTCGATGGTGGTGGGCGCGCCGCCGGCTTCGATGAGATTTGAGCCGTCCCAGATCGCCGCCGCGTCGCACTCGTCCCCTCCGCCTTCGGACATCTGGTAGTCCCAGACTGGTCCGGCGGCGAGGTCGGCGGTTCTCAGGGCGTAGTAGTAGCCGTCCTTGTTGCACGCGCCCACGAGCCGGGTCTTCATCCCGTTGACATCGCCGGTGAAGAAGGTGGGCGACCCCCCGAAGTCGCCGTCGTCGACCCGAAGGTCTGCGGGGATCTGCCAGCCGTCTTCAAAGGCCAGGCTGGAGCCTTTGAGTCGGACGATCGACTCGTTGTACAGCGGCTGGTCCTCGTAGGAACCATTGGCGTTTCCGGTGGTGGCGATGACGTCGCCGTCCGGAAGCACACCGACGCTGCTCCAAACGCTCGCACCGAGGTCGCCCGGCGGCAGGGAGTTCCACATCCCGATCTCGGCCCCCGTCGACTGGTTGAAGCCGATCACCCCCGCGGGGACGAGCGGATGGTCGCACCACGACGAGATCCCGACGTAGACCTTGCCATCGGCCACAGTGGGCGACGACCAGGCGAAGTAGTCGTCTTCCGTCGAAGATGGTGCGTCGACTTGCGACTTCCACTCGACGGCCCCGGTTGCGGCGTTCAGCGCGTAGAGGTTGCCATCTTGGGAGTTCACGTAGACGGTCTCAACTCCGCTCGAGGGGTTGGGGGCGACAGTGGCGGTCGAGTAGATGCCCTGTGCCGCAGTTCCACAGCCCCCGCCGGGAGCCGGCAGCCGGAGCCCCAACGAGTCCGACCACAGGATCTGCTGGGTGGACTCGCTCACTGCGTAGAAGATCCCGTCCTCCACGCCGACGTAGAACACCCCGTCGTAGACCACCGGGGTGGCCATGATGGTCGGCTCGCCGGCGTTCGGAGAGGCGGGGGGTAACCAGCGCCAGACCGGCTGGAGGTTGCCAGCCTCAACCCCCGACACCGTGATGGACGTGGCCGAGGAGTTGTAGGAGCTGTGGCTCGCGCCGTTGAGGTAAGACGTCCAGTCCGTACCCGCGGCGCTCGCGGAGCCCGAAGTCAAGACGGCGCTGCCGGTGGCCAGCGTGACCGCCATCGCCATCAGCCAGGCGGAGACAACCAGCTTGACCCCTGCCCACCTCTTCGAGCTGGTAACCCCTCTGCCTCCCGCCGCATGTTCAGACACGAACAATCTCCTTGCCCCGGTGGCTTCCTGTGTGATGGTGCCCATCTAGTCGGGCTGAGCATCAAGACCCCAGCCGCGAAGGAGAAGCGACAGATAGCGCAAAGCGCCGTCGGTTATGAGATCGCTGGCACGATCGTGATACCACCTAGCTCAAGTAGCCCACTTCTTTGTTGCTCCGCCACCCCCCCCCCGTCGTTCGACCCACCGAGGGACTGACCCCAGGTGCCGGTATGGGCAGGGTCCTTCAGGGGTCCCGCCGGCGAAGACGAGGGTATGTGACACGCGCGGCCTCGTTTCTGACAGCGTCCAATCCAAGATGGCAACATCACGGCGTGGCCTCCGATGCCGTCTGAGCGTCCGACCCAGCAGATGCACAAGGACGAGGTCGGGGTGGACGACCCATTGGTGCGCGCCCTCCTCCAAGACCAGTTCCCGCATTGGGCAGACAAGTCGTTGCTCAGGCTCCCCGATTCTGGGACGGACAATGCCATCTATCGCCTGGGCGACGACATGGGCATACGGCTTCCGCGGATTCATTCGGCCGAGGCCCAGATCGAAAAAGAGCGTCGGTGGCTCGGTAAGTTGGCCGAGGGACTTCCCTCACCGGTGCCGGTGCCCCTTGCCGTGGGTCGTCCCGGTCATGGGTATCCGTTTCCGTGGCTCATCTATCCCTGGTTGGAGGGAACGAGCCTGGATCGGACGAGCGTTGACAACTGGGACTACCTCGCCCAAGAGATCGCGGCGTTTGTGCTCGCATTGGAGGAGCTTCCAACGCAAGGGGGACCACCACCGCGACGTAGGGGAACGCCCATGGAACCGTTCGACGAAGCGGTGCAGTGGGGACTGCAACAGCTCGACGGGCAGATCGACGTCGATCAAGGTCTGCGCGTCTGGCAGTCGGCATTGGAGGTCGGCCCTTGGCCGCACGAACCTGTCTGGGTCCACGGGGATCTATTGCCCGGCAACATCCTTGTTCGTGACGACCGACTCAGTGGAGTCATCGACTGGAGTGGAACGGGAGTCGGCGATCCCGCCTGCGAGGCAATGTTGGCCTGGTCACTTCCCTCCGATGCTCGTCGGACATTCAGGCTCGCCCTCGGATTCGATGATGCGACATGGGCGCGTGCGCGTGGGTGGGTGGTGGAACAGACGGTCTTCTACATCCCCTACTACGCCAAGTCCCTTCCCCACGCGGTCAAACAGGCACAGGCGCGGCTGAACGAAGCTCTATACGATGAATAGCAACCGTAATCACCACACAGGTTCCTGAACGGACCCGGCGAAACCGGTCAATTATCACCCTTCCTCCGTCTTCGGCTGAACTCTGCGACGACCCTATGAAGCCGCTTGGCTGGGCAAGCCGAACCGCGCTTCGCTAGCGTGCCGCCATGCTTGCACGACCAGTTCAGATTGCAGTTTTGGCCGTTATGGCACTCAGCATGACGGTGGCGCTGTCGTTGCCCGCGGGGTCACTCGCAGGACAGAGTGCTGGGGCTTCGACACCTCCAGTTACGGCGGTGCTTTTCCCCTGGAACGGAGCGGCCATTCACGGCACCCAGGTTCTTGACGCCGTGGCGTGGGCGGGCTTTCGCGACAAGATCACCTCGGTGGAGTTCGTGCTGACCGGCGGTTCATACAAAAGATCGATCATCGGCACGGCCACACCCTCAATCTTTGGATGGGTGTTCATCTGGAACACCAGTGATGTCCCCAATGGCACCTATGCGTTGAGAAGCATGGCTACGGACGCAACAGGCAACATCTCCCACAGCCCGAAGATCACGATCAGCGTCTCCAATCCGTTGGAAGTCGCACTCCTCATCTCTCAGTTTCCAACGGTGACCGTCGGCGAAAATCCATATCCCCCCGTTGCTGGTCAGTATTCGTGGTGTGCGGGAAGTGTTCATGCCCCTGACTTTGCCGCCGTCACCGGAGGTGTGGCTCCGTACAGCGTCACCTTCTCAACATCGCCGCAGATTTACTTTTCCGGGGGTGATATTGCGCCGGAGGTCTGGAATGAAAATGGCCTTCTAAGTTTTCTTGCCGCCGATGGAACCTACGTATACGTGACCGGCACCCCTGGCGGCGAGACGGTCGAGGACTCCGAAATCACCTTCACCGTTACCGACGCCACCGGAGCCAGTACGTCGATCAGCCTCCCGTGGACTATTGACAATCCTGATCGGATTAGCTGTTACACCGGGCTTGGATGATCGTTCGTCACGTTCCGCTATTGGGGATCAGTTGCCGTATGACCCCGTAGGGTCACGACACCGTGAGGTTGCCCGCCGCACGGGATACTCCTTTAGTGACTGACAGTCACGTCCCAGAGATGATGGATCGGGTCATGAATCATGTACCGGGAGATCGAATCGATTGTGAAAGATGCCCCGTCGCTTCGCCTGCCCTTTCGTGCCCAGTCATCGTCTGATATGGCTTCGAGGCGCTCAGCCAGCAGCGAAGCGTTAGATCGGAGCTGGCTTATGACAGCATTCGGATTCTGGTCGTCATAGCGTTCCTCCAGCGCAGTCGCATCCTGGTCCCAGTTCGGGTAAAGGGGGTCGCACACTTCGAGCATCAAAGCGATCCTGTGGTCATAGATCCGGTAGACGTCGCGAACATGACACGCGTATTCGAGTGAGGACCACTTCGCTCGATTGGGGCGACCGCGCGCGATTCGTCCCTCAGCTAGCAGCATTTGCCAGTTGATGGCGTTTGCACGCACCAGTGGAGCAACGGCCGGAGGGTCACACGTGCTGGCGTCGAAGCCGCACTCGGGGCACGTTCGGCCAAGAACCCATGTCCAGTCTTTCGTATCTGGATCTATCAAGGAAACGACCCCAAACCGGTCGTTTCGGAGCACCGAGAGAACCGAGAGCGCACCCGATTCAACTCATTGATGCCCAGTCGTATGCCCAGATGAACGTTCGCGTGCGAGAACTCGTCGCTAGGCGACGCACCCCAAACCGGCGAAGTGGGCGCCCCGGTCCTTCTAAGCGAGCGGCTCGTTGCCAAGCGCATGTGGGTTGTGTGCTCCCCAGTCAGCAGTTTTGGCGCCGAATGATGGCGCCTTCAAATCTGGAGCGACAATGGTAACTCGACCGTGTGCTGATCAATTCGCTGCCCACAGGTGCCAGTTACCGGGGACACCCTTGAGGGTGCGGGCGCCTCGGTCGTCGAACTCGAGATCCGAACCTATAACGAGATCCTTGACAGTGCTTGTGACGAGGACCTCACCAGGTCCCGCCAGAGCGCTTACTCGCGCACCGATGTGCACGCCGATCCCGGCGACATCGTCGGCTCGCCGTTCGACTTCTCCAGTGTGAAGACCAGCGCGCACCTTGATGCCCAGCGGTTCGACGGCCGTTTGCACATCTCGAGCGGCCCGTATTCCGCGTCCCGGCCCGTCAAAAGTGGCAAGCAAGCCATCGCCCGTGCGCTTCACGAGGACGCCACGGTGGTGTTCGATAGCCCGTTCTGCGGCTGCATCATGCCGTTCGAGCAGCGTCCGCCAGGCTCGATCGCCGATCGCAGATGCATGGGCGGTTGAATCCACGATGTCGGTAAAAAGCACCGTCACGAGCACTCGGTCTACATCGAGGCGGCGCTGGGTGGGCGCCCCGGTGACGAACTCGGCGATAGCGTCGACGACTGGGTCATCATCGCCAGGCCGGCCACCTATGTGGAAATCGCCTGCGACCTCGACGAGGCGAGCGCCTGTGATGTGCTCGGCTAAGTATCGACCCAGCCGCACGGGGGCGATGGGGTCGCCGGTGCGATGCACGACAAGTGTTGGGACGCGCACGGCATCGAGGGCGTAGCGGACATCCATGTTCACGTTGTGGCGCAGGATCGTGGCCGCGGCGCCCGGTGATGCCGTCTGGTGCTCGTAGCGAGCGAGATCGTCCAGCATCTCGTCCTCGACTCCTCCCAATAAGACCTCGAGAGCATGCCCCGTTCCCCATTGGTCACGGATGTGCGCGATGAAAGCTTCGGCTACCTCCGGATCGACGCCGATCTCGTAGTCAGGAGCCTTGAGGCAGCGGGCGAAGGTCCCCCACAGGACCAGGGACCGAACGCGCTCGGGAAAGGCGGTGGCAAACAAGATGGCAAGAGGCCCACCCTCGGACATGCCGATCACGACGGCCTGGTCGATGCCGGCCGCGTCGGCGACTGCACGGGCATCGTCCATCCGGTCCTCGGCACTGCCTGTTCCGAGCGTCCGATCCGAACAACCCGTGCCCCTCTTGTCGAAGAAGACCAACCGGCCCAGGGCCGAGAGCCCACCGAATACCTGGACCCAGAAGGGGATGTCCCACAACAATTCGACATTCGACACGAAACCGGGAATGAATAGGAGGTCGAGAGGTCCGTGGCCCACGCATTGGTAAGCGATGCTCAGCTCACCACTCTGGGCGTACAGGGTCTTCGGCGTCATGGCTGAGCAGCGTACCGCCTGACATGTGAACAAGCTCTGTAACAAGCCGTCCGTTCGCCGCCCGATATTTGCTGCTCCCTGCCCTTGGGAAGCACCCGAACGACCGCTCGAAACTGCTGGTTATCGAACGGGACTTTCTGGCTACCGGGACCATCCCTATGGTGCCGTTACACGGGTGATCCGTCAGGCTTCGGCTGTCGATCATGGAACCATGGGCGTGTGGCCTTGTCCAGTGTCTGTTGGGCGAGAAGTGAGGCGCTGTGTTGCGTTCTCATCCCCGATCTCGGTGGGGTCGGACCGATAGACCGGGCCGATTGTTCGCTCCGAGGGGCTTGTCCGTCGTGAGCCCGTCGATGAGCTCTTGGTAGACGCGCTGACGCTCGAAGTCGGCCTGGTGGCTCGCGCTCTGCCTTTGGCGACGCAAGATGGGGAGGAACTCGGGACCGGTCTCGAAGAACCCGCAGCCCTCGCAGATCGTCTGATAGGAGCAGTCGAGCTGAGCCGGTCGAACACAGCGACCGTTTCCGAGCAAGCGCTGGTGTTCGTGCGCGAGCGTCCGGGCATCGTGGTCGATGTCGGGCGGGCCCGAGACCACCTCGACCATCTCAGTGGCGGCGAAGTACTGCTCGGCGAGCGTGTCGTTGGAGATCCGGTCGTAGACGAGAGTCATGCGCGGCGAGCGATGTCCGAGCAGGGCCGCGATGGCCTCGAGGCTCATGCCCCGGTTGGGCAGCTGGGTGGCGAGCGTGTGGCGCAGCTGGTGGGGATGGACGTGTCCGGTGCCGGCCCGCCGGGCCACCGCGACCACATAGCGGTGGATGGTCCGGCGGTCGAAGGGCTGCCCGTCGTCGCGCACCACCAAGAGTCCCGAAGGACTCGGACCCCTCTGCGCCCGGTAGTCCTCGATTAACCCGACCAGGACCGGGTGCAGCGGAACGTTGCGGTCGTTGTGAAGCTTGCCAACTGGAATGCGGAGCCAGTGGGTCCCGCTCAAGCGGAAGACGGCGTCGTCGCGCAGTGCCCCGAGCTCACCGGCGCGCATGCCTGTGCGCGCCGGGAGCTCAACCATGAGGCGCCGTCGCCGGTTGGGATCCTCGGCCAGGGCGGCCATGAACTTGGCGGCGACGGGATCGTCCAAAAAGCGCGGCAGCGGTTCGTCGGCCTTGGGGAAGTCCCCGGCGAAGATCGGGACACGGCGGGGGGCGTCGGGGTACTCCCACTCGATGATGCGCTCGAAGAAGGTGCGCACCAGGCCGAGCTTGTGGCGGATGGTGCCGACCGAGGCCTGGCCGCGACGTCCCGGACGGGCCGCCAACGCCAGCTTGAAGGACTCGATGTGGTCCCGGGCGACGTCGGCGGCTCGGACACACGGCGGGTCAACATCGACGAGGTGTCCGGCGAAGACCCGCAAGGCCAGGTCCGCCGCCTCCACGGTGCCCGGACGCGACGAGACGGCGATCTGGGCCAGGTATTTCGCCATGGTCGAGGCCAGTTGGGGCGCCCGGGCGGCGATGTCTGGCCACGTGGCGGCTCGACCCGGACGCGCTGGCTCAGCGACCGCCAGGTTGTGACCCGAGGTGAGAAGGACCACCACGTTGGAAGCTCGGGCGCCGCGCACCCGAGGGCCTCGCGGACGAGCTGGGACTCGAGCACCTCGGCCGCCGCGCGGTACTCGGCCGCCAGCCAGTCGGCGCCGAGGTGCAAGTAGACCTGGGTCGACGCGATGGAGCGGTGTCCGGCCTGGGCCTGGAGCGCTTCGAGCGACATGCCCGCCTCGCGCAAACGGGTCAGACAGGTGTGGCGCAGCTCGTGACAGGTCCCATGCACCAGGCCCGCCCGTTTGCGTGCGCCTGAAATGATCTCGTCGAGGCCTTCTGACGAGAGCGCCCCGCCGCGGCGCGGGCCCTTTAAGACAACGAAGAGGCGGTCGGTCGCAGCGTCGAGGGGCCGCTCGCACTCCAAGTAGGCCGCGGCGGTGGCGAAGAAGGTTGGCGACATCGGCACCAGGCGCTGATGGCCCCCTTTGCCCTCGGCGACAAAGACCCGGCACTCACCGAGGCGCAGGTCCTCGAGACGGAGCCCGAGCGCCTCGTTGCGGCGGAGTCCCCCGAGCAACATGGCTTCGACGATGGCCCGGTCACGCTGTGTGCGTAGCGCGCTGAGCAAGGCGGCCGCCTCAGCAGGATCCAAAATGCGCGGCAGTCGCCGCACGCCTCTCACCAGCGGAGCGCCTCGCAGCTCGCGGCGATTGCGCCGCGACGGCAAACCCCGGGGCACCGGGTTGACCACGACCGCCGTGTCGCCCCGGGTCAGCAGATAGCCGTAGAAGGCCGAGACCGCGGCCAGGCGACGCATGACGGTGGCTGCCGACAACCCAGAGCCGGCGTCGCGCAGATGCACCACGTTCTCGGCGCCCGGCCGCGGACGATGCTGGGCGCTCACGAAGGCCATCACATCGGCCGGGGTTACCTCGACGGGGTCCTTCCCGACGACGCTGAAGAAGACCTTCAGGTCGTGCGCGTAGGCCCGCACAGTGTTCGGGCGGGATCGGCCCCACGCGAACTCCAAGAACGCATCGACCAGCTCGTGGCCGAGCGAGTAGCGGATGCCGCCGCCCTCACGAGGGACGCGGCACAGGTGGGGAGTCCAGACCACAACGGTCCTCCTTGTCCGACTTCCACCCGGGAAAATCTTCCCCGAGGCGTCAGCCGAACTGGCGGATCACCCGTATAAGTCGATTACCCGTATAAGTGCCCTACGGTGGCACCCTGGTCCGGCAGATCGGCAACCAGAACTCATTCGATACTCAGGGCGTTGCTGCAGACATCGGGCAATGCGAAGGTCGCATCGAGGGTGATACGACTCCACAGTTCGTCCCCAAACAAGACCACGATGAGCATCGCGGTGGAGGTGGGAAGCGCCGCAGACTACGTGCTCGCACCGGGATCGAAATATCGTCGATGCTTCGAAGCTCCAGATACCTACCGGCACATCATCAGCATGCGGGGGTACTGGAGCAAGGTCACCGTCACTGTCATCAGCTGAGCAGGAAGCGTGACCATGTCGTTTGTGACATCGTCACTCACCCCCTTCGGAGCACGCTTCACTCGTCACGGTCAGCCCCGGTCCCGCACCACCCTGCGAGCTCGCTCTCCTCGCCGGGGAGCACGACGACACGGTGGCCTTCGCTGCGCAGCCAGTCTCGGTTGCGTACGTGCACGTCGACGGCATCGTCGAATCGGTTGAGCACCACGATGACAGGGGTGTCGAGCAGCATCAACGCGCCGTGGGTGAGACGCACCGCGTTGATGGTCCCCAACCCCGCATCGGCGACCAAGACCACGCGGTCGGCCCCAAGTGCGGCGCACAACGCAAGGCAATCGCCATCAGCCGCCAGCGGTGATCGCACGCCACCGGCGGTCTCGACCAACCCCACGTCCACGGCCGTAATGGGCCATTCCAACTCGGCCATCAGGTCGTCGATGCTGAAGGAAGGCCGACCGAGTGCCGCTGCCGCCATGGGAGGCGCCAGCGCGACCTCGTACCAACGCCGGGGTGAACACACGGTCTCGGGCGCCTCGCCGCTGGCCGCAGCGAGCACCGCAGCATCGAGCGAATCGGGGTCGTCGCTCGCATCGAAGGACTGAGCGGGCTTGCGCACGGCGACGGTCACACCATGGCTCCTGAGATGTGTGAGGAGCTGAGCGCCAACCCACGTCTTGCCCACGTCGGTCCCCGTGCCGACCACCACCACCATGCGGCGCGGCCGCGCGCTCGTCACCACTCGTGACCGTTCATGTGTGGCGAGTCAAAGGGCGGCCGGGAACGGCGCAGAAGACGAGAGTCCGAGAGAAGGGAGCGCGACCAATGCACTGAGCAGGCGCGCCACGTCGTCGTCCGAGTGGGCGGACGAGAGCGTCACCCGCAGCCGGCTCGTGCCGACACGCACGGTCGGCGGCCGGATGGCGGGCACCCACAGACCGCCGTCCAAGAGCCGGGCGGATGCATCGAGCGCGGCCTCCTCGGAGCCCACGACGACGGGGATGATGGGGCTCGCGTGTCCCCTCGGCGCGAAGCCGGCCTCGGCCACCCGGTCGATCAGGGAGACGAGGCGGGCGAGCAGGGCCTCGCCTTCGGCAGAACGCAAGACTTCCAACGCGGCGAGTGCGGCCGCGGCATCGGCCGGCGTCAACGCGGTCGAGAAGATGTAGGGCCGCGCCCGGTTGATGAGGAGGTCGACGACATCGCGAGAGGCTGCGACGAAGCCCCCCAAGGAGCCGAGGGTCTTGGAGAGGGTGCCGACGCGGACGATCGGGCCGTCGCAGCCGATGGCAAGATGCGGGCCGAGGACCGCGTGCGCCTCATCGAGGACGAGGAGCGCGCCGTGACGGGCGCACAGTGCGACGAGCTCGTCGAGCGGCGACGTGTCCCCATCCATGGAGAAGACCGAGTCCGTGACCACGAGCGCCAGCGCGGGCGCGTCGCCCCTTTCCACCGGGCTCGGCGGGGACGAGGCGAGCAGCTCGGCGAGGTGGTCCATGTCGCGGTGGCGATACACCGAGAGGTCGGCGCGCGAGAGCCGGCACCCGTCAATGATGCTGGCGTGGTTCAGCTCGTCGGAGAGCACCCGCACGCCCGGGCCGCCGAGCGTGCAGAGCACGCCGAGGTTCGCGGCGAACCCCGTCGGGAAGCAGACGGCGGCCTCCGTGCCCTTCCACTCGGCGAGCGCACGCTCGAGCTCGTCGTGCACGGGACGCGAACCGGTGACGAGGCGCGAGGCCCCTGAGCCGGTGCCCCACGCATCGAGAGCGTCGTGGGCGGCGGCGATGACCCTGCGGTGCGCGCTGAGGCCGAGGTAGTCGTTCGAGGCGAAGGAGACGACTGGCCGGGCGGCCGTCCCGTCGTGGAGCGTGCCGGCCGGGCCGAGCGCGTCGAAGGTGCGCGGCGCGCGCCAGCGGTCCTCCTCGGCGACCCGTGCCAACTCCCCGCGGATGCGGGCATCCCAGGACGCGGTCATGTGGATGCAGGGGCCGGGCCGGTGCCGACGTCGTCGAGCGCAGCGTCGAGCGCGTCCACCATCCGCACGATCTCGCCCTCGGTGATGGTGAGCGGCGGCATGAGCACCACGACGTCGCCCAGGGGCCGCAGCAGCACCCCGCGCTCGACGGCGCCCGCGCACACCCGGCGACCCCAGCGCAGTCCGGGGCTGGGCGGGTCGAGCTCGACGCCGACCATCAGGCCGCGCTGGCGGATGTCGCGCACTGAAGTGCGCGGCGCGACCCGTTCTTTGAGGAGGATCGCCAGCTGTTCGGCGCGTGCGCGCACGTTGGCGAGGACGTCCCAGGACTCGAAGAGGCGCAGGTGTTCGAGCGCGACGGCCGCGGCGAGGGCGTTCCCGCCGTAGGAGTGCCCGTGATAGAAGGTTCGGGGCCCGAGGTCGGCGCCGAGGAACGCATCGAAGACGCAGCCCGACGCCACGGTGGCGCTCATGGCGAGGTAGCCCCCGGTGATCCCCTTGCCCAGACACATCAGGTCGGGGCGCAAGCCGGCCTGCTCGGACGCGAACAAGGTGCCAGTCCGGCCAAAGCCGGTCGCCACCTCGTCACAGATCAAGAGGGTGCCGGCGCGTGTGCACGCCTCACCGAGGCGGCGCAGATCAGAGGTGGTGGCGACCAACATGCCCGATGCACCTTGGACGAGCGGTTCGATCACGACGGCGGCGAGCTCGTCGGCGTGGGCGTCGACCATGGCGCACGCCTTGTCCGCCCACCCGGGGTCGACGTAGCCGGGTGTGCGCAGGACCGGGAAGCACAGCGGCTCGAAGACCGCGCTGAACACACCGCCGTCGCCGAGCGAGAGCGAGCCGATGGTGTCGCCGTGGTAGGCGTCGCCGAGGGCGAGGAAGCGGGTGCGCGGGGGTGCCGCGGTGTCGGGACCGGCTGCGATGTCGGAGCCGGCCCGGTTGACCCAGTACTGGTACGCGATCTTGAGGGCCTGCTCGACCGCCACCGCGCCGTCGGCGGCGAAGAGGAAGTGGGGCTCGTCGACGGGAACGACCGCGGTGAGGGCCTCGGCCAGCTCGACGACGACCGTGTTCCCGTTGCCCAGCATGGTCGAGTGGGCGATCTTGGCGGCTTGCGCGGCGAGGGCCCGGTCGAGCTCGGGCACGCCGTGTCCGAGGGTGTTGACCCAGAGGGACGAGATCGCATCGAGGTAACGGGTGCCGTCGGCGGCGATCAGCTCCCTGCCCTCGGCCCGCTCGATCACGAGGGGGGCGCCCTCGGCGTAGGTCGCCATCTGGGTGAAGCCGTGCCAGACAACCGCGGCGTCGCGCTCGACCCAGGAGGCCGGGTCGGCGGCGGGGGCCGAGGCCGGGTCAGCGGCGCGGGTCGAGGCCGGGTCGGAGGCGGGGGTCGTAGGACGGGCGCTGGTCACCCCCCGATTCTGGACGGCGCCGGGGCGGCAGGCCAATGGGTCCCGTGCGCGAGAATGGGTCATGGACCTGATCGGCGTGGTCGACACCATGTTTGCCCGCTACGACATGGGGGGCGAGGCGCTCGACGAGCTCGCCCAGTGCCCCGGCTACGGCACCCGTTTCACCACCATCCGTCGTACGGTGCCCGGGTTCAAGGACCTGGCGGTGGCGGCCAAGAAGCTGATCGAGGAGGACGACTGCCGCATCGTGGTCGCCCTCGGCATGCCGGGCCGGGAGAAGGTGGACAAGGTCTGTGCCCACGAGGCGTCGACCGGGATCATGACGGCGCAGCTCATGACGAACACGCCGATCTTGGAGGTGTTCGTCCACGAGGACGAGTCCGACGACCCGGCCGAGCTGGCGATGGTGTTCAAGAACCGTTCACGGGACCACGCGCGCAACGCGTATCTCATGCTCTACGAGCCCGAGCAACTGGTGGCCCGGGCCGGACAGGGCGTCCGGCAGGGCTTCGCCCACGCCGGCCCGCTCGAGTTCTGACCATATCCCTGACATCCCTGCCATCCCTGGCATCCCTGTCATCCCTGTCGATCCGTGGCCTAAGTGGCCACCGGGGCCGCCCCCTCAGCTGACGAGCCCCGGTTCGTCCCGCCGCACCGGGTGGGAACTGCCCGCCAGCTGAGGGGTGCTGCTGTGAGAGCGCTTTGACTCTCTTGGTTGCTGGGTTGCCTCCTGGTTTGAAGATCTGGAAGATCTGCTTGTCGGTTGACTACGAGTTGTTCCAGGCCACCGAGAACGACGACCCGGCGGAGCCGAGGTTGCTCGGGGTGGCCAGCGTGGTGCCGTTGTCCGACATGGTGATCTCGTTGGCGTTGAACGCCGAGAGCGAGCCCACCTTGGCGGCGGTGTCGATGAGCGACGCGCCCGAGTACCCGACGTGGCCGAAGTCGGCCAACGGGATCTCGCTGCAGAACAACGCGGTGCACTCAGAGGGCGCCTCGGCGATCACCTCGGCCGAGGAGCGGGCGTAGCCACTGCCGGTCTGGGTCGTGGAAAAGGTCCACCCCGTGCTGGTGTCCTTGATGATCAAGGTGAAGGAGGTGCCCGCCGCGTTCGAGGTCACCAACGCGGTGAGGTGGTCACCGGGGTTCACGGCGTCCGCCGTCGGCAGCGTGACCGAGGGGTCCGGATACATCTCGTACCAGGCGTAGTACGACGGCGCGCCCGAGTCGCAGTCCGAGTCCGTGCCGATCTGCTCGACGCTCGTCGAGGTGTAGCCGTCGAGGCCGACCCAGAACGCCGAGGCCGAATCGGGCCCTCCCAGGAGCGCATTGGAAAGCCCCGTCAGGCCGTCCAAGCCGAGGCTCAGTCCGGCACCACTGTTCGAGCACGTGACCGCCGGCTCGGTCCACGACGAGGACACCGAGGTGTAGGTGTCATCGGTGTCGGCGTAGCCGGCCCAGTTGGCCGAGGACACCGCCGTCGCGTGACGCTCGCCGCCGAGCAGCGAGCCGAGCCCCGGCAACACCTGCTTGCCGATGATCGGCACGTGGTAAATGCCCGGGACGATGTCGCCGGGAGTCGCCGGCGTTCCCGCCGAAGTGTGTGCGGTCGCGCGCGACCCCGTCGCTGCAGACGCGGGCACGGGCACGGGCAGTGCCGTCGCCGCCATGACAGGGGCGGCCGCCGCCAGGCCGACCAGCGCCAAAGCGCCGGACCGAAGCACCTTCCGCATGAAACCCTCCTGATCCTCGGGACTCTGCCGTCGGCACTCGATGCGACGGCCGTTGCGCCCGTGCTCGTCGCACGGCGCGTCCGGCCGGGGCGTCCCGGCTGCCGAGGGAGTAACGGTCCAGAGTCAGGGATCTCGCGGCAGACCGAGGACCTTTTCGGCGACGATGTTGCGTTGGACCTCGGCGGTGCCGCCGCCGATGGTGAGGGCGGGGGCGAAGAGGAAGCCCCGGGACCAGGTCGGGTCGGTCCCAGCCAGCATGGCGTGGGCGCCGGCGAAGTCACGGCCGAGCGCCATCACGTGCTGACCGTGCGCGTCGGCGATCGCCTTGCGCACCGAGGCCTCCGCCCCCGGGGCCCGTCCGGCCAGAACGGCCGAGACCATCCGCAGGCGCAACACGCGCAGGATCTGCGATTCCATCCAGACCGAGACGAGTGCATCCCGCCGGATCGGGTCCGGCATGCCGCCCGCGGCCTTGACCAACGCAACGAGGTCGTCCGCGGTCGGGCCCATGCCCCACAGCGCGCCCTCGCCGCTGAGCGAGACGCGCTCGTTGCCGAGCGTGACCTTGGCCAGGTCCCACCCACCTCCTTCGGGCCCGACCAGGTGGTCGGCCGGGATGCGGACGTCGCTCAAGAAGACCTCGTTGAACGCGTGCTCGCCCGTCATGTCGATGAGCGGGCGGATCTCGATCCCCGGCGCATCCATCGGGCAGACGAAGTAGCTGATGCCGGTGTGCTTGGTCGCCGCCGGATCGGTGCGAGCGAGCAAGATCCCCCAGCGGGCGATGTGCGCGTAGCTCGTCCACACCTTCTGCCCGTTGATCACGTAGTGGTCGCCGTCGCGCACCGCCCGCGTCGTCAGCGAGGCGAGGTCGGAGCCGGCGCCGGGCTCGGAGAAGAGCTGGCACCAGAACTCCTCCCCACTGAGGAGCGGCCAGAGCCAGCGTTCCTTTTGCTCCTCGGTGCCGGCGTACATGAGGGTCGGCCCCGCCCATCCGATGCCGATGGGGTTGACCGGGCGCCGGACCTGGGCCCGCCGGAGCTCATCGTCGATCAGCAGCTGGGTGATCGGGTCGGCGTCGAGGCCGAAGGGGGATGCCCAATGGGGCACGACGTAGCCAGCCTCGGCCAGCTGGCGTCCGGTCGGGTGGGGATGCTCGGCGAGGAAGTCGCGGACGCTGACGCGGCGGGGGTCGTCGTCGCCCGGGAGGCCGAGGTCCACGCCGGGAGCGTAGGCTCCATCGCCTCGTGCCGCGTCGAACGGAACACGGATCCGGGCAAAGCGTCGGCGATTGGAGCGGACGATGACTGACTGGAATTACGGCGACGTCTGGGAGACGGTGGCTGACACCCAGCCCGAGCTCGTCGCCATCACCCAGGGCGCGCGCAGCGTGACGTGGGCCGAGCTCGACCGCGGGGCCGACGGCGTGGCGCGGTTCCTGCTCGACCTCGGGGTGGTCCAGCAGGACAAGGTGGCGCTGTACCTCTACAACGCGCCGGCGTACCTGCAGGCGACGTTCGCCGCCGCGAAGATCGGCCTGGTCCCCGTCAACACCAATTACCGCTACGGCGACGACGAGCTGGCCTACTTGTGGGACAACGCCGACGCGGTCGCCGTGGTGTTCCACGGGTCGTTCAGCGAACGCGTCGAGCGGGTGTTCGACCGCGTGCCGCGGGTCAAGGGCTGGCTCTGGGTCGACGACGGCGCGGGCCCCTGCCCCGACTGGGCCACGCCGTATTCGGACGCGGCCAAGTCGGCGGACGGCCGAGTGCGCGCGCCGTGGGGCCGCAGCGGCGACGACCTCTTCATGCTCTACACCGGCGGCACCACCGGCATGCCCAAGGGCGTCATGTGGCGCCAGGACGATCTCTTCACCTTGCTCTTGAGCGGCTCGGCGCGCCGCTACGACCCCGACGGCGGCCTCGACGGAGTGCGCCAGGTCCTCAGCGAGAAGCCTGGCAGCGTCACGCTCTTGCCGGCCTGCCCTCTCATGCACGGCACGGGCGCGTTCACCGCCTACACCGTGCTCGCCGACGGCGGACGGGTGTGCCTGCTCGAGAGCCGGCGCTACGACCCCGCCGAGATGCTCGATGTGATCCAGCGGGAGAAGGTCAACGCACTCGTCATCGTGGGCGATCCCTTCTCGCGGCCGCTGCTGGCCGAGCTCGACGCGCATCCGGGCAAGTGGGACCTGAGCTCGTTGGTCATGATCATCTCCTCGGGGGCGATGTGGAGCGAGCCGGTGAAGGAACGGCTGCTGGCCCACCATCCACAGATGCTGCTGGCCGACGCCTTCAGCTCGTCGGAGGCGCTCGGGATGGGGCAGTCGATCTCGGGCGGCGGCACCGCCGTCAAGACCGCGTCGTTCACGCTCGGTCCCAACGTGAAGGTCCTGGACGAATCGGGCCAAGAGGTGGAGCCGGGCTCGGGCCAGGTGGGCGTGCTCGCCCTGGGCGGGCGCAACCCGCTCGGGTACTACAAGGACGAGGACAAGTCCGCGCGCACGTTCAAGGAGATCGACGGCGTGCGCTACTCCATCCCGGGCGACTACGCCCAGGTCGACGCCGACGGCACCATCCACCTGCTCGGGCGCGGGTCGGTCGTCATCAATTCGGGCGGCGAGAAGATCTTCCCCGAGGAGGTCGAAGAGGCCCTCAAGACGCACGAGTCGGTCCGCGACGCCGTCGTGGTCGGCGTCCCCGATCCGACCTACGGCGAGCAGGTCGTCGCGGTGGTCGAGCTGGCCGACGGCGAGGCGTCGCACGACGAGGCCGGGCTGATCGCGCACGTGAAGGACCGGTTGGCCTCCTACAAGGCGCCGCGGCGCGTGCGCTTCGTCTCCACAATCGGGCGGGCACCCAACGGCAAGGTGGACTACAAGCGACACCGGACCGAATCCATCGACGAGCTGGGGGTCGGCGCCGAGTAGTCACCGGACCAGCTGCGCTGGGCCAGACTGAGGCGTGTTCATCGCCCCGGTCGACGCCACCATGGGCGAGGAGGAGTGGCGGCCCTTCGTCGAGGCGCATCCCTTCGGGCACCTGGTCGCCCCGGGCGGGCCTGACCGCGGCCTGCCCGTCGTCGTGCCCACGCAGTTCGTGCTCGAGGGAGAGACGGTGTGGCTGCACCTCGTGCGGGCGAACCCGATCTTCGCCGCACTCGCCGAGAACCCGCGCGTGCTCCTCAGCGTGGCGGAGGACTGGGCCTTCATCCCGTCGTCGTGGAAGGCCATTGGCGGGGAGGACCCCGCCCTCGGGATCCCGACCACCTATTACGGCGCGGTGCAGCTGGCTGGCGCGGCGACGGTGCACGACGAGCGGTCGGCGCCCGGGAGCGTCGCGGCGATCCTCCGGCGCCAACTCGGCACATTCCAGCCCGACGTGGGGGTGGCCGACCCCGCCGAGGCCCACGGAGCGAAACTGCAGACGATCCTTGGCATTGAGGTTTCCGTGGAGCAGGTGACGGCCAAGTTCAAGTACGGAGGCAACGTCGACGAGGCCCACGGCCGGGCGGTGGTGGCGCGGCTGCGCCAGCGGAGCGGGCCCGGTGACGCGCCGGCGGCTGACCACGTGCTCCGGCGACTGCCGGAGAAGCAACGATTGCGCGAGAAATAACGCCAATCTCTGCTTTTTGCCCGGATTCTCCCGACGCGGGATCCCTTTTCATCACCGCCGTCACCTTTTCGTCACGTTGTCAGCGCCTCCGACAGATCGGACCATTGACCGAGGCGGGACTGCCTTATACCGTCGGCCGAGAGCCACCAGGCGGTTCGGCGAACAGATTCGGCGTAGACGGACCCCACGTCTCGGTTGACGTGGTCTTCGGCTGCGCCGGAGTGGCTAGGCCCGTCGCGACGGGCGTTCGGACCGGTTCTGCGTGGACGGCGTCGGAAAACGGAGGAGGTCACAAGGTGCCAGTCACGATGCGAAGGAACAGTGTTCGGACCGAACTCAGGTCGCGATCGATGGTGGCGCGTCGAACCACCCGACGCCTGTCCTGCGTGGCGCTGACAACGTTGCTGGCGCTCGGTGCAGCCCTCGTCGTGGGCTCGGGTGCCGCATCGGCGAACTCGGGGACGATCACCGCGAACGGTTCGACGGTCACGGCCACCGTCTCGAGTGCGGGCGTGCCGGCGACCTTCACCTTCGCGGGCACCTCGGGCGAGGTGGTGACCGTCAGCGCGTCGGGTGGGACCTTTGCGAACACCTGCGACGCGAATCTTCTCCTCCTCGACCCCAACGGGAACCAGGTTGCCGAAGCGGGCTGCGTCGGGACGTCCGGCTTCATCGGTGAGACTGCGCTGCCGGGCGCGGGGACCTACTCGATCGAGGTCGACCCGGCCAACAGCGACCTCGGGAGCGTCACGCTCTCCCTCTCGGCCAATGCGGCCAACGGGTCGATCACGATGAACGGTCCGGCGGTCACGTTCACGGCCAGCCACACCGGCCAGGGTCAAGAGTTCGCCTTCACCGGCAAGAAGCAGGTGGTGACCGTGTCGGCCTACAGCGGCACCTTCCCGTCCAACTGCGACCTCAACATGGAGCTGCTCGACTCGTCGGGGAACGTGCTCGGAAGTTCAGGGTGCAGCTCGCAGACGGGCTGGATCGGAGAGACCGCTCTCGAAGGCAAGGGCACGTACTACATCGACTTCGTGCCGCTGGGGAACTCCATCGGCTCCAATACCGGCAGTGTGACGGTGGCCCTCTCGGAGGAGCCGGCCAACGCGACGATCACCGAGAACGGGGCCCCGGTCACCGTGACCTCCACTCATACGGGAACGGGCGAGAACCTCAACTTCTCGGGCACGGCGGGTCAGGTGGTCACGGTGTCGGCGTACAACGGCACCTTCCCGTCCAACTGCGACCTCAGCGTGGAGCTCGTGATTGACGGCTCGGTCCTGGTCAATGGTGGATGCGCCAGCACGACCGGGTGGATCGCCGAGACCGTCCTTCCCGCCACCGGGACGTACTCCATTGAGCTCGTGCCCCTGGGCAATAGCGTCGGGTCCAATACCGGGAGCGTGACAGTGGCGGTCTCGGCGGAACCAGGCAACGGGACGATCACACCCAACGGCGCGACCACGACCCTCACGTCCACGCACACGGGGACCGGGGGGAACTTCACGTTCAAGGGCAAGGCTGGAGAGGTCATGGAGGCCTCGACCTTCGATGGGAGCTTTCCCGGCAACTGTGATCTCACCATGCTCATGGTCAGCCCCGGAGGCAACGTCTTGGAGGACGCCGGGTGCGCCTCCCAGTCTGGGTGGTCCGGGCCGGTGACACTGCCGGCGAAGGGCACGTACACGATTGAGCTCGTGCCGGAAGGGAACAACGTGGGCACCAATACCGGCAGCGTGAAGCTCGCCCTCAGCGAGAACCCGGCTGCGGGGACGATCACGGCCAACGGGCCGAGCCAGACCTTCACGGCGACCAACACCGGACAAGGACAAGACTTCGCCTTCTCGGGCACCTCCGGCGAGACGGTGACGGCGAGCACCACCGGCGGGACCTTCCCGGCCAACTGCGACCTCGACATCCAGGTGCTCAGCCCCTCGGGCAGCGCCGTCGCCAGCAGCTGCGCCGCCCAGTCAGGGAGCACCGGCGCCGTGAAGCTTCCCGGCACAGGCACGTATACCGTCGCGCTCGTACCCACCGGCACCAACATCGGGTCCAACACGGGGAGCGTCCCGGTCACGTTGGCGTCTCCGTGACTCTGGTCGTCGAGCCGACGACGCAGTGACGCGCGAACGGGCCGGGCGACAATCCGCCCGGCCCGTTCGGTTGCTACTGGTGTCGACTATCGCTGGTTCTGAGTTTCCAGCGACCCCCGCATCAGATTCTCAACTGACCTTGAATTTCGTCCCGATGGCGAGGCTGAGGTTGCCGCTTGGGTCGATGCAAACGTCGCCCTTGTACTTGCCGGGTACTGCCACCGTGTGATCCTTGTCCTTCGTCACCGCACCCTTCACGGAGTCCTCGCTAGAACCTGCCGTCACGCAGTTCGGGGTCGCCACCGAGGTCACTGTCGGCGCGCCGAAGGTTGTCTTGTCACCGTTGGCCCACTTGATCGTCCCGCCCGTCAAGAGGGTGGATGTCTGTGCAGCCTTGGTGCTTCCACCATTCGCGTTACATGAGCTGAGCTGAGTCGTCCCTGTTTCGGTGCCCGTCAGCACGCCGCACTTGATCGTCACCGTCGACGCGCCCGCAGGGCTCCCCGTCAGCGCGATGGCACCGCCGATCGGCAGGGCCGTGGCGACCGCCGCTGCGAAAGAGAGGCGGGCGATACGTGAAATAATCATGGTTTTGTGTTTCCTCCTAGGTTTCTTCCCTTGGTGTTTTCCTTTGGTGGCAGACCGAAGTTGCAACACCCCCGGAGCCCCCACCCGTAACGGGCATCTCCTGCCCTGCGGTCAGACGCCGTAAACGTGTTACTGATGGGAAATCACCTTGACCCGCCGGAGATAAGGCGACGTTTACCGGGCGATCACTGTCATTCAAAACGACGGGCAAAATGACATGCGGTGGTCACAGTGGTAGCCACGAATGTCGCAATGCCGGTGTAACCAGCAGAAGGCCCGGGACCCGCGGTGCTCGACCAACTGCGGTTACTCCGCCGCGGCCGCCAGCTTCCCCAGCGTCGCCGTCATCTCCTGCTCGGCGTGGGCGGCGCTGTGGTCACCCATGACGCGCGCCACGAAGGCGAACCATGGCTTGCGGTTGTCCCGCCACGACTCGGTGACCCGACAGCCGGTCGCCGTCTCCTCGAACTCGTAGCGCCAGTTGGCCACGTCGAGCGGTCCTGTCGTCACGACGAACTCGAAGACCAGGCCCGGCTCGCAGGCCACGACCGTGCAGGTACTCGACCAGCGCCGGATGCCGTTCTTGTTGTGGCCTTTGAACACCGCGCCAGGCGCCGGTCCGTCCGAACCCTTGATCCACGAGCCGCCCTGGTTCTCGGGGGACCACTCCCCCATCCGCGACACGTCGGCGACAAGGCCCCAGACCTTGTCCGGCGGCGCGGCGATGTCACGAGAGACCGCAGTCGGGTACGCCATGGGGCCTGACCATAACGCCGGGGCGCGGGCCGAGCCCAGGGTATGGCCGGCACCGGGCGAGTCGGGCCCGCGTCGGGCCGGCCGCCCGAACGGGTCCGGCGCTCCGGCGCGGTGGCCTCCCGGAGAATGAGGCGGCGAACGAGAACGTGTTCTAATCTCGACCCGATGGAATTCAACCTGGCCGATCTCTTCGAGGCCGCGGTCGACGCGTATCCAGAACGGGAGTACCTGGTCGCCAACGGAGCGCGGCGCACCTACGCCGAGATGGAGGCTCGGGCCAACCGGCTGGCGCACTACTTCGCGTCGCAGGGAGTCGGTCCGGGGGACCACGTCGGGATCTACGCGTACAACTCCGTCGAGTGGGTCGAGACCGCGTGGGCCGTCTTCAAGTTGCGCGCCGTCTGGATCAACATCAACTACCGCTACGTCAAGGACGAGCTGCGCTACCTGATGGGCAACGCCGACCTGAAGGCGCTGGTCTACCAACGGGAGTTCGCGCCGCTGGTCGCCGCCCTGCTCCCCGAGCTGCCCGACATGCAGCATGTGCTCGTGGTCGACGACGGCAGCGACGCCGAGCCGGCACCGGGATCGGTGCCCTACGAGGACGCGCTGGACGGCCGGTCGGCCGAACGTGACTTCGGGCCGCGCTCGGGCGACGACCTCTACATCCTCTACACGGGCGGCACCACCGGCATGCCCAAGGGAGTGGTCTGGCGCCACGAGGACGTGTTCTACGCGCTGGGAGGCGGGACCGACCCCACGACCAACGAGCGGGTCACCGATCCGGCCGTGATGGTGGCCAAGGGTGCGGGGGGCGGCATGGTGCACCTGCCGGTCGCGCCGCTCATGCACGGCGCCACGCAGTGGGGCGTCATGGGCCAGAGTTTCGTGGGCTCCAAGGTCGTCCTCATGGCCAAGTTCGACCCGCACGAAGTGTGGCGTCTAGTCGGTGAGGAGCGGGTCAACTCGGTCATGATCACCGGTGACGCCATGGGCAAGCCACTGGTCGAGATGTTGGCCGAACACGGAGAGGACTTCGATCTGTCCTCGCTGCTGGCCGTCGTCTCGTCGGCGGCGCTCTTCTCCGCACCGGTGAAGGACGAGTTCTTCGAGCGCCTGCCCAACCTCGTCATCACAGACGCCATCGGCTCCTCCGAGGGGGGCAACAACGGTCTCACGGTCATCACCGCCGGCAACACGGCCATGAAGAGCGGGCCCACGGTGCACCGGCTCGGCAAGACCGTCGTCTTCGACGAGAACCTCGAGCTGGTCGAGCCGGGCTCGGGCACGATCGGCAAGATCGCCCGCGCCGGGGACATCCCGCTCGGCTACTACAACGACCCGAAGAAGACGGCCGAGGTGTTCTTCGACGTCCGCGGGACGCGCTACGTGATGCCGGGTGACTACGCGACCGTCGAGGCCGACGGCTCCATCACCTTGCTCGGGCGAGGGTCGATCGTCATCAACTCCGGGGGCGAGAAGATCTTTCCCGAAGAGGTCGAGTCGGCCGTCCGTTCGCATCCCGACGTGATGGACGCCATCGTGTGCGGTGCCCCCGACGAGCGGTGGGGCCAGACGGTTGCCGCCATCGTGGAGCCGCGGCGCGGTCACGCTGCGCCGTCGCTCGAAGCGATCCAGGAGCGGTGCCGGGAGTTCGTCGCGGGGTACAAGGTCCCGCGCCGCCTCTACGTGGTCGACCGGGTCGAGCGCTCCCCATCGGGCAAGCCCGACTACACCTGGGCCGCGGCAATCGTGCAAGCGGACGGCCCGGGCTGAGTCGGGTGCGTGCTGGCCCGTGGCCGTCTTGATGACCGTCATGACGCCGCCGTCGTCGCCCGCCACCGCGTACGTGTTCTCGATCCGTCCGTCGGTGGCGTGGACGACGCTGACCGAATCGGAGTCCGGGTTGGCGACGTAGACCGTCGAGCCGTCCGGTGAACCGCGTCAACCCGTGCCGCCTCGAGATGAGCCACCGGAAATCCTGACCGGCACGCGATGATGCAGCCGTGCCTCCCGCACCCCTGCTGCTGGTGACCGGCTCCCCCGGTTGCGGCAAGACCACGGTCGCCCCGCTGGTGGCCGACCGCCATGACCCCTCGGTCTGCCTCGACCTGGACTGGTTCTTCGCCAAGCTGCGACGCGGGGCAATCGAGCCCTGGCGCGAAGTCGCCCACGCCCAAAACCGCGTCGTGCTCCGGGCCGCCGCCGAGGCTGTCGCCGTCTTCGCGGAAGGCGGCTACTTCACGGTGGCCGAGGGCATCCTCTATCCGTTCATGCTCGATCTCTTCGCGTCCGCCTGTGAGCCACCCGGCATCGCCATCAACTACGCAGTGTTACGGGCGCCGATTGGCGTCGTCCAGCAGCGCGCGGAGGAGCGCACCGGGGAGCCCGAGCACGCGGGCGCCCTGGCCGACGCCGCGGTGATCGACGACCTCTGGGCGCAGTTCGAGAACCACGGGGTGGCGGAGCGCCACCGGGTCGACTGCGGCGCGCGCGGACCGGCCGCAGTGGCCGACGAGATCGACCGACGCTTTGAAGCCGGCGAGCTCCGCCTGTCACGCGGAGCGTGACGAAGGAGGCTTACGAGCCGCCGGCCGCCAGGCGCTGCTTGGTGGTGTTGTGCACCGGGTCCTTGTCGAAGTCCTTCAGGAGGTGCTTGCCGAAAGTCTCGACGGCCTCCTGACACGACTCGATGGACATGGAGGTCGAGAGCATGCCGAAGGAAAGCTGGTCGGCGCCGGTGGCGGCGTATCCCTCGATGACCTTGCCGACCTCGTCGGGTGTCCCGACCGCAGTCACGCCCGCCGCGATGGCGGCGTCGAGCGTGGCCGCGTCGATCGGCGGAAGGACCTCGGGCCACTGGGGGATGCCGGCGGGCCTCGGGAAGGTGTCCAGGTAGCGGAAGAGGCTGCTCAAGAAGTACGTGGTGTCGGCCTCGAGGAAGGTCCGCCGGGCCTTGGCCCCGTCCTCCATGCACAGCATCTGCGTCGTGATCATCACGTTGTTGTTCACGAACCCGCCGATCGGGTTCTTGCAGTCGGCGACCTTCTCCTTGTAGCGGGCCACCAACGGTGTCAGCTGATCGGGGGTGGAGAAGCCGAAGCACAGCACCCCCACGCCGAGCTCGGCCGCCAGGTCGAAGGTGGGGGGGCTCCCGGCCGCCATCCAGATCGGCGGGTGCGGCTTGGAGTAGGGCTTCGGGAGGACGTTGCGCGGCGGCATCGAGAAAAACTTGCCGTCGTAGCTGTAGTCCTCGTCCCTCCACATGCGGATGATCTGGGGCAGCGTCTCGGCCACCATCTCACGGGTGAGCTCGGGGTCCTCGATCCCGAAGCCGCGCTGCTCGGTCGTCGACGAGCCGCGGCCGGTGCCGAACTCGAAGCGGCCCTCGGAGAGATGGTCGAGCATGGCCACCCGCTCGGCGATGCGGGCCGGGTGGTTCACCGGTGGCGTGATGTTGAAGATGCCCGACCCGATGTGGATGTTCTTGGTGCGGGCGGCCACGTACGCGAGGAAGGACTCGTTGGCCGACAGGTGCGAGTACTCGGTGAGGAAGTGGTGCTCGGTGACCCAGGCGTACTTGAAACCGGCCTTGTCGGCCACCTCGACGTAGGCGACCTCGTCCATAATGCGGTCGTGCTCGGCCGACGCTCCGTGCCGCTCGACGTACCGGGGCAACACGCACACGCTGTTGAAGATGCCGAATTCCATGGGGATGCACGTCCTCGTCGACGGTGCCGCGGTCCGTTCCGGCGGCGTTCCACCGAAGGTAACACGGTGGGGACTAAAGTGCAACGTGTTCCAATAATGGGGATTCCACCCCAGGTCAGAGACGTTTGGAGTAGTGGTGACCTCAGCTGACGCAGGGCCGGCGCAAGCCCCCGAGACGGTCGCCGGCGCCGTGCTCGCCCGCGCCGACGACACACGTCTCGGCCTCGTGGCCGCAGAGCTTCGACTCAGCCACGCCGAGGTGGTCGCACGGGCCGCCACCCGGGCCGCCTGGCTGCACGCCCAGCGCACCGACCGCCCGTTCCACGTCGCCGTCCTCTTGGACAACGTTCCCGAGTTCGTGTTCTGGCTCCAGGGCGCGGCATTGGCGGGGGCGGTCGTCGTCGGGGCCAACCCCACGCACCGCGGCGAGGAGCTGGTGCGCGACCTCACCCACACCGAGTGCCAGTTCCTCGTCACCGATTCCGCCTCGCTCTCCCTCGTCGACGGTGCACGTATCGGCGACGCCCTCGGTACCGTGTCCGCCGACAACGCGCGGGTGCTGGTCCTCGACACGGAGGGCGCCCAGTCCGAGCTGGCCATCCACGCGGGCGCGGTGCCCGCGGAGGTGGCCGATCCGTCCGTGACGCCCGACTCCCTCGGGTATCTGCTCTTCACGTCGGGCACCTCGGGGGCGCCCAAGGCGTGCCTGTGCAGCCAGGGCCGCCTGGCCCGCATCGCCGCCACCGTGGCGCGGATGTACGCCCTCACCCCTGAGGACGTGTGCTACATCGCCATGCCCTTGTTCCATTCCAACGCGCTGATGGCGGGCTGGGGCCCGGCGCTGGCGGCCGGTTCGACCGTGGCCCTCCCGACGACGGGCCGCTTCTCGGCGTCGGGGTTCCTCCCCGACGTGCGGGCGACCGGATCGACGTACTTCAACTATGTGGGCAAGCCGCTGTCGTACATCGTGGCCACGCCCGAACAGCCCGATGACGCCGACAACCCGCTGGTGCGTGCGTTCGGGAACGAGGGGTCGACCGACGACGTGGCGCGCTTCGCCGAGCGCTTCGACGTGGTGGTGACGGACTCCTACGGGTCGACCGAGGGTGGGGCGACCGTCCAGCGGACGCCGGACACGCCACCGGGCGCGCTCGGCCTCGCGCCGGAGGGGACCGTCGTGCTCGACCCCGAAACCGGCGCGGAGTGCCCGCCGGCACGCTTCGACGACAGCGGCCGCCTGCTCAACGCCGACGAAGCCATCGGCGAGCTGGTGTCGAAGGGCGGCGGCGCCGGCTTCGAGGGCTACTGGCGCAACGACGATGCCGAGCGGGCCCGGTTGCGCGACGGCTGGTACTGGACCGGCGATCTGGCCTATCGCGACGAGCCCGGGTTCTTCTATTTCGCCGGGCGCGATCACGACTGGCTCCGCGTCGACGGCGAGAATTTCGCGTCGGCGCCCGTCGAGCGGATCCTCCAACGCCATCCCGACGTGGTGCTGGCCGCCGTCTACGCCGTGCCCGACCCCCTCGTCGGGGACCAGGTGATGGCGGCGGTGCAGCTTCGGCCCGGAGTGGCCCTACTCGATGCGGCCGAGTTCGCCGCGTTCCTCTCGGCGCAGGGTGACCTCGGCACCAAGTGGGCACCGCGCTTCGTGCGCATGAGCGGCTCACTGCCCATCACCGCGACCAACAAGGTCCTGAAGCGGGCGCTGCGCGCGGAACGCTGGAACTGTGACGAAGCGGTGCTGTGGCAACCCGACAAAGACGGGCCGTACGTGCTGCTGGGTGGTGAGGACGCCACCGCGCTCGAAGCGGCGGTGAGCGATCGGCCCATCTGACCTCGGCGACGGACTGCTCAGCGGTCGATGCCGAGCACCAGCCCGCTGGTCGGTACCCCCGTGCCCGCAGTGACGACGACGTGCTCGACATCGGGCACCTGGTTCACCGAGGTGCCGCGGACGAGACGGACACCCTCGGCAATCCCGTTCATGCCGTGGAGGTAGGCCTCGCCGAGCTGGCCGCCGTGCGTGTTGATCGGGAGCGCACCGCCGAGCTCGATGCGGCCGTCGCGCACGAAGTGCTTCGCCTCACCCTTGCCGCAGAACCCGAGCTCCTCCAGTTGGTAGAGCACGTACGGGGTGAAGTGGTCATAGAGGATGGCCGCCTGCATGTCCGACGGACCCAGCCCCGAGGTCTCCCAGAGCTGCCTGGCCACGACTGCCATCTCGGGCAGGCCGAGGAGGTCGTCGCGGTAATAGCTCGTCATCATGTCCTGGCCGGCGCCCGAGCCCTGGGCGGCGGCGCGCACCACGACGGGCGTCGTCGGGAGGTCGCGGGCCCGCTCCAGCGAGGTCACCACGAGCGCCTGCCCGCCGTCGGTCTCCTGGCAGCAGTCGAGCAGGTGCAGCGGTTCGACGATCCAGCGGCTGGCCTGGTGCTCCTCGAGCGTGATCGGCTGCTCGTAGAACCACGCCCTCGGGTTGGTCGCCGCGTGTCTGCGGTCCGCCACCGCCACCCGGCCGAGGTCCTCGCTGGTGGCGCCGGTCACGTGCAGGTAGCGCTGTGCCGCCATGGCAACCCACGAGGCCGGGGTCAGCAGGCCTACCGGGAGGTACGAGGCCATGTCCGCGTTCTCGGCGTTGGGGATCGGCGGCCGGCCCTGCACCCCGGTGCCGAAGCGCGAACCGGAGCGCTCGTTGAAGGCCCGGTAGCACACCACCACGTCGGCGACGCCCGAGGAAACGGCGAGCGCCGCCTGCTGGACCGTGGCGCAGGCCGCGCCACCCCCATAGTGGATACGGCTGAAGAACGTGAGCTCACCGATGCCCAGGCTGCGCGCGATGTCGATGTCGGGATTGGTGTCGGAGCTGAACGTCACCATGCCCTGCACCTCCGACGGTGCGATCCCGGCGTCGTGCAGCGCGGCATCCACCGCCTCGACGGCCAGGCGTAGCTCCGAGCGCCCCGAGGCCTTGGAGAACTCGGTGGCCCCGATGCCGGCGATGGCGACCGTCCCCGCGAAGGAATGCGCCATCAGGCCTGCACCGGCAACGCGAGCGTCACCGTTCCGGTCACGTGATCGCCCAGCTCGTTGGCGCCGCGCACCGACACGGTCACCGTGCCGCTCTTGCCGTCCTCGGCGACGGTCCCCTTCTCGGCCACGGACCCGGTGAACGTCATGGTGCAGTCGGGGTAATTCGGTGCGCCGAGGCGGATGTTGACGTCGACCAGACGGCTGCGCGGCCCGGACCAATCGGTGACGTAGCGCCCGACCAGTCCGTTGGTCGTGAGGATGTTCATGAAGATGTCCTTCGATCCGCGCGCTTTGGCCAGCACCTGGTCGTGGTGCACGTCCTGGTAGTCGCGGCTTGCGATGGCGCCCGACGTGATCAGAGTCCTGGTGATCGGGATCACCAGGGTGGGCAGCTCGTCGCCCACCGACACGTCGGCGTAGGCCGGCCCCGCGCTCGAGATCGTCGTCATCGTCCGACCTTCGTCAAGGCACGCTCGGCGATGTCGGCGCCGAGCCGGGCCAGCTGCGCGCTCGGGCCGCCCAGCAACAGCTCGATCTGCTTGCCCCACAAGAAGTAGCGATGAATCGGATAGGTGATGTCGGCGCCCATCCCGCCGTGGAGGTGCTGGGTGGTGTGGACGGCACGCTGCCCGCGCTCGGAGGCCTGCCATTTCGCCACCCGCGCCGCGTCGGCGACACCGCGGCCGGTGTCGAAGCGCCAGGCGGCGTTCTGCCAGGTCACCCGCATGGCTTCGATGTCGATGGCCGCGTCGGCTGCCTTGAGCATGGTGCCCTGGAAGGTGCTGAGCGGGCGTCCGAACTGGTTCCGGGTGTTCAGGTAGGCCGCGGTCCGTGCCAACGCCGCCTCGCAGACCCCGACCTGGAGCGCGCACAAGCCGATGATGGCGGCGATCAGCGTCTCGTCGAGCGCGGTGCGTCCCCTGGCGGGACCGACGAGCACGTCTTCGGCCGAGACCGCAACGTCGGAGAGGTGCAGGTGCGGGTGGATCTCGCGGTTCGTGGTGACGGCGCGCTCGAGCGTGACGCCGGGTGCGTGCGGGTCGACCAGTGCCAGGAGCACCCCGTCCTCGCTACGGGCCGGCACGACGATGAACGCCGCGATGTGGGCCTGGGGCACCGCGAGCTCCGTGCCGCCCAAGACCCAGCCACCGTCGGCACCACGCGCCGCGCGCAGCGACGGCGTCGACCTCGGGCTGGCGGCGCTGCCCGAGAGCGACGCGGTAAGGATCGTCTCCCCCGCCACCACGCCGGGCAAGATTCGGGATCGCTGCGCCTCCGAGCCGAAGCGCGCGATCGGCAGCGCGCCGAGCAAGAGCGTGGGCCACAGCGGCACCGGTGCCACCGCGGCGCCCTGCGCCTCGAGCAGCAGGCACAGCTCCATGAGCCCGTAGCCTGCGCCGCCGTCGGCCTCGGGGACCGCCAGGCCCAAGAGGTCGGCGGCGGCGAGAGCCCGCCACAGTTCGCGGTCGACCCGCTCCTCGCTCACCTCGATGGCAGCAATGCGCTCGGGTTCTGCCATCCCGGCGAAGATCCCCGACGCCGCCTCGGACACGGCGAGCTGCTCCTCGCTCAGGGCGAAGTCCATCAGGCACCATTCCCCGAACCGACCCCGGCACCGACCGGCGAAGCAGCGTCGCTCGGCACGAACACCGGCAGCGACAGGCCCTCGTCGAAGTCGACGAACTCGGCCCGGAGCGCCATCCCCACCTCGATGTCCTCTCTCGCCATCTCGGCCAGGTTCGCCACGAGGCGCGTCCCCTCCTCCAGCTCGACCAAGCCGATCGGAAGCGGGTACTCGAACCCGGGGACCTGTGGGTAGTGCACGACCACATAGGAGTAGAGGGTGCCGCGGCCCGAGGACTCCACCGTGTCCCAGTCCAACGACCCGCACACCCCGCACGCCGGCAGCGGCGGATGACGCAACGTGCCGCACGACGCGCACCGCTGGATCAGGAGCCGATGCGCCTGCGCCCCCTCGAACCAGAACGCGTTGTCCTGGGTGAGTGCGGGCCGCGGCCGTGGCGGCCGAGGCGGCGGGCGATCGGGCGGCAGGTACTTGAGGATGCGAAAGCGCATGGTGGCCACGGGCTCGCCGGCGTCGAAGAGCGCCTGGACGTCCTCGGGCGTCACCGCTTCCACCGGGGGCACGTCCACGTCGGGCACGGCGACGTAGTCCATGCGCGTGGTCAAGAAGCGCCCGGTGCCGAGCCCGGTCCGCTTGGCTTCGGAGATCGACTCGATCGCCGAGCGCGCCAGCAGCCGGTCGCCCAGAACCAGTGGACGCACGTAGTGCTGCTCGCAGTTCGTCGCCACCACCGAGGTGAGTCCCTCGTCGTCGAGCAGGCCCATCATGATGTCGTTCGTACCGGTGCCCTGCTCCGCGCCGGCGGCCCGGGCTTCCTCGATGAGCAGCGAGGAGCGCAGGCCGCGCATGATCCACGCCTGGAGCATGGTCGGTGGGGCGATGAGCTGGTCGTAGCCGGCCTCCCGCGCCGCCGCGTGCGACAGGTAGACGGGGTTGAGGTCGCCCATGGCCTCGACCCAGTGCCGGATCATGGGGAGGTTGACCGCATCGGGTGACAGGTTCGGCGAGCCCGACGCCTGCCCCACGAGCGCCGCCAGCTCGGCGCTGTGGTCGGGGAAGGGCGCCAGCTCATCGAAGCGCTCGCGCGCACCGGCGGCGGCGCTCACCGCGCCCCCCGTGTCATCCCGAGCCCGGCCGTCGCCACGATCTCGCGTTGCACCTCGTTCACGCCGCCGCCGAACGTGTTGATCTGTGCCTGGCGGCCCGTCGCCTCGACCCGGCCCCGCAGCAGCGCGCCCGGTGAGCCCGGCACGAGATACCCCGCGGCACCGACCACTCCGAGCAACAGGCGCGTCACCTCGATGATGCGCTCGGTCCCGAACACCTTGATGGACGACGACTCCGCGCCCGTGAGCTCGCCGTCGGCGACGTGCACGGCCATGCGCCAGTTCAAGAGCCACATGGCCTCGAGCTCGGCGTGGCACTTGGCGAGATCCATCTGTACCCAGCCGTGGTCGATCAAGGTCTGCTCGTCGTCGCTCGGCTGTTGGGCCGCCCAGGTCACCACGTCCTGATAGAGCGAGATGGCCAGCCCGCTCCAGGCGGCCAACCCGACCCGTTCGTGATTGAGCTGGGTGGTGATCATGCGCCAGCCCTCGTTCTCGTCACCGACGCGGTTCGCCACGGGGACCCGCACGTTGTCGTAGAAGGTCTGCGTCGTCGTCAGCCCGCCGACGGTGTTGATGATCGACCACACAAAGCCCGGTGACGACGTCGGCACGCACAGGATCGAGATGCCCTTGTGTTTGGGGACGTCGGGATCGGTGCGGGTGGCGAGCCAGACGTAGTCGGCCTGGTCGGCGCCCGACGTGAAGATCTTGGCGCCGTTGACGACGTACTCCTCGCCGTCGCGCACGGCGCGCGTGCGCAGCGACGCCAGGTCCGTGCCCGCCTCGGGCTCGGTGTAGCCGATGGCGAAGTTCAGCTCGCCCGCGAGGATCTTCGGCAGGAAGAACGACTTCTGCTCGTCGGTGCCGTAGCGCATGATGGTCGGCCCCACCGTGTTGATGGTGACGAAGGGAAACGGCGCGCCGGCACGGCGCGTCTCGTCGAAGAAGATGAACTGGTCCGTGGCGGGACGACCCTGCCCACCGAACTCGGCCGGCCAGCCGATGCCGAGCCAGCCGTCCTTGCCGATCTGGCCCACGACCTCGCGCCACGCGTCGCCGCCCTCGCCACCCTCGGCCAGCCCGGCGCGCACCTCGTCGGTGAGCAGCCCGGCGTAGTACCTGCGGAGCTCGGCGCGCAGCTGCTGCTGTTCGGGGCTCTCTTCGAGAAACATCGTGGGGCAGCCTCGCGTGCTCGCGGCGGTCCCTGCCATCAAGGCCGCGCTCGGCAAAAACTGTAACACGTTCTCGTTTCGAGGACACCAGGGGAGGTCACCGCCACGCTCCGCCGCACGCCGCCCCGGCGGCCGGCCGCCGGCTCAGCCCGCCGTCGAGGCCACCGGCGCCAACGCGCCCAAGAACTCGTTCCATCCTTCCTGGTGCGACTGGCGGAAGCCCTCCGGTAAGTCGTGATGGGTCAGCGTCACCACGGTGTCGTCCCCGTCGGCCGCCAACACCACTTCGACCGTCGTGCTGCCCGGCGGCATCCCGGCTTCGCCGTCGACGCCCCAGGTGAACACGACGCGCTGCGGTGGGTCGACCTCGACGAAGGTTCCGCGCGCCGGGTTGCCCTGTACGTCGATGGCGAACACGCCGCCCGGGCGCGGATCGAGGTCTGCGCTCTCGGCGATCCACTGCGTGGCCAGCGCCGGGTCCGTGAAGTACGGGAAGACGACGTCGGGCGGTGCGGCGATGCGCACACTGGCGATCACCGGCGGAGTAGTCGGTGTCGTGTCGGACATGGTCAGGACGCTCCTTTTTTCTCGTGCGCACCTCTGGCGTGCTCACGTCTCGGGTGGTCGTGCTCGACGGCCTTCTTCAGCCGCTCCAGCGCGTCGGGCCAGAACTCGTCGAGCAGCTCGCGTACCGGCTCGAGCGCGTCGCGCCGGAAGCGGTAGAGCCGGCGGGTGCCCTCGCGGCGCTCCTCGACCAACCCCGCCCGCTTGAGCACGGTGAGGTGCTGGCTGACCGCCTGCTGGGTCAGCTCGAAGTTGGAGGCGATCTGGCCGGCGGGCAGCTCCTCCTCGCGGACAAGTCGGATGATGGCGCGTCGATGCGGGTCGGCGAGCGCCCGCAGGACCGCGTCGGGTCCTGCGGGCGTCTCGGAGTCCTCGTGCGCCGGCATCACGGGCGCCATTCTGTTGGAGGCGGGGCCGCTCGACCTGGTCAATCCAAGGTGTACGGCTGGCCTTCGCCTCGCTCGACGTAGTCGACGAGGCTGGCCAGGTAGTACGTCCACCCGGCGTGGCACATGTCGAAGCACTCGAGCTGCGGCGTGAGCCCGTCGTGGCGGAAGTGCACCGTGGTGCCCTCCCCGTGCGGCTCCAGCTCGAACACGATCGTCGTGCCGGCCCACTCGGGCGTGAGCGGTGCGCTCTTCACCTGCCAGACGACCCGGCCCTTCTCGGCGGATTCCACGCGGATGACGATCGGGTGCGTCCCGCCCTCGAAGGAGACGACCAGCGTGGCGCCCTCTTCGGCCGAACCGGTGGTCGGGCCCCACCATCTCGCCACGGACGCGGCGTTGGTCAAGGCGGCGTGCACCGCCTCGAGCGAGGCGGCCAACTCCATGACGGACTCGAAGTCCCTGGTGGTTGCCGGCTGGCCCGTGGCGGTGGTGGATGTGGTGGTCATGGCTGACGTCCTCTCTCTATACAAGCAACTTATTTCACAAGGCTATGCTTGTATTCACGGGATGTCAACCCCTTGCGATGAGCGAGGCCGCGCCGCGAGCGGGGCCGAGGCGAAGAGGTTCAGGCCGAGCCGCTCGGAGAGGTACGTCGTGACGCGCTGGCCCCGGACGCTGTTGCCGGCGCCGTCGAGTGGCGGCGAGTAGGTGCCAACCCCGCCCTTGCCCGGGGACACCGTCACCAATCCCCCGCTCACGCCGCTCTTGCCGGGGAGCCCGACGTCGTAGAGCCAGTCCCCCGACCGCTCGTAGAGGCCCGACGTCGCCAACACGGCGAGCACCCGCCGGCTGACCCCGGGCGCGACGGCGCGCTCCCCCGTCAACGGGTTCATCCCGCCGTCGGCCAGCGTGGCACCCATGACCGCCAGGTCCCGCGCCGTCACGCGTAGCGAGCACTGGCGGGTGTACACGTCGGTGGCGAGCTCCGGATCGGAGTACATGCGCCCGTATCCGTACAACAGGTGGGCGATGCCGCGGTTGCGGAAGTTCGTCATGACCTCGGAGCGGTAGACCTCCTCGTCCACTTCGAGGCGGTGCCCGGCGAAGCGCGACAGCATCTCGGCGATGCGCTCGAACTTCTCTTCGGCCGACGCGCCGGGAACGAGGCTGGTGGTCGCCAGTGCGCCCGCGTTGACCATCGGGTTCATGGTGCGAGTGGCGTTGAGCTCGATACCCATCACGGAGTCGAACGGGAGACCGGTGCTGTTCACTCCGAGCTTGCGCCGGGCCTCCTGGTGCCCGAGTGCGTCGCACACCAACGCGAAGACGAAGACCTTGGAGATGCTCTGGATGGTGAACTCCATGTCGGCGTCGCCGATTTCGGTCGTGCCGCCCTGCACCCCGGCCACGCAGACACCGAAGGCGTCCGCCGGCGCCGTGGCCAAGGCGGGGATGTAGTCGGGAACCGTCCCGGCGTCCAGGTGGCGAAAAAGCTCGTAGCCGTCGGCCACAGCGGCGCGCACGTCGGTGTCGGCCGGGAGGTATCCCGTCGAGACTCGTGCTTCGAGCAGCGAGGCGATGTCGTCGCCCAGGTCGAAATCGATCTCGTCGTCACCGTCCAGACCTCCTGCAAAGTCTTCGTCCATGGACGCATTCTCTCCTGCGCCGGTTCTCGCTGCGCCGGTTCTCGCTGCGCCGGTGCTCGCCTTGCTCAGTCCTCCGCTTCGGTCAGGTCGTCCTGGGTGATGGCGGGAAGGTCGGCGATGCCGCGCAACAGGTGTCGTTCCCACACGGCGCGCAACTTGCCCAGCAAGGGCGAATCGCTCTCGATGCGGAACTGGCTGAGCGTGCGCGACTCGTTGAAATAGAACCCGATGTCGTAGGGAGGGCCCACCGACAGGTTGGCCCTCGCCGTGCTCAGCATCGAACCCAAGGCGATCTTGGCGGCGGTCACCAGATCGACGTGTGCCTCCACGGCCAGCTCCAACATGAACTTGCCGTACTTGCTCTCGCCGATCTGCAGGAACGGCCGCTCGTCCGAGGCCCGGATGTAGTTGCCCTCCGGGTACACGAGGAGAATGTCGGGTGGCCCCTTCCCGACATGCCCACCGAGGATGAACGTGGCGGTGCCGTCGGCTCCGACCTGGTTGAGGGCCGCCCGGTGCGAGGCCGCGATCTCGCGCCCCAGCCGGCCCAGATACAGCGCCGCCTCGAACAGATGGTTGACGGTGGCCAGGTTCTCGGTTGCCTCACCGGCTGCCAGGTCGCGTGCGATGCGATCGAGGACCTCTTGGGTCGTGGCCAGGCTGCCGGCGGACTCAATGATGAAGAGGCGGTCTAACGCCGGCTCGAGCACGTGCATCTTGCGGTAGGTGCCGACGTCGTCAACGCCAGCGTTGGTGCGGGTGTCGGCCAGGAAGAGCATGCCTTCGTTGAGGCGGAGGGCCAGGCAGTAGGTCACCTCGGGTGCGTCCTCTCTCCTTGTAGTCCTCGGCGTGGTCTCGGCATTTCTTTGGCGTTTCTTTGGCGTTTTCGTGGCCCTCGAGCCGGAGGCGACCGCGCCCGGGGGACGCTACCGCTCGCGCGCCTCTCCCCGTCTGGCTTCGGCGGCCTTGTCGGTTTGGCCTTGGCCCTGGCTCCTCCGGTCGTGCCGTCACGCCGGCGTCCGTGACGCCCGCGGCCGGGCCGTGCCTATGATCAACTGACACACGTTCTAGAAACGTGCGCAAAAGACCAGGACCCTGCCGTCTCGGGGTTTCGAAAGGGGGGCCCGTGAGCCTCGATGAGATCGACCTCGTCGACGGACGCAACTTCGTGGCGGGCGTACCCCATCAGTGGTTCGCCGAGCTGCGGCGCGAGGCGCCCGTCTACTGGCACCCCGAGGAAGGCGCCCCGCGGGGCGGCTTCTGGGCGATCACCCGCTACGACGACTGTGTTCAGGTCAACCGCGACTGGGAGCACTTCTCCTCAGCGCGCCGTGGCTCACTGTTCCACGAGATGGACGACGACCAGCTGGCCCAGCAGCAGCTGATGATGGTCAACATGGACCCGACCATGCACACGCGGTACCGGCGACTCGTCAACAAAGGCTTCACGCCGAAGATGGTGCGCGACCTCGAGCAGCAGATCATCGGCTACGCCGACGGGATCATCGACGCCGTGTGCGAACGCGGCACGGCCGATTTCGTCGAGGAGATCGCGGCCGAGCTCCCGCTGCTCGTGATCGCCGAGCTCCTCGGCGTCCCCCAGGAGGACCGGCGCATGGTCTTCGACTGGTCGAACAAGATGATCGGCGCGGAAGATCCCGAGTACCAGGAAGTCGACGCAGAGCCCGGCGAGGCGGCCATGCAGGTCTACAGCTACGCCGAGGAGCTGGCGTCGCAGCGCCGGCTGGCGCCGAGGCAAGATCTCGTCTCGACGCTCATCGAGGCCGAGGTCGAGGGCGAGAAGCTGAACGAGCTCGAGCTCGACCTCTTCTTTCTCCTGCTCATCGTGGCGGGCAACGAGACGACGCGGAACCTCATGTCGGGCGCCATGACCGCTTTCTTCGACCATCCCGAGCAGTGGGAGCTGCTGCGTCAGGACCGCTCCCTGTTGGCCGGCGCGGTGGAGGAGATGTTGCGCTACGTGACGCCGGTCATGCACTTCCGGCGCACCGCGACGGGTGACATGGAGGTGCGCGGCCAGCAGATCAAAGAAGGCGACAAGATCGTCTTCTGGCACACCTCGGCCAACCGGGACGAGGAGGCCTTCGACAATCCGGACACCTTCGACATCACCCGCTCGCCCAACAACCACATCGCCTTCGGCGGCGGCGGCCCGCACTTCTGCCTCGGCGCCAACCTCGCCCGTATGGAGATCATGGTGATGTTCGACCGCGTGCTCGATCGCCTACCCGACATCCGCCTCGACGGCGAGGTGCAGCGCCTGCAGTCCAACTTCATCAACGGGACCAAGCACGTCCCAGTCGCCTTCACACCTTCTGCGCCGATCGGGGGCACTCCGTTGCCCGCCCGGGCGCGCTGAGGCCGTCGAGCATGGGCGAGCGCCCGGTCCGCTTCCACCAATCCGTCGCCTTCCTCCCGACAAGCCAGCTGCTGCCGCTGGCCCGCGCCAGTGACGAGCTGGGATACGGGGGCATCAACATCTCGGACCACCTGTTCAACCCCCGTCACCTCGAGTCGCGCTACACCTACTCCACGCGCGAGGACGGTGCCCCGAGCTGGGGGACCGACACTCCCTGGCCCGACTCGATCGTCAGCATCGCCGCCATGGCCGCAACCACCCAGAACCTGGTCTTCACCACGGCCGTCTACATCGCGCCGGTGCGCGATCTCATCGGCGTCGCCCGGTCGGTCGGCACGGCAGCCGTGCTCTCGGGGAACCGGGTCCGGCTCGGCGTCGGGGTGGGCTGGTGCAAGGAGGAGTTCGACCAGACCGGCCAGGACTTCGCCACGCGCGGCAAGCGGCTCGACGAGATGATCGTCGCGCTTCGCGCACTCTGGCAGGGCGGGTGGGTCGAATACCACGGCCGGTACTACGACGTGCCCGAGTGCCAGATGGAGCCCGCGCCGACGGAGCCCGTGCCCATCATCGGCGGTGGCCACTCCCCCGTCGCGCTGCGCCGCACCGCAGCCCTGTGCGACGGCTGGATCGCGGCCGGGGCCTACAGCGAGGAGGAGGCCTGGGCGCATCTCGGCGAGCTGCACGCCGCGCTGGCCAAGGCGGGGCGCGAGGACCTCGACGACTTCAGCATCTACCTGTCGCTCAACGAGCCTCCCACCGTCGACTTGTACCGCCGCTTCGCGGACGCCGGCGTCACCGACTTCGTGTGCGCGCCATGGATGTTCGTCGACGTCGCACCGGGAACGCCCGACGACGAGGCCCTCGCCGCGCGCCTCGGCGCCGTGCGCTGGTTCGCCGAGGACATCGTCCACAAGGTCTGACCCGCTCAGGCGAGGCGAGAGGAGCGCACGTGAAGACGATGAAGATCGGCCTGCAGCTCGGCTACTGGGGCGCCGGCCCTCCTCCGAACGCCGTCGAGCTGGTCATGGAAGCCGACCGCCTCGGCTATGACTCCGTCTGGACGGCGGAGTCCTACGGTTCCGACGCGCTGACACCGCTGGCCTGGTGGGGCTCACGTACCGAGAAGGTGCGCCTCGGCACCTCGCTGTGCCAGCTCTCGGCACGCACACCGACCGCCATGGCGATGGCCGCGTTGACGATGGACCACCTCTCGGGCGGTCGTTTCGTGCTCGGGCTCGGCGTCTCGGGTCCCCAGGTGGTCGAGGGCTGGTACGGCCAACCATTTCCCGCCCCGCTGGCACGCACGCGCGAATACGTCGACGTGGTGCGCCAGGTGCTGGCGCGCCAGGCGCCGGTGACCAACGACGGGCCCCACTACCCGCTGCCCTACCCGGGCGGCACGGGCCTCGGCAAGCCGCTCAAGTCGATCGTGCACCCGCTGCGGGCGGATGTCCCCATCATCTTGGGGGCCGAGGGACCGAAGAACGTCGCGCTGGCGGCCGAGATCGCCGACGGCTGGTTCCCGATCTTCTTCTCGCCCAAGGCGATGTCCTCCTTCGAGGCCTCGCTCGACGAGGGGTTCGCCCGCCCCGGTGCGCGCCGCAGCGCCGAGGACTTCGAGGTGCTCGCGTTCGCCCCCACGGTGATCAGCGACGACACCGAGGCCGCAGCCGACGGCTTCCGCCCGTCCCTCGCGCTCTACATCGGCGGCATGGGTGCCAAGGAGATGAACTTCCACTTCGACGTCTTCGCCCGCATGGGCTACGAGGAGGCGGCCCACAAGATCCAGGACGCCTACCTCGACGGACGCAAGGACGACGCGGCCGCGGCCGTCCCGACGGCCATGGTCGAGGACATCGCGCTGGTCGGCCCCCTGGAGAAGATCCGTGACGACCTCGAGGCGTGGCGCGAGTCGCGGGCGACCACCATGCTGGTGAACGGCGACCTCGCCACCCTGCGCACCATGGCCGAGCTCGTCCTGGGCTGACCTCGTTCCTCGCCGGGACTGGCACCAGGAGATCCACGTCGGCATCGCATCCTCGCCGCAACGGGCCTTTCCCAGCGCGCTGACCAGGCATGCACGAAGCGGTCACACTGATCGGACACAATGCCGGACATGACGCTGTTCGACGTCACGGAGTTGTCCGGACCCGAGCCCACCAGACCGTTGCGTCAGGCGCCGACGCCCGCACCGCCACCGGCTCCCGCCGCGCCGGGCGGTCTGGCTGAGCCGCCCGAGATCGAGGTCCGAGTCAGCGCACGCCGCAAGAAGACGTCAGAGGCCCGCTGGGAAGGCGGGCGCATCGTGGTCTCCTTGCCGGCGCATCTCGATGCGGAGTCGCGGCAGAAGACGATCGACTGGCTGGTCAACCGGCTGCTCACCCGCGAGCGGGGCTGCCGGCCGACGACGCGGCCCTCCTGGCGCGGGCGATCGACCTGAGCGATCGCTACCTGGTCGGCGCGCGGCCGGTGTCCGTGCGCTGGGTGACAAACCAAACGGCGCGCTGGGGTTCATGCTCGTATTACTCGGGTGAGATCCGCGTCTCGCACCGGCTGCGTGTCGTGCCGCAGTGGGTCCTCGACTCGGTGCTCGTGCACGAGGTCGCGCACCTCACGTACCCGGACCACTCGCGGGCCTTTCACAGGCTGGCCGGGTCCTACCCGCGCCACGAGGAGGCGGGGACGTTCCTGGCCGGCTACGGGCTCGGGCTGTCGAATCCCTCGACGTAGAGCGATGCAGACAATCTTTTGACATGACCCCAGTCCCATGTTTGGCTCCCCGCATGGATCCGCTGGAGGGGCTGTCGGCCGAGCTGCAGTCGTTCATCGCGGAGGCGCCAGTGATACGCCGCCCCCACATCGAGTTCCTGCAGCGAGCGGCTCGCACCCTCAGCTCTGAGCACACCATCCTCGACGTAGGTTCGGGCCTGGCTCCCTATCGTGAGCTCTTCTCTCACACGTCATACACGACATGCGATTGGGACCAATCCCTCTACTCACCCGAAGTGCCACCGGACATCGTGTCGCCGGCCGACGAGATCCCGGTCGAGGACCAGTCATTCGATGCCGTGCTCTGCACCGAGGTGCTCGAACACGTGCCGGCACCGTGGGATGTGCTCAGCGAGTTCCACAGGATCGTCCGACCAGGCGGCGCGGTCTGGATCACGGTGCCGTTCACGTGGCCCTTGCACGAGCAACCGCACGACTACTACCGGTACACGAAGTTCGGACTGCGCCACCTGCTCGAGAGGGCCGGGTTCTCAGAGGTCGACGTCGCACCCCTGACCGACGCATTCTCGACCCTCTCGCAGCTCGTGCACGACCTCGAATGGCTGATGGGCAAGACGGACGACGGCTACGACCAGCAACGAGGATTGATCGGTGACACGATGCGCCACGTTGCCGGCCTCATCGCTTCATTCTCATCCTTCGACACGCAGTGGATGTTGCCCATCGGATACGCCGCGAGCGCCGTTCGCGAAGTCGGTTGACGAGCCGCCAGTGCAAGAGTGGCCCCTAGACCGGCTCGTCCGCCAGGATCCGGCCCAACCGGCGCAAGCTCTCGGTGGCGCCGCCCAGGGTGAGCTCGATCTGCTCGGTCAACAAGAAGTAGCGGTGCAAGGGGTAGTCGCGGTCGACCCCCACGCCGCCGTGGAGATGCGAGGCGGCGTGGACGACGCGCTGTCCGCCCTCGGCCGCCCAGTACTTGGCGATGGCCACCTCGGCGGTGGCGGGGAGTCCGGCCGCCAAGCGCGACGCCGCCTGCCACGCAGTGAGCCTGATGGCCTCGGTGTCCACATAGGCGTCGGCGGCGCGCTGCCCGACAGCCTGGAAGGTAGCGATGGGCTTGTCGAACTGCACGCGGGTCTTGGTGTACTCGGCCGTCAGCTCGAGTGCCGTGGCGCAGGCGCCCGCCTCTTGGATGCACAGCGCTGTCGTGGCGTGTTCGGTGATGGACGTGATCACCGCGGCGCCGTCGGTGCCGTCACCGAGGAGCCGATCGGCGCCCACGACGACGCCATCGAGCTCCACGATCGCCTCGGGACGCCCGGTCGTGGTCGACTGCCGCGTCTTCGTCAGCCCCGGTGCATCGGAGTTCACGATGAACACGCCGGCGCCGCTGACCGCACCATCCGCCTCGCGCAACGTGGCCGGCACCAGGATTGCGTCGGCTACCAGCGCGGCAGGGACACAGGCCTTGGCGCCCGAGAGGGCCCATGAACCGTCCTCGCGCCTCGTCGCACTCGTGATCGGCTCGGTGCCACCGGGCACGATGACCTCGCCGGCGAGCTCAGCCATCGCCGCGGTCAGGACGGTCTCGCCGCCGGCCGCGCCCGGTAGCCAGGCCTTGCGTTGCGCGTCGGTGCCGAATTCTGCGATAGGCAGCGCGCCGTAGACCATCGTCTCGACGACCGGGACGTAGGCGGCGGTGCGCCCGGCCGCCTCAATGACCAGGCAGGCCGCCACGAAGTCGAGACCCGCGCCGCCGAACTCGTCACCCAGGTGGATGCCGAGCAGCCCCGCATTGGCGAGCTCCCGATAGAGGTCGCGATCGATCGGGCCGTCGTCACCGGCCTCCGCCTCGACCTCCTTGAGCCGGTCGTGCGTCGACCGCTCGCCGAAGATCTGGGCCGCCAGCTGGCGGACCGCCTCTTCTTCCTCGCTGTAGTTGAAGTCCATGTGGTTCTCCTGGTCGACCGTAGTCAGCGCAGCGACCGCGGCATGCCGAGGCCGAAGATGGCGATGAGGTCACGCTGTATCTCGTTCGTGCCGCCACCGAAGGTGAGGATGATCATGGATCGGGCGTACATCTCGAGCCGGCCGGCGATGACCGCCGCCGGCGAGCCGCGCGTCAGGTATGCGGCCTGCCCGATGATCTCCATCAAGAGGCGGAACGCCCGCAGGTAGAACTCGGTGCCGAAGACCTTGATACTCGAGGCATCGGCCACGTCGAGGCTCCCCTGGGTCGCCTGCCAGGCCACCTTCCAGTTGATGAGGCGCAAGAACTCCAACTCGGCGTGGACGCGGGCGAGGTGCTCCTGCACCCACTCCTGGTCGACCACCCGGCGTCCGTCGGGCAGCTTCGTCACCTGGGCCCAGGCCCGCACGTCGCCCAGCACGCGCTCGATGATCCCGGGCGAGCACAGCGTCACCCGCTCGTGGTTCAGCTGGTTGGTGATCAGGTTCCAGCCCTGGTTCTCACCGCCCACCAGTGCGGTGGCGGGGACCCGCACGTCCTCATAGAAGGTGTAGTTGATGTTGTGGTCACCGAGAAGCTTCATCGGGACGACGCGGATGCCCGGGGTGTCCATGGGCACCAAGAACATCGAGATGCCCTTGTGCTTGGGCACGTTCGGGTCGGTGCGGGTGGCCAGCCAGATGTAGTCGGCGTCACCGGCCAGGCTGGTAAAGATCTTCGAGCCGTTGATGACGTACTCCTCGCCGTCGCGCACGGCACGCGTCGTCAACGATGCGAGGTCGGTCCCCGAGTTGGGCTCGGTGTAACCGATGCAGAAGTGGATCTCGCCGGCGAGGATCTTCGGCAGGAAGTATTCCTTCTGTTCCTGTGTGCCGAAGTTCATGATCGTCGGGCCGACCGTATTGATGGTCAGCATGGGAACCGGTGCTCCACTGCGCATCGACTCGTCGAAGAAGATGAACTGCTCAATGGCGGAACGGCCCTGCCCACCCCACTCCTTGGGCCACCCGATGCCGAGCCAGCCGTCGCTGGCCATCTGCTTCACGACCTTGCGCACGACCGGGCCGATGCCGTTGGAGTGGGAAAGCTCGAGTTCCAGCTCCGGCGTGAGCAGGTTCTCGTAGTACGCGCGCAGCTCGCCCTTCAGCGCCTGCTGCTCCTCGGTTAAGGCAATTTCCACGCTGTTCCTCCTGGGTGGTGGCGGGGCCGGGTGGGGCCCACCTCGAACGCCACGGCGACACCACGTCGTCACCGGCCCTCCCAGCAGGCTCGGCGCGCGAGAACACGTTACAGACCACCTCGGTCGCCGGGCCAATGACAGGCCAGGAAGTGCCGTGGCTACCGACGAGTAACCTGCAATCCGCCCACGGGGCCGGGACCCCGACACCGAACTACGAGGAGCAGTCGTCATGCCTGAAGCCGTCATCGTCGCCACCGGTCGAACCCCCATCGGACGGGCCAACAAAGGCTCGCTGGTCGAGTGCCGGCCCGACGACCTGTCGGCGCTCGTGATCCGCGCCGTCCTCGAAAAGGTGCCCCAGCTGAGTCCCGCCCATGTCGAGGACGTCCTCCTCGGCTGCGGGCAGCCCGGCGGCGAGGCCGGCTACAACGTCGCCCGGGTGGCCGCCATCCTCGCGGGGCTCGAGGACGTGCCCGGAGTGACGGTGAACCGTTACTGCTCCTCCTCGCTGCAGACCATCCGAATGGCGGCCCACGCCATCCGCGCCGGCGAGGGTGACGTCTTCGTTGCCGCAGGGGTGGAGACCGTGAGCCGCTACATGCACGGCGCCTCCGACACCGGCCCGCACAATCCCGACTTCGCCCGGGCCGAGGAGCGCACCAAGCTGCGCGCGCCGGCCGTCACCGAGCCGTGGACCCCGCCCGACGGTCTGCCCGACGTCTACATCGCCATGGGGCAAACGGCCGAGAACGTGGCGGAGCTCGAGAAGGTGTCTCGCCAGGAGATGGACGAGTTCGCGCTACTGTCGCAGACGCGAGCCGTCGCTTCCCAGGAGAACGGCTTCTTCGAGCGGGAGATCATCCCGGTGACCCTCTCCGACGGCACGGTCGTCACAAAGGACGACGGGCCCCGCCCCAACACCACGCTGGAGGGGTTGGCCAGCCTGCAGCCGGTCTTTCGCGAGGGTGGCACCGTGACGGCGGGCAATGCCTGCCCGCTCAACGACGGGGCCGCTGCCGTCATCGTCATGAGCGACACCAAGGCAAAGGAGCTCGGCATCACGCCGCTCGCCCGCATCGTCGCCAGTGGCGTGTCCGGCCTCAACCCCGAGATCATGGGGCTCGGGCCCGTCGAGGCCTGCCGCCAGACGCTGGCTCGGGCAAACATGACGATCGACGACATCGACCTGGTCGAGATCAACGAGGCCTTCGCGGCGCAGGTGATTCCTTCGGCCAAGCACCTTGGCATCAGCTGGGACAAGCTGAACGTCAACGGCGGCGCCATCGCCCTGGGTCACCCCTTCGGCCAGACCGGCGCTCGCATCATGACGACGCTGATCAACGGGCTCGAGGACGCCGGCAAGACCTGGGGGCTCGAGTCGATGTGCGTCGGCGGTGGTCAGGGCATGGCGATGATCGTGGAGCGCCTCAACTAGCCCGCATCAGCGAGGCGCGCGGTCCCAGTCGGGTGGCTCGCCGCGACGGCTGGGGCGGGGCCGGGGTCGACGCCTTCTCGCCCGGCCAGGTGCAGCGAGACCAGCTCGCCGAGCAACGCAAGGTCGAAGAAGCGGCCGAGGTCGTCTTCGCCCTCTGCGTGGACGTCGAAGAGATTCGCCATGATCTCGTCGGTGGCGGCGCGCACGGCTCCGAAGAGCGGGCCCGCGAGGGCCGGCTCGCCGGCGTGGCGTAGGAAGACAAGTGACATCGTCTGGCGGGTCACGTCGCCGCTTTGGCCCCACCCGGCCAGCTCGTCGTAGGTGAGCGACGGCACAGATGCGGCGAAGGACGGCGCCTTTGCGTTGAGGTTCACGCCCGCCTTCCACCACCGCGCGGCGACCGCGGCAACGCCGTCGGCTCCATAGACGAGCGGGATGGTCCGCCCCAACCGTCGTGCCAGCACCTCCGGCTCCCCCCCACGTGTCATCCACACGTCGCGGCGGGGCGCCAGGGCGCCCGCGGCCGCCGTGATCGACGACGCCGCGCCGGGAATGAGCCCGCACCGATCGAGAACGGCCAGCATCGACACCGTCGCCGCGCCGAGGCCGGCACGCGGCGTTCGCGCCGAGGCAAGCGGGCACCACAGGGAACCGGCGCGCCCGTTCTCGCGCACCACGCGGTCGAGGGACGAGTCGACGCCGGCTGGTCCGAGTCCGACCAACACGGCCCCGCGCGACCCGGCGGCCCCGGCGGCCGCCAGCACCTCCTCGGTCTCTCCGGAGGTGGAGACGACGAAGGCCAGCGTGTGCTCGTCGACGTACGCCGGCACCTCGCTGCCCCGGACGACCGTGAACGGCACGGCCAGGTGCCGTGCGGTGACTGCTGCGACAGCGTCGGCAGCCGTGGCGGCCGTGCCCTGGGCGAACGCCACCACCGCGCGAGGCGCCGTCGGAACGGCAAACGCCGCGGCGCGAATGCACTCCTCTGCGGCTCGATGAGCCCGGATCAGTCGCTCGGGCATGACGGCGGCCTCGTCCCACGCGCCGAGCGTGTCGAGGTAGCCCCAGTCGTTCACCCCTCGGCCGGTCCGGTGACCCGCACCTCGTCCTTCTCCGCCTTCGCGGTGAGCCGGTCGTGCTCGGCGTCGCCGACGTCGGCGGCCTCGTCGACCAGCAGCACCGGGACGCCGTCGACCACCGCATAGCTCTTGTGCAACCTCGGGTTGTAGAGGACGTCCTCGTCCTCGAACCACCACAACGGGCCCTTGTCGACGGGGCAGGCGAGGACGTCGAGCAACAAGGGGTCGAGGCTCATCGAGAATCTCCTCGGTTCGGGCCCGCGCCGGCGCGGGCGTGGTCGGAAATCAGCTCCTGCACCTCGGCCACGTGCGCCGCGCACGCGTCTGGTGTGGCCGCCTCGACGTTGAGGCGGAGCAGGGGCTCGGTGTTGGAGGGTCGGACGTTGTACCACCAGTCGGCGCGCTCGACCGTGAGGCCGTCCAAGCGGTCGAGCGATGCCCCGGACGTGCGCTCGGCCTCGGCGATCGCATCGACGGTCGCAGCCGGGTTGGCGACCTCGGTGTTGATCTCTCCCGAGTCGGCGTAGCGCTTGTAGGGCTCGAGCAACTCGGACAGCGTGCTGCCGCTCTGAGACAGCATCTCGAGCACGAGCAGCGCGGTGATGATGCCCGAATCGGCCCGGAAGTTGTCGCGGTAGTAGTAGTGCCCCGAGTGCTCGCCGCCGAAGATGGCGCCGGTCTCGGCCATGACCTGCTTGATGATGGAGTGGCCGACCTGCGTGCGCACCGCGGTGCCGCCGAGCTCGGTGACGACCTCGGGCACGACGTGCGAGCAGATCACGTTGTAGAGGATCGTCTCGCCGGGGTGCTTGCGCAGCATGGAGGCGGCGACGAGCGCGGTGGTCAACGAGCCCGAGACGGGCTCGGCCTTCTCGTCGACGAGAAAGACGCGGTCGGCGTCGCCGTCGAAGGCCAGGCCGACGTCGGCACCGAGCTCGAGCACGGCCGCTTTGAGCGCGACCAGGTTCTCGGGCTGGATGGGGTCGGCCGGGTGGTTGGGGAACGTGCCGTCGAGCTCGGGGAAGAGGATCTCGACGGAGAACGGGAGCCGGCCGAAGACGGTCGGGACCACCAGGCCGCCCATGCCGTTGGCCGTGTCGGCCACCACGGTGAGCGGCCGCAACGAGCCGACGTCGACGAACGACACGACGTGGTCGGCCCACTCCCCGAGCAGGTTGAGCTCGCGCCGGGCGCCCGTGATCGGCGGGACCGGCTCGCCCAGGAGCTTCTGCGCCAGCGCCTCGATGTCGGCGAGCCCGGTGTCGCGCCCGATGGGACGCGCGCCCGAGAGGCACATCTTGATCCCGTTGTACCGCGCGGGGTTGTGCGACGCCGTGAACATCGCCCCGGGCGCATCGAGGTGGCCCGAGGCGAAGTACAAGAAATCGGTCGAGGCCATGCCGAGGTCGGTGATGTCGACGCCCTCGGCCCGGACGCCATCGGAGAAGGCGCGGGAGAGCGCCACCCCCGACTCACGCATGTCACGGGCCACGAGGATCTCGGGGGCGGCGGCGAAGCGGGCCATGGCGCGCCCGATGGCCAGGCACATGTCCGCGTCGAGCTGGTCGGGCACCGTGCCGCGCACGTCGTAGGCCTTGAAGACCTGGTCCATCTTGCTCATCGGGCCACCACCATAGGGGCGGCCCGGACGGTTTTGAAACGAAAGAGCCCGCACGCCTCGCTCGGCCCGGCCTGTTCAGTGGATGACGCCGCTCTGCGTGGCGATGGCGATGATGGCCACAAGGTTGAAGCTGCCGTGCGCCACCATGTTCATCCCGAGGCGCCCCGTCCGATACGAGATGACGGCGAGGATGACGCCGAAGACGGCGAGGCCGGCCAGCTGGACCCACTCGCCGTGGGCCAGGCCGAAGAGCAGCCCGTCGACGATGACGGCCACGACGACTCCGGCGGTCCGCGCGCCGCCCGCGGCGCGCAGCGGCGTCATCAGACGGACGAGAGCCTTGAGTAACAGCCCGCGGAAGAAGAGCTCCTCCATGGCCGGCGCGAGCAAGACCGTGGCGATCGCGATGACGACGAAACCGGCGCCGTGCGAGGCACCGGTCAGGCGTTGCGACGGCCCGTTGAAGTTGTGGATGTCGTGCTGGAACGGCGCGTACATGATCCCGATCAGGATCTGGCCGCCGAAACCGATGAGGATGCCGAGCAGGTCCCACCACCGGAAGCGCAGGCCGAGGTCGCGCACGAAGTTGCGCGTCCCCTGGGTCCGGCTGGCCAGCCACGGCGCGCCGATGAAGCCGATCCACAAGCCGAGGAGGGTGGAGACGACGTACCACTCCGGGGGGACGGACGCGGTGGCGATCGCTTGCATCTGTGCCGTCGTCTTGCCCGCGATCGCACCGGCGATCAGCCCGAAGATCTCCGCGGCCAGCTGGCCGACAAGGAAGCCCACGATGGCGTAGACCAGCCACATCCAGCCCTGGCGCTTGGTCTGCGGAGGCACCCACGGCGTGTCGAGGAAGGGGGCATCGCCGAGCGCGACGGCTGGAGGAGGCGGTGGGCTGATCGGGCCGCCCGCAGGGAGCGGCATAGCGTAGGAGCCCCCCTGATCCGCCGGGTACGGCGGGCGCGGCGGGCTTGGCGGCGCAGTCGGTGGAGGCGCGTGCTGCGCCCACTCGCTGGGGAGGTAGCCGGCCGGGACGGGCCCTGGGGGCCGGGCCGGGGGCCCGAGTGGCCCCGAAGCCACTCCGCCAGGCTCGGTGTCGCTCATCGGGCAAACGTTACCGGCGCCATGTAGGCCCCGGACCTGCAGGAAGGACGGCTCGAACGAGGTGGCGGGGCGGTCACCGGCTGGCAGGGTCGGCGCCTAGCATGTGAGTAGTGAGCCCCCAGCGTGTCGACAAGCCTGCGAGCAGACCGAATCCGCCCGCAGGACCCGACGGCAACCCCCCGCAGGGGGCGCCGTCCGGTCAGAGCTGGCGCTGGCTCTGGGGCGTCTTGGCCATCGGGATCGTCGCCATCCTGCTCGCGGTGGGCACGATCAAGACCTCGAACGCCAAGAGCCTCACCTATACGAAGTTCTTGCAGGAGGTCACCTCCAAGGAGGTCTCGACGGCCAAGATCTCCAACTCCACCGGCGAGATCACCGGGACGCTGAAGGACGGCACCAGCTACGAGGTCCAGGGACCGAGCCCCTCCCTCCCCAACGACGTCACCACCATGCGCAACGACGGGGTCGCGGTCAGCTTCCCCACCCCGTCGTCCAACCTTTTGAGCGACCTGCTCCCCTACCTCTTCATCATCGCCATCGGTGCGGCCTTCATCTACTTCATCGGACGCCAGACCCGGGGGCAGATGTCGGGGATCATGTCGATCGGCCGCTCCAAGGCCAAGACCTTCAGCAGCGACCGCCCGTCGACCACCTTCGAGGACGTGGCCGGCTACACCGGGGTGAAGCAGGAGATCAGCGAGGTGGTCGACTTCTTGAAGACCCCGGCCCGCTTCAAGGAGATCGGGGCGAAGATCCCCAAGGGTGTCCTCCTGGTCGGCCCGCCCGGGACCGGCAAGACCCTGATCGCCAGGGCGGTGGCCGGCGAGGCCGGAGTCCCGTTCATGTCCGTCAGCGGCTCTGACTTCATGGAGATGTTCGTCGGCGTCGGCGCCAGCCGGGTGCGTGACCTCTTCCAGACGGCGCGCAAGCAGGCGCCGGCCATCGTGTTCGTCGACGAGATCGACTCCATCGGCCGCAAACGCGGCGCAGGCCTCGGCGGTGGCCACGACGAGCGAGAGCAGACCCTGAATCAGATGCTCTCGGAGATGGACGGCTTCGACACAGCCGAGGGCGTCGTGATGATCGCCGCGACCAACCGGCCCGACATCTTGGACCCGGCCTTGCTGCGGCCAGGCCGCTTCGACCGCCAGATCGTGGTGCCACTGCCCGACCTCGAGGAGCGCCTGCCCATCCTCCAGGTGCACTGCAAGGGCAAGCGCATGGCCAACGACGTCGACCTCAGTGTGGTGGCGCGGGGCACGCCCGGCATGAGCGGTGCGGACCTGGCCAACCTCGTCAACGAAGCGGCGCTGCATGCGGTGCGCCGCGGCAGCCTGGAGATCGCCATGGCCGACTTCGAGACGGCGCGCGACAGGGTCCTGCTCGGCCAGCGCCGCGAGTCGATGGTGCTCTCGGAGGCCGAGAAGGAGCGCATCGCCTACCACGAGGGCGGCCACGCCGTACTGGCATACGTGCTCGAGGATGCCGACCCGGTGCACAAGGTCACCATCCTCCCCACCGGGATGGCGCTCGGTGTCACCCACCAGCTGCCGATGGAGGAGCGCCACATCCACTCGCGCCAATACATCGAGGACTCGCTCTGCGTCCGCATGGGTGGCCGTTGCGCCGAGCTGCTCGTCTACGGCGACCTTTCCACGGGCGCCGCCAACGACCTCGTCGGCAACACCGAGCTCGCCCGCAAGATGGTGCGCGAGTGGGGCATGAGCGAGGCCATCGGACCGATGGCGTGGGGCTCTCAGGGCCAGGTGTTCTTGGGCGAGGACCTCATGCACACCCGCGACTACTCAGAGGACACGTCCAAGATCATCGACGACGAGGTCGAGCGCATCCTGCGCAAGGAGGAGCAGCGCGCCATGGAGGTGCTGAGCAAGCACCGGGGCGGGCTCAACGCCATTGCGCGCGCACTGCTCGACAACGAGATCATCGACGGCGCCGAGGTGGGCCGCCTGGTCGACGAAGCCCATGGGTCGCCCGTCCACGACGAGGGGGCCAAGTCAGTTCCCCACTTCAACGACGTTGCCATCGCACCGCCCGCTCCCAACGGGGCGAACGGCGCCAACGGCGCGGCCAACGGCCACGAGCCGCGCGGAGCGGACGCTGCGGGCGCCGAATCGGCGGACGGTCCGGTGACGGTGCCCGCCACGCCGTCGCCGGCTGCGAGCTCGGGGCGACGGCCTGACGCGGAGTCGTGGCCCCCGCCGCCATGGCCTCCGCCGGTCGATCCAGCCGCAGGCAGCTCGGAGGGCTCGGCCGGCCGCTAGGGCCCCATTGGTCGCAGCGAGCGAACCAAACCCGGCGCCGTGGCGTCATGGAGAGGGATGGTGGAGCACCGGCTGGCCGACTGGCTCGAGGAAGGGTACGTCAGCTCTTTCCGCACGGCCTGCCTGATCCTGGGCAACCGGGCCGACGCCGAGGAGGCGGTCCAAGACGCCTTCCTGCGGGCCTGGCGCTTTCGCGACTCACTCACCGCCGTCCCGAGCATTCAGCCCTGGCTCTATCGGGTGGTCGTCAACGCCTGCTACTCGAAGCTGCGCCGCGAGATCCCCCACCGCGACCGCCGGGCCGGCGACGAACCACTGGGGCACGTGATGGAGCAAGGTCCCGGCCCCGACACGCGCGCCGAGGAGGCCGAGGTGGCAGAGGCGGTCCTCGAGGCGCTGCAGCGGCTCCCCGTGTCGTTGCGCGTGCCGGTGGTCCTGCGCTACTACGCGGACCTCAGCGAGCGTGACATCGCGCTCGCCATCGGTCGTCGCCCCGGCACGGTCAAGTCGCGCCTGCACGAAGCGCGTCGCCGCCTGGCGGCCGACCCCGCGCTGTCCACTCTCGCCGGCGCCGGGGTGCCACCCGACGCGCCGGACGCGCCAGACGCAGAAGGGGCCCTCTCATGACCATGCTCGACGACGACCGCCTGTCCTCGCTCCTCGGGACGGCCGGCGCCGCCTTCGAGGTGCCCGAGAGCGGGCCCGACGACATCCTCGCCCGCGCATTGGGCTCTCCCTCGGATGCTCTGGCCGGCGCCGATGATGGAAAGGACGATGAAGCCGGCGACCGAGGAGATGGCACGGGCCCCGGCGGCACGGCGCCGGCTCCCGGCCTCCGTCCCCACCGGGCGCGACGCGTCGTCGCCGGCGCCCGGCGGCACCGTCTGCTGTCGGTGGCCGCGTGCGTCGTCGTGCTGCTCTTGGTCGCTGGGACCATCGGCGCGCTCGTCTCAGGTCCTACGGCGCGTCCGCCCATCACGACCGCCTTCTCTCCCCCACGCGGCGCCCATGCGCCGGCCAACCCGGTCACGACCACGGTCCCCCCGCCGTCGGCCGGTGCCAGCGTCCCCGCCGGCGGGTCGGCTGCCCCGACCTTCTCGGCCAACTCGAAGGACCAAGCGGGGATTGCCGGTACGTCCGCCGCGGCGCAGAACTCCTCCGCTCTGCCCAAGGGAGTTGTGGGCCAGTCGGCGAAAATCGAGCAGACCGGCACCCTGGGCCTGAGCGTCGGCCGCCGCGACCTGACCCGCGCCATGGCGCAGCTCGGCGCGCTCGCCGGCACTGACGGCGGCTTCGTCGCCAACTCGCAGACGCAGTCGGGTTCCGGGCTCGGCGGCCCGCCCCTCGGCACGGTGACCCTCCAGGTGCCGGTGGACAACTTCTCCGCCGCGCTCAAGCAGGCGCAGCGGATCGGCCGGACCACCAGCTTGACGACGAAGGCGACGGACGTCACCGGACAGTACGTGGACCTCCAATCCCGTATCGCCGCGCTCGACGCCAGCCGGCAGCAGTACCTGACGATCATGACCCAGGCGACGACGGTTGGCGACGTGCTGGCGGTGCAGGCGCAGCTCGACACCATCGAGAGCCAGCTCGAGCAGCTCCAGGGACAGCTGCAGGTGCTCACGAGCGAGACCTCCTATTCGACCTTGACGGCCAACGTCAGCGAGGGCTCGCCGCCCTCCCCGCCGAGCCCGCTCCCCGAATCGGGCATGGTCCAGGCGTGGCACGAGAGCGTCGGCGGCTTCCTGGCCGGGGTCGAGGGCGTGGTCCGGGTCGCAGGGCCGGTCTTGTTCGCGCTGTTGTGCCTCGCCGCCGCGCTGGTCGGAGGCCGGGTCTTGTGGCGGCGCTTTCAGCGCCACCGCCTCTAGCGTCGGTCGCTCAGAGCCCGATCGCGGCGGCCAACGGGATCCCCGGCATCGTCACCACGCCGACGCCGCCCGAGGGGCCGACGTCCTCGCTGACGGCCATCGTGCCGGTCGCTCGCACGACCAGGGGTTCGAACGCGGTGTGCGAGAGGCTGCTGCCCGATACCACCACGGTTGCCCCTGGCGCGATCGCGCCGGCGGCGAGCACCGTTCGGCTCGACGACGAGACTGCCTCCGCGGTGTAGTGCACCGCGGAGCTCGAGGTGTTGGTGAGGGCCAACGAATTGGGTGACGCGCCGGTGACGGCCGGCGTGGCCATGCTGCCGGGCGGCGGCACGATCCATGCACCGCCCGACGGGGCCTCGCTCAGCCCGTCGACGGCGAGAGCAACGCCGCCCTGGGCCGCGGGCGCCGACGCGGACAGCACGACGGTACGCCCGACCACCACGCCGGGTCCGCCCGTGGCCTCGATGTCAGCCGAGTAGGGGGCACCGACGGGGATCCTTGTCTGGGCGCTGGTTTTCAGGGCCCAGGTCGAGCCCGGCGCCACCGTGTTACTCAGGGGTGCGAGCGGGCCGGAGGCGAGGCGGAGGAGCGCCGTGACCTTCTCGGGCACGGCACCCGGGTTGAAAACGTCTATCTGCGAGGATGCGCCAGCGGCCTCTTCGGCCTGGGGAATGGTCCAGTGCGACTGCACGGTCGCGACGCCCGGGACGATGGAGAGGCCACTGGTTGGCGCGCCGAACACCTGGAGCTCGGATGCGACGACACGGCCGGTACGGGCTGCGACGACGGTGCTCACGGTGGACGCGTTCTGGACCTCGGTGGTGACGTTCTCGACGAGCACCGAGTCCGCCTGCAAGACGATCCCTTGGTAGTTGATGGGGTGTAGGACTCCGCTCGGCGTGAGGAAGGTGAGGTCCACGACGACCGGCGTCGCCGTCGGGTTGAGAAGGGACAGGTAGAGCGCGGCGCCGTTGGCCGTCGTCCCGCCTGGGATGTACCACTGTGACGACGTCGTGCTCTGACACGGTGACTCGTCCCAGCCCGACGGCGAGTCCACGACCTGGGAGACGGCCACCCCGCCACCGTTCACCGTCACCGTGTCGGCGAGCCACGATCCCGTCGACAGCACAGGAAGGTTCGGAGTCGCCACCACGCGTGCGGGGATGGAGACCGCCGTGCGCGCCAAGGACCCACCGTCGGTGACCGTCGTCACCGTGGCGCTCACGGGCCGCGTCAACGTGTTGCTCATCACGAGGAAGCCCGGCGCGCCGCCGGCGGAGGTGGTCTGGCCCGTGCAGTACCAGACTGCCGATTCCGCATTCGGCGCGCTCACCAGTGCGGCTGGGCTGGCCGGCGGGGCGAGACTCGTGGGTGTACCCCGGGCACCGGCGGCGATGGCGACACCGGCGACCACGACGGCCACGACGAGAAGAATGCGCCAGCGCGGCTCGCGGCTGTGGTGTGCCGGGCTCATCGGGTCACTCGCCCCCCGCGCCGTGCGTGGCCAGATGGGACCGACGACGGGGGCCGACGAGCGCGGCGGCCAGCACGACCCAGGCGGCCACCTCGAGCAGGACGACGAGGGGCACGTAGGGGAAGTTCGAGAACGACAGTGAGGCGCGACCCGACACCACGCTGTACTGGGCGGCCCACCCGAACGCGGGCTGGCGCGCTGCACCATGCCCGTTCTGCGTGAGAGTGAAGTTGCCCGCCGGTGCGTAGCCGGCGTAGAGCGTGCCCGCCGGCACCTCGCCCACAGCAGGAACACCTTGGGCAAGGTGGCCGAGCACGGGCTGCCAGCCGACCACGTCGGCGGCACCGGGATACGTAGAGACGCCGACCGCCGGCAGCGGGGCACCCCGGGCCGCGGTCACCGGCATGTCTTCGCCAACCTGGTACACCTGGACCCCGACCTCGCCCGGCACGACTTCGAGGTCGGCCTGCTGGAGAAGGTCCTCCTGCACTCCCGGCGGGAGCGGCGCGCTGACCGAGGGTGCGGCCGAGCCGACCAGGGACGGGGCCAACCCGTCGACGACCACCACGTAACGAACGCCCTCCGGCGCGAGCAGGCGCCCGAGGTGCACCGTGCCGCCGGACAACGCGAGCCGGACGGCGTCTGCGGTGACGTCGGCCGGGCCCGCACCCGCAGGCGTCAGCACCTGCGCGGTGTCGGGCAGGTCCTCGGGGGTGAGCGAGAACGCCAGGCCTGGCTCGATCGACCATCCACCGACGGGCAGGGCCCGCGGGTCCCCGAGCCAGAGCACCCGTGCCACGGCCGTGCTGGGCCGGCCGAGGAACCCGAGGGGCTGCTCCACCCCTTGCGACGGCAGGTCCCACCGGCCCCCGGCAGCCGCTGCGGCGACGGGAAGGAGACCGAGGACGACCAGGACGAGCGCGGCGCCGCTGACCAGCTGCCGCCAGCCGAACTCGCTCTCCGTCAGGTCGTTCTCGAGCGCGGAGATGCCCAAGCCGACGCACGCGGCGACGGCCAGTGCCGCCGGAGCGAGCACGACGGTCTCCGAGGGGGCGAACGAACCCATGTCGCCCCTGTAGGCGGCCAGGGCCAGGCCCCAGGACCCGAGCGCGGTGACCCACAGGCGGGCGGCCCACACCAGCCGCGTGCCCCGACCCAGGAGTAACGGCAGCGCCGCCGCCACGACGAGGAGCCAGGCCAGCGGCGACTGGGCGGCGGGACCGACGGCAAAGCGCAGGACGTCGCCCCAACCCGGTGAGGTCGCTCCGCTGAGGGGCAGGCCGAAGATCCCCACCGAGGCCTTCCCGGCCAGAGCGGTGCCGACGACCCAAGGAAGGGTGAGCAGGAGTGCCACACCCACCGCTTCGGCCGCCACGAGGAGGACCCGCCAGCGCGCATCGGGTGCGCCGACAAGCACCGAGCCGAGCGCCCACGCCACCGCGAGGAGCAGGACGAGCGGGACAACTGCTGGTGCGAATCCGGCGGCGACGGCGATGATGGCGCCGAGGAGGGCGATCTGCCCAGCCGGCCTGCTGCGCCAGTGTGTCGACGGCGCGACGTTGTAGGGCTCCACGGCTGCCGCTCGCGCCAGCCGCAGCGCGATGAAAGGAAAGGCGGCGTAGGCGACGAGGCCGTCCCATCTCCCCATGCCAAGCGCGCCGTAGGGCAGCGGGAGCCCGAGGTAGCAGATCACCGCGATGACCCGTGCGCGCGGCGACACGAGTGGCCGCATGAAGCGCGAGACCCCCCACGCGCCCAGCGGAATGCAACCGAGGACGAGGACCCGTTGCAACGTGCCCATGGCGCCGAAGAGCACCGTGCCGGCGATGCCCGCGAGCCCGAAGGCGGGCGACGCGGGTGCGGTCGTGCCCACCCCGGCCGACTGCCAGCCCGAGACGAAGTGGTGCCACGTTGTCGTCCACGACGGAAGCGGCGCCAGCTGGCCGACCAGGGGAAGGGTGCCGAAGAAGAGGTCTCGGGTCCCCACCGCGATCACCACCAGCGCGACCACCATGGCCAGCGTGCGTTGGCGCCCGGTGCCGAGCGGAGGCCGGCGCACACGTCGGCCGTATCGATCTCTGCCCGATCGCCTCCCAAGGTCGTCGAGCTCGTCGAAATCGGCGTCCTCGCTGAACGCCGCGCCGACGCTGCCGGTGAGGACGGCCACCTCGCTCCGCTCGTCCTCAACGGGTCGCACCCGGCCCGAGGTCACGGCGTTGGCCGCCTCGAGACCCTGGTAGGAGAGGCGGCTCAGGTACCGGGAGAGGCGGGCGCTCCCTCGGACTTGCATGCGGCGGACCTCGGCGTCGGGGAAGAGGCGGTGCTCGGCCAGCTCGCCCCGGAGCACCGAGAGCTCGGTGAGGTGCCGGGCGTTCCAGCGCCACGCGCCGATGACCGCCCGGGCGCGATCGCGATCGCGGGCCAACACCGCGATGACGGCCTCGCCGAAGGCCAGCAGTGCGGCCTGTGGGAGCACCCGCACCAGTGAAAGACGCGTGTAGCACTTGAGTACCGCGCGCAGCTCGTGCCGCCGTTGCAGCACCTGCATCGTGACGGGGTGCTTGCCATCGGTCTCGATGGCGACGGCGAGTGGTTCGAGCCCGCCGGCCACCGCCTCGCGGTGGCGAACCCGGGCGTCGGGCGCCACGACGACCCGCGAACCGGCGACCTGGCAACGCCACGACAAGTCGAGGTCCTCGCCCATTGCGACGATGCCGGCATCGAAGCCCTTGAGCTCGCTGAAGAGATCGCTGCGGATGAGCACGCAGCCGCCGGGCGCAACGAAGACGTCGCGCACCGCGTCGTGTTGCCCGTGGTCGACCTCGCCGGGGATGATGCGGTCCACCACGGCGCCTGTCTTGTCGCAGCTCATCCCGACGTGGAGCAAGATGCCGGGGTCGTCCCAATTGACGAACTTCGGGGAGACGACGCCGGCATTGGAGCGGAACGATTCCTCGACCAGCTGGTGGACCGCGTCGGCGTCGAGGGACACGTCGTCGTGGCAGAACAGGAAGAACGCTGCCCCCTCGACCATGCCGAGCACCTCGTTGGCGGCTGCGGCGTACCCGGGCCGGCCGGGCAGCTGGCGGACGAATGCATTCGGCAGGAAACGCCCGACCCGCTCTCCGAGATCGGCGTCGTCCCCGGTCGCGAGGACGAGCACCGAGAGCTCCCCATAGTCCTGCGCCGCCAGTGACAAGAGCGTCTCGTCGAGCCACGTCGTCGGGCCGCTCGTGACCACGACCGCGACCACCGCGGGCACCTGGGCGTCCATCAGGTGGCAGACCCTATCGGGTCGGACCCCGGCCGCCGGGGGACCCGGAGCACCCGCTCAGGCACGGAATTGGCCCAAAGTGCTTGCTACTGTTTAACAGAGTGTGATACTGTAGTACACAGCTGCCGGGACGCCTTCGAATTGGCCCCGACACGAGAGATCGACGCATCACCGATGAGACAGGAGGCCCTACATGCCTGACGTCACCAACAACATCAGCTCCCTCTCCAAGGGCGCCACCGACCTCGCCCGCGACGCCGCCTACGTGGCCGTCGGGCTCGGCGTGCTCGGTTACCAGCGGCTCCAGGTGCACCGGGTGGAGCTGCAAAATAGACTCACCCAGGACCTGTCGCTCGACCAGCACATCGACGATGTCCGCCAGGGCGTGGCCAAGGGCGTGCGTCAGATCGACGACCTGACCGAGACGGCAGTGCGGCTGTTCGAGACGACGCTGCAGCCGCTCGAGGACAGGCTCCCTCCGCCGGCCGCCCAGCTCTCCGTCAAGGCGCGCGAGCAGGCCCGCGAGGTCCGTACCCAGATCCGACAGCGCATGCGGGCCGCCTGACCCAACGCGCGCACGCTCTCCAGACGACGCTCGCCGTCAGTCCGCCTCCCAAGAGGCCAGGACGTCGGCGAGCGTTGTCGCGAGTGGGATGCGCGGCTGCCAACCGGTGGCGGCGCGCAGACGGCTCGCGTCGCCGCGCAAGACGGGGACGTCCACCGGCCGCACCAGTGCCGGATCCGTCTCGAAGCTCACATCGACGCCCGCCAGCTCGAGGAGCTGGGCGGCGACGTCGGACATGGCCACGTCGCGCCCGGAACACACGTTGTAGACCTCGCCGCCTGCCCCCTGCTCCATCAAGAGCCGGTAGGCGGCCACCACGTCGCGCACGTCGGTGAAGTCCCGACGGGTGGAGAGCGTGCCGACCCGAAGCGCCGTTGCACCCGAACGCTTGGCCTCGACGATCCGTTTGGCCAGCGCGGGCACGAAGAAGTTGGGCGACTGGCCAGGCCCGATGTGGTTGAACGGACGAACCACGGTTACCGACTGCCCGTACCCCCGCCACGCTTGGAGCGCGACCGCCTCGGCCGCCAGCTTGCTGGCCGCGTAGGGACTGGCCGGCTGGGTGGGCGTGTCCTCCCCCAGCGGCAGCTGCTCGGGCGTGACGACGCCGTACACCTCCGCGGAGCTGACGACCAGGATGCGGGCCTCCGCAGAACGTGCTCGGGCGGCGGCCAGCAGTTCGGCTGTCCCGAGGACGTTGACCCGCAGAACCCGGCTCGGGTTGTCCCAGCTCTCCCCGACGTGCGTCAGGGCGGCGAGGTGGTACACGGCATCAGGTGCGACGTCCGCCATGACCCGGTCGACCGCCGCGCCGTCGGCGACGTCGGTCTCGATGTCGATGACCGCGACCTCGTCGCCGCAGTCCTTGAGGTGGGCGGCGAGCCACTGGCCCACGAAGCCTTTGCCGCCCGTGATCAGCGCCCGCATGTCGCGGAACCCTACTGCGACGTTGACTGCGCCACCTCATAGGCGCGCATGTGCAGCGTGGCGCTCGCCTCCCAGGTGTGACCCGCCGCAACCCTGATGCCGTGGTCCTGGCGCTCGGTCCCACGTCCCTGGTCGAGCGCACTGTCCAGCGCGTCGGCCAGCGCCGCCGCGTCGCCCGGCGGCACGAGCAGTGCCGCCCCCTTGGCGAATTCGGCCATGGCCGTTCCCTCCGTGGTGACCAGCGGTGCGCCGCACGCCATGGCCTCGAGGGCCGGCAGCCCGAATCCCTCCTCGAGCGCGGGGTAGGCAGCGACTGCTGCCTGCCGCAGCAGCGCGGGGATCGCCTCGTCAGGGAGATAGCCGGTCCTGAGGATCCTGTCGCTGTGCCGGGCCTCCGCCAGTGCCCGCTCCGTGTCGGCCATACCCCAGCCCGACTGGCCGGCCAGGATCAGCACGGCGTCGGGCCGTGCGGCGGCGAGGCGGTCGAAGGCGGCCACGAGTGGCGTCAGCCCCTTGCGGGGCTCGAGCGTGCCCACGAAGACGACTAGCTGACGATCCGCTGGCACCCCGAACGCGCTGAGCAGGGCACGGTCTGCACCGTCGGAGGGCTCGTCGGGCCTGAAGCGCTCGTGGTCGACGCCGTGGGGCGCCACCACCACCGGCGCCCGCACATCGCAGGAGGCGACGAGACGGTCGGCCGTCACTTGGCTGACGCAGACCAGAGCCGAGGCGTGGCGAGCCGCATGCCGGATGGCCCTCCTGAAGAACGCGGCCTTGGTGCGCACGTGCCACTCAGGGTGGTCGAAGAACGTGCAGTCGTGAATGGTCACGACGCACGGGACGGGCGGGCGCGCCGGCATGGTGTAGTGCGGGCCATGGTGAACCTGCACCATGAGCCGGCGGAGCACCGACGCGAGCCCGACCTGCTCGAAGGCCAACCGGCCGGGACGCGACGCCGGGACGGCCCCCCGGATCGCCGACCCCGTGGCCAACGCGGCCCAGCGCTCTTCGTCACCGTGGCGCACGACCAACGTGAGGTCGACGTCACTCCGTGTCGCGAGTGTCCGGGCCAGCGCCACGGTGTAGTGGCCCGCGCCGCCGGGACGGGCCGGGACAGCCGAGACGTCCAGGGCGAGGGCGAGCGCCGTCATCGGAGGGTCCGCCACAACGCCACATGGTCGCGCGCGGCGCTGCGCCACGTCCGTTCCCGCGCGTAGCGCGACCCGCGCTGAGAGAGGTCCGCTCGCACCTCCTCGTCGGTGAGCACCGACACGAGACCGGCCGTGATGTCCTCGACGTCGAGTGGGTCGACCAGCAGGGCGGGTGACGGCCCCGTCGCATCGAGGTCGTCCACGCTCGGCACCTCCTTGGCCACGACTGACGGGGTCCCAGCAAGCATCGCCTCGAGCGGAGGCAGCCCCGCGCCCTCGGTCAGCGGGACGTACGCGAAGGCCCGTGCGCGCCCGTAGAGCTCGGCGAGCACGGCGCCGGGCACGACGCCGGCGAAGACGACACCCGCCGTCTCTGCTGCCTCAACAGGTTGACTGCCCCATCCCGTCGGTCCGACGACGACCAGGGGCCAGGCTTCGGGCAGGGAGGCTCGCGCCGCGCTGTAGGCGCGCACGAGTCGCTCCAGGTTCTTTCGTGGCTCGAGCGTGCCCACGGCGAGGAGGTACGGACTACGAATCCCCAGACGAGCGAGGAGCGCGTCGGCCCCTGCACCGTCGGGCGGTGGGAGGTGGTCGGCCCCGCTCGGCACGACCATGATCCGATCCTCGTCGACCCCGGAGGCCACCACGTCTGCGGCGACGAGTCGCGAAGGGACGACGATGCGCGCGGCCCACTGCTGGGCCCGGACGAAAGCCGCTTCGTGCCACCGCCCCCCTCGCGCCGTGGTGGCCTCGGGATGCCGTCGCCACGCCAGGTCGTGCACCGTGAGCACCAGTGCTCCGCCCTGCGTGCGCGATGGGAAGGGTGCCGCCATCGACACCGAGTGCACCACGTCGAACCCGGTGGGCGCATGGACGAGGCGATGGTCCCAGGCGCGCGTCAGCAGTCGGCCCGGCAACGGCGACAACCGCAATGGCCACCCGAGGTCCGCCAGATCGTCTTCGGCCCCGCCACGCGGCGCCCTGCTGGCCAAGAGCGTCACATCGACGGCCTCACCGTCCTCACTGAGCCCGGCCAAACCGCCCAGCAACCCGCGCGCATGGGCGCCGATGCCGCCGGGGACCCGGCGGCGGAGTTGCTCGACGACGACAAGGACCGAGAGTGAGCGGTCAGGCACCGGTTGCATCCGCCGCGTCACGGTAGAGCGCCTCGAGGCCCTCGCCGCAACGCTGCCATGAGTATCGTCCCGCCCAGGTGGCGCCGGCCGCCACGACCCGGTCCCGCAGCGCCTCGTCACCGAGGCACGCGTCCAGGGCTGCTGCCAACGCGTCGTGCTCACCCGGCTCCACCAGGATCGCTCCGTCCCCAAGGACCTCCGGGAGAGAACCGGCCCTGGTTGCGACCACCGGCACCCCTGCCTTCATGGCCTGAAGCGGCGGAAAGCCGAATCCCTCGTAGAGGGACGGGTAGGCGAGCACCGCAGCACCCGCCATGAGCGCCGCCAGATCACGCTGGTCGAGCCACCCGGTTCGGACGATGCGCCCACGGGCCGGCGAGGCCGCGACCGCCTCGGTCAGCGCGTCTTCGCCCCAACCCGGCGGACCGGCCAAGACGAGTGCGACATCGGCGTGTCGATCAGCCAGTGAGCTGAAGGCGCGGACGAGGCCGGGCAAGTCCTTGCGCGGCTCTGCCGTACCCACGGACAAGCAGAGGCGGCCGGTTCCTGGCGGCAGGATCCGCCCGAGTGTCGCCGCCACGTCGGTCGGGGCGACGAACGGAAGCTCAGGGACGCCCGGGTTCACCACCCGGATGCGGGTGGGATCGACACCGAACGCCTCCACGACCTCCGCGGCGACGAAGGCGGAGTCGGTGTGGATCCATGCACCGCGCCGAACAGCCCGACTGATCAGCCGCGGGTACGCGAGGGTTGCTTGATCGCACAGCTCGGGATAGTGCAGCGGTGTGAGGTCGTGGACCGAGGCAACCGTTGCCGCCCGCGCCGTCGGAGGGACGACGAAGTTGGTGCCGTGGACGACGTCGGTCCGCCCGATGAACCACTCCAGAGGCGGAGCATCGAAGCGACCCCACAGCGCGTGCAAAGGACGCGCCGGCATCGGTCGCTGCTTCGCTGCGATGCCGGCCGGCAAGTGTCGACCGAGCATCCCGCGGCGACGCCAGCTCACGGCGTAGGCGCAAACCCGGAGACCGGGACGGACCGCCAGGGCTCCAAGCGCACCCTGACAGAAGACACCGACACCCGTAGGCAAACCGAGCAACGGCGTTGCATCGAGTGCAACGCGCAAGTCCGCCGACCCCGAGGTCATGGGCGTACTGGCCGCGCTCAGCTCGTGATCGCCCCGTCGATCGACAGGATCGCTCCCGTCACGTAGTCGGCTTCGTGCGAGCCAAGGTACGCGAACGCTCCAGCGATCTCGTGCGGGTAGGCGAAGCCAATTGGTGTCATCAGCCGCTCAATGAGCTTCATGTCGGCGTCAGCCGGCGGTCCAAAGTTGTGGATGATCGGGGTGTCGACACCTCCCGGAGCGATCCCGTTCACCCTGACACCCTTGGCCATGTACTCGACCGCGAGCGCTTTGGTCAGCAGCTTCACCCCACCCTTTGATGCACAGTACGCGGCCGAGTATGGCTGGCCGATGACGCCCGCGGTCGACACGGTGTTCACGATGGCGCCGCCGCGCTCGATCATGCCTGGGAGCACGGCCCGGCACATCAGGAACGTTCCTGTCAGGTTGACCGCGATGATCTTGTCCCACCCGCTGAGCGACTGTTCCGTCGTGTGCGCGAAGCCTCCGATACCTGCGATGTTGCACAGGTTCGTGATGGGACCGAGCTCCGCTTCGGCCTGCGCCACTGCGGACGCCACCACGTCCTCATCCGTCACGTCGCAGCGCACCGCGATCGCTCGCCCACCCGCCTCGGCCGCCTCCGTGCTGATCTCCGCTGCCACAGCGTCGATGGCGTCCCTCGCCACGTCGAGGCACGCCACCGCGGCGCCCTCGGCCGCCAGGCGGCGCGCCGTAGCGCGGCCGATCCCTGACGCCGCGCCGGTGACCAGCGCGACGTGGCCACGGTAGCGACCCGGCGTGATGGACTCGGGGGCAGTCCCTCGATTGGGGTCGGACTCGCCGACTCTAGTGGTGGGACTCATGCGCGCTCCTTGTCCTCGGGGCCCTGCGTGGGCTCACTGCCTAGCACCCCCCGGGCTGCCCCGACGAGTTGCTTCCAGCCCGGCGCGTCGTTGTGCCGCACCACGCTCGGCCAAGGCTCCGAGCCGCGCCGTGTCCACCTTCATCATGGGCGTCAGCGGCAGCTCCTCCACCACAACGAGGGCGTCAGGCGCCTTGTAGTCGGCCAGCACCCCGCTGCAGTGTGCGCGCAGCACGTCCAGCTGCGGCGTCGAGCCGGAAGCCGCGACGATCACGGCCACACCGACCTCGCCGAGCACATCGTCGGGCACACCGCAGACCGCGACCCGCGTCACCGACGCGTGAGTCGCCAGCACTTCTTCGACCTCAGCGGGGTAGACGTTGTACCCGCCACGGATGTAGCGCTCGTGTGCCCGGCCCGAGAGCTGCAGGTTCCCCTCCGGAGTGCGGCTCCCGAAGTCTCCGGTCGTCACCCAGCCGTCAGGCGCCAGCACGTCTCGTGTGGCGCCAGCATCGACGAGGTCGCGCACGCTGCGGCCCCGAGCGGGGCCCCCGCCCCAATAGCCACGCATGGCGGCTGCGGAACGCAGGAGGACGCGGCCCACTGATCCGTCGGGAACCGGACGTCCGTCGTCATCCACGATGGCCAACTCGACCCCGGCGACCGGCTTCCCGACCGTCGTCGCCACTTCCTCGTCGCTCGATGACAGTGTGGTCCCGGTCCCGAGCGATGTTTCGGTGGAGGTGTAGCGGACCACGACGGGGACGCCCAACCGCCGGCGCATCTCGGCAACCATGGACGCGGGCACGCGCGCCGCACCGGTGCCGGCGACTCGCAGCGCGCTGAGATCGGCACGGTCGAGCTCGTCACTGGCCAGCATGAGCGCCCACTGTGTGGGCACGCCCTGGGCCACTGTCACCCTCTCGCTCTCCAAAATCCGGACTGCCTCGTCGGCGCGCCAGGGCGTCGGAGTGATGATGGTCGTCACCGCATTGGCGATTTCGTCCCAGGCCCGGGTCATGTACCCGACGTGTGCGAAGGGCAGTGGCGAGAGCCGCCGGTCGCCAGGCTGGCTCAAGACGTCGGTCGCCCGCGCGACGGCGGCGAGGTTGACATGGTCGAAGATCGCGCCCTTCGGCTTCCCGGTGGTGCCACTCGTCCAGACCACGGCGACTGGATCGTCGGGATGGAGCTCCGGCCACGATGTCGGCGGCGAGCCCGGCCAGGCTTCTCGAGCCTCGGCCTTGTCCACGACCGGAACGGTGGTCTGCTCGGGCAGCGACCCCCCGCCGTGGGCTTCGACGACGACGAGCGTCGGCGAGACGCGCTCGACGATGGATGCCACCTCGGCGCCCCCCAGCCGCGGATTGATGCCAGAGGTGATGGCGCCGAGGCGCAGTGCCGCGGCGTAAAGGACTGCGTACTCGATCGACGATGGCAGCAGAAGGCACACCACATCGCCCTTGGCGACACCGCGCCGGGCCAGATATCCCGCCACGCCATCGGCCGCCCGGTCCCATTCGGCGAAGGTGATGGTGCGGCGCCCCGTCGCTGCCGGTTCGACATAGGCCTCCACGTCACCGTTGACCTGTGCCGCCTCCCGCAGCACCGAGACGACGGTCCGGTGACGGTCCACAGGGATACGCGCGGGCATGGCGGGCGGCGATGGTACCAGGAGGTGGCGGAAAGCCTGTGGGCCGGTCGCTCCTATGCTCGCGGCGTGCTGGTGGCCCTGTGCGGCGGCGTCGGGGCCGCCCGGATGCTTTCGGGGCTCGTGCGCGTCATGGACCCGGCCGATATCACGGCGATCGTCAACGTCGGTGACGACATGGTCCTGCACGGTTTGCACGTAAGTCCCGATCTCGACACCATCACCTACACGCTGGCGGGAATGGACAATCGTGAGACGGGGTGGGGCGTGGCCGGCGAGAGCTGGACCGTCATGGCCGAGCTCGCGCGTCTCGGCGGCGAGGACTGGTTCCGCCTCGGTGATCGCGACCTAGCGACGCATCTGTTCCGGACCGAGCGATTGCGCGCCGGAGGGACCCTGAGCTCGGTGACGGCCGCCGTGGCCAGGCGACGCGGCATCGCCGTGCGGCTGTTGCCGGTGACCGATGACTCCCTGTGCACACGCCTGACGCTGACCACGGCTACCGAGTTAGGGCCTGCCGGAACAGAGGTGGCCTTCCAGGACTATTTCGTGCGACTCCACCACGACGTGGCCGTGCAAACCGTGCGCTTCGAAGGAGCCGAAAAAGCTCGGCCGGCACCCGACGTGCTGACCTCCATTGCCGCGGCGGACAGGATCGTGGTGTGCCCATCGAACCCGATTGTGTCCATCGGGCCGCTGCTGGCGGTGGCTGGTGTCCGAGACGCCCTGGCGGCACGGCGGGACCACGTGGTCGCCGTCTCACCCATCATCGCAGGTGCGGCCTTGAAGGGTCCCGCCGACCGCCTCATGGCCGAGCTCGGCGCCGACTCGTCGGTGGTGGGCGTGGCTCGCCTGTACGCGCCCTGGGTCGGGACACTCGTGATCGACGTCGCCGACGCGGATCGGGCAGCTTCGGTCGAGGCCGAAGGGGTCCGATGCATCGTCACCCCAACCGTGATGCACTCACCCGAGTTGGCCGCGGACCTGGCACGGGTGGTGATCGATGCCAGACGGTGAAGCGCTCCTCGTCCTCCCGGTCACCGGCATCGGCGAGGTGGCACCTGGTGACGATCTCGCCGGCCTGATCGCAGATGCCCTCACGCCATCGCGCCCGGACGGACACGCTCTGCGTGATGGTGACGTCGTCGTCGTCACCCAGAAGATCGTCTCCAAGGCCGAAGGCCGGCTGGTTGCCATTGAGGACAACACCGACGCAAAGCTGGCTCTCGTCGCCAAGGAGTCGGTTCGGATTCTGCGCCGGCGCGGCGACCTTGTCATCAGCGAGACGCGACACGGTTTCATCTGCGCCAATGCCGGCGTAGACCTGTCCAACGTCGCCGAGGGCACGGCCGCGCTCCTGCCCGACGACGCGGATCGATCGGCTCGGCGAATCCGAGCCGGGCTCCACCACGCGCTCGGCGTCAAGATCGCCGTCATCGTCTCCGACACCTTCGGCCGTCCCTGGCGCCGGGGTGTCACCGACGTGGCAATCGGCTGTGCCGGCGTGGCGGCAGTGCTCGACCTCAAAGGCACCCCCGATGCGGGCGGCCGCGAGCTGGTAGCGACCGAGATCTGTGTCGCCGACGAGCTTGCGTCGGCCGCCGAGCTCGTGATGGGCAAGGACAGGGCGGTGCCGGTCGCGATCGTGCGCGGCGTCCCGTCGGAGTGGCTGCGTCCCTCGTCGGTGAGGGCGGAGGTCATCAGACCCCCCGACGAAGACCTCTTTCGTTGATCCTCAGCCCAGCCGCTCGCCCGCGTACTCGAGGACTGCTCTCGCCCCGTCCGTCAGCTCGGTCCATGGCCTCCATCCCAACTGGATGCCAGCCCGCTCGATGTCCAGACACAAGCGACGGAGCTCTCCGGGGCGGGCCGGCGCGTCGACGCGATCCGGTTCGCGGCCGCCGAGCGCGGCCATCGTGGTCAGGAGCTCGTTGACCGAGGTCTCGCGACCGGTCGCGATGTTGCAGACGAGTCCGCCCCCGCGGGTCGCGGCTCGCACGAAGGCATCGACGACATCGTCAACGAACACGAAATCCCTGGTCTGGGCCCCGTCCCCGAAGACCGTCACCGGCTCGTCGCGCGCGATGTGCTCACCGAACACGGCCACGACACCGGATTCACCATGAGGAACCTGGCGCGGTCCGTAGACATTGCCGAGCGCAAGCGCACAGAACTCGAGCGCGTGGAGCTCCCGATACATCGCCAGATACTCGATGACAACCTTCTTCGAGACCCCGAAGGGAGAGGTCGGCAACTGTGGGTGCGACTCACGCGCCGGAAGGTCCTCAGGAGATGGCTGACCGTAGAGGGTGTTTCCGCTCGCCGCGTACACCACACGCTCGGTCTCGGCTCGGCGGGCGCCTTCGAGGACGTTGAGCGAGCCGACGACATTCACGAGCGCGTCAAAGCCGGGCTCGGAGAAGGACCGTCCGATGTCGGGCTGCGCGGCGAGATGGAAGACCAGCTCGGGCCGCCGGCGGGCCATCAGCTCGATGATCGCCGGCGCGGTGATGTCGAGGTGGTGGATGGTCAACGACCTCCCTGCGCTCCCTCGAGCCTCCGACAAGTTGGAGAGAGAACCGGTCGAGAAGTCGTCGACGACATCGACCTCGTGGCCCTCGACGAGCAAGCGGTCCACCAAGTTGGAGCCGATGAAGCCTGCTCCCCCGGTGACAAGCGTGCGCATGTCCCGGCTTTCTAGCCCGCGACGCGCTCGCCGTCGACCAGGGTCCCGGACGAGATCACTGCATCGGCACCGAGCACTGAGGTGGGACGCACGTCGCCGCGCTGCCCGACGATGGAACGCGGGCCCATGATTGAACCGGCTACTTTCGCATCCGCCGCCACGTGGCAGCCTTCCATCAACACGGAGTCAGCGATGGCCGCACCCGCTCCCACCACGCAGCCTCGGCCCAGCACGGAACGCTCCACCCGCGCGCCAGGCTCGATCACGCACCCGGAGAACACCACCGAGCGCCCGACGACATCACCTTCGATCTCGCTCTGGCCTTCGACGAGCACCCCATCTCCCCTGTCCGCGAGCCCCGGAGCAACGATCGGCCCTCGCTTCTGGTTCACGTAGTCGAAGTTGGCCTGGAGGTACGCAGAAGGAGTACCGGTGTCGAGCCAGTAGCTGTCGTCAGAGAGGGCGAACAAGACCCGGTCGCGCACCATGGCAGGGAAGGTCTCTCGCTCGATCGACACCCGTGCACCCTCCGGTATCCGCTCGAGCACCGATGCCTCGAGCACATACGTCCCGGCGTTGATCTCGTTCGTGGGCGCCTCGTCGCGCGGAGGCTTCTCCACGAACGCCACAACGCGCCCGTCGTCATCTGTGGGCACCACCCCGAAGGCGGACGGATCGGCCACGGGGTGCAGCGCGATCGTTCCTTCGGCCCCCCGGTTCCGGTGGAACGACACCAGGCTCGTCAGGTCGAGATCGGTGAGGACGTCCCCGTTGACGACCACGAACGTCTCGGCGATCCCAGCACGGGACGCAGCAAAGCGAACGGCACCCGCGGTGTCGAGCGGCTCGGGTTCAACCGCATAGGTCAGCTCGATCCCGGCGGCGCGGCCCTCGGGGTAGATCTCGAGAAAGGCATCGGGCATGTAGCCCAACGACAGGACTGCGCGGTCGACCCCGTGGGCAGCGAGCTGTCCGATCACCCGCTCGAGCATCGGAACGCCGACGATGGGAAGCATCTGCTTGGGCGTCGTGAGTGTCAGGGGACGGAGCCTCGTCCCCTCGCCCCCGACGAGGACGACCGCCTGCATTACTTGGTCGTCGTTGTTGTCGGAGGTTTGGTCGTGGACGTGGTCGTCGAGGGCGGTGCGGTCGTGGTCGACGTGGAGGCCGGGACGCTCGATGTCGTGGCGGATGGGGCTGATGTCGGCGTCGCAGACGGTGCCGTTGTCGTCGTGGCGACGGGTTGGCTCCCTCCGGCCAGCACCTGCAGCAGCCCACTGATGGTGGGGGATGCCGGTGGTTTGGGGAGCGTGACGCTGTCGGGCACGAAGCCGACCGTGATCAGCTGGCGGTCGGCAAGCTTCAGGTCGGCGGGGTGAACGGTCGTGTTGCCGCCGGTCTGCTCGAGCTCGCCGTTCTTGGCGGTCTTTGTGGTCAGCAACCACGAGCGGGCGCTGACCTCACCAACCTGGCCGGCGTCGGGGGTTCCTTTGGCGCATTTGTCACCGTTCTTGTACTCGGTAGACAACGGGTACTTCACCGCGGTGTTGGTGAGCGTGAGTCCGCTGTACCCGCTCGCGAACTTGCCCAAGGTGGCGTTGTTACCCGCTTCGCCCGAGTTGGCGGGGGCGATCTTGAGGATCCCGTCGCCGGTCGTGGTCAGCCCGGTCGCAGATGCTGGCGACGCCGCCAGCGGTGACTCCATCGTCCCGCAGATGTCGAAGGCCAGTCCGGCGTGCCACGTCGTCCCGACAGTGGGCTCGACGACAGGCGGATTCTGGTTGTAGTGGTACTTGGCGAACGCGACCGATCCGATCCCGATCAGCACTATGACCAGGAGCGCGGCGTACCAGTTCACCGGCATCTGCCCGCGATATGTGGCGCCGCCACCCGTCGCGGCAGCGCGTGCGACCGATCTCCCAGAGGAACTTCTCGCCATGGCGGGAGGCAACCCTACAGCCTTGCGGCGCGTCCTCCGGTGGCAGGCTCACCTCGAAGCAGTTCGTGGTAGAGAGCCGCCGTCCGCGGGTGCAGGCAGCCGAGGAGCGGCGGGTCCGCCTCCTGGCTCCGCCTTGGAACGCCAGCGCCGGCCTCCTGACCCGCGAAGGTCTCGCCAGCGAAGGTGAGCAGCTGTGCCATGGTGCGAAGCAGCCGTGCCCGGTTCCCTTGCGCCGCGGTCGCGCGGAGCAACCCGCGGTAGAGCCGCTCGTCGTAGGGGCTGACCACCAGTGCGCGGCGCACCATCCACTCCGCCAGGTCCCCGCGGCCACGGCCGAGGAACGTTGCTGCGCCCCGCAAGGCTGCGCGCACAATCGACGCCTCGAGGTCGTTCTGTGTGCCGTCGAGGACCGCCCAGTCGATCCTGCGCAGGCCGGTGAAAAGCGGGCCCCGGACGAGAGAGAGTGCCTGCCTGAGGCGCCATGGATCGTCGGACTCGGCGAGTTCGGCGAACCGCTCGGCGTCGGTGCCGACCAAGCGCCGCAGGCGGAGCTTGGTCCCGCGGGGAAGATATGCGGCGCCGCTGGCGTCGTGACCCAACGTGCGCCGAGCGTCGGACGCGGTCGCGTGCAGAGTGGAGAGAGACACGGGACGTTCGGGCCAGATCGCCACGGCACACTCACCGTGACTAACCCCATGACGGTGGAACGCCAGGTAGACGATCAGCTCGAGCGCGGCCGAGCGGCGGAACGACCTCGCGGCACCATGCAGCTCAACCGGTCCGAGCACTGCAACCTCGATCGCCTGGTCGCTCACGCCGAATGAACGGTCGGAGCCACCGGCCGGGTGGGGGCGGAGGGATTCGAACCCTCACTGGGGACGGTTTAAGCGCCCTGCCTCTGCCAATTGGGCTACGCCCCCGGCACTCCATTCTTGACCCAAGCGGATCACGCCATGAGGATGGCCTGGTGACCCGCGACCTGGCCCAGGTCGACCTCACCGACCTCGACACCTTCGCCAACGGCTTCCCGCACGAACTCTTCCATGCGCACCGGGAGATTGCGCCGGTGTGGTGGCATGAGCCCACTGCCCACACTCCCGACGGCGAGGGTTTCTGGTCGGTCGCCACTTACGACGAAGTGTTACAAGTGCTCCATGACCCTGTGACCTACTCCTCGGAAACGGGCGGGACTCGCCCATACGGCGGGACCATCATTCAGGATCTTCCCGTAGCGGGCGTCGTCTTGAACATGATGGACGATCCACGTCATGCACGAATTCGACGTCTCGTGACGAAGGGCCTGACTCCCGCCGCCGTTCGTGGGCTCGAAGTGGAACTCCGCCAGCGAATGCAACGGCTCCTCGACGAGGTCCCCCCAACGTGCGACTTTCTCGTCGACGTCGCGGCCGAGCTCCCGATGCAGGCGATCTGCCTGCTGCTCGGAGTGCCCGAGTCCGATCGGCACTTTCTGGTCGATGCAGTGGAACACATTTTCGACATACCGGACGAGATCGATTTCATGTCGATGAGCCCGCAACGCCAGGTCGCCACGCAACAGCTGTTCGAATATGGCGCCGCCCTGATCGAGGAGAAGCGCGCGTCCCGCGCGGCGACATGCTCTCCACCGTGATCCATGCGGAACTACGGGACGAGGACCCGCCGCGCCTGAGTCACGACGAGCTCTCCGCATTCTTTTCGTTACTATTCTCGGCGGGCGCCGAGACGACGCGCAACGCAATCGCCGGCGCGATGCTCGCATTCACTCAGTGGCCGGACCAGCTCGATTCTTTGCGATCGCATCGAACGAGGATGGTCACCGCGACCGAAGAGATCCTGAGATGGACGACACCGTCACCGTCCAAGCGGCGCACAGCGACGGTGAACTGTCAGCTGGGCGGCCATTCCATCGCGGCCGGCCAGAAGGTGGTCGTGTGGGAAGGCTCGGCCAACCGTGACCCCAGCCGGTTCTCCGAGCCCGACACGTTCGACCTCAACCGGGATCCCAATCCGCATCTGTCCTTTGGGCACGGGGCCCACTTCTGTCTCGGTGCCCACCTGGCGCGTCTCGAGATCCGCGTTGCGCTTGAAGAGGTCCTGGTCGCGTTCGAGTCCTTCTCGCTCGCTGGGGTTCCCGTCTGGACGCGGAGTAACCGCCACACTGGCATCCGCCATCTGCCGCTGACCATGACTCGTTCGGGCGCTCCGCACTGACATCGCGACGCGAGTAGCGAACCACGCTCCCAGATCCGGGCCGTCAGCCGGGCAGGCTCGAGGTGAGTGGCCGGGAGCGTTCCAACACGGCCAACTCCTGGTTGCGCGGTGCGGACTCCAGTCGGGTGTCGGCGCCGAAGATCATGGTGGCCCGGCGAACGGGGTCCCACTGGGACCATTCACCGATTCCGTCGTGGCTCGGGTTCCCTGCGGCCGCAAAAGCGAGCCACGCTTGTTGCATGTCTCGTGAGAGTCTCTCGACGGAAGGGCCACTGCCCGAGAAGATCTGGACGACCGGCACGTTGACGGCGCCAAACACGAAGGGGAGTTCGAGTGCGTGACACGAACCCAGAATCCCCGCAAACGCTGGCGACTCCCACTCGAAGAGGTACACGAATGCGCGCGATCCCCGCGCAACGTGGGCTGCTGCCAGCTGAAGGCTCGGCCAGCGGAAGACGAAGTCGGTCCCGGCCGCAACCCAGATGTCGTTGGAATCCACCTTCTCGCCGCGTACGGTCCGTGCAGCCCGATAGGCCGCGATCACCTGTTGGGCATCCAAGTCTGGCGCTGCGTTGGCGATCCATCGCTGCATCGCCTCCTCGTCCAGCGCCATCAGAGCCGGATTGCCGAGCCCGAACAAGGTGAGCTCGTCACGGTTGGTCCCGATCAAAAGATCGATGCCGGCAGCCGACCCGTTGGCGACGGAGACCAATGGGTGCTCGGGCATGAAGACACCGTCGATCGCTGGGAGGAACGGCAGAGGGATCATCCCAGGATCAGGTCGGCGCCGGCCGATCTCCTCGGTCGCGGCCACCAGTTCGGATGCAGGAATCGGTTCGAGCGACTTCCTGTCACAGACAGCGATACCCAACACCGCTGCCAAGCGATCGGCCGAACGCTCCGCCTCGTCAAGCGTATGCACATGCACGCCACCGCTCTGCACCACTGCACGTCTGAACAGACCCATCGCGGCAGGTGTCCCGAGCAGCGTGGCCACGCTGAAGCCACCTGCCGACTCCCCAAAGATCGTGACGTTGGCAGGGTCGCCCCCGAACGCGGCGATGTTCTCGCGTACCCAGGTCAGTGCAGCTACCTGGTCGTGGATGCCCCAGCTCCCTAAGAGGCCGTCGGGGTCGTCCATTCGGCGGTGGCCCAAGAAGCCCAACGCGCCGAGGCGATAGTTGATCGTCACGACTACCGCATCGCCGTTCCGGACGAGGTTTCCGCCCCGGTAGAGGAATACGGATCCGCTGCCCGAGGTGAAGCCCCCGCCGTGGATGAAGACCAGGACGGGCCTTCCGCCGACAAGGGCCTCCTCGGGCGACTCGGGGAGGCGCGGAGTCCAGACGTTCAGGAAAAGACAGTCTTCACTCTGCGGCTCCGAGGCCTCAGGGTCAGACGGGCTGGTGATGCCAGGCACGGCGGCCGACTGCGGCGCGATCGGGCCGAAGGTCGAAGCGTCTCGGATCTCACCCCACGGCTCGGGCACCAGCGGCGGCCGCCAGCGCAGCTCTCCGATAGGCGCCCGTGCGTAGGGAATGCCCGAAAACGACCACAGGTCCTCCCGCCAGACGCCCCGAAGCCTCCCCTGCGCGACCGACACGACACCCTTCATGTAATGGGCACCCTATGGCACATCCGGTCAATCGTGACGAAAGTGAACGCAAGGCGAACTCTGGCTGCAACCGAACCGAAACGTACGGGGTGCCGAAACTGCCACCATCAAGCCGTTACGCTTTGTCGTCGTGGGCGCAGTGAACTGTCGGGGCACTGTACGCAGGCGGGATCTCCTCGTTCGGGCGGTGGGCGTTGCCATGCTGCTCGGCGCGTGGACATCGGTCGCGTTCGAAGACGGTGCCGGTACAGCGGGGAGTGCGACACCGACGACACTGCCCGGTCCCGCACCGAATCAGTCTCAGATCAACACCACACAATCACAGGTGGACCAGATCGAGAGCACCCTCGCGCAGGAGGAGCAGCAGACCTCCATCCTCGACGACAAATACAACACCGCTCAGCAAGATTCGCAGAATGCACAGAATCAAGTCCAGGCGATTGAAGCGAGCTTGGTGCACACCAAAGCGACAGTGGCAACCGACAAGCGACTCGTTGCCAACGACGCAGTGGCCGCGTACGTCTACGGGACGCCTGCGACAGGCTTCACGTCCTACTTCTCCACGTCGGCCACCCTGAGTCAAGCGCGTAACCAGTACACCAACACGATCGTCGGCAATCTGACGGGGGACGAAGTCGCGCTCCAGCGCTCAGAATCGCGGCTCCAGAGCGAAGCGACCCAGGAGCAAACGGCAGCAACACAGGCACAGCAAACAGCAGCGCAGGCCAAGACACTCGCGCAGGCCAATGAGGCCGAGGCCGCCACGACGACAGCGACCCTGAATCAGGTGCAAGGTCAGCTGGCGCAGGAGGTAGCGCAGGCTGCCATCGTCGAGGCACAACAAGAAGCAGCCGCCGCAGCCCAAGCAGCGAGCGCAGCTGCGGAACAGCAGGCTGCCGCGGCAGCCGCAACCGCGGCGACGGTCGCCGGCGCGGTCGGCGGGTCGGCGAGCGCCGCCGCAGCCACCGATGCTGCCAACCAGGCGGGCGGTACAACCGGACCGGTCGGAGGTTCGTCGTCGGGCGGGGCGGCTGGCATGGCGGCTGTACAGGCAGCCGTCTCGCAGCTCGGCGTGCCCTATGTGTTCGGCGGGGAGGACCCAGGGGTCGGCTTCGACTGTTCGGGTCTTGTCCAGTGGGCGTGGGCCCAGGCCGGAGTCTCCATCCCCAGGACGACCGAGACCGAGTGGCCGGCCTTGCCCCATGTCTCCCTCGATGCCCTCGAACCCGGGGACCTCCTCTTCTATTACAACCTCGACGGCGACGACCAGGTGGACCACGTCGTGATGTACACCGGTTCAGGCCCCTACGGGACAGATACCGTGATCCAAGCGCCCTTTACCGGCTCGACGGTGTCCTACTCCCCCATCTTCACCACAGGCCTCATCGGCGCAGCTCGGCCCTAGAGGCAGGTACCTGGGCCAAAGCTCCAGCGAGGAGCGGATCGGTACCATGGCCCGATGGCCAGCGGTCGCCAGGTAGCCGGCGAGCAAAATCAGTCGACCGCCGTCGTCCCCATCCGGATCTCCACGGGCGAGGTCCAGGAGAATCCTCGATTGTCCGATGTCGACGAGTGGGGTCGATCGGAACGAACCCGCGCCATAGCCCGAGCCATCTACGAGCCTGTGTACTCGAAGTGGTTCCGGACCGAGTGGGAAGGCCTGGAGAAGATCCCCTCCCGCGGTGGTGCACTCCTGGTGGCGAACCATGCAGGAGCCATTCCTTCCGATGCTCCGGTCATCATGCACGGGATCGAGAAGGAGCTCGAGCGTCCGGTCTATGGGCTGGCCGACTACTTCTTTCGAACGGTACCCGTCGTCGGCACGCTCTGGGCCCGTTCCGGCGGGGTCTCCGCCCGGCCCGCCAACGCCTACCGGCTGCTCAGGGAGCAGCAGCAGCTCGCGCTCGTCTTCCCCGAAGGTACGAAGGGACCATCCAAGTCCTTCACTGACCGTTACCAGCTTCGTCGATTTGGGCGAGGCGGCTTCGTGGAGATCGCGATGCGCGCCGGCGTCCCGGTCATTCCCATCGCCGTCGTGGGCTCCGAGGAGGCGATGCCAGTGCTCTTCAGGCTGCCAAGCCTGGCTCGAGTGCTCGGCGTCCCTTACGTCCCCATCACCGCGAACCTCCTTGCCTTTGGTCCCCTGGGAGTCGTGGCACCGTTCCCCGCAAAATTCAAGCTGCGGGTCCTCAACCCGGTTCACTTCGACGTGCCCCCGGACCAAGACCGGTATTCAAAAAGCCGCATTATGGAGGAATCCGAGCGCATTCGCTCAGAGCTCCAGGAGGCCGTCTACGACCTACTGCGCGATCGGCGCAGCGTTTGGTTCGGGTGATGTGCCAATGAGCCGACGGGTACTGGTCACTGGCGCCGACACCTTCTGGGGTGGCCGGATGATACAAGCACTAGAAGACGACCCGAGCATCGAGGTCATCCTCGGCATGGGCGCACATGTACCAGCGATGCCGTTCGAGCGGGCCGAGTTCGTCCGCGCCGACCAGAGCTACTCGATCCTGAACCGCATTGTGAGGGCGACGCAGGTTGACACCATCTTGCACACGTTCCTCATCACGAATTCCGCGACGGTGCCCGGCCGCGCCATGAACGAGATCAACGTGATCGGCACGATGAACCTCCTCGCTGCTGCGGGTGCGGCGGGAACGTCCGTGCGTCACATCGTGATGAAGTCGTCCACGCTGGTCTACGGCTCAGCCGCAAGCGATCCCAACACATTCCTCGAAGACACAGTTCGAACCAGCCCGGTCAGGAACGTCGTCGAACGTTCGCTCATCGAAGCCGAGGCCCTGGTGCGCGACTTCGCGGAGGATAATCCTGGCACCCGCGTCACCGTGCTCCGCTTTGCCAACGTGCTCGGCACCCACCTCACGACTCCGATCAGCCGCAATCTGTCCCGGCAAGTGTGCCCCTGCATATTCGGGTTCGATCCCATGGTGCAGTTCGTGGAGGAGGAGGACGTCGTGCGGGCGCTGCTCCATGTGACCCGGGGGGGAGTCACGGGCCTGTACAACGTGGCCGCTGAAGGACGGCTCCCCTGGAGCGAGGTCGCGGCCATGTGCGGAACCCGCCTGGTACCACTCTCCCCTTACAGCATCTTCAAGATCCGTCCCCTCGCCCGTCTGTTCGACCTCCCCGAGGAGCTCGAGGACCTGTTGCGCTACGGCCGTGGTGTTGACACCCGGCGCTTCGCCGCGACCGGTTTTACGTACGACTCGACGACCGCGGGAGCAGTGCACTCGTTCATCAGGGAAGTCCGACTTCGAAGGCAGTCAGGTCGCACGCCGCTGTCTTATACCTACGAGCACGACGTCGAGCAGTTCTTCCGACACTCGCCCTCAGTCGTGCGGGCCACGAGCGAACTCTGACGTGAAGCGCAGCTTCGGAGGATCAGCTTTCGAGCCAATCCGCCGAAAGCTTGGCCTCGCGGACCGCCCACTCCTCGGCCGTGATGGCGTAGCGCACGTGGTCCTCCCAGACACCATCGATCTCGAGAAAGCGCTGCGCGATCCCCTCCTCGCGAATACCGAGCTTCTCGACCACACGCCGGCTGGCCGTATTCCTGGGGATGATCGAGATCTCGACACGATGGAGCGAGATCGCCTCGAACGCGAATCGAAGCGTCACGACGACCGCCTCCGGGACCAGGCCGCGACCTGCTAGCTCCTGGTCGACCCAATATCCGATGAAGGCACTCTGGAACGGACCGCGCTGAATGGACGACAGGGTCACCTCGCCGGCGAAACGCTCGCCGATGAAGATCCCAAACCCGTACCCGGTCCCGAGATGCCGCTCACGTTCCCTAATGCCACAGCGCGCCGCGAAGCTGGGCCGGTCCTCTGATGGAACCGGCGCTCCCTTGGGCCTCGGCTCCCAAGGCAACAGCCAACCTGCGCACCTGGTCCGGACCTCGTGCCACGCGGGAAAGTCGTCCTCGGTGAGCGAGCGCAGGAGCACCCGCCGGCCGCGAAGTTCCAGGGGCGCGTGGCGCACGGCTCGAGCGGCGCTCATGGTGCCAGCACCTCCTCGAGTGCGCCCAGGAGGGCAAGGACGTTGCGCGGCTGTGCAGTGTGGCCCATACAGCCGATCCGCCAGATCTTCCCTGCCAGCTTGCCGGCGCCGGCGCCGATCTCGATCCCGTAGGTGCCCAGCAACGCCCGTCGGATGACGCCCTCATCGACCCCGGCGGGAACTATGACAGTGGTCAGCTGGGGAAGACGGGCATCCGGCGACACGAGCAACTCTAGGCCGAGCTCCTCGAGGCCGTCCTGGAGCAATCTCCCGCAGGCGGCGTGGCGTTGCCACGCCGCCTCGAGGCCCTCGTCCAGCAGGGCACCGAGACCCGCGTGCAACGCGGCCACCATGGTGACCGGCGCTGTGTGGTGATACACGCGCCCTTGACCGGACCCATCGTTGACGTAGCGCGCGAGGAGGTTGAGGTCGAGGTACCAGCTCGATGGCCGCTCGACGATCCGCTCCAGTGCGCGCGCCGATACGGTCAGTGGCGAAAGCCCAGGCGGGACGCCCAGGCACTTCTGCGTACCGCTGTAGGCGACGTCGACGCCCCAGCCGTCGACGGCAACCTCAATGCCTCCGAGCGATGTGACCATGTCGACCAGGAGCAGCGCGTCCCCCTTGGCGTCGCCGAGCGGCTCGATCTCGTTTCGTACCCCGGTCGAAGTCTCAGCGTGGACCACGGCGATCACTGCTGGTGAGGGGTGCGCTGTAAGAAGCTGGTCGGGATCGAGTGGTTCGCCCCATTCCGCGTCGACGCGGACAACCTCGGCACCGTGGCGGCATGCCACATCGCACATCCGCTCACCGAAAACGCCGTTCACACCCACCACCACGGGATCGCCGGGTCGCACGAAATTGACGAACGAGGCCTCCATTCCAGCTGACCCGGTGCCGCTGATGGGCAGCGTCAGCGAATTGATGGTCGCAAAGACACTGCGCAGCCGGTCGTTGGTGCTGTCGAGCAGCTCCAGGAACTGGGGGTCGAGGTGGCCCAAGACCGGTCCGGCCAGCGCCATGGCGACCTCGGGATACGGGTTCGAAGGTCCAGGTCCCATCAGCAGACGGTCGGAAATCCGCACGGCCGAATCGTGGCAGGTCCGCACTCACCTGCGCCAACGCCGCCGATGCGCCAGGCGAGCTTCGGTAGATTGCCGCTGTGGAACGGGTGCTCTTTGCCCCCAGGGAGCTGCCGCCGCTACCGCCTGATGTGGGCCATCAGGGCGTCTACTCGGACTGGGTCAGACTCCGAGAGGAGGAGCGAAGGCGGACAACGCCGCGGACGATCGAGACGAACCTTGCCCTTGTCATGGTCCTCGGCGACGCACCTCCAGAGGCGGTCGGCCGGACGCTCCGAAGCCTCGGTGCACAGACGAGCAGCGGATGGTCGCTCACGGTGGTGTCGGCAGGACCACTGTTGAGGGAGATCGCCACGGTCCTGCGTTCGTGCTCGTCTCGCAGAGATCGTCGGAGGGTTCGAACCGTCGTCGGCCCAGGGGGCGCCGGGCCGGCGGATCTCCTGCCACTGGGAATGGCGGCACATGACAACAACCCGGTTGCCTTGATCTTCCCGGGGGACGTCTGGGCACCGGACGCGACTGCCGCGTTGGGCGCTGCCCTTCCAGCAACCGGCGTGGTGTACGCCGATGAAGATCGATTGATGATGGACGGTACCCATCAGATGCCGCGACTCAAGCCTGACTTCTCACCTGATTTTCTCTTGTCATCCTCCTATATCGGTCGCCCGCTCGCCATCGGATCCGTGCTGGTACGGAATATTCCTGACTTCGACGCGTCGGACAACGAAGCCCTTGAGCACGCGTTGGCCCTCTACGCCTGCGAGGTGGCGGAGAAAGTGATCCACCTCCCCGAAGTGCTCTGCCACCGGAGCGGCGACGACGCGAGCAGTCCCGGCATGGACTCCCTTCGGTCCGTGCAGGATGTCCTCCACCGCCGGGGCGATCCTGCATCCGTTGTGGCCGGGGTGACGCCCGGCACGTTCCGCGTGCGCCGGCACGCGCCGGCTGAGACCTCTACGAGCATCCTGATCCCCTTTCGCGACGAGCCACAGCTCCTCCGGACGTGCGTCGACTCTGTCCTGGCCACCACCAGCGACCACGATGTCGAGATAGTGCTCATCGACAACGGGTCCTCTGATCCTGAGACCTTGACTCTGGTCGAGCGGTTGGCCGATCGCCCTGAAGTGGTGGTCCTGCGCGACACGCGGCCGTTCAACTGGCCGCAGCTCAATAATGCCGGGACGCGGGTCGCTCGAGGAGAGGTCCTCGTGTTCTTGAACAACGACATCGAAGCCCACGCGACGGGTTGGCTGTCCGCCTTGATTGCCCATGCACTGCGGACGGACGTCGCCGCGGTGGGGGCGCGTCTGCTCTATCCCGACAGGCGCCTGCAGCACTGCGGCGTCGTCGTCGGGCTCACCGGCGCCGCCGGCCATCCGTTGGCCGGGCTGCCAGAGGACGCTGTTGGATACCTGAACATGGCGGCGGTCACCCGCGAGTGCTCAGCGGTCACTGGCGCTTGCCTTGCAACGAGGCGCGAGGTATTCGAGAACCTCCATGGATTCGACGAGACGCTCGGCATCGACCTGAACGACGTCGACTTCTGCCTACGGGCTGGAGCTGAGGGCTACCGAACGATCTACGAGCCTGCCGCCGAGCTGATCCACTACGAGTCGCCGAGCAGGGGCACCGCTGGCGGCGTGGGTGACATTGTGAACTTCATCGACCGATGGAAGGATTACATTACCGACGGCGATCGCTATTTCAATAGACATCTGACTCGCGCCGATCCATCGTGCGGCTTGGCGAGACCCGAGGAAGTGGACGCCTGGAATCGATGGCACTCGATCCTGACAACTCCATAGCGGGCGAATCAGCGCACGCGCCGCGCATGCTCGAGCAGCCGTCGGAGGCCCGTCCCTCCCTCGGACGCGTGGGAGACACCGAACCCGTGCGGTCCTTCCGTCAGACGTGGATGAGTCGGCATACCAGTCATACATCGCCACTGGGACGGAGATTGCGGGCATGGGCAGGTCGCGTCTCTGGCCGAGCGGACCGTCGACTCCTCTTTGCCATTGCCCATGCCACGGACGCCATTGCGGCTCATTGCGATCTCATCGCGGATCGCCTGGAGTCGCAAGAGACAATCACAGGCGACGTCACCCACGCATTCGGGGAGGAAATCTCGCGACTGCGCTCGGAGGTCATACATCTGCAGCGCGTCGTGGGGTCAGCCCACCCCCCCGCATGAGTGTGCGAGGGATGGTGATCCTCTGCCGGCACTGGCGCAATCGGCGCGCCGAACTGACCTACGTCATGCGCACCATTGCCGGAGCCGCGTCTCGTTCCGGACCCGTCTGTGTCCTAGTTCCGGGAGCCGCGCACCGGCGCGAGGCAGACGGAGCGTTCGACCTCGTGGGTATCGGGGAGGTTGGCGAGCTCCGCTGGCCTGACGCGCTCACCTCCGACCATACGGTGGTCGTCGATGACCTGACACCGGAGGTGGCATCACTCCTTGCACGCATCAACCCCAGATCCGTTCTTTACCTTTCGTCCTCCGTCGACAACCACGAGCCGGCATGGCGACAACTGAGGCCGGTGAGTAGCGAGGTCCGCAACCAGACGCTCTCGATCACACCGTACGTCCCGGTCAATCCGCTGGCGACACTCCACCGGCATCACGGCTTCGGCTTCACGGGCTACCAACTCGTCCTCTCCGGCCGGCCTGCCGCCAATCAGGTGACGCCACCGCCGGCGGCGGCGTGGATGAGCGCAGCATTTCACGACGCCTACGTCGTCGTTGTCGAGAACGCTGTCGCCGCAGCATGGAAGGGCCGGGTGCTGCGCGGAACCACCTCGGTCGACAGCCGGATGGACCTGTGGCGACTCATCGCGCACGCCAATCTCTGCGTGGACCTGGATCCGGGCCCTCAGATCGCGCGCGAGTGCATCGAGTCCCTGCGCTTCGGGACGCCGATCATCGTGCCAGAACACTCTGGGCCGGCCACGGTGCATGCCCGCGAAGGCGGTGGCTCAACCTTCAGCGATCCGGGAGAACTGATCGCCGCAGTGCGGAGTATGCAGACCGAGGCCCAACGGTCGGCGGTTTCTGATGCAGGGCGACGTTACGCGGACAACCGCTACGGTGACCCTGTTGCCCTCGTCACGCAGATTCGAGCGCTTCTGAACTAGATGGTCCAATCGGCTCGGTCAGAGGAGTCAACCCTGCTCTGAGCTGCGGCTTCCACAGATGCCCGGTAAGCGGCCAATCCCAGGCCGCTCACCGCTCGGATGATCCACAGAGGTTACGCTTAGTCGTAAATGAGTCCTGTGTCCTCAGACGCGTGTCGCTGACCAAAACGGCCGTCTCCGACTTGGCGATCTTCGGCGGCGCGGTCGCGTTCCAACGTGTCCGGCCTACCTCTGATCTCTGGCGGCCCGAATTCGACACCTTCCTTGCGTATTCGAGGGTGTCATTTGAGGCCCGAAAGTACACCAACGACGGTCCTGTGAATCGCGAGCTTGAAGCCAGATTGGCCAGTTACCACGACGTAGACCGATGTGTAACTTTTTCAAGCGGATTTTGGGGGTTGATACTTGCAATGAAGGCGCTGGCGATCTCGGATCGCGACGAGGTGATCATGCCCTCCATCACCTACCGCCGGCTGGCCGATGCGGCAGCTTGGGCTGGTCTCACGCCCCATTTTGCGGATGTCAGCCCGGCAACCCTGGCTCTCAGTACGGACACGGTTGCACATCTCATCAACGACAGAACGGCCCTTCTGCTAGGGGTTCATCCAATCGTCAACTGTTGTGACGCCACGGGGTTGGAAGCACTCTCGTTAGCAGCTGGGATACCTCTCCTGATGGACTCCGTTGAATCGTCGTATGAAATCTACGATGGGAGACGGGTAGGCACTTTTGGCAACGGCGAACTCTTCTCGTTGCACACGAGCAAACTGCTAAACGGGTTCGAAGGTGGATATATCGCCACCAACGACACTGAACTGGCTGATGTGCTGGCCTTGACTCGAGCATTCGGTTTCAGGTTGCAGGACCAGACGGACCACTTTGGTGTCAACGCGAAGCTCAATGAAGTCCACGCGGCCATGGCTCTGGCATCGTTGGATGGGGTTGGAGAGCAGGTCGACCGCAATCGCCACCTCTATGAGCGATATGTCGAGCAGCTTGCGCCAATCTCAGGTGTGCACCTCCTCGAATTTGATGTGTCCCAAAGGCCTGGATTCAAGAACATCGTTCTACGGCTAGAGGACGATTGGCCCCTCAATCGCGCCCGGACACTCGATCTTCTCAACGTGGAAGGCGCGCTGGCACGCGCGTACTATTCGCCACCCCTGCACACGAAGCGCACCTCCTACCGGACGATCGCAGCGACGTTGCCGGTAACCGAAGCGATCGCCGACAGGCTCCTCGTACTCCCCTCCGGCTATCAGGTCAACCTCGAAGATGTCGACGTCATCTGCTCTGTGTTGTCCCTGATCGAATCACACGGCGATACGATCAACGGCCGTCTCACCTCGGGAGAGCGCGATGTCAGCAGAAATTGACGGCCTTGCGATTTTCGGCGGCGTTCCCAAGTTCGCCGAAGAGCTGCCAGTCGGACAGCTCTACTCTCCCGACTGGGATTCCTACGTGCGCGAGATGGGTGCCATCTTTGATCGGGAGTACTACACCAACCACGGTCCACTGGCCCGAGAGTTCGAGATGCAGATCGCTGAGTTCCTCGGAGTTCGAAACGCGCTCTGTGTCACGAACGCGACCGTGGGCCTGATTGTGGTCGCGACTGCGATGTCGCTGACGGGAAAGGTGATCCTGCCTGCCTTCACGTTCATCGCGAGCGCTCAAGCCCTGACCTGGACCGGGCTCGAACCCGTCTTCTGCGATATCGACGAGACAACCCACCATCTCTCGCGCGAAATCGTGGAACCTCTGATCACGAGCGATGTGCGAGCCATTCTCGGCGTCAATCTCTGGGGAGGAACGTGCAATCCTCCTGAACTCGAGAAGCTCGCCCGAGATGCCGACATGTCACTTTTCTTCGATTCGGCGCAGGCATTCGGGTGTGCCCTCGGTGGCAAGCGGGTCGCCTCACACGGAGCGGCAGAGGTCTTCTCCTTTCACGCAACAAAGATCGTGAATAGTGCAGAGGGCTGCTGTATCACGACCGATGATGACGACCTGGCGGCTCGTATGCGCAATATTCGCAGCAGCTACGGTGCTGGTCCGCCCGTGAGCGTTCCAATCACGACAAACGGACGGTTTTCCGAGGCGCAGGCCGCGCTAGGTCTTCTCAGCCTCTCCCGGTACAACGACCATCAAGGGCAGAACGCACGGCTCTGGGACCGATATGCACGCGGGTTGAGCTCAATCCCGGGAATCGACGTCCTTGCCCCTGCCTCGGTCGACGAGTCGAACTGGCAATCGCTCAGTTGCATCATCGATGCGCAACGATTCGGTCTTCCGCGAGATGCCATTTTGCGCATCCTCAAGGCGGAGCGGGTGAACGCGCGCCGATACTTCTATCCAGGGTGCCACCGGAGCGTGCCATATTCCACTTGGCTGCCGCAGTATCGAGACGCCCTGCCCAACACAGATGCGCTCTGCCGTGGGGTTATCCAGTTGCCACTGGGTGCTCGAGTGACGACCGACGATGTTGACAAGATCGTCGCAGTCATCGATCTGGCCCAGCGGCACTCAGAAGAGGCGGCACGTCGGCTTGCTGCCTAAGGTGACATATTCCTCCACATGGCTCCGCGATACACCGCCGAAAAGGAAGTCTCCGTGAGGCTCGGAATCATGCAGCCGTACTTCTTTCCGTACTTGGGCTATTTCGCGCTAATTTCGAAAACAGACGCGTGGGTGGTGTTCGATGTATCGCAGTACACACCAAAGTCATGGATGAACCGCAATCGCGTCTTGCACCCGACGGCAGGCTGGATGTACGTCACCGTGCCCCTGAAGGGTTCGTCAAGAAACATGGCCATTCATGAAGCTCGCGTTTCGGACCGCGCCGGCACCCACCGTTCCGTCCTCGGAAAGTTGAGTCACTACCGGAAGCGGGCACCCCACTACGCCCAGGTCTGTAGCCTGGTCGATCAGACCTTCGAAGGCCTGATCGACGACTCGTTGGTGCATCTGAACACGAATGCCCTGCGGGCGGTCTGCACCTATATGGACATACCGTTCTCGTACCAGATTGCATCGGAGATGGATATCTCCATCCCACCAGTCACTCACCCGGGCGGCTGGGCTCCGGCCATTTCCCAATCCTTGGGGGCGGACGACTACATCAACCCAATTGGTGGACGAGACCTTTTCGACTCCGCTGAGTTCGCCGCGAACGGAGTAGCTCTCAGCTACCTCGACATGCCGACCTTGGTCTACCCTACAGCGAACTTTGCATTCGTTCCCGATCTCTCCATTCTGGACGTGCTCATGTGGAACGAACCTGAGTCAGTCGTCAGCGCGATCGAGACCGCACGAGTCGTCAAGGTGACCTGACTATGCACCCTCCGGAAAATCCCGCCGGCTCCACCCCTGACTACGAATACAACGAGTACCCCAAGTCTCTGCCACCTGACGACTTCTGGGGCCAAGTCCGCCGGACAAGGTACGGAAAGCCCATTAGTGAAGACGAACTTCGCGTCATCATCGACACCATTGAGAAGGGCCTCGATCTCAGCAGCAGTGATTTTCTCCTCGATCTCGCTTGCGGAAACGGTGCGCTTTCCAACCGCCTATTTGGCTCTTGTCGCGCTTTCGTAGGAGTCGACGCCTCCGAGTATCTGATCGAGGTCGCAAAGAAGAACTTTGAGCAATTGCCCGATTTCGAATTCCTCCTCCGCGATGTCGCAGAGTTTGTGCGGGACGAACCAGAGCCCCTGCGTTTCACTAAGGCCATGTGCTATGCCGGCTTTCAGTACCTGAACCGGGAAACGGCGGAGCGAACCTTGATGGGTCTGAGCCAGCGTTTCGAGAACATCGACACCGTCTTTCTCGGCAACGTGCCTGACAAAGACCGCGCACATGTCTTCTTCGGTTCGGAAACCGGCTACGAAGACAAGCTGTCCGAAGCAACCAGCCAGATCGGGGTCTGGTGGTCAGAGAAGGAGCTGCACGAGTTCGCCGCTGCAGCCGGGTGGATCGCAAGGTTCCGGCGCATGCCGGAGCATATTTTCAACGCCAACTATCGCTTCGATGCACACTTGACGAGGTCATGACGCCCCGCGTCTCGATACTCATACCGGCATTTCGGCCTGAAATTCCTGGATGTCAGCATCGCCACCTCGCTCGGTCAGACATGGCGGGACTTCGAGCTGATAATTAGCGATGACAGCGCCGGCACTGACGTCGAGTCCGTCGTTTCTAAGTGGGAGGACTCCAGGATTCGATATGTGAGGAATCCCAATCGTGGGCTGCCCGGAGCAAACCGAGATCATCTCATTTCCCTGGCGACCGGGAAGTACATGAAGTTCCTGCATGACGACGATTTCCTGTTTCCAGAGACTCTTGAGCGACTTACCGAGGCAGCCGAAAAGTCGGCGGCTGCAGTCGTCTTCAGCTCGTGGTGCGTCATTGACGAGATGGGGAGGCCGGGACAACTTGTGGAAGCGGTCGAATCCGGCGAGGAGCGGGTCTTTCCGACGGAGGAGTTCTTCGAACGCGTCGTTGCCCAGAGGCTGAACCTCGTAGGCGGCCCGAGTCACGTGCTCTTGGAACGCGACGCGTTACAGGCGATACCGGATCCGTTTGATCTGCAAGGTGTGCGAATGAGGTTCTTGACGGACGTCGCACTTTTCACCAACCTCGCCCACCACGGCATGAAGTTCGTTGGCATGGGCTTCCTCGGGTCGATCTATCGCGTTCACGGCGGGCAGTACTCACAACAGAAGGGAACCGCTTATTCCGCTCTACTGTTCGAATTCGAACTTCTTATGCGTTGGTCGGTCGACCAGGGTCACTTGACCCCAGATCGCTACCAGGAGTCGATGGTGTCCCTTCAGAGGGATTACGCCGCCTCTGTCACGGAGTACCCGGAACTGAAGCGGTTGATCGAGCTGGATGGTGCGCCGGGATCAGACGGTCGCTTTCTGTCCAAGGAATTCTCGATGGCCATTGATCGGGCCCATAGGCAGATCGACGATCGCCTCTCCGTTCGCCGAGCGACAGGTGACGAACAGGTGCTCGTCGGGCTCGAGTCGAGCGAGGAGCCGGCGAGCTCTCCCGAGGAAGTGGCTCGTCTCCGGGCTCAGTTGATACAAGCCCAGAGCGAAGGAGAGCTTTGGCGGAGTGAGTTCGAGATGCTTCGCCGGACCCGCACCTTTCGCTACTCGAGATGGCCCCGGGCGTTGTACGAGAGCTTCCGCCGCAGCGGCGGCATGTGAACCGGCGCACCCAGGAGCCCTCGGTCTGAGGCAACGGGAGCCCGCAACTCAGCGCTGAGGCGGCCGAGGGCGCCCGCTCTTTATATTTCGACCTCAGACCGACCAGAGAGCTACACCGCCTACGTCGCGGTGCGGGCCGAGGGCCCGATCGAACATATTCGTGGCACAAGCGGCACCCATGCTTGCCGTCACGACCACCACGTACCTCGCGTTCCAATGACGCAGAGTGCGCCGTGTCTCCTCCACGGATATCCCGGGAGCCGCACCCACTCCACAGTTGGTCATGGCCTGTTCGAGCGTCGAGGGTGCGGCAATGAACGACGCCGTGCCCTTGGGCGACGATGCAAACACGGCGTACCCACCCGGCATGCGGAAGCTCATATTGGACATCGCCTGCCATACCATGGCGGAAGAATCGACCGGATTGGCGCTGGGATAGATGACGGCTGTTGTTCCACTCGGCAGTGACCGAGCGGTACTCGTGAACCAAGATGGCACGGTCGCCGCACTCGCCGCGTACGGCCATGCGGGCACGAGTGGCCATAGCAGCGAACACGCCCACCAAGATGCAGGCACCGCCTGACTTGACGCGACCTCTTAGCCACGGGACCCCATGGATCCTGTCGATGATGAGGGCGAAGATGAGCGCGACGAACAACCAGAAAAAAATGATATAGCGCGATGCCACGCCGCTTTCGAGAAGCGGAAGATGCGCGAGCACGATGAATGGGAGTGGTACGCCAGTCTCATGCCCGCCAACATGGAGGTGGGACCCCATCGACAGGACCAGCCCAGCAAGCGCCATGATGGCGCAGTAGACCGCGAAGCGGTTTCGACGGAGCAGTACCATGCCCACCGCGAGAACCGCCAGAAGCGGGATTCCGACGTAGGTCCCGTTCTCGAGGGGGGCCTCGAAGGTGATCTGTCCCTGCGCATCCCGTTCGGCCACATAGGAATCGCCGCGATCGGCTTCACCGAATTGGAAATGCTGGTTCACGGTCGGAACGACGAGACCAGCGGGATCACTTGAAAGACCGGCGATGGTAACGGCCTGCTGCGCCGGCCCGTTGATGTGCTGTGGTCCCGCGAGAGCGGTCCACGCCCCGTAGCCCACACCCAGGATCACCACGACGGCTGCAACTGCTCCGAACCCCGCCACTTCTGCGCGCGTCCACTGGGGCGCGCTTGATCAAGAACAGGGCACCGACGACGACTGCGATCACGAACATGACAGCCAACGAGGCGAATATCTCGGTCGAAATGTAGAACTGAGCCACAAAGCAGCCGCCAAGGGCCAGTCCGTAGAGCCAAGGTGAACGGTCGTCGAGGGTGACAAAGCGATGGATGACCAGGATGATGAGCGGCGGCACCACGGAGAACATCACGAAGAGGTGGGCCAGCGAAGCGCCGACGACGAAGGGGGAGAAGCCGTAGAGGAGCCCCCCGACGAAGGCGGCCGGCCACCAGGCGACAAATCGTCGCGCCATGAGGAAAAAGGTCATGGCCGAGCCCGAGAAACCAAGAGCGATGAGGACGTTGAAGGTTGCAATCGGGCCGAAGAGAAACGTGATCGGCGCACCTAACACGCCGAGAAGTGGCATCGTCGTGTTGTCCATCAGGTTCACCCCGACGGGAGCGTTGAGCCAGTTGTTCTCGAAGGGATTGACCGAGTGAAGGACCGCCCAAGGGGTCTGCGCGAGAAACCACACCTCCTCCCCTATGTCCGCGCCACCGGTCGACTGGAGCGTATGGGCGAACCCATGCAGCCAGACATTCCAGTTGGCAAGGAATGCAACGAAGACGTAGGCGGTCAGGCTGAAGACCGTTCCGTGCCATCGTGATTGACGGGGGCTTTCCACTTTCGAGGAATGGCGCGTTCGGTGGCGAGGGAGCGTCGACGCGCGCATGCTCTCCACTCTTTCCAAGATCCGGCTTAGGGGGCGGAGGCCTCCGCGACGGTCGACATCACGTCGCCCGCACAGATGACGGTCGTCCCGTAGAAACCACCGTAAACATCGACGTGGACCGAGAAGGCCCGTCGAGCGTCAATGTCTGGTCATGGTACGTCACGACATTGCCCGTGAAACCCAGGACCTCGCCAAAGCGGACGAAGAGTTGAGGGCTGAACTTCCACCAAGTATCGAGACTCGGTGACTCCGGCGTCGACAACCATTTGAGCATCGGCACATCGTCCGGAACGTCGGCATGGTGTAGATCCGTCACGACGAGCGAATCACAAAGACGGGCGCAGTTCTCGACGACCAGAAGTGGATCACGAACGTGGAGCAGTACAGCGCAGAGAACCGCAATGTCGAAATGCCCTAGCTCGTCGGGCAAGTCGTAGACGTTGCCGTAGTGCACTCGGGCCTTGCTCCCTAGGCGCTCATGGGCGAACCAGTAGCCATTCCGGAGCCCTTCCATGCCAGCAGTACGACTCCGCGAGAACTCATTGACATCCATGCCTGCATCGGGGACCGCGTCCCATGCCAGGTCGGGAGAGAGCTCGACGGAAACCACCTCCGCTCCGCACGACTCCATGAAGAAGGACAGGTACCCGGACACGGGACCAATCTCAAGGACTCGCTTACCGGAGAGATCGACATGGCCCACGTAGTCGTCTTCACCGCCTCGAAGATCCCAATGACCTCCCTGCGTCATGCCGTAGCCAGGTATTTCCATCACGTGGTAGAAGTGGCACTCGTCTGCGCGGCCAACTTGACGCGGGGTGGCATACAACTCTGGGGAATCCATGCGGGCGAACAGTACCAGTTGCCCCTGCGGGAACTAGTGGTCCGAGCGCCCGATTTCGGGTCGCGACGAGGCTGCCGCATTAGTGATTCCCGCTAGGATGGCGGGAGCGAAGCCGACCCTCCCTCGGGCATCATGTCTATCTCGATTCGAAGCGATTACAAGACACACGAGCAGCCGCGACGTAACGTCATCGCGATGTTCGCCGCGCAGTCCTTAGCAACCTGAGACCATTTTGGCCACGTGACGATCGCACCGAAATCATTCTCATCCGAATCCGGACCCTCAACGTCGGTCCAGAACCTCACCTACAAGGACGTGGCAGTCCTTGAAGCCATCCTCCCTATCGACAACCTCCACGTCGCAGACACCGAGTGGAGTCCCTTCCTCCCCTTCATGACGTGGCTCATTTCGTCGCTCAAGCCCGAAGTGACGGTAGACCTGGAGTTCGAGGTCCGCTCTTCCTTTCGCCCAATTTGGGAAGCGGCACGCAAGGTAGATCCGCCCTCCAAATGCATCGTGGTCCTGCTCGTCGACCCTGGGCAATCAGACCAAGGTCGTCGAGCCGCGGTACGGCAGTTCAACGCCCTCATCTCAGAGTCGGCGACACGTCTTGGGGGCATGCTCGAGGGTGCGGTCGAAGAGGACGACGTTATCGAATCAGGGTTCCCCCTGGTTCGACTCCTACATCTGGCCCTCACCGACGACGTGGATCGAAGTCCGGAATACCTCCAGAAGTGGGTCGACCAGATGGCCCCCGGGGCTGTTCTCGTACTCACGACGACTCACTCGGGAGGATCCGAGTACTCGACGACACGCGAGTACGTGGCAGACCAGGCTCCCTCGACAGTCATCAGAATCGGACCCAGCGCAGAGATCTTCGTGGCGCAAGTGCCGGTTGAGGGTGCGACACCATTGATCGATTTTCTTCGGAAGGCTCCGGCGTCGTTCGGTGGGCTGTTCGCCCTCCTGGCAGAGAGGGACGAGTTCCGCCATATTCTCGGACCCGAGGCAATGTCGCCATCCGCCCTGAGAAACCTGATCGATTCACTCGAAGAAAGCCGCCGAGTCGAGAGAGAGACCTTTCAGTTTGCTCTGGACGCAACAAGGGAAACGATGGCGACTCTCGCGACTCAGTCGGGCATACTGAGGGATGAGCTGATCGATTCGAAGGAACAGGCGAGAAATTGAAAAAGCGGTCATGCGGGACGAATATTTTGGACGGCTTGACGAGCTCACTGCGAAACTCTCGACGTCCGCGGCCCGATATACCCGCGAGCTGACCATTCGGGAGCTGGCACTTGAAGCGCGAGAGACGCGAAGCCGAGAGGCTCGCAGGCGAAGCCGCCGAGGCCCAGCGACGGCTTGCCGAGCTCTTGAGCACATCGTCGTGGCGTTTGACTGCTCCCCTCCGACTCTTGTCACGCCTCGCCGGATCAGGACGGGCCAAAGATCAATCCGCCGCCGCGACTGAGGATCCGATGCGTCCCGCCGGACAGCAGTCCACTCTTCACCGAAACATCTCGATCATCGTTCTCAACTACAACCAGGCAAACACGACGGTCGATTGCCTCGAGGCACTTCACCGCGCATCGAGCGAACTCATTCGCGAGATCATCGTGGTGGACAATGGGTCCACCGATGAAGAGGTCGCGATTCTGCGAGAGCATCGTCGTCACACGCCACTTCACGCTCGTGGAAGTAGGAGAGAATCGTTTTTTCAGCGAAGGCAACAACATCGGAGTAGATCACGCATCCACCGATTACATCGTGTTTCTTGAACAACGATGCGTTTGTTCATCGTGGTTGGATCGAGACGTTGGCGGCAACGATGGAAAGTGACCCATCGATCGCAGCAGTGGGGCCCATGTTCTTGTACCCCGATGGCCGGGTACAAGAGGTCGGAGGCATAGCGCTCGCCACGGGAGATGTCGTCCAGATCGGGAAGGGCTCAGTGTGGGGAGCCGATCACTTCGACACGCCGTGCGCCGTTGACTTCTGTTCTGCTGCCTGCCTCATGGTGAAGCGCGCTGACTTTCTCCGGGTAGGCGGGTTCGGCTTCGAGTGGGAGCCGGCATACTACGAGGACATTGATCTCTGTTTGAAGCTGTGGACATCGTGCGGCAAGGTCGTGGTGAACCCGCTCGCCCGGGTGACCCATATCGAGAGTCACACCACATCTGATTCACGGCTACAACTCCAGAACATCTCCGAAATCAATAGAGAACGGTTCGTGTCCAAGTGGGGCTCTTGGCTTGCCGCAAGGCAACTCGCGACCACGTTCGTGGCGCCGGGTGATTCGAGTCCTGTCGGCGACCGACCCGCAGCGGTCATCCCTGTCAGCAACTCACGCCACGGTCCAGGTCTGCCCAACCGCCCTACATCCTCTTTTCGCCCTATCCCCTCGTGACCAGGAGGCGGAGAGCGAGTGATGTTCGAGTTGGCTGCGTTACTCAGCTCTGGTGCGGGAGTAGCGAATGTCATATTCAGTACACCACATGCCTACAGCTCCATTCGGATGGCGCAGATCTCATCGGCATTCGGGTTTGATGAGGTGGTGGCCACTCCTCGGTCATTCGTCGAGACCGACATATCGGACTGCCAGTTCGCGGTCATTCTCGGCAATTCGATCGTTCCTCCGATTGAGTCATTCGGACTTCGCAGTGCCTACTTACTCCAGTTCCCTTTTCGGTTGCCCGACTCAGAGGTCGAGTCGCACGGGCACTGGCTCAGCAATTTCAGCGAAATTTGGGTTTACTCCGAGTTTGTTCGGCGTCACGTGGATGGTCTTATTCGCTACTACGGGTTGACGGCCCCACCGATCCGCGTCATCCCGCCGCCAGCTCAATGGGTCGACGCTCAGCCGGGCCAGCCTTGGAGCCGTCGAAGGACGATACTCACCGTGGGACGCTTCTTCGCTGGCGGACACAACAAGCGCCACGACGCCGTGATCGAGATGTTCCGCACTCTGGACAAGAGGACCGACTCGAATCTCCAGCTCGCCTTGGCAGGATCGATCCATCCGACGGCCGAGGGAAGGGAGCGATTCAGAGAGCTTCAGGGGATGGCGGACGGCCTCCCTGCTCGTTCCACCCCAATGTCAGTCACGACGAGCTCGCCCATCTCTACATGACCTCTGCGGTGCTCATTCACGCGGCGGGGATGGGCGTCGACGAACTCGAGTTTCCCGAACAGTTGGAGCACTTCGGTATCACCCCAGTGGAGGCCGCTAGCTTCGGATGTATTCCAGTGGTGTTCGCCGGCGGAGGTCCCAAGGACGTCGTCACGCAACTGGGCTGCGACACACTGTTTCGAACATCGGACGAATGCGTGGACTGATCGAGAGTCACTCCTGAACGATCCGCAGCGTTCGACGGCACTGAGCGAGCAGTTGATCACCAGCTCCGGCAGTTCTCCGCCGAACAGTTTGGAATCGGGTCATCGAGGCAATCACCACCATGGGCGTGTCGTTCAACGTAATGAGCGACCACCGGTGAGCGTATGACCGGCGGGCGCTGACGTTGGTCTCGGCGACATGCAATCGCCGGAGCTGGAGGTGGCTGCGTTCTATCTGCCCCAGTTCCATGAGATTCCCGAGAATGATCAATGGTGGGGACCGGGATTCACGGAATGGACCACAGTGCGCCACGCTGCGGCCGATCTATCCCGGCCACTTGCAACCACAGATACCAACGACGCTCGGCTACTACTCTCTGGACGAACCAGAGACACTGCATCGTCAGTTCTCCCTCGCTTCAGGACACGGGATTACCGCGTTCTGCATGTACGCCTACTGGTTCAGCGGCCGACGTCTGCTCGAGAAGCCACTCCGAATATCCTCCGGACTCCGAGTCTCGGGATCCGCTACTTCCTTTGTTGGGCAAACGAAAGCTGGTCGCGAGCCTGGGACGGTGGAGAGGACGATCTTCTGCTGCAGCAACGTCACTCTGCGCACGGTGATGTTCGGATCGTTGACGACTTGGCGGAGCATTTTGCCGACGACCGTTACGTGCGGATCAAACGGAGACCCACTCTTCTTGATCTACCGAGCCGAATTGCTCGATGAGCCACGCCGAACGATCGATTCACTGCGCAAGAGAGCGCAAGAAACTCGGTATTGGCGACCTTCACCTGTCGATGGTCCAGAGCTTCAACCTTCGGGACCCGGACGTTTACGGATTCGATTCCAGCGGTTGAGTTCGTACCCCATCGGTTCCGTGGAGCCGCCAACATCATTGATCCATCGAGTCCAGAGTCACCGCAGCTCTACGACCCATTGTCATGGACCGGGACCCTCGTTGACTACAACCGTACGGTTCAATGGGCTCTGTCAAAGCCCACACCGGAGTTCCGGTGGTTTCGCTCAGCGATGCCCGGCTGGGACAATTCACCACGTCGGGGAAATCGATCTGTCGTCTACGTCGACGACAACACATCGGCGTTTTGTCGATGGCTCGACGGCATCGTCGACCACACGTTTCGGTTCGGAGATCCCGAAGCCCGACTGCATCTTTATCAACTCATGGAACGAGTGGGGGGAAGGAACCCAACTCGAACCGGATCTTGACCGGGGTGATGCTCGCATCAGCGCTGTGGCTTCTGCAGTGGAGCGAGCCTACGCGTTGTCGCGCTCTGGCGAGCGGTGAGCCCGAAGAGCCTCAAGCTTCCGCGATACGGTGCCGCAACTTCCGTATCGGCTCGAGAGGCGCGCCAGGTGAGCGAGCCGCGGATCAACGCATTCTCCGCCTCGAGCTCCCTGATAGTCCCTCGAAGGTCATCCTCGACAAAGTTGAACTCGCGTTCGCGCCTCTGATCTTCAGCGAGGAAGGCGGTGGCAGACGCGTTGCTGCAGTTCGAGGAGTCGCATCCCTAACTGCTCTCTCTCTCGCGTCGCAGCAGCTGTACCTCTTCTTCGAGACGTGAGACCTCACTCATGGTTGGTTCTCCAGGGGATTCAGCACGGTTCCGAGGTCGAACTCCCGGTCCGCCAGGAGCCCTTGGAGCACGCGAACGATCAGCTTCCGATAACCCTGCGACCCGTGCCGATCGTGCGCCACCTCCCCTGCCGCCGTTGCGACCTGTTTCAACTCGCTATCTGGTTTCTCAAGTACTAGGTGTAACAGGCCGACAAGAGCCTCCAAGTCGCTATCGTCAACCAACCGGTCTTACCGTCATCGATGAGGTCGGCAATGCCGTACACATCGGTGGAGATAACCTGCAGTTCGAATGCCATCGCTTCCAGGATTGAACGGGGCAGAGATTCCATGTCTGAGGCACAGAGGAACAGATCGCACATTTCGTACCATGGATAGATCTCCGACGTCACAGGAATGACGTGAATACGGTCATTGTTGCGAGTTCGTTCGATCTGGCGTTCTACGGCCTCGCAATACCCACTCGAATTGCTCTGACGAACACGAGATGGAGGTTCTCATGGACCACGGAGAGCTCGTCAAAGGCAGCCACGATGGCTCCTTGCGCCTTACGTGGTTCCATCGTCCCCATCACGAGGATCATCTTGTCCGTGTCCTTGAATCCCGCGAAAGAACGCAGCTCGGCGCGTTACGGAGTTGGCGATATGCGTCGATCTCCAGATCCACGCCGAGCCACGACGTAGCTGGGCTCTTGGCCAATGCACTTCGTCGAACAGCTCCGCTGTTCTCGACGCCTCGAAGATCAGTCCCTTGGGCAGTTGGAAAAGCTCCGCGATCCTCTTCTTCGCTCGGGGATCCATGCCGGCAGGCCCGTAGGCCAAGTAGCAGTAGACCCCAAAGTCCAAGCTCTCATGGATCGCCCAAAGGCTGGGGATTCCAACTCGTTCTGCTGCATCGACCGCGGAAACGCCGTGATCGTGTTCACCAAGACCACCCCACCGCTGTTCAGTTTGAACAGGAGCGCCAACTCGTGAACCTGACCTTCGTAGCTGAAGACAGAATCCATCGGGGAGTAAGACGTGATGTGCACTGGAATGTCCATTCCCTCGAGCGTGTCCCTGAGTGGGCCGTCGGAGAAGGAGATGACGCGACAGCTCATGCCCTTTTGGGTCCGCAACTCGCGGAGCAGCTCCAATAACCAAAGCTGCCCACCGCCGTAACCCAGGTCATGCGTGAAGACGACAACGTTGGCGCGCGTGCTTGAGATCTCCGTCAGAGTGGCTTCGTTTCGCATGCGTGCGTAGGCTCACGAGATCCGACGATTCCAGCGGATCCTCGGCGACCCACGTGACGGCGCGGCCGTCGGGTCTCCATCTTTCGCCTTTCAGGCTTGTCGCTTCGACGGAGATGAGAGACATATCGCCCCTCGGGACGTGGCGCACATTGACGAACGCTTCGAATCCGGCCACAGCTGCGTCTTTGTGCAGCGAAGTGGGGACGAGTTGATTCACGTAGACCCGTGCCCGCCCGACACTCATCCCATCGACGAAGACCTCGACTTTGGCGACGTGCGAGTCATCGAAGAGGCACCAACCGCGAACCAGGAGCACCTCGCCGTCGATGTTCGACCCATCCTCTGGGAAATCGAGGAACCCCGTGCCCCCGGTTCTCACCTTCGACGAAGGCTCCACCATCAAATGACGCCGTGCAACACGAGTCTCGCCGTTTGCCCGCGCCATTACCGTCATCAGTGCTGGTCCGGGGTCGACATCGCTCACGTCGATTTGCGCGGACCATTCCACGCAGTCGGACCGTCCCACCGATTGGGTCGGCAGCACGAAGCGCGGTCACCGGAGCATTTTTCGCCACCTGAACTCGCACCTGAGCCGCATCCGCACGCTCGACGCCCTCCAGGTGTCCCGCTAGAAGGAGATCCCCCTGCGCCGAAGGTTCGCTGGCGTCAGGTTGATCGATAATGAGCGTCAATGGGTGAGACGGTCGTCCACCGCCACGAGGAAGTCCCATCCTTTCCTTGCTGCGTTCGCTCACGACACATGCGGAAGGGGAATGTGTCCTGCCCGCTCACTGTGCCGGGACACCAGGTCACGCCAGGTTGAGGCGATGCCATCGCGCAAGGCTCGCGGGTGGTAGTCGATCAGATTCTGAAGGACACCAATGTCGAGCTGCACGCGGGGAACATCGAAATCACGAGCCGGTCGGCGGTCGATGGCAAGTGGTCGACCTGTTATCTCCTGGGTCAGCCTGTGGACTTCCCTGAGGCTCGCATGCGTGCCGCTTCCGACGTTGATGACCTGTGGACCGCCCTCGAAATTCACCAGGCAGGCCGTGGCGTAGCCGATGTCTTCCACGTGTACAAAGTCACGAGACACAGTTCCGTCACCGAAGACAACGACCGGTTCGCCGCTCAGGCAGTGTTCGAGGGTTGTCCCGATGATCCCCTGTCCTCGCGCTCCGGTTTGGCCTGGACCATACGCATTGGCGACTCGCAAGATCCGGACGGGCGCCGAACTCAACGCTCCGTATCGGAGCACGAATCGCTCAGCCGTGAGCCTCGTGATGCCGTAGACGCTCAATGGAGCGGTCGGGGCGTCCTCGGGAGTCGGAAAGGCGTCGGTTCGCCCATAGACGGTTCCGCCCGACGACAGGAAGGTCAGCGGGACGCTGGGACCCCTTCCCAGTTGATCGATCAACTCGAGAAGCGGTTGCAGGATCAGGGACAGATCGAGCTGGGGCTCTTGCTCTGCCTCTCCCGGCATCAACGAGCTCAAGGCGAAGACGATGTGCCCGACGTCCCGCAAGCTTCAGCCAGCGTGGCCGTGACTCCTGCGTCGCCAATGACGAATTCCGCACCTTCGGTGAGCTGTTCAGTCGGACCTGAGGGAGCCCGCCGGGTCAGTGACGTCACCTGATTCCCCTGGTCAAGGAGGCTTCTTATGATGCGTGAACCGATGAAGCCCGACCCGATTACCAGGGTCGACGGTAGTTCCCCGCGAGGCGACGCGACTCGTCCGGACCCCTGCACGCACGGTATTATACGTACCTCGGTGCTCGGCCCCGGGGGTTACGCAGTCGGCGCTTTCACGCCTGCTCTCGAGCCTCTTCGCTGTCACGTCGAGCGGTTTGCTCGCTACCTTGCATGCTTGACTCCTCCTCCTCCGCGTCCGCTTCTTCTGGTGAATCCGGATCACCGTGTCGGATCTGCGGGTCGCCAGTCGAAACGGTCGGGCAGCCGCTATGGTCAGTTTGCTCGGAGATCTTTCACGATCGGCAGGTGCCCACAGTGCGGATTCGCATGCGTTGTTGACCCTTGGCTCGACTACGACCTCATTTACGACAACGAGTACTACGAGGGACGTGGCGCTGACCCCCATGTCGATTACATCGCAGCCCTGTCGGATCCCGACAGGACGACACAGAAGTACGAGTGGCGCGGAGTCCTGACATGCGTGCGACGGATCGCGCCGGTGACCGACGTAACCCGCTGGCTGGACTACGGGTGCGGAGTCGGCGGACTCGTGCAATATCTCAGAGGCCACGGCATACGGAATGCGGTCGGTTTCGAGCAGGGTTGGAGCGTCGAGCGGCTCGCCGAAAAAGGGATCCCGCACGTCCAAGTACAGGATCTCCCGGACCTCGCCGGAACGTTCGATGTCGTCACCGCAATTGAGGTGATCGAACACGCAATCGATCCCCTCGCGGAGCTCCGCAGGATGCGAGGGTTGCTGAAACCCGGAGGAGTCCTCTTTCTCACCACCGGCAACGCGGAGCCGTACCGTCACAAACTTTCGGAGTGGCGCTACATCATGCCCGAGGTCCATATCTCGCTGTTCGAACCCGGGACCCTGGCGCTCGCCCTGGGCAAGGCGGGGTTCGTGGCCGAATACCCCGGATTCGGCCCAGGATGGACTGACATGTACAAGGCGAAAGCACTCCGGACCCTGGGCGTACAGCGGACCGGGCCCGATCAGCAGTCTCCCTCCGTGGCCGGTCCTTGCCAGGGCATTCGAGACTCGGCTGCGGCTCGCCCGGCAACCGATCGGCGTGGCAATTGAGTAGTCCGAACAGAGGCGCCCCATGTACCCTCTCCCGATGGGCCACGGGGCGCCTCGGACAACTTCCCTCAGTGACCTCAGACGTGACCCTGCTCGTGCCCCCAGACGATGTCCCCGAGCCGGAGGTCTCCATCGTGGTGCCGGCGCTCAACGAGGAGATGACCATCACGGTCTTTGTCGACTGGTGCAAGGAGGGTCTACGACGGATCGGCGCGAAGGAGAGATCCTCATCGTCGACAGCTCGTCCGATCGGACCCCCGAACTGGCCGTCGCAGCTGGAGCCCGTGTGCTGCGCACGCCAAAACGAGGGCTCGGTCGAGCGTACATCGATGCTCTCCCGTACATCCGTGGACGGTACGTCGTGATGGGCGACGCCGACTGCACATATGACTTCCGGGAACTTGGTCTCTTCATTGAGAAGCTTCGTGATGGTTACGAATTCGCCATGGGTTCTCGATGGCTGGGATCCATCGAGGATGGGTCAATGCCGCCACTCCATCGTTACTTCGGCACGCCTCTCACCACTTCGATTCTCAACAGGATCTACGGGAGCGACTTCAGCGACATTCACTGCGGTATGCGTGCGATGACCCGCGATGCGCTCATCCGGATCGGTCTCACTTCGCAGTCATGGGAGTACGCCTCGGAGATGGTGCTCAAGGCTGTACGGCTGAATCTCCGCACCGTCGAGGTGCCGGTCACGTTCTACAAGGACCGGGACGGCAGGCTCTCGCATCACAAACGGGCGGGCTGGTTCAGTCCATTTCAGGCGGCATGGATCAATCTGCGCGCGATGTTCATTTACCGTGCCGAGTACTTCATGCTCAAGCCTGGATTGATCATCATGCTTCTCGGGTTGCTGTTGACGCTCCCCTTGAGCTTTGGACCCATCGTGATCGGGCCTGTGACGCTCAGCCTCTACTGGATGCTCTTTGGTCTCACCCTCAGCATTCTCGGATTGCAAAGTTTCTTTTTCGGGGTACTAGCCCAGATCTTCTGCGACCATTCCGGCCTGGCGCGTCTCCGGTGGTCCAACGTGTTCCGCTACACCAGGGCGATGGGGGTGAGCGCTCTTGTCTTCATCGTCGGGCTCATTCCAGCGGTGAATGTCGTGGTGTACTACCTGTCGCACGATCAGCGGCTCCCCTCCCCTGCAAGCTGGATTGATCATCTGGGAGTCACAGGGATTCTCCTGATGATCATTGGTTTCTCGGGCTTCTGCTTCACGCTCCTGCTGCATTCGACCGGTATCCAGTACGGCTCCGCCGTCGTCGCCGTAGCCCCATCCTCCGAACTGATGCCGGATCTCGCTGGCCGTCACTACGCACCGGAGGTCTAGGTGGCGAGCAGTGCGACCTGGCCAAAGCAACGCACCCCTTTGACGGCGGAGCAGCAAGCGGCGCTCGAAGATTGGTACGAGGAGTTCCTGTGCACCGTCCTGACTGACAATTACGGCTGGATCGAGCGCTTCAATGACCGCTACGCGCTACGTAGCGCAACTGCCGGGAGTCTCGGACGCTCGAGATCGGGCCCGGGAACGGTTCGCATCTGAAGGTCGAGGACCTGTCGGCGCATGAGGAATACGTGGCACTCGAATTGCGACCCTTCCTGTCACACCAGATCGGTCAGCATCCAAATCTAAAGGTGGTCGTGGGGGATTGTCAGGATCACCTGCCCTTCGAAGACGACACATTCGATCGGGTACTGGCCATCCATGTGCTCGAGCACCTTGACAACCTGCCCGCAGCACTCCAGGAGGTAGCCAGGGTCCTGAAACCTTCCGGCCTGTTCTCAGTGGTCATTCCCGCTGAAGGCGGAACTGCCTATGCACTCGGCCGGCGGGCGACGGTGCAGCGCCGGTTCGAAAAGCGGTACAACATCTCCTACCGAGAGGTGATCCGGTACGAGCACATCAATACCGCGCGCGAGGTTCTGAGTGAGCTGCGGCGTGTCTTTCGGGTCGAACACCGAACGTTCTTTCCCACACGTCTGCCTTCGGTCGATCTGAACGTCACGATCGGGCTGACGCTGTCTGTGCGTTAGACGAATGGGCGTATCTTCCCCCAACGCTCCGCTCGACCTCTAGCCTGGAACCCTCTACGTCGACGCGCTCGAAACGGACAACGTGACCAGATCGAAGACGCCAACCCGCTCATCGGCGCGAGGGTCGCCTCGGGAGGTGGCGAACGGCGTTGTCGACCCGCGCGGCTGCCGCCGGTCACCTACGCCGTGGCCCTGACGGTGCTGGTGACCCTCATCGATGCCATCTGGGCTGCTCGCGACCACACCGGACCCTCCTGGGACCAGTCGCACTACCTCACGGTCACCTGGATCTTTCAACAGACGCTGGACCATCACGGTCCTATCAACCTGATCCGTGCGATCTACACCACGGACCCCGGACGTGCGCCGTTGTTCGTGGTGGCCATGCTGCCCTTCTCCTACCTCTTTCGCGACGGCCCGGAAATGGGCCTGGCACTGAACGTCCTGATGTGGCCGGTCATTCTGTTGTCAGCCGGAGCGGTGGCCAAGGAAGCATTCAACGAGAGAGGCCCGGCTCATCACGATTGTCGCGCTGGCTCCGATGCCTGGGCTGGTTCCATTCGCCCACACGCAGCTCCAGGACTTCACGCTGGCGAGCATCGGCACCTTTGCCATTTGGCTCATTCTTCGCACCCGGAACCTCGACAGCACCCGGGTCAGCGTCGCGCTCGGCGTCGTCCTTGCGTTGGGGACGTTGACCAAGATCTCATTCGTCGTCGTCGTCTTCGTCCCCTTGCTCGTCACGGCCTTCTACCGACTGATGACGGGTCTCCGGACTCGTGGCTCGAAGTCCTTGTGGATGGAGTTCCGCCGGCCGCTGATCAACGTCGTCGTGGTGGGCGTACTGGCGATCGGGCTCTCACTTCTGTGGTACGTCCCGAACTGGTCCGCGACCCGCGCCTACCTGAACGCGGCATTCATGCAACAACCTGGGACGGTTGCGCATCCCCTTGCCCTGCACAACCTCGAGGTGTTCGGGCTCTCAGATGGTCAATTCCGGCGTGGGGCTGTTCTTCTTCTTGCTCGCGCTCGCCGTGCTTTTGCTCAGCGTGCCGCAGCTGCTCACGTTACGATTGCGCAACTGGCTCACCTGGTTCAGGCCTGGCTACGGTGCCTTTTTGATCGGTTGGGTCGCAATCCCTGTGATGGCGGTGGCGGCAAGCACCAACCAGGCGGAGCGTTATGCCGTCGCTTCGCTCCCGGCCGCAGCGGTCATCCTCGCTGGCCTCATCACGGGCCTTCCCTGGGCGTCCATTCGCCGGGTTACTGTCGCCTTCCTCGTGGCAGTCGCCGTTGACGCGGCGCTGTACACGAGCCTCGCTGGATTCACACTTCCGCTCATCCCGTCCTACGTGGCTTTCTCGACCCCGTTCGGCACGGCGTCCGCCCAAGTGTTGAGCCCTCCAGGGTTAGGGGACGCGCCGTTTCCCTCGTCTCAGAACTACTCGCTGAATGTCATCAAGTATCTTGAATCCAAGAGTCGCGGCTCGTCTGGAAGAATCGAGCGGCGCACGATCGCGCTCCTCGAGCTCCAGGGCTATCTCAACGGGAACAACCTGCCCTACTGGGCCGACATCCGCCACGACCCCTTCACATTTGCCACCCTCTTTCGAGCACAGTCGACCGGCGCATTGGCCGCCGAATTCGAAGACCTACGATTTCGCGCTGTACATCGCGCAGCCTCCAGCCTCGCAGGAGGCTGCGAACGGAAGGACCGGCGAACTGAACGCCACCGCGGCCACGCGCCAGATGACTCCACAGCTCTTCGCCCTCTTCAAGCCACACCCAGCCAGGATTTTTGCCGGAGCGGGCCAGGCCCAGGGCGACTATGTGCTTGTATTGGAGCGCCCGTGATGCCATTCACTCCATGAAGAATGACCAGTGGCGCCCCTAAACTTCAGCCAGGAATTCCTCGCCGAGGCCGTCGCTGTGCTCGGGGCCGTCGATCGGGACGCAGTCGAGGCCTGTGCGCGGGGCTGAGCGACGTCCGGACAGGGGAGGACGGCTCTTCGTCCTCGGGGTGGGCGGCTCAGCCGGCCACGCGTCCCATGCCGTCAACGACTTCCGGAAGATCTGTGGCTTCGAGGCCTACGCACCGACCGACAACGTCTCGGAGCTCACGGCCCGGACCAACGACGAGGGATGGGACACCTCCTTCTCGGAATGGCTGCGCGGCTCAAGGCTCGGCGCCGCCGACGGCGTCCTGGTCTTTTCGGTGGGCGGAGGTGATCCCGAGCGGGCGTGTCGGTCAACATCGTCCGGGCGCTCGAGCTGGCCCGGAAGCCGGCGCGTCGATCTTCGGCATCGTCGGGCGCGACGGGGGCTACACCGCCCAGGTCGCTGACGCCTGCGTCGTCCTGCCACCGCTCTTCGCTGATCACGTGACGCCGCTTACCGAGGGTCTCTGTGCCGTCATGTGGCACCTGCTGGTCAGTCATCCGAGCCTGACCCGCCACTCGACGAAGTGGGAGTCCATGCGGTGAGCTCATCCGTCCTCCAGCGCGTCTTCGTGGTCGGTGGCGCGGGGTTCATCGGGAGCCATTTCTGCGACCGGCTCCTGGGCCGCCCCGACGTCGCCTCCGTCACGATCTACGACAACTTCTCCTCCGGCCGGCCGTGGCACATCGAGCACCATGCCGACGACGGCCGCTTCACCGTGGTCCACGGCGAGGTAGCCGACCTGGCCTCGCTCACAGAAGCCATGCACGGCCACGACACCGTCATCCACCTGGCGTCCAACCCCGACATCGCCAAGGCGATGACCGAGCCGTCGGTCGACTTCGACGAGGGAACGCTGCTCACCAACCACGTGGTCGAGGCCATGCGCCTGTCGGGCACCCGCCTCATCCTGTACGCCTCGGGCAGCGGCGTCTACGGCGACCTCGGCGAGTTCGAGGCGGACGAGGACCACGGACCGCTCGTTCCCGTCTCGACGTACGGAGCCAGCAAACTGGCCGGGGAGGCGCTGATCTCCTCGTACTCCTACATGTTCGATCTCAGCGGGTGCGCCTTCCGGTTCGGCAACGTCGTCGGTCCCCGCCAGACCCACGGCGTCGGCTACGACTTCGTGCGCCGGCTCGAGCGGGATCCGTCACGACTGCAGATCCTCGGTGACGGAAGCCAGTCGAAGTCGTACGTCCATGTGAGCGACGTCGTCGATGCAGTCCTGCTGGCCGCCGAAAAGGCGCCGAGGCCCTTCAGCGTCTACAACGTGGCGACCGGCGACTACATCACGGTCAGCGAAATCGCCGACCTGGCCCGACGAGGTCACCGGGACGACCTCGGCCGAGCTCGACTACACCGGCGGCGACCGGGGCTGGAAGGGCGACGTGCCCATCGTCCGTCTCAACACCGAGCGCATCCGCGCATTGGGCTGGGCCAATGCCATGAGCTCTCGCCAAGCCCTGCGGGCCTCCATGGTGTCCCTGCTGGCTGACAGCCGGGAAGGTAAGTTCGGGTAGGTATGTCCCCCAAAGCTGGGCGTCGTTGCGTCTTCTTGGACCGCGACGGCGTACTGAACGAGGCGATGGTGCGCCAGGGCCGCCCCTATCCTCCGGCTTCGGTCGACGAGCTGCGCATCCTTCCTGGGGTGCCCGAGTCCTGTGCCCGTCTCGCCCGAGCCGGGTTCGCCTTGGTCGTCGTCACCAATCAACCGGACATCGCCCGCGGCGCCGCCGATCCGGCAGCGGTGGAGGAGATTCATGCCCGCCTACGGAGTCAGGTCGACCTCGACGCGATCTACGTCTGCCCCCATGACGACGCTGCCAACTGTGGGTGCCGGAAGCCCCGTCCCGGCCTGCTCGTGCAGGCAGCGTCCGACCTCGGTCTCGAACTCGGGAGCAGTTACATGGTCGGCGATCGTTGGCGCGACGTCGAAGCCGGACAGCGTGCCGGGTGCAGGACGGTGTTCGTGGACCGGAGCTACGACGAAAAGCGGCCAGTCGGCTCGGACGCCATCGTGGCCAGTCTGAGTGAGGCGGCCGCGTGGATCTCGGCTGACTCGGCGAGGGTGCCCCGTGCCTCCTGAATACGGCATCGCGATCTTCGGCGACGGTGCCGACTACGAAACCATCGTGGGCCTGGCTGCCGATCCCCTGATCTCGGGCTTCACCACCAATCCCACACTCATGCGCCAGTCCGGGGTCGACGACTACGAGGGCTTCGCCCACAAGGTTCTCGACGTCGTGGTCGACAAGCCGGTCTCCTTCGAGGTCTTCTCTGACGAGTTCGACGAAATGGGTCGCCAGGCCCGCCTCATCGCCGCCTGGGGCGACAACGTCTTCGTGAAGATCCCCGTCACCAACACACGAGGGGAGTCCTCTGCCCGCGCTGATCTCGGACCTGACTGCCGACGGTCTGTCGCTCAACGTCACCGCCATCCTCTCCCTGCCCCAGGTCGAGACGGTCCATGAGGCGCTCGACGGCACCACGGCGGCCATCGTCTCGGTGTTCGCCGGGCGCGTGGCCGACACCGGGCGCGACCCGGTCCCTCTGATGGCGGCGGCACGTGAGATCCTCGCGACGATCCCGGCCCAGCGACTCCTGTGGGCGAGCCCACGCGAGGTACTCAACCTGCGCCAGGCGGAGTCGGTCGGCTGCCATATCATCACCATGACGAACGAGCTCATTCGCAAGCTCCCGAACCTCGGCCGGGACCTCGATGACGTCTCCCTCGACACCGTGCGCATGTTCCACGACGACGCCGAGGAATCGGGCTTCGTCCTCTAGGAGTTTCCATGATCATCACCCGGACTCCCTTGCGCATCACCCTCGGCGGCGGCGGCACCGACCTGCCCTCGTACTACGAGCGCTTCGGCGGGATGCTCATCTCTGGCGCCATCGACAAGTACGTCTACATCACGCTGAACCGGACCTTCACCGACGAGTTCTTCCTCAAGTACTCGGCCATCGAGCGGGTCACCGAGGTCGAGGACATCGAGCATCCCATCATCCGCGAGGCCTTCTCGCTGCACGACGTCGAGCCGGCCATCGAGATGGTGAGCGTGGCCGACATCCCGGCCGGCACCGGCCTCGGCTCCTCGGGTTCGTTCACCGTCGGTCTGCTCCGGGCCATTTACGCCTTTCGGCGGCACCACGCCACTCCGGCCAACCTGGCCGAGGAGGCCTGCCACATCGAGATCGACTGCCTGCACCGGCCGGTTGGCAAGCAGGACCAGTTCATCGCCGCCTTCGGTGGGCTGAACTGTTTCGAATTCACCACCGAGGGGCAGGTGCACGTCTCGCCTCTCATGGTGTCGAACGAGACGCTGCGCGACCTCGAAGAGAACCTGGTCATGTTCTTCACGGGCTACTCCCGCGAGGCCCACCTGGTGCTGACCGAGCAGAAGGACCGCGCTCGAAGACGGTGAACAGTCGATGCTCGAGAACCTCCACTTCGTTAAGGAACTGGGCCTGAAGAGCAAGATCGCCCTCGAGAGCGGCGACCTGGTGACCTTCGCAGCGCTGATGAACGAGCATTGGGAGCACAAGCGTCGGCGATCACGTGGAATGTCCAACGAAAACATCGACCGGTGGTACGAGATCGGCCTGGCGCACGGCGCGATGGGGGGGAAGCTGGTCGGTGCCGGGGCTGGAGGATTCCTCCTCTTCTACACCAAGGCCCACGACGACCTCCGCGGCGCCATGGCCCGGGAGGGACTGATCGAGGTCCCCTTCACCTTCGAGCACGACGGTTCCGTCGTGCTCGTCCGCGACTGACCTCACACTCGCTCGCGTGCAGTGCCTGATCCTCGCGGGCGGTCTGGGTACCCGCATGCAGGCGCACGACCCACGCGTCCCCAAGGCAATGTTGCCGGTCGGCGGCCGACCTTTCCTCCACTGGCAGCTCTCGTGGCTGGCCCATCAGGGAGCCGACGGTGCGGTGCTCAGCATTGGCCATCTCGGCGGTCAGATCCGCAACTTCGTCGGGGACGGCGCTGAATGGGAGCTGCCGGTCACCTACGTGGAGGAGGGTGACGAACTCCTCGGCACCGGCGGCGCCGTCCGCCTGGCCGTCGACGAAGGAGCGCTGGGTGATTCCTTCTTCGTGCTCTATGGGGACTCGTACCTGCAGGTCGCACTACGAGACGTGCAGGCCGCATACGAGGTCGCCGGTCTGCCCGCCCTCATGACGGTCTACGAGAACGACGGGAGGTGGGACGCCAGCAACTCCATTTGTAACGGCAATATGGTCCTCCGGTACGAGAAGGGCTGCCCCAACCCGCCGCCCAGCATGCGATTCATCGACTACGGGCTGTCTGCGATGCAGGCCGATCTCGTGCGTGAGCTCATCCCGCCACGGGAGCAGCGCGATCTGGCCGACTTCTTCACGACGCTGAGCCGTCAGAGCCGCCTCGGTGCGTTCGTCGCTACCGAGCGGTTCTACGAGATCGGGTCTCCAGAGGGGCTGGCCGAACTGGACCGACTGCTCACGCTCGGAGCGGCTGGGCCCGTCTGAGCACACGTGCTCATGCTCCCCGTGCGTGTGCCCGCAGGGACATGACCAGGCCGTCGAGGATGTCGGCCTCCGAGACGATGCACTCCGCGAACTCGAACCTGCGCATGGTTTCCCTGAGTACGAGCGCGCCGCCGAAGATCACGTCCTCGCGGCCGGCGGGTATGGCCGGGCGACTTGCCCGTATGGAGACTGGTTCGGACCCGAGGACGCTGCACCAGCGGTCGACGGCCTCGCGCGAAAGCGTTGCGTGATGGATCCTGTCCCTGTCGTAGTCGGTCAGCCCCAGCTCGAGGGCGGCCAGCGTCGAGACCGTCCCGCGAGGCCGACCAGGCGGGCGGAGCGGTCCAACCCGCTCAGCTCGGGGAGCTCGCGCTGGGCGCGGTCGAGCTCTGCCCCGATCGCCCCGATGGCGGCCGCGACCTCGTCCTCGCCCGGAGGATCTCCCCTGAGGTAGCGCTCTGTCAGGCGGACACACCCGATGTCCATGGAGAGGGAGAGCACCTCGTCACGGCCTTCGATGGCGATCTCCGTGGAGCCACCGCCGATGTCGAGAACGACCACCGATCGGCTCCCTCCGGGGAGGTCGGCGGTCGCGCCAGCGAACGAGAGCCGCCCCTCCTCCGCGCCCGTCAGGATCTCGGCCGGGAACCCGACGATCTCGCCGGCTGGTTCCAAGAACGCCTCGCTGTTGGCGGCGTCGCGGACCGCCGAGGTGGCGACGAGCCGGGCTCGCTCGACGCCCTGGGCATCCATGACGGCGCGGTACTCGCGGAGCGCGGTGAACGTACGTTCCAGCGCCTCGGGTCGAAGCCGGTGCGCCGCGTCAACGCCCTGTCCCAGGCGAGTGATCCGCATCTCGCGCGCCCTGACATCTCCGTCCGGGCCGACGACGAGCGAGCCGCGTGGAATTGGTTCCGCAGTCGAGTGCCGCCAGCGCACCGGGACCCCTCACCAGGCCGAGTATCCCAGAGCGCCCATGATCAGATCTCCCCCCGGGTCAGCCCGAGCCGACCCGCCGCCCACGCCCCGACCACGTCGTCGCCGCCGGCCAGCCACCATGCCACGTGCGCGTGCAGGCACTTGACCCCCTGGCGCGTCCCGCCCACGCCACCGCTCGGGCGCGGACCGGTCCAGCCGGGCGGGAGCAGCGCGTCGCGTTCCTCCGCATAGCGCCGATGGCACTCGACCAGGTCCGCTTCCTCCACGTTCGCCGCCGCCTCGCGCACGCCACCAGCCGCCTCCAGCCGGCTGATGCGGTCGCGCAGATGGGGGTCCACCAGCCAGAAGCGGGTCGGCATGGGTCGGCCGTCACGCAGGAGGGGCGCGTTCTCAATCACGGCGGGCGTCCCGTCGAACCGGCGCACGACCACTGCGAAAGCGCCGGCCGGCTGGCGGCCAAGCAGCTGGGCCACCTGCGATTCGTCACTGTCGCGCACGGTCGTCGTTGGCGAGGACTCGAACTCTGCGACCATCGTCGTCAAGTCTGCCCGGCGGCCAGGCCCTCTCCGGACCGGGTCGGGCGGGCGGTCAGCGCCAGAACTCGAGGGCGTGCACCACGCGCGAGACGAAGCCAGGGCTCTTCCGGCTGCTCGCACCTGCACCACTCACCGCGCCGGCGGGATGGGCGCCGGTGGAGGTCCCCGAAGACCCCGCCGCGTCGGAGGTCGTGGGGGTCGGCGTGGTGGTCGTCGTGGACCCTGGAGGCAGCTCCGAGGCGGCGGACGGGGTGACCGGGCCGTCGGAGCCGGGGTCCCCCGCATACGGCGTCCCGCCGGCCGTCGATCCGGTCGGCGGCAGAACCTCGTAGGCCTGCTGGCCCGGACTGACGAGTTGGTACTGCTCCCGGGCGATGCGGCCGATCTCCCCGGCATCGCTCAAGTTCTTCTTCTCCTGGGCCAACGCGGCGTCCTGGGAATGCAGCGTCGTGAGTTGCGACTCGGTACCGGCCAGGTCCGAGCGCTGGCTCAGCAGCGAACTGGCCGGGAACCAGGCGAACAGGATGACGGCCGACACGGCCACGGCGCCGAGCAGCAGAAGCCGGGCCCGGCGCAACTCCCCCGATACGGCGCGGCGCTTCTTCGGTTGGCGCTTCACGCGGCGCTTAGCCCGAGCCATGTCGCGGCCCTCCCTCGCCCGACAGCGCCGTACGTCCAGGGAAGCTGGCCGACTGACCGAGGTCCTCCTCGATCCTGAGCAGCTGGTTGTACTTAGCGACGCGGTCCGAACGGGCCGGCGCGCCGGTCTTGATCTGTCCCGCATTCACGGCCACCGCGAGGTCGGCGATGGTTGTGTCCTCGGTCTCACCAGAACGGTGCGAGATCACCGTCGCGTACGACGACCGGTTGGCCAGGGTCACCGTGTCGAGCGTCTCCGTCAGGGTGCCGATCTGGTTGAGCTTGATGAGGATGGCGTTGGCCACTCCGTCGCGCACGCCTCGCTCGAGGATCTCCGCATTGGTGACGAAGACGTCGTCGCCGACGAGCTGGATCCGGTCGCCCAGCGCCTTGGTGTGCGCCGCCCAGCCGTCCCAGTCCTCTTCGGCCATCCCGTCCTCGATCGAGACGATGGGGTAACGGTCCACGAGATCCACCCAGTAGTCGACGAGCTCGCCCGGAGACAGGGTCCGGCCCTCACCGGCGAGCACATAGTTGCCGTCCTTCCACAACTCGCTCGTCGCAGGGTCGAGCGCGAGCGCGATCTCCTCACCCGGTACGCGTCCCGCTGTTTCGATGGCCTCGAGCAACAGCTTCACCGCGTCCTCGTTCTGCGGAAGATCCGGTGCGAAGCCGCCCTCGTCGCCGACAGCGGTGGACAGGCCGCGCTGCGCCAGCAGCGAGCGCAGCGTGTGATAGGTCTCACTCCCCCAGCGGAGCGCCTCGGCGAATGAGGCGGCCCCGACCGGCATCACCATGAACTCCTGAAAGTCGATGGAGTTGTCGGCGTGGGCACCACCGTTGAGCACGTTCAACATCGGCACAGGCAGTACGTGCGCGTTCGTTCCCCCGATGGAGCGGTACAGCGGTATCTCGAGGTCGTCGGCGAGCGCCTTCGCAGTGGCCAACGACACCGCCAGTATCGCATTTGCTCCGAGGCGGCCCTTGTCCGGCGTCCCGTCGAGGTCGATCATGGCGAAGTCGACCGCGCGCTGATCGAGCGGGTCGAGACCGCAGACCGCGTCGGCGATCTCGCCGTTGACGTGCCCCACGGCCCGGAGCACGCCCTTGCCGAAATAGCGGTCGCCGCCGTCGCGCAACTCCACCGCCTCCCTGATGCCGGTGGATGCACCCGAGGGGGCGATGGCGCGACCGCGCGCACCGGAGTCGAGCAGCACCTCTGCTTCGACGGTCGGGTTCCCGCGGGAGTCGAGGACCTCGCGCCCGATCACGTGCTCAATGGTGCTCACGACATCTCTCCTTGGTGTCTCCCCTGGTGGGACACCGGATTCCAAGACTAGCGGTTGCGATTCTCCCGATCGGGGACGCCTTCTGTCGAAAGGATCTGCGCACGCAAGGACAGCGCGCGGTCGCGCAATGCTTCTTCTGCATCGACTCCGAGGCACTGTGCCAGGTTCGCCACCGCGTAGAGCACATCGCCCACCCGGCGGCGGACCTCGTCGGCGTCACTCGACAACGGGTCGTCGGGGTGAGGTTCGCTGCGAGCCGCCCGCGCTTCGAGTGACGCGAGGTCGGCGAACACCGAGCCGTCGCTCAGTGTCGCAGGATCAAGCCCGACGGCGCGGGCCTTGCGCGCCAGCTTCGTCGTCAGCATGAGGGCGGGCAGCGCGGCGGGGATGCCCTCGGTCACGCTGCTCCTCCCCTTCTCGGATTTCTTGATGTCCTCCCAGTTCTGCTCGACCTGATCGGCGCCGTCGACCGTGACCCCTGCGAAGACATGCGGGTGTCGATGGACGAGCTTGTCGTGCACCGTGCGTGCCACGTCGGCCAGGTCGAACGCGCCGACCTCGTCAGCCAGGCGCGCGTGAAAGACGATCTGGAACAAGAGGTCGCCGAGCTCCTCCTGCAGGTGGGCCGAGGTGGTGTCCTGCCCGTCGCGCTCGCCTCCCCCGACTGACCTGGCCCTCTCGGGTTCCGCCAGCGCGGCGAGCGCGTCGAGGACCTCGTAACACTCCTCCACCAGGTGCGGCATGAGCGAGGCATGCGTCTGCGCCCGGTCCCAGGGACAGCGCTCTCGCAGCGTGTCCATGAGCATGACGAGGTCGGCCACGGCGGCGCCAGCGCACGCTGCGTCGTCGGCGAGCACTGCGCCGTCGCCGAGCACTGCGCCGTCGCCGGCCCCCGCTGCCGTCCCCGCCGGGATGTAGAGCGAGGTCAGATGGTCGGGCTCGAGCGTCCGATCGAGATCCCACCAGTCGACCGAGACCACCATCTCGTCGGGGAGCCCGAGGTGGTGCAGGATCACCGGATGCGGCGGCTCCGCCGCGGCGTCCTCGAGCGCGAGCTTCACGTCGGAGAGGACGAGACGGGACCAGCATTGGGCCACCAGGAGCGGACCCCCTCCGAGGGGGACGCGGCCGATCGCGGTGGCGTCGACCAGCCGGACACCCTCGGCCACCGGGTCGACCCCGAGCGCGGCCCACGCCAGGTCGAGGAACGACAGGGCCGGCATCACGGTGACGTCGACCCTGTCGTCTGCGCGCAACAGCTCCACGGTGCGCTCGGCGACGAGGGGTGAGCCGGGCACGGCATAGACCACCGGCTCGGGTGCCACCGCCACTGCCGCGGCGATCAGCTCCTCGACGATGGCGGCATAGACCTCCTCGAAGGTCGCTGCGGACTCGTAGAGGCGGTCGAAGGCCTGCAGTCCTCCGAACGGCGCGGCTGCGGGGTGGCGAGCAGTCCGCACGTAGGCCCGCGGAGACGACAAGAGCGACGCCGTGTGGTTGGCCAGGAACTCGGGGCCGGCGGGCCCGAGGCCCACCACGGTGACGTGGGGGCGGGCCGCCACGCTTAGCCGCTGAACGGGCTTGTCGACGCGGACGCCGACGCCGACGCCACTTGCGCCTCGTTGGCCGGCGCGTTCAACACGTCAGACGGCTTTGGCGTGAAGGGGAGAGCGATGACCTGCTGCTCGGGTACCCACGCCCCGTAGCGAGGGTCGACGGTGACCGACGCGTGGCGCTCGGCTGCGCTCAGCGCGGCCTCCGTCGCCCTGGCGCCCACCGCCTGGACCGCCTCGGCGACCGATGCCTGCGCCTTGGCGAACGGTGTCGGAGTCCGAGAGGTGATCTGGACCAGCAGGTAGGTGCCGTTGTCGTCGATGGGGGCTGACACGGTGCCGGTCGGGAGGCTGCCGAGATTCGAGCCGGACGGCAGCTCGGCCACGATCTCCGAGAGCACCGAGCAGCCCTGCGGACCCCCCTGGGCTTGCGACGCCACCTGGGAGAAGGGAGTCCCGGAGGCCACCTGTGCCGCTGCCGCCTTGGCGTCGGCCTCGCTTTGGTAGGGGGCGACCGTGAAGCACGCGGTGTCGAAGCGGGAGCTGTGCGACTCGAAGTAGCGCTGCAGGTCCGCGTTGCTCGATCCGATGCCGGCGAGGTCCTCCTGGAGCGCCGTGACCGTGGCGTCGAATTGGACCTGCTGGTCCACGAAGGAGGCGGGCATGGACGTGAGGACGTCGTGGCCCGAGACGGGCTGCTGGCCGGTCACGCTGCAGGTGTAGTGGGGGTTGTCCCCCTGTGCAGTTTGCGCGACCTCCCCGATGACGCCTGAGATCTCGTTGATCAGTGCGGTGCGGGCGGCGGCGAGGTCACCCTCGGTCACGGTGACGTGGTGCCGGTCGGCCAGCTGCAGGGCTATCTCGTTCCTGATCTCGGTGTCGAGGTATGTGGCGGCGAAGGCGGTGGTCGCGGTTGGGTTGTCGCCGGGGTTCTGCCCGGTCCCGGCGCCCGTCACCGGAGGTAGCTGTCCCCCGCCCGAGGAGTAGTACGCCTGCGAGTTCAGATAGCACTGGTAGTCCGCGGAGTTCGCGATGGCGGTGACGTCGGAGTTCAAAGACTCCTGGCTGATGGCCGAGCCGTTCACGACGGCCGCGTTGGTGGGCACCGCGAACGCGGCCGCGGCGAGGCCGCCGCCCAGAAGGACGAGGAGGACGATGAACCACTTCACGCGCGGCGCATGTTACAAGGTGCCCCCATCCCGTCCCGCATCGGCCGCAGGCAACAACGCTTCGATGACCCCGCGCACGGTCTCCGCCGGCAACTCGCCCTCGGTGATGGGCACCAGGAGCTGCGCCATGTCCTCCCGGTACGTCGCACCAGGTGCCAGGCGACGCAGACGCACCTGTGCGCTGGCGGCCAGCGCAACAGGCGCGACCCGAACCACCGCTTGGCGCGTCCCTCCGGTTCGCACCGGGCTCATGGCGATCTCGGTGATCCCCCGCTCGAGCGCGCTGGCGCGCAATCGGGACAGCGACAAAAGCCCCAGCGCGGGTGCCGGGAGCGGGCCGTAGCGGTCCACCCACTCGGCACCGATGTCTTCCACGTCGGCGAGGGTGCCGGCCCCGGCAAGACGCCGGTAGGCCTCGAGCCGGGCATCTTCGGCCGCGACGTAGTCCTTCGGGAGGTGCGCGTCACCCGGGACGTCGACGGAGATGCGCGGCGGCGCCGGGCGGGCTTCGCCCTTGGCCTCGGCCACGGCCTCGGCGACCAGCTGGACGTAGAGGTCGTAGCCGACCGCCGCGATGTGCCCCGACTGGTCGGAGCCCAAGATGTTGCCCGCGCCGCGGATCTCGAGGTCGCGCATGGCGATCTTGAACCCCGAGCCCAGCTCGGTGTGCTCGCCGATGGTGCGGAGGCGCTCGTAGGACTGCTCGGAGAGCACTCGGTCTGCCGGGTGGAACAGATAGGCGTAGGCGCGCTGTCCGGAGCGCCCCACGCGGCCGCGGATCTGGTGGAGCTGCCCGAGTCCGAGGAGGTCGGCCCGGTCGACGATCAGCGTGTTGACCGAGGGCATGTCGATGCCGGACTCGATGATTGTGGTGCACACCAAGACGTCGTAGCGGCGCTCCCAGAAGTCGAGGACCACAGTTTCGAGGCTGCCCTCGTCCATCTGCCCGTGTGCGATGGCGATGCGCGCCTCGGGCACCAGGTCGCGCAGCTCGCGGGCGACCCGGTCGATGTCCGACACACGGTTGTGCACGTAGAACGTCTGGCCCTCGCGCAGGAGCTCGCGCCGCAGCGCCTCGCTGACCGCGGAGGGATCGTGTTCGCCGACGTAGGTGAGGATGGGGCGACGGTCCGCGGGCGGTGTGTTGACCATGCTGAGGTCGCGGATGCCCGTGAGCGCCATCTCCAGCGTGCGCGGGATGGGGCTGGCGGTCAACGTCAACACGTCGACACCTTCGGCCATGCGCTTGACGGCCTCCTTGTGCGTGACCCCGAACCGCTGTTCCTCGTCGACGACGAGGAGGCCCAACCGCTTGAAGGCGACGTCTTGGCCCAAGAGGCGGTGGGTCCCGACCACCACGTCGACGCTGCCGCCGGCCAACCCGTCCACCACCGCCTTCTGCTGCGCCGGTGAGAGGAAGCGGCTCAGCAGCTCGACACGGACCGGGAAGGGCGCGTAACGGTCGGCGAAGGTCTGCGCGTGCTGGCTGGCCAGCAGCGTCGTGGGGACGAGCACCGCGGCCTGGGTGCCGTCCTGGACCGCCTTGAACGCGGCGCGGATCGCGACCTCGGTCTTGCCGAAGCCGACGTCGCCGCAGACGAGCCGGTCCATCGGCCGCGGCTCCTCCATGTCGGCCTTGACATCGTTGATCGCCTTGAGCTGGTCGTCGGTCTCGACGAAGGGGAAGGAGGACTCCATCTCCGTCTGCCAGGGCGTGTCGCTGCCGAACGCGTGGCCCTCGACGGCGAGGCGCCGCCGGTACAGCTCGACGAGCTCGGCCGCGACCTCGCCGGCGGCGGCCCTCGCCCGCGCCCGCGTGCGCTGCCAGTCCGCGCCGCCCATCTTCGAGAGCGTCGGGGACTCGCCGCCGGTGTACGGCGTGATGGCCTCGATCTGCTCCACCGGCAGGTAGAGGCGGTCCGAACCGCGGTACTGCAGGATCAGGTAGTCGCGCGTCGTGCCGCCCATGGTCCGCGTCGTCACGCCTTCGAAGCGAGCGACGCCGTGCTGGCGATGGACGACGAAGCTGCCGACCTCGAGGTCGTCGAAGAAGCCGTCGGCCGCCCGCGCCCGCGGCCGGGCGCGGCGGTGCGGCATGCGCCGGCCGGTGACGTCGGTCTCCGAGAGCACTGCGAGTGATGCGCCGGGCAGGATGAACCCGTTGGTGATGGGTGCCGCGACCACCGCGGCACCCGGCGTGCCCGGCGCAACGTCGAGCAGCGGTGCGTGGACGCCGTGGGTGGCGAGCGTCACGGCCAGCCGAGCCGCACCGGCGCCGGTGGAGGCGCACAGCGTGACCGCGAACCCCTCGCCCACCAGCCGCGTCACCCCTGCGGCGAGCCGCACCGGGTCTCCCGCGACCGGGTCGAAGCGCTGCACCCCGAGCGCAGGGACCGCCGGGCCTTCGGGGACGGCCGGCATCGTGGTGACCGGGGCCGGGCAGTCACGCAAGAGCCGCTCGAAGGGGACGTGCAAGCGCGGGAAGGCATCCTCCTCGCCCTCCTTGGCCCCCCACGTGGCGGCCAGCGTCTCGGCCAAGGCGGCCTCTTCGTCGAGGAGCTGCGCGCCCCTGTCCCTGATGCGCCGCGGCTCGACGAGGAGCACCTGCCCGGCCGCCGGCAGCAAGTCCGGCAGGACGCGCTCGGTGGACTCCAAGAAAGGCAACCACGACTCCATGCCGTCGAACTGGTCGCCGCGGGCCAGGCGGTCCCACACCGATGCGCCCCAAGGCCGGCGCGCGCCCAGGTGCTCGGCCGCGGACCGCAGCTCCTCGGTGAGGACGAGCTCGCGGCAGCCGTAGATGGCGACGGCGTCGAGGTCACCCGACGAGCGTTGGTCGCTGACGGAGAACGCGGTGAGGCGGTCGACTTCGTCACCCCACAAGTCGATGCGAACCGGTTCGTCCGCCGTGGACGGGAACACGTCGACGATGCCACCGCGCACCGCGAACTCACCGCGGTGCTCCACCTGGTGCTCGCGCCGGTACCCGCGCGCCACCAGCTCGGGCAGGAGCGCATCGAGCTCGAGCTGGTCGCCCGGGCGGACCACCACGGGCGCGGTCACACCCAAGGGTCCGAGCCGTTGGAGCAGGGCGCGCACCGGCGTCACGATCACCCGCGGCGCTGGGATCAAGCCGTCACTCGTACCGGTGAGCGCATCGAGGATGGCAAGCCGCCGACCCATCGTCTCGACCTCCGGGCTGACGCGCTCGAAGGGCAGCGTCTCCCAGGCCGGCAGGACCACAACCGGGCGGCCGATCGACCCCACCACGCGGCCGCCGACACCGCGCCCACCCGGCGCACCCTCGTCGGTCTGCGGTGCCGCAATGAGGCAGGAGAGGTCGTCGCCGATGCGCTCTGCATCGAGCCCGGTTGCGGTGACCACGAGGAGGGGTGCGCGCACGGTGAAGGCCGCCAATGCGGCAATGACCACCGCTTGCGCCGCTTCGGGGACAGCAACGGTGGCGTCCGCGGCGCCAACGACGGCCGCCAGCACGGGATCCGTGCGCAGCAGGCGCGGCAGCGCGGCCAGCGCGCCGGGCGATGGAGACGGAGAAGGCGCGGTTCGGGTGGGGACGGTCGTCATCTCGGCGCGACTAGCTCGGGAGCGCGTGACACCATGCCATAGCCGCGTCGATGCCGTCGGCGGCGATGCGCTCGACCGCGTCGGCTGCGACCTCCACGGCCGAGGCGAGGACTTCGCGCACTGCCTTGGGCGGCCGGCGCAAGACGTGCGAGGCGCCCTGCGCCGCGCTCGGCGGCTTCCCGATGCCGATGCGCACACGGAGGAAGTTCGCGGAGTGCAGATGGGACTTGACCGATTGCAGCCCGTTGTGGCCCGCCAGGCCGCCGGCTGCCTTCAGGCGCACGGTGCCCGGCGGCAGGTCGAGCTCGTCGTGCACGATCACGATGGTCGCCGGATCGGTGACCCCGAAGCGGCGGGCCAACGCTTGCACCGCTATTCCCGACTCGTTCATGTAGGTCGTCGGCACGGCGAGCGCCACCCGCCGGCCCCCCAGGGTGACCATGGCCGCCCGCGCCGCCACGCCCTTCTCGCCGCGTAACGACGCGCCGTGCCGCTGGGCTAACAGCTCCACGGTGTCGGCGCCCGCGTTGTGCAGGGTCCCGGCGAACTCCGTTCCCGGGTTGCCCAGGCCCACGACGAGCAGGTCCGCCGGGGTGCCCCGGCGCTCGGACCGGGCGAAGGGGCGCCGCAGTGCCTAGCCCTCTTCGGACGTGGCCCCGGATGCCTCCGAACTCGGCTCGGCGGCCGCTGCCTCTCCCTCGGCTGCGCCTTCCACGGCCTCGCCCTCGGCGGCCTCCTCCACGACGACGCGTGGCGGCTGGCCGACGACGACGGTCGTCTCGGCGTCGACGTCAGTCGTCACGCCGGCGGGCAGCACGAGGTCGGAGACCCGGACTTGCCCGCCGATGGTCAGTTCGCTGACGTCCGCCTCAATTGAGGTCGGGATGTCGGTGGGGAGAGCGTTGATGGGGAGGGTGAACATCTGCTGCTCCACGAGCCCGTCGCCGTGGTGCACCTCGATGGCCTCGCCGACCACGGTGATGGGGACGTCGGCGCTGATGACCTCGTCGCGGCGCACGATGACGAAGTCGACGTGGGTGACCGTCTGCGCCACGGGGTGGCGCTGCATGTCGCGGGCGATCGTCAGGTACGTGCCCGAGCCGGTGTCGAGCGAGAGGAGCTGGTTGGCCCCGGCGTCGCTGTTGAGGGCCACGCGCAGCTCGCGGGCGCCGACCGCCACCGGCACCGGGTCGGTGCCGTGGCCGTAGATGACGCCCGGGATCTTCCCCTCCCGACGCAGCCGGCGAACGGCGCGTGAGCCCAGGGGGCGCCCAACCTGGGCAGCGAGTACGACTTCGGCCATAACGGATCTCCTCGGGGTGGCAAGAACGTCGTCCACGGACGGCAGCGGGCCTCCGGCGAACGGCCTATCAGCGTAGCCGCCCGGCGGGACGACGACCCTCCGGCCCGCTCGTCCCCGGCCCGGGGCCGAATCCCCTAGACCAGGTTGTCCCCGCCGAAGAGCTCAGAAACCGAGGTGTCCTCGAACACCGCGTCGATGGCGTCGGCGATGATCTTGGCCACCGAGAGCACCTCGAGCTTGTCGAAGGTGCGGTCCTCGGCCACGGGCAGCGTGTCGGTCACCACCACCCGTGAGATCGGCGACGCCTTCAGGCGGTCCACCGCGGGGTCCGACAGCAGGCCGTGGGTGGCCATGGCGCAGATCTCGGACGCCCCGGCCTCGGCGAGCAGCTCGGCCCCGGCGCAGATCGTCCCGGCCGTGTCGATCATGTCGTCGATGAGCACGCAGTGGCGACCCTCGACGTCGCCGATGACGTGGCGCGCCTGCACTTCGTTGTAGGTGCCACGCGGCCGCGTCTTGTAGACGAGCGCCAGGTCGCACCCCAGGTGCTGGCTGTAGCGCTCGGCCACCTTCACCCGCCCGGCATCGGGGGCCACCACCACGACGTCGTCGCCGAAGTGCTCCTTCATGTAGGCCTCGAGCACCGGTGCGGCCACCAGGTGGTCGAACGGTGTGTCGAAGAATCCCTGGATCTGACCCGAGTGCAGGTCGACGCTCACCACCCGGTCGGCGCCCGCCGCCGAGAGCATGTCAGCCACCAGCTTGGCCGTGATCGGCTCGCGTCCCGTCGACTTGCGGTCCTGGCGCGAGTAGCCGTAGTAGGGGCACACCGCCGTGATGCGCTTCGCCGACGCGCGCTTGGCGGCGTCGATCATGATGAGTTGCTCCATCAGCGAGTCGTTCACCGGGGTGGCGTGCGTCTGGATGATGAACACGTCGCAGCCGCGTATGGAGATGTCGTACTTGCAGTAGATCTCGCCGTTGGCGAACTCTCGCAGGTTTGCCTGCCCGAGCTCGACGCCCAAGTGGCGTGCGATGTCCTGCGCGAGCGCCGGATGTGCACGCCCTGAGACCATTTCCAAACGACGTCGCGGGATCAGCTCCACGGTCCCAACGCTACTGCCCCGCCGTTCGCCCCGTCTCGAGCTTTTCGCGGCTTGGGCCTCAGGCTCCGGGGCCGGCCACGACGCCGTGCGGGGCCACCTCGTCGCCGGCCGCCACCTCGGCCCCCGGTTCGAGCACGCTGTAGGGGCCCACGCGTGCGCCGTCCCCGATCGTCGCCCGGGTGCACACGGACTCGCTCACCACCGCGCCCTCCCCGACCGTGGTGTCGGTCAGCATGGCGTTGGGCCCGATCTCGGCCCCCGCCCCGATCCGGCACGCGCCGCGCAGGATCACCCCCGGCAGCAGGGAGACGTCCGCTTCCAATCTGGTCTCGGCGTCCACGTAGGTGCGCTCGGGGTCCCACATGGTCACGCCCCGGCGCATCCAGCGCTCGTTGATGCGGTCGCGCAGCTCGGCCTCCGCGATGGCCAGCTGGGCCCGGTCGTTGATCTCGGCCGCCTCCATGGAGTCGGGCAGGACGAGTGAGCGGACCGGGTAACCGGCGCTGTGCAGCACGCCGATCGCGTCGGTGAGGTAGTACTCGCCATGTGCGTTGGCCGGGCTGAGCCGGCGCAGCGTGGGCGCCAGGATGCTCCGGCGGAAGCAGTAGATGGAGGTGTTGACCTCCTCGATCCCCTTTTCCTCCTCGGTGGCGTCGGCCTCCTCCACCACCCGGGTGACCACGCCGTCCTTGCCGTGCACCACGCGGCCGTAGCCGGTCGGGTTCTCCACCACCGCCGAGAGCACGGTGGCCCCGGCGTCCTCGGCCCGGTGTGCCCACACCAACGAGGCCAACGTCTGGGGCCGCAGCAGCGGTGTGTCCCCGGGCAGCACCACGACGTCTTCGACCTCGTCGTCATCGTCGTCGGGGAGGCCGGTCAGGCCCACGGCCAGCGCATCGCCCGTGCCGGTCCTGGTGAGCTGCTCGACGAACTCGATCTGCATGCTCGAAGGCGCGTGCTGCACCAGGGTCTTGGTGACCCACTCACCGCGGTGACCGACCACCACGACGACCCTGCGCACGTCGATCTCGGCCATGGCGTCGAGCACGTGCAGGACCATCGGCCGGCCACACAGGAGGTGGAGCGGCTTGGGCCGCTCCGAGCGCATGCGGGTGCCCTCACCGGCGGCCAGGACCACGGCGGAGAGGCGGCGCTCGGGCATGGGCGCATTCTTAGCCCGCCGGGATGCCCTGCGTGCGTATGGGACACTCGTTGCGTGCCGGGGCTGATTCCCTACGACGAGTTCGGCCTGTTCCACGAGAACGCCGCCGAATACGGCATCCCCTACGACGGCCCGCCCGACGTCCAGCGCGTCGAGGTCGAGGTGGACCCCGGCCGCACGGTGTCCAGCCTGCTCTGGGGCGCCCGCACCGGGAAGCCCGAGCTGGTGCTGGTGCACGGCGGCGCGCAGAACGCCCACACCTGGGACACCGTCGCGCTGGCGCTCGGCCGTCCGCTCCTCGCCGTCGACCTGCCCGGCCACGGCCACTCCGACGGCGGGCCCGACGGCTCCATCTCGGCCACCACCAACGGGCGCGACCTCGCCACGGTGGTCGCCGAGCTGGCGCCCGACGCGCGCGGCGTCGTCGGGATGTCGCTCGGCGGCATCTCGTCGCTGGCGCTGGCCGACCATGCGCCCCAGCTCGTGCGTGCGCTCGTGCTCGTCGACGTCACGCCCGGCGTCAACGCGGAGAAGGCGGCGCCGATCACCAACTTCGTCAACGGCCCCGCCAGCTTCGACAGCTTCGATGACCTGCTCGCGCGCACCATCGAGCACAATCCGGGCCGGACCGAGTCCTCGCTGCGACGCGGCATCCTGCACAACGCGGTCCAGCGCGAGGACGGCAGCTGGGTCTGGCGCTACGCCCGCTTCCGCACCGAGCCCTCTGGCCCCGGCCCGCACCCCGAGTTCGCCGGACTCTGGGACGCGGTCTCGCGACTCGGGGTCCCCGTCTTGCTCGTGCGCGGCCTGGCCTGGTCGGTCGTCGACGACGAGGACGTCGCCGAGCTGCTGCGCCGCCAGCCGTCGGCGAAGGTCATCGGCGTGGAAGGTGCCGGCCACAGCGTGCAAGGCGATCGGCCGCTCGAGCTCGCAACCATCATCCGCGAATTCCTCTACCCCGAAGGTTGATGGACACGCACCTCTGGCTCTCGCGGCGCGCCCTCAAGCTGCACGCGGTCATCCTCATCGTCGTCCCGGGGTTCCTGGCCTTGTGCGTGTGGCAGATCCACCGCGCCCTCGACGGCAACAGCCTCTCGTGGGCCTACGTCTTCGAGTGGCCGCTCTTCGCTGCCTACGCCGTCTACATGTGGTGGCGCCTCCTGCACGAGGGCGGCGTGGAGGAGCCGCACGCAGCCGCGACCAACGGGTCCGGCGGCCAGGCCGGTACCGCCACGGCATCCGCCGGCGCCGCACCCGGTCTGGCGAGTGCGGCCGCAGACGGCGTCGCGTCACCAGACCAACGAGACACACGACAAGACGAAGAGGACGCCGAGCTCGCCGCCTACAACGAGTACCTCGCACAGCTGGCCGAGCAGGACAAGGCCGCGGGTCGCTGACGATCGGCGCTCCGGGGGGAGGGCTCGAACCTCCAACATCCGGCTCCAAAGGCCGACGTTCTGCCGATTGAACTACCCCGGACCGAGGCGAGTGCCCGCTCAAGGTTAGACACGCCGCGCCCGAGCCCCGATGAGGCCCGGCGGTAGCTTCTGTCCCGTGCGCATCCTGGTGGTGGACGACGACCTCGCCGTTCTCCGCTCCATCGACCGGGCCCTCCGCCTGGAGGGCTACGACGTGGCCACCGTGCCCTCGGGCGGGGAGGCACTCGAGGCGCTGGCGCAGACGCCCCCCGACGCGCTGGTCCTCGACCTCGGCCTGCCCGATCTCGACGGCCTGACCGTGTGCCGCCGCATGCGGGCCGCCGGCGACGACACGCCCGTCCTCATGCTCACCGCGCGCGACGCCATCGACGACCGCGTGCAGGGGCTCGATGCGGGGGCCGACGACTACCTGGTCAAGCCGTTCGCGTTGGCCGAGCTGCTCGCCCGGTTGCGCGCGCTCTTGCGTCGGCGCTTCGAGGGCGAGGGCGGGCTCCTGCGTGTCGGGGACCTCGCCTTGAACCTGTCCACGCGCGAGGGGCAGCGCGGCGAGCGCACCTTCACGCTGACTCGCATTGAGTTCGACCTGCTCGAGATGTTCCTTCGCCACCCGCGCCAGGTGCTCACCCGCGATGTCCTGCTCAACCGCGTCTGGGGCTTCGACTTCGACTCGGGCACGAACTCGCTCGCCGTGTACGTCGGCTACCTGCGCCGCAAGCTCGAGGAGGGTGGCGAGCCCCGCTGCATCCAGACGGTGCGCGGCGTGGGCTACGTGTTGCGGGACTCGTGAGCGCGTGACCTTCCGGACGCGCCTGGTCGTCGCCACCACGGTCGCCGTAGTGGTGGCAGTGCTGGCGGCGTCGTTCGCCGCCTTCTTCGTGGCGCGCAACACACTGCTCGACGCTGCGGACAATTCGCTCACGACCGCGGCGCAGAAGATCGTCGCCGGCCAGGAGGACATCGGCTCCACCACCGCCACTCTGGGCCAGGTCATCCTTCCCAACGGCACGGTGGTCTCCGGGGGCGGGCTGCCGGTGACCGGACAGGTACGGCTCGTGGCGGTCAACCTGGCTCCCGCCTTCTTCACCACGGTCGTCGTCGACGGGAGCGAGGTGCGCGAGTACGTCGAGCACCTGCCCGAGGACACGGGGGTGCCGTCGGGCATCCTCGTCGACGGCGGCGCGTTGCAGATCGCAACGCTGCTCAACGTGACCTCGGAGCTGAAGAAGCTCGCCCTGCTGCTCGGCGCCGTTGCCCTCATCGGCATCCTGCTCGCCGTCGCGCTCGGGTGGCTCGTCGGGCGCACCGCGCTGGTCCCGCTGAATTCCCTCACGCACACCGTCGAGGACCTGGCCGAGACGACTGATGTCTCGCGCAGGCTCTCACCGGGAGGTCCGGACGAGCTGGGGCGCCTCCGCCGTACCTTCAACCGCCTGCTCGAGGCGCTCGAGTCCTCTCGCCGGGCCCAGAGCCAGCTCGTCCTCGACGCCTCCCACGAGCTGCGCACCCCGCTCACCAGCCTGCGCACCAATCTCGAGGTGATCCGCCGCGTCGACGAGCTGAGCGAAGAGGACCGCAACGTCCTCGTCGACGACGTCCTGGTGCAGCTCCAGGAGCTGACGGATCTCGTGGGCGACCTGGCGGAGCTGGCGCGCGGGGACCAGCAGCCGGCCGCGCCGGAGGCGCTCCGCCTCGACCTGCTCGTGCGCGACGCCGTCGCGGTGCAGAACACACACGGGCGGGCCAAGGACGTGACGTTCGAGCTCGACGCCACCCCGTGCTGGGTCGAGGCACATCCCGACCGGCTGAGTCGCGCCGTGGGCAACCTGCTCGACAACGCGCGCAAGTGGAGCCCGCCGGGCCGGTCCGTCTCGGTCCTGTGCCGCGACGGCGCGGTCGTGGTGCACGACCATGGTCCGGGGATCGCGGAGCAGGACCTCCCGCATATCTTCGACCGCTTCTACCGCTCTCCGGCCGCCCGTGGGCTTCCCGGCTCGGGCCTGGGTCTGGCCATCGTCGCCCAAGTGGTCAAGGGAGAGGGCGGCACGATCTTGGCCGAGAACGACCCCGCTGGCGGTGCCCGCATGTCCATACGCCTGCCCACGGTTCCCGCGCCCGACGACTGATTTCCTTCGCGGATGTGCGGCCTGACATACCCGACGCAGGATCGTCTTGGGTAACCCGACCCCGGGGCTTGCTCGCGCAAATCTCAGGCTTCTACCATCCCGGGGCCTCGGGTCGACCCAGCCACCGCCTTGGCGGAGTCCCCGAGGTTTGGGGGTGAAGGTGGTCCCGTTCCCCATCGCCAGGGGACGGGACCACTCCCCAACGTGTGATGCGGCTCCGCCGGGGCCTGTCAGGCCGCACATCACAGGCCGCACATCACCTTTTCTTCGCGTCTTCTTAGAAGACCCCAATGTCGGACTCAGTTGGCGGTCGCACACTGGGAGTACCCCCGGTGGAATGGGAGATCGCCACTTTCACCACCGATCCCGCCGGCGGGGGCGGCTGAACCCGACGCCGCCCCCGCCGGTGTCTCCTTCCTCGGCCCCCTCAAAATCCCCGGCGCGGTCCCCCGCTTCACTCCTCCGCGATCAGCTCGATCCGGTTGCCGAACGGGTCGTCGACGTACGCCCCCCGCCCCGGCTCGGCATCGGGATTCGGCCGCACCGCGATCCCGGCGGCCTCGAACGCCGCGACCAGGTCGGGCAGGCCGCGGATGACGAAGGCCGGGTGGGCCTTGCGAGCCGGGCGAAAGTCCTCTTCCACGCCGAGATGCACCGCGGTCGCGCCGCGGGTGAACCAGCAGCCGCCCCTCGAGGCCAGCGGCTCGGGCTTGGGCACATGCGCCATGCCGAGAAGGCCCGCGTAGAAGGCTTCGGCTTCGTCCTCGCGGCCCGGTGGCATGGCCAGCTGCACGTGGTCGAGACGCACGATCTCGAAGCTCATTGGTGCCTCCTCGCGCCGGGAGCGACCTGGCAGTCAGCCCCCCAGACCGCTAGCCTGCCGCACGACATGGGATCGCTGATCAAAAAGCGCCGCAAGCGGATGCGCAAGAAGAAGCACAAGAAGATGCTCAAGGCGACCCGCTGGCAGCGCCGGGCGGGCAAGTAGCGCACGAATCACCCGCCGGCGCCCGCGCTCCGGCTGCCGGCCCCTCGCCCGAACCCCCTTCGATCCCTCAGTTCCCCCTCCAGTCCCCCGGGACCGTGTGCGCCCTGAGCAGCCGGCCGGCCTCGTCCCCCAGCCGTAGCTCGGCCACCGAGGCCGTCCCTGCCCCTGCCGGGCCTCCCTCGACGAACCAGGTGGACCCGCTGCCGGCGAGGATCGGCTCGGTGCCGGCCAGCGCGCCCAGCGCGTCCCGCCAGGCGGCGAGGCGGGGCTCGACCGCCAGGGCAGCAGCCGCCAGCTCGTTGGGCGCGTCGTGGGAGGGGTCCTCGTCCCAGGCCCGGTAGACCGCCGCGGTGTCGACCCCGAAAGGCGGGAGAAGCAGCAGGTAGTCGCGGGGCTCGAAGGGGAGCGGCGTGACACGCTCGCCTATTCCCTCGACCCTGGCCCGGCCGCCCACCACGCAGAAGGGCACGTCCGCGCCCAGGCTCGCCGCGACCGAGGCGTCGGCGCAGCCCGCCCAGCGCAGGACCGCCGCGGCATCAGCCGATCCGCCGCCGAGCCCGCCGCCGAGCGGGATCCGCTTGGTCAGTCGCACCGATGCCCGCCGGCCGCATGCGTCCAGCGCCCGGACCACGAGGTTCTCCACGGTGCCCGGCAGCTCGTCGGCCCGTGTGCCCGGCTCGGCGTCGACGACGAGGCCCGCACCGGTCTCGCTCGCACCGTCGCCCTCGTCGCCCTCGTAGAAGGTGAGCTCGTCGGCCAGGCTCAGCGTGACCATCTCGGCGTCGAGCTCGTGGTAGCCGTCTGGGCGCACCCCGCGCACCCGTAACGACACCGTCAGCTTGGCGGGTGCCAGGAGCCGCCTCACAGCGCCGCCAGCCTGCCCCACTCGGCCACGCCGAGCTCCTCGGCCCGCGCGTCGGGCCGCACGCCCGCGCGCCCGAACGCGGCGGGATCGACGACGCCGGCGAGGGACCGCCGCAGCATCTTGCGCCGCTGGGCAAAACCGGCGCGTACGACGGTGTCCAGCCGTTCGTAGGAGACGAGCGCGGGATCGACCGCCGGCACCGCCAGGCGCTCCAGGCGGACCAGCACTGATTCGACCCGTGGCCGCGGGATGAAGACCGACGCCGGGACCCGGCCCACCACCTCGGAGCGAGCGAAGTAGGCGACGCGCACGGACACGGCACCGTAGGCCGCCTGGCCCGGGCCCGCTGCCATCCGCTCGCCGACCTCCCGTTGCACCATGACAAGCAGGTGGGCCACCGCGGGCACCTCGACCAGGGTCCGCAGCACGAGCGGCGTGGCGATGTTGTAGGGCAGGTTGGCCACCAGGTGCCAGGGCCTGGCGCCCCGGTCCGCCAACAACCCGGCGAGGTCGAGGGCCATGGCGTCGCCTTCGACGACTTCCACGCCGGCCGGTTCGACGACCGAGCGCAGCACGGGCACGACGTGGCGGTCCGTCTCGACCGCCACCACCGTGGCCCCCGTCTCGGCCAGGGCCAGGGTCAAGGAACCGAGCCCCGCGCCGATCTCGAGGACCCGCGAGCCTGTCCCGGCACCCGATAGCCGGGCGATCCGGCGCACGGTGTTGGCATCGGCGACGAAATTCTGTCCGAGCGCCCTGCTCGGCCGGATCCCGTGGGCCGACAGCAGCTGGGCGATGTCGGCGCCGGAAAGGGTCACCAGGAGATTGTGACTTCCACCACTCCCTGGTTCGTGTCTCCGATCTGCGAGAAGCCCTCGGGCGACATGTCGACGACCCTCGGGTAGCCCGCGGCCTCACGGTCGTCGACGGTGCACGTCGTCGACGCCCCCGTGGCGTCGTTGGTCACGGTCAGCACCGTGCCGAAGGGAAGCGTCGGGCTCGCGCAGTAGCCGTCCGGCGCCTCGGGGTACCACGTGGCATCGCCCTGTTCGCTGTTCGTCGGCGCCGGTGGCGCTGTCGTCGTGGTCGTCGGCGGCGGAGGCGGCGCCGTCGTCGTGGTCGTCGGCAGTGTCGGTGGTGGTGGCGCCGTGGTCGTCGTGGTTGGTGCGGGAGCCGTGGTCGACGTCGTTGACGACGTCGTCGAGGCCGCAGGCGCTCGATACGAGACGAGGTGCGACCGCAGGCTCACACCGCCACGAAGTGGCCCGCTTGCACCGCTCGCGTGCGCGGTATGCAACCCGTGCATCGTGCGCGTCGCGTTCTGTGCGCGCGACGCAGTGGCCGACGAGTTCTCCAACAACAGGAGAGGCGCGCCGAAAAGTACGCCGCAAATGACTGCAGCGACGCCCAGGCGCCTCCCCCCAGTGCTCTGGTTCCGCAGGGCTCCACCCTTCTCCGGGGACACAGTGCACCCGCGCCGACACACGGGTGGCGAGGGGTTTCTGGAGAACTTAGATAACCAATCGCGGAGCCCGCAAACCAGGAAAGCTGCGAAACGATTTGCCGCTCTCTTTTCCCAGGTCACACACCATGTTGTTCGCGATATTTAGGCAAACACCCTGGTCAGGGGCGCATTGTTTGCAAAAACTAGCTCAAACACCCAGGTCACGAGGTTCTCGTATTCCACACAACAGCACGTGCATTAGCTGCCTGTGGAAAACACCATGGCCGCGGTCGTTGCCGTGCGCTCCATCACGTCACTGAGCGTGCACTGCTTCACGGCGGCGATTGCCTCACCGACGAACGGAAGGTACGACGGCTCATTCGTCCGGCCCCGGTGTGGCACCGGCGCGAGGAACGGGCTGTCGGTTTCGACGAGCAGCCGGTCGAGTGGACAGCGCGCTGCGGCGTCGCGTACGTCCTGCGCGTTCTTGAACGTCACGATGCCACTGAACGACACGAACATGCCCGCATTCAGACAACGCTGGACTTCGTCGCGACCACCGGTGAAGCAGTGCAACACCGTGCGCGCGGGCACGCCCTCCGCGCTGAGGACGTCGAAGAGGTCCCCCCACGCGTCGCGCGCGTGGATGACGAGTGCAAGGCCGTGCACGTGCGCGAGCGCGATCTGCGCGGCAAAAGCCTCCCGCTGCGCCTGGCGCGGCGAGTGTTCGTAGTAGTAGTCGAGCCCGCACTCGCCCACTGCCACCACGGCGCCGTCACCCACCGCCACCTCGCGCGCCAACAGGTCCGCCACGGCGTCCACTCCCGCGCTCGCCTCGTGGGGGTGCAGCCCGATGGAGGCCCAGGCCCGCGGCGTGGAGGGTGGCGTGGCGGTGGCTCGGGCAAGGCCCACGGCTTGCGCCGAGGTGGTCACGCCGGTCCCGATGCAGATCAGGCGGTCGACATCCTCGGCTCGGGCCCGGGCCATGAGGGGTTCGAGGCCCTCTCCCGCCTCGTCCGGGCCGCTCGCGTCGCCTTCGCCGCCCAAGAACTCCTCTTGGACGTGGCAGTGCGAATCGAACCAGCCCATGTCAGGCCTTGCGCCGGGGGAACAGCGGGTCACCCTTCACGACCGCCGTCCCGCCCACATACCCTCCCCACGCCGCGGCGTCGGGCAGGCGCGCCGCGTTGGGGTCGCCGGCGAGGCCGATGCGGCGCCAGACCTCCACCGCCGTGGACGGCATCGCCGGCGCAATGAGCACGGCCACGATGCGGAGCACTTCGAGCGCGTCACCGAGCACGACGTCGACCGCGGGGCCCGGATCCATCTTCCAGGGTTCGGCCGCCTCGAGCTCCGCGTTGGCGGCACCGATGAGGCGCCACGTCTCCTCGAGCGCCTCCTGCGGCGCCCAGCGCGCCCAGGCCGCGGTGGCGGACTCGAGCACCCCGGCCGCGACCTTGGTCAGCGAGCTCCCCGGTGCACAGGCCGGGCCGATGCCGCCGCACTTCGAGTGCACCACGGTGGTCACGCGCGACACCAGGTTGCCGAGGTTGTTGGCCAAGTCGGCGTTGTAACGGGCCACGATCCCCTCGTAGGAGAAGTCACCGTCGCTGCCGAGCGGCACGTCGCGCAGCAGGTGATAGCGCAACGGGTCCACGCCGAAGTCGTCGGCCAGCGCGAGCGGCGAGACGTCGCCGATCCGCACCGGCTTGGCCTCGTCCCCTTCGCCGGCGATGCCCGCGGCGATCATGGTCTTGCCCAGCTTCTGGCCGCCCATCAACAGGTACCCGTGCACGAAGATCTCCGACGGCGGCTCGATCCCGGCCGCCATGCACATGGCCGGCCACCACACGCAGTGAAACTTCAAGATGTCCTTGCCGATGAGGTGGTGGGCGGCGCTCCAGCGCGACTCGAACACGCCTTCGTCGTCGCCGAAGCCGGCCACCGTCAGGTAGTTGATCAGCGCGTCGTACCAGACGTAGAAGACGTGCCCGCTGTCCCAGGGCACCGGGACGCCCCACGTGAACGAGGTGCGCGTGATGGACACGTCGCGCAGGCCGCCGCGGATGAAGCCCAGGGCCTCGTTGCGCTTGGAGACGGGCCGCACGAGGTCCGGGTGGCTGGCGTAGTACTCGAGGAGCCGGTCCTCGAAGGCGCTCAGTTTGAAGAAGTAGTTGTCCTCCTCCATCTCGATAACCGGGCGGCCGTGCACCGGGCACAGCCCGTCGACCAGCTGGTCCTCGGTGTAGTAGTCCTCGCAGGCCACGCAGTAGAGGCCCGAATACGTAGCCAGCTCGATGAAGCCGTTGTCGTAGACGCGTTGGAGGAATTGCTGCACCACGGCGTAGTGCCTCGGCTCGGTGGTCCGGATGAAGTCGTCGTAGGAAATGTCGAGACGCCGCCACGCCTCGACGAATCGAGCCGAGGTCCGATCCGTCCACTCCTTGGGGGTCGTGCCGTTGGCCTCGGCGGCCTCCACGATCTTGGCGCCGTGCTCGTCGGTCCCGGTCATGAACCAGACGTCGTCGCCCAGCAAGCGGTGCCAGCGCGCCAGCGCGTCGGCGTTCACCGTCGTGTACGCCGTGCCCACATGCGGCGCATCGTTGACGTAGTAGATCGGCGTCGTCAGGTAGTAGGGGGGCACGGCCGGTAGCGTACCGGCGACATCACGCTCGACCGGACGGGCGCGTTCACGCGTCACGCTCCCGCAGCGCTGCCTCGTAGGCACGCCGCCGCGGCACGCCGAGCTGGGCGGCCACGCGGTCGGCCACCTGGCGCGGGCCGGCGTCAGGGTCGTCGCCCAGCGCGGCCCGCACCGCCGCATCCACCGCAGCATCGTCGGCCGCATCGGGCGCGGGCGCTCCCTGCACCACCAGCACCACTTCGCCCCGCAGCTCGCGAGCGGCGAACTCCTCCGCGGCGTCGACAAGCGTGCCCCGCCAGACCTCCTCGTGGAGCTTGGTCAACTCGCGCACCACGGCGACGCCGCGTTGCGGCTCGGCCGCGGCGAGCTCGGCCAACGTGGCGCCGACGCGGCCCGGCGCCTCGAGGAAGACCGTCGTGCGTTCGTCGCTCAAGAGCGCGGCGACGCGTTGGCGGCGCGCCGAGCCCTTGCGGGGCAAGAACCCCTCGACGGCGAAGCGATCGGTGGGCAACCCGCTCACGACGAGGGCGCCGAGCACCGACGAGGGGCCGGGGACGGTGCTGACGATCTCGCCCGCCGCCGCCAAGTGCGCGGCCAGCAGGGCACCGGGGTCCGAGATCCCCGGCGTGCCCGCGTCACTCACCACCGCCACGGTGGCGCCGCCCGCCACCGCACCCGCCACGCGCTCGAGGCGGGCCGCCTCGTTGTGCCCGTGCAGCGAGAGCAAGCGATCGCCTCCGGCGCCGCCCGCCCGGATCCCCGACGCGGAGAGCAGGGCGCGCGTGCGACGGGTGTCCTCGCAACAGATGAGGTCGGCCGACTCGAGGATCTCGCGCGCCCGTGGCGAGAGATCGCCGAGGTTCCCGATCGGCGTCGCCACCAGGACGAGCCGGCCGCGCCCCGCCTCGCTCAAGGCCCGTCGCTCACAGCGCCGTTGGGCACCTCGCGCACCTCGAGCTGGTCCCCGACCCGCACGCCCCAGCGCTCGAGCGACCCCGCCTCGGTCTCGACCGCGCTCCGCGCCGTGCGACCGCCCATCGCGATGCGCCAGGGCTTGAGCCGGGTCACCCGCACCACGACGCGGTCGCCCGAGAGGAAAGCCACGTCGATGGCGAACTTCATGCCGGCCGTGTGGACCGTACGGGCCCCTTCGAGGTGCAGCGCCCCGTCGCAGCCGCTCCGGCCGCGCAGGGCCCCGCGCTCGGTGGGCGATTCGGCCATCTCGAGCGCGCAGACCACGTCCCCGTCCCGGAGCAACCAGCCGGACCGCATTGGCGCGAGGCTACCGGACCCTCTCCGCCAGCCCGTCTAGACTCTTTCCCCTTATGTCGAAGCGAACGGTCAAGCGCAAGCTGCGTACCAAGAAGAAGGCCAACCACGGCAAGAAGCCGAACTGCGGCCGCGGCTGACGTCTGACGGTCCTTGAGTCGGCCCCCAGCCCGCCGGCGAGTCAGCCCTCTCTTTCGCCCTCCCAGGCAACGCCTCGGCCGGCCAGCACGGCGCACAGCGTGGTCGGCACGTCCGAGATGATCCCGTCCACGCCGAGATCGAGCAGGCGCTCCATCGACTCGGTGTCGTTGACCGTCCACACGTGGACGGCCTTGCCTGCCCGGTGGGCCGCCGCGACGAAACGCTCGTCGACCACGACGAGGTCGCCTTGGCGCTCGGGCACCTGGAAGGCCACGGCGGGGATGTCGGGCACGTCCTCCCCCGCCTGCGCAGCCCGCCAGGCCTCCGCCGTCGCCACGGTGCCCGCCGAGGTCGCCACCGCGGGCGCGTGCCGGCGGAAGGCGTCGGTCGCCGGGTCGAGGAACGACGCGACGATCACGTCGTCGCTGCGGCCGAACTCGGCCAGCAGGCGGGCCAGGGCCTCCTCGTAGGGTGCCACCACGGGCGCCGTCTGCTTGATGTCGAGGTTGAGCACCACGCCGGGGAAGCGCTCGAGCACCTCGCGCAGGGTGGCGATCCCGAAGTCGCGATCGGCGGGGGCCCGGCCCCGGTAGGGGTAGTCAGCCGCCGGGTGGCCCGGCGTCACGTCGGCGCCGGGAATCCACCAGTACGAGAAGTCCATCTCGCGCAGCTCGGCCAGCGTGAACGAGGCGATGGTCCCCTGCGCAGCCGTGGTGCGGTCGACCGTGGCGTCGTGGCACACCACCAGTTCGCCGTCGGCGGTGGCATGCACGTCGAGCTCAATGGCGGTGGCGCCCACCTCGAGCGCGTGGACGATGGCATGGAGGGTCGACGACGGTGATTCCCATGCGCCCCCCTGGTGGGCATAGGCGATCACCGTGCGCTCCAACCACACCGAGTCATCCCTCACGCGTCCGACGGTAACAGCAGCCCTCGGCCGCAGAGCCCATGGTCGAGCGGCTACCAGGGCGAAACCAGCACCCGTCGCGGTGGGCCTATCCTCGCCGTCGTGTTCGACCACCTGCTCGTCGACGTCATCGGTACCATCCGCGCCTCGTTCGACCGGGCCCTCCTCCAGCGCCAGGCGGTCGAGGAACGCTTCCAGGTCGACGTGTTCTTGGGGGACGTCTCGTGGGAGACGTCCTACAGCCTCCCCGGCGAGGAGCAGCCGCCCCGGGTGCGTGCCGACGTCTCGGTGGACTGGCCCACCTGGAGCCAGACGGCCTACCGCAGCTGGTCGATCGGCGAGCCGCCGGACGAGCTGCCCGAGGTCGTGATCGAGGTGGCCCTCCGCGTCCAGCGCATGGCCGAGGCGCCCGACACCGAGAAGGTCATGGCGGCCCTCCCCGCCGCCGGCCCGCTGGCCGAGCCCATGGACCTGGTCCGCACCGCGACCACCATCGAGCAGGTCCGCACCGACACCGACGGGATGGACGGCGACGCGGCCAACCGGTGGGCCGCCGAGGCGACCTACGAGGGCTCCATCCGATTCAGCGAACAACAGCTCGAGGACTCCTCGACCATCAAGCCCGTCTTCGACGACCTCACCCGCTGGATCGCCTCCACGCTGATCACCCTGGCCGACCTCCCCTTCACCTTCCTGCCCCCCGGGGAGGACGACACCTGAGCCTGCGCCGCCCCCGCCTGGCCACGATCACCGTCCTGCTCGCAGCCATTGGCGCCCTCTTGTCCGCCTGCGGCTCCGGCGCGCCCGCGGCGCCCGCCGCACCGCCGCCGTCACAGGGCCTCATCCTCAACCGGCCCACGCCTCAGCACGCCGCGCTCGTGAACCAACAGGGCCAGACCGTCTCCCTTGCCGCGCTACGCGGCAAGGTGGTCGTGCTGTCGCCCTTCTTGACCCTGTGCCAAGACGAGTGCCCGCTGGTCACCGGCGCGTTCATCTCGCTTCAGCGGGACCTACGCGCAGCCGGGCAGGCACACCGTGTCGTGTTCGTCGAGGCAACGGTCGACCCCGGACGCGACACGGTGGCACGCCTCGCCGCCTACCAGAAGGAGTTCGGGGCCGACTGGGACCTCTGGACGGGCACCCCCGCGCAGATCGCCGCATTCTGGAAGCCCTTCGGGGTGGAGTACCAGAAGATCCCCGAGGAGCAGCCGCCCAAGGACGACTGGTGGACCGGGCAGCCGCTCACCTACGACGTCGAGCACACCGACGGGTACGTCCTCATCGACCCCTCGGGCCGCGAACGCTTCGTCGACGCGACGGCACCGGACATGAAGGGGCAACTCGACCCGAAGCTCACGTCACTCCTTGATGAGGGCGGCGTGCACGAGCTCGACAACCCCGAGGGTCCGAACTGGACCACTGCCGACGCGCTCGCCTCCATCAGCTGGCTGCTCGGCGCCAATGTCGCCGGCGCAGGATCGTGAGGCGGCCAAGACTGCGCCGCACGGCCCTCGTCATCCCGGCAGCCCTCGCCGGCCTGGCACTGCTCCTCAGCGCGTGCGGCAACGCGGGCGTCACGACGCTGTCGTCCCCGCCGACCACCAACCTGTCGCTCACCCTCACCCTGCAGCACTCCCCGCAGGGCCCGATCCTCGCCACCGGCGGTGGGAACACCCTCTACGACTTCGTCCCCGACACGCCGACGCACAGCGCCTGCCTGAACGACGACTGCGTGTTGCAATGGCCACCGCTGCTCGAATCCGGGCCCGTCACAGTGGGCAAGGGCGTCGACGCGTCACTGGTGGGCACGTTGCACCGCCCGGGCGGGTCGACCCAGCTCTCCTACGGCGGCCACCCGCTCTACACCTACAACCTCGACGTCACGCCGGGGATGGTCACCGGCCAAGCCGTCGACCAGGACGGCGGGCTGTGGTACGTGCTCAACGCCAAGGGTCAGCAGGTCACGACGTCGTTCTCGGTGACGACACCCGACGCCAACGGCTAGTCGCGGCCGGCTGCGCGCTCACCGGCTTTGTGAAGACGTCCAGTCGCCGGCCCCGAGGCGTGTACGCCTCGAACTCCACGAAGACGCATAACGTGGTGAGGGTGACCGAGCACTTCGGCTACGCGGTGGACAAGCGCTACCTGCCGGTGCTGCTGCCGTTCTTGCTGCGTCCAGCCAAAGACGGTGTCACACTCAGCGATGAAGGCTCGTTCGAGGCGACCTTCGGCCTCATCAAGGTCACGACCAAGCTGTCGAATGTCACTGGCGCCCACGTCACTTCGAACTACCGCTGGTGGACAGCGGTTGGCGTGCGTATGTCGCGTGTTGACGACGGGTTGACCTTTGGAACGAACCACGACCGAGGCGTATGCATTCATTTCGGAGAGAAAGTGCCGTCTCCAATGCGAAGAAAAGGCCATTCGGCGCTCACTGTGACCGTGGCCGATGTAGAGGGGTTGACGGAGGCGTTAGGCGGGGACACAGAAGAGCCCGCTGGACCCACAGCCTGACCGACCATTCCTGCGCAATACTCGCAGTGGGATCCTCGCGAAGCACCCAACCGGAGGTCACGATGCACCTGGAGTTCACCGCAGAGCAACGGAGTCTGCAGTGCGAGCTCCGGGAGTACTTCGAGAAATTGGTGGTGGAAGTCGAGGGCTCCGACTTGGACGAGCCCGCGTATACCCACTACATCCGCCGCATGGGGCAGGACGGATGGCTGGGCCTCGGGTGGCCAGTCGAGTATGGCGGCCAGGCTCGCGGCGCCATCGACCAGATGATCTTCGTCGAGGAGTCGCACTGGGCGGGCGTGCCACTGCCTCTGCTCACCTTGAACAGCGTGGGTCCCACGCTCATGGCCCTCGGCACCGCCGAGCAGAAGCAGCGGATCCTGCCCGGCATCATCAGAGGAGAGGTCCATTTCTCCATCGGTTACACCGAGCCGTCGGCGGGCACCGATCTGGCTTCGCTGCAGACCCGGGCCACACGCGACGGGGACGAGTACGTGATCAACGGCCAGAAGATCTTCACCAGCGCCATCCAGTACGCCGACTACGTGTGGTTGGCCGCGCGCACCGACCCCGATGCCCCCAAACACAAGGGGCTGTCGGTCTTCATCGTGCCGGTGGACACCCCAGGGTTCCATTGGGTCCCCTTAGCCACGATTGCGGGTGACATCACGAGCTCAACCTTCTACGAGGACGTCAGGGTTCCAGCCGAGAACCTGGTCGGGGCCGAGAACCAAGGCTGGAAGCTGATCACCAATCAACTCAATCATGAGCGAGTGGCGATCTGCCCGAGCTCGGCGTTGCTCCGAAGCCTGACCGAAGTCCGGCGATGGGCACAGGGTCATGAACTTGGGGACGGACGCACCGTGATGGATCACGGATGGGTCCAGATCACCCTGGCCAGGGTCCACGCCAAAATCGAGGTGCTCAAGCTGTTCAACTGGAAGGTGGCGTGGGCCTCCGACAAGGGACTGAACCCCGCAGATGCGTCTGCCACCAAGGTGTACGGAACCGAGCTCGCCCTCGAGGTGTATCGACTGCTCCTCGAAGTCGTCGGCCAAGCGGGCTACCTGGTCCAGGGTTCTCCCGGAGCCGTGCTCCGAGGCCGCCTCGAGCAGCAGGCGCGGACCCAGACGATCTTCACGTTCGGGGGTGGGACCAACGAGATCCAGCGCGACATCATCGCCATGATCGGGCTGGGCATGCCCCGCGCTCCCCGTTGACGTCCAAGTGGCGGACTTCGAGACCACAGACAAGGTTCGCCTCCGCTACGACGTCCGAGGCAGCGGGCCTCCTCTTCTGGCCTGCCAGGGGGGTCCTGCCAACATCTCAGAGACATTGGCCGACGCCCTCGTCCCGCTCGAGAGCGCGTACACGATCGTCTATCACGACTACCGCGGCAGCGGGCGCTCAGCATCCGCTCCGAGCGCCACCTACACCTACGAGCGGATTGCCGACGACCTCGACGAGCTGAGGATCCACCTCGGCTATGAGCGCGTCGGCGTGCTCGCCCACTCCATGGGCGGCTTCGTCGGGCTCAACTACTGCCTCGGCCACCCCGAGGCGTGTGCGGGCTTGGTCCTGGTCGGTACCACCCCGACGGGCGACCCACGCAAGATCGGTGTCCCCGCGCTGCGGGCCCTCGGCGCGGCTCGCGCAGCCAAGGCTCTCGCGGTGTTTGCCTGGTACATCGCCGCCTGGTCTTGGCGCTCCGAGTCGAAAGAGAAGCGGGCCGCCCGCTACGCCGCCACGGACGTCACGCAAGAGGGGATACCTGCCGTCCGCGACAAGGTGAGGACGGCGAACGCAGATCTGCCCTTTCCGAATGACAACGTCGCGCAGCTAGAAGCACTGTTCACTCGCACCGATCTCACCGGTCGACTCCATGAGATCTGCTGTCCGACCCTCGTTCTCTACGGCGAGCGCGACGCCTTCATGGTCGCTGGCGCACAGATGTTGATGGGAGGGCTTCCCAACGCACGGCGAGTCCGACTTCCACGGGTCGGTCATGAGCCCTTCATCGAGGATCCAGGCGCCGCCTTTCCGCCCGTGCTCGAGTTCCTCGCCACCCTGCAGTACTGACCAGGTTGCCAGTCTGACCAACCTCGTCATCCGAACCAGTCAGTCGGCCCGCAGGAAGTCCTCCTCGAGCAGAGGAACCAGTTCGGTCCGCCCCTCGCTCGATACGGGGCTGGCGCCGCGAACCGCATCGTGGAGGACGACGCGGTCGCGCCCCTGGTGTTTCGCCTTCATCAGGGCGTCGTCGGCCCGCCGCAGGACGGCATCGAATTCCTCCCCCGGTTCGGCTTCTGTGATCCCGAAGCTGACCGTGAACTTCGGCAGGCCTCCGACGGTGATGGCGGCATCGAGCTGTTCTCGGAGCGTATTGAGCGCTCGCGCCGACTCGACGGCCGAGCAGTCGGGGAACGTGATCGCGAACTCCTCACCGCCGTGGCGCGACACGATGTCGCTCGATCGGAGCGAGTCTCGCAGGACACGGGCGAACAGCCGAAGGGCCCGGTCTCCCGTTTCATGCCCGTACGTGTCGTTGAGCGCCTTGAAGTGATCGAGGTCGGCCATGGCCACGGCAACCGGGTAGAGGTGCGGCGGTACCGCGGCGACCCGCTGGGAGAAGGACCGCCTGTTGAGCAGCCCGGTCAGGGTGTCGGTTGAGGCCTGCAGCTGCGTCTCGGCCATCACCCGGAGCAGCCCGATCCGGGCTCCGGCCAGCTTGGCCAACGTGGCCAGGTCGTTGGTCCGGTCGTCCTCGACCTCCACGCCGGGTTCGCCGGTGGCGTGGATGACGCCCACCGTGCGCCCCATGATGGACACGGGCACGCACAGCGCCGACATCTGGCCCTGCGGTCTGTTGCGCAGCTTGGGGCAGGCGTCGAGGTCGTGGCTGTCCGAGAAGGTCTGGATCTGTGCCCGTCGTGCCGCCGGGCAGCGATCCGGAGAGTCCACTCCGCAGCTCGGTGGCTCGCCGTCCGGTCCGACCGCGGCCATCCGGTGCAGGTGGGCGTGACTGTTGTCGGCCAGGAGCAGCTCAATCGGGGCACCAGGCAACACGGTGCTGAAAGACCTTTCGATCACGTCGATCACCTCGGGCTCGCCTTCGGCCATGTCGAGGGCATTGGCCAGGCGGCTCTCGAAGCGCTGGCGTTGCACTTGCGAATCACGAATCTTCGCCTCGTTGTCCGCTGATGCGATGGCGGCGCTCAGTTCGGCGTTGAGCTGGTCGCGGATCTCAGCTTGGCGCGCCGCCTCAGCGGCGGCGGCACTCAGTTCGCCGTTCAGGTCGCGCACCTTCTCGTCGGTCCGCCGCTGTTGACGTTGGCTCATGACCAACAGTCCGGTCGAGATGGGCAGGATCACGCCGATCAGGATCGCGACAGAAATCAGGTCCGCCTCGAATCCCGACGCCAACGCCTGGCCCGCCATGATGCACGGGACGCAGATCACTGCGAATACCAACAGACCGATGCCCACACTCAACCAGCGGAGTCGGTCGCTGCGGGCGATCTCGCCTTGCCATTCCTCCTCTGTGACCATCTCCTCGGGGTCCCTTCAGGCGTACGCGAAGCGGCCCGATCCCTCTCCGTGAGGCGCCGCCGGACGCGTGTGACAACTGGAGTGTCGACCGTCTGGGAGGTGGTCTTGAGCCTGTCCAATCTGGAGCCTGCGTCATCATCGCCGACCGTCGATCAATTGTGAAGAAATTGAGCAGAGCGACCTTTGATGCAGATGTCCCGTCAGATGTTCACGACAAGCTCGATGCAAACCGCCAGCCACGCCAACGCGACCAAGAGGAAGGGAACGTCGAGTCGGCGCCGGGAACTCATCAGCACTACCCAGGAGAATAGGTAGAACTCGACGAGGCTGCGGAACCCAACGTCTCCGAGCCAGATGCTCGGTGCCAGCGCGATCGTAAGGAGGCCATAGCCGATCCACGCGAGTCGCTCGTGAAGCAATGCCTCGGTGTCCCGGTACGAGAGTGCGGCGATGACTCCGAAAATGATGAGCAGCGTCAATTCCCCGAACCACAGCAGCGCGGCCCACGACGGCAGGAGGCGGAGATAGTGGGCGAAGCCCCGGGCAGATCCCACGAACGGTACGCCGACGTTGGAGCTCCGGGACGCGGTGATGGGCAGCATTCCGACTGTGGCGTAGACCGCACCCTGCCATGCGACAAAGGCGACGATGGGGAGCGCCCAGGCGAGATCGAGCGCGCTGAGACCGGTCCGCCTTGACCGGTGAAGCAGCGCGCGGCGGCGAGGCGCCGCCCCGACGAGCGCCTTCGACCAATCGATGAACCGGGCCAGGCAGAGCGCGCCGAGGAGGATGAGTACCGACTCGCGGCTCAGCACGGCAACGGTCAACGCCAAGGCGGCCAGCAGAGACCGATCCCGTCGCAGGGCCAAGAGTCCGGCGACGATGGCCGCAGCGGTGACGACTTCAGTCAGGTCACGCGAAAGTGACCACAACAGCCCCCAGTAGGCCGCGAAGACCAGTCCCCACGCAGCGGGGCGACCCGCGTCCCGGGCGAGTGCGGCTCCGAGTCCGCCGAGGGCCCCCAGGGCAACGACGTTGACCAGGACCAGCGCCGCGGGGATGAACGGCCGATGTCCGCCAGCGACCAGCCAGGCCAGTGCCGGATAGCCGATCCGGTCGATGCGGTAGATGTTGTCGAGGGTGATCCCGAATGCCCGGTGACCCCACGCCAGGGGATCGAGCGCCAGTCGGTAATAGAACTGCCCGTCGTAGCCGCTCCCACGGTAAACCGGCACACCCGGTGGGATTCTCGACCGCTGTGCATCATTGGCCCCGACGATGATGAAGCTGGCGATATTCCCTTGTCCCGCCACGGCAAGGCGCAGGCCGGCGAAGCACGATGCAACCACTCCGGTTGTGACGCCGATGCGACGCGGCGAAGCGAACCAGCGCCCGACTGCCGCTCGGAACTGCGCATTCTTGACGGACGGCGTTGTTGATGACGACGGCGTCGCCCGCACCCGCTGATCGTGTGCCGCGTTCCTGTGAAGCAGCTGGCACCCAGAGAGACGCTCCGTGTGAAAGCCCGGAGCTGCACTGGGGGCGTCAGATAGAGCAATCGCTCACGTGTTGAAGCGGAACTCCACCACGTCCCCGTCGCGCATCACGTAGTCCTTCCCCTCCATGCGCGCTTTTCCGGCCGTGCGCGCGGCCGCCACCGATCCGGCCGCCATGAGGTCGTCGAAGCTGATCACCTCGGCCTTGATGAAGCCGCGCTCGAAGTCGGTGTGGATCACGCCGGCCGCCTTCGGCGCGGTGTCGCCGGCGTGGATGGTCCAGGCCCGCGCCTCCTTGGGGCCGGCCGTGAGGAAGGTCTGGAGCCCGAGCGTGGCAAAGCCCACGTGCACCAGTTGCTCGAGGCCCGACTCGTCCTGGCCGTAGCTGTGCAAGAGCTCGCGGGCGTCTTCGGGGTCGAGGCCGGCCACCTCGGCCTCGATCTGGGCGCAGAGGACGACGGCGGGTGCAGGCGCCACGCTCGCCGCGAGAGCCTCGGCCACCGCCGCGTCGCCGAGCGCACCCTCGTCCACGTTGAACACGTAAATGAAGGGCTTCGCCGTCAGCAGGTGCAGATCGCCGAGCAGCTGCACGTTGACCTCACCGGCTGCCGCCGCGCTCGAGATCGTGCGACCCTCGGACAAGAGGCGCTCCGCCGTGGCGACGGCGTCGACCGTCGCCCTGAGGTCGGCCTTGCCCTTGGCCTCGCGCGCCAGCTTGGGCAGCCGCTGCTCCACGGTCTGGAGGTCCGCCAGGATCAGCTCGGTGTTCACCGTCTCGATGTCGCTGGCCGGATCGACGCGCGCGTCGACGTGCACGACGTCGTCATCGTGGAAGGCGCGCACGACCTGGCAGATGGCGTCGGTCTCGCGGATGGCGGCCAGGAACTGATTGCCGAGCCCCTCCCCTTGTGACGCGCCGCGCACGAGGCCCGCGATATCCAGGAACGTGACGCTGGCGGGCACGAGCGGCGCGCCCGCATAGAGCGCGGCCAGCTGGGCCAGGCGCCCGTCAGGCACCGCGACCACACCGACGTTGGGCTCGATCGTGGCGAAGGGGTAATTGGCCGCCAGCACCTCGTTGTTGGTGAGTGCATTGAAGAGCGTTGACTTGCCGACGTTGGGCAGACCGACGATGCCGATGGACAGGCTCATGGTGCGACCGCTAGCCGGCCAGCAACCCGGCGCCGGTGGCCAGCGCCTTGAGGTCCGCCTCGGGCCGCGCGCCGGTGTGCGAGATGATCTCGGCCGCGCACACGCCGCCGAGGCGCGTGCTGTCGACCGGGCCGAGCCCGTGCGTGAGGCCGAAGAGGAACCCGGCCGCGAAGAGATCCCCCGCTCCCGTCGTGTCGACGACCCGGGCGACCGGGGCCGCCGGCACTTCTTCGGGGCCCTGGGCAGTCAGCACGACTGCCCCCTGGGCCCCGCGGGTCATGACGACGAGAAGCCCGGTCTCCTCGGCGGCGGCGATGGTTCCCTTCGCCGAAGACGCCCCGAAGAGCATCGTGAGCTCCTCTTCGTTGCCGAGCAGGACGTCGACGTCATCGAGCAAGAGGTCGAGGAATTCGCGCTGGTGGCGGCTCACGCAAAAGGGGTCCGACAGTGAGAGCGCGACCGAGCCCTCCGAGGCGTGCGCGGTGGCCGCGGCGTGACGCAGTGCCTCCTTGGCCGCGGGCACGTCCCAGAGATAGCCCTCGAGGAGGACCACCGAGCCCCGCGCCACGAACGACGTCGGCACGCCCTCGGGCGAGAGTGTGGACGCGGCACCGAGGTACGTGCCCATAGTCCGGTCCGCATCCTCGGTGATGAGCACGATGCAGCGACCCGTGCCCAGGCCGTCACCGGCGGCGGTCTCGCTCACATGCGGCTCGAACTCCACCCCCGAGGCCCTGAGGTGCTCGCTGTAGGTACGCCCGACCTCGTCGTCGGCCACTGTTCCGACGAAACCTGCGGTGCCGCCGAGCTCGGCGATGCCGGCCGTCGTGTTGGCGACCGAGCCTCCCGAGACGTAACGGGGCGCAGCCATCTGTTCCTGCACGGCAGTCGCCGTCGGCAGGTCGATGAGCGTCATGGAGCCCTTCTCCAGGCCGAGCTGGGCCACCTGCTCGGTGGTCGCCCTGTCGATCACGTCGAGCAGGGGCGACCCGATGGCCACCACGTCGAGGTCGTCGCGGTCCCCCATGCCGGGGGTTGGAACGCCGTTGTCGGCGGTGGATGCGTCGTCGTCAGGCACGAAGCGAGAACCTACCCGCAAGGACGCGGGTAGCCTTCACCGGATGCCAGGTCCCTCCTCTGCACTCGCGCACGGCTCGGGAGCTTTCCGGCTCCCCCGCACGGTGGAGCCGGAGACGTACCGCATCGAGATCGAGCCCAACGTCGCATCGGCCACGTTCTCGGGCACCGTTTCCATCGACGTCGTCATCCTCGAGCCGGTGGAGCAGATCGTGCTCAACGCGGCCGAGCTCGCGGTGAGCGACGTCGAGGTCGCCAGCGCCGACGGCAGCACCGTGCCTTGCACGGTGAACTTCGACGACGAGCTCGAACAGGTGATCTTCGGTCCGGCCTCGGCATTGGCCCCCGGCCGGTGCACGCTGAGCTGCCGTTTCACCGGCGCCCTCAACGACAAGCTGCGCGGCTTCTACCGCTCCACCTACACCGGCCTCGACGGCGAGGTCCAGACCATCGCCACCACGCAGTTCGAGTCGGTGGACGCGCGCCGCTGCTTTCCCTGTTTCGACGAGCCCGACCGCAAGGCGGTCTTCGAGGTCGCACTGATCGTGGAGCCCGACGTCGAGGCCATCTCGAACTCGCCCGTCGTCGGCAGCGACCCGGTCGGCAAGAAGCGCCGCATCAGGTTCTCGCCCACCATGAAGATGTCGACGTACCTGGTGGCCTTCGTCGTGGGCAAGCTCGAGACGACCCGGACGGTCGACGTCGACGGCGTGCCGCTGCGCGTGGTCTGCACCCCCGGGAAGGTCGGGCTGGCCGACTTCGCGCTCGAGGTCGGGACGTTCGCGCTGCGCTTCTTCACCGATTACTTCAACATCCCCTACCCGGGCGACAAGGTCGATCTCGTCGCCATCCCCGACTTCGCCGCCGGCGCCATGGAGAACCTCGGGTGCATCACCTTCCGCGACACGGCGCTGCTCATCGACAAGGAGAGTGCGGCGCGCACGGAGCTCGAGCGCGTGGCCGACGTCATCGCGCACGAGTTGGCCCACATGTGGTTCGGCGACCTGGTGACCATGGGTTGGTGGGAGGGCATCTGGCTCAACGAGGCCTTCGCCACCTTCATGGAGACGTTGTGCGTCGACGCCTTCCGCCCGTCGTGGGACCGTTGGGTCGGCTTCGCGCCGTCACGCGAGGCGGCACTGGCCATCGACGCCCTGCACTCGACCCGTCCCATCGAGTACCCGGTCGGCCCGCCCAAGGAGGCGGAGGGCATGTTCGACCTGCTGACCTACGAGAAGGGCTGCGGCGTCCTGCGCATGCTCGAGCAGTACATCGGCGCGGACGTGTTCCGCGACGGCGTGCGCACGTACCTGAAGGCCCACGCCTACGGCAACACCGTCACCACGGACCTGTGGGACGCGCTGGAAGAAGCCAGTGGCGCGCCGGTGCGCGACGTGATGGACACCTTCATCCTCCAGGGCGGTCACCCGCTCGTCTCCCTCGAGGGCGACACGCTGACCCAGCAGCCCTTCGCGCTCGGCCCCGTCCCGGCCGGCACCACGTCCTCCATCGGCTCCGCCTGGCGGGTGCCGGTGGCGATACGGGCACTGCCCGGCGTGGACACCCCCGGCGCGGCGGAACGCTACCTGGTGCTCGGGACCGAGGCGGCCCATATCGACGAGCCGGCCGAAGGGCTGGCGGTCGTCAACGCCGGCGGCTGGGGCATGTTCCGCGTCGCCTACGAGCCGGGGCACCGGCTGGCGCTGGCGGAGCGCATGGAGGAGCTGACGCCACTCGAGCTGGCCAACTTCTTGGCCGACACCTGGGCCACGACGCTGGCGGGTCACTCGAGCCTCGAGGAGTTCTTGGTCCTGGCCTCCCACCTGGGGCTCGAGCCGGACCCCGCGCCGTGGGCGCCGGTGGGTGCCGCGCTGACCCTGGCCAACCGCATCGCCAGCGAGGGCGACCGCGACCCGCTGCACCAGGCGGTGGCCGCGCTGGTCGGCCCGATCTTCGAACGCCTCGGCTTCGACGCCGGCGCCGGGGAGGGCGAACGCACGCCGTCGTTGCGCGCCCTGGCCATCAACCTCATGGGCACTGTCGGCGCGGACGCCGCGGTGCGGGCCGAGGCGGCCCGGCGCTTCGACGCCTCGCCTCTCGGCGGGGGCTCGGGCGTTCCCATCCCCGCCGACATCGAGGCCGCCACGCTCGGCGTGGTGGCGGAGCTGGTCCGCCCCGGCGACTACGAAGCCCTCTTGGAGCGCTACCGCAATGCGTCCACCCCGCAAGAGGAGATGCGCTCGCTCGGTGCGCTGGCTGTCTTCCCCGACGTCGACCTGTGCCTGCGCACCTTCGACCTGGCCATGACCGAGGTGCGCAGCCAGAACGGGTTCATGGTCATCGGCGCCCTGCTGGCCAACCGTGTGGGCAACCAGGCCGCCTGGACGCGGTTGACCGAGTCGTGGGACGCGGTCCTCGAGCGATTCCCGAAGAACGCGCCGCCGCGCATCATCGAGTCGCTCCCCGCCCTGTGCGCCGACGAGGACTTCGCGGCGCGCGCAATCACCTTCCTCGACGACCACCCGCTCTCCTCGGGGCCGCGCCGGGTGGCGCAGTCGATCGAGCGGTTGCACGTCAACGTCGCCTTCGCCGCCCGCGAGCGCGCCACGCTCGCCGCCTCGCTGCGCGCTGGCCGGCACCACCGCCACCTGATGGCCCCGGCGCCACCGCCGGGCGGCGCCGAGCGGAGCGAGCGCACGCACGCCCTGTTCCGCACCGCGCGCCAGACGCGTGGGTTCATGCCCGACGACGAGGGTGAGGCGCTCTTCGAGGCGGCACTACGTGCCGGGCGGGCGGCGGTGACGGGCGCGTCTCCGTCGACGCTTGTCGAGATCGGCGCCTGGTGCGGGAAGTCGACGGTCTATCTCGGTGCAGCGGCCGAGGCCACTGGAGCCGTCGTGCTGTCGGTCGACCACCACCGCGGTTCGGAGGAGAACCAGCCCGGCTGGGACTACCACGAGCCCGACCTCGTCGACCCCGAAGGCGGCCACATCGACACCCTGCCGCACTGGCGCCGCACCATCACCACCGCCGGGCTCGAGAGCTCGGTCATGGGGATCGTCGGCGACTCCCCCACTCTCGCTGCACGCTGGGACCGCCCGCTCGTCTTCTGTTTCATTGACGGCGGCCACGGGGACGAGCCCGCCTGGGCCGACTTCCGCGGCTGGGCCCCACACGTCGCCGTGGGCGGGTGGCTGGCCATCCACGACGTGTTCCCCGACCCCGCCGACGGCGGCCGCCCGCCCTACGAGCTCTATCTCGCCGCGCTCGACTCGGGCGAGTTCGTCGACGACGGCGAGTGCGGGAGCCTGCGGGTGCTGCGCAGGGTGGCCGCGCCGGACTAGTGGCTGACTAACGCGGGCGCGGGTCCGAGACGGTGCAGCCCTCGGTGGCGTCGCCGCAGTGCGGCTCGGCCAGGTCGAGGGGGGCCGGCAGGCCCTCGCCGCGGAACAACCCGGCCGCCGGTGTCGTGCTCGACAACGCGTCAGCGGCCAGCACCATGGCGGCGAAGGTGTAGGTGGTGCGCTCGTGCTTGGGGAAGGTCTCCTGCTCGGGGTAGACCATCCCGGTCCAGTACGACCCGTCGCCGAGGCGCAGGCCTTGGCCGGCGGCGAACAGGTCGAGTGCGGGCCCGTCCATGCCGAGGGCATCGAGGGCCAGCACGCATTCGGCTGTCTCGGCCGCGGTGACCCAGTCGCCGGTGGACACACAACGCACGCCGAGGCCCTCCATGACGAAGGCCGACCAGCCCTCGGCGATGCGCCGGCGCGCCGCCTCACCCTCGAGGGCGCCCGAGAGCATCGGGTAGTACCAGTCCATGGCGAACTCGACCTTGGGGGCGAAGGCGCCGGGGTGGTGCGCCACGGCGTGCCCGAGACGGCCCGCCGCCAGCTCCCAGTCGGGACGGTCCTTGTCCAGGCGCTCGGCGATCGCCACCGCGCAGCGAAGCGAGTGGTAGATCGACGAGGACCCTGTCAACAACGCGTAGCCCTCGGAGCGGCCGGCCGAGTCGAGCGACCACAGGACCGAGCCGTCGGGCTGCTGGAAGCGCAGGATGAAGTCGATCCCGCCCTCAATGGTCGGCCACAGCTCGCCCAGCAGCTCGACGTCGCCCGTGATCAGGTGGTGGTGCCAGGCGCCGGCGGCGAGATAGGCGCAGACGTTGGTGTCGAGCCTCGGGTCCTTCACGCCGTCACCCTGGTAGTAGTTGAACCAGCTGCCGTCGGGGAGCTGGCGGCGCACCAGCCAGCGGTAGGCGTCGACCGCTTCGTCGACCAGGCCGCACACGGTCAGCGCCATGGCCGCCTCGACATGGTTCCACGGGTCGCAATGGCCGCCCTCGAACCACGGGATCATGCCGTCGGGGCGCTGGACCGCGGCGATGGCGTGGCCCGACGCAAGCACCTCGGCACTGGTCAAGATCCCGGGCACCTCGGGCACCGTGGCTTGGGCAGTGCGGAGCTCTTCGGTGGTCACGCTGCTGCCCCCTGTCTCGGGGTGCTCGGGCCCCGTCGGCCCGGCACCCCGCGCGGCACGCTGGGTCGCGCGTCGGGCAGGCCGGTGACCCTGTCCTCGGGCTTGGTGAGGTACACCACCAGGCTCTTACCGATGACCGGGCTGAGCACCCGGTCGGCCACCCGCGTCACCGCCGGCGCCTTGACGATGTCCCACACCAAGACCTTGTGATACGCGGCCACGGCCGGGTTCGCTTCGTTGGAGGGCCCGACCAGGCAACGTAACCACCAGTACGGCGAATGCAGCCCGTGGGCGTGGTGGTAGCCCGTCGGCTCCAGCCCGGCCGCGCCGAGCCGCCGTTCGAGCGTCGAGCGGCGGTAGATGCGCACGTGGCCGCCAGGCGTGTCGTGGTACTCGTCGGAGAGTGCCCAGTTGATCGCCTCGGGTACGCACCGCGGCACCGTCACCGCCATCGTCCCGCCCGGCCGCAGCACGCGGGCGAGCTCGCGCATGGCCGCCGTGTCGTCAGGGATGTGCTCGAGGACCTCCGACGCGATCACGCGGTCGAAGGTGGCGTCGGGGAAGGGCAGCGCCAGCGCATCGCCCTGCACCGCCGTGGCCGGATGGTCCGAGGCGAGCTCCCCTTGCTCCACCATGGCGCCCAGCGTCCCGAGCACCTGCGCCACTTCGTCGGCGCCGGCGTCGAGAGCCACCACCGACGCGCCACGGCGCGCCGCCTCGAAGGCATGACGCCCGAAGCCACAGCCCAGGTCGAGGAGGCGGTCACCCGGCGCGACGCCGAGGCGGTCGTAGTCGACGGTCAACATCAGGCCGCCTCGGGGGCGAGCGGAGTCGCTATCGGGGCGCCCGGGAGCGGCAGACCCTCGAGGATGGCCCGGTAGCAGGCGGCCGTCCCCGCCGCGGTGACCTGCCAGGTGAAGCGGCTGACGACCCGTTCGCGGCCGGCCGCGCCCAGGCGGGCCCGCAGCTCGGGGTCGTCGAGCAGGCGGGCGATGGCGCCGGCGAGCGCGCCGGGGTCGTCGGGCGGGACCAGCAAGCCGGTCTCCCCGTCGGCGCCCACGACCTCGGGCAAGGCGCCGCCGGTCGTGGCCACCAGTGCGACGCCACAGGACATCGCCTCGACGGCGGGCAGTGAGAAGCCCTCGTAGAGCGAGGGCACCACGGCGACCTCGGCCTCGCCGTAAAGCCGGGCCAGCTCCTCGTCGCTGATGCCGCTCACACAGTGGACGGCATCGGCCAGCCCGAGGCGTGCGATCGCCCGGTCGACCCGTCCGCCCTCGCTCGGACGTCCGATCACCGTCAGCTCGACGTCGCGCTCGGTGCGCAACTTGGCCACCGCCTCGAGCAGGGGCACCAGGCCCTTCATCGGGACGTCGCTGCTCGAGGTGACCATGACCCGACCCGCGATGGGATGCACGTCGTCAATGGGACGGAAGACGGTGTGGTCGACGCCGACGGGAACGACCGTCATGCGCTCGGGCGCGACCGCCATCTGCGCCGCGACGTCCTGGCGCGAATTCTGCGAGACGGTGACGACGGCCGGCAGGGTGCGGGCCACGCGCAGTTGCATCCCGAGAAAGCCGAACCAACGCCGGGTCGTGAGGCGTTGCCAGGGGTTGGTCGTATGCGAGAGCGCGAGCAGCCGGTCCACCGTGATGGGGTGGTGCAGCGTCGTCAGGAGGGGCCACCCGTCCTCGACCATACCGAGCATGCCGGTGCCGAGGCACTGGTTGTCGTGGACGACGTCGAACTCGTCGCGTCGCTGGGCGAGCAGCTGACGCGCGCGCAGCGAGAAGGCCAGAGGCTCCCCGAAGCCGGCGGTGCACATGATGGCGAACTCGACCCAGTCCTCGCGCGACGTGAACTCGCTGCGGTGCGGGATGCGAAAGGGGTCCGGGTCCCGGTAGAGGTCCAGGCCGGGCACGGGCGTGAAGCCGACCCCCGGATCGAGCTCGGGCCACGGTGGGCCCGAGAAGACCTCGACCGAGTGCCCGAGGGCGACCAGCTCGCGGGTGAGGTGGCGCGAGTAGACGCCCTGGCCACCGCAGCGCGGGTTCCCCCGATAGGTCAAGTATGCGACGCGCAGGCCCCCCGGACGAGGTGGGGCGGCGCTGATCGGGGCAGGCACTTCAATGTGGCGGGACCGTTCCCACGACTCCTTGGTCTCGATCCATTTCTGGCGGGGGCTTTTAGGCAATGGATGTCTCGACTCGGCCCACCATGGCCGCATAGCCTCCCCGAACGCCCTGGTCCGGCGCAAGCGGCCCACGCCAACCCCTGTGGACGCGCACGGCGCGGCTCACGACGCGCTCACGAGAGGCCGAACCAGCCCAAGACGGTCAAGAGCACGTAGACGGAGGCGACCCCGGCCACGGCCACGATGCAGAGACCACCGACCCACCGGGCGACGGGGCCGTTGGCGGCCGAGCCCAGCAGCGAGCGCCGGTTGGCCAGGATCAGGATCAAGATCAGCGTCATCGGGGTGATGACGCCCTCGAGCACCTGCGTGTTCAAGATGAGCGTGATGAGGTTGCCCGGCACGAGGACGACAGCCGCCCCGACCAGGATCTGGAAGGTGAAGATCCCGAGGAAGACCGGCGCCTGGCGGAAGCTCGAGGAGACGGAACGCTCCACGCCGATCGCCTCGGCCACCGCGTAGGACGTCGACAGCGGCACCACCGCGGCGGCCAACGCGGACGCGCCGAGCAGACCCAGCCCGAACAGCGTCTCCGCCGCCGCACCGGCGACCGGCTTGAGGCCCTCGGCCGCGGTGGCCGCCGACGTCAGGACGCCCGTCCCCCCGATGGTGGCGCCGGTGGCCACGATGATCGCCATCGCCACGACGTTGCTCACCACCGCACCGACGACCGCGTCGGCTCGCTGCAGACCGTACTGCTCAGGCTTGACCCCTCTGTCCACCACCGCGCCCGCCTCGTAGAGCTGGATGTACGGCGTGATGGTGGTGCCGATGAGCGCGACGGAGAGCAAGAGGAACGACTTGCTCGCGACGAAGTGGGGCCACACGGTGTTGGCGGCCACCGCCTTCCAGTCCGGGTGTCCGAGCACCGCGGCGATCGGATAGGCGATGAACACCAAGGTGAGAAGCAAGAAGACGCGCTCGGCGTAGCGGTAGGAGCCGAAGAGGACGAGGGCCCAGATGGCCACCGCGGCGACGGGGACTGTGATGTAGCGCGAGACGCCCCACAGCTCGAAGGAGGTGGCGATCCCTCCGAACTCGGTCACCATGAGCCCGACGTTGGCGATGGCGAACGCAGTGATGGCGAACGCAGTGAGGCGGAGGCTGAACTGCTCGCGGATGAGCGCGGCCAGCCCCTTGCCCGTGTGCACCGCGAGCCGGGCCACCATCTCCTGGACGATCACGTAGGCCACCGTGATCAGGACCATCAGGAACAAGGTGCGGTAGACGAACTGCGCGCCGGCCGACGAGTACGTCACGATGCCGCCGGCGTCGTTGCCGGCGGAGGCCGCGATGAGCCCGGGCCCCGCGGCGGCGAGATAGACGAGCCACCGCCGCCGCGGGGCCACAGCCCTCACGACAACAGGCGCGGAAAGTGGAAGCGGCCCTTCGTGGGCACCAGCGCATCGAGGACGTCGTCAGCGAGGATGCGCCCGATCGGAACGCCGGTGTCGTCAACCACCACCATGGACTGGCGCCGCGCCTCGATCAACTGGCGCGCCACCTCCTTCGCCGATTCGTGCGAGCTGACCGTGACGACGTCCTCGTCCCCGAGCAGCGCCGACATGCGCGTGTCGGTATCGGCGCGCAGCGCCAGCAGGATATCGAGCACCGTCACGTCACCCACGAGCCGGCCGTCGCTGTCGACGACGGCGACGGCGTCGAGGTCGGTACCGTGCGCACGAGCCTCGGACAGGCGGTCGACGACCTTCTTGACCTTGTCCCCCGACTTGGCCGTCACCACTGCGGTGGTCATGATGCCCCCGGCCTCGTTCTCCGAGTAGCCGAGGAGCTCGCGCAGGGCGAGCGCCGTCTTGGGCGGGACGTGCCAGAGCACCTCGCCCTGGACGGCCTGGGGCAGGTCGCGCAGCGCGTCGGCGGCCTCGTCGGGCTCCATGGCGGCCAACAGGCGCGCCGCCTCAACGGGGTCGGTCTCACGCAGCAGCTGCTCGAGGTCCTCGGGCTGCATCTCCTCGAGCGCGTCGGCCGCCTCGTCGGGGCTGAGCGCGGCCAGGAGTTCGCGCCGCTCGTCGCGCCGCAGGTCTTCGAGGAGGTCCGCCAGCTCGCCGGGGCGCAGGCGGTGCAGCCCCTCGTTGGTGGTCTTGAGACGCACGGGGCTGGCTTCGCCGTTGGCGACGGCGTACCCCCCGCTCGTCTCGCCCCCGGACTCGGTGAAGGGCTGGATGGTGGCCCAGTCGATCACCCGGTCCGGCGTGGGGCGCGGCCGCCACCGGCGCGGGCCGAGCCGGCGCAACAGCGTGGCGTTGGAGACGTCGGCGCCCACGAGGCGGATCCGACCGATGACCTCGGCGAGATAGAGGTCGGCGGCGCGGATGACCTGCACCCCCTCGACGTCGACGAGCTGGTGGTCGAGGACGTCTTTGGCCAGCAGCACCTCGCCGGGGCGGCGGATGACGTCGCGCAGGTCGAGGCGCGACGACCGCAACAGCACTTCGGCGTGGCCGATGCGGTCGATGGCCGACGCCGGCACGAAGGCCAGCCGGCGGCCGACTCGAATGACCAGGCCGGTCACGGGTGGGTAGACCTGGCCGTCGGCCCAACGCGCGACGACGTCGTCGAGACGACCGATCTCCTGGCCGGTCTGGTTGCGCACGGGACGGCCCAAGATCCCGGCCAGCGAGACGATGGAGTCGAAGACACCCTCGGAGGCGAGGATGCGACGGGTACGCCGGCGGCGCTGGTGCGGTTGGCGCTCCGGGTCGCGGGCGCGCCCGGGCAACAGGCGCGCACGGCTCGGTGCGCTGGTCGGTGGTGGCGTGGCCATGGAGCTTCCTCCTCTGGCTCGTCGAGCGGATTGCGGTCGGATCGGTCGGGGACGACGGGCGCGTCACGCGCCCGCCTGGGTCTCAGCGACCGGCGCCTGCCCCCGTGCAAGCCCCTCGACGGGGGCTCACGACACGCTCGTGCGACAGCTCAGCCGATGGCACGGAGTGGGCATGCGCCGGCTGCGCTACTGGGGGGTTCGCCCCTCGACATGGCACACACCTCCTTCTCCGTCATTTCGCACGGACCGGTCGAACCGAGCTTTTCGGCCCTCCATCCTACCGGCGGCCGGCCGGCGCCGAGGGGAGAAGGACCATGCCGCGGCGGGTACCGTGCGTGGCATGGACCTGGCCTACCCACCAGAAGCCGAGGAATTTCGAGCCGAGATCGCCGCTTGGCTGCGCGACAACCTGCCCGAGGGCTGGTTCGAACCGGGGTTCTCCATGACGCCCGCTGCACGCAAGGCGTTCAACGAGGAATGGACGGCCAAGCTCTACGGCGGAGGCTGGATCTGCGCCAGCTGGCCCGCCGAGTACGGGGGCAAGGGTCTGAGCCTGCTGCAGCAGGTCGTGTTGAACGAGGAATTCGCCCGGGCCGGTGCGCCGCTGCGCGCGGACTTCTTCGGCGACACTCTGGTCGGCCCGACGATCCTGCAGTGGGGCACCGAGGAGCAGAAGCAGCAGTTCATTCCTCGCATCTTGAAAGGCGAGATCGCCTGGTGCCAAGGATTCAGCGAGCCCGACGCGGGGTCGGACCTCGCCAGCCTGAAGACGCGGGCCGAGCTCGACGGCGACGAGTGGGTCATCACCGGGCAGAAGGTCTGGACGACCCAGGCGCAGTACGCCGACTACATCTTCCTGCTGGCGCGCACCGACCCGAACGTGGACAAGCACGCCGGCATCTCGTACCTGTTGGTGCCCATGAAGCAACCCGGCGTCGAGGTGCGCCCGATTGAGCAGATGGACCGCTCGGCGGAATTCAACGAGGTCTTCTTCACCAACGTCCGCTGCCCCAAGGACAACGTGATCGGCGGCGTCAACAACGGCTGGAAGGTGGCGATGACCACGCTCGGCTTCGAGCGCGGCACCTCGTCGACCACGGGTTACCGCCGATTCAAGAAGGAGTTCGAGGAGATACTCGAGCTGGCACGCCAGCGAGGGCTGGAGAGCGACCGCCTGACCCGCCAGCGGCTGGCGCGGTCGTGGTCGAAGATCAAGATCATGGAGATCAACGGGTACCGAACCCTGACCGACGCGTTGTTGGGCACGCACACAACGGCCGCGCTCGGCGCGTGCAACAAGATGTTCTGGTCCGAGGCGCACCAAGAGACGATGCTCCTCGCCATTGACATCTTGGGCATGGAGGGCCAACTCCTGCTGGGCGACCCCAGCGGCGACACGATGCTCGGAGGCCGTCTGACGTCGCCGCGTTACCCGGTCAACAGCCTCCAGTCGTCCTATTTCTTCTCACGCTCAGAGACGATCTGGGGCGGCTCGGCCGAGATCCAGCGCAACATCGTGGGCGAACGGGTGCTCGGATTGCCCAAGGAGCCAAAGGAGCCGAAGAAGCCCAAGGCGGGCTGAACCGGATGCGCCCGCCGGTGCGCGTGCGGCTCGGCGTGCCAGTTCGCATCCGGGCACCAGCCGGGTTGCTGCACTCGCACTGCGGAATGTTTCGCACACAGCGAGGTCGTCGCATAGGGTGCACCACCGGGGCGAAATGACGCGCACCGGCGCGGGGAAGTGGTAGCGGATGGCCGATCGGCCATTGAAGGTGATGGTGGTCGACGGGCACTCGGTCTTCGCAGAAGCGCTCGCGCTCGCCATCGACACGAGACAGGATCTCAGGTGCGTGGGGACGGCGCGCGACGTGGAGCAGGCGCTCATGCTCGCGAGCGCCGAGGGACCGGAGGTGGCCGTGATGGACGCGCAACCCGATACGGGCGACCCCGTCCGGCCGGCGCGCCAACTCCTCGAACATCACCCCGAGACCAGGGTGCTCGTAGTGACCGGCCTGCCCGTCAGCCCGGCCTTGGTGCGGGACGCCGCCGACGCCGGAGCCAGCGGCCTCTTCCCCAAGTCCGTCAGCCTCGGCGTCGTCGTCGAGACCATTCCGGGGTTGCGGCCGCATTCCTTCGCCATCGACCGCTCCAGCCTCGTCTCGCTCTGCGACGCCGCGCCCGGCGTGTCCCCCGTGCGGCGAGCGGAGGGCGGATCATCGCTCCTGACCCGCCGTGAGCTGGATATTCTCGGCCTGCTGGCCAGCGGGGTCGATCTCCAGCGCGCCGCAGCCCGGCTCGGGATCACCGTCAACACCGCGCGGGGGTACGTGAAGAGCCTCTATCGCAAGCTCGGCGTGCACAACCAGCTCGAGCTCGTCGCGGTCGCGCGCGAGCGGGGCCTGCTCGACATGCTCCCCTGACGACGGACACGTCGTGGCTGCGACGGCGCGTCTGCCTCACGAACCTCCGCCCGAGCACCGTTTCACATAGCGTGGGCCGGCGATGGAAGTCGTCCCGGACGGCCGGGCCGCGGGATGCGAACGGGGTGAGCAGCGATGCTGGTGAGAGAGTGCCTGAGGACCGCGCCGGTGACCGTGCCGCCCGCCTGCTCCTTGGAGGAGGCCGCGCAGCTACTCGGCAGTCACCGCGTCGGGTCCCTGCTCGTCGTGGACGCCGGCCGGCTGGTCGGGATCGTGACCGACCGTGACATCGCCGTGCGCGGCATCGGAGAGGGCCAGGCGCCGACCTCGGGCGTCGCCTCGGTGATGACCCCGGACCCCCTCACGATTCAGGGCTCCGCCGACGTGTTCGAGGCATTCGCCACGTTCAAGACGGCGTCGGCCCGGCGGCTGCCCGTTCTCGAGGAAAGCGAGCTCGCCGGCATCATCTCGGTGGACGACCTTCTGATCCGGCTGCTCTCCGAGTTCGGCTCCTTGCTGCACCCGGTCGCCGAGCGGGTCATTCACCCGGCCTGAGGCAGCGGCACCACGTCGGCCAGCGGCTCGTCGTCGGGTGCCATCACCACGCCCTCGGCACCGCGCCGGGCTTGGCGCTGACGTGCACCCACGACAAACAGCGGGATGGTGGCCAGGAGGGTCGCCGCGCCTCCGATGGCGAGCGCGACGCGCGGGTTGGTGGTGTCGCTGATGTACCCGAGGAGCGGTGCGCCGATGGGCGTGCTGCCGAGAAAGGCAATGGCGTTGAGTGACATGACCCGACCCCGCATGGCGTGGTCTGCTCGTAACTGCAGCGTGGCGTTATTGGTGGCGACGAACGAGATGCTCGCCGCCCCCATCGGGACCAGCAGCGCGATGGCCCAGGCCTCGCTGGGCGAGAGCGCGACGGCCAGGATGGCCGCACCGAAGATCAGCCCGATACAGGCCAGCAGGCGTGTCGAGGGACGGCTGCGGAACGCCGTGGCCAGGCCGCCGAGGACAGCGCCCCCGCCCATCGCCACCATGAACCAGCTGTACAGGCCCGCACCGCCGCCGTAGGTGAACTTGGCGAGCAGGGGCAGGGTGACCGTGAAGTTGAACGCGAAGACACCGACGATGGCCATGGAGATGAGCGGGATCTTGAGGTCGGGCGTGGCCCACACGTAGCGGAGCCCCTCGCGGACTTGTCCCCTGGCCCGCACTACGGCAGGACGCCGGTAGAGCTCCGCGGCACGCATCATGGCGAGTGCCGTGATCACGGCGACGTAGGACGCCGCGTTCAAGAAGAAACAGGTGGACACCCCGACCGTCAGGATCAGCACGCCGCCGATGGCCGGGCCGATCACTCGGGCCGAATTCATCACCACGCTGTTGAGGCTCACCGCGTTGGGCATGAGCTCGACGCCCACCATCTCGGACACGAAGGTCTGGCGCGCGGGGTTGTCGAAGAGGTTCACGAACCCGAGCCCGCCCGCCAGCGCGTAGACCTCCCAGAGCGTGATCGAATGGGTCACGCTCAAGATGCCGAAGATGAATGCGAGCACGCCCGCGGCGCCTTGGGTGCAGTAGAGCACCTTGCGCTTGTCGAGGCGGTCGGCGATGAGGCCGCCGAAAGGACCGAGGAGCAGGAGCGGCAGGAACTGCAGGCTCGTTGCGATGGCGACGTCGACGCCGGTGCCATGGAGGGGGAAGAGGATCAGGTAGGTCTGCGCGACAGTCTGCATCCAGGTGCCCGACACCGAGATGACCTGCCCGGTGAAGTACAGCCGGTAGTTGCGCACCGAGATGGCTCGGAAGGTGCGCCGGCCGGCTGCCCTGAGGTGACGCGTCACGGCTCCGCCAACAAGTGCTCGAGCAGCCCGACGAGCTCGACGGCCTGCCGCTGCTCGTCGGCACTGAGGTCGCCGAGGCGCCGGAGCAAGAACGCGTTCTTCCGGGTCCGCATTTGCCCGAGTGCGCGCTCCCCCGCCGGCGTGATCTGCACGCGCACGCTGCGACGGTCGTTGGCATCTGCCACTCGGGTGACCATGCCGGCCTCGGTCAGGTTGGCGACGATCCTCGTCATGGACGGCGGCTGCACCTGCTCTATGGCCGCGAGCTCGCCCAGCGACGGGCTCCCTTGCCGGCTGACCGAGCCGAGCGCCGAGGCCTGGGCGGGCGAAAGCCCGCCGAGTGACTCTTGGCGGAGCCGCCGCTGCAGGCGGTTCACGGCGCTGCGGAGCCGCCCGGCAACCTCTTCGTCGGTCAACTGGGCCGGTGCGATGGGCATGATCCCATTATAGTTAGTTGTGTTAACTAATCAATCAGATCCTGCAAGCGGACCAGGCTGCGCAATTGCGGTCTTGGCGGGCGGAGCCGCGAGCGATCGCCCGGGACGGCTTAGAAGCTCGGGACGTACCCGCCCGAGCCCAGCGCCGCGCTCTCGTCGACGCTCAACGACTCGTCGAGGCCGCCGATGACCTCGGTTACCCAGGGCAGACGCTCACGCAGGATCCGCTCGACCCCACCCGAGAGGGTGGCCGAGCTGATGGCGCACGAGCTGCACGCCCCCTGGAGCTGGACCTCCACGACCCCGGTCTCGACGTCGGCCCGCACCAGCACGAGGTCGCCGCCGTCGGCCTGCACGGCGGGACGCATGAGGTCCATGATCCCTTGCAGCTTCGCCAGGCGATCGGATCGCTCCTCGTCGCTCAGCACGGACGTTGCGTCGGTCACCCCACCATTGTGCCGTGCGCGCAGGCCATCGTGACCCCGACCCACCCCTGAGAAGGCGGGGGCCAGGAGCGGGGGCAGGCCGGGTGCCTCAGTCCAGCCCGACCGGGCGGGGTCGCTGGCCTTGCGCCACTGGGTTGGACAGCTCGCCGATCCCGTCGATGGCGATCCGCACGGTGTCTCCAGCGGCGAGGAAGCGAGGGGGGTCGAACCCTGCCCCCACCCCCGCAGGCGTGCCGGTGGCGATCACGGTGCCGGGCTCGAGCGGGAACGCCGTGGTGAGGTACTCGATCATGGCAGCGCAGCCGAAGATCATGTCGGCGGTCGTGGAGTCCTGGCGCAGCTCGTCGTTGACCCACGTGCGGATGCCGAGCACCTCTGGGTCACCGAGCTCGTCGCCCGTCACGAGCTCGGGGCCGCAGGGCGCGTGGGTGTCGAACGACTTGCCGACGGTGAAGGTCGGTGTCCGCCATTGCCAGTCACGCGCGCTCACGTCGTTGATGATCGTGAAGCCGGCCACGACCTCGAAGGCCCGGGCCGCGGGCACGTGCTGGCAGCGGGGCCCGATGACCATGGCAAGCTCGCCCTCGTAGTCGACGGCGTCGGAGACGGCGGGTAGGACGATGGGGTCGCCGGGTCCGGCGATGGCGGTTCGCTGTTTGTTGAACCAGTACTGCCATTCGGGGGCCTCACGGCCCAATTCGGCCACATGCGCCCGGTAGTTCATGCCGATGCCGAGGATGGCCGGGGGGTCGGGCACCGGTGCGAGCCGGCGCACCTCGGCCAGCGCATGCCGAACCGCCCCGAGCGCAGGGGCGGCGCGCGCACGCTCGAGGCCGGGCGGGCCGAGCGCCAACAGCTCGCGCATGGTGGCGGGCAAGCCGACCACCGCGTCGCTCAGGTCGATGACCTCCTCCCCATCGACCACCCCGGGCCGGCCGGGGCCACAGCCGACGGAGAAGCTGGCCAGTCGCACGGCCCGCTCCCCGTTGCCTTTTGCCGCTTGCCCTGCCGCGCTCAGCGCCGCTGGGCCGATTTGTAGGCCTCCCAGTCCTTGTTGGCGTGACGGGCCGAGAAGGCGCCGAGGATCTCGACCGCGCCGAACACGATGGCCAGGATCCCGATGAGCACGACCAGTGCGGTCAACGGTGCGCCGGGGTGCCGAATGCAGAGGAAGCCAAGAGCCACGGCGATGATGCCGCGGATGAGATACGCCCACCAGTAGGGCAGGAAGTGGTTGCGGATGGAGTCGACGATGTCGAAGATGCCGAGCACCAAGAAGCCCCACCCGACCAGCACGGCGACGATGAAGATCGTGATGTGGGGCCACACGAATCCCACGATGCCGGCGCCGACCCAGATGACGCCGAACACCAGATGCAGCCAGCGCTGCCGGGCCATGCGGAGCACGCCGATGATCTCGAAGAGGCCACCGAGGATGAAGAAACCACTGGCCAGGTAGATGATCGCGTACACGCTGGCGTGCCGGTAGCTGATCACGAAGAACCCGAAGATCATGGCGATGATGCCCCAGACCAGGTACCAGCCCCACAACTTTTCGAGTTGCTCGCTGACGACGTCGCCGACCGCGATGTCGTCGTCGGTGAGAACAAACGTCATGTGATCCTCCTTGGCGAGTAGGAGAGCACTACTTCTTTTTGCAGCGTATCGCCGCACCCCCCCTCGATTAGGGGATGCAGGTGCGCAGCGCGTCCAAGGCGCGCTGGCCCCACGAGGCGCCGGCGGCGGCCCAGCGGGCCGGGTACGCGAGGACGTCGTCGGCTTCGGCCCACAGCTCGTCTTCCACCTCCTGGAGGCCGGTGCGGACCGAGGGCAGCGCGTCGGGATCGGCCTCGACCAGTTGGCGCACGCAGTCCGCGGCCCGCCAGAGCTCCTCGCTCGAGAGCTCCAGGGGGACAAAGGGCGGCGGGCCGGTCACGGTGCGCGGAAAGGCCGGCACGTAGATGCTCGAACACGGGCTGCCGGGCGCCACGTAGACACGCACCGGCTCCCCGTCACCGATGCCCGCCGGGAGCTCGGCGACCATGGACGCCGCGGTGACGCAGAAGCCACGCAGGTGCATGCACACGCTCACCCCGCTGAAGTCGTCACCGGCCCGCGCCGGCGGCGGGTGAACCGGGCCCCGGGTCGCCGGGGCGCCCCACGGTCCCGAACCGTGGTCGCGCAGGTGCGCGACGGTTGCGGCCGCCGTGAGCCCGCCGGCAGGGGTCCCGGCGAGGAAGCGGCGGCTGGCCGCCAGGCGGACGTCCGCGTGGCGCGTGTCCGCCGCATCGTCGCGAAAGCGGTCGAAGTCCTCACCGGGTTCGAGGTGGTGCGAACCGCGGGTCCAGCCGGTCCCGAGGCTGATCCGGTTCGAGAGGGCGATTCCGGCGTCGGCGGGGGCGGCCGCAAAGGTCGAGCCGGCGGTCTCGAGCACGTACGCATGGGACGGGTCGGCGACGAGGAACGACGAGTCGTAGGCCTCCTGATGCGTCGCGTCGGTGATGCCACCCTGGCCGCAGGCTTCGAGCAGGCCGGCCATGGCGTCGACCGCTTCCTCGGCGCAGCGGGCGCGCTCGAGCCCGAGGCGCACCAGGTCCAGGCCGGTCAGCGCCGGCTGTGCGCGCCGCGCGTCGTGTGTCGTCCACACACGCTCGTTCCCGATGGCCACGCCGTACTCGTTGACCCCATGCTCGGCGCCCCATTGCCAGGTCGGGCACGAGAGCAGGGTCGAGTACGCGCCGGCGTCGCCGATGGTCAGGTACTGCGTACGCAGCGAGCACCCGGCGGAGGCACGCCGGCCGAAGGGCCAGGCCACCTGGACCTCGCCCGGGGGACGGTCGGAATTCTTCGCGAACACCATGCCGCGGAGACTGGGCGCGCACAGCGTGTCGCACATGGTCGCAGTGTAGGGAGGTGGGTATGGTGGCCCTCATGCAGCCACATGCCGTCCTGTCGGTGGACCAGATCGACCTCTCGGACGTGGAGTTCTGGGCGCGGCCATGGGACGAACGCGAGGGCGCCTTCCAGACCCTGCGCCGTGAGCGCCCGATCGCCTTCTTCGACGAGCCCGAGATCCCCGAAGCATTGACCTTCGTGATCCCCGAGGGGCACGGGTACTACGGGCTGACGCGCTATGCCGACATCTCGGAGGCGAGCCGGCACCCTGACGTCTTCCAGTCGGGCAAGGGCGCCACGTCGATCATCGACATGCCTGACGAGATGCTGGACTTCTTCGGCTCCATGATCAACATGGACAACCCGCGCCACGTGCGCCTGCGTCGCATCGTGTCGGCGGCCTTCAACCCGCGCATGATCAAGTCCATCGAGGATCGCATCGAATTCATGGCCGGTGACGTCATCGATCGCGTTGCTCCCCTCGGCGGGTGCGATTTCGTCACCGAGGTGGCCTCACGCCTGCCGCTCGAGATCATCTGCGACATGATGGGCATCGGACCGTCGGACTACGACACCGTCTTCAACGCCTCCAACGTCATCCTTTCCAACGGCGATCCCGAGTACGTGCCGGAGGGGACCGACCCCATGCTCGCCTTCATGACGGCGGCGCAGCAGCTCAACCTGCTCATGCTCGACCTGGCCGACCACCGCAAGGCGCACCCGACCGACGACATCACCTCGGCCCTGGTCAACACGAACGTCGACGGTGAGACGCTCACCCACAACGAGGTTGCGTCGTTCTTCATCCTGCTCGTCGTTGCGGGCAACGAGACGACCCGCAATGCGATCAGCCACGGGTTGCTGGCGCTGACCCAAAACCCCGACCAGCGGGCGCTGTGGGCGGCGGATCCGGCCGGGATCGCGCCGACGGGCGTCGACGAGATAGTGCGGTGGGCCTCTCCTGTCATCTGGATGCGTCGCACGGTGGCCTCCGACACCGTGCTCGGTGAGACCGAGCTGCACGAAGGCGACAAGGTCATCATGTTCTACAACTCGGCCAACCGGGACGAGGAGGTGTTCGACGACCCTTACACCTTCGACGTTCGCCGGACACCCAATCCCCACATCGGCTTCGGCGGGGCGGGGCCGCACTTCTGCCTCGGGGCCCACCTGGCCCGCCAGGAGATCGACGTGATGTTTCGCCAGCTCTTCGAGCGCCTTCCCGACATTGAGGCCACGAGCGAGCCCGATCGCCTGATCTCCCCCTTCATCAACGGGATCAAGCACATGGAGTGCTCCTTCACGGCCGTCTCTGGCTGAGGAGAACGGCGAGGTGGTTCCGGCCGGGCGTCAGGCCGACGCCGGCGGCGAGAACTCGCCGAAGGCGGCCAGCGCCCGGGGTCCCCAGACCGTGCCCGGACCGCCGTTCATGGAGATGGCGACACCGATCATCTCGGCCACTTCCTCCGTGGTGGCGCCGACGCGGGCGCAGCCGCGCGCATGCGCCGCGACGCACCCGTCGCACTCCCGCGTGATGGAGATGGCGAGCGCGATCAGTTCCTTGGTCTTGGCCGTCAGCGCACCCTCTTTGAAGGCGGCCGAGTGCATGGCGTCGTAGCCGGATATGACGTCGGGCAAGGCGTCGCGTAACGCCCGGTATGGCTCTCTCAGTTCGTGTTGGATCCGGTGGAAATGGTCGTGGTCCATGCCGGCATGGTCCCACGCCGGGAGTCGGGGTGGAGCGGGCGCCGCGCCGGATGTACCCGGCGGACCGGCGCCCGCGCCGGACCGCTCAGGCCCCGCCCTCGGCGCTCCGTGGCCCGCGGTTTCGCACCTCGTCGACCGACGCCATGGCGTCGCGTAGCTCCTGGATCCACTCGGCCTCATGGTCGGCGACCAGTCGGACGCACCAGGCGAGGGCCTCGCTGCGGCTCCGGGCGACACCGGCATTGATCAGCGTGTCGAGCACGCGGCGGTCCGTCATGCGCAACCGGGTCATCACGGGAACGCCGGCCGTCGTGAAGAGGACCGTGGAGCCGCCACACACGGCCCCCCACGAGACGGTGCGGCGGAAGGCCGGCTGCGCCTCGTCCGCGATCAGGATGCGCCCCGCTCGACTCTCCTCACGGAAGCCGCTGATCCGTGCCTGCTCGGCCACCCGTACCTCGTCCTCGTTTGCTCCTTCGGGCAGCTGGGGCGGCGACAGCGTGCCGACGACCTGGATCTCGTCGTCGTCGATGACGATGGTCGGGCTGCTCTCGAACCAGGTGCCCGGCACCCGTCCACTGAACCATGCCCCGATCAGACGCTCCTGCTCAGGCCCTGATGGCGGTGGCGCAGTCGTGCGGCGCCTCCCGCGCTGTGGGCCTCGTCGGCCCTCGTGTATTCCTTCGGTCATATTACGAGATTACATGATTACCCCATGAATGGCAACAGGGCGGGATTCACCGCTCGGCGAGAAGGAGCTTGAACCCGACGTGGGATGGCACGAAACCCAACCGCTCGTACAGACGGTGTGCGTCAGGACGCTGCACGTTGGAGGTCAGCTGCACCCGGTAGCAGCCGAGGTTCTGGGCCCGGTCGATGGCGGCACGCAACAAGGTGGTGCCCACCCCGCTCCCCCGACGGTCGGGATGCACGTGCACGGACTCGATCTCGGCGCACAGGCCACCCCTCGCCTGCAGGTGTCTGAACACGATGAGCTGGCAGACCCCCACGACCTCGCCCTCGACCTCCGCCACGAGGACGGCGCCTGCCGCGTTGCCGGTCTCTCGCAGCGCGCGCTCGTAGGGCCCCAGATCGACTGGGTTCTCGACCTCTCCCGACGATCCGGGTACGGCGCCGAGCGCAAGGAGCTCCGCCACGCGTGCCAGGTCGGTGCCCGCACACGGGCGCACGACGAGCCCCTGTGGCGAGCGCGGGCGGCGCCTCGATGAATCGGACATCACTCGGCCATTGTGGCCCGCAGGTCAGGAGCCGCCCTTGCGCTCCCGCAATGTGATGGCGCGACGAGGACAGTCGCGAGCCGCCCGTCGAGCGAGCTCGACGAGCTCCGGCTGCAGCGGCTTGCCATCGACGATCGGATAGCCCCACTCGTCGAGACTGATCGCCTCGGGGAGCAGCTCGGCGCAGTAGCCGTACGCATCGCAGGCGACGGGATCGATGACGATGCGGATCATGCCCTGGCCGCCGTCGTCGGTGCGGGAAACCGCAACTGCGTGGCGCGGTCCCACCGCGCACAGGGCACGCCGCGTGCGTGAGTCTGTGCGTCCGAACCAAACACGTGCAGTGCGCTCCGGACGAGGTTGACCGCCCCGTCGGGGTGACGGCACGCCCCCCTCCCGTGCACCTCGCGCAACCGTCGCTCGAGGCGAGTCATGAGACCGGCATCGACCTGCGCGCGCGCCAGTCGGGTCATGTCGTCGGCGATGGCCGGAAGGCCGTAGACGCACGGCCCGCACTGACCTGCGCTTTGGCCCGCCAGGTAGTGCGCGATCCGAGCCGACTCCGTCAGCCCGCACGCGTCCTGTCCGAGCACGACCACGATGCCGACGCCGGCGGTGGCGCCAACCGTACGGAGCGAGAGGGAGGCATACGGCGTCGTGAAGTGTTGCGGGCCGACCCAGGCGCCCCCGTAGCCGCCCACGAGAAGGGCCTGAGGCTGTCCGATGGGCGACGCACGGTTGGCGATGTCGATGAGTGGCGTGCCCCGGTCGATCTCGACCACGCCGGGGTGCTCCACGGCACCGCCAATCGTGACCAGTGACGTGCCCGGGTCCTCCACGAGCCCATGCGCACGGAACGCGTCCGGGCCGGTTCTCGTGATCATGGCGACATGCGCCAGCGTCTCGGCGTTGTGCACGAGGGCGGCGCGGCGCCCGATGCGGAGGGCCGTTCCCTTGTCGGGCCGGAACGACGGGAGCGAGTTTCCGGACTCCACCCAGCGCGCCAGCGCCGACTCCTCGCCGGCGATGAAGCGGTCCGGGGGCCGCAGCAGTTCCTCTGGCGCCGCCACCGGATAGCGCGCGGTGACGCGCTCGCTCATCGCCCGGGTCACCGCTGCGGCGACTTGCTCTCGCCCTGCGGGCACGCACACGGCGACTCGCCGGGCCCCGGTGGCCGCAGCCAGCAGCTGGGCGCCATCGAGCACCAGGTGAGGCGATCGGATGAGCAGCAGCTTGTCCTTGTCGCTTTCGGGCTCGCCCTCCATGGCGTTGACGAGGATGGTGCTGCCTGGGCCGGCCGCATGCGCCACGGCCAGCTTGATGGCCACCGGGAACCCGGCTCCGCCCCGGCCGGCCAGGCCCGATGCCTCGAGCGCCGAGATGAACGCCTCTTGCCAACCGCGGGCTCCCGCTCCGGGGAGGGGCAGCGGGCCGAGCGCGGCCTCGTGGGAAGCCAAGTCGGCCGGGTGCCCCAGCAACCGGTAGCGCCCGGTCGCCGGCAACGTCTCGCTGGAGCTACTCACGACGCGCCCCCGAACGGTCCCGGGCATCGAGCACCAGGTGCTTCGGCGGCATCTGCGACACCGCTGCGTGGGCGCGCCGCGCTGACGACTGCTTCGAGGCCTCCCACACACGCCATGCCAACGCGGCGCCAACGCCGATGACGCACACGACGCCAAGCGCGATCACCCAGGGTTCACGCGAGTCCGTTCCCATCCCGAACGTGTGGGCTACGGCGATCGGCCAGCACAGATAGGCGAGCCAGTGCACGGCGCGCCATGTCGCCGGCTGCATCCGCGATCTGAGCAGGCTGGTCACGAACACCGCGATCATGAGGTCGAGCGCGATGGTGCCGATGCCCACCCAGAAGGTGCTGTAGGCAGAGGTGAAGGGGACGACGACGGCGGTCCAGCTGATGTCGACATAGGTATCGAGCACGCTCGTGAGCACATGGATCGCCAGGAAGACGACCGCGAGCATGGAGATGCGCCGGTGGATCTCCTGCTGTGCGAAGCCCGGCCAGTTGCGGGCCTTGGCCCGCGTCGTCGTGATCAGGCCGAGCACCATCGTCAGGGTCAACAAAAGGAGCGCCATCAGCCCGCTCGCTCGCGTGGCGTACCACAGTGCGGTGGAGTTCACGGGTCCACCTACAGGGGCCAGCCGTTGACCGAGAAGACCTCACCGTCGGCGCGGACGAGACGGACCGACTGCTCGAATCCCGCGAGCCTGTCGAGCGCCTGGCCTCCCCATACGATGGCGGCAGTCGTTACGAGGTTCGCCTCGACGCAGCTGGCGCCGGCGGCGGAAACCAGCGCCCAGTAGGGCTCCGCGCAGTCTCCCGTCCTCGGATCGACGATGTGGTGGACGGCGCGCCCGCCGGCGTGCCATGCCCGAGCCGAGGTGGCGGAGCTCGCCAGTCCCCCGTGGGTGATGGCGACGACTTGGTCGACGAGCGCGGCCGGCGTGTCGGACTCTCGAGCGATACCAATGGGCCAGCCGTCCACGGGGGCCGTGCCGGCGACGGCGACGTCGCCACCGAGGCTCACCAACGCGCCGGCGCCGATGACTCCCGCCACCCGCGCTGCGGCGCGGTCGGCGGCCAACGCCTTCGCGGTGGAGCCGAGGTCGAGCCGGACGCCACGCGGAATACGAACGGTCCGGTCAGCTGCATTGAGCTGGACGTGCGCGTATCCGGCGACCGAGCCAAGCGCTCGGGCCGGTGGAGCCGGCCGGGACTGCACCGCGTCGAGGTCCGCGTCATAGCCGAGCGCGGCGAGGGCGTTGCCGACGGTGGGGTCGACGGCGCCCCCCGTGCGCGCCGCCGCGGTGACCGCAACCTCGAGGGCCAGGTACAGCAGAGCACTGACGCGGACTGGCCGACCGGACCCGTCGTGTACCCGCTGGAGCTCGGAGTCGTCTCTGAAGCGGCTACAGGTCGCGTCGATGGCCTCGAGCTCTGCGGCCAGCTCCCGTTGGGCGGCGTCTGCCGCACCCGGGTCCTCGACGACGACGGTGGCAGTCGTCCCGATGGCGCGCATCGACCGTGCGGTCAACCCCGTGTCGGCACCGGCGACGCTGGTCACCGTGACGTGCCGCCCGAGGTGACCGAGGGTCTCGCCCTGCTGATGGTGGGCGCCGAGGAATTCCCCGAGGACGTGCCGGTGCCATTGGTCGACGACGAGGATCCCGCCACCGAGCCCGTCGATCCGTTCGTGGTGCTCGTGCTCCCTGGGTGCTCGTTCGCGACGACGATGCCGATGGCGACCGTGGCTCCGGTCGCCGCGAGAACGGCACCCCAGGTCAGCGAGCGCAACCGCGACGTCGTCCTCTCCCGTTCGCGCGGTGTATTCGGCAAGTGGCTGGCGGACATGTGGATGGGGAACCTTTCGTGGGAACGCCCCTATCCCATCATCATCGACTCGACACGCTCGCAAGGCCCGCTGTGGACCCGCTGAGACAATTGTGCCCCACAACCGCCGTCGAGAATCGCCGGCCCCCGCTACGATCGCCCGCCCAGGAACCCGCCAGACAGGGAGTATCGATGTCCCAGGTCAACACGGTACGAGGACCCGTCGGTGGAGCGGACCTCGGTCGCACCCTGATGCACGAACACATCTTCGTGTTGAGCCCCGAGATCGAGAAGCCCTCGGCCGAGTGGGACGAGTCAGCAGAGCAGGCGCGGGCTGTGGGCAAGCTGCGCGAGCTCAAGGCGGCCGGCATCGACACCCTCGTCGACCTGACCGTCGTCGGGTTGGGGCGCTATATCCCGCGCATCGCCACGATCGCGGAGCAGGTACCCGAGATCAACGTGGTGGTGGCGACCGGTGTCTACACCTACAACGAGGTCCCGATGTACTTCCACTTCCGCGGCCCTGGGTCCGTCCTCGGTGGACCCGAACCGATGGTCGAACTCTTCGTGCGCGAGATCGAGGAAGGAATCGGCGAGACCGGAGTGCGTGCCGCGATCCTCAAGTGCGCGTCCGACCGCCCGGGCATCACGCCGGGGGTTGAGCGGGTGTTGCGCGCTGTCGCACGGGCCCACCGCGTCACCGGTGTGCCGATCACGACCCACACCCCCACACCTCCCGAGCCGTGGGGACTCGAGCAGCAGCGGGTGTTCAAGGAAGAGGGCGTCGACCTCGCGAGGGTAGTGATCGGCCACAGTGGCGGCACTGTCAACACCGACTATCACCTCCACCTCATCGACAACGGCTCGTATCTCGGTTTCGATCACTTCGGCCTGCCCGGGATCACCCTGGAGGAGCGGGTCGACGCGGTCGCACGGCTCTGTGAGCGTGGATACGCCGAACGGCTCGTGCTCTCGCACGATGCAATGTGCTTCGTTGACTGGTTCCCACGTTCGGTGATGGACGCCTCGAGCAATTGGCGCTGGACCTATATCAGCGACACCGTGCTTCCGGCCTTGCGCGCGCGGGGCGTCAGCGAGGACGACATCACGAGGATGCTCGTCGAGAATCCTCGTACCATCCTCGAAGGCGGCCCTGCCTACTGATGTCGCCGGCTCACCTGGTACGCCCGGTCCACCGAACTCTCTCAGCGTGACGATGCTGCAGACAGAGCTGATCGCTGCGCTGGCCGACTCGTTCCCCGATGCCGTGGCCTGGCGAAATCTGGCCGATGGCACTGATCTCACCATGTGCATGTGGCACCGCGAGTCCAATCGGCTCGCCCGGGGACTCCATGATCTCGGGGTCGAACCGGGGCACCGGGTCGGGCTCGTCATCGGCACCGATGAGCCGATCGAGTGGCTCCTGTCGTATCTCGCCATTCACAAGGCCGGAGCAGTGGCCGTGCCGCTGCTGGCCAGACTCGGCCCCGCCGAGCTGCCGGCCATCCTGCGCCACGCCGGCGCGTCCGTCGTGCTGTGCAGCGAGGCCAGCCCCGAGATGCGCGTCGCGGTGCCGACGGTCGTGAGCACGAGGCCCGGCGGCACCGTCTCGTGGTACGACCTCGCGGGCGCCGACGACAGCGATCTTCCGACCATGCCTTCGCCGGACGACATCGCCGACGTCATGTACACCTCCGGCACCACCGGGAAGCCAAAAGGAGTCGTCGTCTCTCACGCCGGCCTGGGCACGACAGACCGCGTCCCCTCCGCGTGGCTCGGACTGGGATTCCTCACGTCGGCACCATTTGCCACCACCAGTGGATCGCTCCTCGTATCAGGTCCGCTCCGCGGCGGCCTGAGCGGATGGTTCCTTCCACGCTTCGATCCTGATCGCTGGATCGACACAGTTGCACGTGACCGACCCCTCTCCGCCTTCCTCGTGCCGGCGATGGTCGAGCTGATCGTGGCCAGCGCGCACTTCGAGACTGCCGACCTCTCCAGCCTGGCTGCTGTCACAGTCGGGAGCGCGCCGATCGCGTCGGCCACACTGCGCCGCCTCGGGTCCCGTCTGCCCAAGGCAGACGTCCTTTGCGGCTACGGGATGACCGAATACGGCGCGGTCACCGCCATGCCGCTGGGCGACGGTGGTCGGCACATCGGATCGGTCGGGCTTCCCCTGCCCGGCGTCGAGGTCCGGATCGTGGACCCAGACAATGCGCCCCGAGAACCGGGGGAGGTTGGTGAGGTGACGATCGGCGGCACTCGGGCTACGCGTGTCTACCTCGACGATCATGTGTCGACGGCGCGCACGTGGGTGGACGGGTGGCTGCACAGCGGCGACCTCGGCTACGTCGATCAGGACGGCTATTTGTGGATCGTGGGACGCGAAAAGGAGATGATCATTCGGGGGGGCCACAACGTGGTGCCCGCTGAAGTGGAAGCCGCACTCTACGAGCACCCTGCCGTCGCCGAGGCGGCCGTCACGGGAGTCGCGCATCCGGTCCTCGGCGAGGACGTGGCAGCGTGGGTCGTGCTCCGAGGACAAGCGTCCATCGACGATCTCAGGTCCTTCTTACTGGACCGACTGGCCGACTACAAGGTGCCGCGGCGGATTACCGTGGTCGATGCGCTCCCGCGGAACGAGAGCGGCAAGGTGCGCAAGGCGGACCTCGTGCCAAGAGAACAACCGGGAAGCGACACGTGACGACGAGCTACACCACCCTGACGGTCGAAGAGATCGGGCGCGTGCGACGGATCACGTTGAACAGGCCGGACCAGCACAACCCGTTGACGCCCCGCTGCGTCCGCGAGGTCCTCGGGGCGGTGACTGACGCCGAGAGCGACGCCGGCGTCAGCGTGGTCATCATCCGGAGCACCGGCCGCTCCTTCTCCTCGGGGTACGGCTTCATCGCCGAAGACACCGACCCCGGTGACTTCCCCCCGCACTCTGCGCTCGAGAGCGACGTGTCAGCGATGCTCAGGCTTTCCAAGGGCTGGAGCCGGATCTGGGAATGCGAACTGCCCGTCATCGCCCAGGTGCAAGGGAACTGCCTGGCCGGGGGAACCGACCTTGCCCTTCACTGTGACCTCGTCGTCGCGGCGGTTGACGCGCGCATCGGCTTCCCTCCGGTGCGCTCCATGGGGGTGCCGCCCACAAACATGTGGCTGTACAATCTCGGCCCCCAATGGACCAAACGACTCCTGCTGACCGGCGACACCATCTCTGGGGCACAGGCCCGCGAACTGGGACTGGTCGTGGAGACGGCCCCTGCCGAGGAGCTCGACACCGTCGTCCTCGAGCTCGCCCTGCGGATGGGGCTGATCGGCCGCGACCTGCTGGTGGCCAACAAGCGCGTGGTCAACATGGGAGTCGAGCTCATGGGTCGCTCCCAGCTTCAGCTCTTCGCCGGCCTGAACGACGCCATCGGGCACCAGGCACCCGAAGCGCTCGCCTTCTCGCAGCGGATCACCGAAGTGGGGCTGCGCCAGGCCATACGGGAGCGGGACGCACTGTTCGACGCGCCGCGCCAGAGCGACGGGTGAGCGGCAGCGCGGTTGCGACGCAGGTCAGACGTCGGTCATTGACGTCTCGGTGATACCAAGCGCGCGAAGAGTCCGGCCCAGACCCAAGAACGCCGACAAGCAGATGGTGAGATCGAAGACTTCCGCGTCGGTAAACGAGCCGCGGAGGCGCTCGATGAAGGCGTCATCGATACGCTCGTGGTCGGTGGCGAACAGATCGGCGTACTCGACGGCGAGTCGCTCTTGCGCTGACAGCGTTGACTGGTCGACAGATCCGACGGCGCAATAGAAGTCCTCATCGAGCCCCTGGGCAAGAACCTTGTCCGCGCGAAACGCGAGACAGACGGTGCAGTCGTTCAACTGGGCGATCCGCATCCGAGCCGCCTCGCGAACGCGCACGGGGAGGATGCTCTTGTTGTAGACGGCGTCGACAAGACGTGTTGCAGACGCCCCGAGTTCGGGCTGAGCGACCAGATCTGCACGGCGTCGCCACCGTCGCCCGGTGGGATGTCGAGTCGCGCCATGACGTGACTCTATGCCAGTATGCGAGCCGGTATTAGGCCGGGTTGGAGGTCGGATGGTCGGGCGCCCGTGGAACAACAGGACGCGATGATGGGCGCCCGCTACACCCTCGACTCCGTGCGCTCTTGCGTCTGGGTCAGTGGCCGATCGAGTCTGCACCCGATCAACACTGAGACCCGGGGCATTACCGGCTGGTTCGAAGCCGCCTTCCGCAAAGATGGCACGTTGGACCTGGACCAACGGATCGCGGGCGAACTGGAACTGTCGGTAGAGCGACTCACGTCGGGCAACCAGCTCTACGACCGTGAGCTACGACGGCGGATGGACGCGAGGCGCTACCCAACCATTGGAGGGCAGGTCACCAAGGTCGTGGCCAACGGAACACATCCGAAGTACCTGGTCGTTGGTGACGTTTCGTTCCACGGGAAGACGCGCTGCTTCGAACACGAGATGCACATCACGCGTTCGGACGACACGGTAGAGCTGAGCGGTGGCTACGTTTTCGACATCCGCGAGTTCGGAATGAAGCCTCCGAGCATGCTCATGGTGCGCGTGTATCCGGAGATCACCGTGCGGGTGGAGCTTCACGGCACCAGGGGTGACTAGCGGATCGACTCCCCCTGCAGTCGCGCAGATGTCCATGGGGGACTCGGAGTAATCGGGACGCTGTGTGATCGTCGTGTGACAAACGGGTTTTCTCCTCGCCGGTCTCCGCTTGCCGGACGGTACGTTCGCGCCATGCCCGGACCCCGAGAGACGCGACCTTTCGCCGAGCACCACGAGGAGTGGTCCGCGCATCTCAGACACCACGTCGTGAGCCGGCGCACCTCGGCTCAGTCGAGCAAACAGGCCGTGGCTATCTCGCCCAGTGAGCCTGCCGAGGTCGAGCCGGCGACTGATGGCACGACCTACGTCGTCGTCGGCACCGCCGGCACACCGCGCTACGGATGGACAGGCAAAGGGGAGACTGACCGGAATTTCGACTCAGGAGCAGGCAGTGGTTCAACGGTGGTCGGCCACGAGAGGTCGGGGAAGGGGCCCTACGTCAATCAACTCGACTTCAGCGAGACCCTTGAGACGGTCGATTGGTCGCAGGCCCGATACCGGGACTACGGCTTCATCGCGCTCGACGTGGTACCGGCGCCCGCCGGCCGGCAAACGACCATGACCCTCCGATTCATCAATGAGCAGGGCCAGGAACTCGATCGAGTGGGGTTCACCCGGACGGCCGGTGTCTGAGCTTGGTCTCGACTTCCCGCTCGTCCCATCCGCCGAGCATTGAGACTGTTAGACCTTGGCGCAGACCGCCCACGCGTCGACCGATTCCGACGACGAACTGTCGTTGTTCTCCGTGGTGCTCCAACCCTTGAGATTGGACTTCGAGCTGGTGAGACCGATGTTCACCAGCTGGCTGCCCGAGTCATTGAAATCCCCTCCGCCCAGCACCTTGGTGCCCTTGGGACATTTGACGCTGACCGGGGTGGCGGTGCTCACCGGGTTCACCACGTACGAGCTGGCGACCTGCGCCCACTTGGAGGGCTGCGCTGCACAGGGGGTCATCGCGTATCCGCTTGACGCGGCTGAACCCGCCGCAGGGTACGCCCGCCACCCGTTGGGGCCGAGGGGATCCGATGCGCCATTGCTATCGGTGACCGTGGACCCCTCGTTGACCCAGCCGCCGCCGAGGGCCACTGTCCCGGCCGGGCACGTGACGGTGGCCTCCACCGAGCTGTTAGGCGAGACGGCCACGATCGAACCCGCTTGGATGGAGTAGTCGGCAAGGCTGGAGGCGGTGACACAGATGGCCACGGCCACGCCGGTGTCGCTCGAGGCGGCTTGGTTGTTGAATTCCACGACCCATTTCCGATCGCCGGCGGTCGGCGCAGAAGAGTTCAAATCCTCCTCGGTGTTCTGGGTGACTTGATACCCGCCGCCGCCGACCACGTCGTCGCCCTTCGGGCATTTCGCTGCCGCCACGGCTTGCCCATTGGCGGGCACGGTCACGCTCGCCTCCTTGTAGGTGTAGCCGGTCAGCTTGCCCGCAGGCGGCGGCGATGCCGACGCCAGACTCGTACCGGCCAGGACCGTCAACGCGCCGGCTCCTGCGAGCATCACTCGCCCGAGATTGCGCATGCCCAACTCCTTCTGCATTAAGACGGAGCCTCACGTTCACGGTGTACGTGGGCTTCCTCGATGGGTGCTCCCCGACTATCCCGTCGAGCGCAGCGTATGGGCTGGGAGCGCGACGGAAAAGCGGCAATCTGAGCGGGCGGCGACCATGGTCGCCGAGCAGCGCCCCGGCACGATTCGAACGTGCGACACTCCGTTTAGGACCAGTCTGGCTCCGTCCATCCGTGTGCCTCCAATCGCATTCTGGCTGGTCAGCACGGTCAAGAGTCAGCCTTGGATGACCCTCCTCGCGAAGCGATGATCCCCTCGAAACCTCATCCCCGTAGACGGGGAGTGCTCCCTTGTTGACCGAATGGGTTCTCGGCACCCTGAAGTCCCGAAGTCATGGCGACGCGCGTCAACCTTTGTATGCGGCGGCACGTCTGCGGGTCGGAGGACCGTCACTCAGGTGATATGAGCTGCTCATGGATGGACGGCATGCAATCCTCCGGGAGCGCCGCGTCATGGAGCACCACCTGATCGCGTCCACCACGCTTCGCCATCATGAGCGCGTCATCGGCGCGGCCTAACACGGTTTCAAATTCCTCTCCGGGCTCCGCACCGGTGATCCCGAAGCTGGCGGTAAATTTCGGAAGCCCGCCGACTGTCACGGCGGCGTCGAGGCGCGTACGCACCCCCTCGAGAGCGATTGCGGCGTCTGCGCTTGAACACCCCGGGAAGGCAAGTGCGAATTCCTCGCCACCATAACGCGACACAAGATCATTCGACCGGAGAGAGTCACGGAGCACGCGTGCGAAGAGTCGAAGAGCTCGATCACCAGTTTCGTGTCCGTAGGTGTCGTTGAGAGCTTTGAAATGATCGAGGTCTGCCATGACCACGGCCATCGGGAAGACTTGATTTGGCATAGAGGACACCTGTTCTGAGAACGACCGTCGATTGAGCAGGCCGGTCAACGCGTCAGTGGACGCCTGCAGCTGGGTCTCGGCCATGATGCGCAGCAGTCCAACCCGCGCTCCGGCCAGCTTCGCCAAGGTCGCCAGGTCTTGAATCTGCACATCTGTCGCCCCTTCCCCAAGGTTTCCCGTCGAGTGAATGACCCCGACGGTACGACCCATGATCGAGACAGGAACGCATAATGCCGAGATGCGCTCTTGGGTTCGATGACGGAGTTTTGGACAGGCATCGAGGGCGTCACTGTCAGCAAAGGTCTGCACCTGCGCTCTCCGAGCCGCTGGACATCCGTCGGGTGAGTCCACGGAGCAACCCGGCGCGACTCCTTCGGGGCGGACGCTGGCCATGCGGAACAGATGTGCGTGGCTGTTGTCGGCGAGGAGCAGTTCGACTGCAGCGTCAGGAAGCACGTCGCCGAAAGATCGCTCGATGACATCGAGCACTTCGGGCTCCCCTTCGGCCATCTCGAGCGCATTGGCCAAGCGACTTTCGAACCGCTGGCGGGTGATGGCCTCGGTCAGCTCCGAGGTCAAAGAGCGGACCTGATCATCAGTCTTGCGTTGCTGGCGCTCGACAAGGTAGGTGGTCAGACATGCCAGCGGAATGACCGCGGCAACGAGAATTCCAGCTGCCGTCCAAAAGCGAGCGGGACCGCTCGCCAGTGAAGATCCAAAGGCCAGCACGGGAACAGCGACGAGCCCGCAGACAAGGGTCGCGAAGACAGCCACAAGCATGCGCCAATGATTCGCCTTCGACGCCGCCCCATCCCGCTCAGTTCGGGTCGTCATCGATAGACCTTCTTCTGGGCTCATGACTTCTCGGTATCACCACCCGAATCCTCTCGTCACGCGACGAGGTGATCCCCGCGCCAGGAGACGACTCCACTCCCTATTGCATGTCGACGAAAAGAGGCAGGTCCTTTAGGGAAAGGCTGTAACGAAGTCTCAGGTCACAACCCTTTTGCTCGTCGTTCTTTCGGAGCAAGGAGATCATGGCGCTCCACCTGAGAAGCGAACACCTGTTCGATTAAGTTGCCCACGTGGAGCTTCCGCCAGCCGGAGCAGCGACGATCCTGCATGCCGACCTCGATGCCTTCTACGCGTCGGTTGAGCAACTATTGGACCCTTCGTTGCGGAACCGACCAATCGCCGTCGGCGGCAGTGTGGTGCTGGCGGCATCGTATGAAGCCAGGAGTTACGGCGTGCGCGGCGGCATGGCCGGGTGGCGGGCCCGGCAACTTTGCGCTGATCTCCTCTTCGTCGGTGGCCGCTTCGGCCGTTACCAGCAATTCGGCGACGATGTCGTGTCGGTCTTTCACGACTTCACCCCTCGAGTCGAACGGGTGTCGATAGATGAGGCATTCCTCGATGTTGCCGGCGCCGTCCGTCTCTTCGGAGCACCGACCGAGATCGCGGCTGCCATCCGTCGACGCGTACGCGAGGAGATCGGTCTCCCATTGTCGGTTGGGGTGGCCCGCACGAAGCACCTCGCCAAGGTCGCATCGCAGGTGGCCAAGCCTGACGGACTCGTCGCCGTGGCCCCGGGCGATGAGCGCGACTTTCTCGACCCCCTTCCCATCGGGCTGATATGGGGTGTCGGACCAACGACAGAACGGCGGCTCCACGAAGCCGGGATCTCTACGATCGGAGAACTGGCCAAGGCCGGCAGCCCGATCCTTGGCAGTCTGCTCGGCCATGCAACCGGCACAAAACTGGCTGCCCTCTCGGCCAACGTCGATGAGCGGGCTGTTGAGACACCGGCCCGCTCGAAGTCCATGGGTGCCCAGGCCGCCCTCGGACGGCGGGAAGCAACTCCAGAGCTCATCCGAGAGACGCTCGGCTACCTCGCTGACAGAGTCGCCGGCCGTCTGCGAAAAGCAGCCCTAGCCGGTCGGACAGTGACCGTACGGGTCCGCTTCTCCCAGCTGCGGTCCGTGACCCGGTCTGCCACGTTGGCCGTTGCCATCTCGACCACGCTGACGCTGACCGAGGTGGCTGAAAGGCTCGCCCACTCAGCCATCCTCGACAACGAAGGAGACCGCGACATCACACTCATCGCCGTTTCGGTCTCCAACTTGCGCCCAGACCATTCCTTGCAGCTCGAGCTACCTCTCGATTCTCCTGATTGGCGGCGAAATACGGCTCCTCGACCTAGCTCCGTGGTCGAAGCCTCCAGATGGGGGGTGGACCGGTCCGTCGACGCAATCCGAGACAAGTTCGGGCGGACTGCTGTCGGCTACGCGACGGTCGCCCTTTCCGCAGCCGAACGAGTTCCCGAGGAGTTCCGAGAACTGGCCGAGCGAATACCAGGCGATAGTCAGGTGTGAACCCTCAAGGCACCGCGGCTATCTCGTCAGCACCCAGCGGGCTTCGGGAGCCACCTTGAGAGAGTGGGCCGGTACGTCCAAGTGGTTCGCTCGTGTTACAACGGACGACGCCGACCTGGGCTACACGGCTATGACTGATGGCACTGTCTTGCAGTCGTCGACCTCTGATTACGACAATCAGGGACGGGTTCCCGATGCCGTGAATGCGTCTAGGGAAGCTGTGGATCCGGAGCGTAGAGTCCTGAATCGGTCAGCTGCTGAGATCCCAAACGAAGACCGGCCGCAGCCGACCAGGCGAATGTGCCCGTCCAGTCGACCTCGCCGTAGAAGCCGTCGGGGTCAGCGGTCGAGTACAACGGCCCGGCCACTCGAGTCGCGGGGACTGCTGTTCCGATGTCGGCCAACCACAGGGCGTTGTCGGCCACCACGACCATCGTGCTGCCTCGGGAAGCCGGGTCAGCCAGCAAAGCGCCAGCTGGTGTCGACAGCAAGGGACTGGACTGTCCGCCAAGAAGCAACGACCAAAGGGCATTAGTGGAGTTCCACTGGGCCATCGAAAACGCGCCGTCATTGGAACTGGCCGACGCGACCGCGAAAATGAGCGTGCCAGATCTCGTCCAACTAGGGGCCAGTCCGACCGTGCCGGCGGGGATGGGCACCGATTGGCAGGTGGCGGTAGGGAAGCTGCACAGTTCGATGGCACGCCCTGCCGTCCAAATGCTTCGGCCCCCGCCTGACACCACGGCGACAGTGCTTCCACCGGGTTGTGGTGCCAACCATGTGGAGCCCACCAACGAGGTTGTGAGTGCCACCGGTTGCTTACTGCCAGATTCGAGGCTGTACAACGTGAGGCCATCCTCTTCATTCGAGCCGGAGAACCCTGTGTCCTCCCAGAACAGAAGACCGCCCCCCTCAGGCCACCAGCCAGCGAGGTCGATCCCCGAGTCGGCCAGTGCATAAACCATTGTCATATGACCATCGTTGACAGAAACAATCCCCAGGCGACCGGTTGCTGGCGTGGTCGGTGAAGTCGCCGAAGCGGGTTGTGGAAAGACCGAGTCGTCGAAGGCCAACTCGCTGCCGTTGGGCGACCAGGCGATTGAGCCCAAGCCGGCGCCCGTCCCAACTGGCACGCTCGTCGGAGGTGCACCCGGCCGGTCGAACCACAGGTTTTCGGGCCCGCCCGCGGGGAAGTTGTACTTGACGACAATGGTGTACGCCAACACGGGGGCGGTTGGCGACCACGCGAACATCCCGATCCCACTGGTTGTCACCTCCTGTGCTTGCGAGGAGCCAGCCTTCAACAACCACAGAGTGGGGGCGGGTATGTCATAACCGTTGGCGGGGCCAGTGTGGAGAAAGGCCAGCCACTGATCATCGGGCGACCATGCCACATCACTATCGAACCCGCCGGTCGGTCCCGTGATGTCGGTGAGAGTCCCAGCGTTGGAGAGTATTTCAAGCTGTCCACTGGAAATGAAGGCGAGGTTCCCGTGACCCCGCCAAAGCGAAGCGTTGACGGTGATGCGTGCGGCTGCGGGTGGGTTTGGGAGACTTGGCTGGGTCATCGTGGCGGTGGTTGCAATGCTCGGGCTGGAAGGGAGGCGGGAGCCAGGCGAGTGCACCGCAGTCGCTGCGGTCGTGAAGGAAGGCGAAGTCACAACGCCGAGGGCGGCGGCTCCCGCCACCATCGCCGTGAGAAGTGCCACGGCCGTCCACGGGACAACTGCCCTCCGAATCCGTTGCACGATTTTTCCCTCAGGAGTCCCCACTGAAATACATCCTGAGTCGCATGGAACCCACATCGCAAGGAGGCGTCAAATCGACAACTCGTACCTGTCGCCCCTGCCGTCCCGCACTGCTGCAAAGCGGCACCCCTTGCCGGCGTAGGGGGCAGGCTTGAAGCACCTCCGATGGCGACCGGCCTTGCCAGAGTCATAGCGTCGGAGCGATGGGAGACGCCTCCGAAGGCCGATCGCGCAGGTCCCTTGACACAAGGGGAGGTGTGCGGGTTGGGGACTTCGACGCCGGTGCCCTTTTCGTGGCTCTGGATCGTCAGCGACTGGGGAGGGAGTTGAGTTGGCGGCAGGTCGCCGAAGCGATCTGGGCGCAATCCTTTGAGCTCAATGATCGCCGTCGAGACCACCCCATCGCAGTGGAAACGATCACCGGGATGCCGAAGCGGAACAACATCTCTTGCCAGCACGCACTGTTCATGCTGCGCTGGATAGGACGCGCCCCCGAGGAGTTCGTTGCCGATCCCGTTGCGGGCACCACGGGGGTGGGACTCCCCATCGCTGGACCGGACCGTCGACTCCGATGGAACCTGGGTGCGCTCTACGACGCGATGAACGCCCGCCGTCTCGACGATCGCCTTACTTGGCAGTCGTTGGCAGACTTGCTGGGCTGCACTCAGAGCCAGTTAAGGGGCATCAAGAAGGCACGCTTTGCCATCGGAATGCGCCTTGCGATGCGCATCACCCAATGGCTGGCCCGTCCGGCCACTGAGTTCACCTACGCAGCGCGCTGGTAGATGTCGTCGTCCCGGAGTACTGGGACATCTCTTAGCCGTAGATTTTGAACTGTGCCAATCGGCCTACGACCCCTCCTCGACAAGGAACTCTGCGAGTTCATCGAGGGCGATCTGGAGCGGCTCATGGCCACCCTGATTCGGATGAAGAAGACGGTCTTGTCTTGATGTTTGAGGGAATCAGAGCACACCGATGATCGCGCGCTGGGTTTGGATAGTCATGATGATCGGCACCGGCGTCGAGTTCGCACTCGGTGTGGCGTGCTTGGCGCTCGTCCCGATCAGCCGACCTGATCAGTGGCTGCCTCCCCAGAGCAAGGGCGTGTACGTCACCCACGCAGTTCTCGGGGGACTGCTGGCGATCGGGGCGCTGGCCATCCTCGTTCGGTCTCTCGGTGGCTCGAGGTTCGTGCGTCTCGGGGCGCAGATGGGCCTCGTCGGGCTGTTGCTAGGTGCGGCAGGAGGGATGCTGTCGGTGTCGCACGCTTGGAGGCTGACGGGCATGGGGTTGATGTTTGCCGGGGCGCTCGTCGCCTTCTTCGGGTATGTCATTCCTCTCGCCGACATCCCGGTACAAGAACGGCCGGTATGACTTCTCAGATGGCTCGCTCTGTCCCGGTGGACGTCAGTTCCACACCGCCGCGTAGATGCAGAGGACAGCGGAGACGGTAACTCCGACCCACACCAACATCCAGGCCTTGTTGCCCATCGTTGCTTCTTCCTTTCCAGGGGTGCCAAATCACCCGGCTTGTGCGTGTATTCACAAGCTAACTTACGTTGTAGGTGCTTGCAAAAGTACGCGCAAGGCAAATGCCGTTCCGCCGAACTCACGGAGCCGGGCGTTCAGAGACGTTCCTCAACCTCTACCCGACCTTCGCCACTCTTGAGGGACTGCGATGAACTGCTGATCTCTGAGCTACCAGGAGCGAATTGCGACCGAACCAGTCGGGGAGCCCGCATGATTCTGTCTGGCGGCGGCTTGGATATAACGGAGAGTTTGCTTGCACCGCGATTTCCCGCGGCTCATCATGACTTTGGACTCCTCGCCCATCTTGGGGCGAGGAGCCACCCCGGAGCCCATCAGAATTGCCGTTGCCGATTTTCGCAAACTCCAAACAAGGAGGGGGAAGCCATGAGGTCGAAACTACTGACATTTATTGCCATAGCCCTGATTGCACCCTTGGCAGCGATCTGGTTGGCGCCGCCCGTTGTTTCTTCGGCAGCGAACGCCGTGAGGTTGGATCACACCATCGTTGCTGGAGGAAGTGACAGTGTCCCAAAAGTCGTGATCAAGGGGTCCCCGGCGATCTTCGTTCCGAAGGCAATCACAGTAAAAGGTGTGACCGGACCTGCATGCACACCAACGCACTACTCGTTCAAGGTGGCGAACAAGACCTCTGAGACGCAGCAACTGGAATATAGCGGCAGTCCATTCAGCAATCCGATTCCTCCCGGAATGCACATCCCGGTCTGTGATGAAGATGGCGTCAACTTCAAGCTGCGACTCGGAAGCAATGCCGGTGCGGTGTTGAAGGTCACGGGTTGATCGTGGTGGTGGGAGTCACTGCCGCTCCTGCCACCGCCTCTGGTTCAAAAGCAAGCTGGATTGCCGGATGCGTTGCGCCTGGTGCTGCCGATCGAGGACCGGTATAACCGCCCTCTTCCCGGCGGCGTGGGGCACCTGGGTGGTCGTTAGGGAATCCGAGTAAAAGCCACCCCAATCGCGTCGATCGACGGGACTGGACTCAATCTGGACCATGTGTGGCGCCTAGGGTCGTCCGAGCGCATCGAACGGAGGCACCTTTCGGTCATTTCGCACATGTGCCAATCACGCGCCTCGTGAGCGGACGCGGGATCGATTATGCGGTGCCCTCCGTATCAGGCACGCTCTTACTGCTATCACCTTGGCGGTCGGACTCTATTTCCTTGTCGAGATGGCGAAGCTGGCCCGAGCTAATCCCCTTCACCAGTTGTTTCAGCACCTGCGCCCGATCCGATTCCGGGAGTGCCTCGATCGCCTTGAGCACCTTTTCGCTGATCTCATCATCCGAAGCGTCGGGACCTAGTTCCTGACTTATCTTTGAGATCAGCTCGGTCACGTCTTCCATAGTTCGCCTCCTTAATCAAACGTTACGGGCGGTGTGACACGCCTCGACCACGTAGTCCGATCCTGGCTCCCGGCCACTGTCGAGTACGTGAGACCGGATGCCTGACCATCCCGGGCGATCTGCGGCAGGCTGGAGTCTGTGGATGCCGGCGAACGCGACCGTTTGGCAGCGCGCCCTCTGGCCGTGCAGCGTTCGAGGTTGTTCGACCAGCAAGCCGAGATATATGACCGGTTCCGGCCGACCTATCCCGATGCGGTGATCGACGAGCTGCTCGGTCCGGTGCCTGCGGGCCTGGACGTTCTCGACGTGGGTTGTGGCACCGGGATTGCTTCACGACAGATTGCCCAGCGTGGCGCCAAGGTGCTGGGGGTGGAACTCGCTCCGCGAATGGCGGAGATCGCCCGCGGTCATGGGATCGAAGTGGAGATGGCGGCCTTCGAAGCATGGGACCCTGCTGGTCGCACTTTCGACCGGGTGACCTCGGCGCAGGCCTGGCACTGGCTCGACCTCCCTATCGCCACCGCCAAAGCGGCCGCTGTGCTGCGGCCGGGCGGCAAGCTCTGTTTGATCTGGAACGCGGGTTGTCAGCCCAACGATCTGGCCGATGCGCTCGAGGACGTGTATGCGAGAGTCGTGCCACCCGGTGGTCACCGTCTGTTCCGGGGGTATGCGGCCAGCCGGTTATCCGAGATGAAGGCCGGACTCGACCCGGAGATCGACGCCATCTCAGCGGCGCCGGACTTCGGTGCGCCGACAGAGAAGTGGTTCCCCTGGACGCGGGCCTACCGGCGGGATGAGTGGCTGAACCAGCTCATGTCACGGAGCGATCACACCGCCCTCGAACCAGCAGTCCGAGACCGTCTGTTCGAAGGCATCGGCGCGGCCATCGACGATCATGGCGGCTCGTTCGTCATGAAATTCGAGACCGTCCTGATCACCGCGACCCGGGTGGGGTAGACCTTTCGGCAATAGAACTACCGGCCGAGAGTCGCCGAGCAGTCAGGGACGAGGCGCCCCGCAGCGTTCATGCGCCACCTCCCCGCTCGACACCAACGTGGTGCCCAACAGTTCGGTGGCGCATGCCGCCAGTTCGATGAGAGCCGCCACCACCTCGCTGACGACCCCATCTTGTCGAGGGACCAAGCTCTCACCGAAATCGCCGATTCCGCGTAGACCCGGCGGCAGCTCGACCTGAACACCATGGGCCGAAGGAAGGTTGACCGGGTTGCCAGCATGGAACCCGAGCCGCACCCGCTCATCGGCAATGTGGTAGCCGGCTAGGCGCCGCTGAAGAAGCTCGCGCGCCGCGTCGACCAATGGCGCGTTCAGCCCTCCCACAATGATCCCCCGCAACGGGCCGGTCTGTTTCCCTCGAATCGCGGGCCCGTACGGTTGGACGATGAGGCCCTCTTCGGGTTCGAACCAGAGGGCAAAACCGTCGCGCCCGAACCCGTGTACCGAGATGGCAACGTCGACGTGCTCCAAGAATGCCCGCAAATGCGCGGAGTGGTCCGGGTTGTGCAGCCGTGACGTGAGATGAACCCGGAGCCCGGGTGGATACACGATCGCGTAGCAGGACGCGCCGGCTAGCCGGGCGGCCCGCCGAGCGATCTGGTCGGAGCCCCGATCCTGCGATCCGCCGTGCAGAGCCATGAAGCCGACGTTGGAGCGCAGAATGCATTCCTCCTTGACCCCGGGCATCGTCAGCAGTTCGGCGAGGTCCATCACTTCAGGTTAGTGACGCAGATCTAGCCTCTGATCTGGCCTTTCTTCGGCGCCCCCGGCACGATTCGAACGTGCGACACTCGGTTTAGGAAACCGATGCTCTATCCCCTGAGCTACGGGGGCTTTGTGTTGTCTGGGCTGCTTTTACGCTCTCCCGCCGGGTCGTCTCTGAGTCGTCATGTCTAGTCCGTGTCTAGTCTGCTCGGGCGTCAAGTAGAATTGTGCTCAATGAGCAGCACATCCTACGGCACGGGCACGATGTCCCAGCTAGAGCCGGGAAAATGGCGTCTGCGGGTCTACGTCAACCGCAGTGGCAAGGGACGGCAGCTCTCCCGCACTTTCAAGGGCACCGAACGTGCCGCCCGCAACGCTCTCCGCCGGTTCGCCACCGAAGTAGAGGACCGGCAGGTGGACCCCACCCGTATGACAGTCGGCGAGCTGCTGGACGAGTGGCTGGCCAGATCGGGGCCAGGGCTGCGGCCGAAGACTCTCGCTGGCTACCGACACAAGATCGACACCCGCATCCGGCCAGCCTTCGGCTCACTGCGCCTCGACCGGCTGACCGGACACATGCTGGACGAGCAGTACAGAGAGTGGCGTTCCGGCGGGCTGTCCAACACCTCGGTGCATCATCTCGCCACGATCATCGGCACGGCGTGCCGTCAGGCGGTGAAATGGGGCTGGATCGCCACCAACCCGGTTTCAATGTCGTCACCGCCACCGCTGCGTCCCCGTCCGTCAAGTGTCCCCGAGCCGGATGAACTGGTCAGGCTGATCCGAGCCGCCGAGGAACGCAAGAACAACACTTTGGCGACGGCAATCGCCTTGTCAGCACTGACGGGCGCCCGACGTGGCGAGTTGATCGCCCTGCGATGGTCGGACATTGACATGCCGGGCGCTCGCCTGACCATTTCCCGTTCCTTGACTGTCGTGGACGGCACGGCTCACGTGGGACCGACCAAGACCCACCAGGTTCGCGTAGTCGCCCTGGACCCGGCTGCGATGGAGGTACTGACCCGGCGATGGGCAGAGCAACAGAGATTCGCCGATCAGGCTGGCGTGCCGCTTGATGCCGACCCCTTTGTCCTCACGTATGAGCGCGCCCCAGGAGCCGACATCCACGCCGGCCCCGACTACCTCTCCAACAGTTTCGCCAAGCTATGCAAAGAGACTGGCGTCCGGTGCCGATTCCACGACCTGCGCCACTTCGCCGCCACTCAGATGATTGGTGCCGGTGTTGATGTGCGAACGGTCGCGGGGCGTCTCGGCCATGCCGACGCCTCAACCACTCTCCGCATCTACGCGCACGCACTCCCCGAGCGCGACCGTGAAGCAGCTGGCGTGCTCGGTGCTCTGATCGCCCCGGCATTGACTGACGGTGACCCCAAACGCAGAGGAGCAGCTGCCAGCACGTAGGGAGCGGTAGGCGAGCGTTGGCGGGCGTCTGGTGAGCATCCAGCTCACCCCTCGATCAGCTCGTCGGGCCTACGAGTGAGGCTCGCGGCGCACTAGCTCAATCAGCAGTTCTAGGCATAATGCGACTCCGCAGAAGAGTGCGAACCAAGCGACACCGCCACCAACGGTCAACGCCTGTAGCCACCCCACACCCGAGATCACATCGCCCGATGATGCGACCCACGACCTCTCCTGCACGGCGAGGGCAACGGCAACGAGCAGACCGGCGCTGCCCACAAGCACCAGAAGTATGACGAAAAACTGCTCTCCGAGAAGACGTCGCATCGGGCGCTCGTTTAGCACACTTGGGATGGAAGGGGATTGACCCCATACCGGCAGCGAGGATTGAAGTGGCCGCTGAGTGATCCACCACTTCGGTGAGGGAGTTGGTCAGCGTGTGAGTGGGTGTCCAGGCCAGGTCTGACTCCAATAATCCGGCTGACGTCCGAAAGGACTGTCTTGAGTTCGATCCGTCGGCCTGGCCCGGTCACCCACTCGACACCCATCGGTTGGACGGAGTGACCTAATAGGAGCCTGCCTCATACAGGCCCGTCGCTGTCTTGTCCGTCGTCCCGCTCGGTGCGGTGTCACCCCAACCCAATCCAACGAAGGGATGACAGTGACCACTGTGGCACGAAGCATCACCGGCGGGGTAGATACGCACCTCGACGTCCATGTAGCGGCGGCTTTGGACGAACGAGGTGCTCTCCTCGGCGTCGCGAGCTTCGCTACGACCGAGAGCGGCTACAAGAAGCTGCTGGGGTGGCTCGCCGACTTCGGTCCGGTCGAGCTCGTCGGCGTCGAAGGCACCGGGTCCTATGGAGCCGGGCTCACTCGCCATCTCCAAGCCGAGCGGATCCGCGTCGTCGAAGTCGACCGCCCCAACCGACAACGTCGTCGGCGCAAGGGAAAGTCCGATCCCGAAGATGCCATCTCGGCCGCCCGGGCCGCCCTCTCGGGTGACGCCGCTGGGGAGGCCAAGACAAGGGACGGAAACGTCGAGTCCATGCGGGTTTTACGAGTCGCGAGGTCCTCGGCTCGCAAGGGACGGACCCAGGCCCTCAACCAGATGCGCAACCTCGTCTCGACCGCCCCCGAGTCCATCCGGGCCGAGCTCCGGGGCCTCAGCGTCTCCCATCTCCTCGAGCGCGCCTCGACCTATCGACCCGGCGCCAAGCGCGACATCGTCTCGCTGACCAAGTTCAGCCTCCGGATGTTGGCCCGACGGGCCCTCACCCTCGAAGAGGAGATCGTCGAGCTCGACGCCATCCTCAAACCCTTGGTCAAGGAGACCGCGCCCGAACTCGTCGCCACGCTCGGTATCGGGACCGATGCCGCCTCCGCGCTCCTCGTCGCGGCCGGCGACAACCCTGAACGGCTACGCAACGAGGCGGCCTTCGCCCACCTCTGCGGCGCCTCACCGCTCGATGCCAGCAGCGGCAAGAACCAACGACACCGACTCAACCGCAGTGGTGACCGTCAGGCCAACTCCGCCCTGTGGCACATCGTGCTCACCCGGATGGTCTACGACCCGCGCACCACCGAGTACATCGATCGACGGAAGACGGAAGGCTTGACCAAGAAGGAGGCCGTGCGATGTCTCAAGCGCTACGTCGCTCGCGAGGTTTACGGGCTCCTACCTCACGAGAAATTAGGGCTTGACAGCCCATAGGAGCATCGAACGGAGACACCCTCAGGCTGACTGAGGGACGCGCGTTATGGGACACTTGCCGGTCCCCAAGTGCTGCAGTGATCAGGCGTTGCGCTTTAGAGCGACGCGGTACTCGTGATTGTGGCGCCGAGCACGGTCAGCGTGACTTGGTCACCTGCATGTAGTCCGCCGTAGCTGGCCAGGGTCGACCCGAAATGGAAGACGATCTTGGTGTTCGAGTACGAAGTGACGAACAAGCCGATGTGGTTGCAGAACTCGGAGTTCCCAGCGTTCCAGGCGCGGGTGACATCGGAGACATAGAGGGTGATCGGGTAGTCCGAGCCTGCACCGACGCCCCCGCACGACGCCGTGGCCGGGCCGAGGTTGGCCACCGTCCCAAAACCCGACCCCTTCACGGTGAGTTTGGGCGCCGAGGCCGTGCCGCCGTAGGTCACCTTCTTGATCAGCGGATGGGGTTGGAGCGCCCCGGCGTTGCACCATCCATACGTCGGGCTGGGCGCGCCGGTCTGGTCGGAGGCTATGGGGCAGAGCACCCCTGAGCCATTGGGGATCAGGCCGCTGGCCGGGTTGCCGGGCAACAACAGCATGGTTTGAGTCGGGCCCCCGTTGTTGGCCAACGGACCCAGCAGGCTGGCCAGGGTGGCCGAGGTGGCATCACCGGTCCCGCCGTGTTGGCACGAAGTGTCCGTGCCCACGTTGTAACCGTCGTCGGTCCATGTGCCTGTCCCTTGCAGACAGCTACCGGCGAAGATGTCGGCGGCGGCCACCACATTCCCGGTGCCGCCGTTGGAGACGTCGCCGTTGTCGATGGCCCCACCGTCGACGGTGGCGCTGTTGTTTGCGAAGGTCGAGTCCGTCACCGTCAGCGTGCCCGAACCGCTGGCGTCGCCGTTGTCGATGGCCCCACCGTCGAGTGTGGAGCTGTTGTTTGTGAAGGTCGAGTCCGTCACCGTCAGCGTGCCCGAACCGTAGTAGGCGCCGTTGTCGATGGCCCCACCGTCGTAGGTGGCGCTGTTGTTTGTGAAGGTCGAGTCCGTCACCGTCAGCGTGCCCGAACCGTGGTAGTCGGCGTTCTCGATGGCCCCACCGTCGTAGGTGGCGCTGTTGTTTGTGAAGGTCGAGTCCGTCACCGTCAACGTGCCGCCCAAGTTGTTCTCGATCCCTCCTCCGAGAGTTGCGTTGCCATCCTGGATGGTCACGCCGTCGATCACCAGGAACATGTTGTTCGTCACGGTGAGCACGGTGTGTGCACCCGCGCCGTCCAAGATCGGGCTGGCGACCCCGGGGGCGGGCTCGATGACCACGGGGAAGGTGGCCGAGGTGCCCGCGGTGCCGATGGAGAACCCGCCCGAGTAGTAGCTCGAGGTGGTGCCCTCGACCCCAGCCGTGACCAACGCGACGACATCGCCCGGCGCCGTGTCGGCCAATGCCGTCGCCAGCGTGCAGGCGTTGGCCACACTTGAACAGTTGGCCGAACCCGCAGCCGCGGCTCCGGCATAGAGGGTCAGCGGAGCGGACCCGGCCGCGGCCTCGACGCCGAACGCGAGGAGCCCGCCCACCATCACACAGGCGGCTGCCATGGCCGCCCCCATCCGTCGGAGCCCTCGGCTAGCCCTGCCGTCGGATCCTCTCCCTAAGCGCCTGATCACCGTGACCCTCCTCCTGCCAGCCAAAGGTGTGCCCCCCGGTAGCAAAAATGATGGACAACCCCCGTTCCGTAGGACGGTAATGCCTTCCCGGAGCGGCGGCAATCGAGATCAGAGAGTGTCAGAGGCCGTGGCCAATGACGACTGGAACGATCGTCGCAGCTCACTGGCGACGCACCCCGTGCGCTGGGCTAGAACCGTCGCATTCCGCAATCTGCGCTCGGATAGGTGTCCCACTTTGACGCCGTCATATCCAAGTGGGGCATGACCTCGAAGTGCCGTTTGGGGCTACCCGAAGGCAGGGCCAGTAGAGACACGTATCCCGGCATCTTCGACTCCTTGTAGAAGGGCTGACAGCGAGAGGCCCGGCGCTCCCCGAAAGCAGAGAACGCCGGGCCGTCTCGTGTGTGTTGCACTGACTACCCGACAGTGCGTAGTTGTGGCAGTCCACGACCCTGCCCGCCGTCCGGTGCGACTAGCCGCATGACGGTTGCCGCTCCGTCCGCCATGAGCAACGGAACGAAGCAACGAGTTACGAAAGGCTGGCGAGTCCAGCTCCCGAGATGACCTGCACGGCGTTGGCGAACCGAGCGGTAACAGCGATGTACTGCCGCAGGCCAACAAACACCGACAGGTCGGCGGCGTCCGTCTCCACGTAGCTGAAGGCGATCGGCTCGCCGGTGTAGACGAACACCTCGGGCATCTGCGCCACAACCACCTGTGCGTAGGTCGGGTGGCTCGACGCCGCCTGAATGGCGAGGAGGCTGTCGTCGGTGTGGAAGCGCAGCCCACCCGGCATGATGATGCCTGTGTAGCCCGTTCCTCGACCGCTCTGAGCCGCCAGCTCAACCGCAGCGGCGTCCGGCGTGAAGATGGGCCGGGCGTTCGTCGTGTCGACTTGCTTCATCGCCCAGCGGGCGAAGTCCGTTGTGCTGAAGACGTGGGTGCCGCTGTAGCGAGTGCCCGCCTGGTCGGCCATCTGCTCGACCGCGGTCGATAGGTCGGCCCACAGTCGGGTCGTCGTGAGGGTCGTTCCGTCTGTGACGGTGCCCCCGGTGGCGATGACGTTGGAGAGAACCAACTGCGAAATCTTCGCCCGCACCGCTTGCTGGAGTTGTGCTTGCAAGATCGAGTCAAACGACCCGGCATCATCTGAGCCTCCCCGGTCGGAGAGCTGCTGTGAGATGTCCATTCCCGCGGTAACCGTCTGCACGGTCGCCACGATGGCGGCACCGCTCGGTCCGCTGATGTCGATTGAGCTGTTCTCCGTCTGGGCCGATGCCTGGGTGGCCGACGAAAAGGTCGGCAACGACACGCTCATTCCGTATGGCGGCAATGGCAAGTTCCTCGCCGCTTGGGCGAATGCGTCGTTCGGCTCCCAGTAGGCGCCCCAGTCTGCGACGTCGAACGCCGGAGCAGCCGCCGAGAACGTCGACGTAGAGACTGCGCGCTCCTCACGCCAGTTTTCCGAACGGAACACCTCACGTGCAACGGCTTCCGCCCGCTTGGGGTCATCAGTGCGCACCTCGATGGCGTGCCGCTGCAAGCGTGCTTCGGCGGCACGTGCGTCGACACCGCCCAACGCACGGAGCGCCATATCTTTCCAGTACGAGTGCGAGGCCCCTTTGCCGTAGGTCCGTGGCTCGGACTTGACCAAGTTTCTCAGCTGCTCAGCGTGGCTCGCGTATGCCTCGGCATTTCGCAGAGCGTCGCGGTAGTTGCCAAAGCTGGCGATCGTCCCGTCCTGCTGCACTAGCTCGGTCGCTTTGTCGACACTCTTCCGGTGCATCGTGCGGGCCTTGATGAGCGCCCCACGTCGCGAGCGGTACGTGTCGCCGTCGGTGACGGTTGCGCCACCTTCGGCGAGGTCAATCATCGTCAGGGTGTCGTTCGCTGCGCGAATGGCCTTCTCGGCCTGTTCTCTGATTTCGGGTTTCATGTTTTGCTTCTGTGCTTTCTGCCACAGCTCCGGCGCCGACGTTCGGCGCAACTCCGGTGGCCCTTCTGTCCTCCTCAGAACTGGGGTATTGCTCAGCGACCGCAGTGCGGGCCGCGTTTCGCCTTCGCACGATTTCTCGCGTCGATCTTCCGCGCCTTGCGGCGTGTCGCTGTCTTCCGGATGCGGCGATCTTGACCCGCGCTCCCGGCGTACCTAGGACTCACAGCTCCGCATCTCGGCGTAGCTGCTCGATGCGGGCCAGCTCCTTTTGAGCTGCTGCCTTGCGGAGCTGGCGCCGCTTCTCGGCTGCCTTGGCGGGCGGCAGACTCCACGTGTCGCCGGTGGCGGGGTCGGTGACTTGCTCAAAGACCGGTCGGCGTGCTGCCGCATCGGCCTGACTTTTCTGAAGCTGCGCACCCTCTTCGGCGGTGAGTGCTCGCAAGAGCCGTCCGCCCGAGGGCAGACGCTTGGCCTGCACGAGCTGGTAGTAAAAAAGGCTGTGTAAGGCGCCAGCAAGTCTGGCGTTGTCCCAAGGGTCGATGCGCCCGATCCGACGCATTGTGTCCTTGAACTCCTTTTCCGGCGTCCAGTCGTGCGGCAAGCGATGCGCGAACGCTTGGCGATCGGGGACGGCGTTGCTGCCCATGCTCTGTGATGTAAGTGACGACATTGAAACCATTCGGGTGTCCTTTCGTTTATCGGCTCATGATGAGGCCAAGAATGCGGAGCTGCGCTGCGGCGAGGCGGCGGTTGTTCTCTCTCGCACGGAGTGCGTCGGCGAAGGCGCCAGCCTCTCGTGCTTCGGCCTTGATCCGTTCGACCGCCTGACGATTGCGACCGACGGCGACAGCCCTGCGTGCCTCTCGGACCTCTCGCTGGAACTCGCTCAGGCGGTTCGGATTCCCCGGTCCGCCCGTAGAGCGAACTTCGCCTTGGGTGATCAACATGCGGCCTGACGTGTCGGTCGTGCGGGTCGAGTGCCAACACCCGCCTTTTCCGCGTACCGCTCCGTAGGCCCGCCGTCTCGCATCGCGAATCTGCGTTCTAGTCATTCGTCGCCTCCTGGCGTTGTCGTTTGTCTACGTTCGACCATCGCTGTTTCGATTTCGGTTCTCTCTCAGCACTGCGGACGATGGCTGCCGCCAGAGCCTCGGCAAAGAGTCGCCGCTGCTCTGCCTGTCGCTGTTCGGCGGTAAGGATCATGCGCCTATCGCCTGCTCATCGGAGATGACTTCGACGGGCGGCGTGAGTGAGTCGGCCGTCCAGTCGTCCAGATGGAACCCCTCGCCGTCGATGTAGTCAGTCAGGAGGTCGGGGTTCCTTGGCTTCCGTAGCCCCAACATGCCGTCGACCCACGATTGAATGTCCATTACGCACCTATCCAGATCGCACGAGGGCGAGCGTCGTCTGCAACGGTGTAGGCACATGCTGCGGCTTCTGGGGTGTCGAAGTAGCCCAAGTGCCGACTACGACCGTCGACCTTGATGCGAGCCATCCACTTCCGATGACCGGCGTGCCACGACACACCCACGTATCCCGACCGATTTTTGATGCTTCGCGCGACTTTCACGTTGGTCCTTTCGCTCTGGGGTGCAGGCGTCGCCTGCTTGACGTCGCCTCTCGCTCTGCCGCCGGGCTGGCTGAGGGGCGCTGGCGGACACACTCCCGCCGACACACTCCCCAACTACTTGACACACCCCTCCGACCGAAATCCGTTACAACAGCAGTTTTCGGGTCCCCCGTGAGTAGAGGGGTGAGGGATCCACCCCCCTACAGCCGAAGGGTGCCCCGACCCGTCATCGAGTCGAGACGGATTCCGGGTGCAGGGAGGGGGTGGGTATGTAGGTACTGCGGCGCAGATTGCCGTTTGCCTTTGGCCGGCACGAGGCCACATGCCTGTGGTTCTGGCCTACGTGAACGGGATCAAAGGGTGCGGGTTTCTAGGGGTTGGTCGCTAGGGGTTGGCTGCTAGGGGTTGGCTGCTAGGGGTTGGCTGGCAAAAAATGCCGTCCTGGACTTATGTAGAAGAAAGAAAGACCTGGTGGATTAGGGTGTCTTCTCCCAGAGAAAGCCGAGGGGTTGGCTGGCGACCACAAACCAACCCCTACGACCAACCCCTTCCTCAGGCACCGAAGAACCGCTCCTTCTGCCGACCCTGACCGGGTGAAGTTCGGCGCACGATCCACGCCTGTTCAAGGCAGAGAGCGACCGCCTCTTGCTCCACGTCGCGTTGGCGGCGACTCAGCTTCTGCGTGATGGCGCCGGCTGGGAGGCCGGCCTCGCCGCTCTCGGTGACCAGACCGGCGATCTTCTTCGCCACCCGCTCGACAAGGTCATCACCAACGGCGCTGGCCGCCACGACTTGTCGCCGAGCCAGAGTCTGGGCCGTGTGTGCCTCTCTGCGGACCGCCTCAGCGGCGACGACTGCCTCGATCTTCAACCGCACAGCCCGGCTGGTCTTCACCACCATCTCGGCCAGCGCCCAGTCCTCGGTGTCGATGTTGATGCGCCCGGCGAGGACGGCCAGCAGGCCAGCGATCTTCAGGCGCATCAGCGGGCCGTGAGATTCAGCCGGGTCGGCCACCTTCTCACCGCGAGTCTTCGCCAGCTTCCCCGCCCGTATCTCGGCGGCAATGGCGGGGTCAACGGCGAACTCCTGACCCTCAATCCTCGGCGGCGGCGTCCAGTCCAGCTCGCCCGGCCACGGAACAGGCTCGTCAGGAATCGTCCGATCAGTCGCCCACGCCCAGCCGAACCGCTGCGGCGTCCCGACTGCAGAGTCGGCAAGCAAGTCCCCGGCGATTTCCGGCTGGAGGGCAATCATGAAACCGAACGTGTAGCTACCTCGGGGCACGGCTCGCTTGCGGTCGGAGCTGGCGTTCGTCTGCCCGATCGTTCCGCCGATCCAGATGCTTCGCAGCGTGGACAGCAGCGTCGATCCTGACCGCTTGCCCAGTTGCCCTAGTGCCTCGCCCTCGTCCACGTAAGAGATGGCGTTGTGGTGAATCTGGCGCTTCACCATCCGTACCTTGCCGTTGGCGTCTTCTTCCGGGACTTCACCAAAGAGAGCTTCCGCGAATCCTTCGCCGGACCCGATCGGCAATCCGTCGAGCACGTATGCAGGCGCCGGTAGCAGCTCCTGGGCGACGTCGTGTCCCGATGACTTCCCGACGCCTGACGGCCCAACAAGGCCAACAAAGTAGGACAGCGGCTTCGGTGACCCGACGGTGGCTGGCAGCTTCAGGGTGTAGGGCACAATGCCCGCCGTTCGCGCTAGTACGGCGTGCAGGACGACGTCGGCGCTCTCAGTCCGGCTGTGCGCTGCCTGTCGGATGTGTGCCAACTCGGGTCGTGCTTCCCAGAACTCGGGCGGCAGGTGTTCGGCGGCGTCGTCAGTCGGGCGGGAGATGGCGTCCGACGTTTGCGCCGCCGGCTGCACCATCTCAACCAGCGACAGCTCTGGCCGGTATGCCGCCGCTGCTGCGCTGAAGTCCCCTCTGTAGTCACGGTGGACCATGTACGCCCATCGGGTGTATGAACCGGCAGGCAGCCAGTCGAGCGACGTAGTGAACACCTGCAACTTGTCGCTGTCGGCGTAGACCGTCGCCGACGAGCCGTCCCTCTGACTCTTACCTGGCCGAGTCCAGTGGGCGTCGCTGTTTCGGTCTGTGCTGTGCAGCTGCCACCCGTCGCCGGGGAGCATCTCCTCCCAGGTGTGCTCGGCGCAGTAGCGCAAGTCCCACACGGGCCTGGGCTTGGCGTCGCACGCCGTCTCGGGCTTGGTGCCCGTGGGTACCAACTCGCCAGTCTGCGCCTCCCGTTCCTCGTCCTTGACGAGGTCGACGAGCCACGACGGCGCCGGCAGTACAGCGGCCGACCAGGGCGCCCTCTTGTTGGCCCACCGGTAGCTGTATTCGCCTCGTTTGGTCGGGACGGCGTTGATCTGTCCGCCTTCACCTCGCACGTCGAGGCCAGGGCCAAGCCGGTTGCTGGCGGAGTTGTGGATTTCGCAGTCGTCAGGGTATGCGAACAGGAAGTGCAGACCCCCGCTCGGCGTGCGGGCCGTAAGAGTGGCGGGAAGCTTCTCGCCGCCGTTGTATTCGTCCAGGAGCGCCTGCAGCGTCTCCACGCCTTGCTTGCCTTCGGAGACGTCGACGTCAAGTACCCAGATGCCCGACTCACGGCCTGTGACGATGCAGACGCCATGATCTGGTCGGGCCTCCCACCATCCACGGATTGTCGCCTCGTCGGTGGTGGCAGCGTTCGTCCAGTCCGTGATGGACGGGACTTTCGATTCGGGCTTGACGGGTGCGACTCGGAAGCCGTACTCGGCGTACATCAGGGCGGCGTCTAGCGGCTTCTCGTACAGGTCGGCGTTGCTTGTTGTAGCGGGCATCTGGGGTGCCTCTTTCCGTTGGGGTCTGGGTTGTAGGTAAGAGCGAGGCAGCGGTGCCCAGAACACCGCTACCTCGCCTCGGAGCCGTTCCGGCACGTGACGCGCCGCAGCAGCTCAGAAGCTGTTGCTCGGGAAGTCAGCCTCGGAGCGGTTGCTCAACGAGGCGACGTGACTGGTCGATCTGCCAGCCAGTGAGGGGATGGCTCACCAGCTGGCACACCGACCGGTGCGGCTACTCGTCCTCGGACAAGAGGTCGAGAGTGAGTGCCGCGAGTGCTCGTGCGCTCGGCATGAGTGTCGGGTCACTGACGGCGGCGAACGCTGTATCAGCGGCGCGGTCTGCTGCTTCCGCCGCCAGCCGGCAGCTGATGCTTCGGTCCTCGGTACGCGTGCTGGTCATCTTTGGCTCGGTCCTTTCCGATCCGCGACGGGAGCGAGTCGCACCCATCTACGTGCCCTCAGCACCGTGTCCTTATCGGGCAGCTGGCGATTCCGGCGGTGGTACTGGTAGCAGGCCATGCACAGGCCCTTACGGAGTGCCGTCCTGACCGAACGTTCGCAGTGCTCGCAGTGCAGCTCGGGCACGTGCTCCCGGTAGACCATTGGCTCTGAATCATCGTTCGCCGGTGCGGCGTCGGGAGCGACCAGCTCCTGCCGCACGCTGGCACGCTCGCCGGCGTCTTGTTCGGGGTCCACCCAGTCGGGCTGGCGCTCGAATCGGAGCACCCGCCCACTGCTACGCCCCCCCTCCTGGCCCACCTTTAGGCGTCGTGTAACAAACCCCTGGTCACAGCTCTGCTGCTGAGCATCCAGGTCCCCTTGGGTTAGTGCGACAGCGGTGCGGTGCTTACGGCCGTCTCGACCGGGCAGTTCCTCGATCCGATCAACCGGAGTGTCGGGTCGAGCGGTCCGACTGAACGTCTCCACGTCCTTGCCGTCGCTCGACGCTGGCCCACGAGGCGCCCGCTGGCCGGTCGTGTGCGCGTGCTGGAGCTTGCGCGTGCTCTCTCCCCAGGTGGTCGGCAGCTCTCGGGCGTCAAACGTCCACGGCTCGACCTGATCACGCAGACCGGCCGGCGCCTCCTGCTCGTACCATTCTTCGATCGCTCGCAGCTCGTAAGCGGGAACACCGTCTAACTCGACTGACTGCGACGCCCGCTTGATCCGGCCTCGGTTCTTCATCTCGATCCTCCATCCCAGGAAGCCGCCACGCTTTATACCTGTGGGTGATTTTGTATCCCAGGCTCTGGCGTTCGTAGTCCCACGCCGGGAACGTCGGGTCGCGAGAGCTGCGTGCCGGGCATGGGCGAGTATGACCTGCGGGTGCTCTGACGCGGAGAACCACAGCGGCTTCTCACTAACCGCGAGACCTGCGTATTTGTCCCGGTTTGTCACTTGTTGGGTCTGATTGTCACTTCTTGGGTCTGGATGCGCGTTTCCCCACGCCGGAAAAAAACCACGGATGTCAGCTCGCCGGGAGAGACTCGACAGGTTCCGTAGCCGCTCCGTCCGTCAGTAGCCTTTCCATCGTGATGGACCGAGACGACCTGGAGCGCCAGCAGATCCTGGACTACGTGGAGCTGGAGACCGAGGACGAGAGGGTCACGCACGCCGAGCGGATGAAGAGCGAGCGGGTGTGGGGCAACGACCATGAGGTCTGGGACGTTCACACCGACAAGGGCCGCTGGTGGGTCGTTACCGGCCTCACGAACCTCTACCACCAGGAGGACTTCAAGAGCGCCGACGAAGTGCTGTCCTTCCACATCGGCCTTATGGCAAGGGTCAGTCCGCGCCAGGCAAGGGAAGCGCCCGAAGCGCCGGAGCCGAAGTTGGAACGACCCTTCCGTGTGTACGAGCAGGCGGCAGACGCCTACAACGAAGCGGAGGAGGCCGAGGACTTTCAGGCCGTGGGGATGCGGTGTCGGGAGGCGCTCGTCTCCTTTTCACACGCCATCGCCGACAACGACCTCGTACCAGCTGGTGTGGACCGACCCAAGCTCAGCGACTTCGTCCACTGGACAGAACTCCTCGCAAACTCGCTCGCAAGTGGCTCCCACAACGGCGACCTTCGCTCTTACCTGAAGGCACAGTCGAAGGGTGCGTGGGACTACGTCAACGCGGTCACTCATATGAAGCAGGCGACTCGTGGCGAGGCGAGCATCGCAGTTGACGTCGTGGGCCACTTGATCACAGTCTGGTCAAGTCTCATGCGGCCCGACGAACCCGAGCACCAATGTCCCGATTGTGGCTCGTACTCGGTCAAGAAGTTCTGGACGAGAGGCGGGGAAAATCGTAGGGAGATGACAGAGTGGTTGGCGTGCGGCGCGTGTGATTGGAAGGACGTTGTCGAGACTCGGACGCTGGGTCTCCCGTCGCCGCCCGACGGAGAGTCAGGTGTCCGCTTCAACTGAATCCGTGACCACCAATCAGGAGGCCGTGATGTCCGCCCGACACTCCACGATTCCGCCGACTGCATCAACCAGCCCGAGCACATCCACATGATCTGCGACAACCCGAAGTGCATCCACGAGTGGAGCGCGCAGCTCGTCTGAGGCGGCAGGGTCACCATCCTCAGTTGATCCGTTTCAGCCGTCGTAACATCGGCCAATGCGAAGGGCGGCTCTGCTGGCGCTGACTGTCATCCCGGCCACGTTGCTCCTTGGGGCCTGCTCGTCCAGTCCTTCACATCCGGCGTCCGCTCCGACGACAAGCACGACAACCAATGTGGCAAAGGTGGCAGTCCAGTTCTACGGCGACCTCAGCACAGAGAGTTCCGCCGCCTCTGCGTACCTGGGAACGGACGGCCTTCTGACGACAGCCCTCGGAACTCTGGGCAAGAGGATCGCGCTCGACAACGCAGCGATCACTAACAACCAGTACGGCACTGGCTGCACAATCTCACTCACCGACCCAACGTCCTACACGGACTGCCTTTCCAGCGAGCAGCAGACAGCCGCCAACGCCAGAACGGACGAGGCCAACGCCCAGAGTCAGGCCGCACAAGACGTCACCCAGTACGACTCAGCAGTGGGCACCTATCAGGCGGCGCTCACCACATTCGTCGGGCAGTTGATCGCGCTGCCGTGGCCCACTCACTACAACGAGGCTGTCAACGCAGTCGTCACGACGGCGCGAGCCTTGCGTGACGTTCTTTCGGAGCAAGCGTCTGTGACTCTTACGACACCATCAGCGACCGTCTCCTCGTATGACGCTCAGAACGGGGTTGATGCGGGGAACTTCAACGACGCAGTCAACGCCCTGAAGGCCGAACTAGAACAAGGGATCACAAGCTAGGAGCGCACGGCCCATCTCGCCGAGACGGGCGATGGTCGAGGGGTCTCCGCGTCTAGTTTCGCGTCTAGTCCTGAGCTGGAACTATGCGAGGGCGTCCCCGAGCGTCGCCTGCAAAAATGCGCCCTGGTGTGCGCTTTTGTAAATCGTTGAGTCTGACTGCGCGTCTCAGATCAGATTAGGAAACCGATGCTCTATCCCCTGAGCTACGGGGGCTCGGAGGCGGAACCCTCGGCCCCGCGCGGCTCCATTGTGCACCACGGCCGTGCCGCCCCGACCTTGCGGGCCCAGACGGTCTGTGGTCGCACAGGGCTGTGCGCCACGGCCTAAAGTTGGGGTGGGCACGCGGCCTCCGACAGAGGTCGGAGCACGTGCGTTGCGCTTTCGCCGTCCGGCCCGCCGCAGAGGTGCGCGCCCGCGCACGTTCATCCGAACCGGAAGGAACAAGCCCCATGACGACCCCCCCTCCCTACAAGGTGGCCGACCTCTCCCTGGCCGAGTTCGGCCGCAAGGAGATCGTGTTGGCCGAGCACGAGATGCCCGGCCTCATGGCCATGCGGGCCGAGTACGGCGCCAGCCAGCCCCTGGCCGGTGCCCGCGTCACCGGCTCGCTGCATATGACCGTGCAGACGGCGGTCCTCATCGAGACCCTGACCGCGCTGGGCGCCCGCGTGCGCTGGGCGAGCTGCAACATCTTCTCGACGCAGGACCACGCTGCGGCCGCCGTCGCGGTGGGGCCTGAGGGCACTGTCGACAATCTCACGGGGATCCCAGTGTTCGCCTGGAAGGGCGAGACGCTCGAGGAGTACTGGTGGTGCACCGAGCAGGCGCTGCTGTGGCCCGGAGAGGGTGGCCCCAACATGATCCTCGATGACGGCGGCGACGCCACCCTCTTCGTCCACAAGGGCGTGGAGTTCGAGAAGGCCGGCAGCGTGCCGGACCCGGCCACGGCCGACTCGGAGGAGTTCGCCGTCGTGCTGGCCCTCCTCGGGCGCAGCCTGGGAGAGGACGGCGGCCGGTGGACGTCGATCGCCAACGGGATCAAGGGCGTGACCGAGGAGACCACGACCGGCGTGCACCGGCTGGTCGACATGGCGAAGAAGGGCGAACTGCTCTTCCCCGCCATCAACGTGAACGACTCGGTGACCAAGTCGAAGTTCGACAACAAGTACGGCTGCCGGCACTCACTCGTCGACGGGATCAACCGCGCCACTGATGTGCTCATCGGGGGCAAGGTGGCGGTCGTCTGCGGCTACGGCGATGTCGGCAAGGGCTGCGCACAGTCACTGGCCGGCCAGGGCGCTCGCGTCGTGGTGACAGAGGTCGACCCGATCTGCGCGCTCCAGGCCGCCATGGAGGGCTTCCAGGTCACCACGCTCGAGGACATCCTCCCGAAGGCCGACATCATCATCACTACGACAGGCAACAAGGACATCATCCGGGCTGAGCACATGGCCGCCATGAAGCACCAGGCCATCGTGGGCAACATCGGTCACTTCGACAATGAGATCGACATGGCCGGCCTGACCAAGACCCCCGGTATCGAGCGGATCAACATCAAGCCGCAGGTGGACAAGTGGGTGTTTCCCGACGGGCACGCCGTCATTGTCCTCTCCGAGGGCAGGCTGCTGAACCTCGGGAACGCCACGGGCCACCCGAGCTTCGTGATGTCCAACTCGTTCACCAACCAGACGATGGCTCAGATCGAGCTCTACACCCAGACCGGGCAGTACGTGAACGACGTCTACGTCCTGCCCAAGCACCTCGACGAGAAGGTGGCGCGCCTCCACCTCGACGCGTTGGGCGTGAAGCTCACGACGCTGAGCCAAGAGCAGGCCGACTACATCGGTGTCCCGGTCGAAGGACCCTACAAGCCCGACACCTACCGGTATTAGGGACGAGACGAGCGCGTCAGCTCAGCATGGCGGCGGCGATCACCGCTCCGGTGGGCGACACCACTTCGGCGGTGCGGATGTCCTTGGGGTCGACGTGCAGCGGCGCGATCCACGCGCCATAACCTTTGCGCGCGTCGAACGTCCCGACCTGGTGCGACATCCCGTCGTCGGTCACCACGACGCAGTTGACCCAGCCCCGCGCAGACGAGTCGGCCAACATCATCGACATCCACGGCTTGCCCACGCTGACGAAGGTCGCGACGCGCCCGACGGGCGTGCCGTTCTCTATGAGGCGAGCGGCGCTGGCCGAGTGCGCGTGCTGGCCCTGGGCGCTCACCGTGGGCGGTGTCGAGGACGGCAGGCTCAGCCCGAGGCCGAGGGCCACCGCGGCGGCGGCCGCAACGCCGAGCGCTGCGATACCCCAGCGCGTCTGACGGAACCTGTGTCGGCGTTGGCGGTGCTGGGCCAGCTCGTCGGACAGACCCATCTTCTCGAACAGGCGCACCTCGAAGCCCATGGGCGGCTCCACCTCGGGCGCGACCTGCACCACTGCGTCCGCCACCCGAGACAGCTGTTCGAGCTCCTCGGCGCAACGCTGACAAGACTCGACATGGGACAAGGCCCGTGCGCGCTCGCGCCCGGTCAGCACACCGAGAGCGAGCTCCGCCAGCTCACCCGAGTACTTCTCACATTGGTCTCTCGTGTCGTCGCTCATTGCTCGTCTCTCACCCCCTCCACGTGCTCGACTGCCGCCCGCAACCGGATGAGGGCGGTCCTGATCCGCGTCTTCGCGGTCCCGAGCGGGATCCCTTCGGACTCACTGATCTCGAGCGCTGTCCTGCCGTAAATGGCAGCCAGCACCACCGCTCGGCGTTGCTCTTCGGGCAGCTGCCCGAGCACCCCCCGCACGATGTCGCGGGCATCGCCGCGACGCACCGCATCCTCGGGATTGTGCTCGTCGCTCCGCAAGGCCGAGGCCGTGAAGTCGTCGGGGTCCGTTGGCACGGCGCGGCGCAGACGCAGGGCGTCGATGGCCAGGTTGCGCGTGATCGTGAGCACCCACGACGCGACCGAGCCGCGGCGGGGGTCGAAGACCGGGGCGTGGCGCCAGACCCTGATCATTGCCTCCTGGGCCACGTCTTCGGCTACTCCGGTATCGCTCGTCATGGAGTACGCGAGCCCGAACATCCGGCGCTGGTAACGACGGACGAACGTCACTGCAGCCGACTGATCCCCGACGGCCATGCCCGCCAGGAGGCCCTCGTCGGACAGTTCGCCCTCGGCCACACGTAATTGTCGCATCTCCGGGTGTACGGCTCGGGGCGCCGGCGAGATTTCTCCCGGGTCAGGGCCAATTCGCGCACAATCCCCCTAGGTGGCTGCGCCGTATCCCCGCTGTGCCCCCAGCCACCGCCGCCGCCATCCACGATCACACGCCACCGGCGGTGGATCGTGTTGAGATGCGATGGAGCCCGTTGCTGCTCGGCCCAGGACGCAGCCGCCGGCCGGTCGCGCTCGCCGCCACCGCCTGCTTCGGGGCGGGCGGTGCGCTCCTCCTGTGGTCGGCCTACGTCCACTTCCACCTCTGGGGCGAGACTGACGGCTACCGGTCCATCCCGACCATCGGACCGCTTTTCTTGCTGCAGTCGATCGCCGGTCTGGTGATCGGCCTCGGCATCATCGCGGTCCGTAGGGTCTGGGCGGCGGTCGTCGGGGTGGGTTTCGCCTTGGCCACCATCGGCGGCTTCTTGGTCTCGGTTGTCCACGGGCTCTTCGGCTTCAAGGAGTCGTGGCTCGCTCCCTATGGCAAGGAGGCGTTCGTCGTCGAGGTGATCGCCGCGGCACTCCTCGTTGCCGCCGCGGCGCTCTGCCTCGCTCAATCGGCTCCCCGCGCGCACGCCGGCACTCCCCATGCCGGCGACTCGACGTAGGGACCACTCCGGACCGAGCTCGCGTCCCTATCTCCCGGTGGGGCGCGGGCTCGGCTTCGGTCCGGATCGGAAGGTCCGGCTCAGCGCAGTCCGGCGAAGAGGTCGGCCTCGGGCACCGGTGCACCAGTCGAGTCGCTGACGCGTACGAAGCTCTCCGAGCCCATCATGGTGGCGAACAGCTCCTCCCCCATCTGGAGGAAGACGATGTTCTCGCTCTGGCTTGCGTGTGCCGCCAATGACGCGTACTTCCGCGCGGCCACGGAGCTGCAGTCGATCGTGGTCGTGATCAGTTCGTCGGGCGTGCCCCACTCGGGCATGTCCTCGATCTCGGACGGCTCGCCGATACCGTGCTCTACCAAAATTTGGCGAAAGCCGCGCATCCTCGAGCGCGCCACGGCGGTGTAGTACAGCTTGGCGGGGATGCCGCACGCCGCGATCGCGGCGCGGGTCACGCGGTGCGCCTGAATGTGGTCGGGGTGCCCATAGAAGCCCTTCTCGTCGTAGGTGACAACGACCTGGGGCTCGTAGCGTCGCATCAGGTCAGCCAGGCGCCGCGCCGCCTCGTCCACCGGCGTGCGCCAGAACGAATTGGGCGCGTCGTTCTGTGGCCAGCCCTCCATGCCCGAGTCGTGGTACCCGAGGAGCTCGAGGTGCGAGACACCGAGCACATCGCAGCTCGCCTCGAGCTCGCGCCGGCGCAGCGGGACGACAATGGCCTCGTCGTGACCGGGTTCACCAGGCTTCACGCCGCCGGGTCCGTCGCCCAGTTCACCGTTGGTGCACGTGACCAGCACGGTCTGCACTCCCTCGTCGGCGTAACGCGCCAGGATGCCGCCGGTCGAGATGGCCTCGTCGTCGGGATGGGCGTGGACCGCCATGAGGGTGAGGGGGCGCTGGGGCATGCGGTGCAGCGTAAGGCCCGTGCCGGCCACCCGGCAGCGTCCGGGCTCGACTCGTGGCGGCCGCGCCGGTTCCCTAAGTCTGCAGGTCCCCCACCGCCGCGGCGAGGTTCTCGAGCACCGGTCGCCAACCGTCCGGGGGCGCCATCGGCCGCACGATGAACTTGGAGAACCCCACGGCCAAGAAGCGCTCGAGCATCGTGCGCAAGCCCGTCAGCCCCACCGGGATGATGTCCTCGAGCGGGCGACCCCGCGCCCGGCGCGCCAAGGGGGACGAGGCCAGCGCCGACACGTCGGTGCCCTCGGGGGCGTAAGCCAGGCTGACGCCGAAGTGCTCGGGACTGATGGTGCGCCCGTGCGCCGCGGCGACCTCCTCAATCACCGCTTTGCCGTCGGCCGCATCGTCGGGCGTGCAGAAGGCCGGGATCCACCCGTCAGCCAACCGGCCGCAACGCTCGAGCGCGGCAGGCAAGTTGCCGCCCAACCAGACGTCGAAGGGGTCCTGCGCCGGACGCGGGGAGACTGATACCCCGGCGAAGACACCCGCCGGACCGTCGTGGGTCACCTCCTCTCCCGACCACAAGCGGCGCAGCACGGGCAGGGCATCGTCCATCTGCTCGCCGCGCGCCGCCGTCGGGATCCCGACCGCACTGCGCTCGGCGCCCAGGCCGAGGCCTGGGACGAACGTCAGCAAGAACCGACCGCCCGAGAGCACGTCGAGGGTGGCGACCGCCTTTGCCACCCGGACCAGGTTGCGGCCCGGCAGGAGCATGGTCGTGCCGATCTTCAGTCCGGGACAGGCGCCCGAGACCCAGGCCAACCCGACGAGCGGATCAGGCCCTGGACGGGTCAGTACCTCGGGGAGCCACAGCGAGTCGAAGCCCGTCTCGGCGACCGTCCGGCCCAGACCGGCCATGGACTCGGGCCCGAGGCTCTCGCCGCCCGCGCTGATACCGATGCGCACCTTCACGAAGTGCGCCCTCCCGGCGCCGATGCAAGTGCCTCCATGGCGCGGGCAATTCCGTCGTCGTCGACGTCGCGGTGGGTGACGAAACGCATGGTCTCGGGCGCGATGGCGTGCGCCAGCACCCCGTGCTCATCGAGGTACGCCAGCAGCTTGTCGGGCGAGGGATGCGTGAAGGTCACGATGTTCGTGCGGACGGCCGCGGGGTCGAGCCCACTCTCGGGCCAGCGCTCCGCCACGGCGACGGCGAGGCGCGCCGCGCGCGCGTGGTCCTCCGCCAACCTCGCCACCATGTCGTGCAAGGCCAGCAGGCCGGGGGCGGCGAGCACGCCGGCTTGGCGCATGCCTCCACCGAGCCGCTTGCGCGCCAGGCGCCCGGCGGCAATGACGTCCTCGTCGCCGGCGAGCAACGAGCCCACCGGCGCGCAGAGCCCTTTGGACAGGCAACACGAGACGGTGGTGGCCGGGGCTGCCCATTCCGCCGCCGGTACGCCAGTCGCCACCTCCGCGTTGAACAGCCGCGCTCCGTCCATGTGCACGGGCAGTCCGGCCGCGGCGTCGACGACGGCGCGCAGTCGGTCACACGTCCACGGAGCGCCAGACGCCGCCATGTGCGTGTTCTCGATGCACACCAGGGAGACCGCGGGCTGATGGTGCTCGGCGGCAAGCCGGGCGTGGCGCACGTCGTCGGCCCGCAGCATGCCGTCGCCATCGTCGACGGGGATGAACTGGATGCCCGCGTTCATCGGCGCCGCGCCGTACTCGTAGGCCACGACGTGCTGGCGGCAGCCCGCCACCACCGCGGTGCCGGGCTGGGAGAGGACGCGCACCGCGATCTGGTTGGCCATCACACCGGACGGCACGAAGAGCGCGGCCGCCTTGCCGACCCGTGCTGCGAAGGCCTCCTCGAGCGCGCGCACCGTTGGGTCCTCGCCGTAGTCGTCGTCACCGACCTCGGCCTCGGCCATGGCCCGGCGCATCGCCTGTGTCGGGTGGGTGACAGTGTCGCTTCGCAGGTCCACCACCGCGGCCACGCGCCCAGGTTAACGGTGCCCGTTAACATCCCGGCGGTGGCCAACCCCCCTCCGATTCCCGGCTCGGGCGCGCCGTCTTCGAACCCGCCCGCCAGCATCCACGACCTCCTCGACGTCGAGGTCCTCGAAGCCGGCCCGGAGCGGGTCGTGATGCGCCTGCCGGTGGACTGGCGCGTGCACCAGCCCTACGGGATCCTCCACGGTGGGGTGTCCGCCCTCCTGGCCGAGTCGGCGGCCAGTTTCGGAGCGGCGCTCGCGGCCGGGCCCGACCGCAGCGTCGTCGGGATCGAGCTCAACGCCAGCCACCTGCGCTCGGTGCGTGACGGCCACCTCACCGCCGAGGCGACCCCGGTGCGGGTGGGCCGGACGGTTCAGGTGTGGCGAATCGGGCTGACCGACGACGGCGGCCGGGCCATCTGTGAGGCGCGCTGCACGCTCTCGGTCCTCGGTGCCCCAGGCGGTGCCACCGGCGCAGTCATGCCGCCGCCCGTTCCCGGCTGAATTAATAGGCAGGCAACGCGCCGCGGCGTACTATGTCGGTGTGACCCCGGTAGGAAGCGGTTTCATCCGTCCATCCCTCGGCTTCATCCTTCCACCCACCTTGCAGGGAGAACTGACTCCCGCAAGTGGTAGTACCTTCGGTGATACCAGCAGTGCTGCGGCGCTGGCTGAGCTGTGCCGGCGGGCCGAAGCGACAGGAGCCGATTCACTCTGGGCCGTGGACCATCTGTACTGGCCCCATCCCATCGCCGAGGCCATGACGACCCTCGCGGTCGCAGCCACAGCCACGGCCACGACGACGCTCGGGACGTGCGTGCTCCAGCTGCCGCTGCGAAGTCCCGGCGCCGTGGCCAAGCAGGCGACCGCCCTCCAACTCCTCTCTGGTGGCCGCTTCGTCCTCGGGCTCGGCGTGGGAATCCACCGGAGCGAGTACGAGCGCGCCGGGGTCGACTTCACCCGCCGCGGGCGGCTCATGGACCAGGGGGTGGCCGACCTGCGCGCTGCGTGGGGCACCCACTCCCCCTCCGAGTACGTCCAGGACCCTGCGTCAACTCCGATCCCCTTGTGGTTCGGAGGGTCGAGCGTGGCCGCCCGCCGCCGGGCGGCCGCCGTGGGAGACGGCTGGGTGCCGCTCTTCTTGGCCCCCGAGGAATACGCGGAATCGCTTGCCGCACTGCGCCGCGAGACGACCGAGGCGGGCCGCGATGCGGGAGCGGTCGAGCCCGGCGTCGTGGTCTTCGCCCGTGTCGGTGACGACGAGATCGCGCCCGCCGAGGGCGCTGCCTGGCTGTCGCATCTCTACCGGCTCCCGCCCAAGGCCTTCCAACGGCACCTGGTGGCGGGCTCGCCCGACACCTGTGCCACCGCGTTGGCGCGCTACGCCGAGGCCGGCGCCCGCCACATCGTGGTGATGGTGGCCGGCGCACCGGCGGTCGAGCACTTCGCGCTCCTGCGTGCCGCCTTCGTCGCCGCCGCGGAGCCGGCGCTGGCCGGGGTTCCCGCATGAGCGGCACCGACCTCGCCATCCTCGGGACCGGCATGACCGACATGGGCCGGCGCGACCAGTCGCCCGACACGATGGCCTACGAGGTGGCGCACGAGGCACTCGACGACGCCGGCGTGTCGCCCCACGAGCTCGGCCTCGTCATCGTGGGGAACGCGATGGCCGGACGGCTGAGCGATCAAGGCTGCATGCGCGGCCAGAGTTGGCTGCGCAAGGCCGGCCTCAACGAGGCTGCCATCATCAACGTCGACAACTCCTGCGCAGGCGGCAGCTCGGCGCTGCACCTGGCGACCATGGCGGCGTCGGTCCAGGACCGGCCGGTTCTCGCCCTCGGCGTCGAGAAGATGTGGACGGGCAACCGGGCCGAGACGATCGCCGGCATCGAGGACGGCTTGCCGGCCGAGTACCGCCACGACCTCCACGACCGACGCCAGGCGGAGGACAACCCGGCCGGCAGCATCTTGATGGGGCTCAACAACGGCTGGGCCCAGCGCCTGATGAAGGAGGCGGGCGCCACGGTCCGCCAGATCGCCGCCGCCGCCGTCAAGGCCTTCGACCACGCGTCGCGCAACCCCCAGGCGCAATTCCAGCGCTCCGTCACCGTCGATGAGGTGCTCGACTCGCCCCAGGTCGCAGGCGTGCTGACCCGACTGATGTGCAGCTCGTTCACCGACGGCGCCGCCGCGGTCGTCCTGGCCGGTCCAGGCGTCCGGGCACCCGCCTCGGCGCCCCGTATCATCGGCTCGGTGGCGCGCTCGGGCAACGGTCTCCTCGACTACCACGACCGCCTGACCCAGGTCGCTGAAGCGGCCTGGGAGGTGTTCGGCTTCGGGCCCGATGACACCGACCTCGTCGAGCTGCACGACGCCACCGCGGCCGAAGAGCTCTACACGTTGGAGTCCCTTGGCTTCTTCGCGCAAGGGGAGGCCGGGCCGGCCACCGAGGCCGGCGCGACGAGCGTCGACACGCCCGGACTGGTCGTGAACTCGAGCGGCGGTCTGGTGGGCCGCGGGCACCCGTTGGGCGCTACCGGGTTGGCCCAGGTCGTCGAGCTCGCCACGCAGTTCCGCGGCCGCGCCGGCGCCCGTCAGGTCGACGGCGCGTGTATCGGCGTCGCCATCAACACCGGGGGGATCATTTACGGAGACGCCGGGTTCGTCGGAATCCACGCCGTCCGTGCCGGGTCCGCCGCGTGAAAGGGATCAAGATCACCGGCTGGGGGATCGCGGTACCGGACAAGGTCGTGACCAACGACGACATGGCCGTGAGCCTCGATACGAGCGACGAGTGGATCGTCGAGCGGACCGGCATCAAGGAGCGCCACATCGGCGGCACGACGTCGGGGCTGGCGATCGAGGCGGCCCAGGAGGCGCTGGCTTGCGCCGGGCGCACAGCGGCGGAAATCGACAACCTCGTGCTGGCCACCACGACGCCGGACAGCATCGTGCCGGGCACGGCCCCGACGGTGCAGCACGGCATCGGCATGCACGGGGGTGCCTTCGACCTCAACGCGGCGTGCTCGGGCTTCGTCTACGGGCTCATCACCGTGTCGGGACTGATCGCGATCGGATCGGGCCCCGTCCTGCTGGTGGGCTCCGAGACCCTCTCGCGTATCACCGACATGGACGACCGCAAGATCGCCGTGATCGTGGCCGACGGCGCCGGCGCCGTGGTCGTCGAGCCGGTGGATGGCCCGGGCATCCTCCTCAGTTGGAACATGAACTCGGACGGGTCGGTCAAGCACCTCTTGAAGTGCGAGCACGGCGGCACACTGTTCATGGACGGCAAGGAAGTGTTCCGCCGGGCCGTCCGCGTGGTCGTCGAGTCGGCCGAGCGGGCCATGGCCGACGCCGGTCTGGGTCCGGACGACATCACGTTGATGGTGCCCCATCAGGCCAACCTGCGGATCATCCAGGCGGCCTGCCAGCGTTTGGGCATTCCCGAGGAGCGGACCGCCGTGGTCATCGACCGTTACGGCAACACGTCCTCGGCCTCCATCCCCCTGGCGCTCTACGACGCCATCACATGTGGCCGCGTCCACGACGGTGACACCCTCTTGATGACCGGCTTCGGCGGCGGCATGACGTGGGCCACCGCAGTCTTGCGCTGGATCACCTGACCGTGGCTCGAGGCGGGGCGGGCCTGGCGCTCGTCATCTTGGCGGCGGGGCGCGCCAAGCGGTACGGCGGCTGCAAGCCCTTGGCGCCGGTCGGCACCCACGGGGAGGCGGTGATCGACCTCGTCGCCTCCGACGCGCTCGCCGCCGGCTTTTCCACGATCGTGTTGGTGCTCGGTCCCAGCACCGGTCCGGCCATCCGCTACCACGTCGAGCACACCTGGCCGTCGGCGGTCGACGTGCGTTTCGCCGCCCAGCCGGTGCCGCTCGGCACCGTCAACGCCGTGCTGAGCGCGTCGGAGCACGTGGGTGACGCGCCCTACGGCGTGGGCAATGCCGACGACATATACGGTCGCGACGCCTGCGCCCTCTTGGCTGGGCACCTGGGCGCCCAGGTCAACACCAATGCGCTGGTGGGCTACCGGCTGGCCGACGCCGTCGTCGGCTTCTCCCCCGTGACGCGCGGCATCTGCGAGGTGGGCCCGGACGGGACCCTCCTCGGCGTCGACGAGCGCCGCCAGGTCACCGCCACCCCCGAGGGCGGCTTCGTGGCCGGCGACGGGCGTGAGCCCGAGACGCTCTCGGGTGACGACCGGGTCTCCATGAACCTGTGGGGGTTCACGCCGGCCTTCCACAAGACACTCCAGGCCGCCATGGACGCTGCCGTCGACGCCTCCGAGGAGGCCGAGGTCCTCTTGCCCGAGGTGGTGGCCCAATCCCTCGTCACCAACCCCTTCGCGGTGCTCCCAGCGGTGGGGCGTTGCATCGGTGTGACCCACCCGGGCGACCTCACCTTGGTCCAGGCAGAACTCAACCGTCAGGTGGCCGCGGGCGAGCGCCCGGCCCGTCTGTGGACGTCGTTGCCCTAAGCCCCGGCCCCAAGGCCTGCCCAAAACCCTGCGCGAAGGCTCGCCTTAAGCCCGATGGCCAGAATCGGGCGCCGCGAGCGCGGGGGTTGCCTCCTACCGGCGTTACCGGTGCATGAAGAACGCAACGGTGTACCAGAGCCCGGGCGCGACGCAGCCCCGAGTAACCGTTCGGCCGAAGCCTCCCGTGCTCCTCGGGGCCACGTCAACGATGTCCCGCTGGCATCGAGCCGGGGTCGTGTCGGACAACCCCCGCCCGAGCCGGCCACGCCGGCTCCAGGGAAGCCACCGTGACGCACCACGGACCATCGCAGTGCGGAACCTCCAACCCGCTCCGGTCACGCCCCCCTTGCGGGGTTCGCTCCCATCCCTCGATCTCGCCTTACAGCGTTCTCTCGGCTTCCCGCCGTTCCGCCTTGCGGCTTCCCTTTGGGCTTCCCTCGCTCCTACCTTTCGGTGCTCGCTTGAGGTTCGGCGGGCTGTCGTCTCCGAACTTCAGAAAGGTTGCGCCACTCCCAACACAAGGTCAATGGAGATTCGCGAAATCCAGTGGTTCTCCCCACCTTTCTTCCGGTCATCCCCAAACGAGGGCGTTGCCGTCCCCAGTTCTTCCCCATGGTGGGAACGGCGGTGAGGACCGGGACCGTGAGCCGCCGCCCGGCCGTGACCACGGTGTGCAGCGCCGCCGTGGTGGCAGTGGTGCTCGGGCTGGCCGCCGTGTTCGGCGTCGGTGCGATCGGCGCGGGCGCACGTTCGGCCAACGAGTCCGAGGTGTCGCCCGTCGACTACCTCTCGACCGGCGCGCTCGGGGCGGCAGCCGGGGAGACCGCGCTCGGCTTGCAGACGCCGTACTTCGATCCACCCGCGTTGGGCGACCCGGCAACGCCCGGCTTCACCATCAACTCGGGAGCGGACCAGCCCGACCCTTTCATGATCCAAGTGGGCGGCCGCTACTACCTGTTCACGTCGCAGGACAAGGTGCCCCAGAACGTGCCGGTGCGCTCGGGCACGGTGGTCGGCCGGTGGGGGGCGCCGACCGACGCGCTCCCCACCCTGCCGCCGTGGGCCGCACCTGGATTCATGTGGGCGCCCGACGTCGCCCAGTTCGGCTCCGACTACATGCTCTATTTCACCTCGCAGCTGGCTGGCGTGTCCCCACCCACCATGTGCATCGGCGACGCCATCAGCACCGCCATCGCCGGTCCCTATCTCGCCGCACCGGCGCCCCTCATCTGTCAGCAGTCCCTCGGCGGCTCCATCGACCCGCGGGTCTTCATCGACGCCGACGGGCAGCCCTACATGGTGTGGAAGTCGGACCAGAATGCCCGGTCCGACACGGCCAACACGCAGATCTACAGCGAGCCTCTCAGCGCCGACGGCATGCACCTTCTCGGCCAGCCGACTGTGATCTTCGGGCCCGACGAGCCCTGGCAGGGCCACATCGTGGAGGCACCCGAGCTCGTGCTCGTCCGGGGCAGCTATTACCTCTTCTACTCGGGCGGCTGGTTCAACCAGCCCGCCTACTCCATCGGCGCCGCCCGCTGCTCCGGGCCACTCGGTCCCTGCGCCGACACCTCCGCGTCGCCGCTGCTGGGGTCCAACGCGCAGGGCCACGGCCCCGGGGAGGAATCGGTGTTCTCCAACGACGCCGGCGTGTGGCTGCTCTACACGCCCTTCAACTCGACGCTTCCGCTGCCAGGACCGCCCCGTCCCGTCGCCATGGCCCACCTCGGCTTCGGCCCGAACGGGCCCTACCTCGCCGCACCCCTCGAGGTCGGCACCAGCCCCAGCACCACCACCAGCAGCAGCGGCTGAAGGGGCTCAGCCCGCCGCACCCTTCTCACCGCCGCCGGACCGTCGTCTCCAGAACGAAGACAGGCCGGACCGTATGCTCAGTCCCATGCGTCTGAGCCCGCCCTGCGCGCGGGTGCTCGGCTCGCTGGTAGAGAAGGCGCTGACGACGCCGCAGCAGTACCCGCTCACCCTCAACGCCCTCGTGGCCGCGTGCAACCAGACCTCGAACCGGGAGCCCGTCGTGAGCTACGACGAGGCCACGGTTGACACCGCCCTCTACGAGCTGAAGGACGCGAAGCTTGTCCGCTTCGTGCTGCCCTCCCACGGCCGATCGGTCGTCCGCTACCGCCACGTGCTCGATGAGACACTGGGTCTCGACGACGGGCAGAGCGCGATCGTGGCGATGCTCTTGCTGCGCGGGCCTCAAACCGCTGGTGAGCTGCGCGCCCGGACAGAGCGCATGGCGCCCTTCGACGGGCTGCGCGGCGTGGAGCACGATCTCGAGCTCCTCGCCTCGCGCGAAGATCCGCTCGCCGCGAACGTAGGGCGCCGGCCGGGCCAGAAGGAGGAGCGCTGGGCCTGCCTGTGGGTCGCCCCCACCGACGACGACCCGCCCGCTGTGGATCACGACGACGCGCCGGCGCCCACGGCATCGCCCCCACAATCGCCCGACGGGCGGCGCGCCGAGGTCGACGAACTGCGCGCCGAAGTCACCGGGCTCCGATCCGAAATCGCGCACCTTCGCGCCGAGCTCGAGGAGCTGCGCGCCAGCCTCGGCGGCTGAATGGTCGCTCGAGCCTCGGTCGAGCCGGAGGCCTAGAGGGGCGTGACGTAGGCGCCGGAGATCCCGCCGTCGACCAGGAACGTCGACGCTGTCATGAAGGACGAGTCGTCACTGGCCAGGAACGCAGCCGCGGCCGCGATCTCCGAGGCCTCCCCGAAGCGGCCCATCGGGACGTGCACCAACCGCCGGGCCGCCCGCTCGGGGTCCTTGGCGAAGAGCTCCTGGAGCAGGGGCGTGTTGACGGGCCCCGGGCACAGCGCGTTCACCCGGACGCCCTGGCGCGCGAACTGCACGCCGAGCTCGCGCGACATGGAGAGCACGCCGCCCTTGGAAGCCGTGTAGCTGATCTGGCTCGTGGCCGCGCCCATGACGGCGACGAAGGATGCCGTGTTGACGATCGAGCCCTTGCCGCGCGCGAGCAGGTGCGGGAGCGCGTGCTTGCAGCACAGGTACACCGACGTGAGGTTGACCCGCTGCACGCGCTCCCACGCCTCGAGCCCGGTGTCGAGGATGGAGTCGTCGTCGGGCGGGCTGATGCCGGCGTTGTTGCAGCAGACGTCGATCCCGCCGTAGCGGCCGGCGACCTCGCCGTAGAGCGCCTCGACCTCGTCCGAGGAGGTCACATCGGCCCGCACGAACATCCCGCCGGTCGCGGCGGCCACAGCTCCCCCCGCGTCCTCATCGAGGTCGACCACCGCCACACGCGCGCCCTCTGCGGCGAAGCGCTCACACATGGCGCGGCCGATGCCGCCGGCTCCGCCGGTGACGACGCAGACGCGCCCTTCGAGGCGGCGGGCGTAGGTGCTGGCATCGGCGGTGGTGGCATCGGCGGTGGTGGCATCGGCGGTGGTGGCATCGGCGGTGGCGTGCGTGGTGTCGGTCATGGTTCTCCTCCGTGCTCTGTGCGGCGCCTCGTCCGAGCTGACTCTGGTCCGAGCTGACTCTGGTCCGAGCCGACTATGGCGCGGGCTGGTCTAATCCGAGCTGATGAAGACGTTCTTGACGTCGCTGAACGCCTCGAGTGCGTCGGGGCCGAGCTCGCGGCCGAGGCCCGACTGCTTCACGCCCCCGAAGGGCGTCCAGTAGCGCACCGAGGAGTGCGAGTTGACCGACAACGTCCCCGTATCGACGGCGCGGGCGACGCGCAGCGCGCGACCGATGTCGCGGGTCCACAGCGACCCCGAGAGGCCGTAGGGCGTGTCGTTGGCCAGCCGCACGGCGTCGGCCTCGTCCTCGAAGGGCATGACGACGACCACGGGACCGAAGATCTCTTCGACCGCGGCGCGGTCGGACGGGTCGACCGGCGCCAGCACGGTCGGGGGGAACCAGTTGCCCGGCCCCTCGGGACACGAGCCACGCACGGCCACCGGCGCGCCCTCGGGGACGAAGGAGGCGACGCGGTTGAGTTGGGCCTCGGAGATGAGCGGGCCCATCTCGGTCGTCTCGAGCGCCGGGTCGCCGACGGCCACGCCCCGTACGGCCGGTTCCAGCAGTGCCATGAAGCGGTCGTAGGCCACGCGCTCCACCAAGATGCGCGAGCGGGCGCAGCAGTCCTGTCCCGCGTTGTCGAACACGCCGTAGGGGGCACGGGCCGCCGCCAGCTCGAGGTCGGCGTCGGCAAAGACGATGTTGGCGCTCTTGCCGCCCAGTTCGAGCGTGACCCGCTTGATCTGCTGGGCGCAGCCCGCCATGACCGAACGCCCGACCTCGGTCGACCCGGTGAAGCAGACCTTGCGCACGGCGGGGTGGTCCACGAAGCGCTGTCCGACGACGCTCCCCTTTCCCGGCAGGATCTGCAACACACCCTCGGGCAACCCCGCCTCGAGCGCGAGCTCACCGATGCGTACGGCGCTCAGCGGCGTGAGCTCGGCCGGCTTGAGGACGACGGTGTTGCCCGCCGCCAGCGCCGGCGCAAAGCCCCAGCCGGCGATCGCCATCGGGAAATTCCACGGAACGATGACGCCGACGACGCCGAGTGGCTCATAGAAGGTCACGTCGATGCCGCCGGGTACCGGGATCTGCTTGCCGCTCTGGCGCTCGGGCGCGCCGGCGTAGAACTCGAGGACGTCGCGCACGTTGCCGGCTTCCCAGCGCGCGTTCCCGACGACGTGGCCGGCGTTGGCCACCTCCAGACCGGCCAGCTCCTCGAGGTGGGCGTCGACGGCGGCGGCGAAACGGCGCAGCAACCGTGCCCGGTCCCCCGGGGCCACCGCGCGCCAGGGCCCGAAAGCCTGGGCGGCGCGGCCGATGGCCGCATCGGTCTCTGGCGCGGTCAAGCCCTCGACCTTGGCCAGGACCTCGCCGGTGGCCGGGTTGCGCACATCCATCCCGTGATCTTTGCCGATGACGCCGCACCGGGTCGGCGGCGGAGCAGAGCGCACGGGCAACGACGGCACGGGCAACGACGGCACGGGCAACGACGGCACGGGCAACGACCCACGGGCAACGACTACGCGAGGCACCGGTACAGTGCGGGACCGTGCCTGACACCCCATCGCCGACCTCGTCCGTGCCGACGGCTGTGCAGTTCAACCTGGCCAAGGCCTTCGACGTCCTCGTCGAGAGCTTGGCCGACCGCGAGTGCATCGTCTGGCGCGACCGCCGCCTCAGCTACGGCGACGTGTCAGACCGCTCCAAGCGCCTCGCCGCCTACCTGCACGCCAAGGGCCTCGGCGTGCATCGCGAACGGGACGAGCTGGCGAGCTGGGAGTCGGGCCAGGACCATCTGGCGCTCGCGCTCTACAACGGCAACGAGTATCTCGAGGGCATGCTCGGCTCCTACGGCGCCCGCGTCGCCCCCTTCAACGTGAATTATCGCTACGTCGGCGAGGAGCTGCGCTATCTACTCAACGACGCCCGGCCCCGCGCCATGATCCTGCACTCGTCGCTCGCATCGACGCTGGCCGAGGTGCTGCCCACGCTCGACGCTCCCCCTGACGTGCTGCTCCAGGTCGAGGACGAGCCGGGGCACGACCTCCTCCCCGGGGCGGTCTGGTACGAGGAGGCCCTGGCCGCGTCCTCGCCTGCGGGCGCTCCGGTGGACCCCTCCCCCGACGACCTCTACATCCTCTACACGGGAGGCACGACCGGCATGCCCAAGGGCGTGCTGTGGCGCCAGCACGACATCTTCATGGCCGCCATGGGCGGGCGGAAGGTCGGCACGTGGGAGATCGTCACCAGCTATGAGGACCTCACGACGCGCCTCGACGAGAGCGTCCCGCTGCGCCTGATGGTCCTGCCGCCGCTCATGCACGGCGCCGCGCAGTGGGCCTGCTTCATGTTGATGGCGCAGGGCGCCACGCTGCTCTTCCCCGACGACACGCACCGCGTGGACCCCGATGACGTGTGGACGGTGGTCGAACGCGAGAAGGCCAACACCATGACCGTCGTGGGCGACGCCGTGCTGCGCCCACTCCTCCTGCAGCTCGACAAGAAGAAATACGACCTCTCGTCCTTCTTCGCCGTGGGCAACGGTGGCGCCCCGCTCACGCCGGCCGTGCGGGCCTTGGCGGTCGAGCGCATCCCCAACCTCGTCATCTCCGACTCGGCCGGGTCCTCCGAGACCGGCGCGCAGATGCACGTCACCTCCGTCGACGACGTCGAGGTGGGGACGTTCCTGCCCGGGCCCGGCACCGTGGTGACCGACGAGACGTTCACCCGCGTGCTCGAACCCGGGCACGAGGGCAACGGCTGGCTGGCGCAGACCGGGAGCGTGCCCCTCGGGTATCTCGGTGACGAGGCCAAGACGGCGCGCACGTTCCCCGTGATCGACGGCGTCCGCTACTCCATCCCCGGCGACCGGGCGCGTCATCTGGCCAACGGAGAGATCCAGCTGCTGGGCCGCGACTCGGTGACCGTCAACTCCGGCGGCGAGAAGATCTTCGTCGAAGAGGTCGAGCGGGCCATCGCCGGCCACCCGGCCGTGGCCGATGTGGTGGTCATCGGGCGACCCTCAGAACGCTGGGGTTCCGAGGTCGTCGCCGTCGTGCAGCTGGCCGAGGGGTACGAGGGCGACGCGGACCAGGAGGCCTCCGTCGTCAAGGAGGCCTCGGCGCACATTGCCCGTTACAAGCTGCCCAAGGACGTGGTGTTCGTGGAGCGGATCCAGCGCTCGCCCTCGGGCAAGGCGGACTACCGCTGGGCCGCCGAGACCGCCGTGAAGGCGCAGGGGGCGTAGCCACGCCCGGTGCGGTCGTCATCACGACGGAGCGGCTGGTGCTGCGACCGTTCACCGAGGTGGACCGCGCACCCTTCTTCGAGTTGAACACGCATCCGCTGGTAGTGGAGTCGCTCGGGTCGGCGCCGACGAGGGCCGAGAACGACGCCATGATCGAGCGCTACGGGGCCGAGCTCGAGCGCGAGAGCTGGGGGTTCTGGGCGGTCGAGGTGGCCGGTGGGACCCCCTTCGTCGGGATGGTCGGCTTGCACCGGGTGCGCCCGGACCTGCCCTGTGCGCCGGCGGTCGAGGTCGGCTGGCGCCTGCATCCGGATCACTGGGGCCACGGCTACGCCACTGAAGGGGCATGGGCGTCGTTGCGCCACGGCTTCGACGCCGGCGCGCTCGACGAGATAGTCGCCTTCACGACGAGGCTGAACACGCGGTCGCAAGCAGTGATGGAGCGCCTCGGCATGGCGCGCGACGCCGACGGCGACTTCGACCATCCGAACCTGCCTGAGGACAGTCCGCTGCGGCGCCACGTCCTCTTCCGGGTCACACCGTCGCAACTCTCCCCTACGGTGGCACCGTGAGCGACGACCTCACCCGCTGTGCGTGGGCGGGCAGCGACCCCGAGATGGTGGCGTACCACGACACGGAGTGGGGCGTGCCCGTGCACGATGACCCCGTCCACTTCGAATTCCTCGTGCTCGAGGGCGCGCAGGCCGGACTGAGCTGGTCGACGATCTTGAAGCGACGCGCCGGGTACCGCAAGGCCTTCGCCGGGTTCGACGTGGCCAAGGTGGCTCGCTTCACGCCGGCGCGGGTGGACAAGCTGCTGACCGATCCGGGCATCATCCGCAACCGGGCCAAGGTGGAGGCGACGGTGCGCAACGCGCGCGCCTTCCTCGCCGTCCAAGAGGAGTTCGGCTCGTTCGATGTCTACATGTGGGGCTTCGTCGGCGGGCGGCCCATCGTCAACAAATGGAAGCGCATCGGCCAGGTTCCGGCCACCTCGGCGGAGTCCGACGCGCTGAGCAAGGACCTGCGCCGGCGCGGCTTCGGCTTCGTCGGCCCGACCATCGTCTACGCCCACCTCCAGGCGGCGGGTCTGATCAACGACCACCTGATCAGCTGCTTCCGCTACGCCGATCTCACAGGCGCCGCGCCATGACGACGCGGGTGCCGCCTTCTCTCATGACCGGCTCCTCGGGCGCCAGGCCGTGCGCGACGAGCCACTCGTCGGCTGGGGCGATCTCGACGAAGCCCTCCGACTCGTAGAAGGGCCCGTTCCAGGGCACGTCGCGGTAGGTGACGAGGGTGAGCTCGTCGTAGCCGGTGGCGCGACTCCACTCGATGGCGGCGCGCAGGAGGGCGCGCCCGATACCGCGACCGGCGTGATCGGGATGGACAGAGAGTTGCTCGAGGTGCGCGCCCGCGCCGATGGCGTCGATGCGACACAGGCCAACGGGCGGGTCGCCGGCGACGAGGACGACCAGCGCGGCGGCGAATGCGTCCACGGTGCCTGGGGCGGGCAGCGGGCCGATGCCGAGCGGCTCGAACAGGGTGTCCGCTGCTCGTTCGAGCGGGGGCAACAGCGCCAGTTCGCCGGGCCGCACCGGGCGCACCATCCGGGCGGGCCGCTCTGGCCGCACGGGCCGTGCGGCGGGGATGGGGTCCACGTGGCCTGACGGTAGCGTGTCGCCCCGTGCGCGCCGTCGTCTGCAACGAGCTGGGGCCACCGTCGCTCTTGCAAGTCGAGGAGCTCCCCGACCCGGTGCCCGGGCCGCACCATGTCGTCGTCGACGTGGAGGCCGCGGGTGTCAACTACGTCGACGCGCTCTTCGTCGGCGGGCAGTACCAGATCAAGCCGCCGGTGCCCTTCGTGCCCGGGACAGAGTGCGCCGGGCGTGTCTCAGCGCTCGGCGAGTCGGTTGACGGCCTCGAGGTGGGCCAGCGGGTGCTGGTGTCGGCCGGGCTCGGCGGGTTCGCCACCAAGGTGGCCGCGCCGGTCGCCGCGGTGACCGTGTTGCCCGACGTTCTGGACGCGCCGCGCGCGGCCACCTTCACCCAGAGCTACAGCACCTGCCTCTTCGCGCTGCGGGAGCGGGCGCAGGCGCAGCTGGACGAGTCGGTGCTCGTCTTGGGCGCGGGGGGCGGCGTCGGGCTGGCCGCCATCGGCGTGGCGCGTGCGCTCGGCTGCCGGGTGCTCGGCGTGGCCTCGAGCGAGGAGAAGCGCGCCGCCGCGCTGGCCGCTGGAGCGGAGGCGGTGCTCGACCCTGCGGCCGCTCCCGTCAAGGACGCCACCCGGGACTGGGCCGGCGGTACCGGGGTCGACATCGTGGTCGACCCCGTCGGTGGCGCACTGGCCGAGCCGTCGCTGCGTGCGTTGGGCGACCGGGGCCGCTACCTGGTCATCGGCTTCGCCGCCGGACCGATCCCCTCCATCCCTTTGAACCAGGTCCTGCTGCGCAACCGGACGGTCATCGGGATCGACTGGGGCATCTGGGCCATGCAACACGCCGACGAGCAGCGCGTCCTGCTGGGGGATCTCCTCGCCATGGTGGCCGGCGGGAGGATCGACCCCGTCCACCCGAGCGAATACCCGCTCGACGACGTGGCGCGCGCACTCGAGGATCTGCTCGGCCGGCGCACGGTGGGGAAGATCGCGCTCATCCCCTAGCAGGGTCGGGTTCTCAAACCTTCTTGACGAGGGGGATGTCGTAGAGCGCAGACCAGTTGGTGCTGACGATGCGGGCCTTGCTCTCGTCGGAGAGCGGCAGCTTGTCGAAGGAGTCCACCGCGTGGGGGTACTTCGAGTCGCCGTGGGGGTAGTCGGTCGAGAAGATCAGCCGCTCGTCGCCGAACGTCTCGACGAAGTGGGGCACGGTCACCTCGTCGGCCTCGACCGCGACCCAGCAGTTGCGCTTGAAGTACTCCGACGGCGGCATCGTGAGCTCGGGGGCTTCGTACCAGCCCGTCCACTCCCAGTGCTCGTCGAGGCGGTACAAGAACCACGGCGCCCACGAGCAGTTGCCCTCGAGCAGCGCGACCTTGAGGTCGGGGAACCGCTCGAGCACGCCGCCGCCGCAGAGGCACGCCGTCACGAACTGGATCCCGAGCGGCTGGCTGAAGGTGTGCCACAGCATCAACCGGTCCAGCACCTCGAGACCGAAGTCGGGTGTGAGGTAGGTCTGACCGCCCCCGTGGAATGACAGCGGCACCCCCAGCCGCTGAATCTCCGCCCACAGCGGGTCATAGGACCGGTGGTGCCACGGGCGCCGGTTCACCGTGGCCGGCGGCAGGAAGATCGCCTTGAAGCCCAGTTCTTCGACGCAGCGGCGGGCCTCGATGACCGCACCGGCGACGTCGTGCGCCGCCACCATGCCGGCGCCGAACATGCGGTCCGGTGCGTGGTCGCAGAAGTCCTTGAGCCAGTCGTTGTAGGCGCGGGCGATGGCGGTGGCGAACTCGGGCTCGAGGCCGTCGGCACCGATCTGCTCGGACGAGTCGAGGCCGAGCACGAACAGCCCGCGGGAGGGGAACAACACGGCCAGGTCGAGCCCTTCGGCGTCCATGGCGTCGACCTGCGACTGCGCGTCCCAGCCCCGGGCCTCCGACGCCGCGTACACCGTGTCGTGTTCCTTCTGCCACCCCGTCTTGCGGCCCTCGACGCGCATCGGTCGGGTCGCCCCCATCCGGAGCATGACGTGGTTCTTCACCCGCACCCGCATGTCGCGCGTGATCTCGGAGAGCCCGCGTGGGGCGGCGTGGGCGTAGGCCGGATCGATGTAACGCTCCCACAGGTCGGGCGGCTCCATCACGTGGAGGTCACTGTCACAGATGACGTGGTCGCGCAGCGCCATGAATCGACCCCCGGGTCCCTGACGTTCGAGTCAGGATTCACTATACGCTCTCGTTCCGCACGCACTCAGGGGCGCGACCAGGCATTTCGGGACTCGGGAGGGTCAATGGCGACAGGTGTGATCGGGCTCGGCAATATCGGCGGTGCCATTGCGGCCAACCTCGTGGCGGACGCAAACGACGTCGTCGTCTACGACGTCGATGCCGCGGCGATGGCGGCGATCAGCGGGGCGGTGGCCGCGCCGGACGTGGCGTCAGTGGCCCGCCAGGCCGAGGTCACGCTGCTGTCGTTGCCCACCCCCGACGTCGTCGCGGACGTGGCGGCGGCATGGGCCGGTGCCGCCGCGCCCGGCGCCATCCTCGTCGACCTCTCGACCAACAGCCCGGCCGTCGTGCGCGAGTTGGGCACACGCCTGGCGGCCTCGGGGCACCACCTCGTCGAGGCGCCCCTCACCGGCGGGGCCATCGGCGCGGAGAAACGGATGCTCGTCTTCATGGTCGGCGGCGACGACGAGCCCGTCGCCCGCGTCCTCCCACTCCTCGAGCCGCTCGGCCGCGCCTCGTTCCACGTCGGCCCGCTGGGGCTCGGCAACACCATGAAGTTGCTCAACAGCCTCATCGCCTTCACCACGACGTGGGTGAGCCTCGAGGGCCTGTCCCTGGCCACCAAGGCGGGGATCGAGGTGCGCGACGCCGTCGAGATCCTGCGCACCGCCGGCGCGTCGAACTTCTTCTTGGACCGCCAGGTCGAGACGATCGACGGGCGGGGCCGACCGACCCAGTTCGCCCTGGCGCTGGCGGCCAAGGACGCCGGGCTCATCGTCGACTCGGGCGCCGCTCTCGACGTCCCGACCCCGGTGGCCGCGGCCGTGCGTGGTGTCCTCGACGGCGCCGTCGCCGGAGGACTCGGCGGTGCCGACTGGAGCGAGCTCGTCGCCTTCGCCGAGCAGCAGGCGGGTGTCGCTCTGCGCTGGGATGCGTCGGGGGCGTCGTAACGGGGCCGTGAGGCGTCGTAAAAAGACCAGCACGGGGCGCCCCGATCTGCCGGACGAACCCTCGGGGACTGTCGTCCGCCTGTATATGCAGCGCCTTCGTTATATGCAGCGCCTTCGTTAATTACCCCCAATTAACGAAGGATATCTCGATATCCTTCGTTAACACGCCCCTTTTCGGAAGGATACGTATACAGGCCAAGGGGACACCCGGGGCCTGCTCCCGGGAGGTCCTTGGGCGGCGGGATCGGGGCGAACGGTCCTCAGGCGAACGGTCCTCAGGCGAACGGTCCTCAGTCAGTACCGAGCACGTCGGCCGCCACGCGCATCGCCGAGCCCGCGGCGGGGACGCCGGCGTAGATGGACACGTGCATGAGGATCTCGACGATCTCCTCGCGTGTGATCCCGACGTTCAGCGCGCCGGCCAGGTGCGAGCGCAACTCCTCGGGGTGTCCGAGCGCCGCCAGCAGCGCGACGGTGATCATGGAGCGGTCGCGCACCGGGAGCCCCGGACGGCTCCATATGTCGCCGAACGCGTTCTGGAGCACATGGTCGAAGTACTCCGGTGCCAATTTGGCCGCCGGGAACTGCCCGGTCGGTCCCTTCAGCGTGGCCGGCCAGAGCTGGCCTTGGATCTCCCGGCCGGCGGCGCGGCGCTCGTCACTCGTGGTCATGTTCCACTCCTCTCGACATCCAGCAGGTTGACCGTCGCGATGCTGCCGCCCCCGACGAGGTGCGCCAGGGCGACCCGGGCGTCCTCGACCTGGCGTCCCTCCGCCTCACCACGCAGCTGGAGCACCGCCTCATGCAACATGGCCACACCCGTCGGGCCGCCCGGGTGCCCGCGGGCGAGCAGCCCGCCGTCGGTGTTGAACGGGATCCGCCCGCCCGGCCCGGTCTCGCCCTCGACGACGAGCTTCTCGGCCTCGCCCTCGGCGCAGAACCCGAGCAGCTCGTAGTACTCGAGCTCCTCGTTGACGAAGGCGTCGTGGCAGTAGGCCACGCTCACGTCCTCGGGACCGATCCCGGCCGCCTCGTAGCACTCCAGCGCCGTGGCTTTCGTCATGGTCGAAGGGCCGACGACCGGGCCGACGAAAGTGTGGCCCGGCGAGTAGGTCTCAGACGTCAACGCGGACGCCAGCGCGCGCACAACCGGCCGGCCCGGCTGGCGCTGACGCACCAGGTCCTCGCGGGCCACGATGATGCAGGCGGCGCCGTCGTCGGGAGGACAGCACATCATCGTGGTGAGGGGCTCGGCCACCATCCTGGCGGCGAGGACCTCGGCGGCGGTCACGACGTGGTCGGAACGCCGGTGAGCGAACGGGCACATCGCGCCATAGTTCCAGTTCTTCGCCGCGATGGCGGCGAAGTGTTCCGGCGTGGTGCCGCGCTCGTACATGCGCCGCTGTGCCCACAACGCGAAGTAGGCGGCCGGAAGGATCGGCGCGTCGATCTGGTCCCGACCGGCGCCGCGCCCGCCGCCACCGGTCATGTCCGTGAACTTGTCGAAGCACAGCGCCATGGCCACGTCAGCCCGCCCCGACGACACCGCCCACGCCGCGTCGCGGAACGCGACGAGTCCCGTGGCGGACGCATTCTCGATGTGGGTCACCGGCAACCCGGTCAGTCCGAGCTCCTTCATGGCCTTGATGCCGATCATGTTGGCCGGCTGGATGTAGCCGACGAACGCCTCATCGACGTCGGCGAGCGTCATCCCGGCGTCGTGCAGCGCCAGCAGCCCGGCGTCGCGCGCAAGGTGCGTGCCGGGGATTTCCTTGAACATGCCGAAGCGGACCATGCCGACGCCGGCGACGGCGACACCCTCGAAGCGCAAACCGTGCTTCATGACGCACCTCCGGCCGCGGCACGTGCGGCAGTGCCGCCGTCACTCGCAGGGTGGAAGCGGTAGATCACGACGTCGTCGCCGGCCGAGTTCTGGCGCAGCGTCTCGAGCCCGATCTCGACCTCCATCCCGATGGCGAAGTCGTCGGGTCCGCCCGAGAGAATCGACTGCACCCGCGGCCCTTCGGGCAGGTCGACCTGCGCCACGCCATAGCCGGCCACGTCGGCGTCCTTCTTGCCGAACAGGGGGACGTGGCAGTAGGTCCAGGTGTGGATCGTCCCGTGCGTCGACAGCTCGGTGTCTTCCGTGCCTTCGTGCAGGCACTTGGCGCAGACCAGCCGGCGCGGGAAGAACACCTCACCGCAGGCGGGGCAGCGGCTTGCCAGCAGCCGCGGCTGCTCGGCCGGGTCGTCGGGGATCCGGAAGAACCCTTGTTCAATAGGGACTCGGGCCATGCGCTCCTCGCTTCGGTCGGTCAGATCTGTGTGGTCGTGTTCGTGTTCGTGTTCGCGTACGTGTTCGGTGCAGTCGTGTGGCTCGCCTAGATGCCACGCTCGCTGTCTTCCCAGTGCGGGTCGCGCAGTCGACGCTTGTAGAGCTTCCCGTTGGGGTCGCGGGGCATGGCCTCCGTGAAGTCGATGCTACGCGGGCACTTGTACTTGGCCAGCAACTCGGCGCAGTGTGCCTGCAGCTCCTCAGCCAGCGCCGGTGATGCCGTCCGGCCCGGCGCGGGCTCCACGACCGCCTTGACCTGCTCGCCCCACTCCTCGTCGGGAATCCCGAATACAGCCGCATCGCCCACCGCGGGGTGGGACAGCAGCGCCGCCTCCACCTCGGCCGGATAGATGTTGACGCCCCCTGAGATGATCATGTCGATCTTGCGGTCCCGCAGGTACAAGAACCCGTCCTCGTCGAGCTCCCCCATGTCCCCGACGGTGAAGAAGTCGTCGTGCCGGTTGGCCGTCGTCTTCTCGGGGTCGCCCTTGTACCGGAAGTCGCCTCCCATGAGCTTGAGGTAGACCGTGCCGACGGTGCCGGGGGGAACCTCTTGCCCGTCGTCATCGAGGACCTTGACATCGGCCCCCGGCCACGGCGTCCCCACCGTCCCCGGGTGGGCGAGCCAATCCTGCGGCTTGGCGATCGTGCCCCCGCCCTCTGTCGCGCCGTAGAACTCGTAGATCACCGGGCCGAGCCAGGCGAACAGTCGCCGCTTGAGTTCCATCGGGCACGGCGCGGCGGCATGGATCACCTGGCGTAGCGACGAGACGTCGTAGCCGCTGCGCACGTCCTCGGGCAGCTGCATGAGACGGTGGAGCTGGGTGGGCACCATGTGCGTGTCGGTGACCCGATAGCGCTGAATCAACTGCAGCGCTCGCTCGGCGTCCCACTTCTCCATGAAGACCAGGGTGTGCTCGAAGTGGGCCGAGAAGTAGCCGAACGACAGCGGCGCCATGTGGTACATCGGCGACGTCACCAGGTGCACCGAGTCGCCGCCGGGCTCGATGTCGTAGCGCGTCAGATTGGCACTGAAGACTTCCACCCACGTCTCAGGGTCGAACGACGGGAGCGAACGCTCCACCGCCTTCGGACGCCCGGTGGTGCCCGAGGTGTATTGCATGAACTGACCGGCCACCCGGAGCTCGGGGGGCCGGTCAGGTTGTCCGGCCAGAGCAACGTCGAGCGCGGTGAACCCGGGCACGGTGCCCACCGAGAGGCGCCCGGGCTCGGGCACCCGGGCTTCGGCCGCGGCCGTCGCCGCCACCGCGCCGAACCGTTCGTCGGCCACCAGGGCCTTGGCGCCGGCGTCGCCCAGGATGTAGGAGACCTCGGCCGCGGTGAGGTTGCTGTTGAGCGGGACGAAGTTCCAGCCGGCCTGGAACACGGCCATGAGCACAACGAGTGTCTCGGCCCGATTCGGCAGCAACATGGCCACCGGGTCGCCCTCGCGCAGTCCCCGCTCCCGGAGCGCGTGCACGAGACGGTTGGCCCCCGCCGCGATCTCGCCCGCCGTCCACTCCTTGCCCTCCGGATCGATCAGCGCGACGCGGTCCGGCTGTGCTGCCGCGGCTGCCCAGAACCCTCGCGGTCGCTCCGCCGCCGCGTCCTTCGTCACCGCGGCAGTCCCAGCACGTGCTCGCCCACGATGTTCTTGTTGATCTCGGTGGTGCCGCCGGCGATCGAGGCCTGGCGCACTCCGAGCAGGTTGATGCCCCAGTAGTCGCCCGCCCGCAGAGCCTCGAGCCCGATGAGATCCACGGCCACGTCGGCCAGCTCCTGGTCGCAGTGGGCCCAGGACAGCTTGGCCAGACTGCCACCGGCCCCGGCCGCCGCGGGGTCCGACAGCGACCGCTCGGTCAGGTAGCGCATGCAGCTGATGGAGGCATAGACGCGGGCCAAGCGGTCGCGCAGCACGGGATCGCGCAAACCCTCGCGCGCCCGTGGGTCGGCCAGCAGGTCGTCGAGCCGGTTGGCCAGCGAGAGGTGCAAGCGCGCCACGCCGGCGCGCTCGTGGCTGAGCGTCGTCATGGCAACCGACCACCCTGCATGAAGGGGGCCCAACATGGCGGAGCGAGGAATGCGGGCATCGGTGAAGAAGAGCTCGGCGAAGGTCTGCCCACCCGTGATCGTCGTGATCGGCCGCGCCTCGATCCCCGGTGTGCGCATGTCGACGAGAAAGCACGAGATCCCCGCGTGCTTCTTGGCCGCCGGGTCCGTCCGAACGTAGAGCTGACACCAGTCGGCCAAGTGCCCGAGCGAGTTCCAGGTCTTCTGCCCGTTGATCACGAAGTGGTCGCCGTCCTCGACGGCAGCCGTTCGCAGCGAGGCGAGGTCGGAGCCGGCGTCGGGCTCGGACATGCCCTGCGACCAGATCTCGTCACCTCGCAGCATCGGCTGGAGGAACCTCTCCTGCTGCTCGGGGGTGCCGAACTGCATGATGGCCGGCGCGATGTTGGAGACGCCGATCACGTTCACCGGGCCCGGGGCGCGGACGCGGTTGGTCTCTTCGAGGTAGGCGAGCTGCTCGTCGACGCCGGCGCCACGCCCTCCGTGTTCGACCGGCCACGACGGCGCGGCCCACCCGCCGTCGGCCAGCGTCCGGTTCCAGGCCCGTAACACCTCGAGGGAGCCTCCCTCGATCTGGTGATCACCCGCCTCCACCACGTCGGGCGTGAGGTGGTCGGAGAGCCAGGCACGCAACTCGGCGCGGAACGCGTCGGTGTCCGGCTCGCCCTCGGACCTCTCCATGTCACTCCCTCTGTGCCGTGGCCTCTGCGCCGCGGTGGCCTCTGTGCCGTCGGGATCATGGTGCACCGGCCGCACCGGGGACCAACCGGGTCGTCGTGCCAGGCATTTCGGCTGCGGCCAGGCCCTTGCCGCCCGACGACCGGTGCGTCCCTCCGTGTGTCACGCCCAGCCGCCAGAATGCATGCGTGGTATCCGTCGAGATCACGCCGAGAAACGCCTCCTTCGCCAAGGCCTGTCCGCAGCGGGTCCAGCTCGACGTGCTCCGACCCTGCGAGCCACTGCCTCCGTCGCCCTTCCTCGAAAAGCTGTTTCAAGCCGGTTACGACTACGAGGGGGAGACGTGTGCGGGGCTGTGTGCCGGCGTTGAGGGCGCCAGGGTCATCGAGGTCGAGGACCCCGACGCCCGCGAGTGGCAGACCATGGAGGCCATGTCCGCTGGAGCCCGAGTCGTGGCCGGGGGTCGCCTCCCGGTCGACCACGAGGGCCACCGGGTCGGCGAGCCCGACCTCCTCGTTCTCGACGGCGACCCCGGGGACGCCGCGGGCTCGGCGTGTGGCTACCTGCCGGTCGACGTCAAGTTCCACAAGGTGCTCGACGCCGCCCGAAAGCCCGGGACGGGCAGAGCCCTCGTCTCGTGTCTCGACGCCCCCTCCTTTGCGACCGCCTCACCCGACCCGGAGCACGACGCGCGGTGGCGGGTCGACGATCTGCTCCAGCTCGCCCACTATCGCCGGTTGCTCGAGCAGGCCGGGTGTGCGTCGCCGTTGCGAAACGTCGGCGGCATCTACGGCTCTGAGGGGGTGATCGCCTGGTACGACCTCGATGAGCCGTGTCTTGATCCGTCGGAGTATCTCGTGGCGCCGTCCGCTGGGCGATTGAGCGCCATGGAGCTCTACGACCTCGAATTCGCGCACCGGCTTGCCGTCCATGCCGCCGCGCTGGAACACATCGGCAGCGCCGCCGCGCCGCTGCTCGCCGAGCCCATCACCTGTCGCCAGTGCGACATGTGCCAGTGGCGCAGCTGGTGCGCCGAGCGACTCGAGGCGGTGGCGGACCTCAGCCTGCTCCCTGGCGTCGGCGTCGCCCGCCGGCGGCTGTACAAATCGAACGGCGTCGAGAACCTGCAGGACCTGGCTGCACTCGACTGGACGACGGCAGAGCTCCTGCGCTGCAAGGTCGACCTGGTGGACCTGCGCGCACAGGTGCGCGACCTCCCGGGCTCGACGCCCTTGGACACCGTCATCCCGAAGCGCAAGAAGCAGCTCGAGGACCTGGCGTCCCTCGGCTTTGCCACGGTGGCTGATCTTGCCGCGGTCGACCCCGAGGTTCTCGACCGGCATGCCGGCGTCGCGTCGACCCTGTCCACCCAGATCGAGCTGGCTCGAGCCCGGGTCGGCCCGTCGCCCGCCTATCGCCGGCACGAGGTCGAGCGGATCGGGGTTCCCCGCGGCGATGTCGAGGTCGACGTGGACATGGAGAGCACGAATGACGGGTGCTATCTCTGGGGCGCGCTCGTCACCGATCGTCGGGTCGCGACGCCGGCGCCTCGCTACGTCTCGTTCGCGACGTGGGATCCCGACCTCGAGGCCGGCGAGCTGGTCGCGTTCAAAGGGTTCTGGTCTTGGTTCAGTGACGAGCGAGCCCAGGCCGAGTCGGACGGCTCGTCTTTCCGGGCCTACTGCTACAGCAGGAACGCGGAACAGGGTCACATGACCCGGATCGCCGACCGCCTCGGCCTCCGCGACGAGGTGGACCGGTTCGTGACCTCCGAAGCGTGGGTCGACCTCCTCGAGGTCGTAAAGACCCAACTGATAACCGGCCGCGGCATGGGGCTCAAGGAGACCGCTCCCCTCGCCTCGTTCGCCTGGCGCTCCGACGACATCGGCGGACAGTCGGCGCTGGTGAACTACGACAGCGCCGCAGACGACACCGACCCCGCTGCACAGGTCGAAGCCCAACGCTGGATCCTCGAGTACAACGAGGACGACGTGCGGGCGACTGCCGCCCTGCGCGCCTGGCTCGACGGGCCGGCTCGGGCTCTCCCGTCGATCACGTCGGCACCGGGCTGAGCTGTCCTCCGCGTCGCCTCAGGACTTGACGACGCGAAGGGGGAAACTGAAGTCCCTGTTGCCCACGACGAGGGTGTAGTCGCCCGTCGCGACGCGGGCCGTGCTGTTGGGCTTGGTCTGGTCCCATGTGCCCGTGCCCGACACCGTGGCCCCTGGAGCGAGCCGCGCGAACCCGAGGGCCGGGCAATTGATCACCTGAGTCCCGGGCCACACGTCGTGGTGGGCGCCGTTCACGATCTCGAAGCCGATTGAGCCGCACTGGCCCGCCAGGAGCGAGGTCGAGGTCGGCCCGGGCTCCACCCCCGCGTAGGGAGCGGTGTAGTTGCACGAGGACGAACCGATGTTCTTCACGGTGAAGGAGACGTCGAGGGTCGCGCCGGGGTGCAGGGTGAGCGTGTTCACTGCGACCAGTAGCTCGGTCGTCTTGGCCGAGCACTCCCAAAACCCGACCTTGCCCGACCGGGCCAGCCTGAGCGCTGCCGAGTGGGTGGTCGTGGTCGTAGTCGTCTTCTCCCCCTTGGACGTGCCCCGGCGCGTGCTCTTCGACGTGCGTGCCGACGCGGGCGCCGCCAACGCCAGGGCGGCGACGCTCACGGCGGCCACGCTCACGGCGGCCACCGCAGCCACGGCCACGGCCAGCGCCTTCGTCGCCATCGCCTCAGCCTTCCAGGGTGCCGCGGCGGCTCGTCGCGCGCTCAGTCGGCGAAGTGCGGGATGACCTTGGTCCCCATCAACTCGATCGTCTGCATGACCGTCTCGTGGGGAATCGTGTAGGGGTTCACCAGACAGAGCAGGAGGTCGACGCCCGCCGCCTCGTACTGGCGGCACGCATCCAGACACTCTTCGGGCGTGCCGAGCACGCAGGCGTTGGCGTCAATCAGGTACTCGAGGTTGAGCAGGTCGAGCGTGCCTTCGTCGTCCGTCTTCTTCATGTCGGCCGCGTACGAGTAGGTGCCGAGGTCCTCGTTGCGCTCGGCCATCCAGTCGGTCAGCGTGGCGATCTGGCGGGCACCCGTCTTGGGGTACCACTCGAAGGACTCCCGAGCCTGCGCGATCGCCTCGTCGCGGTCTGGCCCGCAGATGGCCATGGTGAAGGTGGCGGCCGCGTTGTGCACGTAGGAGCCGATGGGCGTGCTGCACTGCCCCACCGCGGTCCGGTAGATGTCGATCTTGCGCTTGACCTCCGCCGGCGGCAGCCCGACCGCGAACGAGCAGAGCCCGAGGCCGAGCTCGCCCATCTGGGCATGGCCCTCGTCGCTCGTGGTGGCGCCCCAGAGCGGCGGATGCGGCTTCTGCCACGGCTTTGGCTGCACGCGCCGCCGGGGCATTTGCCAATATCTCCCTGCGAACTCGTACTCGTCGTTGGTCCAGCATCCGACGACGTGCTCGATGGCCTCCTTCCACATCTGACGGCTTTCGCCGGGGTCGATGCCGAACCCCTCGAGCTCGGCTCTGGTGGCCGAACGGCCCGTGCCGAGGTCCACCCGACCGCCCGAGATGAGGTCGAGCACGGCCGCCGACTCCGCTGTGCGCACCGGGTGGTTGTAAGGCTTGGGCATCAGGCGGACGCCGTAGCCGAGCCGGATGCGCTCGGTCCGCCCGGCAATGGCGCCGTAGAGCACCTCGGGGTTCGAGCAGTGCGAGTACTCCTGCAAGAAGTGGTGCTCAACGGTCCAAAAGGCGTGCCAGCCGTGTCGGTCTCCCGCGATCGCCTGCTCGAGCGTGTTGCGATACGCAACGAGCTCGCTGTCCTCGGACCAGGGGCGGGGGACGGGGATCTCGTAGAACAGCGCGAACTTCATGGCGTGGGCTCCCCCCGGTCAAGACGGCGGTCCCGGGGCCGGCCCGGGCTAGAACAGTGCACTGCTCCTACCAGCCCCGGTTGGCCGGGCGCAACCAAGGCCTCGAACAAGTCGAGCCCACGAGAACCTGGAGGTGCCATGCGCGGATTGGCCGGTCGGACCTACATCGTCACCGGTGCCGGGTCGGGAATCGGGCGGGCCACGGCGGCCCGGCTCCTCGACGACGGAGCCAGGGTGCTCGGTGCCGACATCACCGACGCCGCCACGGTGCCCTCCGGCAGCGAGGACGCGGCGGACCGCTGGCTCTTCACCATTGCCGACGTCACCGACGAGCGTTCGGTCCAGGCGATGGTCCAGACGGCCGTCGACGCCGGCGGGACGCTGGACGGCCTGGTCAACGCGGCCGGCGTCGCCGGTGGTGGGCCCGTGCACATGCTCCCCGCCGAGGAATGGGACCGCGTGCTCGCGGTGAACCTGACCGGGACCTACCTCACCGCCAAGCACGCCATCACCCAGATGCTGCGCCAGCCGACGCGCCCCGACGGGCAGCGCGGCTCGGTGGTGACCGTCGCCAGCATCGAGGGCCTGGAGGGGACCGCCGGCGGGAGCGCCTACAGCGCCTCGAAGGGCGGCGTGGTCATCCTGACCAAGAACATGGCCATCGACTACGCCGGCCGGGGTATCCGGGTCAACGCCGTGTGTCCGGGCTTCATCGAGACTCCCATGACCGCGATGATCTTCGGCCCCGGGATGGAGGAGGCCCTGGCCGACATCGTCCACGAGCACAAGCTCGGCCGGCGCATGGGCCGTCCCGAGGAGATCGCGTCGGTGGCTGCGTTCCTGCTGTCCGACGACGCCTCCTTCGTCACCGGGCACGCGCTGCCCGTCGACGGCGGCTACACGGCGGGGCGCGATCACGGTGTGACCGACATGTTGGGACTCTCGGGACCCGAGTCACCCGAGTGATCCGCACGCCCCCTTGACGGGAGGGGCGAGACGGACAATAGTTAAGTAAATGCTTAAGTATAAGCCGGTCGACGGTGTCTTTCGGGCTCTGGGCGATCCCACCCGGCGCGTCATGGTGGAGCGGCTCGGCGAGGGCCCGGCAACCGTCAGCCAGCTGGCCGAGCCGCTGAACATGACGCTCTCTGCGGTGGTCCAGCACCTGGGAGTCCTCGAGTCCTGCGGGCTGGTCCGCTCCGAGAAGGTCGGGCGCACCCGCACCTGCCGGCTCGAGCCGGGTGGAATCCAACTCGCCCAGGAGTGGTTCGCCGGCCAGCGCGCCGTGTGGGAACGCCGGCTCGACCGGCTGGGCGAGGTCCTGGCGGCGGACCTCGCAACGGAGCAGCAGACCCCGACGCTTCCCGAAAGGAGCAAACCATGACGTCACGGAGTGCCGAGCACGGCACCTTCACCATCACCCGCACTTATCCCGTCCCACCGGCGCGCGTCTTCGCTGCCTGGGCCACGCAGGAAGCCAAGGCGCGCTGGTTCGGCGAGGCCGGCGGGGTGAACGACGCACTCGAGCTCGACTTCCGCGTCGGCGGCACCGAGGTCAACCGCGGCGGGCCACCCGACGGCCCCGTCTACACCTACGAGGCGACGTACAAGGACATCGTGGCCAACGAGCGGATCGTGTACGGCTACTCGATGGACGCCGACGGCGCGCTGATCTCGGCGTCGGTGACCACGGTGGAATTCGCCCCCTCGGGTGACGGCACCACGCTCACCTTCACCGAGCAAGGCGTCTTCCTCGACGGCGCCGACAGCCCGGCGACCCGCCAGACGGGCAGCGAGGAACTGCTCGACCAGCTGGGCGCGGTCTTGACGTGACGGGCCTGGCCGCGCTCAGGACGATCCGAGCACCAAGCGGGCGCCCGTGTAGTCAAGGACGACCCAGCCGTAGCGCTTGAGCTGGTCCGAGCCGAGCAGGCCCTCGGTGCCACCGAGGCTGACCGGGCCGAAGTTCGTGTCGCCGATGAGCTGGGGGTGGAGCGCCATACCGGGCACGGACCACGGGCCACTGTGCACGAGGGGCACCGTGATGACCGAACAGACCGTGGCCTGACGCTGTGCCAGGTCGGTACCGGCCAGCGACTGCGCCCTGGCGATGGAGCTCGCCACCACGCTCTGGGAGGAGCCGGTATCGACCACGAAGTCGCGACGGCGCCCACCGGCGAAACGGACGGCGATACCGAGGGAGATGTCACCTGGCACCGGCGTGACCGTCAGGGGCACGGTCGTGCCGGTCCCTCCGGTGAGCGCGACCGGTGGCGGGCCGGTCGGGCCCGTGTACTGCCTCGTGCCCTCGAGGGGCGGACCTTCAGGGCCGGGGAGGATCAGCAGGCCCGCGGCGAAGTCGATGCGGACTGCCCCAAAGCGCGCCAGGACGTCGGAACCCAGCAGTCCGTCCGGCTCACCCTTTCCGCCCATCTGGGGCAGCGTCGCCGCCGTCAACTGCTGAGGCGCCAGGTCCACTCCGTCGAGCGACCACGCACCTGAGGACACAGGCTGGGCCGTGCCCGTGCACCCCACGCCGGCGAACTCGGTGGTCCCGCCGGCCGAAGCCAAGTGGAGGCGATGGGCGAGCCCGGCGTCGATGGTCGACTGCCCCGCGCCCGAGTCGAGGACGAAGGGAAAGGGCCCTTTGCCGTCGATGCAGACATTCAGCGACTCGGCCACCTGGCCTTCCACGGTGCTCACGGTCAGAGGCACCTTCTCCTTCCCGCCCGGCAGTGCGCTCGACCCGGTGCAGCCAGCCGAGGCCGGCGGGAGCGCGAAGGTGGCCTCCGGTTCGACGCGTACCGGCGCCCGGGCCGGCCCGCTCAGCGCGGCGGCGAGTGCGAGCGCCAGCACGGTGACCGCGATGGCGACGATGGCCGCCACCAGCAGGCCGCGATGTGGGCCCACGGCCTAGCGAGCGAAGAGGAGGCGCGCGGAGGCGATCACCATCCGCGCCCCGAGCACGAGGACGGCAACCGGCAGGACGGCGCGGCGCCAGCCCTTCGTGGTGCGCATGGTGAACCGCAGCGCCGAGCGGTGATGGGCCATCATCATCTTGTAGGGATGGCGGGCTGTGCTGACGCCCTGGACATGGGTCACCGCCGCCGTGCCGGCGAAGCCCACGCCCCAACCCGCCTGGTGGGCGCGCCAGCACAGATCCGTGTCCTCGAGGTACATGAAGTACGCCTCGTCGAAGCCGCCGAGCTCTTCGAGGGCGTTGCGTCGCGCCAAGAAACACGACCCCGACACCCAGCCGGCCCGCGTCACGACGTCCCCCTCAGGTGTGCCCGGGTTGTAGCGGCGCGTGAAGGGGTTCTGTGGGTTGAACTGCGCCAGCAGCGCATGCCCCGCGGCATCGCTGAAAGACGGAAACGTGCGCACCGAGGGATAGACACCTCCCGTCTCGGTGTAGATCCGCGGCCCGACAATCGCCCACGCCGGATTCGCCTCGAGCGCGGCCCGCATTGCCGTCAGTGCGCCCGGGTGCACGACCAGGTCTGGATTGGCAACAAGGACCCATTCCGGCGCAGGGTCGCCGGACAGTGCAGCCAAGCCACGGTTCACGCCCGCTCCGAAGCCGAGGTTGCGTCCCGGCCGTACGACGCGGACGGGGGCCCCAGGGGTAGCGGTGAGAAGCTCGGCGAGCGCGCCCTCCACGCTGCCCGACGCCCCGTTCTCCACGATGACGACGAGGTCGGCGCCGTCTTCGAGCACGGAGCGGACGCAACCTTGGAGCTGTGGCCCGGCGTCATGGTCAACCACGACGGCGCCGATCACGCCAGAATCGCCCACCAGTGGCTCAATACTCCTTGGTGAAGCGGAACCTCACCAAAGCTTTGACGGCGCTGACGCCATCTCGCCAGGTGATCTTCTTGCCTTCGTCGAACTCGCGTCCGGCATACGAGATCGGCACCTCGTAGATACGAAAGCCCCGGCGCAACACCTTGGCGGTGATCTCCGGCTCGAAGTCGAACCGGTTGGAGACGATGGTGAGCCCCTCGAGCACCCGGGCGTCGAAGAGCTTGTAGCACGTCTCCATGTCGGAGAGGGTCGAGCGGTAGAGCACGTTGGTGATCAGCGAGAGGAAGCGGTTGCCGATCCAGTGCAGAGGCAACATGTTCTTGCGCTCGCCGGTGAATCGACTTCCGTAGACCACACGTGACTTGCCGCGCAGGATCGGTTCGAGCAGTTTCGGCCAGTCGTCGGGGTCGTACTCCAGGTCGGCGTCTTGAATGAGCACAAGGTCGCCGCGCGCCTCGTGCAGACCGGTCCGGATGGCCGCGCCCTTTCCCTTGTTGCCGTCATGGTGGATGACGCGGACGGTCGAGTCCTGCAGGGCATCGAGGACCTTGTCCGAGCCGTCGCTCGACCCGTCGTCGACCACGATGATCTGGAGGACCACCGGTAGCTCCACCGCCCGCATCCGGCGAAGCACTTCCGCCACCGTCGTGCGCTCGTTGAAGACGGGGACGATGACAGTCAGCGTCTGGTACGTGCCCGGTTGCTCGGTCTCGGTCAGCTCGGTCTCGGTCATGACCCCCCTACCTTGCCAGCGAAGTACTCGATGGTGCGGGCAATGCCCTCCTGGAGGCTGACGCGGGGCTCCCAGCCCAGCTCGCTGCGGGCCAGCGTGATGTCGGGGCACCGGCGGGTCGGGTCGTCGACCGGCAGGGGCTCGAACGTGATGTCCGACCTGGACCCCGTCGCCGCCAGCACGAAGTAGGCCAGGTCGAGCATGGAGCGCTCGTCAGGGTTGCCGACGTTGACCGGGCCGACGAGCGAGGAGTCGAGCAGCGCGACCAAGCCGCGGATCTCGTCGTCGACGAAGCAGAGGCTGCGCGTCTGGCTCCCGTCCCCGTAGACGGTCAACGGCTCCCCCCGCAGTGCCTGCACGATGAAGTTGGACACGACGCGCCCGTCACCCGGGGAGAGTCGAGGGCCGTAGGTGTTGAAGATGCGGGCGATGCACACGTTGACCTCGCGTGTGCGGTGCATCGCCATGGTGAGGGCCTCGGCAAAGCGCTTGGCCTCGTCGTACACACTCCGGGGGCCGGTGGGGTCGACGTTGCCCCGGTAGGACTCCACCTGAGGATGGACCTCGGGATCGCCGTAGATCTCGCTGGTGCTCGCCATGAGGAAGCGTGCGTCATGGGCCCGGGCGAGCTCCAACAGACGCCGCGTTCCCTCGCTCCCGACCGCGAGGGTGTCGAGGGGCCGGGCCAGATACGCAGGCGGCGACGCCGGCGAGGCCAGATTGCACACCGCGTCGACGCGGCCGTCGTCGGGAAGCTCGACCTTCTCGCTGACATCGGCGACGACGAGGCTGAAGCGAGGGTGCCCGAGCAGGTGTTCGACGTTCTCCCTCGAGCCCGTCGAAAGGTCGTCGAGGCACACGACGGCGTCGCCCCGCTCGATTAGGTGGTCGCACAGGTGTGACCCGAGGAAGCCCGCGCCGCCGGCGACTACGACTCGCCTCACTGGCGGCCGACCCCCGTGTAGTGAAATCCCATGCGGCGAACCGCGGCGGGATCGAGCAGATTGCGCGCGTCCACGATGGACGGCTCCGCCATGACCTCGAGGATCCGCTCGAAGCCGACCCAACGGAACAAATCCCACTCCGTGAGAACGACAAGGGCGTGCGCACCGGTGGCGGCCTCGTAGGGGTCGCCACACAGCTCGAGACCCTGAAGGTCGTCCGGCGGGTCCGCCTCGGCGTCCACGGTCGGGTCGAAGGCCCTGACGGTTGCCCCCAGCGCCAGCAGCCGACTTGTGATCTGCAGGCTGGGCGAATCTCGGCGATCATCGGTGTTCGCCTTGAAGGTCAAGCCCCAGGCGGCGACCGTCTTCCCACTGGCCGATCCATGGCATGCGGCCTCGACCTTGGCGACCACCCGCGCGAGCTGTTCGTCGTTGGAGGCGATCGCACCGGCCAAGAGGGAGAAGTCGTACCCCGCCTCGCTCGCAATGTGGAGCAAGGCCTGGGTGTCCTTGGGAAGGCACGAGCCTCCCCATCCCGGGCCAGGCCGGAGGAACTCGAAGCCAATGCGCTTGTCGTAGCCGAGCCCGAGGAGAACATCGCGCGCGTCCGCACCGACCTCCTCGCACAGGCCGGCAAGTGCGTTGACGAAGCTCAGCTTCGTCGCCAAGAACGCGTTGGACGCGTACTTGATCGTCTCGGACGTCGTTGCGTCCGTCACGATGAGCGGTGCGGCGGTGGAGGCGAAGAGCTCGCCGACCTCGGCGGCCGCTCGGGTGTCGTTCGCCCCGACCACGATGCGGTCGGGTTTCAGGCTGTCGAGCACTGCCGTACCTTCGCGCAAGAACTCAGGATTGGACACGACGCTGATGTCGGGCCGGCCAATCACCTGCTCGACCATGGTCGCCGACCCGACGGGGACGGTGGACTTGTTCACGACGACGGCACCGGGCTTGAGGTGAGTCGCGATGTCTTTCGCCGCGTTCTGGACGAAGGACAGATCGGCCGATCCGTCCGCGCTCTGCGGAGTGGGCACGCACAGGAAGACGAACTCGGCTCCCTTCACCGCGTCCACCGCCGAATCGGTGAACGAGAGGCGGCCTGCAGCCACGCTTTCTGCAACGAGCTCATCGAGGCCTGCCTCGACGATGGGCATGCGCCCGGAGCGAAGGGTGGCCAAGCGCGACTCGTCCCGCTCGGCCACGACGACCGTATGCCCGAAATGAGCCAGTGTCGCCGCCGTGGGGAGGCCGACGTAGCCGGCACCGATGACTGCAACGCGGTGCAGCGCAGTGCGCGATTCCCGCGCGTTCGAACGCAGGGTCATCTCACAACCTCCTGTGACCGGAGCGCCTGCACCAGCCTGGCCAGCGCGTCCTGCCAGTCGGGCAGTGCGGGCAGGCCACTGAGGCGCAGCGCCATGTTGTCGAGCACCGAGTAGGCCGGTCGCGGTGCCAGCAGGGGTGGGTCGAGCTCGGCGGTGCCGATGGGGTGCACTCGTTCCGGGTCGGCGCCTGCTTCGGCCAGCACGGCGCGGACGAAGCCCCACCACGTGGTGGCACCGCCGTTGGTCACATGGAACAGTCCGGGACGGCGGTCCAGTCCGAGCGTGACGATGGCCGGCGCCAGGTCCGCCGTGAACGTGGGCGACCCCTGCTGGTCGTCGACGAAGCGCAGCTCGCCCTCACCTCCCGCCAGCCGCAGGGCTGTGACGACCATGTTGGCGCCGTGCGCCCCGCAGAGCCAACTGGTGCGCACGATGGTCGATCCGGGTCTGCACTCGCGCTCCCCTGCCAACTTCGACGCGCCGTAGACCGAGGTCGGGCACGGGGGGTCCCACTCGCGGTAGGGACGGGTCCCTGTCCCGTCGAAGACGTAGTCGGTCGACACATAGACGACGTGCGCGCCGACGAGCGTCGCTGCCTCGGTGACGTTGCGGGTACCGATCGCGTTGACGGCGAAGGCAGCATCCACCTCGGTCTCGCACCGCTCGACCGCGGTGAAGGCGCCTCCGTGCAGCACCAACTCGGGCCGGAACGAGGTAAAGGTATGCAAGACAGCGTCCCGGTCGTCGACGCGCATGGTGTCGATGTCGGTCGCCAAGACCTGGTGACTGAGACCGGGGCGTGGCCCTTCAGGCCCGAGCAACGCACAGCGCCGGCCGCCGGCGGGCACCCGGCCCGAGAGACAGTCGCGCAGGTCGCGACCCAACTGCCCGTCCGCCCCTGTGATCAGGATCCGCACTCCTCAGCCGTCTCCTGAGCCCCAGGCCCCTTCTGCGATGGGTGCGCGGGCCCGAAGCGGCTCCCACCAGTCTCTGTGATCGGCATACCACGCCACCGTCTCAGCCAGACCTTGCTCCCACTCGACGGACGGCGACCAGCTGAGCTCGCGCCGGAGCTTGGTCGCGTCCAGCACGTAGCGACGGTCGTGGCCGGGACGGTCGGGAACGATGGTCTTGAGCGACTCGGGCTTGCCGAGCGCAGCGAGGATCCGGTCGGCCACCTCCATGATGGAGGCCTCCACTCCACTGCCGACGTGGTAGGTCTCGCCAACCGTGCCCCTTCTCAGCACTGCGTCGATCGCCGTACAGTGATCACGGACGTGCAGCCACTCACGGCGGTTCTCCGTGCTCGCATAGAGCGTCAGCGGCTGGTCGTCGAGAGCCAGCGCACAGAAGTGGGGAATCAGCTTCTCCGGGAACTGGTACGGGCCGTAGTTGTTGGCGCAGTTGGTGATGGAGATCGGCAGCCCGTAGGTCTCGGCGTACGCCCGCACCGCATGATCCGCGCCCGCCTTCGACGCGTTGTAGGGCGTGCGCGGGCGGTACGGCGATTCTTCGGTGAAGACGTCGTCGGTGTCGAGCGGGAGATCCCCGTAGACCTCGCACGTCGAGACATGGTGGAACCGGCTCACGCCCACCTGCCGGGCGGCCTCGAGCATCGTCTGGGTCCCGAGCACGTTGGTGCGGAAGAACAGGCCCGGATTCAAGATGGCCAAGGAGTTGTGGGACTCCGCGGCGAAATGGACGATCGTGTCGATCTCCTCACCACGGAGGGCCTTCTCGGCCGCGTCGGGGTCGCAGATATCGCCTTGGACGAAGACGATCCGATCCTCGATGTCGGACAGGTTGGGGCGGTTGCCGGCGTAGGTCAGCACGTCGTAGACGACGACATGGTCCTCGGGGTGCTGCTCGACCCAATAGCGGGCGAAATTCGACCCGATGAAACCGGCACCTCCCGTCACGAGAAGGCGCATAGTGCGAGCCATGCTAGCCCGAGCCTGCGCCCCCTCCCTGAGGAGCTACACAGGGGTTGGCATCGTCCAGATCAGCGTTCGCCCGCCGCTGACGTGGGTCGCACGTGCACCACGTCTCCTGCGTTGATCGTCCGAATCCCCGTTTCCGTCTCGACCACCAGGTGTCCCGCATCGTCGATGCCGACCGCCTGCCCCGAGAGCTCCTCACCGGCCAGGACGACGCGGACCGTCCGCCCGAGCGTCACGCAACGCCGGCGCACCTCCTCGGCCAGCTGACGCCGCCCACCCTCGTCGTCGAGCAGCGGCAGCCTGACCGCCAGACGCACCAGCATCCGCTCGAGGAGGCGGTGACGGTTGACAGGATCGGCCGTGACCCGCAGGTCGTCGAGGCAGGTACCCCCCACTCCCTCGGGCCCGGGCCACGACACGTTGATCCCGATCCCCACCACGACGGCGCTCACCGCGCTTCCAGAGAACTCGGCCTCGGCCAGGACCCCGGCGAGCTTCGCCTCGTCAGGCCCGGCCAACAGGTCGTTCGGCCACTTCAATACCGGCTCCACGCCAGCCGCCTCCGCACACGCATCCGCCCCCGCCAGCGCCACTGCCGCCGTGCACAGGTGCACCTCGGTCTTCCCACACGCCGGGCGAAGCAGGACCGAGGCCAGCAGGTTCGCGCCCGGTGGCGACTCCCAGCGGCGGTCGAGCCGCCCGCGTCCGGCCGTCTGGTGCTCTGCCACTACCACGAGGCCCTCTGCGGCGCCCTGGCGCGCTCGGTCACGCACGTACGTGTTGGTGGAGTCGACCTCGTCGAGCCAGCGGATGTCCCACTCCCCACCCCACATGGCGGACACCATACGGCACGTGCAATTGTGAAGGCCCGTCTGTGAAGGTCCGTCTCAGGAGGAAAGACCCAGCGTGCTCGAGAAGATCCTGATAGCGAACCGCGGCGAGATCGCCGTCCGCGTGATCCGGACCTGCCGGGAGATGGGCATCGGGACCGTGGCGGTCTACTCCAATCTCGATCGAGAGGCCCTGCACGTCCGCATGGCCGACGAGGCCTACGCGCTCGGGGGCGAGACCGCGGCCGAGAGCTACCTGAACACCGAGGCGATCCTGCGCGCGATCGAGCAGAGCGGAGCCGACGGGGTGCACCCGGGTTACGGCTTCTTCTCCGAGAACACCGACTTCGCACGAGCCATCACCGAGCAGGGTGTGACCTTCATCGGCCCGCCGCCGGAGGCGATCGAGGTGATGGGCGACAAGATCAGCTCGCGCCTCGCCGCTGAGAAGGTAGGTGTCGCCGGCGTGCCGGGCCGTTCGGAGCCGTTGAGCTCGCCCGACGAGGTGGTCGCGTTCGGCGATGAGCACGGCTGGCCGGTCGCCATCAAAGCCGCCTATGGCGGCGGCGGTCGCGGTATGAAAGTCGTCACCACCGCGGCTGACGCAGCAGAGGCAATGGAGTCGGCGGCACGGGAAGCGCAGGCCTACTTCGGCCGGCCCGAGATCTACCTCGAGCGCTACCTGGGCTGGCCCCGGCATGTCGAAATGCAGGTGCTGGGTGACCAGCACGGCACGACGCTGTGGCTCGGCGAGCGCGACTGCTCCGCGCAGCGCCGTCACCAGAAGCTCGTGGAGGAGAGCCCCGCTCCCGACTTTCCTGACGAGATCCGGCGCGCCATGGGCGAGGCGGCGGTCAAGGTGTCGCAGGCCTGCGGCTACTACAACGCCGGGACCGTCGAGTTCCTCTACCAGGACGGCGAGTTCTACTTCTTGGAGATGAACACACGGCTGCAGGTGGAGCACCCTGTCACCGAGTTGGTGACAGGCCTCGATCTCGTGGCCTGGCAGATCCGCATCGCCTCGGGCGAGCGCCTCGACTTCACCCAGGACGAGATCCACCACGACGGGCACGCCATCGAGGTTCGGATCAACGCCGAGGACCCGAGCGGCGGCCGCTTCACGCCTTCCCCAGGCACCCTCACCGCGTTCCGCCAGCCCTCAGGTCCGGGTGTCCGCCTGGACGCCGGCTACGAGGCGGGCGACACCGTCTCGCAGTACTACGACAACCTGATCGCCAAGCTCATCGTGTGGGCGCCCGACCGCGAGGCGGCCCGTCGTCGCATGCTGCGCGCCATCAGCGAGACGCGGATTGCGGGGGTGGCAACCACCCTGCCGGCTGACGTCGCGATCCTCAGCCATCCCGACTTCGCTGCGGCCACCCATTCGACCAAGTGGGTCGAGGAGACCCTCGATCTGAGCGGCCTGGTCGCGGACGGCGCAGGGACTCCGGCCCCCGCCAGCACCGACGACGACGTGCCGACGGTGCAGCGAGACGTCACCGCCGAGGTCGACGGCAGGCGCTTCTCGGTGCGGCTCTGGGTGCCGGACCTGGGTACGGCGGCGGTCGCGGGCCGACCGGCAGGACGGCCGAAGCGCACCGCGGCGGCCGCGCTGGCGGGCACAGGGTCGGGCCAGGTGACGGTCCCGATGCAAGGGACCATCGTCAAGGTCCTCGTGGCGGTGGGCGACGTCGTCGAAGTGGGCCAGACCATCTGCCTCCTGGAGGCGATGAAGATGGAGAACGCCGTCGCAGCGGAGAAGGACGGTGTGGTGAAGGAAGTCCGGGTCAGCGCGGGTGACTCCGTCGGCGCCGGTGACGTCGTGGCGGTCATCGAATAGGTGACCACCGCGGCCGACGTCTCGTCAGCCAAGGACGCGGCCGCGGCGGCCGTCGACCGCCACCTCGGCGGACTCGTCTCGCTGAGCCACCGCGTGCACGCGACGCCCGAGTTGTGCTTCGAGGAGACCGCCTCAGCCCGCGCCGTGGCCGACGCCATGCGGGCAGGCGGGCTCGAAGTCGACGAGGGGGTCTACGACCTCCCCACGGCACTCGAGTCGCGCACGGGCACAGGAGAGCTCGTGGTGGCGGTCTGCGCGGAGTACGACGCGCTGCCCGCAGTGGGCCACGCGTGCGGGCACAACATCATCGCGGCGACCGCCGTGGGCGCCGGACTCGCATTGGCCGCGGTCGCTGACGACCTCGGTCTCAGTGTGCGGGTACTCGGGACGCCGGCTGAAGAGGGCGGAGGGGGCAAGGTCCTGATGCTCGAGCGCGGCGCCTTCGCGGGTGTGCACGCCGCCATGATGGTCCATCCCTGGCCGTCGGAACGCCTGACTGCGACCTGCCTGGCGGTGGCGCACTACGACGTCCACTTCAGCGGCCGCGAAGCACATGCGTCGGCCGCACCGTGGGAGGGTGTCAACGCGCAGGACGCCCTGACCGTGGCCCAGGTCGCCATCGGGCTCCTTCGTCAGCAGCTACCGCCCGGCGACCAGGTGCACGGGGTCGTGCACGAGAGCACCGGAGCGGCCAACGTCATCCCCGGCTCCATCAGCGCGCGCTACATGGTGCGCTCTCGCACCGCAGAAGGGCTGGCCGCGCTCAGGCCCCGTATTGATGCGTGTTTCGAGGCCGGGGCGCTCGCGACAGGCTGCTCGCTCGAGTACCGGGAGCTCTCCCCGGTCTACTCGCACATGGAGGCCAACCCCGAGCTGCTCCGTGTCTACCGCGCCAACGCGGAAGCCCTCGGCCGCCGCTTCGAGGCCGACGACGCCGGCGCGCCGCTGCCGACGTTCTCGACCGACATGGCCAACGTGTCGCTCGCGGTGCCCACCATCCATCCCCTCATCGCGATAGAGACGCACGGCGCCGTGAACCATCAGCGGGAGTTTGCCGCTGCCTGTATCACGCCCTCCGCGGACGCCGCGGTCCGTGACGGCGCCGTCGCTCTGGCCTGGACCGCCATCGACGCTGCCAGCGATCCCGCTCTGCGAACCCGGCTCCTCGCTGGTTGATGATCACCGAGCACGCCGTCCTCGAGGTCGTCCCCGGCCGCGAGGACGAGTTCATTGCCGCGATGGACTCGGCCAAGCGGATCATCGCCGCCAGCCCTGGCTTCGTTTCGTTGCGAGTCGAGCGCTGCCTCGAACGTCCCAGCTGCTTCCTGCTCCTCGTCGAGTGGCGGCGGCTCGAGGACCACACCGATGGCTTCCGCGGCTCGACCGCGTACCAGGACTGGCGCGCCGTCCTGCACCACTTCTACGACCCGTTCCCCGTGGTCGAGCACTTCGAGACCATCGTGACCACCTAGAGCGTCGGGCAGGAACGCCAGGTGGCCCGGCGCGGCGTCGGCGTTAGGGCGTGATCACCCGCTGCGCCGGCACGATGGCGTCGAGAACACCGAGACGCACGACCGAATAGCGGATTCCCTGTTTCGTCAAGAGAGCCTCGAACGTTTGCTCCGTGTAGGGGCCGGGGCCGGGCTGCGGGTTACCGAACACCGTGGCGGCAGCTCCCGCCTCTGCCGGCGCGAAGAAGAGCCAGGCCGGGTCCTTGGAGCCGGCCACCGTAGCGGCGATCGAGCTCGCGCGCGTCACGTCGAGCAGTGGCGAGGGGCTCACGACCGGGTGGCCGCCGCTCAAGAAGTCGAGGTCGTACGCCGTCCAGTAGTCGCCGTAGGCGTCCTCGATGTCATGCGCCCGCATCGCACTCAGCACCTGCTCCATGGGGGCATCGCCGTTGTGCCAGCCGGAGAAGAAGGACGCCGACGCCGGCACGCCTTCATCGTGGGCTCCGACCACGGTCAGGCAGACGGCGCATGCCAGTCCGACCGTGACGACGACGTGGCTGCGGCGGAGCAGCGTCCGCTCGGTTGAGTCGGCCGGGGTCTCCGGTACGCGGCGGTGGAACGGCCTGCGTGGTTGGAGCGGCATCGCGGCGAACAGCACGACCAGAAGTGCCGGGAAGTAAATACCGTAACGCCCGTCGATCCAAAAGCCGGTTCCGGGGGCCGCCGCGTAGACGAAGGGATAGCACACGACCGCGAGTGCGAATGCCAGCGGCACCAGCTGGCTCGAGTCCCGCACGAACAGCCTGACGGAGTGAACCAGTGCCGCCGCAATGAGGACCAACGCCGCAACGTAGAGCGTCACCCCGACGGACGTCCCGCCGACCCAGTTCCCACCCTCGGCCGTACGAAGCCCGAGCTGCAGCGGCAACATGTCGTGGAAGAAGACGGACAGCTTCGTGGCGTAGGTAATGCCGCCGTTCGATGGAAGGGAGCTCCGCTGCAAGGAGACGAAGCCAGTGTGGGCGTTGGCGTACCACCAGGGCAGCGACCCGACGATCACCCCGAATAGAACGAGGGCGGCCGACGACCAACGCCACGACGCGGATCGCACCCATCCCCACAACAGCACCAGGCAGGCCGGTACGAAATAGACGATCTCGGGGGAAGCCCACCAGCCGAGGCCGAGGGCGACGCCGAGGAGTAGGAACGTCCACGGGCCCGCCCTGCTCCGGCAGGCTCGGACACAGCACAGAAGGGAGATCAACCCGCAGCACAGCGTGGCCTCGCGGAATCCCCCTTCCCGCACCGACTGCCACACGACCACGTAGGACCACACCCACACGGCGCTGCCCGCGGCCGCGGCCGTCAGTCTGTCCCTCCCTGCCGCGACTGCGATGCCCGCCACGACGACCGCGGCGACCGCCGCGAGGACCGCAGGTGCCGCATTGAGCGCCGGCTCACCCCCGCCACCGATCCAGAGGGCTGCGGCGACCACGTAGGGCTCGAGCCCCCCATAATTCTGGCCCCAATAGAAGGCCGAGAAGTGACCGTTGTCGATGGACTTGGCCATCAAGCCGACGATGGCCTCGTCGCCCCACACGGGAAGGTGCACCAGCAGCCAGACGCGCAGGAGCACTCCGTAGAGGGCGGCCCCCGCGGCCACGACGCCGAGGGTGATGCTGCTCAGGGGCGCGCCTCGTACACCATGGCGCACCGATGGGCCGTCCGATCGGGTCCCAGGCGTCGCAGCAGGTTCGGCTGGAGCGTCGTCGGGTTGCTCTGTCCTCGTCCGGGCGGCAGGCTCCAGGACGGCCTCTCGGCCCTGGCCGGGTGTGGTCACCGGATCGGTGTTGGGGCGGGCGCCGTGAACATGTCCAGGCAGTCCTCGAGCCCGGTGATCTCGATGTCGTTGCGGCGATGGTGCTCCCAGCCCTGGCGGCTCATGCGGAAACGGATCGTACGGCCGGCGCCGTCCCGGCGCGGGCCGCGTGCCTCACCGTTCTCCTCGTAACCCACGGCACGCGAGGTTGCGAGGGACGACTCGTTGTCTTCGAAGGCGCCGCTGAGAGCCTCTTCGGCGCCCAGCCCGGCGAACGCCAAGTGCAAGGCCGCCTCGCGCATCTCGCGCCCGAACCCTTTGCCCTGGTGGGCCAAGCCAAGCCACGACCCGGTCTCGACCGCACGGACAGCGCCGAATTGCTTGGCGCTCAGTTCCTGGACGCCCACCGGGCGGCCCTCGACGAACACCGCGCCAGTGAAGGCCCAGTCGTCAGGACTCCAGCTCGCCCGCTGCCGCCACCAGAACTGGGCAGCCTGGCGGGCGCGCACACCGGGCTCGGCTTCGGTCCAGGACACGAAGAAAGGCATGGTGCCCGGCTCGTGGATGCCCGCGTCGATGATCTCGATGAGGGCACCGAACTCCTCCTCGTGCGGCAAACGCAGCTCCAGGCGCGGCGTGCGGACCGACAAGCCGAAGAGGGGCCAGTAGGTCTCTTGCCCCACCCCGGTCAACCGCCGGGTTGGTAGACGCCGAATTCACCCCGCAGCACGTCTGACACCTCGCCGAGCGTGGCCATCGCCTTCAGCGCCGCTTTCATCGGCACCAACAGGTTGCCGTCCCCCTTGGCGGTCGCGCCGACGTCGCCGAGCGCCCGGTCCACGGCGGCCTGGTCGCGTTCGGCTCGCACGGCCCGCGTGCGGTCGATCTGGATCTGCTGGAGTCTGATGTCGATCGGGAACACCTCGCTCGGCTCCGCTTCGGCGTCAGTGAAGCGGTTGACGCCGACGACGATCTTCTCCCCGTCATCGACGGCCTTGGCGAAGCTGTACGCGGCCGCCTCGATCTCGTCTTGCATGAACCTGGCCTCGATGGCGGCCACGGCACCGCCGAGCTCGTCGATACGATCGAGGTAGGCCTCGGCCGCGGCCTCCACCTCGTCGGTCAACGACTCGACGAAATACGAACCGGCCAGCGGATCGACGGTGTCGGCGATGCCGGACTCGAACCCAACGATTTGCTGGGTGCGCAGGGCGATCTTGGCGGCCCGGGTGGTGGGGAGCCCGAGGGCCTCGTCGAAGCCGTTGGTGTGCAGGCTCTGGGTGCCGCCGAGCGCGGCAGCGAGGCTCTGGACCGTGACGCGCACGATGTTGTTCTCGGGCTGCTGAGCGGTCAATGTCGAGCCGCCGGTCTGGGTGTGGAAGCGCAGCATCTTTGATCGCTCGTCCTTGGCGTCGAAGCGCTCGGTCATGATGCGCGCCCACATACGCCTCGCCGCGCGGTACTTGGCGATCTCTTCGAACAGATTGTTGTGCGCATTCCAGAAGAAGGACAGGCGAGGCGCGAACGCGTCGACGTCCATGCCCGCCGCAAGGGCCGCCTCCACGTAGGCAATGCCGTTCGCCAAGGTGAACGCGATCTCCTGCACGGCCGTAGAGCCGGCCTCGCGGATGTGGTATCCCGAAATGGATATGGTGTTCCAGTTGGGCAGGTTGGCTGAGCAATAGCCGAAGGTGTCGACGACGAGGCGCATGGAAGGCCGCGGCGGATAGATATAGGTGCCCCGCGCGATGTACTCCTTCAAGATGTCGTTCTGGATGGTGCCGCGGATGTTCTGGCCCGGAACTCCCTGCTCCTCAGCGACCAACTGGTAGAGCAGCAGCAAGATGGCACCGGTCGCGTTGATGGTCATGGACGTCGTGACCGTGTCCATGGGAAGACCGGCCATCAGCAGGCGCATGTCGGCCAGTGAGTCGATGGCCACGCCGACCTTTCCGACTTCGCCCTCGGCCCGGGGGTGGTCGGAGTCGTAGCCCATCTGGGTGGGCAGGTCGAAGGCGCACGAGAGTCCCGTCTGGCCGGCGTCGAGGAGGAACTTGAAGCGCTCGTTCGTGGCCTCGGCCGAGCCGAAACCGGCGTACTGGCGCATGGTCCAGAGCTTCGAGCGGTACATCTGCGGGTGGACACCGCGGGTGTAGGGATAGGTCCCCGGGTCGCCCAGCTGGGTGCCCGGATCCCAGCCGTCGAGGTCAGCGGCACGGTAGACGGGTTTTATCTCGATACCGGAGTCGGTGCTGCGCTCAGGGCTGTCCTGCGGGTCCTGCTTGTCTGGTGTCACGGCCCCCAGGCTACGAAGATTCCGGACGGCCCGGCGAACAATGGCCCTACAGGCACGGGTAACCCGGCAGACTACGGGCGTGGACAACGCCAACGACCCTGTGTTCTCGCACTTCGGGATCTGCGTGAGCGACCTCGAGCGGTCCCTGCGCTTCTACTGCGACGCGCTCGGGTTCGAGAAGGCGGAGTCCCACGACATCGGGCCGGAGTTCGCCCGGCTCATGGATCTGTCCGACGTCTCGGTCACCTCGCAGTTCATCCGCCGTGGGCCGACCGCGATCGAGCTCCTGGCGTTCCACGAGCCTGCACCCTTCGGCTCGCGTGAGCGGCGGGCCGTCAACCAGTTGGGCCTGACCCACCTGTCCTTCCGGGTGCGCGACGTCGCGGGCACAGCGGCTCGGATCGTGGAGCTCGGTGGTGCGGTGGTCGAGCCCAGCCGAACCATCATCGACCTGGGCGGAACGACACTCGAGTTCGTCTACTGCACCGACCCCGACGGGGTGCGGGTGGAACTGATGGACCTCGGCAGCTGATCGGGCACGGGCCCCAGCGCACGTTCCTCGGCGAGCTGTTGCGCGTCGAGCTCACGGTCGACGCGCACGGCCTTGCGCTCGTCCATGTGCAGCCAGCGGAGCGCGACGGGGATCATGGGCCAGAGCATGAGGGTGTCGCCGACGACCCACATGATGTCGCCGCCCACGTGGAGGTCGGTCACCAAGGAGGGGCCCCAGGTGCGATGCAGGGCGTAGTAGGCCGGGAACAGCTCGTGGGTCGCCCCGGCCAAGGAGAGCCCGGTGAAGGTGTCGATGGGGATGGCCATGAACAGATAGAAGAACTGCAGGGCGGGGTGGAGGCGATAGCGGTTGGGGTCGTGGCCGAAGATCTGGCGCCAAAAGAGGTAGCCCACGACCAAAAAGGCCAGGTGCTCGGCGTTGTGGATGCTCTCGTGCTCGAGGGTCAGGTTGTACCAACTGGTCAGGTGCGACAGCGGGATCAACACGGCGTAGAGGCAAAAGGCCACGACGGGGTGCCCGAAGAAGTTGGCCACCCTCGAGCGCAAGGCCTCGGTGACGACGAGGTGGGCGGTCCCCGTGCTGGCGCGCCAGGTCAGCTCTAAGGGCGAGGCGATGGCGTAGAGCGGCGCCGCCACCATGATGAGCAAGAGGTGCTGGACCATGTGGTCCCAGAACAGCTCGCCGTCATAGACCCCGATGAAGCTGCAGATCGCCACCGCCGTCGTCGCGTTGGCCCCGATCCACGCCGCCGTCTTGAGGTTCGACCAGGGGTGGCGCGGGTGCAAGGCGTTGTTGCGCCGGACCCCCCATACGTAGAGGACGATCGCCCCGACGATCATGGCGACGGGGACGAAGTCGAACTGGGTGGAGAAGAACTGGTGCCCGGCCAGGGGAGGGAGTCCGACGTCGGCGAGGGCAGCAATCACCTCGCGACGGTACCGCCAGGCTTAGCCGTGTTGCCAGATGCGCTGGGAGATCCCCCGCTTGCCGAAGAGCGACGCGGCATCGAGGCGGGCCACCTCCTCCTCGCTCATCTGCCACCCCAGTGCCCCCGCGTTCTGCTCCGCCTGCGATCGGTTCTTGGCCCCGGGGATGGGGACAGCTCCTTTGGCGATCAGCCAGGCCAGCGCCACCTGGCTGGGCGTACGGCCCCCGTGGGCCTCACCGATGCGCTGCAGGTCGGCCACGATGCCGTCGATCTGCTCCATCGGATAGGCCGAGAAGGTCCGCTTGCCCGGCGGAGGGTTGGCCGCCGTGTACTTGCCCGTGAGGCGGCCCTGCCCGATCGGCGAGTAGGCCAGCGGGACGACGCCGAGCTCGTGGCAGGTGTCGAGCAGTCCGACCCTCAACGGCATCGTGCGCAACAGCGAGAACTCGATCTGGTTGCTGGCCAGCCCCAGGCCGCGCGTGCGCAGCGCGGCATCAATGGCGCGGGTCTCCTTGGCCGAGTAGTTCGACACGCCGACCGCCTTGACCACACCCTCGGCGTGGGCGCCGGCGAGGGCGTCGGCCAGAGCGTCGTGTGATCGCAGCGAGACGGGACCGTGGATCTGGTACAGGTCGATCGTGTCGACACCGAGCCGCTCGCGGGAATGGCGGGCTGCCGAGAGGAGCGCTGCGTGGACGTTGACCTTCCACGGCGACGGCATGAACTTCGTGGCGATCACGACGCGTTGGCGCGCGCTCGGGTCCGCCGCCAGCAGGCGCCCGATGATGCGCTCGCTCTCGCCCCCTCCGTAGACCTCGGCAGTGTCGAAGAGGACGACCCCCGCCTCGATGCTTGCCTCCCACGCATCCCGAATCGTCGACTCGGTCAGCGCGCTGTCATAGCCCCCCATCCCCCACGTGCCCTTGTCGCCCCACGCCCACGTGCCGACGCCAAGCGGCGGGATACTGACGTCGGAGCCCGCGAGCGCAATGCGGTCGCGGGCCTGTGGTGCCGCCGTCTCGCTCATTGCGCGGCGCCCGTCGCGGCGAGGTGAGCCTCGACTGCAGCGCGCCATTGTTCTGGGTGCGTCAGCTGCGGCGAGTGATACGCGCCCTCAATGACGGTCAGGCGTCCGTCGGCGACTTCGGCGGTCAACGCCAGGGCCTGCCCGACCAGCGGGTGGTCGTGCTCACCGACGACGATGGTGGTCGCGCACGTGATGGAGGGTAACCGGCTCCGCAGCGAGCCGTCCCCGTCGGGGATCTCGGTCCACAGTTCCATGCCGAGGCCCTTCACGGCATAGGCGTCCATCCCGACGAAGATCTCGTCCTTCTGCTGCTGCCACGCCGGCGGGACAGCCACTGCGATGAGATCGTCCTCGGGTCCACCCATGCTGAGGGTGGAGGGCATGCCCTGGGCAGGGTCGAACGCGCTCATGTAGTCGCGGACCATGGTGCGGATCTTCTCGTCGTCGGGCTGGAACGACCACGCGCTCGTGTCCATCAAGATCAGCGAGTGCACCAGGTCGGGACGCTGCACCGCCATGGTCATGACGACGCGGCCCCCCATGGAGTGCCCGAGGAGGTCCACGGGGCCGCCGCCCACCGCCTCGATGAACCCGGCCAGGTCACGGGACAGCTGCTCGATGCTGTACCCCTCGAGCGTTCCCGTCTTGGTGGAGTACCCATGGCCGCGCTGGTCCAGCACGACGACACGGCGTCGTTCGGCCAGTGCGTCGACTTGAAGCGCGAAGTCGTGCGAGGAGCCCGTGTAGCCGTGGACGAGCACCAGCGTGGGGGTGCCCGGCGGGCTTGTCCCGCGCTCCGACCACGCCAGCTCGGCGCCGTTGACGCGGATCGATCGGGATGCGGTGGTCTGGGTCATCCCCTTTGTCTAGCGCCTGGCGCCCCGGGCCCGCCGGAGCGAGGTGCACGGCGAACGCACCTCAGAGCGAAACCCTTACCCCGAGTCGACCGAGAGTTGCTGCACGGCCGGAGCCGGGGCCGGCGACGTCTCGGATTGTGTCGTGGCCAGTGACGACCCGGCCGTGGCCGTGACGTTGGTGCACGCGCGCGCCCCGTTCCACGCGGCCAGCGCCTGGGTGGCCGCGTCGCCGGAAAGCGGCTGGGGAAGGTCGTCAACGATGACCGCCGGGCGCCACGTCACCGAGTCGATATGCCGGCCCGTCGCGGTGATGACGAGGGACCCACTGGCATTCTCCGGCGGCGAGTTGTCGTAGAAGGCGAAGTTGCCCAGCCCGTAGTCGACGTAGGCCGAACCGAGGTAGCCGCCACCGAGCAACACGTGCGCGTGGGTGCCGATGACGATGTCGGCTCCGGCCTGGACCAGCACCTGGGCCAGGGGCTCCTGTAGCGGGTTGGGGCACGCGTCGAGCTCGGTGCCCCAGTGGAGGTAGACGATTACCGTGTCCGCCGTCTTGCGTGCAGCCTCGACGGCCGCCACGAGGTCGTTGACGTCGTAGGCGGAGGCCAGACCGGGTTGGGTGGCCGTCGCCGTCCACGCCGTCTGGAGGTCGGAGTCGATGACCTGGGTCGCCGCGATGATCGCGATGTGTTGGCCGTGGATCGTCGTCGTGTACGGCGTGAAGGCCTGCGCCGCGTTCTGCCCGATGCCCAGGATCGTGTATCCCGTCTGCGCCCGCGTGGCCAGCGCCGACTGCAGGCCGGGACCCCCACAGTCCTCTCCGTGGTTGTTGGCCTCGGTGATCAACGTCACCCCCGCACCCATGAAGGCATCAATCGCGGAGGCCGGCGCGTAGAAGACGTACTGCTTCGGCTGGGGATCGGGGCAGCTGCCGTCGGTGAGGGCGGACTCGAGGTTGACCATCGAGAGGTCCACCCCCGAAAGGAGCTGGGGCACCGTCGGCCCGAGCGCGTCCGATGGATCGTCGGCGAGCCGGTCGCCCAAGTTCGTACCCGCCGGGAAGTGCACGTCACCCCCGAAAGCAAAAGTGACGGGCTGCCCGTCGCCCTCCCAGTCCGGATCGAGCCGCGGGTTCCCCCCGTGCGGCGGCGGTGATGCCCGGTGGTGGCCCCTGCCGCCATGGCTCTGACCCGCTGCGGACGGATGCCCGCCCCCGCGCGGGAAAGCAGGACGACCACGAGCACGAGGACCAAGAGCAGGACGCTCCAGATGCGCCGGTTTCGTTTGACCCGTCGCGAGGTCAGGTCTGGCGGCGCAGGACGCCCGGGCGATGATGCCGGCGCAACCTCGGGCGCGGGGCGCGTGAGCAGGTCGGTCGGGGACGTGCCGACACTCTAGACACGGCCCTTGCCGGAGAGCCCGGCGAGGACCGCCGCGCGACGTCCCGCGCACGTTCAGCGCCGGCATCAAGACGGGGTGCTCAGTGCCGGTGGGGCATGCAGAGCTCGTCGTACTCCGCGATGATGATCTCCCCGGCATCGGGACCGCACGCCGGGCACGCCGGGTCACGGCGCACCTTGAACGTGCGGAACGACTCCTCGAGCGCGTCGTAAGCCAGGAGACGGCCGATCAGGGGGTCGCCCAGACCGAGCAGCACCTTGATCGTCTCGATGGCCTGGATCGACCCGATGATGCCGGGCAGCACGCCGAGCACGCCGGCCTCCGCGCACGAAGGCGCCAGCTCGGCTGGCGGGGGCTCGGGGATGAGGCACCTGTAGCACGGACCGTTGTAGGGATCGAAGACGGTGACCTGGCCCTCGAAGCGGAAGATGGAGCCGTGGATCACGGGGATCCGCTTGATGAGCGACGCGTCGTTCACGAGGTACCGGGTCGGGAAGTTGTCCGTCCCGTCGACGATGGCGTCGTAGCCGTCGATGATGTCCAAAATATTGTCGGCACCCAGCCGAACGTCGTAGGTCACGACGTTGACGTCGGGGTTCAGCGCGGTGAGCGTCTTCTTGGCCGAGTCGACCTTGGGGTCCCCCACCCGGTCCATGTTGTGGAGGATCTGACGTTGCAGGTTGGACTCGTCGACGACGTCCATGTCGATGATGCCCAGCGTGCCGACGCCCGCCGCGGCCAGGTACAGGGCCGCCGGGGATCCGAGGCCGCCGGCCCCGAGCAACAGCACCTTCGAGCCGAGCAGCTTCAGCTGGCCGTCCTCGCCCACCTCAGGCAACAGCAGATGACGCTGGTAGCGGTTGCGCTGAGCCGGGGTGAGGGTCTCGGGAGCCGCCCACGGGCGACCGTCGTCCTTCCACCGATTGAACCCTCCGACCAACGACTGCACGTCGGCGTAGCCCAGCTCCCCCATGGTCTTGGCGGCGAAGGCCGAGCGGACGCCCCCGGCGCAGTACACGACGATGGGACCCGCCTTGTCGGGGAGCTTGCCCTCCACCTGGAACTCGAGGTGACCGCGCGGCAGGTGGACGGCGTTGGGGATGGCACCCTGTTCGTACTCGTCCGGCTCGCGAACGTCGAGGAAGGTCACCCCGCCGCCCTCGAGCAACGCCTGGGCGTCCGCCTGCTCCACCTCGCGTATAGACGCCTTCGCCTCGTTGAGAAGGTCTCGGGGAGTGGCCACTTCTACCTCCGTGTCGCGCCAGACCGCCCGTACGGCCTGCGTCAGAGGGTAAAACACTACCAGCGGGGTCAACATTCCCGGAAGGCTCGACGGAGCGGGACCTCCCTGCAGCTCTGGTGCCAGACTGCCCGCTCATGGATCTCCACGAGGCCATCCGTCGCCGGCGAATGGTGCGGAGCTTCTCGCCCGAGGCACTCGAGGAAGGCCTGGTCGACGACATCGTGGCCGCTGCGCTGCGTGCGCCAACCGCGGGCAATTCGGGCGGAACGGCGTGGGTCGTGCTCGAAGGTGCCGCGGAGACGTCCGTGTACTTCGACGCCACCATGGACGTTGAATGGCTTCGGGCCAACCAGGACTGGGCCGAAGGCCTCCGCCGGGCGCCCGTCGTCCTCCTCGCTTACGCGTCGCCGGCAGCCTACGTTGCCCGCTACGCCGAACTGGACAAGGCCGATGCGGGCCTCGGGTCGGACGCGGACGCCTGGCCGATGCCGTACTGGTACGGCGACGCCGCCTTCGGCGTGATGACCGTGTTGCTGCGAGCGGTAGACGCCGGCCTGGGCGTGTGCATTGTCGGAACCTTCCGGGGCGAAGCGGATCTGGCCGCCCAACTGGCGGTCCCGGAGGGCTGGCGCCTCTTCTGCGCCGTCGCGCTCGGCCGGCCAGACGGACATGACCACCGTTCCGCCTCGCTCGACCGGCCGAAGCCCGGATTCGCTGAGCGCGTCCACCGGGGTCGTTGGGGGAGGACCGGCCCTACCTCCGTGACCGGTAACTCGTGACGACCACCCCATGACCGCCGCCGGATGACCATGGAGACGAAAGCGCAGCCGGTGACAGCCGTGCGGCGCTCCGTCCCGAAGGCGATCGCGGCCGAGAGGCCGTCGCCCGGGTCCTCCGCCCGGCCGTGGTGGTCCGTGACCCTGCGCTTCCTCGCCGTCCTGGGCTCCTACGGGCTGCTGGCCTCCTTGGCCTTCTGGCCCGTGTGGACGAACTGGTCGGCTCAACTCCATGGCTGCAACTGCTGGGACCAGCTGCTGCTCGAGTGGTTCCTCAATTGGGCTCCGGCCGCACTTGCCCACGGCCACCCGGTACTCGTCACGAACGCTATCGACGCGCCTGGCAGCGTCAACATCATGTGGAACACGTCGGTGCTCGCGCTGGGAACGCTGGCAGCTCCGCTCACGGAGACCATCGGTGTCGTCCACACGATGGCACTCCTGCTCACTTTGTCCCTCGCGCTGTCGGTCAGCACGATGTTCCTCCTGCTGCGCCGATGGACAAGCTGGTGGCCTGCAGCCTGGTTCGGCGGCCTTCTCTACGGTTCTCGACCTTCGCGGTCACCGAGGCAAACCTGGGCCGGCTGACCTTCGTCTTCGACGCTGCCCCACCGATCGTCGTCCTCGCCATCGACAAGCTCGTCCGTAATGAATGGTCGCCGGTCACCTCGGGCTGCGTCATCGGGCTTTTGTTTGCGCTCCAGCTCTTCACCTCCGAAGAGCTCCTGACGGTCTCGGCGCTGCTGCTGCTCCTGTCGCTCGTGGTCATCGCCATCGGCCACCACGCCGAGGTCATGCGGCGCGGGGCCGAGATCGTGCGGGCGGTGGTGGCCGCTGCCGCGACCTTCATGGTGCTGTCGATCTATCCGCTCGTAGTGCAGTTCACCGGTCCGGACCGCATCACCGGGCCACCACAGCCAAAGGTCCAGCTGGCGATGTTCAGCTCGGACCTGTTCAGTCCGGTCGTGCCGAGCGTCGTGCAGTGGGCCACTTTCGGCTGGGCCAACAGGATCTCGGGCGGGTTCTCCGCCGCGAGCGCGGGCGAACTCACCGAGTATGTCGGGCTGCCACTGCTGGTGCTTCTCGTCCTCATCGTCGTCGTACTCCGGAGCCGGATGCTCGTACGCGTCTTCGGCGTGGTTGCCCTATCCAGCTTCATCTTGTCCATGGGCCCCCGGCTGCTCGTAAACAGTGCGCATACGGGCGTGCCTTTACCCGACGCGATCCTCGCCCACCTCCCGATCGTGAACGACATCATTCCGTCGCGCTTCGCACTGGCGTTCTGGTTCGCCTTGGCCGTGCTCCTGGGTTTGGGTCTCGATGTAGCGCGGGCCGCTGCTGCGCGCACCTTGGCGCAGCGGGCGAACGAGGACGACGTCTCTCGTGCGGGGCGACTGCCCGTGAGACATCGCGCCGCCCGTCTCGGCGGCGCCCTCGTCATCCTCCTCGCGGTCGGGGCGTTGCTACCGCTCGTGCCGGACTGGCCCTACGCCCAGATGCCGGCGGACGTGCCCGCTTTCTTCACCGACGGAGCGGTACGCGCCATCCCACTCGGATCGCTGGTGGGCACCTACCCCTATCCGGTCACTTCGATGGCATGGCCGATGTTGTGGCAGGCCGAGTCGGGCATGCGCTACCGGATGCTGGGGGGCTACGCGATCACGCCGGATGCGCAGGGAGCGGGAACGTTCTTCGGCGATCCGAGCCTTGTCGGCTACTGCTTCGTGACCATCTTCGAGAGCGGCAAGGCGCCGAACTGGCTCTGCAATGCCCACCAACTCGAGAAGGCCGTCCGCAGCCTCGGCGTCACCACCTTTGTCGTCGGGCAGGGCCAGCCCTATGCCGACATCGCGGCGGCGACCCTCGGGCGGGCGCTCCACGGCCGACCGCTCCGCGAGGGTGGCGTGCTTTTGTGGCGATGCGTCCCGCACTCGCAAGGCGGGAGCCGCTGGACCTGACCGGCCCACCGATCGGTCCAAAGTCGGCACGGGGGACGGGGTCGCCGTCGAGGCGCGCTCAGGACTTCGACAGCACGTGTTCAGGCCCCTCTTGCCAGCGTGCCATCGCCCAGAGGAGATCGGAGAGCCGGTTGAGGTATTGGACGACCAGCGAATCCTCCGTTGGCTCGACCACCGCCAGCCGCTCGGCCCGGCGCACGATGGTGCGGGCCAGATCGAGGGCGGCGGACAGCCGGTTCTCCCCCGGCACGGTGAAGTCGCTCGGCATGTCGAACCGGGCGAGCAGGTCGTCGATGGCCGCCTCCAGCGCGGCCACCATGTCCGGCGTCACCAGGCTGGACCCCGCCGTGAGCTTGCTGCGGTTCGCCGGGGCGGTGGCCACCTCGGCCATCACCACGTAGAGGTCGCGGGCTAACGCGGTCAGACGCTGATTGGCTTCAGAGCCCGAGGCCGTCTCGGCGCGAGCGACGCCGATGGCCGCCTGGGCTTCGTCAATGACGCCGTTGAGGTCGATCTGCAGCGAGTCTTTGCGCACACGACCGCCGTAGAGCAGGCCGGTCGTGCCGTTGTCTCCCCTCTTGGTGTAGATCCTCGGCTGCGCCACCGGGCGGATGCTACAGGCAGGTTTTCAGGGTGCCACGGGGGGCACCGGTATCCTGTGAAGACCGTGACACCCTCCCCTGAACTCCTGGGCCGGCTCGATCCGTCCACCTCGCCGTACCTCCAGGCGCTGCGCGAGCGCGTCGTCATCTTCGACGGCGCCATGGGCACGAACTTGCAGTTGCTCGGTCTGGCCCCCGAGGACTTCGGCGGGCCCGAGCTCGAGGGGTGCAACGAGTTCCTGGTCGAGACCAGACCGGACCTCATCACCCAGGTGCACCGTTCCTTCTACGAGGTCGGCTGCGACGTCGTCGAGACCGACACGTTCGGTTCGACCTCGGTCGTGCTGGCCGAATACGGGCTGGCCGACCGCGCCCGCGAGCTGACGCGCACCGGGGCCGAGCTGGCCTGCGCCGTGCGCGACGAGTTCGCCACGCCGGAGCGGCCCCGCTGGGTGGCCGGCTCCATGGGCCCGGGCACCAAGTTCCCGACGCTCGGGCAGATCTCGTACGCGGCGTTCCGCGACGCCTACGAGGAGCAGGCCCTCGGGCTGCTCGAGGGCGGAGTCGACCTCCTCTTGATCGAGACCCAGTTCGACCTGCTCTCGATCAAGGCCGCCATCAACGGCGCCCGGCGCGCCATGGTGGCGCTCGACCGCTACGTACCCCTGCAGACCCAGGTGACGATCGAGCTGACCGGCCGGATGCTCCCGGGCACGGAGATCGGCGCCGCGCTCACCGTCCTCGACGCCATGCAGGTCGACGTCGTCGGCCTCAACTGCGCCACCGGCCCGGTCGAGATGAGCGAGGCGCTGCGCCACCTCTCGGGGGCCAGCCGCGTCCCCATCTCCTGCATCCCGAATGCGGGCCTCCCGTCGGTGGTCGACGGCCAGATGCACTACGACCTCACCGCGGAGGACCTCGCCGAGCACCTGCACCGCTTCGTGACCGAGTTCGGCGTCGCCGCCATCGGCGGGTGCTGTGGGACCACACCCGCCCACCTGGCTGCCGTGGTCGAGCGCTGCGCCGGCGCCACGCCGGCCGCCCGCCAGCCGGTGTACGAGCCGGCGGCCGCCTCCATCTACACCTCGGTGCCGTTCCATCAGGACACCTCGTTCCTGGTGGTCGGCGAGCGCACCAACGCCAACGGCTCGAAGGCCTTCCGCGACGCCATGCTCGAGGGCGACTGGGACACCTGCGTGGCCATGGCGCGCGACCAGGTCAAGGAGGGCTCGCACCTCATCGACGTCTGCGTCGACTACACCGGCGCCGACGGCGTGTCCGACATGACAGAGGTGGCGAGCCGCTTCTGCACCCAGTCGAGCGTCCCCCTCATGGTGGATTCCACCGAGGGTCCGGTCGTGCGCGCCGCGCTCGAGTGGATCGGCGGGCGTCCCGTCCTCAACTCCGTCAACCTCGAGGAGGGCGACGGGCCCGGCACGCGCCTGGACACCTTCCTGCGCCTCGCCCGCGAGTTCGGCGCCGCGGTCGTGTGCACCTGCATCGACGAGGAGGGCCAGGCCCGCACCCGCGAGTGGAAGCTGCGGGCGGCCCGCAACATCCGCGACATCGCGGTCGGGCGCTACGGCCTCGAACCCGAGGACCTGCTCTTCGACGCGCTGGCGCTCCCACTGTCGACGGGCATGGAGGAGAGCAGGCAGGACGGCATCGAGACGATCGAGGGCATCCGCTCCATCAAGGACGAGCTGCCGGGCGTGTCCACGATCTTGGGCCTGTCCAACGTGTCCTTCGGGCTGAACCCGGCGGCACGGCAGGTGCTGAACTCGGTCTTCCTGCACGAGTGCGTGGAGGCCGGACTCGATTCGGCCATCGTGCACGCCTCGAAGATCCTGCCCCTCGCCCGCATTGACGAACGGGCCAAGGAAATCTGCCTGGACCTGGTCTACGACCGCCGCCGCGACGGCTACGACCCCCTCCAGGAACTGCTGGCGCTCTTCGACGGCGTGAAGGTGAGCGCGGGCGCCGCCGACGAGCACCTCGACTGGCCGGTCGACCGCCGTCTCAGCCAGCGCATCATTGACGGCAACCGCAACGGCCTCGAGGGTGACCTCGCCGAGGCGCTCGAGTCGGGGCTCGGCGCACTCGAGATCGTCAACGACATCTTGTTGGAGGGCATGAAGGTGGTGGGCGAGCGCTTCGCCTCGGGCGAGATGCAGCTTCCCTTCGTCCTGCAGTCCGCCGAGACGATGAAGTCCGCGGTCGCCTACCTCGAGCCCTACATGGAGAAGTCGGACCAGGGCGGCAAGGGGACCGTCGTGCTCGCCACCGTCAAGGGCGACGTCCACGACATCGGGAAGAACCTGGTCGACATCATCCTCACCAACAACGGCTACCTGGTGATCAACCTGGGGATCAAGGTCGGCATCAACGAGATGATCGCTGCGGTCGAAGAGCACGAGGCGGACGCCATCGGCATGAGCGGGCTGCTGGTGAAGTCGACGCTCATCATGCGTGAGAACCTCGTCGAGCTGAACGAGCGGTCCCTCTCGACCGTCCCGATCCTGCTCGGCGGGGCCGCGCTCACGCGCACCTACGTCGAGCGCGACCTGCGCGAGGTCTACGACGGCCGGCTGTTCTACGGCCGTGACGCCTTCGAGGGTTTGCGCACCATGGACCGCCTGATCGAGCTCAAGCGAAGCGGTGAGGAGGACCCCGACTTCGGCCGGGAGATCTCCGAGCGCAACGTGCCCAAGCGCAGCCGTCTCGATCCGGACACCTCGCCGGTCGAGGGCCAGCCGGCGCGCTCGGACGTGGCGGCCGACAACCCGATCTTCACCCCGCCCTTCGTCGGCACCCGCGTGGCCGTCGGCCTTCCTCTCGACGAGATCACCGAGTTCTTGAACCTGACCGCCCTCTTCCGCAACCAATGGGGCTTCCGGCCCGAGAACGGCGAGAACGACACCGAGTTCAAGGATCGGGTGAAGGCGACGCTGCGTGAGCAGCTGGCCAAGGCGCGCGAGGCCGACCTGCTCGTACCCTCGGTCGCCTACGGCCATTTCGCCGCCAACGCCGAGGGCAACGACCTGGTCATCTGGAAGGACGAGTCGCGCTCGTCGGAGTGGATGCGCTTCACCTTCCCGCGCCAGCGCAAGGAGCCCTGGCTGTGCATCGCGGACTTCTTCCGCCCCGCCGGCTCCGGCGACGAGGACTTCGCCAGCTTCATGCTGTGCACCATCGGGAGCCGGGCGTCGGAGGAGACGGCCCGCCTCTTCGCCGAGGACCACTACCAGGAGTATCTCTTCTTGCACGGGCTGAGCGTCGAGATGGCCGAGGCCACCGCCGAGTACTGGCACAAGCGGATCCGCGAGGAGCTCGGCTTCGTCGACGAGGACGGCCCGACGCTGACCGGCCTCTTCAAACAGCAGTACCGGGGTGGCCGCTACTCGTGGGGTTACCCCGCCTGCCCGGACCTCATGGACAACGCCAAGGTCGTGGAGCTTCTGGGGGGCGACCGCATCGGGGTCACGGTCAGCGAGGGGTTCCAGCTGTTCCCCGAGCAGACCACCGACGCCATCGTGTGCTCTCACCCAGAGGCCAAGTACTTCGTCGCGTGATGCCGGCGGGGGGCCGGCATATGGCCCGGGGCACGGTGCTTGCGGTGCTCCGCGCGCTGGCACTCGGGCGGCTCGCCGTCGCCGGTGCGTCGGTCATCGCGGTCGGCGCGGTCGGGACGGTCGCGGCGGTCGCGGCGAGTGCGGCGAGTGCGGTGACGGGTGCCGCTGGGGCCGAACCACCGTCGCCGCCGCTCAGCGACGTCGTGATCCCCTACCTCGGACCCGGCTACGCCATCAGCTCGCAGGGGCCGCTGAATCCCTCGGAGTTCGCCTCGGATGCGCCCGATCCCTCCGCTGCCTCGGGCGCGCTCGCCACGCTGGGCAACACGATCAGCACCTACGAGCGGCAGTGGCAGGCCAACGGCGGGTTGAACCAGGTCCAGGACTTGGTGGTCCGCTTCCCCTCCGCGACGGGCGCGCTGGTGTTCCTCCAGGCGGCGCAGCGCTCCCTCGAGTCGGGCGAGATCGTGAGCAAGGGGCCACTCCCCGCCGTCCCGGGGGCTCGGTTGGTGACCTACTTTGCCGCCACCAACGAGTCCGGCGTCGGCGAGGCCATCACCATGCGCGCCGGGACCTACGTCGCACTGCTCTCGTTCTTCTCGGCCGCAGCGGGCAACTCGCAGCCAATCACACCGGCGGACGCCGAGAAGGTTGCGCTGGCCCAGCACACCTCCTTGGTGTCGGCGTCCGGTGGCAAGGACGCGACTGTTCCAGCGAGGGAGTCGCACAACTCCGCCTCCTCGGTCCTAGGCGCGCCGTCCAAGAAGGGTGCTTCCTCCAGCGACATCGGGTGGGCGATCTTGGCCGTCGTCGTCGTTGCCGCTGCCGCGGCGACGCCGCTGCTGCTGCACAGCCGCCGCCGGCCGGCTGACGGCTTGGCAAATGGCGAGCTTGGGGAACCCGCAGCCCCGGCGTAGGCGCACCCGCCTGCCCCGAGCACACCCACGTGCTCAGCGATGCCTCCGCAAACCGCACCAACGTGACGAAAGCGTGACCTCAGGGCCACTCCTGGCCCGAGCGACCGAACTCCGGCCTCAAGGTTTGTAAGACTTCGCCATGGTCCCGTGCGCACAATGACGTTCTTACGCGAGTCCGCAGGCCGGGTGCGACGGCTCGGTTGGGCCTGCGTGTCGTTCGGCCTCGCCATCGTGCTGTTGGCCGCGTGCTCAGCCGACACGCCGTCGCCACCGTCAGCGAGCAGCGCAGCGAAGGGGCGCTCCTCGACCACGGCGACCACCCCGCGCCCGACGATCCCGCGCAACGTCACGACGACGACCGCTCCGCCCCAGAGCACGACGACTCCTCTCCCTCAGGCGACGACGACGACAGCTCCGTTCCTCACCTCGACGACAGCGAGCGGCACCTCGCAGCCGCTCGACACGGCCCAAAACTCACAGGGGGTCTTCAAGGGCGACACCGTGGTGGCGTCGATCAGCAACGTGATGACTGATGCATCGAACCACCTGACGTTCACGCTGAATCTGCGCAATACAGGAACGCTGCCCTACAACTGTGCCGCCCTCAAGGCGCAGGCGCGTACGGAGCACAGCGACACGGCGATCGTCGCCCCGGTCACCGGCTCCACCGGGCTCGCGTGCCCGGGCTCCGATGACCTGTTGGACCCTGGCCAGAGCGAGACGTTTGCGTTCTATATCCCGCTGGTCGGTGGCACGGCGCAGGAGGTAATCGTGGTGCCCTACGGTTCGTATGCCTCCAGGGTCGTGTGGTCCGTGAGCGGCTCGTGACCTCGTCGGACTGAACCGTCAGTTCACTGCTCCAAGAGCTCGAGCAGCCACCCGGGACCAACCACGTCGGCTCCCAGCACCTGTGCGCGCCGGCGCAGCTCGCGATCCGCTGTAACGAGTGTGACCGTGTGATCAGGGGTGTTCCCGACGACGCCAACGAGCATGTCGTCACCACTGCCGTCGGCGTGGAGGACCGTGACGCCGTCGGCGAAGTCAGCGGGTGCACCTTGGCGCGCCTTGCCTTCTAGGACCACCACGACAGGTTGCGCAATCCGTCCTGAGTGAACCGCTGCTCGCACCTTGGCCACGAACTCGCCGGCTGCCCCTGCTCGGTCCCGCCACCATCCTGTCGGCCGAGATCCGACGACGTTGGCTGCATCAATCAGGAGCACGCTTCAGTCTGACCGCGAGGGAAACAAGGCAGGTGCTGTTGTGCCCCGAGAGCTCTCACCAACCTGTGCATGACAGCCCTCTGATGGCTAGCCTCGGTGCTGGTGTGGAGGTCCCCGCATGCGCTCGTCGCCTGTGTGGCGGCGTTGCTCCTTTTCACGTCGGTGCTGCTCTTCGGGCTCGACACACCGGGAGCGGATGCGGCACCCGCCTATGTCGGGGTCACGCAGCAACCCCTCTCCTACGGCGACGCCGAGACCTATGGACAGGTCGCCATCGCCACGAGCCACTCTTTCGTCGCCATGGCGGCTACCCCGGACACCAAGGGGTACTGGCTGGTGGGATCAGATGGCGGAGTCTTCTCGTACGGCGACGCCCGCTTCTACGGTTCGGCCGGTTCCCTCGTGCTGAACAAGCCCGTGGTGGGAATGGCGGCCACCCCCGACGGCGGCGGGTACTGGCTGGTGGCTGCCGACGGGGGCATCTTTGCCTACGGGGACGCCCGCTTCTACGGCTCGGCCGGTTCCCTCGCGCTGAACCAGCCGGTGGTGGGAATGGCGGCCACCCCCGACGGCGGCGGGTACTGGCTGGTGGCTGCCGACGGGGGCGTCTTTGCCTACGGGGACGCCCGGTTCGACGGCAGCGGGACGACCGCATACCCCAGCGGTGTCGTCGTCGGCATGGCGGCCGACCCGAGCGCGAACGGCTACTGGCTCGTCGATGCCCTCGGGAACGTCACCGCATACGGTGCCGCGCAGGGCATGGGATCGATCGCAACGCCGTTCGACCTGAACGCCCAAATCTCGGGGATTGCCCCGACCAACGACGGAAACGGCTACTGGCTGGTCAGCCGCGACGGCGGTGTGTTCGCATTCGGAGACGCGCCCTTCGAAGGTTCGACAGGCGGCCAGCAGGTCTTCAACCCGGTCATTGCGCTCGTCGCGACCCATGACGGAAATGGATACTGGCTCCTCACGAACAGCCCCGTTCCGCCGCCAGGAGTGCCGATGCTCGGGCGCGGTCTGCCCGGTCTTGACGAGGAGGGCTTCGGGCTGGTCGCACCAACCTCGACTTTTGATGGTGGCGATCCGGCTGGGGCGACCGGGTCGATCGCCTGGGACAGCTGGGGAGGATCCGAGGCAACGGGCACGGGCATCGCCTTGTACGCCGCTCCTGGCCAACCCGAAGTCGACGGCTCGGACCAACCTGCGACCGTTGTCGCATTCGACCTCGGGTCTTGTGACGGACAGCTCATGTATCAGGCCTACGACGTCTACTTCCCCCAGTTCGGACAGAGCTTCGACCCGTCTGAGGCCCTGACGTTCTGCAACTGATCGACGTCATCCCAAGGGAGCTCGAGAGCCCACCGTGCCTAGCCCGCTCGGCTGAACGAGACGCGGCTGACCGAGGGAGCGGCCGAGCCGCCCACTGCGCCTGACCCGACCGACGACGCCGTCGCGGCCGACGCCGCCTCGCGGGCGTGGTAGCTCGAACGCGTGAGCGGCGAGGCCTCCACGTGGGCGAGGCCGAGCGCGGTGCCCGCCTCGCGTAAACGGTCGAATTCGTCGGGAGTCCAGTAGCGCGCCACCGGCAGGTGGTCGCGACTGGGGCGCAGGTACTGCCCGATGGTGACGATGGACACGCCCACACCGCGGAGGTCGGCCATGGTGGCCACCACCTCGTCCTCTCGCTCGCCCAGCCCCACCATGAGGCCGGACTTGGTGACCAGGCCGGCCGCGCCGGCGCGCGCGAGCACGCCGAGACTGCGCGCGTAGCCGGCGGAGGGTCGCACTGCCCGCTGGAGCCGGGCCACTGTCTCGATGTTGTGGTTCAACACGTCGGGCCGGGCGCCGAAGATCTCGTCGAGCGATGCCGCGTCGCCCCGGCAGTCCGAGATCAGCACCTCCACCGTCGTCGCGGGCCGGCGTGCCCGGATGGCCCCGACGGTACGCGCCATCGCCCCCGCACCCCCGTCGGGCAGATCGTCACGGGCGACGCAGGTCACGACGGCATGGCCCAGGCGCATGCGCGCCACCGCCTCGGCGACGCGCTCGGGCTCGTCGGGCGACAGCGGCAGCGGGTGGCTCGTGTCGACCTGGCAGAAGCCGCACGCCCGCGTGCAGCGCTCGCCGTTGATCATGAACGTCGCCGTCCCGTCCGCCCAGCACTCGTAGATGTTGGGGCAGCCCGCCTCCTCGCAGACCGTCACCAGCCCGAGGTCGTGGACGGTGGCACCCAGCTGCCGGTAGCCCGCGCCGATGCGCACGGGGACACGGATCCACGGCGGCTTGCGTTGCCCGATGTCGAGCCCATCCTCGGGCGAAACACCGGCCTGACGCAGGCGCCGCAACAGGGGCCGTTCACCGGCCGCCCATGTCGCCGGTGCGCTCGGACCGGTCACGACCGCGTAGTGCTCGGTGCCACCCGGCCCGAACACTTCGGCGGCGCGCGCCACGAAGGCGGCTGCGACCTCGTCCATCGACACGTCGACCCCCTCTGCCTGCAGCGAGGTCACGCCGCGGTCGGCGATCCCGCACGGCACGATGTGGCCGAACATGGCGAGATCGGTCGTCACGTTGAGGGCCACGCCGTGCACGGTGCGCCTCCGGCCCGGTGCGCTGCGCAGGGTCCGCACGCCGATGGCTGCGATCTTGCGCGGAGTCGGACCGTCGGCGTCGATCCATGCACCTGGATATTCGGCCACCGCGCTGGCCCCCGGCAGGCCGAGGTCGGCCAGCGTCTCGATCACGATCCGCTCCAGAGAGTGCACGTGCGCCGGACCGGCCGCCGGTTCGTCGGGCACCGAGACGACGGGATAGGCGACCAGCTGCCCGGGCCCGTGGTAGGTGACGTCGCCGCCGCGATCGGCCCGGGCGAGCACCGCACCGACGCGTGCTGGCTCCACCAGGACGTGGCCCATGTCGGCGTGCACGCCGAGCGTGTAGGTGTGCGGGTGCTGCAGGACGAGCAGGTAGTCGTCGGCCGCGTCGCGCGCCAACGCGTGCTGCAGGACGTCAGCCTCGTGGTACGGGACGATCCCGAGCGAGCGGATCCGCAGCACGGGCCGCTCCCTCAGAGTTCCGCGGCCCAGTCGCGGGTGCCGAGGAGCTCGGCCACCCGCGCCAAGAAGAGGGAGACGTAGGCGCCATCGACGGCGCGGTGGTCCCAGCTCACCCCGAGGATGCCGGTCGAGTGAATGGCGATCGACTCCGAGCCGTCCGGCTGCGTCACCACGACCGGCCGGCGCGCGATCCCGTCGGTCGCCAGGATGGCCACCTGAGGCTGGTTGATGATCGGGACCGTGAAGTAGGTGCCGAACGGGCCGTCGTTGGTGATGGAGAAGGTGCCGCCGGCGATGTCGTCGGCGTTGAGTTGCCGCCCGCGCGCCCGCTCCGCCAGGTCGCGTATCCGGCGCGCCACACCGCGCAGGGTGACCTCTTCGGCCCGGTGGATGACCGGGACGATCAAACCCTCGTGCGACAGGTCGACGGCGATGCCCAGGTTGACCTCGGCATGCACCAGGAGTGCCTCCTCGACGACCGACGCATTCAGCAGGGGGAAGTCACGCAACGCTTCGACGGTCGCGCGGGCGACGAAGGGCAGGTAAGTGAGCGCGAAGCCCTCCTCGGCCCTGAATCGATCACCCCATGCCGTGCGCACCCGCTCGACGGCCTCGAAGTCGACCTCGTTCGCGATGAAGGCGTGGGGCGAGGTCGCCTTCGAGCGCACCATGTGCTCTGCGGTGCGCCGCCGCATGTTTGAGAAGGGCACGAGCTGGTCCCCCGCGGCGCGAAACGACGCCATCGACACGGGCGGGGTCGCGGGGACGACCCGCGCTGGTGAGGCTGCGACGGTCGCGGGCGCCGCTGGCAGCGGTGGCGTTGGCGTTGGTGCTGGCGCGGCCGGCGTTGGTGCTGGCGGCGCTGGCGTTGGCGCTGCCGGCGTTGGTGCGACGGGCGCCTCGGGAACGGTCGACGCTGCCGGCGCGGTGTGGGCCGCGGCGCGGCGAGCGTCCGCGGCCCGCAAGGCGTCCTCGCGCGTGATGCGTCCGCCTGCACCGGTACCGGTGACCTCAGTCTCGCTGATGCCGTTCTCCGCGAGGATCTTGCGCACCATCGGCGAGAGGAGCAGGGGTTCTGGTCGCTCACCGTCGCTCGACGGGGCTGTTGCCGCCGCCGCCGGCGCCGGCGCCGGCGCCGGTGACGGAGGCGGTGGTGGTGGGGTGGGCGCCGCGGCGGGGGGTGGCGCCGCGGGTGCGGGCTGGGGTGGGGACGGCGGAGGTGGTGGTGGTGCCGAAGGGGGCGGTGGTGGGGGCGCGGACTCGGTCGGTGCTGACGACGTCTCGGCGATCGGTGTCGCGGGCGCGCCGGACGTCCCGGCGCCGTCGCCGTCGCCGATCACGGCGAGCTTCACACCGACTTCGACCGTCTCGCCCTCAGGGACGAGGATCTCGGTAAGGACGCCGGCCGCGGGCGAAGGCACCTCGGAGTCGACCTTGTCGGTCGAGACCTCGAAGAGAGGCTCGTCACGCTCGATGGTGTCGCCGACCGCTTTCATCCAGCGGGTGATCGTGCCCTCGGTGACCGTCTCACCGAGTTGCGGCATCATCACATCAGCCAAGGTGGAGTCCCCTTCCGGTCAGTGCCTGCATCGTCTCACCGAATGTCTCGGACAGCGACGGGTGCGGCTGGAGGAATTGTGCGACCTCGTCGGGGAAGGCCTCCCAGTTGACGGCGAGATAGCCGCCGCTCAACTGCTCGGTCACCCACGGGCCGCACATGTGCACGCCGAGGATCCGTCCGGCGGTGCCGTCGGGGCGCCTCTCGGCCACGATCTTCACCAGGCCCTCGGTGTCACCGATGATCTGGGCCCGGCTGTTTCCCCCGAACGGGTCCTTCTTGGTCACGACCTCGTAGCCCGCCGCCTTCGCCTGCGCCTCGGTCATGCCGCAGAACGCCACTTCGGGGTGGCAGTAGATGGCCCAGGGGACCTTGCCGTTGTCGACCGGCACCACAGGCTCGCCGAGCATGCCCTTGACCGCGACGATGGCCTCGGCGAAACCGACGTGAGCGAGCTGTGGTGTGCCGGCCACGATGTCGCCCACGGCCCAGACGCCGTCGACGTTGGTGCGCTGGTACTCGTCGGTCTCGACGAAACCGCGCTCGTTGATGTGGACGCCGACCCCGTCGGCCACCAACCCTTCGGTGCGGGGGCGCCGGCCAACCGACACGACGATGGCTTCGACGTCCCACGACAGCTCGCCCGCCCTCACGGTCGTGACGGTGAAATCGGTCGACGGGGAGTGCGACTCCACCTTGACTCCGGTCACGATGTCGATGCCGCGCTTCTTGAAGGCTCGGACCACCACCCGCACCAGGTCGTCGTCGCACCCCGGAAGGATCGCGTCGAGCGCCTCGAGGATCGTGACCTTCGAGCCGAGGTCGGCGAGGAGCGAGGCGAATTCGCAGCCCACGACGCCGCCGCCGATGACGACGACCGAGGCGGGGAGCTTGCGCAGGTCCAAGAACTCGTCCGAGGTCATGACCCAGCGGCCGTCGACTTCAAAACCCGGGAGCAGGTGGGGCACCGAGCCGGAGGCCAGGACGACGTTGCGGCCGCTGATGACGCGGCCGGCGTCCTCTCCGTCGACGACCTCGACCTGAAGCCCCGGCTTGAGCGTGCCGGTGCCGATCAGCGTGGTGACTTTGCGGCCCTTGAGGAGCCCGGCCAGGCCCTTCCAGAGCTTGTCGACGACGGCGATCTTGCGGTCCTGGCTCCTCGAGAAGTCGACGGTGAACCCGGGGACGTCGAACCCGAACTCCTTGGACCCCTCGATGGTGCGTTGCACCGACGCCGTCTCGAGGAATTCCTTGGCGGGGATGCACCCCCGGTGGAGGCAGGTCCCGCCGACCTTGTCACGCTCGACGATGGCCACGGAGAGTCCGGCTGCGGCACCGTAGAGCGCGGTCGCGTAGCCGCCGGGCCCGCCGCCGATCACGACGATGTCGAACTCGTCCTCTGCGCTCATCGGTCGTCCTCTTCCTCTGTGCTCACGGTCGTCCGGCCCCGGTCGGCTCCCCCGAACTACTCGATCGCACCGGATGGAGTCCTCTGCCGCCCTGCGCGTGCTAACGCCTGAGCCTACCGGTCGGTCAGGCGATTCCCGTCCGGCGTCGGTCACTGTAAAGGGGACACCGGTCACGGTGAAAGACCGCGTCAGCCGCTCGTACCGACCCCCGAATCGGCCGCCTGCGTGGCGAGCTCGTCCACCCGGTCGTTCCAGCGGTCACCCGAGTGTCCCTTGACCCATCGGAAGCTGACGTCGACGTCGTCGCCAAGCGCGAGCGCGAGCAGCGGCTCCCACAGGTCTCGGTTGGCGACGGGCTTGTTGGCCGTGTTCTTCCAGTTGCGCCGTTGCCAGCCCCTCCACCACTCGTCGGTGAAGCACTTGACCACGTAGGTCGAGTCGCTCACCACCAAGATCCCGCCCGGTGCGTCTTCCCTGAGGGCCCGCAGGGCCTCGAGCGCCGCTGCGATCTCCATGCGCTGGTTGGTGGTGTGGGGATCGGCCCCACTCGCGAAGGGCCCGTCGGGCACGGCCCAGGCCCATCCGCCCGGACCGGGGTTCCCGCGGCAGGCGCCGTCGGTGTACACGGTAAGAGCGGGGTGCCCGGCAGCCATGCCGAATGTGTAACACCCGCGACCGGTGGTCATGGCGGAGCCCTCGGTACCGGTACCGTTGGGTCGATGCTGTTCGACGGGATCAGCCACCAGGTTCCAGACACCGACCCCGGCGAGACCGAGGAATGGCTCGACTCCTTTGACGCAATCGTCGACGCCAGCGGCCGGGCCCGGGCGCGCTACCTGCTCATGAAACTCCTCGAGCGGGCCCGCACGAAGCAGGTCGACTTCCCCGCCACCGTCTCCACGCCCTACGTCAACACCATCCCCGCCGACGCCGAGCCGTGGTTCCCCGGCGACGAATACCAGGAGCGGCGCATCCGCGCCTACATCCGCTGGAACGCCGCGGCCATGGTCACCCGGGCCAACACGCGCACCGAAGGGATCGGCGGTCACCTCTCCACCTACGCCAGCTCCGCGGCGCTCTACGAGGTCGGCTTCAACCACTTCTTCCGCGGCAAGGCCGACGGTGGTTTCGGCGACCAGGTCTACTTCCAAGGACACGCATCGCCGGGGATCTACGCCACCGCGTACGTCGAAGGTCGCTTGACCGAAAAGGAGCTCGACAACTTCCGCCACGAGGTCGGCGGCGGTGGCCTGCCCAGCTACCCGCACCCCCGCTCATTGCCCGACTTCTGGGAATACCCGACGGTCTCCATGGGGCTCGGGCCCATCGCCGCGATCTACCAGGCCCACGTCAACCGCTACCTGCACCTGCGCCACCTCGTCGACACCAGCGGCAGTCGCGTCTGGTGTTTCGTCGGCGACGGCGAGATGGACGAACCCGAGTCGATCGGCGCGCTCGGCGTCGCCGGGCGCGAGCACCTCGACAACCTGATCTTCGTCGTCAACTGCAACCTGCAGCGGCTCGACGGGCCCGTCCGCGGCAACGGGAAGATCATCCAAGAGCTCGAAGCGGTCTTCCGTGGCGCCGGCTGGAACGTGATCAAGGTCATCTGGGGCTCGCGCTGGGATGCGCTCTTGGCCAAGGACGTCGACGGCGTCCTGCTGGACCGCATGAACACCACGCTCGACGGGGAGTACCAGAAGCTGGCCGTCGAGTCGGGCGCCTACATCCGCGAGCACTTCTTCGGCCCCGATCCCCGCCTGCGCAAGATGGTCGAGGACCTGAGCGACGACGAGCTGGTCTCGCTCCCCCGGGGCGGGCACGACTACCGAAAGCTCTACGCCGCCTACAAGCTGGCGACCGAGCAGCACGGCGCCCCGACGGTGATCCTGGCCAAGACGATCAAGGGGTGGACCCTCGGCCCCGAGATCGAAGCCCGCAACGCGACGCACCAGATCAAGAAGATGACCAAGGCGCAGCAGCGCACGCTGCCGCGACCGCCTGTACCTGACCGACGACATCCCCGACTCGGCGCTCGAGTCGGGCGGACCGCCCTACATCAGGCCGGCCGAGGGCTCCGACGCCATGCAGTACCTGCGGGCGCGCGGACGCGTGCTCGCCGGCCCCCTGCCCATCCGGGTTGTGCGGCCGACACCCGCGCTGCGCCCCGACGCCAAGGTGTTCGAGGAGTTCGCCGCAGGGTCAGGGAAGCAGTCGGTGTCGACGACCATGGTGTTCGCCCGCCTCCTGCGCAATCTGGTGCGCGACCCCACCGTGGGCCCGCTGGTGGCCCCCATTGTCTCGGACGAGGCGCGGACCTTCGGCCTCGAGCCGCTCATCGCCGAGGCCAAGATCTACGCGCCAGACGGCCAGAACTACGTCCCGGTCGACGCCGATCTGCCGCTGAACTACGCCGAGAGCTCCTCAGGCCAGGTCCTCCAGGAAGGCATCACGGAGGCGGGGGCGCTGGCCTCGTTCATCGCGTTGGCAACGGCCTACGCGACCTACGGGCAGCCGATGCTGCCCGTCTACCTCTTCTATTCGATGTTCGGCTTCCAACGAGTCGGCGACCTGGCCTGGGCACTCGGCGACATGCGCGGCCGCGGCATCCTGGCCGGCTGCACCGCTGGGCGCACGACGCTGATGGGCGAGGGCCTCCAGCACGACGACGGGCAGTCGCCGCTCCTCGCCTCCACCAACCCCGCCGCCGTGGTCTACGACGCGTCGTTCGCCTACGAGGTGGCCGTGATCATGGAGGCGGCGGTGACCGAGATCTTCGGTGCCGACCCCAAGGACCGCTTCTGGTACCTGACGCTCTACAACGAGACGTATCCCATGCCCCGACTCCCCGAGGGGGACGAGGGTGCGGCCGTCCGGCGCGGCATCATCGACGGCATCTACCGCTTCGCCCCGGCGGCCGAGACGAAGGCGAACGGCGACCTGCGCGCCTCACTGTGCTTCTCGGGACCGATGTGGAGCACCGCGCTGGAGGCACAGCATCTGCTGGCCGAGCTGTACAACGTGAGCGCCGACCTGTGGGCCGTCACGTCGTGGACCAACCTGCGGACCGACGCGCTGGAGACCGAGCGCTGGAACCGCCTGCACCCCGAGGATCCGCCGCGCACCGCTCGCATCACGGCTGCACTGGGCAACGGACTGGACCCCGTCGTCGCCATCACCGACTACATGCGCTCGGTTCCCGACCAGGTGTCGCGCTTCGTCGAGCGACCGTACACGTCGTTGGGCACGGACGGTTTCGGCCGCTCCGACGCCAGGGACGCGCTGCGCTCGTACTTCGAGGTGGACGCAGCCCATCTGGTGATCTCGGTGCTCCAGCAGCTCGCGAGCCGGGGACGCCTCGATCGCGCCATCGTGTCGGCCGCCATCGCCGAAGCCGGGATCGACCCCGAACGCATCGCCCCGTTCAGGGTCTGAGGCCGGTCGCCCCCGCCTTCACGCCCCCGCCTTCACTCGGTGAGCGCGGCCACGAACGCGGCCAGCACCTCCTCCGCACCCTCGGGCACGCTGAGGACCAGGGCGCGCCGCTCGGGCCCGATGTCGATCGACACGTCGAAGAACGCGCAGCACTGCTTCTCGCGCTGGCCGAGGGACGCCGCCGCCACGAGCGCTTCGTCGGAATCGGCGAGCGTGAGCCGGACCGAGCTCGGTCCCGGGTCCACCGAAACGACGGCGGAAGCGACCAGATCGCGCCACTCGCCCACCCGGACCGCCAGCAACCCCTCCTCGAGGTCGCACGCGATGGGGACGTCGCGCGCCGCGTCGGCGCTCATCGCCGGTCGGCCGCCACGATGGCGTCCCGCGTGATCTCCATGTGGCCGAGATGCTGGAACAACTCTTCGAGGATGTGGAGAAACACGGCTCCCTTGGCCTCCTTGTACGGGTTCGGGTCCTCCGCGTTGCGCGACACGCTGGCCGGTGCGGCCCAAGAGTCGAAGTCGACCATGTCCTCGTGCAGCCGCCGGCGCGCCTGCTCGGTTCGGCGGACCAGCCCGGCCACGTCGCCCTGCGCCGCGAACTCAGCGGCCCGGTCACGCTGTACCGACCGTTCGGCCACTGTGGCGCCGGCCCAGAACTCCATGACGCCGAGGCAATGGGTCAGGATCACGAAGGGTGAATTGGCGTCGCGGAAGAGCGGGCGCCGGTTGGCCATGTCGTCGCCGAGCTCCTCGACGATGGACACCATCGCGCCCAGTGCCAGGTCGACGAACCACAGGTAATGCGCCGCCGACACGGCCACGGGTGGCCCGCCCCCGGGCTCAGTGGGCGATCCAGGCATCAGGGTCGGTCACCAGCTTCTGCACGTGGGTCGGCAGGTTGCCGGTGATCACGTCGGTGAGTGTGACCCCCTCGAGAACCAAGCGCAGGCTGGCGCGCACCGCGACCCAGACCTGCTGGAGGTTCTCGGCGGCACCGTCGTAGTTGGTGGCCTCGGGGCGGAAGCCGCGCACCTCCGCGAGAGGGCCGTCGAGGGCGCGGATGACGTCGGCGATGGTGATGGCGTTGGGGTCGCGGGCCAGGCGGTACCCGCCCTCGGCGCCGCGCTGGCTGGCCACCACCCCGGCCCGGCGGAGATCGGCCAGGATGGCGCCCAAGAAGCGGGGCGGCAGTCCCTGCTCGCCCGCCAGGAACTCGGCGGTCTGGGGCGTCCCGGCCGCGGCCAGCGCGAGCAGGGCGCGGATGCCGTAATCGACTTTGGCCGGGATATGCATGGCGAGAGTCTGCCCGCGACCTGGGCCGGAGCAAAATTCTCCGGCGATAGAGTCGGCGGCATGGTCACAACGTCGCTGCGCCTCGCCCAGGATCCCGACTCGGACAAGGTCATATCCGAGTCCCCGCTCGCCCTCTTGATCGGGATGGTGCTGGACCAGCAGGTCACCATTGAGAAGGCCTTTTCGTCGCCCGCCGAGCTTGCCCGGCGGCTCGACGGGTCGCTCGACGCCGCCTCCATCGCCGCCATGGACCCCGACGAACTGGCCGCTGCGTTCAAGGAACGACCGGCGCTGCACCGCTACCCCGGCTCCATGGCGGCCCGCGTGCAGGACGTATGCCGGACCATCACGGAGGACTACGGCGGCCGGGCCGAGAACATCTGGAAGGGCGTGCGCAGTGGCGACGAACTGGTGAGCCGCCTGCGCGCCCTGCCCGGTTTCGGCCAGCAGAAGGCCAAGATCTTCGGCGCCCTGTTGGGCAAGCAGCTCGGCGTGCGCCCGACCGGCTGGCGCGCGGCCACCTCTCCCTACGGCGACGTTGGGAGCCATCTCTCGGTGGCCGACATCACTGACCTCAAGAGCCTCGAGAAGGTGCGGGCGACCAAGCGGGCGCAGAAGGCCAAGGCGCACGCCGACGCGTGAGCGGGCGCCTCGACCTCGCCGGACGCAACCTCTACCTCTGCACGCCGGACCGGCCGGACCTGGCCGCCTTCGTGGCGGCGTGCATCGAGGGTGGGGTGGACGTCGTCCAGCTGCGTGACAAGGAGCTCGACGCGCGACCGCTCCTCGAACGGGCGAAGGTCGCCGCCGGCGTCTGCCGTGCCTTCGGTGTCCCCTTCGTCCTCAACGACCGGCCGGATCTCGCACTCGAGGCCGGCGCCGACGGCGTGCACGTCGGTCAGGACGACGCCCCGGTCTCGCTGGCTCGTCGCATCCTGGGCCCCGACGCGATCGTCGGCCTGTCCACCCACTCCGACGAGGACCTCGCCCGTGCGCTCGGCGAGGACGTCAGCTACCTCTCGGCCGGGCCCGTGGAGCCCACGCCGACCAAGCCCGGACGGCCCGGCACGGGCACCGACTACGTCAGTCTGGCCAGCGCACGTGCCAGCGTTCCCGTCTTTGTGACTGGCGGCGTGAGCCCTGAGAAGATCCCCGCGCTGACCGCTGCCGGTGTCCGGCATTTCGTTGCGGTGCGCTACCTGAGCCAGGCGCCCGACGCCCGTCACGCGGCGCGGGCGCTGCGAGACGCGATCGATCGAGCGTTGAGTAGCGGGCCGCCGGCGCCATGACCGGCTGATCCCCGGCTCCGTCGAATACGTCCGGCACGGCGAGGGACTCCGCCTCGACGGGCTCGCTCGACGGCTCGGGCAGCAGCACCAGGGCGGGCGGCGGCACGAACCCGCCGTGGAGCAAGGTCACCTCTGACATGACTTCCTGTGTCGACACCAGCTGGACCGGGGTTGAGGCCGAGGGCTGAGAGTTGTGAACCCGGAGCCCGTTTTGCGCACGCAGCCGAGAGCCGGATCCGGTCCGAACTCGGAGTTAGTGGCGCCGTTCCAGCCAGCCCACCAGGATGGCGATCGCTCGCGGGTCGGCCCGGAGCCAGTGGCCGGCGCCGAGAACGACGTGGAGCTCGGAGGGCCCGGTCGCCGCGTCGGCGAGCGCCCGGGCCTCCGCCACGGGCACGTCGGGGTCGTTGGCTCCGTGAGCCAGCAGCAGCGGGCGACCCTTGAGGAGCGCCGCATCCTCGGCCGGGTGCAAGAACGAGAGCTCCTTGGACCACGCCTCGACGGAGGCCGGGAAGCCCTCCGCGGTGATGACGCCGGTCCGGCGGCAGTGGGTGAGGAGGCCGTCGGGGTCCCGCAGCAGCGACTCGAGGTCGGCCGGGGTGCCCAGGCAGGCCACGCCGGCGATCCGCTCGTCGCGGGCGGCCAGATGGAGGGCCAGCACCCCGCCGAAGCCGAAGCCGACGACGAGACGCGGCGAAGCCTCGGGGATCTCCTCGTCGGCGACGAAAGTCAGGTCCTCGAGCCAGCCCATGGGCGAGAAGTCGCCCTCGGACTCGCCGGCGCCGCGCAGCGTGGCGGTGACGACCCGCCAACCCGACTCGCGAGTGAGGCGGTCGGCCAAGGCAGGAAAGGTCAGCCCGACGTCGGCCGCCGACCCCCGCGGCCGCGGCAGGTCGTGACAGAGCATCAGATGGCCACGCACCGGCGCGCCGGGACCCGTCGCGCTCGCGTACATCGCGAGGTCGCCGGCGGGACCCGGGCGGAGCCGGAAGGGACCCTGCACCTCAGATCCTCATGCCAGGTCCCGAGACTCCGGGCGCCGACGCCCGCAGACCCTCAGATCCCTATGCGTTGAGCCAGCAGCTCTCGGTGGTAGGAGGGGTCGCCGAAGAGCAGCTCGGAGGACTTGGCCCGCTTGAAGTACAGGTGGGCTGGATGCTCCCAGGTGAACCCGATGCCGCCGTGGATCTGGATGTTCTCCGCCGCGGCGTGGAAGTAGGCCTCGGAGCAGTAGGACTTGGCCAGGGAGGCGACGACGGGGAGCTCGTCAGAGTCCTCGGCGGCGGCCCAGGCCGCGTAGTAGGCGGCCGACTTGGCCGACTCGACCTCGAGCAGCATGTCGGCGCACTTGTGCTTGATGGCCTGGAAGCTGCCGATGGGGCGTCCGAACTGGATCCGGGTCTTGGCGTACTCCACTGAGGAGTCGAGCACGCGCTGCGCGCCACCCACCTGCTCGGCGGCCAACGCCACCGCGGCCAGGTCGAGGGTCTTGGTGAGACCGGGCTCGGCGCCGCCGTCCGTGCCGACGAGCACCGCCGGCGTGTCGGAGAACTCGAGACGCGCCTGCTTGCGCGTCTGGTCCATCGTCGGCAGCGGCGTGCGGGTCAGACCCGGTGCGTCGCCCTGGACCACGAAGAGCGACACGCCCGCCGCGGTGCGGGCGGCCACGACGATCAGGTTGGCGACGTGGCCGTCAAGCACGAACATCTTGTGGCCGTTCAAGACCCAGCCGTCGCCCTTCTTCTCCGCTTTGCACTCGATCCCGCTGAAGTCCCACTTGCCGTTGTCTTCGGTGATGGCGAGGGTGGCGATGGTCTCGCCCGACGCGATGCCGGGCAGGTAGCTCTTCTTGGCCTCGTCGTCGCCTGAGGTCAACAACGCGTTGGCCGCCAGGGCCACCGAGGAGAAGAACGGCGCGCACAAGAGCGCGGCGCCCATCTCCTCGAGCACGACGAGCAGCTCGACGTAGGTGAAGCCCGAGCCGCCGAACTCCTCGGGGATGGTCAGCGACTGCAGGCCCAGCTGGTCGGCCATCTGGCTCCACACGGCCGGGTCGTAGCCCTCGGTCGTGTCCATCAGGCGGCGCACCTCGCTCTCGGGCGACTTCTCGGCGAGGAACCGACGCACCGAGGCGCGCAACTCCTCCTGCTCGTCACTGAACGCGAAATTCATGCCTGGCTCCTCTGCTGCCTGCCGTCTTTGCTGCCGTGTTTGCCGAGTTGTTTGCTCATGCGTTTGCTGCGGTGTGTATCGCTGTTGGTAACTGTGTCTGGTGGTGAGGGTGCCGCCGTCCTGGTCCCCCGCCAGCCCCCCGGCCCTCGATGGCTTCGTTCACGTGGGTGTCTACCAGACCCGGCGCCTCTGCGACCAGAAGGCCCGCGGGTGTGTCACGCTGGGGTCATGGGACAGCTGGAGAAGATCTGGAGCGACGCGGCAGCGGAGGTCCATCAGATCGTGGTGGGCCCGATGGACAACAACGTCTACATCCTGCGTTGCCGCCGGACGGGTGACGCGCTGCTGATCGACGCCGCCAACGAGCACGAGACCCTGCTCGAGATCTGCCAGCAGCTCGGTGTGCGCTCGGTCGTCGAGACGCACGGGCACTGGGACCACATCCAGGCCGTGCCGGCGGTGCGCGACGCCGGCTACTCCGTTGCCGTGACCAGCGCCGACGCGGCCATGCTGCCGAGCTACGACCTCATCCTCGACGACGACGAGACGCTGTCGGTGGGCGACCTGCGCATCACGACGCTGGCGACCCCGGGTCACACCCCGGGCTCGATCTGCTTCGCCGTCGAGGGCACCAATCTCCTCTTCACCGGTGACACCCTCTTCCCCGGCGGCCCGGGCAACACCTCGTTCGAGGGCGGCGACTTCCCCGGCATCATCGAGTCCATCGACCGGCGCATCTTCGCCAAGTTCAGTCCCGACACGCTCGTCCTGCCGGGCCACGGCGACGCCACCACCGTGGGCACAGAGTCCCCCCACCTGCAGGAATGGGTAGACCGGGGTTGGTGAGGACGGCAGCGGGCGATCCGGTGGAGGCCGCCGGGACGAGGTGCGGCGCACCCTGGGCGGCGGCTTGTCCTCAAAACCTGACTAAAACGGTAAGCTTTTAGGAATGGGAGCGACGCCACCGCTGCTCGAGATCCGTGACCTGCACGTCTCCGCCGAGGACGGCGCCATCTTGCGGGGCGTCGACCTGACCGTCGGGGCCGGCGAGGTGCACGCGCTGATGGGGCCCAACGGCGCCGGGAAGTCCACCCTGGCGGGTGCCCTGCTGGGCCATCCGGCCTACACCGTCACGGCAGGGAGCATCCTGCTCAACGGCGAGGACGTGACGGGTTGGCCGACCGACGTACGCGCCAAGGCCGGGCTCTTCTTGGCCTTCCAATATCCAGAGGCGATCGAGGGGTTGTCGGTGACGCAGTTCCTGCGCCAGGCCATGTCTGCCCGCAAGGGTGAGGAGGTCTCGGCGCTCGAGGTGCGCGTGCACATGACCGAGTGGATGGAGCGACTCGGCATGGACACCTCCTTCGCCAGCCGCCACCTGAACCAGGGCTTCAGCGGCGGCGAGAAGAAGCGCAACGAGATCCTCCAGATGGCGCTGCTCGAGCCGCTCGTCGCGGTGCTCGACGAGACCGACTCGGGCCTCGACATCGACGCGCTGCGCGTGGTCGGGCGCGGCGTGCGCGCCGTGCGCGAGGCTCACCCCGAACTCGGCGTGCTCGCCATCACGCACTACGAGCGCCTCTTGACCGAGCTCGTACCCGACGCCGTGCACATCTTGGTGGACGGGCGCGTGGTCGCCAGCGGCGGGCCCGAGGTGGCACAACAGGTCGAGTCCAAGGGATACGAGGCATGGCGATGACAAAAACCGACCACACCATGGACGCGCCGGCTCCGCTCAACACCGAGGCCCTGCGCAAGGACTTCCCGCTGCTGGCGCGGACGGTCAACGGGCGGCCGATCGTGTATCTCGACTCGGCGTCCTCCGCGCTCCAGCCCCAGTCGGTGATCAACGCGATGACGAGCTACTACGAGGTCTCGCACGCCAACGTGCACCGCGGCGTGTACGCCACCGCCGAGGAGGCGACCGCGTTGTACGAGCGGGCCCGGATTGTGACCGGGCGTTTCCTCGGCGCGCCGGACCCCGCACGCGAGGTCGTCTTCACCAAGAACACCACCGAGTCGCTCAACCTGGTCGCGCAGAGCTGGGGCCGCGCCAACCTCCGCGCCGGCGACGCCGTGCTGCTCACCGAGATGGAGCACCACTCCAACATCGTCCCCTGGATGATCCTCTCCGAGGAATTGGGCGGGCTCGACCTGCGCTACGTCCCCGTCGACGGGGACGCGCGCCTCGTGCTCGACGACCTCGAGCGCCTCGTCGACGGCGTGAAGGTCGTGGGCGTGTCCGCCATGTCCAACGTGCTCGGCACCATCAACCCGGTGCGGGTGGTGGCCGACGCCGCCCACGCGGCCGGCGCGATCGTCGTGGCCGACGGCGCGCAGCTGGTCCCTCACGCCCCCGTCGACGTGAAGGACCTGGACGCCGACTTCATCGCCTTCTCGGGGCACAAGACCATGGGCCCTACCGGGATCGGCGTGCTCTGGGGCCGGGCCGACCTCCTCGAGTCGATGCCGCCGTTCCTCGGTGGCGGCGGCATGATCCTCGACGTCAAGCTCGACTCCTTCCGACCCTCTCCCCCACCCGCCCGCTTCGAGGCGGGCACCCCGCCCATCGCCGAGGCCGTCGGTCTGACGGCGGCGCTCGCGTACCTGAGCGACATCGGCATGGACCGCATCCGGGCCCACGAGCTGGCACTCACCAACCACGCCCTCGCCCGCCTCGACGAGAAGCTCGGCTCAGACGTGCGGGTCTTCGGCCCACCGGCCGGGCCCGACCGCGGCGGCGTGCTGTCTCTCGCGTATCGGGACGTGCACGCGCACGACCTGGCCCAGGTGCTCGACCAGTTCGGCGTCTGCGTGCGGCCGGGCCACCACTGCGCCAAGCCCCTCATGCGCAAGCTGGGCGTGCAGGCGACGGCGCGGGCCTCGTTGTCCCTCTTCAGCGACGAGCACGACATCGAGGTGCTGATCGAAGGATTGCTCGAGGCCGGTAGATTATTCGGCTGATGGCCGACCTCGAAGAGCTGTACCGCGAGATCATCCTCGACCACTATCGCTCTCCCCGGAACCGCGGCGAGCTCGAATCGCCACCGGCCCACCGGGTCGAGGGGTTCAACCCGCTCTGCGGCGATGAGGTCGTCCTCTCCATGGTCGTCGAGGACGGCACCCTGGCCGACCTCAAGATCGGCGGGTCGGGCTGCTCGATCAGCCAGTCGTCAGCGTCCTTGATGTCCGCCGCCGTGAAGGGGAAGCCGGTGGACCAGGTGCGCCAGCTCATCAGCACCTTCAAGGGAATGATGTCGGTCCACGAGGCCTGGCTCGGGCACGAGCACCAGCACGACGGCAACGGCGCCGAGGTCGTCGAGGGTGAGCCCGAGGAGATCGACCTCGAGAAGCTGGGCGAGCTGGCGGCGCTCCAGGGCGTGGTGAAGTTCCCCGTCCGTATCAAGTCCGCGACCTTGAGCTGGAACGCGCTGGCGCAGGGGCTCGACGAGGTGGCGGCGACCGCTTCGTAGTCGGCCGCGCGGGCGAGGGGGCGCGCCCCGAGGCGTGGCCTCACGCCTCGGCCTCGTGCTCGGCGCCTAGCTCGGACTGCAGTTCGTCGGGTCGAACGACGGTGGCGGCGTGGTCGTGCTGGTCGTGCCGCCAGATCCCGCACCGCTGCTGCCCGAGCCGCTGGCGGTAGCCGGCGGCGCCGTCGTCGGTGTGACAGTGGGAGGCGACTGCGGCACGCCGTTGGCGTCGGGCGGGGGGTTCGTCGGCGTGACCAAGCTCGACCCGAAGATGTTGACCAGCATCTGCTGGGCCTGCGGCTGCTGGACGGTGAGCACGTCGCCGAGGCCACCGAAGGCATCGGCCGCCTCGGTCGGCAGTGTCTGGCCCTGGAGGTTCGAGGGGTCGTAGGAGTGGTACGTGAGCGCCAGGCTGATGAGCTCGTTGAACCCGAGGCCGTCGTCGATGGTGATGCCCTGGTTGAGGGACCCGAGGAAGGCGTTGATCGTCAGGGGATTCAACTTGGACTTGGCGGCGCTCATCATGGCCTTGATGAAGACGTCCTGGCGCTGGATCCGGCCGAAGTCGCTGGTGCCGTCGTAGAGCCAGGTGCCGTTCTCGTCGTACTCGTAGTGGCGCGCCCGCGCGACGGCCAGCGCCTGGGCGCCGTCGAGCAGCTGACAACCCGGCGTGGTGATGTCGAGGCCCGAGTACGCGTCCTTGGCCGGGTAGGGGAAGTCCATGTAGACGCCACCCAGTGCCTGCACGGCGTCCTGGAATCCCGAGAAGTCGACCTCGACGACGTGGTTTATGGGGATCCCGAAGTTGGCGGTGATCGTCTTCACCAATTGGTTTGCCCCGGTGTTGAACGAGGAGTTGATCCGATTGTAGGTCCCGAACTGTGACGAATCTGGCGGCAGCATGGTGACCACCGTGTCGCGCGGGATCGACATGACCTGTATCGACTTCGTCGCGGGCGTCACCCGCCACAGCTGGACGACGTCACTGCGCTGTCCGGTCACCTCCGACGCGGACCCGAAGGCCTGCGCCGCGGCAGCGCTCTCACCGGCGCGGCTGTCCGATCCGATGACGAGGAGGGTGAACGGTGCACCGTCCTGGGCAGCCACCTCGTTGTCGATGTGGATCTTGCCGATCTGGTCGTAGCGGTACCTGAGGTAGCCATAGCTGCCGCCGGCGACGGCTACCAAGAGGACGAGGGCGCTGAGGAGCGAAACGACCACCTTCTTGCGCGTGCTCCATCGCAGCTTGCCGCTGCGGCGGCGCTCGGACCGACCACCGGTTGCGTCGATGCGCGCTCCGAGTGAGCGCAGCCCCGACTCGTTGGCCACGGTCTCCTCGCCGCCACCCGTGTTCATCTGGCGGCCGAGGTTGGCCAACCCTTCTTGGTTCGCGCCGCGGCCGCGAGGTCCGCGAGATGAGCGACTCGACTCGTCGCCCGGTGGACGACCATTCGCCATATATGTCTACGGTACCAAGCACCCATGCGAAATTTGGGGCAGGACGTGCCGTGCCAGCTAAGACGCACGAACGAGCGCGGCGGTGATCGGCCTCAGCGAATTTCTCTCAGCGGATCTCCAGGTACTCGGCGTAGCCGGTCTGCTCGAGCTGCAGCGCGAGGGCGGCATCACCAGTCGTAACGATGCGCCCGTCGACCATCACGTGCACAAGATCCGCCTCGAGCTCGATGAGGAAACGGTTGAAGTGTGTGATGGCGAGGATCCCGACCTCCCACTCCGTCGTCGCGACCTGCAACCGGCGCGCGACGTCGCCTAACGCGTCGACATCGAGGCCCGAGTCGATCTCGTCGAGGATGCAGATGGCGGGCCGCAGCACGCCGAGCTGCACCATCTCGGTGCGCTTGCGCTCGCCGCCCGAGAGGTCGACATTGAGAGCGCGGGTCAACAGCTTGGTGTCCAAGCCGACGGCGTGTGCCTCCTCGGCCATGCGCTCGGCCAGGACGTCTCGCCCGGGCGCCACCCCTGCCGCTTCGACTGATGCTGCTGCTTCGGCCGCCCCGCCTCCGCCGGCTCTTGCAACAGCGAGCAGCGATGGCAGCCCGACACCGGGCACCTCGACGGGACGCTGCAGGGCCAAGAAGAGTCCGGCTCGGGCCCGCTGCCAGGCCGGGAGACCGGTGAGCTCCTGTCCGTCCATGGTGATGGAGCCGGCCGTCACTTCGGTGCCCGGCCTCCCCATCAGGGCATGGGCGAGCGTGCTCTTGCCCGAACCGTTCGGCCCCATGATCACGTGCACCTCGCCGCTACGCACTGTGAGGTCGATCCCATGCAGCACCTCTCGACCGCCGGCCGACGCATGCAATCCCGTGACCTCGAGCACGTGTGCCCCGCTCACGGCAGCACCACCGAGACGGTCCCGTCGGCGACCTCGACCTTGTAGACCGCGACGGGTTGCGTCGCCGGCAGGGAGCAGGGCTCGCCGGTCACCAGGTCGAAGGTGCTCCCGTGACGGGGACATTCGATCTGGCACTCCTCGGCCCAGACCTCTCCTTCGGAGAGCGAGTAGTCCTCGTGGCTGCATTCGTCGTCGATGGCGTGAAACTCGTCGCCGATGCGCACCAGTGCCACCCGGTGGCCGTCGACGTCGAAACGGCGGGCCTCGCCGGGAGCGAGCTCGTCGACCGCGCACAGCGCCACCGTCTCTGGAGTCTCAGGCACGTGCGGCCACCACTGGCCTTCCCAGCGCCGCCTCGAGCCGCCCGTGCACCTCGCGCCGGAGGAACGGGGTGACCTCGGGGATCGGGCCACGGTCGATGATGGCGTCGAAGAAACCGCTCACGATGAGGCCCTCGGCGACTTCGGGCACCACGCCGCGGGACTCGATGTAGTAGCGCTGATCCTCGTCGATCGGTCCGACGGTCGACGCGTGCGAGCACTTCACGTCGTTCTCGAGGATGTCGAGGTTCGGGACCGAGTCGGCGTGCGCGCCCTCGTCCAGGACGAGATTGTGGTTTGTCTGCCGCGCGTCGCTACGGACTGCGCCGCGGTGTACCCGTATCAGCCCGCTGTAGACCGAGCTCGACTTCCCGGCGACCGCACCCTGACACAGGAGCTCGCTCGTCGTCCGGGGCGCCACGTGGTCCTGAAGGGTGCGGACGTCGTGCACCTGTGTCCTGTCGCCCAGATACGAGGAGAGCACCTCGCACGAGCCTTCCTTCCCCTCCAGCGTGACGTCGGCGCGCACCCTGCCGTAGGCGGCGCCGAGCCCGACCGTGAACGTGCGCGTCTTCGACTTGGCACTGCCCCGTGCCGCGAGCCGCGCGATCGACCAGGCCGCCTCGCCCAGGATCTGGACCGACACGTACGACAGGCTGGCGCGATCGGCTCCCGACAACTCCGTGACCGGCACTGCGAGCGAGCGTCCGGCACCGGGCGCACCGGCAAAGACCTCGATGACCGAGATGGACGAGTCCTCGCCGGCGCGGACGCAGAGCCGGGGGAAGACGGCGGCACCGGCGTCGCACCAGTGCACGATGAGGACGGGCCCGGAGACTCGCGTGCCGGCCCGGACGTCGAGGAACACGGGGTCGGGCGCGAACGCGTCATTGAGGCGCACGAGCGCGTCCCCGCCTTGTTGCACCGAGCCCAGCATGGCGGGCGCCGCCTCGACGTCGTCCGCCCCGCCGAGGATGAGGGGGGCTCCGCCGTCGGAGATCGTCACCGCCTGCGTGCGCCCGTTGTGCACGAGCACGGTCGCCGCTGCGCTGCCGATCTCTGCGCCGAGCGACGACAGCAAGTCGTTCGCCTCGGGTGGCGCTGCAGCGTCGCCTTCGGCCGGGCTGAACTCCTCCAGGTCGAGGTGGTCAATCGGCGTGTAACGCCAAACCTCTTCGCTCTCGGAGGGCAGCGACGACGCCGAAAACGCCTCGTGCCCGGCGGCCCGGCGCTGGCGGAGCCAGTCGGGTCCTGTGAGGCCGGCGGATGCCTCGGCGCTGAAGGTGTGCAGGGTCAAGTCCTCTTTCGGGTGCGAATGCGGCCCATGCACTCTAGTGGTCCGCCTTGAGGTCTCCTACCAGGCGGTTAGCCTTCGTCCATATGGCAGACATCGCGAACTTCGACTCGCCGGTGCTCAGCATCGAGCAGGACGAACACGTGGCAACGGTGTGGCTGGACCGGCCCGAGGCGCGCAACGCCATGGGCATGGACCTGTGGCACGACCTTCCCCTGGCGATGGCCGCGGTGAGCGGCGACGCCGAGGTTCGTGCCGTGGTGATCGCGGCCAAGGGGCCGCATTTCTCCGTGGGCCTCGACCTCAAGGCCATGGGCAGTGCCCTGAGCGGGGGCGGGAGCAGCGGGGGCGCCGGTGAGGCTGGTGCGGGCTCGCCCTCGTCCATGGCGGCGCGTCCGCGGGGTGCCCGCACCGAGGTCCTCCGGCTCCAAGGGGCGATCACCGCGGTCGCCCGCTGCCCCAAGCCCGTCATCGCTGCGGTCCACGGCTACTGCATCGGTGGCGGCGTCGACCTGATCGCGGCGTGCGACATCCGCGTGGCCTCCGCCGACGCGGTGTTCTCGGTGCGCGAGGCGAAGATGGCGATTGTCGCCGACCTCGGCAGCCTGCAGCGGCTGCCGTCGATCATCAGCGCCGGGCACCTGGCCGAGCTCGCCTACACGGCCAAGGACATCAGCGCGGAGCGCGCCAAGGAGATCGGCCTCGTGAACGACGTGACCGCCGACGCCGAGGGCGTCCTCAAGGCGGCGCACGCGCTCGCGGTCGAGATTGCCGCCAACTCCCCCATCGCCGTCCAGGGCACGAAGGCCGTGTTGGCGGCCAACGAAGGCAAGACCGTGGCGGAGGGTCTCGATTACGTGGCGACGTGGAACGCCGGCATGCTCGCTTCGGACGACCTCACCGAAGCGGTCACTGCGTTCATGGAGAAGCGCACGCCCAAGTTCACCGGGCGCTAGCGCGCTCACGCGCCGGCGTTGGCCTCCGCAGCAGCGCGGCGGCCGGCGCGCCGGCCGAAGAACGAGCCGTCACCGAGACTGATGCCGCTGGCGTAGTGGTGGGCGGCGAGACTGGCGGCCGTCCGGCCCACGGCGTAGAGACCCGGGATGCGCCGACCCTCGCGGTCGACCGCCGCCCCGTCAGTATCGGTGACGAGACCGCCCAGTGTGAACGTCGCGTAGATGGCACCGTGGTCGACGCGAAGGTCGACGGCACCGATGCCGCTCGCCGGCGGGACGCCGATGGGCTGGAGATAGGGCGCGCGCTTGTGAAAGGCCGGATCGTCGCCTTCGGCAGCGGCCTGGTTGTACTCGCGCACGGTTCGAGCGAGCGCCTCGGGCGGAAGATCAAGGTCAGCGGCCAGTTCTTCGGGAGTCGCCGCCGCATGGCCGATGCGGAGACCGATGACGTTGGGCTCGTGGATCACGTCGTCGGTGATCATGTAGACGAACCCGCCGTGGTCATTGAGGGCGTGGTTCCCGATGCGACCGGTGTAGGTGTCCTCGTTGATGAACCGTTCGCCGCGGCGGTTGACGAGGATGCTCCGTGCGAGGCGGTGCGGCGGCCCGAGGGGCAGTGCGCACTCGAACGCTTCGAGCCGCGTCGCGGCCGCGCCGGCGCCGGCGCCCATGCAGATCCCCCGGCCGTCGTCGTTCGAAGTGCCGATCCGCCAGGCTGCGTCGGGGACATGAGCCTGCGGGCAGTGCTCGGCGACCATGGCCTCGTTGTGGATGAAGCCCCCCGCCGCCAGGATGACGCCGCCACGGGCCCGGACGGCCCGCAGGCCCTCGTCGGTCCGCACCTGCACGCCCACGACTTCCCCGCCGTCGACGACGAGAGCCTCGGCCCGGGCGTCGCCCACGACGCGAGCGTCGCTGGTCCCGACCGCCTTTCCGAGACAGTCCATGAGGAAGCCACCGGCGGAATCGATCCACTGCGGCTTGTGGCCGCGCGGCGCCGGGACTGCGATCTCGTCGAAGGGATACGAGTCCTCGCCGCCACTGAAGAGCAACCCGGCGTCGTCCGCCGATTCGCGGTTGGGCTCGTCGCAGAAAGCGGCCCGGAACGGCACGCCGACGGAGACCAGCCAGTCGAAGTGGTCCACCGAGCCCTCGCAGTAGGCATCGACGCGGTCGTCGTCGACCCCGGGCCCCAGGGCCGCGCGGAGGAATGCTGCCATGTTCTCGGGCGAATCCTCGAAGCCGCAGGCGTCCTGCAGCGCCGTCCCGCCACCCAGATAGATCAGGCCACCGGACTGGGCCGACGTGCCCCCGACCCCAGCGCTCCGCTCCACGGCCAACACATCGGCACCCGCTTGGCGCGCGGCCACGACAGCTGACGCGCCTGCAATTCCCAGGCCCACCACGAGGACGTCGACGGTCTCGTCGAGGCGCACCTGACCGACTTCGAGCGCCGGAATCGGCTCCATGCTCTCGCCTCTCGTGCCGCTGGTCAGATCCCGAGCGACGCGGCGCGCAACTGGTCGGCGAGGGCCGGGTCCCCGTCGATCTCCACCCGGGCCCCGCCCTGACGGCCGGCGCCGAACATGGTGAGCTCACCCGGGTCGGCCACCAACGTCAGGCGCGGGCCGCTGCCAGCGGACTTGTCCTCTCGACCCGGCGAAGTGACGACAACCGTGGCGGGGACCTTCTTCGCCATCGCGCCTGGCCCGACGCGCGCCCACAGGGCGTCGGCGAGCTCCGAGGAAAGCGGGCGGGGATCCCAGCCGCCATCGCCCGCCCGGCGAACGTCCTCCACGTGGATGAAGAGCTCGACTGTGTTCATCGGCCCGTCGAAGGGCCGCAGGATCCACGGCGGCCCGCGCCGCACCGTCTCGACGAGCTGGTCCCAGGGCATGCGGTCCCGCACCGACCGCCGCACCTTGTCGGTATGGCCGGCCAGCGGGGGCCAGACGAGCCCCGGCCCGCTGTCGGGGCGCCGCTCACGAGCGACGAGATGTGCAGCGAGATCCGCGGTGCACCATCCCTCGCACAGGGTGGGCGCCTCGGGACCTCGCTCGACAAAGAGGTCACAGATGGTCTGGCGTTCCTGCTGCGCGAGGCTGAGCGACATCTTTGCCGCGCTCACTCGAACAGGCTGGCGTGCTCCGCGCGCCCCTCGCTCCTGGTGAAGAGCACGCAGTCGAAGTCGATCGCCGAGAAACGCTCCAGACCCACGCGCGCAATGTAGCAGTCGGTAATTTCCACCTCTCGATGGCTATTCGGGTCGATCCGCGTCAACGTTTCCGGCGCCACCAGCGGTTGGAAGACCGGTCGCGGCGGGCGTCCTCGGCCCGCACCTCTTCGAGTACGCCGGGTGCGACGTCGTTGACGATGTCCTCCGCCGACTCGAGGAGCTCGGCGATCTCGGGACCGCCGTCGCCAGGCTCATCTTCGATGGCTGGCTCGACGAGGCTGCCGTGCACCCAGCCCACGTCGGCCATCCGGCGCTTGTAGGAGGGGCAGTTGTCCGGGCAGCGCCATGGCGCCTCGGGCGCCAGATCGAGCACGCAGAAACGGGCCGCCTCGCCCGAAGCGTAGGTACGACTTTGGAAATGGACGCACTCCTCGCGCATGGGCACGGCCCTATGGTGCCACGCTGCAGGCGGGGTTGCGGCAGGTCAGCCGACGGAGCCTTCCATCTGCAGCTCGATGAGGCGGCTCCACTCGACGGCGTACTCCATCGGGAGGGTCCTCGTCACCGGCTCGATGAATCCGTTCACGATCATGCCCATGGCCTGCTGCTCGGACAGCCCGCGGCTCATCAGGTAGAAGAGCTGGTCGTCACCCACCTTGGAGACGGTGGCCTCGTGACCGATACGGGCGTCACGCTCTCCCACCTCCATGTAGGGCTTGGTCTCCGAAGTCGACTCGTCGTCGAGCAGGAGCGCGTCGCAGCGCACGAACGCCTTGGCACCCCGCGCGTTGGGGTCGACGTGCACCTTGCCCCGGTAGGTGGTGATGCCGCCGTCCTTCGAAATCGACTTCGACACGATGGTCGACGTCGTCTCGGGCGCAATGTGGTACATCTTGGCTCCGGCGTCCTGGTGCTGGCCCGCGCCGGCGTAGGCGACCGAGAGCACCTCACCGCTGGCCTTCGGCCCCATCAGGTACACCGACGGGTACTTCATGGTCAGGCGCGAGCCGATGTTGCCGTCGATCCACTCCACGTGCGCCTCGGCTTCGGCCCGGGCCCGCTTGGTCACCAGGTTGTAGACATTGGTCGACCAGTTCTGGATCGTCGTGTACGTGATGCGCGAGCCCTGCAGCGCCACCAGCTCGACGACGGCCGAGTGCAGCGAGTCGGTCGAGTACACCGGCGCCGAGCAGCCCTCGATGTAGTGCACCTGCGATCCCTCGTCCGCGATGATCAGCGTGCGCTCGAACTGTCCCATGTTCTCCGCGTTGATCCGGAAGTAGGCCTGGAGTGGCATCTCGACGTTCACTCCGGGCGGGACATAGATGAAGGACCCGCCAGACCACACGGCAGAGTTCAGCGCAGCGAACTTGTTGTCGTTCGGGGGGATGAGCTTGCCGAACCACTTGCGCACGATTTCTGGGTATTCACGCACCGCCGTGTCCATGTCGCAGAACAAGACACCTTGGGCCTCGAGATCCTCTCGGTTGCGGTGGAAGACGACCTCAGAGTTGTGGATGACGAAGCCCTCGGCCACGAAGTTGTGGTGGCCCTCGACTTCGATGTCGTAGACCGACTCCACACCGAGACGCTCGATCTTCTCGATGCGGGCGAAACCCAGCATCTCGCTTGTGTGGGCGTAGAAGACGGTGTTGCGGGCGGTGCGGTAGCTGTGACTGAACTTGCGCCGGTTCATGCGCTCCGCTCGCCGCGGCGACCGAGCAGGGATCCGGTCGAAGTGGCCCGAGAGACGCAGGTGATAGGCCCGCATGATTCGCTCACGGTCGTGCGGATGGCGGTTCGAGACCGGAATCACGCTGCTGCTCCAGACGCCCGAGAGGGCCAGCAGCTCTTTGATGCCGCCGAGCAGCTCCGCGTTGGCGCTCGTGAAGACTGCATCCTTCGACGTTGCGTGGTCGCGTACGTAGCCGTCGGCGTCGAGAAGGCCCGCAACGAACGAGAGGCGCTGCGAGGCGGGCAAGCCGAACACCCAGTCGGGCACCCGCTTGGTGTGCGAGGTGCCGCCGAGCCCGTTCAGCTCCAGGTACTCGGCCAGTGCGGCCGTGCCGCGGGCCTGGAGGCGGTAGCCGTCCTTGCTCAGCGAGAAGTCGAGGCCGAATAGCCGCTTTGCGATGTCGCAGATCTCCTCGACGAGCACCGTGTCGGTCCTGTCGACAGCGATCCCGACCGTGGTGTAGCCGTCGGAGTGCTTGAGGTAGCCGTCGCCCAAGTAGAGACCAAGGAACCAGCACATGTCGTCACTGGTGACGCGCGGGTAGAACGCCCCCCGGTCGTCTTGCGGAAGCAGCATTGGCGCGTTGTGCCCGAACTCGGGCACGTCGGTGGCGATGGCCACGAGGTCACCTTCGGCGAGCTCCTCAGCCGGGACCCATCGAGCGGCGTACTTGGCGTGACTCTTCCCGGGCTCGCGCTCGTCGCGCAACACCAGGAACGGGTGGTTTCCCGACGCACTGATGGTCCGGCCCCGTGCGGTGATCTCGAAGATCTCCTTCTCGCCTGACTTACCGCCGGCGACGACGCGCGCGCGCTCGAGGTGCTTTGTGCTCTCGTTGAGCGAGAACACCTCGTCCCCAGGCACAATCTCTTTGATCGCCCGCATGCCACTGGTCGTCCAGACTTTGGTCCACGGGGCAAGGCACTCGTACTGAGCGGTCACGCCGGACAGATACTTGCGCTCGGCCTCGGGGATGCCGAGCTTCTCGTACGTGTTCTTGATGGCGTCGGGGAGGTCCTCCCACTTGTCCACCTGCCCACCCGTGGGCTTGATGTAATAGAAGATGTCGTCGAAGTCCAGGTTCGGCATCTGCGTCGCGAACCAGGGCGCCATCGGCTTGCGCTCGAAGTGCTTTAGGGCGCGAAGGCGGAAGTCGCGCATCCACTGAGGCTCGCCCTTCATCTCGGACATCTCGCGCACGATGGACTCGTTCAGGCCCTTCTTGGGCTTGAAGACGTAGTCCTCGGCGTCGCTCCAGCCCAGCTGGTAGCGGCCCAGGTCGAGATCCGTAGCGGCCATGTGGCTCCTGAGGTCGAGTCGGAGAAGGTGAATTTCTCCTACGTAGATAGTAACAAGTGCCCCAGCCTGCCGAAACGCCAATCCGGCGCCACGTCCGTGTTGCCAGCCGTGGCAGGCTCTGGGCTGATGGCCAGTCCACCGATCGCTCCCCGGCGCCCCCACGTCGTCACGGCCCACGGCGACGGCCGGGAGGATCCCTGGTACTGGCTGCGCGAGCAGGAGGATCCCGACGTCCTCACCTACCTCGAGGCGGAGAACTCCTACACCGAGGAGGAGACGGCCCCGCTCCTCGGTCTCCGCACCACCCTCTTCGAGGAGATGAAAGCGCGCATCAAGGAGACCGACATGTCGGTCCCGGCGCGGCGGGGCCCGTGGTGGTACTACACCCGCACCGAGGAGGGGAAGGACTACGCCATCCACTGCCGGCGCCCCGCCCGCGGCCCCGACGAGCTGCCACCGGCCGGCGAACCCGGCGGCGAGGAGCAGGTCCTCTTGGACGAGAACCGGCTCGCGGAAGGCTCTGAGTACTTCGCGCTCGGCGGCGCCGTGGTGAGCAACGACCACAACTGGCTGGCGTATGCCACCGACCGGCGGGGCAACGAGAAGTACGAGCTGCGCTTCCTTCCCCTCGACGCGGACACCTCGCCCGCGGTGGCCGCCGAGGCGGTCCTCGACGTGGGGTACGGCCTGGCCTGGTCTGCCGCGACGGACTACGTCTTCTACGTCCGCCTCGATGAGGCACAGCGACCTTTCCAGCTCTGGCGCCATCGCCTCGGCAGCGACCCGGCCGGCGATGCGCTGGTCTACGAGGAGTCCGACCGCCGGTTCGGGCTGGGCGCGGGGTCGACCAGGGACGCCGCTTTCGTGCTGATCGCCCTCCACAGCACCAACACGACCGAGTGGCTGTCGATCCCATCGGCGACTCCGCTCGCCCAACCCGCCATGGTGATGCCACGTCGTGAGGGGATTGAGTACGCGATCGACCATCTCGCGCCAGCCGCCCCCCGCGGCCGCGGCTGGTTCGTCGCGTTGACGAACGAGGACGCCAAGGACTTCCGCGTCCTCGCCTCTCCCGACTCGGGGGAGCCGACGTGGCGAGAGCTCGTCCCCCACCGGCCGGGCGTGCGCGTCGAGGACGTGGACGCCTTCGACGGGGCCCTGGTGCTGAGCGAACGCAGCGAGGCCCAGACCCAGGTGCGGGTCCTTCCGCTTTCCGAGACCGCAGATCCGTTCGCGACAGACCTGCTCGAGTCGGGCTGGGTCATCCCCTCGGCCGAGAGCCCCTCGTCGACCTGGCTCGGGACGAACCCCGAGCCCCACATCGCATCACTGCGCTTCGGCCGCACGTCGATGGTCACCCCGTCGAGCGTGTTGCAGATCCGTCTCGACGATCGCCAGGAGACACAGCTCAAGCAAGAGCCGGTACTGGGCGACTTCGACGCGTCGCGCTACCGCACGTATCGGGTGTGGGCGACTGCGCCCGACTCCACGTTGGTCCCGATCTCGGTCGTGCATCGCAGCGATCTCGCGCTCCCCGCACCGTGCCTGCTCTATGGATACGGCGCGTACGAGATCTCGATCGACCCTTCGTTCTCACACCACCGCATCTCGTTGCTCGACCGCGGCATGGTCTTCGCCATCGCGCACGTGCGTGGCGGAGGCGAGATGGGCCGCGCCTGGTACGAAGACGGGCGCATGGAGCACAAGGCGAACACGTTCTCGGACTACATCGCGTGCGCCCGCCACCTCCTCGATGCCGGCATCGCGCGGCCGGGCGCGCTGGCCGGACGCGGTGGCTCGGCGGGCGGTCTGCTCATCGGCGCTGTCGCCAACCAGGCGCCCGAGCTCTTCCGGGCCCTGGTGGCCGAGGTTCCCTTCGTCGACTGCGTGACGACGATGCTCGACGACGAGCTCCCCCTCACCGTCGGCGAATGGGAGGAGTGGGGCAACCCCGCCGCGGACGAGGCGGCCTACTGGCGCATGCTCACCTACTCCCCCTACGACAACGTCACTGCTGAGAATCTCGATGGGACACGCCGCACCTATCCGGACCTCTTCGTCACGGCGGGACTCAATGATCCCCGTGTCGCCTATTGGGAGCCGGCCAAGTGGGTCGCCAAGCTGCGCGAGCTCTCGCCCTCGACGCGCGTCCTCTTGCGCACGGAGCTGGGTGCGGGTCACGGCGGACCGTCGGGCCGTTACGACTCCTGGCGGGAAGAAGCCCTGGTCTACGCCTTTCTCCTGGACGCCGTCGCTTAACGAGCGGTCACGGCGTCGAGGTCGACGTGGCCGCCGATCCGCTCGACCCCGCTGTTCCGCCTGTTCCGCCTGGCACCGTCGTGCCGCCGGATCCTGCCGTCACGAAGTGCAACGTGAACGGAGCCTGGTTGCCCAGGGGCAAAGTGACCGCTGCACCGTTGATCGTGGCGGCGAAGGCACCGGGTGCACCGGCTATCACGGTCACCGAACTGGTGGCGGGAATGGCATGCGACTGACCTGAGAAGAGCGTCGTCGTGAAGAGCACCGACCCCGTCGCGGTGTTGGTGGCCTCCACCCAGCACTCGCCGTTCGTAGCGGCCAATACGAGGGAGTAGTTCGACGACGACACCTGGTAGGTGGCGGCGTGCGCGCTGACCGCCTGCGGCGCGGAGACCGCGGGGGGCGACGTGGTCGTCGTCGTGCTGGTGCGATGGTGTCCAGAGGGACTCGTGGGGTGGGTGGCATGCGCATGCGTGGCGTGGGCGGCATGGGTGGTGGCGGTGGTGGCCGACTTGTCGTGATGCTTCGGAGAGTTCGAGTGCAGGCCGGTGACGATCAAGACGACGACGAGGACGACGACGACAACGATTGCCGCGATGGGACCGCCGAGGCGGCGTGGCCGGTGGTTGATGCCGTCCATCGCCTTGTCGCGGCCGCCGGTCATGAACGAGCCGGGGATCGGCTCCGGACCGTCGTCGTCGAAGGTGACCGGCTCAGTCGGGTTCGGCAGCGCCGGAGGTGGTACCGGCGGTATCAACGCGTGGCCCGGTTCGGTCAGGCGGACGGCCGATGAACCCGAGACGCGGAACGTGCTGGCCGGATAGGCGGCCTCTCCGTTGCCGTCCTCGCTGCCCGGCGACGGGTGCGTCCGCATCTCTTCGAGCGTGTGCAGTTGTTGGTGGTAATGCTCGACGGAGTGCACGTCGTCGTGGGAGTGCTGCCGAACGATCACGGCCGCGATGACGCCCACGACCACCACGAGACCGACTACCCCACCGACCAGCACCGCCCCCTATTCAACAGGATTCGCCGGGCGCCTCGGCCGCGGGACGCGCCGCCCGTCGGCGCAGCGCGCCGGGCGTTCGCGGAAAGCGGAAACAGCCATGCATGCGGGCGCCCTTGTACTCCGTCGGACGTCCGTCTCAAGCGCTCCGCCATTGGCGGAGACGCCGCGCCGCCGGGCTCAGCCGCCCAGGCGGGGCCGGACCTCGTCGGAGATCTCGTCTCGACGCGGATTGTTCTGGTCCCGGCCCGAGAGGACGGGGTCGCTGACGCCCCAGTCGGCTCCCACGGCCGGGTCGTCCCACGCCAGCCCGAGCTCGTCCTCGGGGTCGTAGTAGTTGTCGACGAGGTAGGTGAGCAGGGTGTCGCTCAGCGCTGCGAAGCCGTGGGCGACCCCGGGCGGGATGTAGACGCCTTGGTCGACGTCCTCGTCGAGCTCTATCACCTCGGTGGCCCCGTCGGTCTTCGAGCCCACGCGCAGGTCGTGCAACACGACGCGGGCACGACCGCGCAGGAGATACCAGTAGTCGGCTTGATGCCGGTGGAAGTGCAGGCCCACGACGGCGCCGGCCTGCTTCTCGGAGCGGTTGCCCTGCACCATCTCGCGGCCGTTGGGGAACCAGCTGCGCCGGTAGGTCTCGACGAAGCGACCACGCTGATCGCCGTGCACGTCGGGACGGACGAGCACCACGTCGTCAATGGTGTCGGAAGGGATCAGCTCGGGCATCGCCGCGTACGGTAGTGGGCGGCCTGTTAGGAGGCGAAACGGCCGAAGCCGGAGCGGTAGAAGAGCAGGGGGCTGCCCTCCCCGACGTCAATGGCGACGACGTGACCGGTCACCAGCTCATGATCGCCCCCGTCGAAGATCTCGCCGAGCCGGCACTCGACGACGGCCAGCGAGCCGGTGATCACCGGCGACCCGGTGACGCCCTGCGACCAGCCCACGCCGTCGAACTTGTCGCCGCCCGAGACGGCAAAGGCGCGACAGAGCGCCTCTTGGTGCTCCTCGAGGATGTTCACGCAGAATGCACCCGCCTGGGCGATGCGCGGCCAGCTCGTGGAGCTGCGGGCAGGGGCCAGGATCACCATGGGCGGATCGAGGGAGAGCGCCGCGAACGACTGGCAGGTGAAGCCCACCGGCACGCCGTCCTCCAGCGCGGTGACGATGGTGACCCCGGTGGCGAAGTGGCCGAGCACCTCGCGAAACCGGGCCTGGTCGAGGCCCGACACGGCAACCGGGTCCTACGCCTTGCCGAGGTCGACGGACTGGGCTTCGTGGGCCGACGACACCTCCTCGACCAGCTTGGCCTCGGGCAGCCGACGGGCCTGGTTGAGGATGCGGTCGAGCTCGCGGTCGGTGTGCGATGGGTCGTGGTGCGACAGCATGAGGTGGTGCGCCCCCGCCTCGGCCGCGACGTGCACCGCGTAGGCCGCAGTCGAATGTCCCCAGTCCGCCTTGGCTGAGAACTCGTCGTCGGTGTACTGGCCGTCGTGGATCAGGAGGTCGACGCCCTGGCACAGCTCGAGCACGCCGTCGGGTATCGCCCGGCGGTCCAGCGGCGCCTGGTGATCGGACATGTAGGCCACCGAGCGGCCCTCGGCCTCGATCCGGAATCCCAGCGTCACCCCGCTGTGGGGTACGGGCCGAGCCATCACCTTGGCCTGTCCCACCGAGAAGTCCTCCGACCCGACGTCGACGGTGATCAGCTCGCCCCGGAACTGCTCCATGTGGATGGGGAAGACGGGAGGCTGGACGGCCGCGTGCAACGCGTCCTTCAAGGTTCCTTTGGGTTGCGCCGGTCCGTACACGGTGAGCCGGGCACCGGGGTCGTGCAGGGGGCCGAAGAATGGGATCCCCAAGATGTGATCGAAGTGGAGATGGGTGAGGAGCGCCGTCGCATGGAGCGGCGTCCCCAGCGCGCGCACCTCGCGTTGGAGGACGTCTCCCAGGGCGCGCAACCCGGTACCGAGGTCGACGATGAGCGGATCGTCACCCTCGATGTCGAGGACGAGGCATGACGTGTTCCCCCCGTATCGCCGGTAGCGATCCCCAGAGCATGGGCACGACCCCCGCACGCCGTAGAACGTGACGTTCACCGATCTGACCATACCCCGCCGACTGGCGGTACGTTTCTCACCATGGAACAGCGGACCATCACTGCAAACGGGCTCGAGTTCGCCTACCTTGCTGACGGGCCTGATGAGGGGCCGCTCGCGCTGTGCTTGCACGGGTTCCCCGACAGCGCGCACACCTGGCGTTATCTTCTGCCCGAACTTGCGTCAGCGGGGTTCCGGGCGGTGGCACCCTTCTTGCGCGGCTACGCACCGACGCAGCTGCCAGCCGACGGCCACTACCAGATCGGAGCGGTCGTCAAGGACGCGAACGCGCTGCACGAGGCGCTCGGTGGCGGCGAGGACGCGGTCCTCATCGGCCACGACTGGGGCGCGCTGGCCACCTATGGCGCAGTGGCGCACCAGCCAGCGCGCTGGCGTCGCGCCGTGACAGCAGCGGTCCCTCCCACCATGTCGATCGGTATGTCGCTGCTGACTTATGCCCAGCTCCAGCGGAGCTGGTACATGTTCTTCTTTCTCTCGCCGTTGGCCGAGGCGGCGCTGCCCCTCGAGGACTACTCCTTCATCGACCACCTGTGGCAGGACTGGTCACCCGGTTACAACGGGGCGTGGGACGTCGCGAGGGTGAAGGAGTCCATCGGCGACCCCGAGCACATCGTCGCGGCGATCAGCTACTACCGGGCGCTCTACGACCCGTCGCTCCAGGTGCCCGAGTTCGCGGAGGAGCAGGCGGCGTCGCTCCTGCCGACGCCGAAGCCCACGCTGTACCTCCACGGTCGCGACGACAACTGCATGCTCCTGTCCTCCATAGGCTCGCCCCTCGACTTCCTCGCGGCGGGATCCGAGATGGAGATCGTCAACGGCACCGGCCACTTCCTCCACGTGGAGCGGCCAGACGTCGTGAACGCGCGCATCCTCGAGTTCCTCGCCGCATCCTGACCATCCCGGGCGCCACTCACCGCAGCCGCAACGTGCGCTCCGCTCTGCCCGACCAGCGGGCGAACCCTTCGTCGACCAGCGCAGCTGCGATTCGCTCGGCGCGGGCCGCGTCGTCGGGCCAGCCGCATGCACGCGCCACCCCGGACGCGTGCACCCCGCCTTGTCGCAAGGCATCGAGGAGGCGTCCCCTCCCCTGTCGGTCCGAGCCGGCAAAGGTGCTCTGGGGTCGCGCCGTTGGTGACGCACGCCACGGATCGGAGCAGTCGACTGATCCTTCGGCCGCCCTCCTGTGCCAGGCGCACTGCCTGCGCAGGGGGCACTGCCCGCACCTCGGTTCTGCGGTGCACACCGTGGCGCCCAGGTCGAACATCGTCTGGTTGAACTCCCACGAGTCACCGGCCGGAACCAACCGGTCTCCGAGGTCCATCGCAGCGCGGACCGACAGCGGCGCGCCGGCGACGCAGCGAGCCAGCACCCGAACGGCATTGGTGTCCACCGTGGCGACGTCCTCGCCAAAGGCGAAGGACCGTACCGCCCGTGAGGTGTAGCCGCCGATCCCGGGCAGGGCTCGCAGCGCGGCGTCGCTCGACGGCACGACGCCACCGTGCTCGGCCACGACGACGGTGGCCGCACGGTGCAGGTTGAGGGCACGCCGGTTGTAGCCGAGCCCCGACCACATCCGGACCACATCTGCTGGACGCGCCCTGGCGCATTCGGCGGGAGCGGGAAAGGCGCCAAGGAATCGCTCGTAGTGCGGGACGACGCGGGACACCTGGGTCTGTTGGAGCATCACCTCGGAGACGAGGATCGGCCAGGGATCCCGGGTGCGGCGCCAGGGCAGGTCGCGGCGGTGCTCGGCACCCCATTCGAGGAGCCGGTGGCGGAAGCGCCGCGCCCGCTCCGCCGGGAGCGGGCGCGCCTCAGTCCCAGACGTCGTCGCCGTACGGGCGCAGCCGCGGCGGCGCGGCCGCCGCCCTCCACACCATCAGCTTGCGGCGGAAGTAGCAGACCTCCTCGCCTCGCTGGTTGAACGCCTTGGTCTCCACGGTCACGATGCCGCGGTCGTGCTTGGACTTGGACGGCGTGGCATCGAGCACTCGGGTCTCGGCGTAGATGGTGTCGCCGTGGAAGGTGGGCGAACGATGGAGGAGGGACTCGACCTCGAGGTTGGCGATGCACGAGCCGCTCACGTCGGGCACGCTCATGCCGAGCGCGAGGGAGTAGACGAGGTTCCCGACGACGACGTTCTTGCCTTGGACCGTTTCGTGCTCTGCGAACCACGCGTCGGTGTGCAACGGATGGTGGTTCATGGTGATCATGCAGAACAGATGGTCGTCGGACTCAGTGATCGTCTTGCCCGGCCAGTGCCGATAGATGTCGCCGGGGACGAAGTCCTCGAGATAACGGCCGAAAGGGCGGTCGTAGACGGTCATTCGGTTGCGGGCTGGGGCAGCGGACGGGTCGTGAAGCCGAGCGACGCCCCCGGAAGCGCTTCGCCGTCAATGGTCAGCCGCCAGGCAAACCGTGTGCCCGGGGCAAGCGGGATCGGGCCCAGATTCACGGCCAACGCGACGTCGATGGGAGAGCCCTCGGGAATCCCGAGCGGCTGGCTCACGGTGAACTCGCCTCGAACCTCCACCGGCTGGGAACCCTCCGCGGTCTCCATCATGACGGGCCGCCCGTCGGCGTCCTCCAAGAAGAGCTCCCAGTGGTGCGGCTTTTCGGCCTCGTGCCAGTCCACGTCGATCTTCAGCGCGACAGCCGAAGGCACGGGGTCCGGGCCGGTCATGCTCCAGCCACCACCCAGGATGTAGAGCTTCCCGTCGGAAACCTGGGCGGCGTCACACAGCAGCATCGTCACTTTCACGGTCTTGGAGGTTATCGGCCCGTCAAGTTGGGCCGATAGAGGACCGATGGACCGTGCGTCCGAATGGGCCGAACGCCGCGCGCCGCCAGTCGTCGCGACCGTGGTCACGATCGTCCTCGTGTTGGCCTACAGCCTGTTGGCTCATTCTGTCCTTCACGTCGGCAAGGGCACTTTGGTGTCTCCGGGCGACCTGTGGAGCCTGACCAACTCCTCCTCGTCGATCCTGCACGGCCGCTTCAGCGAGATCTACGTCCGCCACGGCGCGTTGACATCGCCGCCGGCGCTCGAGTTCGTGCTGGTTCCCGTGCTGGGCCTGGGACAACTGGTCGGCCTGTCCCCCCATCTCCACAGCGGCGGTGAACCCCTCAGCCTGTGGTTCGTCGTCGGTCCCGTGGCGATCCTGCTGGCCTCCACGGTGCTGTTCGCCATCGACGCGGTGGCACGCTCGTGGAGGCTCGGCCAGGGCCACCGGCTGGCGCTCGCCTTGGTGGGCGCACTCGGCGTCGCGAACGTGGTCGGTTTCTGGGGGCACCCCGAAGACTGCGTCGCCGTGGCGTTGGTGCTCTGGGCTGCGTTGACCATGGAACGCTTCGGAGAACCGGGCGCGCGACGGGCGGCGCTGCTGCTTGGCGTCGCCGTCGCGTTCCAGCCGCTGGCCTTGCTGGGCGTGGCACCGGTGTTGGCTCGTCTCAGCTGGCGCGCCGCAGTCCGTCTGTGGTGGCTGCTGGTGGTGCCGAGCCTGGTGGTCCTCGTCCCGCCGCTGCTCGGCGAAGCCCACCAGACGCTCTTCGTACTCGTGCGCCAGCCCTTCCAGCCTCGCTACATCTCGTTGACGCCGCTCACCGCGCTGGCGAACCACCTCGGTCCGGGCCTCGACGGCGGCGGGATGACCCGGCTGCTCGCGATCGTCATCGCCGCTGTCCTCGGAGTGCTGGTGTGCCATCGCCGCCACCGTCTGCATACCGTGCTCGCCGTGGTGTCCGTCGCCTTCTTCCTGCGGATCGCCTTCGAGACCGAGATGAATTGGTACTACCTCTGGCCCGTCCCTGCGCTTTGTCTGCTGCTCGCCATGCGGCGCAGCACGCTCCGCTTCGGCGTGTGCTCGCTGGCGCTCGTCGCCAGCATGGTGCTGGGCGACCGTCGGGTGCACGACATCGTGGTGTGGTGGCCGGCGCTGATGGCCACCGCCGTCGTGATCCTGCTGACCGCAGCGCCGGCGCCCAGCCAGTGGGCGGGCCTGGTCGGCGGACTGAGGGCCGCTGGCGGCACCACCCGCCCCGTAGAGTGCAACACCATGAAAGTGACGGTGGGCGCAGGCCAGCGCCGTGCGTGAGCTCATCGGGCTGCGCGACGACGTCTACCGCAGGCCGTTGGCGACCGCGCTGCTCCGGCTCGGGCTCGAGGAGGGTTGGCGCTGCGTCGACGTCGGTGCCGGTGGCGGCGACGTCTCGGTCGCATTGGCCGAGATGGTCGGCCGCCACGGGCGGGTCTACGCGGTCGACAGCGACCCCGCAACGCGCGACGAGGTCGCGCGGGCCGCGGCAGCGCACGCGCAGGTGATCGCGCTGACCCAGGCCGGCGAGGACCTCTCGCTGCCGGAGGAGGTGGACCTGGCCTTCTGCCGCTTCTTGCTGTTGCACGTGCTCGAGCCGATCGACGTCGTGCGCAAGATGGCCGCGTCCGTCCGACCGGGGGGCTGGGTCGTCGCGCAGGAGCCCATCACGTCGGCCGGTCGCGTTGGGGGGTTGGCGCTGTCCATGCCGGATGCGCCGCATCCCGACGTCGGCGCGCTCTTGCCGGCGCTGATACGTGACGCGGGACTCGAAGTGGTCGACGCGTGGGCCGAGGCGCCGGCGGGCGTCGGTCCCGGTCCGGTTACGGACTATCTGGCCTCGTTGACCGGGGTTGATCCCGGGGACGACCCAGTGGTCCTGCCCCCGCTGGTGACTGTCATCGGCTGCCGCACCTGAGCGCACGGGAGAGCGAACCGCAAACCGGGACACTGAAGCCAGCCGGTAGGGTCTGTGACCCGATGAGTGCGCCCGACACCGCTGCTCTTGCCGGGGCCGCCGAGGCCGTCGACCTCGCCCAACACCTGGTCGACTCGGCCTGCGCGTCGATCCGCGGGCGCGGTGGCATCGACGCCAACCAGGTGGTCGCCTACGACGTGGCCCATGCCGCGGCTGCGGTGGCGACTGCTCGGTCCGCCCTCCAGTACGGCGAAGGCGGGGACGTCGAGGCAGCCATTGCCGCGGCGTTCGTCGCCGACGTCGTGGCCGACCTTGCGGGCAAGGTCGCGGGACGCGAAGCGCTCTGGGGCGTCGAAGCCGACTGGGCCGCACCCGCCGCCGACTTCCTCGAGACGCAGCGCGACCCTGCCACCCTCGCAGCACTCGCCGCCACGGAGGGACCGCGGCATCTGGGCGAGGACTTCGAGCTCGTGCGCGAGACGTTCCACCGCTTCGCCGAGGACAAGGTGCGCCCGCACGCGGAGCACGTGCACCGGGCCAACGCCGACATCCCCGAGGAGGTCATCGAGGGCCTGGCCGAGCTCGGCGGGTTCGGCCTTTCGGTGCCCGAGGAGTACGGCGGCTTCGCCACCGGAGGCGAAAGCGACTACATGGGCATGGTCGTGGCGACCGAGGAGCTCAGCTGGGGCTCGCTCGGCGTTGGTGGCTCCCTGATCACCCGCCCCGAGATCCTGACCCGGGCGCTCGTCTACGGAGGCACCGAGGAGCAGAAGAAGCAGTGGCTGCCCAAGCTCGCCTCGGCCGAGATCTTGGCCGCCGTCGCGGTGACCGAGCCCGACTACGGGTCCGACGTGGCCGGCATCGTGACCTCGGCGACACCGGTCGATGGAGGCTGGGTCATCAACGGGGTGAAGACCTGGTGCACGTTCGCCGCCCGTGCCGACGTCCTGATGCTGCTCGCCCGCACCGATCCGGATCGCTCACTGGCCCACCGGGGCATCTCCATGTTCATCGTGGAGAAGCCGCGCGGAGACGGCCATGGCTTCGCCTTCACGCAGGGTGCCGAGGACGCGGCGGAACGGCCGGCGGACCTGGCGCCAGGCAAGTTGGAGGGACGGCCCATCGACACGCTCGGCTACCGCGGTATGCACTCCTACGAGTTGGCGTTCGAGAACTGGTTCGTGCCCGAGGCCAACCTCGTCGGTGGGACCGACGGTCGCGGCAAGGGCTTCTACCTCCAGATGCAAGGCTTCGAGAACGGCCGGCTGCAGACGGCGGCGCGTGCACTGGGTGTGATGCAAGCTGCCTACGAGGCCGCTTCGACATACGCAGCCGAACGCGTGGTGTTCGGCTCGCCGATCGGCGACTACCAGTTGACGCAGGCGAAGTTGGGGCGCATGGCGGTCTTGATCCAGGCGACGCGCCAGAGTGCGTACCACGTCGCCCGCCTGATGGCCCAGGGCGAGGGAGCGCTCGAGGCCTCCATGGTCAAGGCCTACGTGTGTCGCGCCGCCGAGTGGGTCACACGAGAGGCCATGCAGATCCATGGCGGCATGGGCTACGCGGAGGAGTTTCCCGTGAGCCGCTACTTCGTCGACGCGCGGGTGCTCTCCATCTTCGAAGGCGCCGACGAGACGCTGGCGCTCAAAGTCATCGCTCGCCACCTCATCGGCTGAGTCCTCTCGGCTGCCCGCCCTACTCGGCGGAGCGCGAGAGACCGGCCCGTTCGCCTCGGCTGACGAACTTGATCGCCATCTTGCGGCTCGCCTCGTCGATCATCTCGTCGCCGAACATGACCGCGCCCTTCCGGTCCTCGTCCGTCGCCTTGCGGTAGGCCTCGAGGAGGTCGAACGCGTGGTCGAACTGCTCCTGGGTCGGTGAGAACACTTCGTTCAAGACGCTCGCCTGGTCCGGGGTGAGCGCCCACTTGCCGTCGTAGCCGAGCATGCGGGCACGCATGGAGTACTCGCGCAGCGCGTCCAAATCTCGCACCTTGAGAAAGGGACCGTCGATGACCTGGAGGCCGTTGGCGCGGCCGGCCATCAGGATCCGGCTGAACACGTAATTGAAGTGGTCACCGGGGTACTCGGGGATGTCGACACCACCGGTGAGGACCGGCATCTCGATGCTGGCTGCGAAGTCCGCCGGGCCGAAGATGATCGTCTCGAGTCTGGGAGACGCCGCGCAGATATCGTCGACGTTGATGAGCCCGCGTGCCGTCTCGATCTGCGCCTCGATACCGACGTGACCGACCGGCAGCCCCGACTTCTTCTCCACCTGGGTGAGCAAGAGGTCGAGTGCGACGACCTCGGCCGCCGACTGCACCTTGGGCAGCATGACCTCGTCGAGGCGCTCCCCCGCGTTGCCCACGACCTCGATCACGTCGCCGTAGGTCCACTCGGTATCCCAGGCATTCACCCGCACGCAGAGGACCCGGTCGTCCCAGGGCAGGTTCTTGATGGCGTCGACCACCTTGGGCCGAGCACCCTCTTTTTCCAGCGGCGCCACGGCGTCCTCGAGGTCGAGAAACGTCATGTCGGCGGGCACCGTCGGGGCCTTGGCCAGGAACTTCTCGTTCGAACCGGGGGTCGAGAGACAGGACCGGCGGGGCAGGTGTCGTGAACGTTCTGACATGACGCAAGGGTAACAAACCGTCTCCGAGCGCCTTTCGGGCTAGGTGGGTCGTTCGACCGGGACCTGTGTCGTGTGTCGTGAGACGTGTGTCGGCGCCGGCCCCCCGTGACCGCCCGATGGGCACCCATCAGTGTCAGCCAGGCATCGGTGGCAGTCGTATCAGTCGGCAGGCATCAGTCGCGTCGCGCCACGTGAACGCGTGCTGACGTCAGCTCAGGTGCTCCGAGAAGAAAGCCAACGTCCGCTCCCACAACGCGTGGGACGCTTCACCGTCGTAGACCTCTTCGCGCGTGTCGTTGAAGAACGCGTGGTCAGCGTCGGTGTAGATGACGATTTCGACGGACTTGCCAAGTGCGCGCAGCTCGTCGGCTAATGCCTCGGCGGCCTCAGGAGTGAAGAAGCTGTCCTTCTCCGCGTAGTGGCCGAGCACCGCTGCGGACATCGCCGAGTAGTCGGGCTGCGCGTCGGGCCACGGGATGATGCCGTAGCACGGCACGACTGCTGCCACCGCGTCCGGACGCTGCGTCGCCAGCACGAGCGCGAGGCCGCCGCCCATGCAAAAGCCGATGACGCCGACCCGGTCACCCGAGGAGCGGCGAAGGACCTCGTCCACGGCGCCGCTCATGTCGCGAGCGGCTTGGTCCATCTTCATGGCCATCATCGCCTTACCCGCCTCGTCCGGCTCATCGGGCTTCGCCTGCTGGCCGTGATAGAGGTCCGGCGCCAGCGCCACGTAGCCCTCCGCCGCAAAGCGGTCGCAGACGTCTTTTATGTGGTCGACGAGTCCCCACCACTCCTGGATCACGACCACCCCCGGCCCGCTCCCGCTTGCCGGAGTCGCCACATAGCCGCCCGCAGTGGACCCGTTGCTTGGAAATTCGATCATTTCACCCATGGATCGCGACCGTAGTTCCAAACGTTTGATTTCGTTCTTCCCTCGAAACCAGCAAGGACGCGAGATTTTTTCATCAGGCATGGCTACCTGCGACTTCGCACCTCGAGTACGACCAAACACACCCGTTTCGTACCGAGGGTGTTTGAAACCGCGAGGTGCCCCCTATAAGAATGTTGCCCATCGTGACTGACGTAGAGGGGCTTTTAAAGCACTCCGCGCCGCGGTCATCACGGAGCAGCAGGTTGCTCCAGCGGGTCGGTGTTCCCGCGTTGACCGTTGTCACAGTGTTGGCGAGCACTGTGCTTGGTTCTGCGCGCCCCGCGACCGGTGACGCGATCTCCGACGCCCGAGCCAAGGCCGCGGCGATCGAGTCGCAGCTCAGCCAGGCTCAGAACGAGATGTCGGCTCTGAGCCAGCAGTACGACGAGGCGAAGTTCCACCTGGGCCAGGTCAACTCGAACATCGCCACCACGAGGGCCAACATCGCGGCCGACCAGAAGCAGGTTTCCCAGGACAAGACGACCCTGTCCAAGGCGGCGATAGCCAACTACATCTCCGACGGCACGGCAGCCGCACAGAACTCCATCTTCAGCGGGAACCAGGAGACCGCCGGCGCCACCACCGAGTACAACCAGATCGCCGAGGGCGACATCTCACTCGCCGTCGACAACCTCCATAGCGCCGAGAACTCGCTCAACGCGCAGGTGGCCCAACTGCAGAACGAGCAACAGCAGGCGCAGTCTCAGGTGACCGCCGAACAGAACGCCGTGGCGCAGAACGCGCAAGCCATCGACCAGCAGAAGAACGCCCTGGCACAAGAACAGGGGCAGATCGCGCAGCTCGTCCAACAGCAGCAACAGGCCGAAGCCGCCGCAGCCGCCCAAGCTGCCGCTGCCAAGCAAGCGGCTGCCGCCCAAGCAGCTGCAGCCGCCGCAGCTGTCCCATCTACCTCGGGCAACGGCGCCAGCCTTACCGGCCTGTCCCAAGCCGCACCCCCGCCGACGGCCGCCGGCGGTGCCGGGGCGGTCCAGGCGGCCGAGAGCCAGATCGGCGTGCCCTACGTGTGGGGCGGCGAGTCCCCGAAGGGCTCAGCCGACCCCGGCTTCGATTGCTCGGGCCTCACCGCCTGGTCCTGGGGCCAGGTCGGCGTCCCCTTGCCGCACTACTCGGGCGCTCAGATGGCGGACTCCGCCCCTGTCCCGATCAGTGACCTCGAGCCCGGTGATCTCCTCTTCTACGGCCCCGGCGGGTCCGAGCACGTCGCGATGTACGTCGGCCCAGGCGAGATGATCGAGGCGCCGTACACCGGGGCGTCCGTGTGGCTCACCTCGCTCCGTCTGGGCGACGGGTTCGTGGGGGCCGGCCGGCCGTAGGTGCAGCTGGGCGGTGGCGACCGCCCACTGGTCCCTGAGATCTCCCAACGCCGGGCGGCCACCCAGGCGCTGGGGGCAAAAGAGCCCGCTCCCGAACGTCTGCACACCCGTCCTAACCTGGCACGAGCCGAGCAGAGCCCGCAGCCATGACACCCATCCCCATCGCCTTCCACATCGGGCCCCTCGAGGTCCATACCTACGGCATCGGCCTCGCCATCACGTTCTGGTTCGGGTTCACCTACTTCGAGCGGCGACTGCGCAAGAACGGCTACCCCACCGAGTGGTTCCTCCCGGTCTTTCTCTGGATCATCCTGGCCGCCATCGTGGGAGCGCGGGCGATGCACGTGCTCACGAACCTGAGCGACTACACGCACGACCCCACCGGCATCTTCGCCATCTGGCACGGCGGGCTGTCGTCCTTCGGCGGCATCATCGCCGCCGTCCCCACCGGCATCATCCTCGTCCGCCGCCGCTGCCCCGAGCTCCCACTCGGACGGGCCCTCGACCTCGCCGTGCCGGTCCTCCTGGCCTGCTGGGCCATGGGTCGCCTGTTGGGTCCCCAGCTGATGTACGCCGGCGGGGGACATCCGACACACCAGTGGTTCGGGATGTACTACGCGGGCCAGGCCGGTCGACGGCTCCCGGTGCCGATCTTCCAGGCGTTGGAGGACTTCAGCGTCTATCTGATCCTCATCGCCATCGAGCACGCGCTCAACCGTTGGCCCAACGGCGCGCCGCGCCAGGGCTATCCGACGGGGATCGTGCTGGGGGTCGGGATGGTGCTCTGGGGGGTCGAGCGTTCTCTCGACGAGCACTTGTGGCTCGGGGAGGACGGCCGCCTCGGTTCGGACCTCGTCCAACTGGCGGGAATCGCCTTGGTGCTCGGCGGCATCGTCATCCTGGTGCGCACCCGCGCCCGTTGGAAGGAATGGCTCCGCACGCACCACGCGCCGGCCGGAGCAACAACGGGCGGCACGACGAGCGAAGAAACCGAGCCAGCGGTTACAGGGAGACCGGCGGATCAAAGCGCCTGACGAGCTTCGTCCTCCCCCTGCCATTGCCGAGACCTGAAGGAAGCCGCGCCCGTACCGAATGAGGATAAATATCATCCTGCCTGGCTTCGCCGACTCACCAATCGGTGGCTTCAAGGTCCAGTACGAGTACGCGAACCGCCTTGCTCGCGCAGGTCACCGCGTCACCATCCATCACGGCCTGTCCCCCAAGCGGTTTTTCTCGTTCAGGGGGCTCGCGTCGTTTGCGGTTCGCAACCTACGCAGTCGTCGAGACGTCACCTGGTTCCGACTCGATCGGTCAATTGATTGCCGCGCTGTCCCGTACCTGCGCCCCTCCCTCATCAAAAGGGCAGACATCACGATCCTGACCTCGTACCTGACCTCCGAAGCCGTCTCGAGGACAACCCCGCGCACTGGACCACTTGTCCAGATCGTGTACGACTTCGAGGTATGGGCAACGGGTCCTCCAGGTATCAGGCGGCGCGTTCAGACAGCCTTGCAACGAGCCGACGTGCACCACATTGCGACGTCACAAGCCGTCGAGGACATGCTCCGATCGATCGGCGTGACCCCGATCGCAACCATTCAATGCGGACTCACTTTGCCGGACCCAGAGACCCGATTGCCGCCGACGATCGAGCGGAAGCCCATTGTGGGGTTCGCTCTGCGTGACGGCGCGCATCGAGGACTCACCGAGATGATCGAGGCGATGGAGATCGTTCGCCGCAACGAGCCAGAGGTGACGTTCGAATGCTTTGGCGCGGGCTCGACCGAATTGCTGCCTCCGCACGTCGTTGCGCACGGTTATGTGCGAGACGACGAACTCATGGAGTTCTACAGGCGCTGCATGATATTTGTTTCAGCGAGCTACGCCGAGGGATTCGGCCTGCCCGCAGCCGAGGCCATGGCGAACGGAGCAGCTGTTGTCGTCGCTGAGAATGGTGGCTCTGCCGATTTTGCATTTCACGACGACACAGCGATCGTGGTGCCACCTCGAGATGGCCCGGCTATCGCCGACGCCGTTCTCGCGCTTGTCAAGGACGAGGACACGCGAGCGAAAATCACTTCTCGCGGCATTGAGCTATCGACAGCGATGGGTTGGTCAAAGCCCGCAGCGCAATTGATGGCCACGCTGGAGGACCTCGTCGGCTGACTGTGTCACCTGGCGGCACCCTCGATGGAGCTCGCACGAAGGTCATGAGCCGTCAGCTCCAGCCCCAGCCCCAGGCCCCGTGGGAAACTGGGCCTCGGTTACGGTGGATCCCGATCCACGAAGGCTGCGCCTGAGCTGCAACGATGTTGCGGCATCCAGGGCGACCCACGCGTCGTATACGCGTTATGACTGCACGATGGCCCGATCGCAGGTGACCCGCGTAGGACGGGTCTCGCTCAAGCCTTCTCCTGGTGAGACCGATATTGGCGGGAGGGAGCGAGGTGAGCAATGGCCACCCTGCAGCAGGTGGTACCTATGACGAACGAGAAGATCTGGACCGACGAAGAGAAGAAGGAGTGGCTCGCCGCCAACGGTGATATGCCCACCCACGTGGTCACCTTCGAGCCGATGTACCAGATCGAGGTGTGCGTCCCGCCGTGGGAACATGCCGATCGCCAGATCGCCCGCTCTGCCGTCGCATGGGGCAAGAACATGCGCAAGCTCTTCGATGGCGACGAGGAGGTGCGCGATGGCGCGATGGTCGTCTCCGCTCACCACGAGGGCAACGCACTTGAGATCTACATGAAGGCCCAGCGCGTCCCGCGGCTGCACAGGGTCGTCTGAGACCGCGCTGACACGCCGGGAGCCCGGCCTCAGGTGTTGGGCTTGTCTCCCGGCGCCGCGGCCTGACGACTCGCCTCGATCCGATCGAGCATCGGCATGCGCTCCTGCCCGATGTTGCCGTCGATCCGCTCCGCGATCTCGTCGGGAGTCCAGCGGCCCTCGGCCCACATGGCCCGCACCTCGGCCGGCTGGTTCCACACGGCAATCTTGGAGCCGACGACGGTGTACACCTGTCCGGTGATGTGCCTCGCCTTGTCGCTGAGGAGGTAAACCACCATCGGTGCGACGTCTTCGGCGTCGCCCATCTCGGCGAGCTCCGAAGGGACGTTGGCCGACATGCGTGTCCGGGCCACCGGGGCGATGGCGTTCGCGGTGACCCCGTAGCGGTGCAGACCCACGGCCGCCGAACGCACCAGCGACACGATCCCGCCCTTGGCCGCCGAGTAGTTGGCCTGGGCCACGCTGCCCTGGAAGGCGCCGGACGTGAAGCCGATCAAGGCGCCGCCACCCTCCTGCTTGCGCATCACGGCCGCCGCGGCACGGAACACGGTGAAGTGACCCTTGAGGTGGGTGGCGACGACGCTATCCCACTCGTCCTCGGACATGTTGAAGAGCATCCGCTCGCGCAGGATGCCGGCCACGGCGACAACCCCGTCAATCCGGCCCCACTTCTCGACCGCGGTGGCGATCAGCCGCTCGCCCGACTCCATCTTGGAGATGTCGTCTGCCACTGCGATGGCCTCACCGCCGGCCTTGGTGATCTCCGCCACGACGGCGTCGGCCACCTCGCTGCTCGGGTCCTCGCCGGCCATGCCCACGCCGTAGTCGGCCACCAGCACCTTGGACCCTTCAGCCGCAGCCGCCAGGGCGACAGCCCGGCCGATCCCGCCGCCACCGCCGGTGACGGCGACGACCCTCCCTTCGAGGAACCCAGCCATGGTCGACTCTCCCGATCTCGTGGGCCGGCCCTCGCCGGCCCTGCAATTGCTGCAATTGCTGCAATTGCTGCAATTGCCGCAAGTTAGAACACGTTCTAGCCTGCGGGCAGCGGCGCTGCCATTTGGCCCGCGCCCACTGCGACCCTGCAAGGAGACTGCTGATGGGTGACCTCGGCTTCTGGGCGCTGGCCCAGGAAGACCCCGACAACCTGGCCCTGGTGACGCCCGAGGGCGACGAGATCACGTCAGGCGACCTCCTCGGCCACGCCAATCAAGTCGTGCACGCGCTGCGCGAACGGGGCTTCGAGGTCGGCGACGTCGTCGCGACGTTGCTGCCCAACTGTACCGAGATGATCGAGGTCTACCTGGCCGCACTCCAGGCGGGGTGGTACCTCGTCCCGATCAACCACCACCTCGTTGCGCCCGAGGTGGCCTACATCCTGAAGGACTCGGGAGCAAAGGCCTTCGTGGCCCACGAGCGCTTTGCGGACGTCGCCATCGCCGCGGCAGACGAAGTCGGTCTGGACGCCACCGGCCGCTTCGCCGTTGGCGACGTCCCCGGCTTCGCCTCGTATGCCGACATGCGCGACGCCCAGCCGACCACCATGCCCGAGGACAGGACCCTTGGCGACGTCATGAACTACACGTCGGGGACGACGGGGAATCCCAAGGGGATCTTTCGCAAGCTTCTGGGCGTGACCCCTGAGCAGGCGGCGCTCGGACTGTCGGGACTGCTGTTTCTCTTCGGGATCCAGCCCCAGGACGACAATGTCCACATCATCGGCTCGCCGCTCTACCACACGGCCGTCCTGCGCTTCGGGAGCGCCTCGCTGCACCTCGGGCACACCATCGTGCTCATGGACAAATGGATGCCCGAGGACATGCTGCGGTTGATCGAGGAGCGCCGGGTGACGACGTCGCACATGGTCCCCACCCAGTTCCACCGACTCCTGGCCCTCCCCGAGGACGTCCGCGACAAATACGACGTGTCGTCGCTGCGTCACATGATCCACGCCGCGGCGCCGTGCCCGGTCGACGTGAAGCACAAGATGATCGCTTGGTGGGGCAACGCCGTGGACGAGTACTACGCGGCAAGCGAGGGCGGCGGGACGCTCGTCACAGCCGAGGAGTGGCTCCAGAAGCCGGGCACCGTCGGTAAGCCCTGGCCCATCAGCGAGATCGCCATCTTCGATGACGACGGCAACCGGATCGAGGAGCCCGGCGCTATCGGCACGGTGTACATGGCGATGCAGTCGGCCGACTTCGAGTACCACGGCGACAAGGAAAAGACGAAGAAGAACCGAATTGGTGCCTTCTTCACCGTGGGCGACGTCGGCTTCCTCGATGAGGACGGTTTTCTCTTCCTGCGGGACCGCAAGATCGACATGATCATCTCGGGCGGGGCCAACATCTACCCGGCCGAAATCGAGAACGTGCTCCTCTCATACCCCAAGGTGGGCGACGCAGCCGTCTTCGGGATCCCCCACGAGGATTGGGGTGAGGAGGTCAAGGCGGTGATCGAACCAGCAGAGGGAGTCGAGGCGAACGACGAGTTGGCGGCGGAGATCCTGGCCTTCTGCTCCGACAAGTTGGCCAAGTTCAAGACGCCCAAGACGATCGACTTCACGGACGAGATGCCGCGCGACCCCAACGGCAAGCTCTACAAGCGCAAGCTGCGCGACCCGTACTGGGAAGGAGTCGAGCGGGCGCTCTGAGCGCGTGCGCTCGAGCGGGTTCCACTGGGGCTCTAGCCGGCCTTCCTTTGGCCCGAAGAACCTCGCAGCAGTCGAATGTCGGTGACTTCCGCGAGCCTTGGTCGAAGCCATCTTCGAAAAGCGGCCAGAAGCGAGTGACCGGAAGTCGAAGTGGTCGGGGGGCGTCCAACCGGTTCCACCGCGTCCCCGAGTGCGTCAGCGAGAACCCCGATCAGGGCGGGCACCTCACAAAGGTCGACGGGTGTCGAGGCCACGCAGACGTCGTCCCGCCAGTGGCTCAGCACGATCTTTCGTTGTTCACGATGCCGCGTGATCCTTAGCGATGCTCCCTGCCCCCTGGCGTCCTGGATAACGAGCCGTTTGGGTGGCACATATTCGATTATGGACCGACCAGGAAACCGTGTCGAGGGGAGGCGCGGTGCTGCGCTTCCGAGCGGCGGAGAACGGGGCGCCTGACGAGGACCGTCGGCCTCCCCGGCTCTCGGCTCAGCTACCGCTCGCTGATCAGTTCGATGTTGTTCCCGTCAGGGTCGAAGAGATCGACCGACTGGCCGGCGATGTTCGCCTTGATGCCTTCGTGCGGGATCCCGATGGCGGTCAGGTGCTCGCACCATGCGTTGAGCGCGCCGACATCGGAGATGGCGAGAGCGATGTGGTCAAGCGCACCCCGCGTGCCGGCCCGTCCGCCCGCGGACAGCACCACCCGGAACCTCCCGGTCGTGGATTGCAGGGCGATGTAACGCCCTGGCTCGCCCCGAAGTTCGGTCAGGCCGAGCGCACGCTTGTACCAAGCCACGCTGGCATCGAGGTCCGAGACGTTCAACTGGAAGTGGGACAAACCATCGATCGGCGGCGCATCCATCACGAACGAGGTTTTGTCACTCGCCGAGCGGCTGGTCGATCGGTACGGCTCGCACGTGAAAACCGCTGATGTTCCCTGGCGGAGAACCATCAACCGGTCCATCGGTTTCCTGTCCCTCGGGATCACGTCTCTCCGCGTCAGCCTGATCTTCGGTGGGGGTCTGGGGCTGATCCTCGACGACTCTCACGTGACCCTTGGCCGGTCCTGGTTCGTCGTCCCGTTCGGAGGCCGAAGCCAACTGTTGGAGTTGACGCTTCTCGCGACGGCGTCGGAGGGAGCCGCCCCTCGGCGTAGGGAGATCACCCTGGGCCATGAGCTGAGCCTAGGGGCAGACGTGGTCTCCACGGCGGCTTTGCTCGGGACGATCAGTGGCCGGAGGAGCAGTCGCCCCCGTAGATCACCCCGCTGCCTGCGCCTCCAGCGTTCTTAGGACCATCCGAGCTCTCGCAGCCGCGCTTCACCCATACCGAAGTGGTGGCCTACCTCGTGGAGCAGCGTGACACGCACGCGGCGAGCCAACTCCTCCATCGTGCTCGCAGACCGACAGATCGTTCTGAGGAAGAGCGTGATGCGATCAGGGTTCGCTCCTGCATACTGGCCCCGCTTCGTCAGGGGGATCCCTTCGTAGAGCCCAAAAAGCGGGCCCGGAGGGCTCTCATAATCGATGATGATCGCCACGTTCTCCATCTCGGCTCGCAGGCGGCCTGGGATCGTTGCGAGCGCGTCGGCCACCAGGGCCTCGAATGCCTCGACGTCGATCGGCTCCATCTCCACCACCTTGCCAGCACAGGACACACTTCGCGCCGGTCTCGGCATCGGCACGTCAGCGACGTGGAGAACGTCCCGACCGCCATATCCATCGAAGCGCACGGCTCATGGGCCGGTAACAGCCATCTCAGTCCTGACTGACGTCGGCGTACATCACCGGCCACTGGCCGGAGATCCAACGGGAAGACGACCCAGCGTTCCCCTCCCGGCCGTTTTGGGACTCGGATTCAGCGCCGGCGCTGCGCTTGGAAGAGGGGAACGCCGAAGGGCAGAAAAGCCACGATCGCGGCCGCCACCGCGAGCAAGGCGCCCCATGACCAGCTGAATCCTGCCGGCTTCAGCAGGAAGCCGAGCACCACGAGAGCAACATTGACCCCGGTCATGAGTGCCAGCAGCTGATCCTTCGACATCCGGCCCGGCGCCGCGAGATCGCCGACGCCGAACGCGGTGACCAGGGCGTAGAGCACCAACACAATCGAGTTCAGCACCACAATGAACAGCCAACCGTGGACGCTCAGTCCATCAGCGGAGAAAGGCCCGATGCTGTACCAGGGCAGCCACAAGGAGACCAGAAGGGCCAAGGTGGCCAGGCCGGTGACCCGTTCCTTCGCGTCGAGGGCGTTCAGGCGTTCCCGCGACTTCCCGACCCGCTTGGGCGCCGGTCGCGGCATGACATGCGGCCTGATGGCGGCGCCGCACTTGGGGCAAAGTGCAGTACCCGGGGTCACCTCAACCAGGCAGCGGGAGCAAGCAGGCATCCAACCTCCTTCCTGCTGTCAGCGACGGGCCCGATCAGGCTACAAGCCAACCGGGGTGTGACTTGTCCATCTGAGTTCGGATCAGCGCGCGATCACGTGATCGCTCGCGACGGCAGGCACATCCAGAACTCACGCCGCGCACGAGTTGTTCTCGACGCCCGTGAGAGATCCATCGGACTGCCATCCCGCTCGGCTCGCCCGAACCTTCTCGCCGCCGTGAGGGTCAAGTAGGTCGTGCGACTCTTCCCGTTCCCGCTCGAGTACCTCACGCCCCTTCGCGCTCCTGGGCGGATCATCACAATCGCGGTTGCCAACGGCCTCATCCTCTTCGCCGTCGCCACCTCGTGTTCAGGGGCGGCTGGTGACCCGAGCCCAACCCCAAACCCGTCCGACCTCACCTGTCTCGTTCCTGCACTGGCCCACGGCGTTGCCCGGTCATCGGGCAGCTCGGGCCAGCTCTCCGGTCCCGCGGTGTCGGCGCTGACCGGGGGTGCAGCACGCCACGGGTTCTCGCTCGATGGCGGCGATCTGGTGGTCAAGCCACCACAACGCGGCGATGTGCACCTTGTCAGCGCGAACCAGGCGATCTGCGGCGCCATGAATTCCACGGGTGGTCTGAGCGCTTCAGTGGCTCAGGGAGTGGCCGTCGGCTATGGCCGGGTGAGCGTCGCCAGGAAATTCTTCCCTGCCATCACTGGCATTCCCGGACCAGGAGAAGTTGCCGCCACGTACCCGACGGTGGCGTCATTTCACGACCGGCTGGCCTGGTTGGTAGTGGTCCATGTATATCCTGTCGCGACCAATTGCCCGGCAGAGACAGCCCCGGTGCACCTCGTCCCGCGCCCAAGTGACCACGGTTACAAGGTGTTCATGTTCGATGCCCGCACCGGGACCGACGCCCTCATCTACACCGAGGGTGGCCCGGGGGGATGTACGACCGGGGCACGCGTTCCACCCACCGTCAGCGCGGCCGAAGAGTCGGTCTCGGTGCCCTGGACACTCGTCTCACGCAACCCGGACGGCTACTCGGGCACGATCTCGGCGACGGTCCTTCCGTGCGACCAGGTCCCGAGCACCGTCCTCGTCGACCGGGGCGGCCCCAACGTCGTGGTTGAGGTCACCCGACCGTTCGGTCCACCGTGCGGGCCGCCCGAGACAGTCCCCATCAGTCTTCACGCTGCGGTGGTCACGGCTGACCTGCCCGCTGTGATCGGCCACGACCCCGTCGGGTTGACCAACCTGCTGAGCCTGCCAGCCTCGAGACCCCCTGTACCGGCGACCACAACCACGACCACCTCGCCGGCCCTCGTCCCAGTGGACGCATCCACAAACGGGCAAACGTTGGATGTGACGGTCGGTCAGGTGGTGACGGTGCAGCCTCTGCCGGGGGCGCAAGGGTTGTCCTTCACCAGTCCCGCGGTTTCGAGTAACCCGGCTGTGCTCGGTCCGCTGACGTCGAGCCCGCAACCGGTCGTCGCCGAATTCCGCGCCTGGACGGAGGGAACAGCTGAGATCTCCGTGCCCCAAAGTGCCTGCATCCATCCCGGCTCCGATCAGTTGCCCTGCAATGGCCGCTTCGTGGTTTCCGTCGTTGTGCACTGAAGGAGCGCGCGCGATTTGGACAGGCAGTTCAGCGGCGACATGCGGATCCGCCCATCGATGCGACTCGGTACCGACGCCGTCGTAGAGAGTTATAGTCCTCGCCGGTCGGAGCGCACCGGCTGACGCGCCATAAGGAAGGAGAGCGTCTGATGAAGTCGCCCCTGCGATTTCGTTTGCTCACAGCGGTGATCCCTGCGATCGGCCTGTTGACCTTGCCGGCCACGACTGGCGCCGCAACTGCGATCACCCACGATCTGCATCCTTATCAGGGCATTTTCAACGGCACCAGCGCGAACTGGTCTGGTTATGCCGCGCATGGTGCCGCGTACGCCTTCAACAGCGTCTCGGCGAAGTGGGTGCAGCCCGCAGGGACGTGCACGGGCGCGAGAACCTTCTCGGCATTCTGGGTCGGCCTCGACGGCTACACGAGCCCCACGGTGGAGCAGACCGGCTCCGAAGTCGACTGCACGGTCGGCGGTGTGCCCAAGTACTACGCCTGGTACGAGATGTACCCGGCAGACCCGGTGAATTTCAGCAACACCGTCCTTGCCGGCGACCACTTCACTGCCTCGGTCTCCGCAAGCGGGGACATCTTCACCTTGACAATCTCCGATACAACCGAAGACTGGCAGCAGTCCGTCACCCAGTCCCTGTCCAAGGCCAAGAAGTCCTCGGCCGAGGTCATCGCCGAGGCTCCGTGCTGCACAAATTCCGATGGCATCCTGCCGCTGACCGACTTCGGCTCGGTAAAATTCAAGCAGGCCGACGTCAACGGGGCGCCAATCAGCAACAGCAGCCCCAGCAAGATCAACATGGCGCCCGGAGACGGCGGCAATAACACCGACACCACCAGCACGTTGTCCAATGGCGACAAGTTCACCGTGACCTGGGATGGCAATTAGCGGCCCCGGCTCTTGCCAAGCCACGCTCTGAGCTGGCCCTTTAGCTGATATGTCCAGCAGTTGTGAGAACGAAGTTCGAACGGCTCTAGGCCGCGCAGTCGGCAGTCGCCAGGATCATCCTTGCTGGACCAAGGAGGCGGACCTATGCGAATTGGACGAACATCCCACGTTTGCCCGAGCTGCGGCATGGTGGGAACAGCTGACCAGACGATCTGTAGTCAATGCGGCCATCTCACCGCAATGAAGATCACGACAACCACAGAGCGCGACGACAAGCATCGAGGCAACGGAGCGTAGGCCGGGCGGACCACCTCGGCGACGCCGGACGTAAGTCGGGCGCAATTACTGGCTCTACGCGTTGGAGCGGGGAGGGCGAGTCCTGATGCGAGGTGGTGACGGTCGCTTGGGCCATGTGACACCACCAGCGTGGAGGAGTACCCGCAGTCTGTAGTGCTCGAAGCGCGTGAAGCCCCGACCGGCGCGCTTGACCTTCTTCACGCATAGGTTCAGCCCTTCGGTCGGACCGTTGGACGCTCCGGTGCGGTGATGGTTCAAGATCTCAGTGCGCCAGCGTTCGAGCGTGTCACCGAGCGAGCGGATCTCTTCGACCTCGTCGATCTTGCAACCGACGATCGCCTTGTCAAGGAGCACCCGGGCCTCGGTGACGTCATCGGTCAAGTAGATGTCGCGCACCGACTCCTTGGCCAACCATGCTCCCAAGAGCTCGTCATGGGGATCACCGTGGCGCAGTCCGAGCAGCACGCGGTCATGGCCCCGCTCGTCGAGACGCTCATAGCCTGAGAGCAAGAGCTTTCGGATCCGATAGAGCGGATCGGCCTTCCTTCCCCGGTGTCCGAGCGTCTCGTTCTGCACACGTCGGCGCACCTTGTCGACGCAGCGGTTGGCGACGCGGACGACATGAAAGGGATCAGCCACCCTGGTGGCGTGGTCGAGGTGCGGGGAGGTGCCCGAGCGATAGCTCTCGGCCAGGTCAGTGGCGACGACACGGACCGAACGCAACCAGGCCGGCTCTTGGTTCGCGCACCATCTGCGCAGGTCAATGGCAGCGTTGCCTTCCACCAAGTCGATCATTCTCTTGCGATCGAGGTCGACGAGGCCCGTCACGTAGATGGTCCGGTGTGCCCTGGTGGCCGAGGGGAAGGAGGTCTCGTCGATGCCGAGCGCGCGGACTTTCTTCACGCGTCGAGGATCTTCGACCAGCGGTGTGCCGTGGAGAAGCACGGCGTCCATCACCGTCCACCAGCACACACCAAGCTCACGGGCGACTACTGCGACGGGCAGGGCGAGCTCGCCGACCTGGCGGGTGGCTTCTCGTCCCGCCCGCTCGGTGAGCACTGCGCGTGGAGGAACGAACTCAGAGCCCTCGGTCCACGTCTTGGCGTCGCAGTCGGGATCGGCACAACGCCACCGGCGCTTCATCCACACAAGGCGGGCCGGTCTCCCAAAGCACGGCAGGTCCCGGATCTCTACTCGCACCCGATCCTTGGCCCTGGCCCGGACGCCGCAGCTCGCACATCCGACGACGTCGGTCGTGGTCTCCACCGTCACGATCACTTCGTCGGGAGTCTCGTCCACGTCCAGCACACGAAAGCCGTCAAGTCCCAACAGTGCTTCTGCCAGGCCGGTAGCGTCGTTCATCGTCAGGGGTCCTCCTCGTTGGGTCGTCAAGCAACCTCAACGATGTCGGGACCCCTGGCCCCGTTGGCGGATACCTCGCTACGTCACGTTCCCCAGTTCAACGCGAAGAGCCCAATTACTCGGTGGGGCCACTCGCGACCCTTTGTGGGCAATTCCTCGGAGCGAGCGACTAATTCGGGCCCAGAATCCCGAGCTGCAAGAGCAATACGTCTACAGCCGATCTGATTTGTCCATCTACACCCTGAACATCTGGGATTTGCCATCTTTGCGACCGTGCCAACGGGATTTCGAATCGCTTCATTGCATCTTCGTAGACGTCCCCATTCATGAAAACGAGGACGTCAGAATCGTCAATCATCGGTTGGGTTGTTTGGGTCCAAGTTGCTCCGGTGAATCCGAGCAGGTTGTCCTTCTCCAGCAACAACTTCACGAAGGGCACAATGGGGCCGCTGACATCACGATCTGCCTCGATACCGCTCGATCGGACCGTCACATCTAAGAGGTCTTGTGTCGAGGACTTGGCATAGGCTTCTGCCAGTCGGCTTCGATGGGTATTACCTCTACAGATGAAATGTATCACCATATACAGAAATAATAAGCGGTAGCTATTCTCGCTTGTCCCATGCCGGATGGCTCCGTTGCATCAAATGGAGCCCACGGACAATCGGGAACTTCGTTCCTTCAAACATCTCTCCGGTGCGTCTCATGTGGGCAGACGGGCGGGCACCCGTCTCCGTCTGGCGGATACCCTGAGGCCCAAAGAGGGAATCTCGCTGGAGAGGGCCACGAAGACCCGCGGAGGAAACACCATGCCCACGAACGAGGTCGACCAACCGTGGGCTATTCGTTCCACCCTGGTCGCCGTCACCGACCTCGATCGATCCGTGGACTTTTACGGGGCGGTCGGTCCTTTCGATGAGATCGTCCGCGAGAACGCGGTCGCCGTGCTTGGTGGAATGTCGGCCGAATCGGTCATCTTGATCCTCCGTGAAACCCAGGGAATGCAGAGCACTCGCCATGGACAGCAGTCACTTGGTCTGCGCTCCATCACGTTCAACGTCCGATCGCTCAGCGAGTTAGATCGGATCGAGTCCGTACTGCGTGATCGCGGTCACTTCACCAGCCGAAGGAAGATCGCCAACGGGTCGTCGGAACTCCTCCTCGGACGGGATCCCGATAACCTCCCGCTGGTTTTCGTCTGCTACGCCCAAGACGAACCGATCGGGCCCGAGTATTACCGAGCGATCGCCAATATGGTGTACTCACTCGACACTTGACGCGCACATCGGATGGGTTATCAGATGGCACACGTTGAGCTGCGCATTGACGAGACCGGCAGCGGCACTATCTGCCGGCAGATCCTCGACACGCTGCCCACCTGGTTTGGCATCTCCGACGCAGTCGAGGACTACGTCAACGTCGCCAACGCCAACCCGACGGTGATCGCTGCACTCGATGGAGCTGACGTGGGCCTCTTGACACTCGTCACCCACACGCCGTATGCCGCCGAGATCTACGTGATGGGCGTGCGCCCCGAGCACCACCGCCACGGCGTGGGCCGGGCGATGCTCGAGGAGGCGCACGTATGGCTCGCCGCACGGGACATCGAGTACCTCCAAGTCAAGACGCTCAGCCCGCGCCATCCAGACCCCGGATACGCCAAGACAAGGTCCTTCTACTTCGCCGCCGGCTTCCGGCCACTGCAGGAGTTTCCTGACTTGTGGGAGCCCGACCAACCGGCGCTCCAGATGATCAAGACGACCGCCTGACGCTGACGTCCGCCAAGCTCAGTCGTTCGACCCGCCCCTAGAATCGAGTCCGTGGTGCGCCGCGAGAGTCTGGGCACGGACCCCGACTACCTACGCGACCACCAGTACAAGGATCCGAGCAATCTCAACGCACGGATCGCGCTCCACGCGAAGTACTCGTCTTCGGACGAACCCTGGTTCCCGTGGCTGATCAGCCGCATCGAATGGGTACCCGGCTGCCGCGTACTCGAGGTCGGCTGTGGCTCCGGCCTGCTCTGGGCCAGTGTGGCCCACCTGCTCCCCCACGTGCAGCTGACGCTCACGGACTTGTCGCCAGGCATGGTCGACGCGGCGACTGCTGCCGTCGCTCCTCTTGCGAACATCGAGCTCGCCGAGTCGCGCACCTGCGACGCGCGGGAACTCCCATTCGAGGACGGAACATTCGATGTCGTCGTGGCCAACCACATGCTGTACCACGTTCCCGACCCGACACTCGCCGCGGCAGAGTTCGCCCGCGTCCTCACGCCCAGCGGTGTCCTGATCGCGGCGACCAACGGACCCCACCACCTCGATGCCGTCCGCGAGCTCTCCCAGGAGGTCTTCGGCTGGTCGTCCCTCAACGGTGCCATCGGGCGATTCGGCCCGGAGAACGGTGCGCGCATCTTGGGCAGTGCGTTCGGCTCCGTCGCGTGGCACGCCCACCCCAGCACGATGGTCTGCACAGACCCCGAGGACGTGTACGCGTTCATCGTCTCCTCTGCCCCGGGCCACGAATCCACCCAAGAGAAACTGGCCACCCTGCAGCGGGCCATCGAAGGCCGCTTCGCGGCGGAAGGTGGATCGCTCAAAATCACCACCGACGCCGGCTGCTTGGTGGCCGACGACCCCCGGGCCTGAGTCCACCGCGGCGCCTGAGTCCACGCCCGCGGACCCGACCGAAGGTCCGCCCGTTTGACCCCTCACCATGCCCATGATGGGCGAGTGGAGCGCGAGAGCGAGGGCGGTGGCCGTCCGTCCACCGGCACGACGCACCAAGTCGAGGACCACGTCGACGGCAGCGACGTCCTGGCCGGGCTCCGTCCGCGCCAGCTCCTGCGCCTGGCAGCCGCTGCCCCCGACTCCTACATACTTCTGCTCGTCCTGCTCGTTCTCGACTACGTATCGCTCACAGTGGGGTGGTCTGGCCGCACTGCGCTGATCGTCCGAGCTGCGCTCTTCTCCCTGACCGTCCTGCTTGCGTTTCACACATCACGCGTCCGGACGAGCCTCCAGCGCATGGTGCAGGCGGCCGTCGCCGTCACGTTCCTCGTCGCCGTCGGGGCGTCCATCGGAGGTACCAACGAGGCCGACGGCATCGAGATCCTGTTGACGTCGGTCCTGGTGCTGGCCTGCCCCCTCGCCATCGGGTGGCGCATCCTGCACCACCGGCACGTCACCCGCGAGACAATCGCAGGCGCGGTGTGCATCTACGTGCTCATCGGGCTGATCTTCGCCAATTTCGACTACGGCATTCAACTCGTGTCGGGCACGTCGTTCTTCGCTCAGCCGGGTCACCACGGGCCGCCGGACTTCGTCTACTTCAGCTATATCACCATGGCCACGGTCGGCTACGGCGACCTCACGCCCGCCGTCGGCCTGCCGCGGACGATGTCGGTGCTCGACGCGCTCATAGGCCAAGTGTTCCTCGTCGTCCTGCTCGCCCGCCTGGTCTCGCTCTACCGCCCCATCGGGTGGCGGACCGGGCTCGAGGAACGCCTGGAGAGCGAGGCGACGGAGTCAGGCGTCGCGTCAGGCGCGGCAAAGAGCTGAGAGTGAGAGGCGCCGAAGCAGGCGACGCGGTCAGGTGGAGGCGTCTTTCTGGCGCGCCGCCTTCTCCATCATGCGCTGCCAGTCCGCGTCGACGAGCGGGCCTTCGGCACTATGGGCACCGTGGGCGTTGCCGGTCACGATGTCGAGCATCCGCTCCGGCTCCACGTGGATGAAGATGCCCTCGGCCTCTGCGGTGAGCTCACCCTCGTGGTAGAGGCCACCCCAGGAGAAGACCTTGCGTCTCTCGCTCCCGGTGTGCCGCGCCGCAATCTCGAGTGGTGCCAGCAGCGGCGTGGGACGCCGGTAGCGGATGGTCAGCGTCCCGGTCATCGCGCCCAGGCCGACCAAGATATTGGAGAGCCCGAGCAGCTCGTCGAAGAGCTCAGCGATCACGCCTCCGTGCACGCACGTCGGCGGCCCCTCGTAGGGGTAGTCGAAGGTGACGCGCCCTCGGAGCTCACGCTGGCCGCCCTCGCCCTCGACCGCCCACACCTCGACGGGCGGCGCGATGGGGTTGGCGAAGCCGATCATCGGGCTGGTCGGGAAGTGGTCCTGGGGGTGGAGCCCGGGAAAACCGTTGGGGCCCGGCATGTTGCGCCGCTGCTTGGATCGCACGGCGGCGGCCTCGAGGCTGTCCGCCATCCCTGCCAGGTGGTCCGCCGCCTCGCTGAGGTCGTCGTCCTCGAGTGGCTGGCCGATGGTCACGGCGCTGATGCGGCGCACGGCAGCGGCGACCCGGTTGATGGGCAGGTCGTTCGCCGCTGAGGTGGCCACGCCGTCGATGCCGGGGTAGCCCCCACCGGGGCCCGGTTCGAGCCCCTCACCTCCGCCGCCGGAACCCCCGCGAACGCTGCCGCTCTCGCGACTCACGTGCGCGTGTAGTTGGGCGGGCGCTTCTCGGCGAAGGCTTTCTGGCCTTCCGTCGCGTCGTTCGAGGCGAACACCGGCCAGCCGATCTCGAGCTCGCGGGCCAAGCCGTCGACCTCGGACATGCCCTCGGTCTCGCGCACGCTGCGCAGGATCGCCTCCACCGCCAGCGGCCCGTTCGCCTCGATCACCGTGGCGATCTCGCGCGCGCGCTGCAGCGCCTGGCCGTCGGGCACCATGTGGCCGATCAGCCCGATGCGCAGCGCCTCGCCCGCCGGCACCTCCCGCGCCGTCAACAAGAGCTCCATGGCCAGCGTGTACGGGATCTGCCGGCGCAGCCGCACCGTCGAGCCGCCCAAGGGGAACAGTCCACGCTTGGCCTCGAAGACACCGAAGACGGCGCTCTCCCCCGCGACGCGGATGTGGGTGGCCTGCAGGATCTCGGTCCCGCCGGCCACGGCCCAGCCCTCGACGGCTGCGATCAAGGGCTTGCGCAGGTCGTAGTGGCGCAACAGCGCCTTCCAGTGCAGGTCGGGGTCCTCGGCCATGCGGGGCTGGTACTTCTCGGCGTCATTGCCGCCCATGGCCTTGAGGTCCATGCCAGCGCAGAACGTGCCGCCGGCACCGGTCAGGATGGCGCAGCGGATGTCGTCGTTGGAGTTGATCTCCTCCCACGCGTCCTTCATCCCGACCAGCATCGGGAGGCTGAGCGCGTTCTTCGCCTCCGGACGGTTCATTGTGACGATGGCGGTCGCGCCGTCGCGCTCGAACGTCAGGTGTTCAGTCGATATCGATGACACGGTCCCCTCCGGAGGTAGGCGCCGATTGCCGTTGCCGATTGCGATGTCAGTAGATGCGGAAGCGCTGAGCTCCTTAGAGCCGCTCGATGATGGTGCCGGTCGCCAACGCGCCACCGCAGCACATCGAGACGAGCCCGTAGGTGCCGTCCGTCCGCTCGAGCTCGTGCAGGATCGTGGTGATGAGGCGGCTGCCCGTCGCGCCGACCGGGTGGCCCAACGCGATGGCACCGCCGTTCACGTTCAGCTTGTCCATGTCGGCCTCGTGCACCTTGGCCCAGCTGAGCACGATGGAGGCGAAGGCCTCGTTCACCTCGTACAGGTCCATGTCCTTCATCGTCATGCCCGCCTTGGCCAGCACTTTGCTCGTGGCCACGATCGGGCCGTCGAGGTGGTAGTAGGGGTCCGAGCCGGCGAGGACCTGAGCGACGATCCGGGCCCGGGGCTTGAGGCCCTCGGCCTTGGCACGGTCCTCCGACATCCACAGCACGGCAGCCGCGCCATCGGAGATCTGGGAGGACGTCCCCGCGGTGTGCATGCCGTCGGGCAGCACGGGCTTGAGCTTGGCGAGCCCCTCGATGGTCGTCTCGCGCGGTCCCTGGTCTTTGCTGACGACCATCTTCTCGCCGCTGTGCTCGCCGCGCGGGCCCTCTTCGCCGACGATCGGCGCCTCCACAGCGAAGATCTCGCGCGCGAAGCGGTCCTCGGCTTGCGCCCGTGCGGCCTTCTCCTGTGACGCCAGGCCGAACGCGTCGACGTCCTCACGCGTGATGCCGTGCTTCTTGGCGATGCGCTCGGCTGCCTCGAACTGGCTCGGCATGTCGTAGGGCAGGTCCGCCGGGAGGGCACGGCCCACTCCGGGCGCCGATGCGTTGGCGCCGAGCGGGATGCGGCTCATGGTCTCGACACCACAGCCGATGGTGGTGTCCGCCGCGCCGGCGGAAATGAGGTTGGCCGCCATGTGGTTTGCCTGCTGCGAGGAGCCGCACTGGCAGTCGATGGTCGTCGCCGCGACGTCGTAGGGCAGTCCGGCCAACAGCCACGACGTGCGAGTCACGTTGAAGCCTTGCTCGCCGGCCTGGGTCACACACCCGCCGATGACCTGCTCGACCGAAGCCGGATCGATGCCCGCCCGCTTGACGACCTCGACCTGCGCGGCCCCGAGGATGTCGGGCGCCCGGAGGCCCGAAAGCCAGCCGTTGCGCTTCCCGATCGGGGTGCGGACCGCCTCGATGATCACCGGCTGTGCCATGGCGCACTTCCTCCTTGCTGGGGGCCCTCCCCCGCTGCCCCGCGTCCGGCCGGGCCGGCTGGACTGCGCGGGCGATTTCTAGAACCTGTTCTAACTTTAGCACCGGCCCACCGCAGTCTGCCTTGGCCTGATTGCCGGGCGCCAGACGCGCGTCCGCCGGACCTCGCAAACCTCGATCGCTCGAGCCCTGCTGCTCCGCGCTCGCCCGAGGGGAACATCTCCTGGAGGAGCTGCACGCTTCGGATGCCATTTCGATCGAGAATCACCACGCGTACGTCAGCGAATCCTCAGTGATGATGTTCGGGGCCGGCACCTACACGTGCTTCAGCAGCTCCCGGGCGATGACGACTCTTTGGACCTGGTTGGTCCCCTCGTAGATCTGCGTCACCTTGGCGTCGCGTAGGTAGCGCTCGACCGGGAAGTCCTTGGTGTAGCCATAGCCGCCGAGCAGCTGCACGGCGTCGACCGTGATCGACATGGCGGCGTCAGAGGCGAATGCCTTGGCCATCGCGCCGAACTGGGTGAGCTCGCCCGCGGGGTCGTTGTCGACCATGGCGCAAGCCCGGTACACGAGCGCACGGGCGGCCTCGTTGCGCATAGCCATGTCAGCCAGCATGAATCGCAGTCCCTGCAAGTCGGCGATCGGACCGCCAAACGCCTTTCGCTGCTTCATATAGACGGCGGCGTAGTCGATCGCGCCCTGCGCGATGCCGACCGCTTGCGCGCCGATGGTGGGGCGGCTGCGGTCGAGCGTGTGCATGGCGATGGTGAAGCCCTGGCCCTCTTCACCAATGCGGTGTGTGGCCGGCACCCGCACCTCGTCGAGGACCACCTCGCCGGTCGGGCTGCCGCGCAGACCGAGCTTGTCCTCGTGCTTGGCGATGCGAATGCCCCATTCCTTCTCGACGAGGAAACAGCTGATGCCGCGGCTGCGACCGTCGGGGTCAGTCTTGGCAAAGACGATGTAGACGTCCGAGATGCCGGCATTGGTGATCCAGTACTTCGACCCGGTGAGGATGTAGTCGTCGCCGTCGCGCACGGCGCGTGCTCGCATGGCCGCGACGTCGCTCCCGGCGTCGGCCTCGGAGAGGCAGTAGCTGGCCTGGATCTCACCGCTCGCCACGCGCGGCATGTACGTGCGCTTGAGCTCTTCGGAGCCCCAGTTCATGACCGGGGTCATCCCGAGCTTGGAGATGAGAATGGTCAGCGACGTCGAGGCGCAGACCCGGGCGAGCTCTTCGGCCGCGATGGCCTGGGTGACGGTGTCGGCCCCCGCCCCGCCGTAGGCCTCGGGGATCCCCAGCGTGGGCAACTCCAGCTCCTTGCAGGCCTCGAAGGACTGCCACGGGAACTCCGCGTTGCGGTCGACTTCGGCCGCATGCGGCGCGACCTTCTCCTCGCAGAACGCACGCATGGTCTGGCGGAAGTCGCGCTGGACGTCGGTCAGGGCGAAGGTGGAGTCGCTCATGGCCTCATTCTCGCAGCCCCACCGAACGGTCGTTTCAGGCTACCCAGGGGCGCCGCGATCAGGGGGCGGCCGGGATCAGTGGGCGACGAGGCTCAGTTGGCGGCAAGGTGGCGCAACAGGAGTGAGGAGAGCTCGTCCGGCGCCGTCTCGGGGATCCAGTGCGAGACGTGCTCGAGGACCTCAAAGCTGTAAGGGCCCTGCACCCACTCGGCGGTGGCCTCCGCCGCGGTGCGCCCGAAGGCCTCGTCCCCGGTCGACCAGACGTAGAGCGTGGGCACCGCGACCGGCGGGAGGTCTCGCAGGGCCACGCCGTCCATCGCCCGATACCAGTTCAGGGCCGCAGACAATGCGCCCGGCTCGGCGAGCGCGGCGACGTACACACGGGCGTCGTGGTCGTCGAGACCGGTCTCCACGAGCACCGTGGCGAGACCGCCGCCTGCCCCGTCGGCGCCCAGGAGCAGCCGCTCGGGCTCCTCGGGCGTGCGAAAGGAATCAGTCGCCTCGCCGCGGGCCGCCTCGTCCGGGTCCCCAGCCAGCAGGGCCCGCTGGAGAGCCAGGGGGTGCGGTGTCGAGAGCACGGTGAGGGAACGCACGCGGCCCGGGTACCGGGCCGCGGTGATCCAGCCGAGCATGCCACCCCAGTCGTGGCCGACGAGGTCGAAGGTCTCCATCTGCATGGAGTCGGCCAGTGCCAGGACGTCGCCGAGGAGGTGCTCGGTGGCGTAGTCGGCGACATCGGGCGGCCTGGCGCCGCATGAGTACCCGCGCAGGTCCGGTGCAACGCCGCGATAGCCCGCCTGCCCGAGCGCCCACAGCTCGTCGCGCCAGGCCCACGACGTCTGTGGGAAGCCGTGCAGGAGCAGGACCCGGCGACCCTCGTGCGGACCGCAGGCGCGCCCCGTGAACGTGAAGCCGCCAGCCTCGATCTCGAGGCGGTCGATCGCCCCGATCGCGTCCACGACTCCCGAGTGCGCGCTCGCCTAGGCGGCGGCGGCACCGCCCCGGCCCAACGCCTCATCGGGGCTGAGGCTCAGGGTCTCATCAGGGATGGAGTCGACGAGCGCTCGCTGGGCCACGTAGTCGTGGGACACCGAGGAGAACAGCTCCCGACGGGCGGCCCGTAGGTCGGCCGGCGCGCCAGCGTCGAGGAAACGCCACAGATTCAGTCCGAAGCGCACGTCGTAGATGCTCGGGGCACGTCCAAAGATGGCGGCCCGCTTGGAGCCGACGAGGGCGGTCCCGAGTAGGACGTCCTCCGCCGACTCGCCCTCCCCGAGCTGGAGCTCGTGCTCGAAGCGCTTGGCCAAGCGGAGCGCGAAGCCCGAATCGGTCCCGGGAGTCCCGATGTCCCGCCCCCGGTTCACCGCGGGCAGGATGATCTCAGCAGGGCGCGACGTCGTCCACGCTCCGGGCACGTCGAGATGCAGGGCAGGTCGCACCTGGTCCGCCTCGGCGATCGGCACGAATGTGGGCTGCGTCATGCGCGGGAGGTTAGCCGAGCGGCTGGGACAGGGCGGTAGGCAACGGAGCTCCGACACAAAAGTCACGAAGTCAAACAAAGTCCGAGTTACGTGCGACGCTAATGTCAGGTAGTCAACCCCGCTCATCAAAGGTGCCGATGACCCGTTCCGCGCCGTCAAGCTCCTGCGTCGCTCAGCGCAGCCGGCTGCTCCGGGTCGGCTACCTGACGGGAGCGCTACTCGGGTGCCTTGTCGTGCTCGCTTCCTTCGCGCCGGCAGGTGCTGCTCAGATCTCACAATCCGCTGCCACCACAGACCAACAAGAGGCGGTCAGCACCTTCAAGGCACTGCAGCAGAATCTCTACCAGAGCAGTGCCGACCTCTACAGTGGGTCACCGACGAACACGTGCGGCACCTACTCGTGTCTGTGGCCATTCACGAACGCGACCGCGGGGACGGTCTTCCTCTACGGAACGCCCGATGGATCTCGCTACATGAAGAAGGTGGCGGCACGTCTTGTCGGACTCGGCGATTACGCCGACTCGACGGAGATATCACCGTCGGGAATGCCCCAACCTCCGGCCTACCAGTCGGCGGTCGCGCCGCCACTCGGACCGGGCGGATCCACCTACTACGACGACAACGGCTGGGTGGGGCTCGATCTCATTCACGCCTATCGCCTGACCTCGAACTCCACCGACCTCGCTTTGGCGCAGGACGAATTCAGCTTTGCAATCTCTGGGTGGGATACGAGCACGACTGACGGTTGTCCTGGGGGAGTCTTCTGGGAAGACGTTGCCGGCAGCCAGCGCAACGCAACGGCCAACGGTGCGAACGCTGAGCTGGGGCTCGAGCTCAGCCGATTGACCGGGAACACGGCCGATCTCACGTGGGCGACGCGAATGTATCAATGGGTCGTCAGCTGCCTCGGCACGCCAAGCGGCCTCTACGACGACCATGTCAACTCGGACGGCAGCGTCAACACCACGATCTGGAGCTACAACCAGGGCGTCATGGTGGGCGCGGGCGTGCTGCTGTACCACGCGACCGGGAATGTCGCTTATTTGAGCCAAGCCGAACAGACGGCCACGGCTGCGGTCACGTATTTCGGCACGGGATCCGCGCTCGTCAACCAAGGACCCGCGTTCAACTCCATCTACTTCCGCAACCTGTTCCTGCTCAACAAAATCGCACCCGATGCCGTCTACAGCGATGACGCTCAGACCTTTGCGTCATACATGTGGACACAGCGCCAGGTGGGCACCGGGCTCATCGACCCCCAGTACGGCGTGAATGGGACTGCCCCCATGATCGAGATCTACTCACTGCTGGCCGGTAGCCCACCCTCTCCTTGACAAGCGGGGGCGTGGGTCCCCCGAGCGATCCGTATCCCAGTCGTCGAGGCGCCCACCGCATCTGGTGCTTGGCGAACTCAGGGCGAGCCGAGTGGCTCCTCACCGATCAGTCGCACGACCGGCAACGCGATGGACGACGGGTGCTCCGAGTCATGAAAGACCTCCTGATCCGCCGAGCGCAGGGTGGTGCCCGTCGCCAGCGGCTCGCCCGTCCCCGTGTTGCGGCAGAACAAGGGGTGTGCGCCGCTCGAGACCTGGAGCCGGATGCGGTGACCCGCTTTGAAGGTGTTGGCGGTCGGCCACATCTCGATCTCGAGCGCATGCGTGCCGTCGTCGTCGTCGGCGGCCCCGGAGCCGGGACGAAGCCGGACGATCCCGTCGCTCACGTTGTACGACTTTCCCTTCTCGTTGACGTCGCACAGCCGCACGACGAAGTCGGCGTGCTCGAGCGAAGAACGGACGTAGAGCGTCGCGGTCAGCCGGCCGATCACCGTGAGGTCCTCTCGAAGCACCGGGCTGGTGTAGGTGAGGACGTCGCGACGGTGCTCGCGGCGGCGCTGGTCCTTTCGACCCGACGTGCCCATGTTCAGCGTGGCGCCGCCGACTGCCGGTGTCGGATCGTGCGGGTTGTAGTGGTAACGGTCGGGCGCGCTCTCCCCCGGGGCGACCGTGGCGAGCGTGCCCCAGCGCCCGAGGTACCAGCGCTGCGTCTCCCCCGCCGGCGGCCACATGGAGAATTCCTCCCAGGTACGCGAGCCCATGACGTAGAGGCGCACCGCGGCGCGGGGCTCGCGCCCGGGATGCTCGCCGAGGCGCTCCTCCCACCACGCCGGGCCGTCGCGCACCGTCTCGGCGAAGAGGCCCGGGCTCGTGTGGGTCCACGGCCCGATGGTGAGGCGCGCCTCGCGGCCGGCGCTCCGCAGCGCCTCGTAGTCGGCCACCTGGGCCGGCAGGAAGAGGTCGTACCAGCCACCGATGAGGCTGGCCGGTGGGACCCTGTCGAGGCGGCGCCCGAAGTTGACCGGGTCCCACCACGGATCGCCCGGCGTGCTGTGCTCGAGCCAGTCCTGGTACGCCGGCGCCGGTTCGCCGATGGCTGCGGTGTCGCAGTTGCCGAGGGGGAGCACGTCGCACGCGGCCGCCAACACCTTGCCCCCCGCCAGCGTGGTACGCAGCACCGTGCGCCAGTTCTGCTCCTGGTACTTGATCTGGTACAGCCAGGAGACCGCCATCTCGAGCGCGAACGAGCCGCCGGGGTAGACGATGGCGTCGCGGAATTTCTGACGCCGTCACTTGCAGCCCGAGCGCCCGCACGAAGTCGGGCGCGTCCTCGGCGATGGCCCACTGCGTCGCCCCCAGGTAGCTTGCGCCCCACATCACGAGGCGGCCGTCGAACCACGGCTGGGACGCCACCCACGCCAGCGTGGCGTGCCCGTCGGCCTGCTCGTGGCGCAGCGGCTCCCACTCGCCCTCGGAGCCGAACGTGGCACGGCAGCTCTGGATCACGCTCTGGTACCCGCGCTCCGCATAGAGCCGTCCCAGCGGACCCATGACCCGCCGCCCGTACGGGGTGCGGATCAACACGGTCGGCCGGCTGCCCGGATCATCGGCCGGATACCAGCGGTCGGCGAGCAGCACGACCCCGTCGGGCATCTTGGCGGCCAGGTCGCGTTCGACCGCGACGTCGGTCGTCCGCGGCGGGGGAAGACGGACCAGCGATGCAGCGATGCGGCTCCACACGGTCATGTCCGGTCCCCCTGACTACCCCCTCGTTGGTACTGGCTCGTCCTGCGCCGGCGTCGGCTGGCCCGTCGGCGGCGGTGGGTGCCGCCGCTCCCGGTCAGGTCGCGTGCAGCAGCCCGAAGGCGATCGAATCGTAGAGGGCCTGCCAGCTCGCCTCAATGATGTTCTCGGACACCCCGATGGTCGTCCAGGTCCGCTCGCCGTCGGCGCTGTCGACTAGGACGCGGGTGACGGCGCCGGTGCCGCGACCCGTATCGAGGACGCGGACCCGGTAGTCGGTGAGGTGGATGTGGTCGAGGGCCGGGAACTTGGTCCCGATGGCGCCGCGCAGCGCGCCGTCGAGCGCGTTGACCGGTCCGTTGCCCTCGGCGGTGGCCACGATGCGGTCGCGCCCGACGTGGACCTTGACCGTCGCTTCAGTTGTGACACCTAGCGCGTCGAGGCCGTGCGGCGAGGCGTGATCGGTGATGACCCGGAACGACTCCACCGTGAAGAAGTCGGCCGCCCAACCGCTCGCTCGCCGCAGCAGGAGCTCGAGCGAGCCGTCGGCCACCTCGAAGTGGTAGCCCTCGTGCTCCAGGCGCTTGAGCTCGTCGAGGACACGACCGATCACCTCGCCGTCGAGCTCGAGCCCGAGCTCGTCCGCCTTCATGGCCAGGGTGGAACGGCCGGCCATCTCGGAGACGACGACGCGCGTGCCGTTGCCGACGAGGTTGGGCACGACGTGCTCGTAGAGGTCGGCGCTGCGAGCGACGGCACTGGCGTGGAGGCCACCCTTGTGGGCGAAGACCGAGTTGCCGACGTAGGGCTGCTGTGCGTTGGGCGCGATGTTCACCAGCTCCGCGATGTGGTGCGCCACCGGCGTCAGGCGCTCCAGGCGCTCGGCGGGGATCGTACGGATGTTCAGCTTCAGCGAGAGGTTGGGGATGGCGGCCGAGAGGTCGGTGTTGCCCGCCCGCTCGCCGTAGCCGTTGATGCAGCCCTGCACCTGGGTCACGCCCGCCTGCACGGCGACGAGCGAATTGGCCACGGCGCAGCCGGCGTCGTTGTGGCAGTGGATGCCGAGTTGGGTGCTCGTGCGCGCGCGTACGTCGGCTACGGCCTGGCCCACGTCGTCGGGCAGCGAGCCGCCGTTGGTGTCGCAGAGCACGAGCGCCTCGGCGCCCGCCTCCTCGGCGGCGGCCAGGACACGCAGGGCGAAGTCGGGGTTGCGGCGGTAGCCGTCGAAGAAGTGCTCCGCATCGAGGAAGACGCGCAGGTCGTGCTCGCGCAGGTAGCGCACCGAGTCGGCGACCATTGCCACCGCCTCGTCGAGGGAGGTGCGCAACGCCTCGGCAACGTGGCGGTCCCACGACTTGGCCACGATGCAGGCCACCGGTGCGCCGGCGTCAATGAGGTTGGCGAGCACGGTGTCGGTCTCGGGCTTGACCCCGGCCCGGCGGGTCGAACCGAAGGCGACGAGCGTCGCGGTTGCGAGGTCGAGCTCCTTCTTGGCCCGGGCAAAGAACTCGACGTCCTTGGGATTGGCCCCGGGCCAGCCGCCTTCGATGAAGGTGACGCCGAGGAGATCGAGTTGCTCGGCCACGCGGAGCTTGTCGTCGACGGTGAGCGACAGCCCTTCCTGCTGGCTGCCGTCGCGCAGGATCGTGTCGAAGATGTCGACTGCTTCGGGCAACTCGGGCACGTAGAAGTCGTGTGCATGGACGCTGTGACCATGCGCGTGCGCGTGAGTCGTGCCGTCGTGGGTGTGGGTCTCGCCCCTAGTCGACATAGTCCAGCCATTCCTTGTACTGGTCCACCTCGCCGCGCACGGTTGCGAAGTATGTCTGCTGGATCTCCTTGGTGATCTTCCCCGGGCGTCCCGGGCCCACCGGGCGGTCGTCGACGGCACGGATCGGGACCACCTCGGCCGCGGTCCCGGTCAGGAACGCCTCGTCGGCCAGATACAGGTCGGTGCGGATGATGGGCTCGTGCTGCACCTCGTAGCCCAGGTCGCGGGCGATCGTAATGACAGAGTCCTGCGTGATGCCGTCGAGCGCGCCCGAGTCGGATGTCGGCGGCGTGATGAGCACGCCGTCGCGCACGATGAAGACGTTCTCACCGGTGCATTCGCTCACGTTGCCGTTCGGAGCGAGCAGGATGGCCTCGTCGTAGCCGGCTTTGAGCGCCTCGACCTTGGCCAGCGAGGAGTTGGCGTACATGCCTGTTCCCTTGGCAGCCGTCGGCACCGCGTTGGGATCGTGGCGCCGCCACGAGCTGATCTTCACCGTGACACCGTTGGCGACGCCCTCGTCGCCGAGGTAGGTCCCCCAGGGCCATGCGGCCACCGACACATTGACCGGGCAGGGCAGCGGGTTGAGGCCCATTTCGCCATAGCCGAGGTACACGAGCGGCCGCAGGTAGCAGCCGTCGGTCAGGCCGTTGACGCGCACGACCTGACGCGTGGCGTCCATGATCTGCTCGACGGTGAACGGCACGTCGATGAGAAAGACCTTCGCCGACGCGAACAGCCGGCGAATGTGGTCGCTCAGCCGGAACACGGCGGGACCCCGGCTGGTGGGGTAGGCGCGGATGCCCTCGAAGACTCCGGAGCCGTAGTGCATCGTGTGCGTCAACACGTGCACCGTGGCCTTGTCCCAGTCGACGAGCTCGCCGTCCATCCAGATCTTCTCGGTCGGGGTGATGGGCATGGCTGCTACAGCCTTTCTGCGATGGCGTCGCCCACGGCGGTCGTGGACAGCTCGGTGGACGAGGACAGCGTTGACTGCGTTGACGACGATGACTGCCTTGACATGGAATCGGTCTGGGCGGCGAGGGCCTTGAGGATGCGTGCGGCGGCGTCCGCCTCGCCCAGGTGCTCCAGCATCAGGGCCGCCGAGTGGATGGCGGCGAGCGGGTTGGCGATCCCCTTGCCCGCAATGTCATGAGCAGCACCGTGGACCGGCTCGAAGAGCGATGGACCGGTGCGGGCCGGGTTGAGGTTGGCTGACGCGGCGAAGCCAATTCCGCCGGTGACAGCGCCGGCCAGGTCGGTGAGGATGTCGCCGAAGAGGTTGTCGGTGACGATCACGTCGTAGCGCGTCGGCTGCTCGACCATGTAGATGCACGACGCGTCGACATGGTTGTAGTCCCATTCCACGTCAGGGTGCTCGGGCGCGACCTCTCTGACCGTGCGCTGCCACAGGTCGCCCGCGAACGTGAGCACATTGGTCTTGTGCACGAGGGTGAGCTTGCGCCGGCGGCGCTCCGCCAGCTCGAAGGCGAAGCGCACGCAGCGCTCGGCGCCCATGCGCGTGTTCACGGAGCCCTGTGTCGCCACCTCGTACGGCGTGCCCTTGCGCAGGAACCCGCCCTCGCCGGCGTAGGTACCCTCGGTGTTCTCCCGCACCACGGCGAAGTCAGCGCCCTGTGCGATGGACCCCGGGACACCGGTGAAGGGACGCAGGTTGATGTAGAGATCGAGCTCGAAGCGCAGGCGAAGCAGGAGCCCCCGCTCGAGAGTGCCGGGAGGAACGGTGGTGTCGCCGACGGGCGGCCCGACCGCACCCAGCAAGATGGCGTCGAAGCCGCGGAGTTCTTCCAGCGTCTCGTCCGGCAGGACGGCTCCATCGCGCAGGTAGCGGGCGGCCCCGAGGTCGAAGTAGCTCGTGTCGAGGTCGACGCCGGCGGCAGCGACCACCTTGAGCGCCTCGGCGCAGACCTCCGGCCCGATGCCGTCCCCGCCGATCACGGCGACCCGATGCCTGCTCACTGTCGTGCTCTCTCCTCTTGTTTGTTCTCTCTGCTTCCTGCCTGCCCGAACAGAATCCCAGAATCTCGAATCCGAACGGAATCTGGAGGCGAACCGGATCTGGAATTGAAAAACCGTCCACAGTGTGGACGGTTCGAAGGCGCGCTGGGTGGTCGGCGCGCCTAGTGAATAATGCCTACAAAGTGCTCGGAACGACGCATAACCACGCCAGTCTCTCGCAGTTCGGCCCGCCCCGTCAACACACCGGCTGCACGGGCGGCGCCCCGATGGCACTCCGATGGCGCCGGGGGGAGAAGGAGGGCGAGCCCTGCAGGTTCGGCGGGGCCGACCCGAAGAGGTGCCTCTGCTGGCTCCGATTAGCCTGGTTGCCGCTGGGCGCCCCGTGCTCCGCACCGCCCGGAACGCCCCCCTCCCGGAGGACACGCTGTGACCAACGCTTCCGCAAACCAGACCGAGCCGACAAGGCTCACGCAAGCCACGAACGACCGACTGGTCGCTGAGCTCGAGGACCTGACCACACGTGGACGGGTCGAGATCGCCCAGGCCATCGAGGCGGCCCGGGCGCTCGGGGACCTGAGTGAGAACGGCGACTACCACGCCGCCAAGGACTCACAGGGAAAGATGGAGTCGCGCATCCGCCAGCTCCAGGCGATGCTCAAGGAGGTGGAGATCGTCAACGAGTCGGGCTCCGACGACGGCACGATCTCCCTCGGCAGCATCGTGACCCTGCGCTACGACGGTGACGACGAGGACGACACCCAGCAGTACTTCGTCGGCTCCATCGAGGAGCGCCAGGGCGAGCTCAACGTGATCTCCCCGAGCTCGCCCCTGGGCCAGGTGTTGGTGGGACAGCGCAGCGGGGGTGCCGTGGAGTACCGGGCCCCGGGCGGGATGCTGAAGGTCCACATCGTCGCGGTCGAGCGCTGATGGCCGCGCCGCGCACGCTCAGCGAGAAGATCTGGGACACCCACGTCGTCCACTCGATAGAGGGTGAACCCGACATCATCTTCATCGACCTGCATCTGGTCCACGAGGTCACGTCGCCGCAGGCCTTCGACGGGTTGCGCCTCGCCGGGCGCGGCGTGCGCCGGCCCGATCTGACGGTCGCCACCGCCGACCACAACGTCCCGACGGTCGACATCGACAAGCCGGTAGCCGACGCGATCTCGGCCCAGCAACTCAAGGTACTCGACGACAACACGGCCGAGTTCGGCATCACCTGCTATCCGATGGGCGACGCCAATCAGGGGATCGTGCACATCATCGGGCCTGAGCAGGGCTGGACACAGCCGGGCATGACCATCGTGTGCGGCGACAGCCACACCTCGACGCACGGCGCGTTCGGAGCGCTGGCCTTTGGCATCGGCACCAGCGAGGTGGAGCACGTGCTCGCCACGCAGACGCTGCCGCAGGTGCGGCCCTTGACCATGGCGGTCACCGTCGAGGGCGAGCTCGCAGCGGGCGTGACCGCGAAGGACGTGGCACTGGCGATCATCGGCACCATCGGGACGGGTGGGGGCATCGGCCACGTCATCGAGTACCGGGGGTCGGCCATCCGGGGTCTGTCCATGGAAGGCCGGATGACGCTGTGCAACATGTCGATCGAGGGCGGTGCGCGTGCTGGGCTGGTGGCGCCGGACGAGACGACCTTCGAGTACGTACGCGGCCGCGACCGAGCGCCGACCGGGCCGAAGTGGGACGAGGCGGTCGCGTACTGGCGCACGTTGACCACCGACGATGATGCGACCTTCGACAAGGAGGTCGTGCTCGACGCGGCGAGCATCACGCCCCACGTGACCTGGGGCACCAACCCGGCCCAGGTGGTGCCGATCTCGGGCGCGGTGCCCGACCCCGACGCCATGGTCGACGCCGGCGACCGCGAGGCGGCTGCGCGCGCGCAGGCCTACATGGGACTGTCGGCGGGAACGCCGATGCGTGAGATCAGCGTCGACACGGTCTTCCTGGGCAGCTGCACGAACTCGCGCATCGAAGATTTCCGGGCGGCTGCCGCCGTGCTGGAGGGGCGCTCCGTGCGCGAGGGCCTGCGTGCGCTGGCTGTCCCGGGGTCGCACCGGGTCAAGGCCCAGGCCGAGGCCGAGGGCCTCGACAAGGTGTTCGTGGCCGCCGGATTCGAGTGGCGCGAGCCGGGCTGTTCCATGTGCCTGGCCATGAACCCCGACAAGCTGGCCGTCGGCGAGCGCTGCGCCTCGACCTCGAACCGCAACTTCGAAGGCCGCCAGGGGCGCGGCGGCCGCACCCATCTCGTCTCCCCCGCTGTTGCCGCGGCCACCGCGGTCGCCGGGACCTTCGCCACGCCAGAAGATCTGCTCGACCTGGAGGGTACGGACTGATGGAACCCGTCATCGTCATCGCCGGACGCGCGGTTCCCCTCGACCGCACCGACGTCGACACCGACCAGATCATCCCTTCGGACTGGCTGAAGCGGGTCGAGCGCACCGGCTTCGGCGCCGGGCTCTTTTCCGAATGGCGCGACGACCGTAATTTCATCCTGAACGACCCCGAGTTCGTCGGCGCCCCCATTCTCGTTGCCGGCCACAACTTCGGGACGGGCTCCTCGCGTGAGCACGCCGTGTGGGCCCTGATGGACTACGGGTTCCGTGCGGTCGTGTCCTCCCGCTTCGCCGACATCTTCCGCAACAACTGCACGAAGCAGGGCCTGCTGCCGGCCCAGGTCACCGAGGAGCTCAATCGTGCGCTGTTGGACGCGGTGACCAAGGATCCTTCGATGGAGATCACGATTGATGTGGCGCGAGGCTCCATTGAGGCCCCGGCGGCCGGGTTGGTCGGTACCTTCCCGCTCGACGAGTTCACCCGCGAGCGGCTCCTCAACGGCTGGGACGACATCGGCCTGACGCTGCGCTACGCCGACGACATCGACGCGTACGAGCGTCAGCGGCCCGACTTCATGCCCTCTGCGTCTGCCTCTGTCTGACCGACGGCCATGACGACGTTCCGGCCCATGACCGAGGGCGACGTGCCTGCCGCGGTGGCGGCCTTCGAACAGGGCCTCCTCACCATGCAGGCCCGGCACAACCTGCCCGTCACCGGCAACTCCATCCGGGACGAGAAGCGGCGCCAGGACCGCACGCGCCATTTCCTCGGCACCGATCCGGCGGGCTCGTGGGTAGCCGAGGACGGCGGCGCGATCATCGGCATGTCACAGTCGTTCGTCCGCGAGGGCTACTGGATGTTGTCCCAGCTCGGCACCCTGCCGGGTCGCCAGGGTGCCGGCGTCGGCAAGGAGCTGTTGCGATTGGCCCTCGCGCACGGCGACCCCGAGGGCCCCGGGACGATTCAATGCTCGCGGGACCCCAAGGCTATGGCGCTGTACTCGAGCGTCGGTTTCACGCTGCACCCTGTCGTCGCGGCCTGGGGGCCGATGCGACCCAACTCGGCGGCGGCCCGGCCTCCCGAGGTCGAACGGTACGAGCCAGACCAGGTCGGGGAGCGAGAGCTGGCGGTGGTCGACGCCATCGACCGCAGCGTGCGCGGCGCGGCCCGCGCCGTCGACATCGTCGCCATGCTCGAACAGCCGGGCAGCCGCCTCCTGTTGCGGGGCGCGGACGGTTACGCCGTCGCCATGAACGAGCGCATCGTCACGCTGGGCGCACGCGACGAGGAATCGGCTGCGTTGGTCCTACGGACGATGCTCGCCGAGGCGCCTGCGGGCGAGACGATCGAGATCTCATGGCTGACTTCGGCGCAGCAGTGGGCGATCCGTGAGGTGGTCGCCTGCGGGATTGAGCTGCAGCCCTTCGGGCCCGTCATGGTCCGAGGGATGGACGGACCGCCCTGTCCGTACATCCCGAGCGGGGGCTTCGGCTGAGAATCCGGGTCGCTCCCCAGTGACAGATCACTCGGGATCAGGCGGGATCAGGCGGGCTCACCTACGGGTGCGTCCTGTACCCGCTGAGCGAAGCGCCCAAGGCCGACCGTCCAGCCTTCGGAACTCCCCACCGCGTCACGCATGCCCTCCCAGCCTTCGCCGTGGTGGTCCAGATGGCGGTGCTCGAGTTCGACCCGTGTGCGCCTATCGCCTTCGGGCACGAAGCGCACTTCGACCTCGCTGGTGCGGGCGGGATCGGTCTCGACCCGCCACTGCAGCGAGATGTCCCAGCTGAACACGACACGGGTCGGGGGCTCGTACGCAAGGACCCGCGCCCAGCGGCATCGGCTTCCGTCCTCGCCAACGTCGTAGACGTCACCCCCCTCCTTCGGCTCGAAGATCATTGACGCCAGCGGCGCTTCGATGATGTGGTGCTCGGGCGGCCACCAGCTGCTCATGTCCTCGGTGAAGACGGCGAACGCGCGCTCGACGGGTGCATCGACGACGATCGCTGTGGAGACGGCGGTGCTGTCGGTCATGAGGTTTCCTCCTGTTGGCTTTGCTGTTGCGATTCTTGGTGCACGAGTTCGACTCGCGCCTTGAATGAGTGCAGTGCGGTGTTCCAAAACCGATCGAGGTAGTCACGCAGCCCGGCGATGCCGACCGGGTCGAGGCTGTAGACACGGCGCGTCCCCTCCCGGACATCACGCACGAGCCCGGCCTCCTTCAGCACCTTGAGGTGCTGAGAGACCGCTGGCCGGCTCACGGGCAACAGGGCGGCAATGTCACCAACGGCGCTCGGCCGCTCCCCCAGCCGCTCGAAGATGGCACGCCGCGTCGGGTCGCCCAGCGCCCCCAGGCCAGCGACCGGGCCGGCTGCGGTTCCCGCGTGGACCGGCGGGTTGGCGGCAGCCTGCGCTTCCATTGGTTCATCGTTAGTATTCACTTACCGTAAGTATAAACTTACGGTAAGTGACCCGTCAAGGGGTTTGCTCGCAGCCGTACTGGCGGCCCCACTGCTTGGAGGGTCTCGATTTCGATCTGTATACGTAGTCTTCGTTAATTGGGGGGTTTACGGAAGGATATCCAGATATCTTTCGTTAATTGGGGGTAGTTTCGGAAGGCTACATATACAGACGCGATGACATGCCGCCCCCTCCGCAGCGCTCAAGTCGGGGTGCGGGCGGAGTGGTTCAGCCGTCGTACCAGCGATAATGCGTCCAGCCGGCCATTGGCCGCGCCCCCAGCCGCTGGTAGAAGTCGATGGCCGCTGTGTTCCAATCCAGCACCTCCCATTCGACCCGGCCCTCGGTCTGCTCGCGCAGGTGGGCGAGCAAGCCCCGGGCGTGGCCCTGGCGGCGATGGGCCGGCCGAACGTAGAGGTCCTCGAGCCAGATGCCCGTCTTTCCCAAGAAGGTCGAGAAGGTCCGGAACCACAGGGCGTGGCCGGCCAGACCGCCGTCGCCGTCCTCGACGACCGAGTCGTGGACGACCGATTCGGGGCCGAAAAGCGCAGCGGCGAGGTCGTCCTCCGTGATCTGCACCTGGTCCGAGAGATCCTCGAACTCGGCCAGCTCGCGGATCATCGCAATCAGCTCGGCGACGTCCGTCTCGACCGCCGGTCGGATCACCCCGTGCGGGCCCGGTTGGCCGCCGAGACAACCGCGCCGAGCGACGCATCGAGGATGGACGAGTCGCGGCCCACGCCCCACCACGTCGAGCCGTCGGGGCCGGCGCACTCCACATAGGCGACGGCCGAGGCGCCCGAGCCCTCCGTCAAGGCGTGCTCGTGGTAGTCCTTGACCTCCATCACGATGCCCAGATCCGTCTTGAGCGCGGCGACGAGCGCGTCGATCGGGCCGTTGCCCTCACCGGTCACGGTCTGGTGCTGGCCATCGACCAACAACTGCGCGGTCACGCTGGTGTGGCCACGGCCGGTCGAAACCTCACTCGTCATGAGGCGCAGCCCGGCGTCCTCGGGGAGGTAGATGTCCTCGAACACGTCGCGCATCTGGCCGGACGGGATCACCGTCCCGCTCGCCTCCGTGATCTCCTGGACACGCTTCGAGAACTCGATCTGCAGTCGCCGCGGCAGGTCCAGGCCGTGGTCGGTGTCCATCACGTAGGCGACACCGCCCTTACCGGACTGGCTGTTCACCTGAATGATTGCCTCGTAGGTGCGCCCGGTGTGTTTGGGGTCGATGGGCAGGTAGGGCACCTCCCACTCGTCGTAGTCGCTGCCAGTGGCGGCCATGCCCTTCTTGATGGCGTCCTGGTGCGAGCCTGAGAACGCCGTGTAGACCAGGTCGCCCGCATAGGGGTGACGCGGATGGACCGGCAGGCGGGTCGCGTACTCGGCCACCCGTCGCACCTTTTCGATGTCACGAAAGTCCAGTGTCGGGTCCACACCCTGCGAGAAGAGGTTCATAGCCAGCGTCACGATGTCGACGTTGCCGGTCCTCTCACCGTTCCCAAAGAGAGTCCCCTCGACTCGGTCTGCGCCGGCCAGCACGGCGAGCTCGGCCGCCGCCACGGCCGTCCCCCGGTCGTTGTGCGGGTGCAGGCTGAGCACGATGCTCTCGCGGTTCTTGACGGTGCGTCCGAACCACTCGATGACGTCGGCATAGACGTTGGGGCTGTACATCTCGACAGTGGCGGGCAGGTTCAGGATCATCGGCCGCTCGGGAGTGGGCTCGATCACGTCCATCACCGCTTCACAGATCTCCACGGCGTAGTCGGGCTCGGTGCCGGTGAAGCTCTCCGGCGAGTACTCGTAGCGGACTTCTGTGCCGGGCACCTGCGCCTCGTACTTCTTGCACAGCTCGGCCGCATTCACGGCGATGTCGGTGATGCCAGCCTTGTCCAGCCCGAACACCACCCGGCGCTGCAGCTCGGACACCGAGTTGTAGAAGTGCACCACCGCACGCCTCGCACCGACCAGCGACTCGAACGTGCGCTCAATGAGCTCCTGGCGGCACTGCACGAGCACCTGGATCTCTACGTCGTCAGGGATCAGGTTCTCATCGATGATCAGGCGCTGGAAGTCGTAGTCGGTCTGCGAGGCTGAGGGGAACCCGACCTCGATCTCCTTGAACCCGACGTCGATCAAGGTCTGGAACAGCGCCAGCTTGCGCTCGGAGTCCATGGGGTCGATGAGGGCCTGGTTGCCGTCGCGCAGATCGACGCTGGCCCAGAGGGGCGCGTGGTCGAACTGCTCGTCGGGCCAGGTCCGGTCGTGCAGGACGAGCGGCACGTGCGAGCGGTACTTGTCGAAGGCCATGGGCGACGGATCGCAGGGCAGGGCCAGGCGACCCCGCTCCACGTCGTCACCACTCCCTTTCTGTCCCTTCACCATCTGCCTATCCCTTCTCTACGTCCCGTCGGGACGTTCTGTTCATGCTCTGTTTATTCCGTGGTGTCTCTCTGATCATTCGACCCGGCCTGAAGCCGGCCCAACAAAAAACCTCCTGGCCACGAGGCGCAGGAGGTTGCGGGCGAACGCTATGTGGCGTTCGCCGTCAGGTAAGCAGCAGGTCCGAAGTGAATGTCTTCATAACAGGGCCCAATTGTACATCGGCGGCGACCACAGTCAAGAACGCCGCACCGGCGAGCCGAAACGGATCATGTTGCCGTCGGCGTCGATGTGCGCCGCCTCCCACACGCCGAAGCCGGGGTTGAACAAATCGCTCGTCTCCCCGACGCCTGCGGCGCGCCACTCCGAATGGAGCGCGTCCGCATCGTCGACGGCGATGTACGCCGCACTCTGCTGGGTGCCCGGATCGTCGTCAGATCCCTCGGGGTCAGGGGTGGCGGCGCCCAAGCCGGGCACGAGGCGGAAGTGGATCTTGACGCCGTCACGCTCGACGGTCCCGTACCCGCCGCCGTGGTCGTGCACCGAGAAGCCAAGCGCCTCGTAGTGGGCCCGCATCACGTCGAAGTCGGCGGTGGGGAAAATCGGAGCGACGCCCTGCAAGGTGGCCATAGCGGGTCACGCTACCGTGGTCGGGATGCGCAGCCTCCTCTCGACACTGTTTCGGGCCGCTCTCGTGATCGGTGCCTTGGCGGTCGTCCGTGCCGTGCTGCTCGACCGCGCGCCGAGGCGAGAGCTGCGCGCGGGCGAGCCGGTGATCGGCAGCCTCGACACCTGGCCCGCCGTCCCCCGCAAACCCAAGGACTGAACCTCGGGTCAGAGCGTGACGCGGTGGATGTCGAGGATCCCCTCGTCGCCGCGCAACTGCTCCACCACTGCGTCGGGTGCAGCCGTCGTCGTCGAGATCACCATCATCGCCGTCGTGGCCTCGGGGCTCGGGCCCACCGCCATGGACGAGATGGATACGCCAGCCGCGCCGAGCGCTGTGCCGACGATGCCGATCACTCCAGGATGGTCGTCGTTGCGCACGACGATCATGTGGGTCGAGGGCGGCACCTCGACCAGGTGGTCGTCGACCACGACGATCCGCGGCTCAATACGCAAGCCGACCGAGATGAGCGTGCCCGCCACCGAGTGCCCGCCCGAGCGCAACGTGATGAGCGACTTGTAGTCGTGCGACGTCGACGTCGAGGACTCCCGCACCTGCAGGCCGCGCTGGGCCGCCAGCTGCGGGGCGTTGACGTATGACACCGGCTCCTCGGTTGAGCCGTCGAAGATGCCCTTGAGGACAGACAGCGTGAGGATGCCGGTGCTCTCCGCTGCCAGCTCGCCCTGGTACTCCATGTCGATGGCGTCGGGAAGGCCGTCGTGGAGTCCGACGAAGAAGCGGCCCAGCTGTTCGGCAAGCCCCATGAAGGGACGGACCACGTCGGTGACGTCGGTCGCGGCCACGTTCACCGCGTACGGCACGAAGTCGCCGGCCAACGCCAGCAGCACCTGCTCGGCGATGGTGACGCCGGCCTTGTCCTGCGCCTCCTCGGTCGACGCGCCGAGATGCGGCGAGACCACGACGCCCGGCAACTCGAACAACGGCGACTCGGTACAGGGCTCCGTGGCAAACACGTCGAGTCCGGCGCCCGCCACGATGCCGTCGCGGATGGCGTCGGCGAGCGCCTCCTCGTCGACGATGCCACCGCGCGCCGTGTTCACGATGCGGATGCCGGGCTTGGCCTTGGACAGCAGGTCGCGTCCGAACAGTCCCATCGTCTCGGGCGTCTTGGGCGTGTGGATCGACACGAAGTCGGCCTCGGCGACGAGCTCTTCGATCCCCACCAGTCGCACACCCATGGCCCGGGCCCGGTCCTGGGACACGAAGGGGTCGTAACCGATGAGCTCCATGCCGAAGGCGTGCGCCCGCTGGGCCACCAGCGAACCCGCCCGGCCCAGCCCGACGACGCCGAGGATCTTGCCGTGGAGCTCGACGCCCTCCCATTTTGAGCGCTCCCAACGGCCGGCGACGAGCGCCGAATGGGCCTGGGGGATGTTGCGTGCCTGGGCGAGCAGGAGCGCCATGGCCTGCTCGGCCACCGAGAGGATGTTCGACGTCGGCGCGTTCACCACCATGACGCCGCGCTCGGTGGCCGCAGTGACGTCCACGTTGTCCAGACCGACGCCGGCCCGGCCCACCACCACGAGCGAGGTACCGGCGGCCAGCACCTCGGGAGTGACCTTGGTCGCCGAGCGGATGATGAGCGCGTGCGCCCCGACGATCGCCTCGAGGAGCTGCTCGGGAGTGAGACCCTCTTGGACGTCGACCTCATGACCCGCGTCCGAAAGCAGGTCGAGCCCGCTCTGCGCGATCTTCTCCGTCACCAGTACTCGTGCCACTGCGGTGGTTCTCCTTGCTCCCCCCGCCTCGAGTGTCTCTCGACGGTCGTGCCCCCGACTGCCTCGCGGCGGTTCAGTCTTGCGCCTCGGCGAAGAGGCTGGCCAGCCGGGAGACGCCCTCGGCGAGGTCGTGGTCGGCGAGCGCGTAAGACATGCGGAAGTAGCCCGGCGCGCCGAACGCCTCTCCGGGCACTACCGCGACCTTGGCCTCTGTGATGCACAACTCGGCGAGCTCCGCGCTGCTCGCCGGACGTTGTCCCCGGAGGGTCTTGCCCAGCAGTCCCTTGACCGAGGGGAATGCGTAGAACGCGCCCTCGGGCTCGGCGCACACGACGCCATCGACGTCGTTGAGCATCGTGACGATCGCGCGCCGGCGGCGGTCGAAGGCCTCGCGCATGGCCACGACGTCGTCGAGCCCGCCCGAGACGGCGGCGAGCGCGGCGCGCTGCGACACGTTCGCCACGTTGGACGTCTCGTGGCTCTGGATGTTGGTGGCTGCCGTGACGGCGTCGGCGGGACCGATCAGCCACCCGACCCGCCAGCCGGTCATGGCATATGTCTTGGCTACCCCGTTGGCGACCAGGCAGCGGTCGGCCAGTTCGGGCACCAGCACCGGCATGGAGTGGTGCTCGGCCCCGCCGTAGACGAGGTGCTCGTAGATCTCGTCGGTCAGGACCCAGATGCCCTTGGCCAGCGCCCAGCGGCCGATGGCCTCGATCTCGGCGCGTGGGTACACGGCACCGGTCGGGTTGGACGGCGAGACGAAGAGCAATGCTTTGGTGTTGGGCGTCCAGGCCGCCTCGAGGTCCTCGACGCTCGAGCGGAAACCCGTCGTCTCGTCGGAGCGCACGTACACCGGCGTCCCCCCCGCCAGCTGGATCGACTCGGGATACGTCGTCCAGTACGGGGCGAGCACGATGACCTCGTCGCCGGGGTCGCACAGCACGGCGAACACGTTGGAGACCGCCTGCTTGCCGCCGTTGGTCACGAGCACCTGTGAGGCCGCAACCTCGAGACCCGAGTCGCGCTTGGTCTTGGCCGCGATGGCCTCTCGCAGCGCCGGGATGCCGCCGGTCGGCGTGTAACGGTGGTTGGCGGGGTCGCGGCAGGCCTCGACCGCGGCCTCAACGATGTGGGCCGGCGTCGGGAAGTCCGGCTCCCCCGCGCCGAAGCCGATGACGTGCTCACCCGCGGCCTGCAGCGCCTTCGCCTTCGCATCGACCGCGAGGGTGGCCGACGGTGCCACGGCGGCGGCCCGGCGGGAGATCCGGCGGACCTCGGTCGTTGATTCAGCGGTCGTCACGGATGTCATGATTCCATACGTGCCAGACATCCCGAACATCACGATCCCCCCCTCCCTGCTCCCCTCCGACGGGCGTTTCGGGTCCGGGCCGTCCAAGGTGCGCCCCGCACAGGTCGACGCACTGGCCGAGGTGGCCGGAACGTATCTCGGCACCAGCCACCGCCAGAAGACGGTCAAGGCTCAGGTCGGCCGGGTGCGCGCCGGCATGCGCTCGTTGTTCTCGCTGCCTGACGGCTACGAGGTCGTGCTCGGCAACGGGGGCACGACCTGCTTCTGGGACGCCGCGACGTTCGGGCTGATCGAGGAGCAGAGCCAGCACCTGAGCTTCGGGGAGTTCTCCTCGAAGTTCGCCGCGTGCGTGAAGGCCGCTCCGCACCTGAAGGACCCGCAGATCATCGAGTCCGAGGTGGGGACCCACCCACTGCCGGTGGCCGACCCGTCGGTGGACCTCTACGCCCTCACCCACAACGAGACCTCGACCGGCGTCGCCATGCCGATCCGGCGCCCGAAGGGTGCCGCGCTGCCGGCCGAGGGCGGCGGTCTGGTCGCTGTCGACGGGACGTCGGGGGCGGGCGGGCTTCGGGTCGACCCGGCCGAGTTCGACTGCTACTACCTCGCGCCGCAGAAGTGCTTCGCCAGTGACGGGGGCCTCTACGTGGCCCTGATGTCGCCCGCCGCGCTCGAGCGGATCGAACGTATCGCCGGTTCGGGCCGCTGGATCCCGACGTTCTTGGACCTGAAGACCTCGGTCGACAACTCGGTGCTGGACCAGACGTACAACACGCCCGCATTGGCCACCATCTTCTTGCTGGCCGAGCAGATCGACTGGATGATTGAGAACGGCGGCCTGGAGTGGTCGGCGTCGCGCTGTGACCGCTCGGCCGAGATCCTCTACACCTGGGCCGAGTCCTCCGGCTTCGCCCGTCCCTTCGTCGAGAATCCGGCCCAGCGCAGCCACGTCGTGGGCACCATCGACTTCGTCGACGCCGTCGACGCGTCGGCCGTCGCGGCCGTGTTGCGGGCGAACGGCATCGTGGACACCGAGCCGTATCGCAAGCTCGGGCGCAACCAGCTGCGCATCGCGATGTTCCCCGCCATCGAGCCCGACGACGTCGCATCGCTCTGCGGCTGCATCACCCATGTCGTGGGGGCGCTGGCCAACTGACCCAGGCGAGCTCTCGCCCACGTGCCTCTCGCGGCGCCGACCTTCTGCGGTGGCGACGGGACTGGTGCTACCCCCAGCACAAAAACTGCTGAGAGCACCATGGCTCCACTCGTGACCTTCTCTGTACTATACCGGGTATAGCTGAGACCAGGGTGGGCCCTGCGCAAGAAGGTGAAGGTCAGAGCATGAGCACTGCAACACTGACGAACTCGCCGCAGACGACCGTCGGCGACAAACAGTGGGCCGTCGAGACCCACGGGCTGACGAAGCGCTTCGGCGACAACATCGCCGTGAACGACGTCGAGCTCCTCGTTCCCCGCGGCTGCGCCTTCGGCTATCTCGGGCCCAACGGCGCCGGCAAGACGACGCTGATCAGGGTGCTGCTCGGCCTCACTCACGCGGATGCCGGCACCATGTTCCTGCTCGGCCACAGCGTCCCCCGCCATCGCGACCTGGCCCTCGCCCGCGTCGGCGCGATCGTCGACGAGCCCCGCTTTCACGGCCATCTGACGGGCCGCCAGAACCTGCAGATCCTGGCGGCGGCGCGCGAGCCGGCGGCCAGGCGCCGGATCGAGCCGGGACTCGAGCGCGTGGGCATCCTGCACCGCGCCGACGACAAGGTGTCGAAGTACTCCATGGGCATGCGCCAACGTCTGGGCGTTGCCGCGTGCCTCCTCGGGGACCCACAACTGCTGATCCTCGACGAGCCGATGAACGGGCTCGACCCGGGGGGGATGCTCGACATGCGCGACATGATCAAGTCGCTCGTGGCCGAGGGCCGCACCGTGGTGCTGTCGTCCCACCTGCTCGACGAGGTCGAGCGCACCTGCGACGCGGTGGCCATTGTCGACCGCGGCGCGGTGATCCGCCAGGGCCCGATCTCCCAGCTGCTCGCCGGGTCCTCCTTCGAGGTCCAGGTCGAGTGCTCCGACCCCGACCGGGCCGGCCAATTGCTCGCCAGCACGGCCTTCGGCGCACACATCCAGGCCGGACCGGACGGCCTGGCCATCACGCTGCCCGAGGACACGCAACGCGACGCCATCGCCGAGATCAACCGCCTCCTGGTGCAGGGCGGCATCTCGGTGTACCGGCTCCAGCACATTCAAGCCTCGCTCGAGCAGTGGTTCCTCTCAGTGACGAGCCGGTTGGGAGACTCCGAATGACAACGATCTCCGACGTCAGCGCACCGGCACCGGGTCCCGCCCCCGAGACGGTTCCGGCGGCGCCGCGGGGCGACCACCGCGGCTCGTGGATCCCGACGTGGGGCATGATCACGACGCGCTTCATGGAGCTGCGCCGGCGCCGCGGGCTGATGATCGCCCTCATCGCCGTGAACATCGGCATCCCGGTCGTCTTCCTCGCCGTGCGCCTCATCTCCCACGCCGTCGCCCCCAAGTCCTACGGGCCAGCCGGGGGCTACACCATCTTCACGACGCTCGTGCTCGGCTTCATGTACGTCTTCGGGTTCATCGTGGCGGCCGTCGTCGGGTGTACGGCGGGTTCTGTCGACCTCACCGAAGGGATGTTCCGCCACCTCGTCATCACCGGGCGCTCCCGCATGGCCCTCTACCTCGCCCGCATCCCCGCTGGGCTTGCGATCGTCATCGCCATGGTGGCGGTTGGGTACACGATCGTCTGCGCCGTGTGCGTCTTCGCCGCGCCAGCCCAGCTGAACTACGACGGCGTCAACGTGCCACAGGGCCTCTCGCGTCCCGCGCTCGACACCTGGGCGGCGTCGCACGCCGACGACGTCATCTGCAATTTCGACTACCACGGCGGCCCAGGCCTGAACGGGAACGTGCCGCCGAGCGTGCCGTGCGGCGGCGGACAGACGAGCGGTCCGCCGCCCGGTTCCGTCGTCCAGACACCGAAGGGCACGGTCACCGTGCCCGCCACGTCCTCCTCACCGGCGCAGATCCGGGCGTTTGCGGTGGCGGTGGCCAACCAGGACTATGTCGACTACAGCTCCAACTTCACGGTCCCGTCGACCTCGCTGATGGTCGATGTGGGCCTGTGGATCGCGCTGGAGGCGACCATCGGGTTCATCGTCGGACTCGGGCTGTCCTCGCTGATGGGGCAGCGAACGGTGCCGGTGATCCTCCTCGTCGTGCTCGAGTTGATCTTCACGCCCATCTTCAGCCGCCACATCATTGCGCACCTGCTCAACGTCGAGCGGGGCCTCGTCGGCGTCGCCATGCTCCATGTCGAACCGGGCAACCTGCCGACTCCGTTCGGCGGCGGGGGCCCCGGTGGCGGTGGCGGGCTGGGCAGCATGCTCATACCCGAGTCCACATTGGCGGCGTCGCTGGTGATCGTGGGCTGGATCGTGTTCTGGACCGCCATTGGTGCCTGGCGGATGATGACCCGCGACGCCTGAGCGGCCTCACGGGTCGGAGTCAGACCGCGCCTCGGCCTCATCTCAGCCGACAGCGAATCCGACCGAGTCGAGCAGCTGCTCGCTCTCGTCCCACAGGCGCACGGCCTCCTCGTCGTCGCGGGCCTGGCGGCCCATGTGCCCGGGTTTCGAGCGCACCCAGTACACGCCCGTCGTCCGCGCGACCTCTGGCGACGTGGCCAGGAAGATCGACGTCCTGGCGCCGCGCTTGGGGCTGATCTGGAGCGGCCGGATCATCTTGATGCCGAAACCCATGACGCCGGAGAGGTCCCCGTCCATGCCGAAGCGGCTGCGGACCCAACCCGGGTGGGCGGCGTTGGCCGTGACAACTCCGGCGTCGAGCCGGCGCGCCAGCTCCCGGGTGAACAGCACGTTGGCCAGCTTCGCCCGGCAGTAGGCCTCCATGCCGTCGTAGCCGTGCTCGCTCTGGAGGTCTTCGAAGCGCATTCCCTTGGATGCAAAGTGATGCCCGAAGGAGGTGACGTTGACGATGCGCGCGGGGGCTGACCCCTCTAACCGCCGGAGCAGCTGGAGCGTCAGGTAGAAGTGCCCGAGGTGACTGACGCCCATCGTGTACTCGAAGCCCTGCGCCGTGACCTGGCGTTGCGACCATGTTCCACCGGCGTTGTTGACGAGCACGTCGAGGCGGTCCCAGCGCGACGAGATCTCGTCGGCTGCCTCGTGGACCGAGGCCAAGTCGGCCAAGTCGAGGGGAACGACGTGCACGTCCTCGTTCCAGGTGCGTCGCACCACCTCCTTGACCGCTGCCTCCCCTTTGGCTGTGTCGCGACACGCCAGCACGGTCGTGGCCTCCTGGGCGGCCAAACCGACCGCGGTCTCCAGCCCGATACCGGTGTTCGACCCGGTGACGACGACGACCTTGCCTTGCATGCTCATTGGAATCCGATCGCTGGGTGCCCACGGGTGCCCACCGATTCTTCACCTTGGCGGAGGCGTCGGTCACGCCCTGCGGCGAATCCCGCCCCGGCCTGGTGACCGACTTCGCCTTCGAGTCGTAGTGTTTCCCCGGAGGGGTAGGACGAAGGCAGCGGGAGCACATGACGATCGCGACGAGCCCCACCCTCGACGGCCTGCTCCTCCAGGTGCTCGCCACCCCCGAAGGCCAGGCCGACCCCTACCCGTACTACGCGCAGATGCGTGCGGAGTCCCGGGTGAGCCGCACCGCCTTCGGGCCCTACGTCGTCAACGGCTACGAGGAGTGCCTCGGCGTGCTGCGCGACCCACGGCTCGGAAGAGGCATGGGGATCGAGGACACATCGACGGGCATCTTCAACGACGCGGGCACGTGGCGCGGCGAGTTCCTCGAGGGGTCAAAGCACAACATGCTCCTCTCGGACCCGCCCGACCACACCCGCCTGCGCCGGCTGGTCTCGCGCTCGTTCACGCCGCGTCAAGTGGAGCGCCTGCGGCCGGCCATCCACGACCTCGTCGACTTGCTGCTCGACACGCTGTCCGAGCGAGGCGACGTGGACTTCATCGCCGGGTTCGCGCTGCCGCTGCCGATGGACGTCATCGGCGAGCTGGTTGGGGTTCCCGCCGCCGAACGCGCCGGCCTACAGCCCTCCGTGCGGGCGGCGGCCAAGGGGATCGAGCCGGTGCTGAGCGAGGAAGAGACCGCGGCCGCCCTCGACGCGGTGATCTATCTGGGCGGCTATTTCGCCGAGCTGCTCGACGACCGACGCCGCCATCCCCGCGACGATCTGCTGAGCGCGCTGGTGCAGGCGCGCGAGAGCGACGACCGGCTGACTGACGAGGAGATCACCTCCACCGCCATCTTGCTCTTCGCCGCCGGTTTCGAGACCACCACCAACCTGTTGGGCAACGGGTTGCTCGCCCTCCTGCGACACCCCGACCAACTGGCCGAGTGGCGGCGCCACCCTGAGATCGCGCCCTCCGCCGTCGAGGAGCTCCTGCGTTACGACAGCCCCGTGCAGTTCAACTTGCGTACCGCACTCGAGCCGGCCGATCTGTTGGGTGAGCCGCTCGCGCGCGGCGACCGCATCGTGGTCCTCCAGGGTGCAGCCAACCGCGACCCCGCACGCTTCGAGGGCCCCGACCAGCTCGACCTGCGCCGCAGCGACAACACGCCGCTCAGCTTCGGGTGGGGCATCCACCACTGCATCGGTTCGCCGCTCGCCCGCATGGAGGGCGAGATCGCATTCAATGCGCTGCTGGCCCGCTTCCCCGCCATAGAGCTCACCACCGCCGAGGCGCACTGGCGTCCCAGCTTCACGCTGCGCGGTCTGCTCGACCTCCCGGTGCGCGTCTCAGCGCGCTGAGTCATCGGCGGGGACGGTGTCGCGGTCCGCATCCGCGTCCGCGCCGTGCACCCGCTCCCACTCCTCTGGTGGCCCGATGGTCGACGCCTCCGTGCCGAGCCGCTCGACATAACGAGCGTGGACGGCGCGCCAGCGATCGGGTGGCCGCCACGGCGGCGGATCGCCGGCGCACACGAAGCTGAGCTGCTCGAGGCAGACGTGCCAACCCGCCGCGTCGCGCGCCCCCTTGTCGTGCTCGGGGAAGGTGACAGTCAAGGACAACACACACCCGGCTCCCTCGCCGACGAGCTCGAACCTCAGCACGTCGTCGGCCCAGCGCAGCTCCATGCACGCCGGCGGGTCGAAGACGAGCATCTCGCCGTCAAAGGGCTCGCCCTCGGACTCGCGGAACGAGAAGTGCAACGGGGCCCCGGCCGCCCGCTCTCCCTCGATGGTGGTGGGGAACCAGCCGGCCACATGCTCGTCCTCGGTCAGCGCCCGCCACACCTTGTCCTGAGAGTGGGCGAGGCGCCGGCGGTAGCGCAGGACGGACAGGTCCCCGTCGTGGGTCAGGGTCCCGTCTTCGTCGGTGTCCTGGGGGTCATCTGGCGGAGCGGGGGCATCGTCGTTCATGCAAAGGGCTCCTCTTCCGTGTCTTCCATGATCTCGAGGTGGCGCTCCAGGGCATTCAGGCGGCCCGCCCACTGCCGGCGATACGGCGCCAGCCAGACATCGACCTCGCGCAGGGGCTCGGCCCGGATTCGATAGATGCGGCGCTGGGCGTCGATACGGGACTCGACCAGTCCCGCCTCGCGCAGGACCTTGAGATGCTTGGAGACGGCGGGTTGGCTGAGCGCCAGGGTCTCGACCAGATCGCCGACCGGTCGCTCGCCGTCCACCAGCGCATCGAGGATGCGTCGACGACTCTCCTCCGCCAGCACCTCGAACGTCGCGGTCACCCCGCTAATATTCTCCTAACCGTATATAACTGTCAAGAGATATTAGCTGGTGGGGCGCTCGCTAGGCAGAAGGGCTGGTGACAGTCTTGGCGGCAATCCGTCGCAGAGGCGGCAGGCTGGGCGGCGGTTGGCGCCTTGGCGGTAGCGAGGCCAGCAACCTGGCCGTGGCCTCGGTGACCTGGGTGACGGCATGCTCGAAGGCCTGCTCGGTCTGCGGCGACGTCGACTGCACACCGCTGACTTTGCGCACGTACTGGCGCGCCGCCGCTTCGATCTCCTCGGGTGTCGCCACCGGCTGGAGCCCGCGCAACGTGGTGATGTTCCGGCACATGCAGCCACCCTACGTCCACCGCGTGGGGTGACGACCCGGGACGTCACGGCGCGCACGCCACCCAGACGGTGCGCCACCAAAGCGGCGCTCGACCCGAGCGTGCCGTCAGTGGCGGAGGCGGGGGCAGCGGCCGGGCACCACCCGCACGGTCACCCGCGCGGCGGAGCGTGCGCTCTGGACCAACAGCTGGTCGCTCCCCCGCGCCGAGGTGACACGCCCGCCCCGCACCGCCGCGCAGTACCCGTGCTGGTAGTGGATCTCAGTCGGCACGAAGACGACCGTCGGCGCGTGGATCTGATGGTTCGGCACGTACGTGAGAGCGAAGACGTCGCTCAGCGGTGAGTAGCTGAACGAGACCGGGGTGCCGGCGACTGCCTGCGGATAGACCTGACTGAGCACCAAGGCCGTGGAACGCAGCCGGCCGTTGGCCATGACGAGCGATTCGTCCTCGCTGCCTGTGGGATCGTCGTAGTACTTCCAGGCCCAGTACGCCCAGCCCACCTGCTCTGCGTCCATCTGCGCGGTCACCGAATCCAAGAGCACCGGATTGCTCGACGCGCCGAACTCGCTGACGAACCAGGCGGGACCGCCAGGCTGGTGCGGCGACGCCAGGGCCGGGCGGTCGGCCGCCCGCACGAAGAGCGAGTGCGCCTCTTGGTCCTCACAGGCGTCCACGTTGGTCGGGTTCCCCGTGACCGGACTGCGGGCCCCGCAGTAGATGTGGACGTTGAAGACGAGATTGGGGAGGTCCATGGGGCCGAGATACGTCGGGAAACCACGGCTGGCGTAGTTGTCCGGTTCGTCGAAGATCAGATGATGGGGGTCGTTGGCCAAGATGGTCGGCACGACGCCCTCGGCCGGGTCGTCGGTCGGGCACTTCAGCAGCGGTGGGCCGTGCAGCACGTTGCCGACGTGACTGGTGCCGGTATAGAAGCACTCGAGCTCCGCATCGAAGTGCGCGTCACCGAAGCGGATGAGAGATGTGGAGAACGGCTCGTTGAACGGGTCATAGCCGAGGACCCACGGGTTGGCGCGAAAGGCGCGGGCGACAAGTCCCCAAATCCGGTCGTACTCACCCTGGAGATCGCCGCGGACGTTGTTGTGCCAGAAGTGGCTGAAGGCGATACCCGCGGCGGCGGTGCCGTACTCGAGGGACCATCGCCCCGGAGGGTCGACGCTCGCCTTGTTGTTCGTGCACACCGCCCAGTTCGGTTCACCCTCGCCTTCGAACAGTTCGTTGTACACGTCCTGGTGCATGTCGAGGATCGTGTAGATGTGGTATCGGCCGAGCAGGTCGACTGTCGTCGTCAGCCGCTTCATATAGCGGTCGAAGATGGCCCGGTTGAACTGGTCGGGGTTTTGCGGTGTGCCGCGGCTGCAGATGGCCGGGTCGTTCGCCGGCGCCGTCCCCGGTTCCAGTCCCTTCCAGGTCATACCGAGCCGGACCACGTTGAAGCCGAGCCGAACCATCAGCGACGCGTCGGCCGCGGAGAAGTTCCAGGGCTTGCCCGGGGCGGGGAACAGCTCGTACGGCGGGTACTTGTAGACGGCGTCCACGCCATGGAAGAAGACGACACGCCCGCTGCGATCGATCAGGTACGGGCCGCCCGGCGACCGGATCAGGCCCGAGACGCCCGGCGAGCCGACAGAGGCCAGCACCCTCGTGTGCAGGCTGGGCAGCGACGTCGTCGTCGTGGCCGACCCCGAGCTGGGCACCACCACGACGGCAAGCGCCACGGACAACATCGCCGACAAGAGGGCCGCGGCGACCGAGCCTCGGAATCGCCTGAGCACGCCCGACAGTCTGGCCCCCGTACCTGCTGAGCTGGGCGCGCCTGCCCGAGGCTCAGGCAACCTGCTCGAGCGCGTGGGCGATCTGGACGTTGCCCGAGACGCTGCGCACACTGAGGTCGACCCGCGTGTCATGACGCGCCGACCCCGGACGGTCCTCGAGGGGGATGTCCGAGCTCACCGAGCCCGACATCGTCTCGACATCGACCTGGAGGTCCACGCCCCGTGCGACACCGACGGACACGTCACCTGACACCGAGCGCACGTGGAGTGCGCCCTCGCCCAACGCGAGCACGCGCACGTCTCCCGAGACGTTGATGATCTTCGCGCCGTGGGTGAGCTCGCCCAGCCGCACGCTGCCCGAGGTCGCCTTCACCTCGACGCGGCCGCCGGCGGCGCCAAGCTCGAGGTCACCCGACGCCGTTGCGAATACCGCGTTGCCCGCCACGCTCGAGCAGCGCAAATCGCCCGAGGCCGTGTGCGCGCGCACCTCGCCGCCAACGTTGCCGACGGTGATGTGACCGCTTGCGGTCTTGGCATGGACGTCGGCGGTCACGTCGTCGGTTGAGATGTCGCCACTCGACGTCTTGACGTCGGCCCGGCCGATCAGGCCGGCGACCTCGATATCGGCCGAGGCGGTGACGACCGTGACGTCGCTCCCCTCGGGCAACTCCACCCGCACCGTCACGGCGTTGCGGCGCAGGAAGCGCATCCCGTGCACGTTCGGCACCTTGACGACGACGAGGTGGCGGCTGCCCATAGGCCGGTCCTCGACCGTCGCCCGCTCGACCAGCTCCTCGGCACCCGGCGTCTCCGGTTCGAGCGAGACGGTGGTCGTCGACGTCGCCAGCGAGGTGATGGCAACCAAGCCCACGGCGTTCTCCACCACGAGGCGAACCTCGCCCGGGGTCTCGAATGTCTTGTCCATGACCATGCTCCTTTCAGGTCGAGCCGTAGCCGCGCAGGCGGTTGCCCCCGCGCCCGCTCTTGAACCGCTGCGCCGACGCCCCGCGCTCGAGCGTCCGCACGATGTAGGTGTTGACCGAGACGCCCTCGCGCGCCGCACCCTCTTCGACCCGGTTCTTCAGTCCCTCGCTCAGGCGCAACGTGATCCGCGCCGAGAGGTCCCCTCCGGTAGTTCCGTCGCCAGGGTGGTCGCTGCTGGTGGCGTGCTCATCCTCGAGGTAGGCCAGGTCGACGTCGTCGCCGGCGACCCGGATCTCGATGCGCCCCTCGGGCAACTCGGCTGACAGCTCGGCGGCGACGTCAGAGAGGAGGTCGAGGACGCGCCCGGGCACCGAACGGCCGAGCAGCTCCGCGATGCGCTCGGCCACCTCGGCGACGGTGTCGTCGCCCAGCTCACCGACGCTGATCACGTCGGATCGCAGGCCCTCCACCACCAGTGACATCTTCATGACGTCACTATGACATCACTTTGATGTCATAGTCAACCCTCAACCCCTCAGTTCGTCGATTCGTCGATTCGTCGATTCGTCGATTCGTCGCTGCCCCAGCTCGACCACCCAGGGTCGGGTACCAGTTTCGACCCGTATATGAGTCCTTCCGAAACCCCCAATTAACGAAGGATATTTAAATGTCCTTCCGCAAATACCCCTCGTTTCGGAAGGTTGCAGATACAGGTCCCGTCGACATACAGGCCCCCGTTCACGCCGGCGGAGTCCTTCGCGCCAGATTTGTCTGGGTGTTGCGCGGGCATGGATGGATCGTGCCGAGGAAATAGCAGAGCACGTTTTCGACCCGCGACCACCCGAGGCCGCTCGACAGTCGTGAACGAGCAGAGCAGGTCGCCGTCTCGAGGCGTCCATGACGGGGAGGAGAAGAAATGGCGACCGGACGGCGAGCGCCACGCCAGCTGGCCAACGTGGAGGGGATCTGCCTCCTCGAGGACGAGCTGGCCCCCGACGGGTGGCAAGTGTGCTGGATCCTCGACCTCTCAGCGCTGGGCATGGGGCTCATGTTCCGTCACCAGCACGAAGCCGAACTACTCGGACGCACGATCGCGGTCGAGGTCCCTTCCGCCAAGGACTCCGCTCGGGTCCCTCTCGAGGGAGAGATCAAGAACGCCCTCATGATCGAGCCGGGCCTCGTTCGAGTCGGGATCGAGTTCACCGGCGCAACGACAGGCGAGCAAGCGCTCGCTGCGGTGCTCAGCGCCCTGGCCGAAGCGGACGCCTCGGACGAAATGGTCCTGCTCCGCGTGACCCCCTAGTCGGGGACACGACGCACTCGACCTAGACGAGACCACTCGAGCACCGTCCCCGCGGACGGCGCTCTCCCTCCGCGATCGCCGAGCTCAGCCCCCTGAGGCGTCCTGGACCCGGGTCTTCCCGGCCGAGATGAAGGGCATCATCGCCCGCAATTCGGCACCCACCGACTCGATCTGGTGGGCCTTACCCGCTTCGCGCAGCGCCTGAAAGCGCGGGCGCCCCGCCTTGTTCTCGGCGATCCACTCCTCGGCAAAGGCGCCACTGCGGATGTCGTCGAGGATCGACTGCATCGTCGCCCGCACGGCGTCGTCGATGACGCGAGGGCCGCGGGTGAGGTCGCCGTACTCGGCGGTGTCCGAGATCGAGTAGCGCATGCCGGCGATGCCCTGCTCGTACATGAGATCGACGATGAGCTTGAGCTCGTGCAGGCACTCGAAGTAGGCCGACTCGGGCTGGTACCCGGCGTTGACGAGGGTCTCGAACCCGGCGGTCACGAGCGCCGTCAGCCCACCGCAGAGCACCACCTGCTCGCCGAAGAGGTCGGTTTCGGTCTCTTCGTCAAAGGTCGTGTCGAGCACGCCGGCTCGGGTGGCGCCGATGGCGTGCGCGTAGGACAGCGCGAGGTCACGCGCCTTGCCTGTGGCGTCCTGGTGCACCGCGACCAGTGAGGGCACGCCGCCGCCCTCGGTGTACGTACGGCGCACGAGGTGTCCCGGGCCCTTCGGGGCGACCATGGTCACGTCGACGCCCGGAGGCGGCACGATCTGTCCGAACCGGATGTTGAACCCGTGGGCAAACATCAACATGTCACCGTCATTGAGGTTCGGCGCCACGAACTCGTCGTAGGCCGCCTTCTGCTCGGTGTCGGGCAGCAAGATCATGATCACGTCGGCCTCGGAAGCGGCGTCGGCCAGCGACAGGACGCGCAGGCCCGCCTCCTCGGCCTTGCGCCGGCTGGAGCTGCCCTCGCGCAGCGCGACTCGGACGTCGACACCCGACTCCATCAGGTTCAGGGCGTGCGCGTGCCCCTGCGAGCCGTAACCCAAGATGGCGACCTTGCGGCCTGCGATCAGGGTCGGGTCGGCGTCGGACTCGTAGTACAGCGTGGCCATGGTCCTTGCTCTTTCTGTTCTCTGAGTGGTTGCGTTTCTCTGAGCGTTGCTCTCAGTGGTGGCGTTCCAGCTTAGGCAGCGCCACGCGCCCTGTCCGTTGGAGCTCGACGACGGTGTAGGACTCGAGGAGCCCCTCGAAGTCGTCGATCTTCTCGGGCCGCCCCGCCAACATGACGGTCAGTCGGTCGGCGCCGACGCTCACGACCTCACCGCCGAAGACGCCCACAAGCTGAATGACCTGTGAGCGCTCGGTCGGGCCCACCGCCACGGTCAGCAGCACGAGCTCTCGCTCGACCGCCTCGGTCGGCGACAGCTCATCGATCGAGACCACGTTGACCAGCTTGTCCAGCTGCATGATCACCTGCTCCAGCGGCGCCGACTCGACGTCGACCACGATGGTGATGCGGCTGAAGCGCTGGTCCTCGTCGGTGGGCGCGACCGCCAAGGAGAAGATGTTGAAGCCGCGGCGGCTGAAGAGCCCGGCCACCCGGGCCAGTACGCCGGCCTTGTTCTCCACCAGCACCGAGAGGATGTGATGGCGCGGCGCCCCGTGCGACGAACCCGAGACGCCTGCTTTGCCTCCTTGCATCGCGCGCAACGCTGTCACGCTCGACCCCGGACCCGGGCCCGAACCGGCCGCCGTCACCGCCCCGCCCCCTGCGCCAGCTGGTCGGGGTGCACGACGATGTCGTCGTTGGAGGAACCGGCGGCCACCATCGGATACACCTTCTCGAAGGCGTCGGTCCGGAAGTCCACCACCACCGGGCGATCGTCGATCGAATTCGCCTTCTCGATGGCCGGTCCGACGTCCTCGGGCGTCTCGGCCCGGATGCCAATACACCCCATCGCCTCGGCCCACTTGACGTAGTCGGGCAGGTCGGGCGAGAGGTAGACCTCCGAATAGCGCTCGCCGTAGAACATCTCCTGCCACTGGCGCACCATGCCGAGGTAGGCGTTGTTCAAGATGGCGATCTTCACCGGGATCTGTTCCGAGCTCGCGGTGACCAGTTCCTGGGCCGTCATCTGGAAACAGCCGTCGCCGTCGATGGCCCACACCGTGCGGTCGGGCCGCCCGACCTTGGCCCCGATCGCGGCGGGCACCGCGAAGCCCATGGTGCCCGCGCCGCCGGAGCTGACCCAGGTGTAGGGGTGCTCGAACTTCCAGTATTGCGAAGCCCACATCTGGTGCTGGCCCACGCCGGCCACCACGATCGTGTCCTCGGACGAGGAGTCACGCAGCTGCTCGACGACGTTCTGCGGCTTGATCGCGCCACCGTCCACTTCCGCGTAATACAGCGGGTAGCGCTCTTGCCACTCGCGGATCTGGTGCCACCAGGGCGCAAGATCCTGGACCACGGGCGCGTCGCCCCGGGCGTCCATGGCGAGCAGCAGCTCCCCGATCACCTGGCGGCAGTCCCCCGCGATGCCCACGTCGGGCACGCGCACCTTGCCGAGCTCGGCCGGGTCGATGTCGACGTGGATCACCTTGGCCTCGGGTGCGAACGTCGAGATCTTGCCGGTGACGCGGTCGTCGAAGCGCGCCCCGAGGTTGATCAAGAGGTCGCTGCGCTGCATGGCGGTGACCGCGGTGTAGTGGCCGTGCATGCCCGGCATCCCGAGCGCCTGGGGGTGCGAGTCGGGGAAGGCCCCCCGCGCCATCAAGGTCGTGACCACCGGGATCCCGGTGCGGTCGGCCAGTGCGCGCAGCGCCTCGGAGGCCCGCGCCTTCAGCACGCCGCCGCCGACGTAGAGCACCGGCCGCTCGGCCCGCGCGATGAGCTCGACCGCCTCGCCGACGAGCACGGGGTCGCCGAAGGTCACCGGGTGGTAGCCCGGCAGGTCGAGGTCGTCGACCGACGCCGGCCAGTACCACTCCATCGTCTCGTTCGAGATGTCCTTCGGCAGGTCGATCAGTACCGGGCCCGGCCGCCCGGTGGTGGCGACGTGGAAGGCCGCGGCGACCACCCGAGGGATGTCATCGACGTCCTTGATGAGCCAGTTGTGCTTGGTGATGCCCATCGTGACGCCGGTGATGTCGCATTCTTGGAAGGCGTCGGTGCCGATGGCCGGCGTGGCCACCTGGCCCGACACGACGATCAGCGGCGTCGAGTCCATGTAGGCGTTGGCCAGGGGCGTGACGATGTTGGTCGCCCCCGGGCCGCTCGTCACCATGGCAACGCCGGGACGCCCGGTGACCATGGCGTAACCCTCGGCCATGTGGCCCGCGCCCTGTTCGTGGCGCACCAGGATGTGGCGGATGGAGGAGTCGATGATGGGGTCGTAGACCGGCAGGATGGCGCCGCCGGGCAGGCCGAACATCACGTCGACCCCTTGCATCTCGAGGCTCTTGATGAGGGCCTGGGCCCCTGTCATCTTCATGGTGGCTCCCCTGTTCCGTTGGGTTGCGTGTCGGTGTCGAATGTCTCGAATCGGTCTGGAAATTGAAAAAACCCCCCGGATCGGGAGGTCGGTAGGCGCGCGATCTGCGATGTGGGCGCGCGCCTACGTTACGAGTACCAGAATCTCTGGACGGCTGCCGCGCTCGGTCATGAGGGACTCATTCTGCCATGACGGCCGGCCCGGGACAACCCCGGCCCGATCCCCGCGGCCGGACGGCCACCCGCCGGACACCTCGCAGCACCCAGGCTGTGCCCCCAGCAGCCGCCCCCGGCGTCTCATCTCCCGGCCCACCGCGGAGGGCGTCGCTCCATCGATGCTCGAGGCCCTTCGGCGGCGTCGTGCGTGCGACCGGCGACGATCCGCATGGTCTCGCCGAAGCGGATCGCTTCGAGCATGGGCATGTGGTGCGTCCGCGTCGCCATCTCCTTCATGACGCGCTGAGCCAGGGGCGCTCCGTTGAGAAGGCGGGTCGCCAACGCACGAGCCTCATCGAGCAGGGTCTCATGAGGCACGACCTTCCAGACCAGTCCCATCGCCAGGGCGCGTTCGGCATCGATGCGCTCCCCGGTGAGCAGCAGCTCCATAGCATCGGCCCAGTTGATGCGTTGCGGTAGACGTATGGAGGCAACGACGGCGGGCACTCCGAGGTTCACCTCTGGCAACCCGAATTCGGCACGGTCACTCGCCAGGACGAAATCGCACCAGGTCACAAGCGTCAGTCCGTAACCGAGGCAGTAGCCATTCACGGCGGCAATGACCGGCTTGAAGATCTCCCAGCCGCTCTCGAAAGAGTTCAACGTCGGTTTTTCCCAGAAGGTGCCGGCGAACTCACCAACCGCCCCCGCTCCATCGCGCAGGTCCCCACCCGCGCAGAAGGCGCGTCCGGCACCGGTCACGATGGCCACCCACGCGTCCTCGTCATCTCGGAAGCGGGAGAATGCGGCGTTCAAATCCCGCCTCATCTCGGCGTTGATGGCGTTGAGAACATCGGGCCGGTTGTAGGTGATCGTGGCCACGTGGTCTTCGAGTTCGAATGTGACCGCATCACCCACGACTCCAGTCTGCCCGGTCATGACTGTGCAATGAGGTGGTGGCTGCGGGTGCGTCGAGCTTCATCGGCGATCGTTGCGCGCCGAACCGTGAGCTCGGCGACTACGGCCTAGTGCCGGCAGTCTTGACAGGTAACCATTTGGTTACGTATACTGTCCCGGTGTGGACGACGACAACCTCGTGTTCAAGGCGCTCGCCGACCCGACGCGTCGCTTCCTGCTCGATCTTCTCTTCGAGCGTGAAGGTCGCACGTTGACCGAGCTCGAGTCCCAAGTGGACATGACTCGTATCGGCGTCATGAAGCATCTCCGCCTGCTCGAAGAGGCGGGGCTTGTCATCACCCGCCGGTCGGGCCGGGAGAAATTGCATTTCCTCAATCCCGTCCCGATCCGGCTGATGCATGACCGGTGGATCGATAAATACACCGAGCACCACGCTTCGGCGCTCGCCAACCTGAAAACCAACTTGGAGGCACAGAAATGACCACGACAACCACTTCCGAGACGATCCAGATGTACCGCGTGTACATACGGGCGACGCCCGAAGCCATCTGGGAAGCGGTCACCCAGCCCGAGTGGACGGTCCGCTACGGCTATGCCCCCGTCGTGGACTACGAGCTGCGGTCAGGCGGTGCCTTCCGGGCACACGCCAACGAGGGCATGAAGGCGCTGGGTTGCCCCGAGGTCATCAGCGATGGCGAGGTGATCGAGGCCAACCCGCCTCGCAAGCTGGTCCAGACGTGGCGGATGACGATGACCCCAGAGTTGGCGTCCGAGGCGTTCACTCGACTCACCTATGACATCGAGCCCGTGCGAGGCGGTGTCACCAGGCTCACCGTCACCCACGACGTCACCGGTGCGCCGATGTGGGCCGCCGTGCTGAGGGGCGAGAGCGAGTCGAATGGAGCGGGGGGCGGCTGGAGCGAGATTCTCAGCGGGCTGAAGACACTGCTCGAGACGGGCCAGCAACTTCCCTTCCAAAGTGGCCCGGCATAAGAGGAGTTCAGGAGTTCGAAGACCTAAACCGCCTCGCAACCAGAGCGGCCTTTCCTTCGCCCGAGAGATCATCGAGTGCAACCAAGCGCCCCGCCATCATCATCACCAAGGCCTCCCCGGGACCGGTTACCTCAGGTCCGTTCCCATGAGACCAGTCCATATCGGTGGCCTTGAGCCTCAACCCGGCGATCCGCTTCTTTGCCCCGAATATATGAACGTCGTCCTTGACGAAGTCCGCCACTGGGACGAGATGCGTCTCGGGCAGATCGCGTGTGATGCCGAGAGGTCGACAGATGTCCTGACCGTGGACGAGGACGTGCATCAGCCCTCTGACGGGCCGAGCCCCAGGCTTCGCTTTGCGGTTGGCGGCGGCGTTGCGAAGATCGCTCAGAACGACTGCCGGGTCCTGCTGACCGCGTTCTCGCCCATCAGCTGCTACCCAGCGGTTGTAGTTGAAGCCGTAGCGAAGCATTCCACGCAAGATCGCGCCAACTCCGAAAGCACCCTGCGCGCCGGCAGTCAGGTGAGCGAGCACATCCCTGACACGCCACTGGACGCACAGCGAAGGAGAGTTCCACTGCTCGGTGTCAAGCACAGCCAGTCGCTCAGCGAGGTGGAGCATCTCATCACGCTCTGCGTCCCATAGCTCCACGTCAACCATCCTCGTTGTCGGTACCGAGATCCGACGCGTCTTCCAGATTCACTGCCGGGCCGAAGGGCAGTGACGTACCCCCTGGACCACACACGTCAAGAAAGACACCACGACCTTGTCGTCTTCCTCTGAGGGGTCGAAGCCGGTGGGTGTGCCTTCTCCCCGCACCTCTGCTCTCAAGATCTCGAGCACTTCGGCCTGCTTGGACTGGTCGCTGAAGGCAACGTCGATCGGGAGCCGAATCGTCATCGTGTTGGCATAGACCAGTTCGTCGAGCCCGCCAGGCAGCAGTTCGGCGAGTTCGCCCTCGAGAAAAGAACGCACGTGGGACGGGTCGATGAGCTGGTGGACCTGATCGAACCGCGCTCGCACGTCACCGGAGGGCGCAACGAGATCAACGAGCACAATGCGTCCGCCCCTCCGACACACTCGCACCATCTCGGCTACGGCTCGGTGCGGGTCAGCGAAATGGTGGAGTGAGCTCCGGCAATACACCACATCGAAGGATTCATCGGCGAACGGCAGGGATTCCGCATTGGCCTCTTGCAACAAGACATTGGCGATCCCTTGATCGTGAAGCCGCTGTGCGCCCAGGTGGAGCAGGGCGGGAGTCAGATCGATCCCGACGACTTGGCGTACGCGCCCAGCCACGGGTTCCGCCGCATGGGCCGCACCGCAGGCCACATCGAGGAGGATCATGTCCTCGTCCAAGGGTTCGATCCACGACAGCGCACCAGATCGGTTGGCAAAGGGAGAGTCGGGCCCGGAGAAAAGCGGGGCCTGGCGCTCGAAGGAGTGGCGCACGACAGCGTCGTGATCACGAGGATCCATCTCGAGATCTTGGCACTGATGGACCGGGATCTCAGCAGTGCGCTCCACAGCGCGCCCGTACGTCAGGAGGTTGTCGCTGGTGGTGACGTATCGGGCGGGGAACCACCGACATCGAGTCCGGCCTGAGCCGTGAGCGCAGCGACTTGCTGATGGGTCTCAGCGATGAGGGTGGCGTTCTTCAGCACCTGCATCGTGAGCGTGCGGATCTCGGTCGTGAGCGTGTGGATCTCGGTCGTGAGGTCGGTGTTCTCTTTGACCAGCGTCACGATGTTCGTCTCGGTCGTCTCGATCTGCTCCTCTTGCAAATCGATTTTGTCGAGTAGTGCGGTCAGCGCATTCTGGGCCCGGTTGGCCGCAGTGGCAACCAAAAACCCGATGAAAAGCTCAGCCAAAGTGGTGATGAGGTTCAGAGGAAGGTTGAAGCCGAGCGAGGTAAACCAGGCGGGCATCCACGAACCCGTGTCGAGCTTCGGGCCGCCGAAGGCGAAGACGCAGAACCAGACGACAACGAAGATGAACCAGAACGAGATGTTGAGCGGCCGCCCCATCGCCTCGGATACCCAGTCGGCGAAGCGGTCGAAGGTAGTCGGCCTCTTGACCGCGTCCTGCATTGCCTGAGTCGTCGTCCCAGGCCCCGACGATCGCTCGAACGCTGGACGCGCCGTAGGCCGCTCGGTCGTATCTTCCGTCACCGTCATTGCGCTCGCCTCCTTGACGTCATCGGCCCTCAGTGTATGAGCGTCAATTGGACGATCAGGGGATGAAGTTGACGGCTTACATCCTTCTGCGGCTAGGACAATGGCTTCACGTACGTCGCTCGATGGTCGCATCCGTCTTGCCCCGGTGTCACGTAGCAGAACCTGATGGGCTGGCCTTTTCGGAGCTCCCTATAGCCCGGCAGGTCGACGACCGAGAAATGAGCAAATGCAGTGCCATCAACCTCTGGCGAGACCAGGACGCCCCAGCCTTCGTCCGAGTACCACGACTGAACGGTGCCAGTCACCTCTTCCTTTGTGGTTCGCATCGCAGAAATCAGGAGTCCCTCGGGTCAGAGTGCGACTGCGTCGCTCGCGCGGCCAACTCCCGAAATGCTGTTTCATCAGCCGGAGAGGTGAACGCTCGCTTCGGGATCATGAAGCATCCGGGACCCTTCCGGACAACCAGCAGATAGAGATCGTTTCGAAGCTTTACGTCCGAGAACATCGGCCATCTCATCGTGGTGTCGTTCAGAGCCGTATGCCGGGAGATCCCCTCTTCTGAGATCTCCAATGTCCTCACCTCAAACTGCTTCTTGATCCGCTTCCAGATTCGCTTCGGTGTCACTGGAACGAGTGCGAAGAAGATCAGCATGATGACGGCACCCAAGCTCATCAGCACAACCCAGGCGACCGTGCTCGTGGCGTCCACTAGCAAGACAACGACACCAGCAACGAGCAAGCTGACGCCAGCGACTGGAAGGCACCAGTTCTGCCAACGGCGCCGGACCTGCCAGTAGAAGACCGGAACGACCTCGTCTTGCGTCAGCTGGTGCTCGGTCGTCTGGATACGGATCGACGGCGAGCCAGCTGGCGTGGGATCCGACATCGAGCGCCTCTCTGACTAGGAATGAGAATGTGGCGGCGACCGTAGTCCGGACCGCCTCGGCTTTCTGTCCCCTATCCGATCGTCAGCTTCCCGGGCCGGAAGGCCAACAGCACCGATCTTGGTGCCTGGTAGGTAGCCCGGACGAGGTGGTCCGCTTTGACGTCGAACTGGGCCCGGGAGTTCCCGGCCCGCGAAAGACGAAGGTACGGATAGAACACCTGCGGGTCGTGGAAACCGGGCTCGAGCGGGAAGAACTTCTCACCCCACGGAACCCGAAACGACGCGCCGTCGAGGAGAACGTTCGGACGGGTGAATCTCAGGGTCCAGTCCAGACCGAAATACTCCGTGCGCAGAAGCAATCCTTGACTGGTCTCGGTCGAGGTGACCATCAGGCCGAGAATCTACCGAGCCGCCCGCTGGCTCCGCCTGGGCCTCGGGATTCTGACCCTCGTCGGTCAGCTGGGCGTGGGTGTCGCCATTCCGCCGCCGAGGAGGGCGGGCAGCGCAGTGGCGCGCATACGCGCCAGGACCCGGTCCGTCACCCGCACCGCGTCGGGGTGGACGCCACCGTTGCGGTCGGCTTGGGCCTGCCACGTGGCGATCCTCCGCTCAAAGACGGTGGGGTCCTCGAGCTGCGTGCAGTCGATGCTCTCGGTCGTGAGGTCGACGACGATGGTGTCGCCGTCCTCGACCAGTGCAATCGGCCCGCCGAGGATGGCCTCGGGTGCGACGTGGCCGACGACGAGGCCGACCGATCCGCCCGAGAACCGCGCGTCGGTCATCAGGGCGATGGTGATGTGACGCTCGCGACACAGAGCCGTGATCCGCGAGGTGGGGTCGAGGAGTTCGGGCATGCCCGGAGCGCCGCGTGGCCCCTCGTAGCGGATCACCACCATGTCGTTGTCCTCGAAGCTGTCCGGACGGCGGTCGAGGGCCTCGATCAGGGAACGCTCCCCATTGAAGACGCGGGCCCGGCCGATGAAGACGCCGTCCTTCATGCCACCTTCGACGCCGGCGACCTTGAGGATCGCGCCACCGTTGGGTGCGAGGTTGCCGCGCAGCAGGCGGAGACCGCCGGTGTCCTTGAAGGGCTTGGCAACCGAGTAGATCACGTCGTGATCTGGAGCGGACGGAGCCAGGCGGGCCAGCTGGACGGCCAGCGTCTCGCCCGTGCAGGTCAGGGTCTCACCGTCGAGGAAACCGGCAGCGAGGAGCTCGTTGACGATGACCTGCAGCCCGCCCTTGGCGTCGACGTCGACCATGGAGTAGTCACCGAACGGCCGCATGTTGACCAGTACGGGCAAACGCCGGGAAAGCTGATTGAACTCCTCCTGGCTGAGTACCTCGGCCCACAGGTCGATGCCCGCCGCACGCGCGATCTCGACGCTGTGCAGCACCACGTTGGTGGACCCGCCCATGGCAATGGCGACGGTCAGGGCGTTGCGGAGGGACGAGGGCGTCACGATGTCACGAGGGCGGATGCCCTTGCTCGTGATGGCGAGCAGGCAGTCGACGAGCTGGTCGGGGAACTCGGTCAGACGGCGCGGGTCGTCCGATGACGGGGACACCATGTGCAGTGGCTCGAGGCCGAGCACCGCGATGAAGGTCTGCATCGTGTTGTACGTGAACATGCCCCCGCAGCTGCCCTGGCCGGGGCAGGCGTGCAGCGCGAGCCGGGCACGGACCTCGGCGTCCTGGTCGACCGCCTGGAAGGCCGTGACGAGATCGATCCTCGCCCCGGTCTCGGGGTCGATCCCGGGTCTGATCGGGCCGTCCGAGAGGATCACCGCGGGGGTGTCGTTCTCGAGCGCGGCGGCGAGCGTCCCGACCGGCGGCTTGTCGCACGCCACCACGGCGATCAGCCCGGCGACCTTGTTCGCCGCCAGGTGCACGTCCGCAACGTCGTGGACGAGCTCGCGACCGATCAGGGAGAACCGCATCTGCGGCGTGCCGTTGAGCTGGCCGTCGGAGACCCCGAGCGTGAATGCCGGCGGGATCAGCCGGACGGGCAGATCGTCCGCGGCGATGCGGCGGGACACCGCAGCCTGGACGGCCTGCACCTTCTCAGGGACGCCCAGGTAGCACTGGCTGTCGCCGAGGTTCCCGATGACCGCCCACACCGGGTCGTGGATCTTGCGGACGTCCTCACCGAGGAACTCGGCCGTGCCGACCCGCTGCACGTCGCGTCCAGGGTTCAGCGACACGAGCGTCGACGTCGGCTTCGAGTCGTCCGTGGTCATGGGCGCCAAGCATATGGCCGCGCCCGGGCGTCTAGGCCGGGGCGGGCACCGTAGAGCGCAACGGGGTCGGCGTCACCTCGACGCCGATGGTCGGCACCGAACGGTCCATCCAGAGTGGCAGCCACCAGATCATCACCGCGGCCGCCGCGATCATGTTCTGCGGCTTCGGGTCGGGCAGCACCGCAGCCGGTCAGCGTCAGCCAGCCGCCCCCTTGCGCCGGCGCTGCAGCTCGGCGGCCACTGCCTTCCCATCGGCCTTCCCCTTGGTCGCCCGCATCACCTCACCGGTGAAGAGTCCCTGCAGCTTGTCCTCGCCCGCCCTGAAACGCGCCCATTCGTCGGGGTGCGCGGCGAGGATGTCGTCGAGCACCGCGCTCAAGGAGTCGGCCGCCATGGCCTCGAAGCCCATCTCCGTGGCCAACGCGGCCGGGTCTCCCCCGCCGCGCTCGAGCAGCGCCGCCAGGACTGCCTTGGACTGCGTTGCAGAGAGCTTCCCGCCTGACTCCATCGCGAGCAATGCGGCGAACGACGCGGGGTCGAGGGCCAACCCGGCCTCGCCCTGCGCGGCGACCTCGTTGGCCGCCCGGGCTAGGGCGAGCGCGGTGGGCGCACCGGCGTCGGACGCAGCGGTCACCAGCGAATCGAGCCCGAGGTCGACGACGGCGCGTATCTGGTCCGTCTCGGCCTCGCTGGGCGCGCCGCCCAGTGCGGTGGCGAGTGCAGCCCGGCGGTCCGCCGGCATCGGGCCCAGCCCGTCGCCCACGCGCGTCTGCCAGGCCTCGTCCGGCGCCAGCGGGACAAGGTCGGGCTCGGGGAAGTAGCGATAGTCGTTCGCCTCCTCCTTGGAACGCATCGACTCGGTGCGCCCCGCCGACTCGTCCCAGTGCCGCGTCTCCTGGTGCACCGTGCCGCCGCCCTCGAGCACGGCGATCTGGCGTTGGGCCTCGTATTCGATGGCCCGCACCAGCGAGCGCAGCGAGTTGAGGTTCTTGATCTCGCAGCGGGTGCCGAAGGTGTCGCGGCCCGCTGGCCGGACCGACACGTTGGCGTCGACCCGCATCGAGCCCTCCTCCATGCGGCCGTCCGAGGCGCCGGTGGCCATGAGGATGCCGCGCAGCTCGGCGGCGTAGGCGCGGGCCTGGGCGGCGGAGCGAATGTCGGGCTCGCTCACGATCTCGACCAGCGGCACGCCCGAGCGGTTGTAGTCGACCAGCGCGTGGTCGGCTGCATTGATGCGGCCGCTCGCACCGACATGGGTCAGCTTGCCGGTGTCCTCTTCCATGTGCGCCCGCGTCACTCCGACCCGGGATCCGTCGGGCAGTTCGAGCCACCCGTCCACATTGAGCGGCAGGTCGTACTGGCTGATCTGATAGTCCTTGGCCTGGTCCGGGTAGAAGTAGTTCTTCCGGGAAAAGACCGACGGACGGATGTCGCAGTGCAGCGCCGCGCCTATCCGCATGGCCAACTCCACGGCGTAGGCGTTGAGGACCGGGAGCGAGCCGGGCAGCCCGAGGCAGGTCGGGCAGATGTTCACGTTGGGCTCGTCGCCGAACGCGTTGCGGCACCCGCAGAACATCTTGGTCTCCGTCGCCAGCTCGCAGTGGACCTCGAGGCCGACGACCATCTCCCACTCGCTCACCGCGCCCTTGGCCGTGTCGATGTCGGTCGTGGTCACGACGTCACCCCCGACGAGGCCTGTGGCCCAGGCGCGTGGGCCTCGACAGCACGCGCCACGCGGAAGAGCATCGCCTCACCCAGCGCGGGCGCCAGGATCTGCACGCCGACGGGCAACCCGTCGTCACCCGATCCGAAGGGGACCGAGATGGCCGGGTGCCCCGAGAGGTTCGAAGGGATCGTGCAGACGTCGTTCATGTACATGGCCATGGGGTCGTCGACCTTGGCGCCGATGTCGAAGGCCGTCGTCGGCGCCGTCGCGCCCAGCAGCACGTCGACCGAGCCGTACGCCCGGTCGAAAGCACGCATCACGAGCGTGCGCACCCGCTGGGCTTGGGCGTAGTACGCGTCGTAGTAGCCCGCAGAGAGCGCGTAGGTGCCGAGCATCACCCGGCGCTTCACCTCGGCCCCGAACCCGGCGGTGCGGGTGGCGGTGTTCATTGCGGCCGCGTCCTCGCCGTCGACTCGCAGGCCGTAGCGCACGCCGTCGTAGCGGGCCAGGTTGGAGGAGGCCTCGGCCGGGGCGATGAGGTAGTACGCGGAGAGGCTGTAGGTGAACTCGGGCACCGAGATCTCCTCGACCTTCGCGCCCGCGTCGGCCAGGGCACCGGCCGCCTCCTGCACGCGTGCGGCCACGTCAGGGGCGCAGCCGTCGACGAGGTCGCGGCACAGCCCGACGCGGACGCCCTCGACGCCGTCGCCCAACCTCGGCAGCGTCGCCTCGGGCGCCGAAGGCAGCGAAGTGCTGTCGCAGGGGTCGTGCCCGGCGAGGACGTCGAAGAGCAGTGCGGCGTCCTCCACCGTGGTGGCGAACGGGCCGATCTGGTCGAGCGAGCTGGCAAAGGCGACCAGCCCGTAGCGCGAGACGCGCCCGTACGTGGGCTTCATGCCGACCACGCCGCACAACGCGGCGGGTTGGCGGATCGACCCGCCCGTGTCCGAGCCGAGGCCGAGCGGGGCGAACCCGGCGGCCACGGCCGCGGCGGACCCGCCACTGCTGCCACCGGGCACCTTGCCCGGGTGGCGCGGGTTGCGCGTCGGCCCGAATGCGGAGTTCTCCGTCGAGCTCCCCATGGCGAACTCGTCCATGTTGGTCTTGCCGAGCGCCACCGCACCTGCGCCACGCAGCCGCTCGACGACGGTGGCCTCGTACGGCGGGCGCCAGCCCTCCAAGATCCGCGACCCGCACGTCGTCGGGGTACCGCGGGTGCACAGGTTGTCCTTCAGCGCGACGGGCACCCCGGCCAGCGGTCCCGGGTCGCGCCCCGCGGCCACCGCGGCGTCCACCTCGTCCGCCTCGGCGCGAGCCTCGTCGGCGAGCACGTGCAAGAAGGAGTTCAGCTCGCCGTCGCCCGCGACGACCGCCGCGATCGCCTCCTCGATGACTTCGCGCGCCGAGCGCTGGCCGGCGCGGACTCCGGCCGCCACGGACACGGCGGTGCTGCTAGGACCCAGGCTCACGGCGCCTCGCTCCCGATGCGTGGCACTCGGAAGCGGTGGTCCTCGACCGCCGGCGCCGCCGCCAGGACCTCCTCGCGGTCGAGGCTCGGGCGCGGCTCGTCGGGCCGCAGCACGTTCTCCAAGGCGATGGGGTGCGACGACGGCTCGAGGTGAGCGAGGTCGAGTGCCGCCACGTCGGCCGCATGGTCGAGCACGGTCCGCAGCTGCGCGGTGAAGAGGTCGACCTCGGCCTCGGTCAGCTCCAGGCGGGCGAGGCGCGCCACGTGCACGACGTCGTCACGACTGAGCGTGGCGCGCGAGGAGACCGCTTCGTCGCTCACGGGCGGGTGCCCGATGGCGCGGGCAGCACGGCACTGAGGAACTCGACGGTCCGCGCCTCGATCTCCTCCTTGTCGAAGTCCAAGGTGGCCACGTGGTAACTGCGTTCGAGCACCACGTGCTCGACGGGTCCCTTGGCACGAGTCACGAGGAGCTCGCTCGACTTCGGGTCCACCACGTGGTCCTGGGTGCTGGTGAAGACGAGGACCGGGCAGGTCACGGAATCGAGGTCTGCCGCCACGTCACTCGCGGCGGCGAAGAGAGACAGGGCCGGCCGCAGGGGCAGGCCGGGGTAGGCCGACTCGGTCTCCCCCTCCTTGGCGATGTCCGAACCGATGCCCGGTGCCACTTCCTCCCCGCTCTCGAGCATGGACTCGACCAGGGCGACGATGTCGGGATCGGGCGGAGCGAGGATCGGGTTGACCACGGCGATGGCTGCGATCTCGGGATGGTGCTCGGCCAGCCAGACGGTCAGCAGCCCGCCCATGGAGAGGCCGACGACCACGACCCCGTCGCTGCGCGCCGCCAGCTCGGTGTAGGCCTCCTCGGCGGCCGCGGACCAGTCCTCCCAGCGGGTCGGGAGCATGTCGGCGATGTCGGTGCCGTGGCCCGGCAGCAACGGCAGCTCCACGGTGAAGCCCGCGTCGGACAGCGCCAGCGCCAGGTCGCGCATCGACTGCGGATTGCCGGTGAAGCCGTGGAGCACCGAGCGCGCCGCGGGTGTCGCCGGTCGCGGAATAGGGCTCGGCACCGGGCATGATGGGCGCGCTCACGGACCGGCAGCCTACCGGTGAGGCGAGTAGGGTTCCGGCGGCCACACGGCTCCGGGGCGGGGCGACGAGGTCCTGCACCCGCACCAGATCGACGACGAAGGAGCAACCGCACATGCCGGCGTACCCGTTCCTCAGCGACGAATGGCTCGATGAGGCCCGCAAGATCCGCGCCGAGTACGAGGGCAAGACGCCCCCCTTCCCCCACAAGGTGCGCATGAACCTCGTGGTGACCGCCGTGCCCTTCTCCGAGGACGACATCCTGGCGCACATGGACACATCGAGCGGCGAGCTCGTCTTGGACACGGGTCACGTCGATGAGCAGGACCTCAAGGTCACCGTCGACTACGACACGGCGAAGGCGATTCTCATCGAGGGGAACCCCCAGGCCGGCATGCAGGCCTTCATGGCCGGCAAGGTGCGGGTCGAAGGCGACATGGCGAAGCTCATGGCGCTGCAGGCGTCGCCTGCCGCCGGCGACTCCAACGCGGCGGAGATGGCCGCGCGCCTGCGCGAGATCACGGAGTAGCCAGCTCCGCCTGCCCCGCCCGGGCGCGCCGGCTCATGGGCCGGATGAACAGCGCGCAGACGACCGAGAGCGCGGCGGCACCCGCACCCACCCAGAACGGGACGCTGAAGCTGTGCAGCACGGACTCGCCGTGGTTCGCGCCGATGTGGCGATCCAGTGACTCCTGAATGGTCAACACGACCTGGATGCCCGCCACCTCCCCGACCTGGCTGGCCAGTAGCTGGGCCACGCTCATCACCCCGTACTCGGACTCGGCCAGCTCGTTGGACATGGTGGCCGACGTGGCCGGCATGGACACCCCCATACCGAGGCCCGAGAGGGCCAACGCGATCAGGATGACCACCAGCCCCGACCATACGGTGAGCGTGGCGAAGAGGATCATGGAGAAGAGCAGCGCGGCGGTGCCGAAGAGGGTGGCGTTGCGCTCCCCCGTCCGTATGGTCATGTACCCCGCGATGGGCGCGCTGATGGCGAACACCAGTGGCCGCGCCACCGAGAGGAACCCGACCTGGGAGACGCTGTACCCGTAGACCTGCTCCATGAGGAGCGGGAAGAGGAAGAAGCCGCCGAAGTAGGCGAAGCTCGAAAAGCCCTTGGCACCCATCGGGAACATGAAGTTGCGCCGGCGCCAGTAGGTGGTGGGCACCAGGGGCGTGGCAAAGGTGGACTCGCGCCACACGAAGAGGAGGGCGAGGGCGACGGACGCCACGCCGCAGATCACGACGCCGATCGAGGTCCAGCCGGCGATGGGGCCGATGCTCAGCACGAGCATGGCGGCGGTGACGGACCCGGCCAGGCTCCAACTGCCGACCCAGTCCATGCCCGCCCAGACACCTGAGCGGGAGCGTCCCTGCGAGTCGATGGCAGCAGCAGCCCCACCCGGGCCTGCCCGCCGGCCCGAGGGCAACAACACGGCTACGACCACCGACGCGACGACGAGCAGCACCAGTTGGCCCCAGAACAGCGTGCGCCAGCCGAAGTACTGGATCACGGGCGAGCCCAACGTCACGCCGAGGACAGGGCCGCCGGCGCCCACGAGCGACCACCAGCCGAGCGCCTTGACGCGGTCTTCGGGATCGAAGAGCTCGAGGATGATGGCCATGGAAGCCGTCCCCGTGGCGGCACCTTGGACGCCGTCGAGGGCGCGGGCGAACAGCAGCATCCCGACGTCGGGCGCGGTGGCCGTGAGCACCGCGCTGACCATGGCGCCGAGGAGGCCGAACTGGTACAGCCGGCGGTGCCCGAACAGGTCACCCGCCTTGCCGAAGAACGGTGCGGCGACCCCGAAAGCCAGCAACGGCCCCGTCGAGGCCCAAGCCAGAACGGAGAGGTTGGTGTGGAAATCCGCCTTGACCGTCGGCAGCGCCACCACGAAGACGGTGAAGGTGATGTTGAGCGCCAGCAATCCGGCCAGCAGCGCGACCAGCGCCCACCATTGGTAACGAGGGCTGCCCACGGCGCGCGCCGAGACGCGCCGGTGCAAGAGCACGAACCAGTTGGTCCCGACTGACCCGTCACCGAGCGGCCCCATCGCGCCCCCGCCGGGGTCGGCGACCGGATCGAGCAGCGCGTCGGAGCGCTCGAATTCGACTCCGGGAGCCATGGCGGACACCCTACCGGCGCCCAATTTGTGAACTTCGAGAGCCCTCCGTGGCCATATCCTCGGAACGGATTGCGTTCGCGACCAACCGGAGGCATTGCATGGAGACGATCTACGAGCACGCGGGCGGCGACGAGGCGCTGCACCGCCTCGAGGAGCTCTTCTACGACAAGGTCCTAGAAGATCCGGTCCTCAGCAGCGTCTTCACCGAGCGCATGGCGACGCACGTTGATCATCTGACCTGGTTCACCGCCGAATCCTTCGGCGGTCCGGACTCGTTCACCCGTGAACTCGGATTCGAGCACATCATCGAGGTCCACCGTCATCTCCGGATCACCGATGCACAGAAGCAGCGATTCGTGACCCTCTATCTCGAAGCCCTGGACGAGGCAGGCCTGCCCGATGACGAGCCTTTTCGAAACACGGTGCGATCACATCTCGAGTTCGGCGCGGACGTTGCCCAGCAGAACTCATGGGCTGAAACGGATTCGGAACTGCATCCCATTCGTGCAGTGCCCCGCTGGTCGTGGTAGGCCTCGAGAGAGAGCACAAGGATCCGGAAGGGGGCACCATCCCCGACATGTCCGACATGACGACTCCACCCGAGGTCTTCTCGCCCGAGTTCATGGCCGACCCCCTCGCGGAGATCGCCCGCCTGCGCACGCACGATCCCGTGCACTACGTCGAACCCATGGCGCTGTGGCTGGTGACGCGCCACGACGACGTCAAGCGGCTCATGTCCGACGCGGAGGTGGCCACACCGGACAAGCGCCTGTGGGAGCTCTACGAACCAGCGCCGACCGGGAGCTACGTCCGCTGGCTCGAGGAGAACAACCTGCTGGCACTCGAACACGACGACCATCGCCGTGTGCGCCGCCTGGTCACCACCGCCTTCACGCCGAAGGCCATCGCGCGCATGGAGACCCACATCGATGAGGTCGTGGCCCGCTTCGCTGCGCCGTTGTCCGGACGCACCGGCGTGGTCGACCTGATGGGCGAATTCACCGACCCGATCCCCAACACGGTCATCAGCCGGATCACCGGCATCCCGCCTGCCGGGGGCGACGAGCAGCGCTTCCGCCAGCTCGCCCAGGCCGTGATCGCCAACGCCCTGCCGTTCGCACCCGTAGAGGCCCTGCAGCAGGCCGAGCAGGCCTTGCTCGAGCTGTCGGACTGGGTCCGCGCCATGGCCGTCGAGCGCCAGGCGGAGCCACAAGACGACCTGATCAGCGACTTGGTGAGCACCCACGACATGGGAGACCAGATGACACTCGACGAGATCGTCAGTCTCGTCACCGGGCTGGTCAGCGCCGGCAGCGAGACCACGTCGATCGGCGCCATCGCCGCCATCATGAGCCTGCTGGAGAACCCGCAGGTCTTCGACCAGGTGAAGGCCGACCGCACGCTCGTGCCGCAGACCGTGCTCGAGATCATCCGCTACGGCATGGGTGGGCCCGCCGGGCTCCCCCGCTACGCGGTGCGCGACTTCGAGATGCGAGGCAAGCACGTCCGCCAGGGTCAAATGCTCATGTTGAGCTTCGGCGGCGCCAACCGCGATCCCGAGGTCTTCGCGAACCCCGACGAGTTCGACATCAGGCGGGACAACTCCAATCTGCTGATGTTCGGCTTCGGCGCCCACTATTGCCTCGGCGTCCACCTGGCCAAGGCGGAGCTGCGCGCCTCGGTCGACGCTTTGTGCGAGTTCCTCCCCACGGGGGCCGAGATCCGCAACGATCTCATGGAGTTCCGGCCCATGGGCACGTTCGAGCGGCACACCAACTTCCCCGTCGACTTCTCGGCCGATCTGCCGCTCGGCACGCCCAGCTCGCCGCTCCAGGCCCCGGTCGCCCCCAGCCCCTGAACGGGTCGACCGCCGCCCTCAGCGCAGCCGGCGCAAGCGGTACCACCAGTTCGGGTCGCGGCCGTGCGCGTGGAAATGGTTCGGGATCTGTCGCATGACACGGTCGATCGACCACCCGTCCGGTCCGAAGCGGGCGTCGGCCACCCTGGTCAGCTGATCGATCATGTGGGTGACGTCCTCGTCGGGCGGGGTCGGGCCGTGGTGTTTCCATACGACCATCGGTACCCCGCACACCTCGCAGTCGGCCACCCAGCAGACGTCGTCCTCGTGGTGCCACTCCGAGAGGCGCGCGGCCTCGCAGAGGTCACAGCTGGGATCGAAGGGAAGCGCCACGGCCTGCCGCGGAAGCTACTGCGAGAAGAGCTGGACCGACGAGCCCGTCGGCACCGTCGAGCCGATGGAAGGCTGGGTGCCGACCACGGTCCCCGTCGGGTTGCCCTGCACACCCGAGGGGTTGAGCCCCGCTCCCTGCAGCGCCGCCGTCGCCTGCTGCACCGTGTCACCCTGGACGTTGGGGACCTGGACCGTCGGCGGCCCGGTCGACACGTTGACCGTGACCTGGGAGCCGTAGGGCGCCTGCGCGCCCGACGCCGGGGCCGTCGAGATCACGTTGCCCGACGGCACCGTGGCGTTCGCCGCGTTGACCTGCGTCGCCGTCAGGCCGACCGCCTCGAGCGCGGCCGCCGCCTGCGCGTAGGTGTAGGTGGTCGGGATGCTGGGCACCGTCGCCGGCTGGTGGCCGAGCGACGGCACGATGGTGATGGTGCTGCCGTAGGGCGCCTTGGTCGGGTTCTGGGCCGACCCGACCGACCACGAGATGATGATGGTGGCCGGGACGTTGTTGTCATAGCTGCCCGGCGTACAGTCCGCTTGGAGGTGCACCGACGACAGCGCGGTGACCGCTTGCGCGCACGTCATGTTGGCCAGCGACGGCACGCTGACGTCCGGTGGGCCTGCAGACACCACGACGGTGACGGTGGAGCCCTCCTTCTGCGAGACGCCGGACTTCGGGCTCTGTGACACCACGTCGCCGGCCGTGACAGGGATCGACTTGACCGGTACTCCTTCCCTCAGGTTCATGTGCACCTTGTCCAGGGCCGCGCGCGCCTGGGCCAGTGGCAGGTTCACGACGTTGGGCGTCGGGTGCGACGGCGTCAGCACGTTGGTGCCGAACGCGACGAAGAGCCCGGCGGCCAGCAGGACCACTGCGGCGGCGACCGCGCCGATGATCCAGTACTTGCGGCGGGTGGTGCGCCCGCCTCCGAAGCGACCGTTGGGCGGGCGCCCGCCGCGGCCGGTGCCATTGGGCTCGGCGTCGAAGATCTCCCCCGGGCCGGCCCTCGTCCCGATCGGCGCCGCGGCGACGCTCGGCGCGATCGCCGTCGAGGACATGGCCCCAGTCGCAGCGGCCGCCGCGACCACGCCCGAGTCGGTCAGCTCGGAGACGCCCGGCGCGCGGAATCCCGCGATGGTCGTCGAGTCCTCGATGTGGTGGAAGACGAGGGGCAGGGGCGCCGGCGAGGGCAGCGCGGCGGCCAGCGCACCCAGGCGCGCGGCCAGCCCGGCGGCGTCGAGGCGAGCCGAGGTCTCGGGTGCGGCGGCGCGCGCCAGCACATCGTCAAGGGGCCCGAGCGCCTCGTTGTGCGGGAGCGGCTGGCCGATGCGCGCGGCCAACGTCCCCATCGTCGTGTCCGTGACGAAGGGCACCGTCCCGGTGACCGCCTCGTAGAGAACCAACGCCAGCGAGTAGACGTCGGCACGCCCGTCGACCGGGTGCCCCTGCGCGGCCTCGGGCGAGATGTAGCGGGCGGTCCCGACCATGGCGCCGGCCGGCTCGGTCCAAGCGGCCTCGGCCAGCGCGCGGGCGACGCCGAAGTCGGCCACCCGCACCCGGCTCTCCTCGTCGAACAAGAGGTTCGCCGGCTTGATGTCGCGGTGCACCAGCCCGCGCACGTGTGCGTAGGCAAGACCCTGGGCCACCTCGGCCCCGAGCTGGGCGGCCTGGGAATGGGTGAGCCTGACGTCGCGGTCGAGCAGGTCTCGCAGCGAGCCTCCGCCGAGATACTCGAGGACCAGATACGGCCCATCGGTGTCCTCGCCCCAGTCGAAGACACGCAGGACGTGAGGGTGGTTGAGCGAGGCGACGGAGCGTGCCTCGGCGCGGAAGCGCTTCAAGAAGGCGTTGTCGGTTGCGAGGCCGGGCTGGAGGACCTTGACCGCGACGAAGCGCTGCAACGACACGTCTTCGGCAAGAAAGACGTGGGCAGAAGCGCCGGTGCCCAGAGCGGAGAGCAGCCGGTACCGCTTCCCTAGGACCCGGCCGATGGAATCAGTGATCAGGGGCATCGGGGCATTCCCCACGCTACTGATCGCGCACACATCGCCGGTGGACGCCCCCCCACCAGCCTCACTCCGGGAGTTGGCCCGTTTCGAGCAACGCGTCGAACGTGGTCGCGTCGACCACCGGGGTCCCGAGGTCCTCGGCCTTCTTGGTCTTCGAGGCGCCGGGCGCGTCGCCGACGACAAGGGCGAACGTCTTCTTCGACACGCTGCCGGGCGACGTGCCGCCGCGCGCCATGATCGCCTCTTCGGCCCCTTCCCGCGTGTAACCGGGGACCGCGCCGGTGACCACGACGACCTTGCCGGCCAGCGTCTGGGGCAGGGAGGCCACCGCGTCGGTACCGCCACGCGCCACCCCGGCGGCACCCGGCTCCTCCGTCGACACCCCGGCCGCGCGCAGGCGGCCGATCACTGCAACGTTGGTGTCAGCCGAGAGGAACTCGGCGAGGCTCGCGGCGATGACCCCGCCCACGCCGTCGACGGCGGCGAGCTCTTCCACGCTGGCCGCCTCGATCGCCTCGAGCGTGCCGAACGCGCGTGCGACGGCGCGGGCACCGGTCGGCCCCACGTGGCGGACGCCGAGGGCGACGAGCAGCCGGCTGAGAGGCCGCGCCCGCGACGCGGCGATGGCGCCCACGAGGTTGCGGGCCGAGATCTCGGCGAAGCGCTCCAGCTGCACCAGCTGTTCGACGGTGAGACCGTAGAGGTCCGCGGGATCGTTAGCGAGGCCGGCCGCGACGAGTTGGAGCACGCGCTCCTCGCCCAGCCCCTCGATGTCCATGGCCGAGCGCGACGCGTAGTGGGCGATGCGCTGCACCCGCTGAGCCGGGCAGTCGATGTTCGTGCAATAGGTGTCGCTCTCACCGGGCAGGCGGACGAGCGGCTGGCCGCACGAAGGGCACGACTTCGGGAATTTCCACTTCGGCTTGCGCCGCTTGGGCACGCCCGGCCCGTCCTTGACCGGTCCGACCACCTCGGGGATGACGTCGCCCGCCTTGCGCACAATGACGAGGTCGCCCGGGCGCACGTCCTTCGCCGCGACCTGGTCCTCGTTGTGCAAGGTGGCCACGCCCACGGTGGAGCCTCCGACGAAGACCGGTTCGAGGCGGGCGAAGGGAGTCGCGCGGCCCGTCCGGCCGATGGAGACCATGATGTCGAGCAGCCGGGTGGTGCGCTCCTCGGGCGGGAACTTGAAGGCGATGGCCCACCGCGGCGCGCGCGACGTTGCGCCGAGGACCGCGTGCAGTGCCAGCTCGTCCACCTTGGTGACGACGCCGTCGATCTCGTACGCCATGTCGTGGCGCGTCGCGGCGAGCTCGTTGCAACGCGCCACCACCGCGGCCATGCCGGTGACCCGCCTGGCGTCGGGGCTCACCGGGAACCCGGCCCGCCCGAGTTGGGCGAGCGTGGCCGACTGGGTCGCCGCCGGCCACGCCTGCTTCGCCGGCGCGCGCTCGACGAACCCGATCGCGTAGGCCCAGAAGTGCAGTGGCCGCGTGGCCGTGACGCCCGGGTCCTTCTGCCGCAGTGCGCCGGCCGCGGAGTTGCGCGGGTTGACGAAGAGGCGCTCTCCGGCGTCGGCCTGGCGCTTGTTCATGGCCTCGAAGTCGGCGACGGGCATGTAGATCTCGCCGCGCACCTCGAGCACGTCGGGGTACGGGCCCCCCGCCTTGGACAGCTCGGCCGGGACGTCCTTGACGGTGGCGACGTTGGCGGTGACGTCCTCGCCCGCCACGCCGTCGCCCCGTGTGGCCGCCTGCACGAAACGGCCCTTCTCGTAGACGAGTGACATGGCGACGCCGTCGACCTTGGGCTCGCACGAGAACGCCAGTGTGTCGAGGTCGAGCGACACGTCCGCCCGGCGCAGGCGCTCGCCCCAGGCGCGCAGCTCGTCCTCGTCGAACGCGTTGTCGAGGCTCATCATCGGGATGCGGTGGCGCACCTCTTGGAAGAGGCCCGAGGGCGCGGCACCCACCGTCTGGGTCGGCGAGTCGGGCGTCACCAGGGCGGGATAGCCCGCCTCGAGCTGGCGCAGCTCCCCGACGAGGAGGTCGTACTCCGCGTCGGGGATCGCAGGCGCATCGAGCACGTTGTACAGCTCGTTGTTGTGCCGGATCAGGCCGCGCAGCTCATCGGCGCGCGCCGCCGCCTCGGTCGGGACGTGCGTCCTGCCGTCACTGCCCGCGCCGGCGCCGCCGCCGCCTCGGCCCGTGCCCCGACCGTTGCCCTTCCCGGCCATGGTCAGGCCGCGATGCCGGCGCCGACCACCGCGTCCGGCTCGGCCACGTCGTAGAGCGCCACGGTCTGGCCCGGTGCCACCGGCCGCTGCGGCGCGTCGAAGCGGACGACCATGTCCTCGTCTGCACCGTCGCGCTCGACCGTGCACGGGACAGGCCGTCCGTGGGCACTGACCTGCGCGATCGCGCGCGCACCGATTGCCAGGGGAAGGTCGACCCAGCACAGCGACGACGCGCTGAGCACGACGGAGGAGCGCAGCACGTCCCCGGCACCGCCCACGGTCACCCGGCGTGCGGCCAGGTCCACGTCGGTCACGTAGCGCCGCGCGCCGTCGGTGCCGTGGCCCATGCCGCGCCGCTGGCCCACCGTCACCAGCTCGACGGCCTCGACGGTCCCGGCGGGACGGCCTTCGATGTCGACGACCTCAGCGGGGTGCAACGCCATGCGTGCCGAGAGGAAACCAAGGCGGCCTTCCGCGCTGCCGATGAAGCAGACGTCCTGGCTGTCCGGCTTGCCCGCCGTGCGCAGACCCAAGCGGGCGGCGTGGGCGCGGACGTCGTCCTTGGTCATGTCGCCGACGGGGAGGACGATGCGGGACAGTGCGTCCTGTCCGAGCATCGAGAGTACGTAGGACTGGTCCTTCGCGGCGTCGGTGCCCCGGCGCAGACGCCAGATCGCGTCGCCGGTCACCCGGGCGTGATGCCCCGTGGCCAAGCGATCGAAGCCCAGTCGCTCGGCCCGGCGCAACAGCAGGTCGAACTTCATCGAACGGTTGCATTCGATGCAGGGATTGGGCGTGCGACCGGCCGCGTGCTCGTCGACGTAGGGCGTGACCACGGCGCGGTCGAACTCCTCGGTCAGGTTGAAGACGTGGTGCGCGATGCCCAGCTGCTGGGCTACCCGTCTGGCGTCATCGACGTCGGCCACGGAACAACAACCCGAATCGGAGGGCCCGCCCCACAGCTTGAGCGTGGCGCCCGTGACGTCATGGCCCTGTTCGACCAGCAACGCGGCCGCGACGGACGAGTCGACGCCGCCGGACATCGCTACGAGCACCCGCATGGGACCAGTGTGCCACCCGGTCGTCACGCCGCCTGGCGCAGCGCGGCCACGACACCGGGCACCACCGAGAGCGCGCGGTCCACGTCGGCTCCGGTGGTGCCGAACCCCAGCGTGAAGCGCAGCGCTCCCGCGGCGAGGGCGGGCTCGATGCCCATGGCGGCCAGCACGTGGCTGGGCTCGAGCGCACCACTGGCGCACGACGACCCGCCGGAGATGCAGATGCCCTCGCGGCCGAGGGCGACGAGCACCTCTTCGCGGTCGGCCGCAGAGAGGCACAGGTGCAGGTGCCCCGGCAAGACGGCGACGCCCGCCGGCACCGTGCGGTACGCGCCGTCGATGCTGCCCAAGAGACCCTCGGCGAGCCGGTCGCGCAGGGCGGCCACCCGCGCGCCCGCGGCCTCACGTTCGGCCGTCACCAGCCGCAGCGCCGTGGCCAGGCCGACTGCGCCGGCCACGTCCTGGGTCCCGCTGCGCCGCTCGCGCTCTTGACCCCCACCGTGCTGGCGCGGCCCGAGCACTACCCGCGGGCCGACCGCGAGAGCGCCGATGCCCACCGGCCCGCCGAGCTTGTGCGCGCTGAGTGACACCAGGTCGGTGCCTGCGGTGCAGTCGGCCAGGTCGAGCCAGGGCGCCGCCTGGACGGCATCGCAGAAGACGTACGCCCGTGGGGCGCGCCGGCGCACCGCATCGACCACGTCGGCCACCGGCTGCACAACACCCGTCTCGTTGTTTGCGGCCATGACCGCGACCAACGTGATCCGCGAGGACAGCGTCCGTGCCAGCGCGTCCGCATCGAGGACGCCGCCGCTGTCCACCGGCAACTCGCGCGCATCGGCACCAGCCCGCTCCGCCGCGCGAGCGGATTCGCGCACCGCCGGGTGCTCGACCCCAGAGGAGAGGACCACCGCCTCGCCACGCTCGTAGAGCGCGGCCTCCGCCGTCCCGAGCACGGCCAGGTTGGCTCCCTCGGTGCCGCCGGAGGTGAAGACGATCTCGCCCGGGTCGCGGCCCATGAACGCGGCGACCTCGTCGCGGGCCTCTTCGAGGAGGCGCCGGGCCCTCTGTGCCGGCGGGTGGCTCCCGGTCGGGTTGCCGAGCAGCCCGTCCGGCGAGGCGTGGACCTGCGCCATGGCGGCCGCTACTTCGGGCCGCAGCCGCGTCGTCGCGGCGTGGTCGAGGTAGGTGGTCGGAGCGGGGTCCGCGGCCACGTTGGGCGCCCTACCCGATGTAGACGGTCTTGGCGTTGGTGAACTCCTTGATGCCGAGCTCTGAGAGCTCGCGGCCGTAGCCCGAACGCTTGATGCCCCCGAAGGGCAGTTCGGGGGTGGAGAACACCATCGCGTTGACGAACACGGCGCCGGCCTCGATCCCCTCGACGCAGCGCGCCTGCTCGTCTTCGTCGTTGGTCCAGACGCTGGAACCCAGCCCGAAGGAGGTGGCGTTGGCTGCCTCGATCGCTGCCGGGAGGTCGGGCACCCGCAGCACCATGGCGACGGGCCCGAAGACCTCCTCCTTGGCCACCTCCATGTCGGTCGTGATGCCCGAAAGCACGGTCGGGGCGAAGTACCACCCGTCGCCGTCGGGCACCTTCGCGCCGGCGTGGACTCTGGCGCCCTGGCGCCGCGCCTCCTCCACCTGACTCACGAGCTCGTCGCGCTGGGCCTCGGTGACGATCGGTCCGATCTGGGTGGCCGGGTCGAAGGGGTCGCCGACGACCAGCGCGTCCATCGCCTCGGTGAAGCGGGCGAGGAACTCGTCGTGCACCTGGTCGACCACGATGAAGCGCTTGGCCGCGATGCACGACTGCCCGTTGTTCTGCACGCGGGCGGTGACGGCGATGCGGACGCACGCGTCGAGGTCGGCCGAGGGCAGCACGACGAAGGGGTCCGACCCGCCGAGCTCGAGCACGCTCTTCTTCAGGGCGTGACCGGCCGTCTCGCCCACCGATATGCCGGCTCGCTCGCTGCCGGTCAAGGTGACGGCGACGACGCGAGGGTCGGCGATGATCTGGGCCACGTCCTTGGACTCGACGAAGAGGTTGGTAAAGACGCCCTCGGGGAGCCCGGCGCGCCGGAAGAGGTCCTCGAGGGCGAGCGCTGTCTGCGGCACGTTCGACGCGTGTTTGAGCAAACCGACGTTGCCGACCATGAGCGCCGGTGCGGCGAAGCGCATCACCTGCCACATGGGGAAATTCCAGGGCATGACCGCCAGCACCGGCCCGATCGGCTGGTAGTGCACGTAGGACTTCGACGCAGAGGAAGCGATCACCTCGTCGGCCAACAACGCTTCGCCGTGCTCGGCGAACCAGCGCAGGGCCATGGCGCACTTGGACGCCTCGGCCTTGGCCGCCGCGAAGGTCTTGCCCATCTCGGTGGTCATGATGCGGGCGACGTCGGGGACCTCGGCCTCCAGGATTTCGGCCGCCGTGACCAGGTGGCGGGCCCGCTCGGCGTAGGTGGTCGTCTTGTACTCGGCGTACGCGGCGACGGCGCTGTCCAAGATGGCGTCGACTTCGGCCGGCGTGTGGGTGGGGAACACCTTCTCCGTCTTGCCGGTGGTCGGATTGATGGTGGCAAAAGGCATGGTGCAGTCTTACCCGCTGCTCAGCCCGAGGTGACCGGCCACGGCCCGCCGCACGAGCTTCCCGGTGGCGCTATGGGGCAGGTCAGGGGCGGCGACGTAGGTCTTGGGCCGCTTGTACGGGGCAAGGTGGAGCGACGCGGCGGCCCGCAGGGCCTCCTCGGCATCGCTCGATGCGGTGCCGCGCTCGGTCACGAAGGCGGCGCAGACGCGCTGGCCCCACCGTTCGTCGTCCAGTCCGAAGACGGCCACCTCGGCGACCCCCGCCACCGCCGTCAGCACATTCTCGATCTCGGCCGGGTAGACGTTGACGCCCCCGCTGATGATGAGGTCGTACCGGCGTCCTGTAAGGGAGAGGTAGCCGTCGGGCGTGAGCCGGCCCAGGTCCCCCACCGTGCAGGCCGCCCCGCGCCACGCCCGGGCGGTGGCCTCGGGGTCGCGCCAGTAGCTGAAGCGGGCGAAGTCGGGCATGTCGCACCAGATCACGCCGCCTTCCTCGGCAGGCTCGGGGCCGGTGTGCTCGTCGTCGGCGACCGTCTCGACGAAGAGCCGGCGGCCGGGCCGGGCCCGGCCCACACTGCCGGGGTGCTCGAGCCACTCGCCGGGAGAGCAGACGCTGAACTGCGCCTCGGTCGAGCCGTAGAACTCCCAGACGGTGCCGGGGTTCGCCCGCGCCATGGTGGCCCGCTTCACCGACTCGGGACAGGGCGCGCCCGCGTGGGCCAGGAGGCGCAGCGAGTCGAAGTGCTCGTCGGCGCCGAGGCCGGGGTACTGCAAGATGCGCTGGAGGTGCGTCGGGACGAAGAAGGCGGTGGTCGGGCGGTGGCGCCGCAACACATCGAGCGCGGTCGCCGCATCGAAGCGGCTCAAGATGGCGAGCGACCCGCCCGCGAGCAACGTGTTGGCCGAGAACCGGATCGACACGGTGTGGTACATCGGCGAACACACCAGATGGAGGTCGGCCGGATCCAAGTGCCACACCGACGCCTCGTCCTCGTAGACCGCGCGGGCGGTGGCCTCGTCCCAGATCCCCGTCGTCACGCCCTTGGGGCGTCCCGTCGTGCCCGACGTGTAGTGCATGGGCCGCGTCAGCGGAAAGGGCGCCAGCTCGGCCGGACGCGCGCCCTTCCCCCGCCGTCAGCGCGGCGAGCTCGGCCGGGCTGAACACGCGGGTCGCGGGTTCGGCGTCGTCGGCCAGGAGGTCGCACTCGGTCGCCGTGAGCGTCGCGTTGAGCAACACCGGGATGAGGCCGACACGGGCGGCGCCGAGCACGGCACACACGAGATCGGCCGACGAGCCGAGTGCGAAGGCGACGCGGTCGCCCTCGGTGCAACCCCGGGCCAGCAGGGCACCGGCGGCCCGGCGCTGGCGTGCCGCGGCGTCGGCGTGCGCGAGCAATTCCACGACGGGAGCGGACGCGGGCCCCGGCGGTGGTGGCACCGGCGCAGCGTACGCCCGGTCCGTGCCACGATTGCGCCGGAGTGGACGACGACGACAAGAACAACGACATGAGCGACACGGGCGCTGGCGACACCGACGACACCGCGAGCGAGGTGGCGCGAGCGCGCTCGCTTCTGGCTCACGCGCGCCGGGTGGTGGTGCTGACGGGCGCGGGCATCTCGACCGATTCGGGCATTCCGGACTTCCGCGGGCCCCAAGGCGTGTGGACCAAGAACCCCGACGCCGAGAAGATGGCGACGCTGCAGGCCTACGTGAGCGACCCCGAGCTTCGGCAGCGCTCCTGGCAGAACCGCCTCACCTCGCCCATGTGGGACTCGGAGCCCAACGCCGGTCACGCCGCGCTCGTGGTACTCGAACGCAGCGGCCGGCTCGACACACTTGTCACGCAGAACATCGACGGGCTGCACCAGAAAGCGGGGACGGACCCGGCGCGCATGGTCGAGATCCACGGGAGCGCGCTCGACGTGGTGTGCCTGCGCTGCGGCGACCGCCAGCCCGCCGAGCCGGTGCACGAGCGGGTGCGAAGTGGCGAAGCAGACCCCGCCTGCACGGTGGCAGGCCGCGACGGCGAGGCGTGCGGCGGCATCTTGAAGTCGGCGACGATCAGCTTCGGCCAGAGCTTGGTCCCTGGGGACCTGTTCCGTGCCGAGGAGGCGGCCGCGGCCTGCGACCTGTTGCTCGCCGTGGGCTCGACCCTCGCAGTGTTCCCCGCCGCCGGTCTGGTGCCCGTGGCCGTCCGGCACGGAGCCGTGCTCGTCATCGTCAACGGCGGGCCGACCGAGATGGACGCGCTCGCCGAGGTCGTCGTCTACGGCTCCATCAGCGAGGTGCTGTCGCAGATGGTCGAGGGACTCGTCCCCGTCAGCTGAACGCGGCTCGCGCGGCGTGGGACGAGACCGTCGTCCAAGAGCGACGGAGCCAAGGTGACCTTGGAGCGCTACTCCTCAGGAACAGGCTCCGTAGGGATCGATGGGAGAGTCGGAAGCCCCCGTCAGGACCCAGGAGTTCGATGCCTCGTTCATGTAGGCCGCGGGACAGGGATCCGCGATGGCGATGAGGTGCTCGTTGTCGCAGACGCCGGCCTCGTCGATACACGTCATGGCCTGGTGGCCGAGCGCGTACCCCGGGCACTGGAACGTGAAGCCGGGCGCGGAGTACGCCGCAAGGTACGTCAGGGCCGCCGCACAACCGTACGTGGTTGCGGCTCCGCGGCCAGGCAGGGCGGCGGGCGGCGCTGGCGGAGGTGGAGGCGGCGGTGCGGGTGTTGGCGGCGGCGTCGAAACCTGGATGGCCGGGGCGGCAGGGGTGGCCGCTGGCGGCGCGGACTCATGGGGCTTTGGACGGGGCGGGACATCGTCAGTCCCCCAGTAGTTCGAGTAGTTCGAGTTGGCCTGAGAGTTCGTCGAGACGACTGCGACGCGCTTGTGCGCCGAAACGCCATCGCTTCGCGAAGCGTGGACTCCCGTCGCCCCGACCCCGACCCCGACCCCGTTCAGCATGAGCAAGCAGAACGACAGCACCAGGGATGCGCCGGCGAACCACAGCGTGCCGGTGCCAACAGGCCCGCGACGGTCCACGGCCGCCTGCTCTCCCACGCTTCCCCCTTTCGGGCCGCCGTGAGGCGGCTATTAGGTGTTCCTCGGACCGAGGAAGGCCGCACCTGAGGGACCACGGCAACCAGTTGTGAGAGCGTTGTGGACGCGCGCGCTTCGCTGGGGTTGCACCGAGTGACGGCGCGGTGAAAGTCGGCCTTCACCGGTTGCTGCGATACGAGGCTCTGTTCTTTCACCGAAGGGAAAGGGCATTCGCGGTGGCGTTTACGGCCAATCCGTGACAACGCAAGAACAACGAACAACCTCCCTTCGCCTCTAGCGAAACGTCCGCTCACCCCTTAGCGTCATCAACCGGCGAAGGCGGCATGGCGAAACAGGAAGGCGGAGTATGCGGAGCATGCGGACGACTCACCATGTCCCCACGATCACCGAGATGTCAGACGGTCGTTGGGTCGTGATCTGCCCTGATTGTGAGAGCGACCAGGATGCGGTTGTTCCAATCGGCATTGGCACCCCGGTGAACTCACGACACATGGCGGAGCTGCTGCGCGCAAACCATGCGACCGATCCGTTGGCCATGCGTCGCGGAGCCTGAATGCTCAAGCGACGCGAAGGCTCCGCCCTCGAACTTCGATGAAGGGGATCCGTAGACTTCGTCCATGAACCGAGAGATCGTTCTCGTGTCAGGCTCCCCGGGGTCAGGAAAGTCCACGCTCTCAGTGATGCTGGCCGAATCACTTCAGATGAATCTGATCGCGAAGGATCCAATCAAGGAGACTCTCTGGGATGTACTAAGCCCACCGGACGGGAATCTCGAATGGTCGCGACGACTCGGCGCTGCCGCGATGGAGGTGCTTTGGACCCTTGCGGCACAAAGTCGGCGTGCCGTGCTCGAGGCGAACTTCCGTCCGCACAGCGACTACGAAAAGAGCAAGCTCGTCGGACTCTCCGCCAATTTGGTCGAGGTGTATTGCTCGTGCCCTCCAGAGGTCGCCCGAGATCGCTATCAGCGCCGCGCGGCCGATTCGGGCCATCACGCCGCTCACGTCACACCTACCCTGGACCCCGCGCTTCTCGCAGAGTTCGATCAGCCCATCGGAGTGGGCAAGCTGATCGAGGTGGATACGACGCGGCCCATCAATGTCGAGGAGCTGACGCGGGCGATTTTGGCGGAACTCCGACCCACTGCCTTCACACAGAGCTAACTCCCAACACGGAGCGACGGCGCACGTTCGTTGCGTTGTCCTTCGAAGCGCTCGCCATTTCGGCGTCAGCATGTTTTCGTGATGGCTCCAACGCGAGCACCGAGGAGGTGCACATGAAGATCCACTTGACGAACCGTCAGAAGTCGATGCTGTGCGCCACCGCCGCGGCGGATACGCGCACTCTGCTGGGCTGACCAGCAACGAGTTCGCGGGCGAGCGCCGATGGCGGCGCCGCACACCTTGGTTCCACTGACGCTTCGTCGCCGCGCCCTCTGTCACACCCCCCTTCCATACTTCTCTCTCTGTCCCCAAGGAGCACCGATGCACCCCGAACTGCTACGCGCCCTCGCCAGGGCCAGACATGCGGATCTCCTCAATGAGCATGCGGCCCGAGCGTGGCCGAGAGTCCGACGTGATCAGCGTTCGCGGCCATTTCGTCGGTCAAGACAACGCGTCGGCTCACTGCTCATTTGGGCAGGCGCGCGCCTGATCGGTGACCAACGGGCCGCGCTCGAGCTGGCTCACAAATAGGGCGCAGTGGCCACGCCCGACGGCGCCGCGTCCCGTGAATACCATGAAGGTGGTGGAAGATCGCATCCTGAACGCGAACGCTGGCAACGCAGTTCTCGATGGTGGTCCCCTCGACGGCAGGGAGCATCGTGTCGACCCAGACAGCGCCGAACTTCTCGTCGTGATGGAGGACGGAGCGAGGCACGTGTACGCATGGTGTCGGAGAGTTCAGAGGCGCCCTGACGGGCGGCTTCTGCCTGTCTTCGAATACCAGGGGCGGGACTATCCGCTTCGATCTTTTCCGAGCTGAACTGGCTCCCGTGTCGAGCGAACGGCGACAGAACTTCAGGAATACCAGCCGAACGCGCTGACCCAATAGTCTCTGGCCAGTGAAACGAGACTTGGTCTGCGCCTCGATCGTGGGCTTCCCCCTGGGGGTGCACGCACCTCGTGTGGGCGCGCGCAGTGCGTCATGACCGACGACGGAACTCGGACACCGGATGTAGCACGACTGGCATCCATGCAAGTCATGCGAGCAACCGTTCGCGACATTCCGAGGTTGGCCACCACGCTTGCTCGAGCCTTTGATGACGACCCCGTCACCTTGTGGTTGCTCCCTCGCTCACAACGGCGCCGGCGCATGGTTGCCCTGTTCAACCTCCTGCTTCGATCACAGATCGGCGTGGGAGAGACCTATTCAACTCCAGATGGGGTAGGTGCGGCCGTCTGGGCGCCGCCCGGCCGCTGGCAGTTCGACGTGAGTGTCATGGTCGACTCCATCGACGAGTTCAAATCCATCGTCGGCACCCAGCTCGAACGGGCCATCGAGGTGTACGCGACGTTGGAAGGAACACACCCGAGCGATCGGCCTCACTGGTATCTGGCAACGCTGGGCACACACCCTGATTGGCAGGGTGCGGGCATCGGCGCTGCGCTGATGGAACGGGTGCTCTCGCGAGCTGACGCAGAGTCGACGCCCGCCTACCTCGAATCGTCGAAGGAATCCAATATCGCCTATTACAAGCGCCACGGGTTCGAGGTCACGGGTGAGGTCGCCCTTCCGAGCGGAGGACCAACAGTCTGGCCAATGTGGAGAGAGCCACAGAGTCGCTAGAAGAAGCCGTGCCATCGGTGGCTGTGCAGGCAGTCTCAATCGGCGGCAATCCGCGCTTCGAGGGCCGGGATCCAGTGATGCGCATAGCGCGTCTGGAGGGCCGGGAGGCGCCAGTCGTCGCTCGAGACCGCACCGCGACAGAGAGCGGAGCCACAACTGCAGGCCATGGAGAATCCAGGGGCTCCCGACTGGGTGCCGTAGTCGATGGTCAGCTCTTCCCCAGCGTCAACGGCGCGCCGCGTGGCGATCTCAAAGGGACCTATGTGCCACAGCGTGGGATCACAGCTGTGGTTTCCGAAGTGAATCACGCTTCCTGATGGCAAGACAAGGTGCGTGTCCTCATAGATGGTGACCGTGTCGACGTAGGCATGTGAGGGATCGGCATTGGCATGCTCGATCAGCCGGGCCAGTTCACCGGTCGACACAAGACGACCACTCAGACGCAGGACGATCTCGCCCGCCGGGAGCTCCTCCCCAGCAAAGAGCCCTCTCCCCTCGATGCCCGAGTCCTTGACAACGATGAAGGGGTGGACCCAGGGGGTCTCCGGCACACTCGCGGCCACCTGAACATTGTGCCCAATTGGCTTTTCGTCGCCGTAGAGACACTCACGATGTCGCCAGACACCAGGAGCTTTTCCCGGACGCGGTTGATCTGGTCCTGGGATATGCCGGCCGCCAGCATCAGGGTTGCCGACGACCGTGACGAGATGTTGAACCCGACGACACATCCTCCGGGGATAGCGAGAAGCGACTCGATGTTCGGTGGCGCGGTTGGCTTCAGTTGGACAACCAGCTCGGTTGATGAGTCTCTGGGAGGGTGAACGCCGCCGGTCGTGCACGCCACTGCTCCCTCTCCGTGGGTGGGAGACCGGCCCTCGTGTGCGGTCTGGCTGCTTCCGCAAGCCACGAGCGTTGGCGGTAAGAGCACCCACAGTAAGCAGATCGCAGCCCGCCGTAGCCGCCGCACCATGCACGTTCATCGTACGGCACAGCAAAGCTCCGTCCTGTGGCAACTACCCCATTCTGCATCGACGTTTCCTTAGGAATGCCCTTCGTACGTTTGATCCCGATTGGCGTCGTTGTACATCTCCGAGACGATCAACCATGACCCGTTGTCTTGGCGATGCAAGACCCGGAGGGAGTGGTTGTCCCTCACCTCGATCTCACCACCTCCCACAAGCTTTTGCCCCTCGACCTGCAGATGCGCAGACACGAGAACCACGTCGGGCGTGAGAACTCGGAGCGCGGTCTGTGGAGGAGCCTTCAGCGTCCCGGCGTTGAAGTTGTCGTCGGAGAAGAGGCCGCGGAGGTATTCCACGATTCCGTCCGCTCCCTTCTTGACGGTTCCAAAGGCATTCACCCAATCGGCGTCGGAGGTGTAGATGCCAACGAGCTTGTCGGCATCACGTTCTCGGAAGCCAGTCATGAGCGAGATCAGGGTTGCAGCGATGGCGTCTTGGTCAGCCTGAGGAAGAGATGAAATGTCATTGGAGTCAGCGGCGGAGACCATCTGGACCCCTTTCGATCAGGTAATGCCCGACAGGATCGAGGTGAGTTTCACATATTCGTCGGCATAGAGGCGCCCTCCGGGCGTCTGCCCGCTCAAGTCGTAGGCCCCGAACTGCAACACGACACCGGAAAACCGATCTCCATGTCCTCGTTCGCGCAAACGGAGGAACGTCGTGAGAGCCAGATTGGATCCCGCCGATGCTCCGCCCAGGACGAAGCGGGTCACTCCGAACAGGTCCTCGCCGTGTTCGAGAGCCCACAGGGCGGCCGTTTCGCAATCGTCCGGCGCAGCGGGCCAGGGTTCTTCGGGAGCAAGCCGGTAGTCGACGCTGACAACAGTCACCCCGAGGGCGTCGGCGAGTTGCGCGTTGCGAACGTCGCCACGCGCGGCAAGGCCGAAAAAGAAACCGCCACCTGGTATGTCGAGGTAGACCCCTCGAGAGGCCCCGTTCTCAGGCGCAATGATCCGGACCGCCACGTGCCTGTCCTGGGCTTCGGCGAGACGCTCGACGGTTCGCGGGAGTGCCCCGCTCGGTCTCATCGCGTGTGCTGCACGGGCCTGCATGAGACCATCAATGCTGGTGAGGTCAGGTTGTTCTCGCTGGCCAGCTGCTTCGTAGAAGCGATGGCTTTCCTCGACGTAGGACGCCAGCTCGTCGTCGATCAAGTGACGAAGTCCGAATCGCATGTCCTCCGTCTAGCAGGGGGGTGTCAGCCAGGATCAGGTGGGAGCGGCGCCAATTCGCAAGGGAACGTCTCCAAAGGGGTCGAGGTGGTACGCCAGGGAGACCCGGTGGTATCCGTCCGCGATGTCACCACCAATATCCCTGGAGACGACGAGCACGGGACTCAGCCGTTTGCCGGAAACGGCGTTGAGAAGGTCACGTCGCACACCGGGGTCGTCCAGAGGCAGCGCCACAAGGCTGCAGGCGCGCAAGATGTCGTTCGCTCGACGACTCGTGACCTCAGCCTTGCGAAGACGTCCGACGGCAGCCGCCGCCTGTTTCTCATCGAGTTTCAACGACAGATACGCCTCTGCGGCAGCGAAGTCGTGGTCGGCCACGTCATCGAGCCATCGCAAGCCGAGTGCTTCGCCCACCGGGGGACTCGTGCGTCCCTTCGCCCCCTTTGTATCGTCCTTTGCCATCTGCCTTCTCCTTATCCGTCCTTATCCTGATCCTTGGTCGGGACGAGTCGGATTGGGGCCGCCGTGACGAACGGGACGTACGGTTGCGGTCGGCGGGGGTAGCCCCTGCGTTTATTTGCCGGCGGAGGTGCCATCGCGCTTCGCCTTGCGACGTGGCTTGAGGGCGAACCACCAGATGCTGGCAATCGTCCCCAGCGTGACGGCAGCCGCCGCCACGGGCTTCACGACCTTTCGGGCACCGTTGTCGGCCATGAGCAGACCTTACCCGGCGACTCCGGAAACCGGCTGGTCCGGCACGCGTTGGACGACCTGGTCAGGCGCTTCGAGCCGAGGGCGAGGGCCGGGCCCCGGCCCCTGACCGGTGTGCTCACGCGCGCTGCCGCACCGACCTGTCACGGCGGTAGGCGGCGGCCGCCTCCACCAGCGCGTCGAAGGGGCGCTGGTCCATGCCCTCCTCGGGGTGCCACTGCACAGCCAGCACGAAGCGGGCCGACGGCAATTCCACTGCCTCGATGACGCCATCTGCGGCGTGGGCCGTGGCCACCAGGCCGCGCCCGAGCTGGCGGATGGACTGGTGGTGCGAGCAGCGTACCGTCGTGGCGGGGCCGAACAGGTCCGCCGTCATGGTGCCGGGCATGGTCGCCACGTCGACATCGCCGAAGACCATCGGCGCGCTGCGGTGGTAGAGGTTGCCGACCACGTCGGGCAGATGCTGGTACAGCGTGCCGCCCAGCTCGATGTTGAGGACCTGGCAGCCGCGGCAGATGGCCAGCACTGGCATGTCGGCCCGCAGGGCGGCGGCGAGCAGGGCGCGCTCGCTGGCGTCGCGGTTGGTGTCAACACCCGACACCTCGGGATCGGGCTCATCGCCGTAGGAGCCGGGGTCGATGTCCCCCCCGCCCGTCAGCACCAGCGCGTCGAGCACCGCGACGACTTCGTCGGCCCCCGCGCCGGGGCCGCCGGGGGCGCTAGAGGGCGGGGGCACCAACAAGGGACGTCCGCCGGCGGCGGCGACCAGCTCGAAGTAGGACTCGGGCAACACGGCGGCGCGGCGTTCCCAGGACGCCCACGCGGCGTCGGCCACGTAGGTCGTGACGCCGACCAGAGGCATCACGACCGGCCTGCCGTGCCGCGGCGTACGCGACGGTTCCTCACCTGACCAGCGTACATACGGGCTGGACGGGTGCCCGCGGCCCGGTCAACATGGCACATGGCAGGTCGCGAGCTGATCGACGCCGGGATCGCCGACGGGTCGATCGACACCGTGGTGGTCGCCTTCCCGGACATGTACGGACGCCCCGTGGGCAAGCGGGTCACCGCGGACTTCTTCGCCTCCCACGTGGCCGAGCACGGGATCGAGTGTTGCGACTACGTGCTCGCAGTCGACGTCGACATGACCCCGCTCCCCGGCTACCGATTCACCAACTGGGACACCGGCTACGGCGATGTCGTCTGCCGGCCCGACTACGCGACGACACGGCGGATCCCGTGGCTCGAGGGCACCGCCATGGTGGTGTGCGACCTGACCGACGAGGAGGGCGCGCCCATCGAGGTGTCGCCGCGACGGATCCTGCGGCGCCAGCTGGAGCGGGCGGCCGAGCGCGGCCTGCGCGTGTGCAGCGCCACCGAGCTCGAGTTCTTCCTCTTCCACGACACTTACGAGGAGGCGGCCGCCAAGGGGTGGAAGGAACTGAGGCCGCACAGCTCGACCATTGAGGACTACCAGCTGCTGCAGACGGCGCGCGAGGAGTACGTGCTGCGGCGCATTCGCAATGAGATGGTCGCCGCCGAGATCCCCGTCGAGTTCTCCAAGGGCGAGGCGGGGCGGGGACAGCACGAGGTCAACGTCACCTACGACGAGGCACTCGTGACCGCCGACCGGCACCTCGTCTTCAAGAACGGAATCAAGGAGATCGCGGCCCAAGAGGGCCGTGCCGCCACCTTCATGGCCAAGTGGACGACGGACGACGTCGGCTCGTCGTGTCACGTGCACACCAGCCTGTGGGACGCCGAGAGCGGCGAGCCAGTGATGGCGGACGCCTCCCACGCGAGCGGACTGTCGACGATCGGCCGTCACTTCCTCGGCGGCCAGCTGCACGCCGCGCGCGAGCTGGCCTGGCTGTCGGCACCGACCCTGAACTCGTACCGGCGCTACGTGCCGGGTAGCTGGGCCCCGACGGCCGTGGTGTGGGGCGAGGACAACCGGACCTGCGGCTTCCGCGTCGTCGGGCACGGCGCCGCCCGGCGGGTGGAGAGTCGTATCCCCGGGGCCGACGTGAACCCGTATCTCGTCCTGGCCGCATCAGTCGCCGCCGGCCTCTACGGCATCGACCACGAGATCGAGCCAGGCGACCCCTTCCCCGTCAACGCCTACGAGGCCACCGACGTCCCACGGATCCCCTCCTCTCTCGTCGAGGCCGTCGAGGAGTTGCGCACGTCGGCCGTTGCGCTGGAGGCCTTTGGTGACGACGTGCACTATCACCTGCTCAACACCGCCGAGCAGGAGTGGGCTGCGGCCAACCGGCACGTGACGGACTGGGAGCTCGCCCGCAACTTCGAGCGCATCTAGACACCCCGGCGGCCTGAGGCCGCGCCGTCACGCCGGTAAGGTCGACCGGTCATGTTGCGCTCGCAGTTGTGTTCGGCCGAGTCGGTCCGCTCCCCGGCCCTGCGCACGTGGGCCGACCGCCTGCGTCCGATATGGGTGAGCGGCGACGAGGACACCCGCGAGGTGATGCTCCACCGCAAGATGTGGGAGTGGCTCTTCATCGCCGAGGCGCTGCGCGAACGCGGGATGCTCGAACCGGGGCGTCGCGGTCTGGGGTTCGGCGTGGGGCAGGAACCGCTGGCCGCGCTGTTCGCCGCCGAGGGTTGCGACATCACTGCGACCGACCAGCCCCACGAGGCGGCGCGCGCCTCTGGTTGGAGCGACTCCGCGACCGAATGGGCGTCGAGCGTCGAACACCTGAACCACTTCGGGCTCTGTGCGGGCGACACGTTCACCCAGCGGGCGCACTTCCGTGCCGTGGACATGACCGCGATCCCCTCTGACCTGCGCGACTTCGACTTCACGTGGTCGTCGTGCGCGTTCGAGCACCTCGGCACGCTGAGCGCGGGTGCGGACTTCGTCGTGGCACAGATGGACTGCCTCAAGCCCGGAGGCGTCGCGGTGCACACCACCGAATTCCTCGTCTCGTCCAACGACGACACCGTCGAGGCCGGCGGCACAGTCTTCTACCGGCGCCGGGATGTCGAGGACCTGGTGGCCCGCCTGCGCCGGCTCGGCCACGACATCGACGTGGACTTCACCGAGGGCACCACGCCCGACGACCTCCACGTCGACGTCCCGCCCTACAGCGACATTCACCTGCGCACCGAGCTCAGCGGGTACGTGACGACGTCACTCGCATTGGTCGTCACCAAAAAGACCCAGGGCCGACGCCGGGGCGTGCGCGCGCTGGTCCGGCGGCGTTAAGGGCCGGCCGCCTCCCGGAGTCCCTCGTTCAGCCGGCGGCCGTTCAGCCGCTTGTGGATCGCCTTGGTCTTCTCGTAGAGATTGACGAACTCCTTCAAGCGTTCCTCGTAGACGGCAGTCGCGGACGGGTCAGGCTCGTAGGTGGCTTTCACGGCGACCGTGGCGGGGATGTCGTCGAGTGACATGTGCCCGAGGGCGACGTGGGTGAGCAGGCCGGCGCCCCGCACGTTGGCGAGCACGGGATCGACCATCTGGCGGATGACCCGCCCGGTGGCGTCGGCGTGGATCTGCGACCACAGGTCCGAGTTGGCGCCGCCTCCGACGAAGGCGAGCGAGTGCATGCGGCGCTTGCAGAACTTGTCCACCGCCCCGAGGAGCCAGGCCGAGTTGAGCGCGACGCCCTCGAAGACGGCCCGGACCATGTCCGACCGCGTCGACGACAAGGAGATGTTGTGAAACCCGCCCCGGATTGTGTGGTCGTCCACCGGCGATCGCTCGCCGTTGAGCCACGGGGTGAACATGACGCCGTGGGCGCCGGTCGGGACCGACGCGGCCATCTCGTTGACCAGCCCGAAGAAGCCCTCGGGCGCGCTCCCGGGACCAGTGGCCTCGCCGTGGCGTGCGTCCGAGAGGACGTCGGGTGGGTACAGCAGGTTGTCGCGCAGCCAGGTCAGGCACGCCCCGCCCGTCTCATGCTCGTCGGCCAACAGGTACTTGGTCGGGAGGCCCGAGGGAATGGACGCGATGTTGGTCAGCGCGTCGGTCTTCTTGAAGGGGACGTGGCAGCTGATCCAGCTCGAGGTGCCGATGTAGAGGTGGCCGGCGAAGTCCGCCACGGCGCCCGAACCGACGGCCGCAGAATGGAGATCCCCGGTGCCGGCGACGACCGGAGTCCCGGCCAGCAAGCCGAGCTCCTCGGCCGCACCAGCCGTCAGCCCGCCAAGCACGCTGCCGGTGGGCACGAGGTCGGGCAGCGTCGACCGCTCGAGCCCCGCCAGCTCGAGGAGGCCATCGTCGTAGGCGATCGCCGCCCGGTCGCGGTTGTCCGTCACCCAGTGCAGAGTGATGGAGTCGTGCGAGGCGCGGGCGAGGCCGGTCAGACGGAGGTTCAGGTAGTCGACCGGCTCGAGGAAGACTGCAGTGGACGCGTACACGTCGGGGCGCCGGGTGCGCAGGAAATGGATGTGGCCCACCGGGTCCTTGCCCGACAGGCTCGGGATCCCCCCGGTCTTTCGGACCCAGCGTGCCGCCTTGGACGCCGAGTAGCCCTGGACGTTCAGGGCGCCACGCACCGTCTTACGCACGGCCTGCGCACCACGCGAGTCCAACCAGATGATGGCCGGTTCGATGGCGTCGCCCGCGCCGTCCACGGCCACGGTGCCGGACCACTGCGCCGTGCAACCCACACCGACCACCCGGTCGGGGGCGACGTCGCTGTCGGCCAGCGCACGGCGGGCCGACGACACGATCGCCTCCCACCAGGCCTGCGGCGACTGCTCGGCGCCGCCGTCGTCGCTGAGCGTCACGCCCACCGGCGCGAATGCGTGAGCGGCGATGCGTCCCGTTGCCGAGAGCAGCGCCACCTTCGGGCCGCCCGTACCCAGGTCCACGGCCAGGACGAAGGTGTCGTCCGGAGTCGTCCGCTCGACCTGGCGGAGCGGGGTGGCCGACGCGGCGCGCACGCCCGCCGACGCCGCTGATGTGGGCATGGCGGGGAAGCGTACGGCTTCCCCGCCAGCACCGTCATGGCTCAGGGGCCGACGTGCGGCTCGGCAGAGCCGACTCCGCCGCCCCAGGAGGGTTACTCGGCCTGCGTGGCCTCGGCCTCGATCTCGATGACGACCTTGTTGCCCACCACGACGCTGCCGTCGAGCAGCGAGTGGTTGAAGCTGACGCCGAAATCACGCCGGTCGATGGTCGCCGTGGCTTCGAAGGCCACGACGGTCTTTCCCTCCTGCATGGAGGGGCCCTCGCCCAGGAATTCCAGGTCGAAGTCGACCGACTTGGTGACGCCACGGATGGTGAGGTCACCCGTCAGGACCCAGTGGGTGTCGTCGACCCGCTTCAGTCCCGTGCTCTTCAGGGTGATCGTCGGGTAGTTCGGGACGTCGAGGAAGTCGTTCGTCCGCAGGTGGTCGTCACGCTGCAGTTGGTTGGTGTGGATGCTGTCCGCCTGGACGACCGCCTCGAGCGTCGAGTCCTCGGGGTTCTCGGCCACCGTGAAGGTGCCGTTGACGTCGGTGAAACGGCCCCTGACCTTGGTGCCGACCAGGTGGCGGGCTACGAAGCCCACCTCAGTGTGCGCCGGGTCGATGACGTAGTTGCCGGTCCGAGGAAGGGTCTGGGTGCCTGTCGTGCTCATTTTTTGCTCTCCTTGCTTGTCCGAGACTTCATTGACAGTATGATAATTGACAAAACAGATACTTGTCAATCAGGGACCCTTAGGAGAAAGCACTAGGAGAAAGAGGCCCATTCGGGGGAGACTGAAAGCGAGGCAGGAAATGGGAATGGCGACCATCTCGGCGAAGGGCGGTGACGAGGAGCGGGCAGGGCTGCGCCCCGACGACGGCACCTGCGGCCTGCTGGGCCAAATGGACGATGAACGGATCCAGCTCATGGGCCTAATTGTCCGTACCCACCGCCGCCTGGCTGACACCCTCGGCCGGGAGCTCGAGCAGACGGTCGGAATCCCGCTGGTCTTCTTCGACGTCCTCATACACGTGGGCGCCGCACCCGACGGCCGCCTCACCATGAGCCGGCTCAGCTCGGACATCGCCCTCACCACCGGCGGCGTGACCCGCCTGGTGGACCGCATGGCCGACGCGGGACTGGTGGCGCGGCAGAACTGCCCGAACGACCGCCGCAGTGTGCACGTGGTGCTGACGCCCCAAGGCCGGACCGTGCTCGAACAGGCGGTCGCGGCCCACATCGAGGGCATCGACCGCCACCTCATGGCACACCTCGACGACGCTGACCGCGGCGCGCTCGTGGCCGTGTTGAACAAGGTCCTCGACGCGGGCTGCTGAAGCGGCACACGCAAGTGGACTCAGAGCTCAGGCGTCGGGCTCGGCGGTGACCCGGACGGTCTGAAGTCACACTGGCCCGATGACGGGTGGCGACTGGTTCGACACTTCGCTCGCCGAGAAAAGTTCGGCTCCGACTCTTGGAGAAGATGGCTGATCCGCGGTCGGTTTTGCTTCCGGGCTCCCACCGCTTCTCCTGGGGTCTCCCGGGACTGTCACGACACGACGCTGTTGGGTACCGTGGCCGCCATGACCGACCGGCTGCGCGACAGGGTCGCGATCGTGACAGGGGGCGGCGACGGCATCGGACGCGGGGTCGTCCGGCGCTTCGCCAAGGAGGGGGCCAAGGTGTTGGTGGCCGAGATCGACGACGATGCCGGCGAGCAGGTTGCGCGCACGTGCCGTGACGAGCTCGGTGCCGACGTCCGCTTCGTGCACACCGACGCCAGCGCCAAGGGCGATGTCGTCGCGATGGTGGCGGTGGCCGAGGACGCCTGGGGCACGGTCGACGTCCTGGTGAACAACGCCTGGGGCGGCGGCGCACTCGGGCGACTCGAAGACACGACGGACGAGCAGATGCAGTGGGGACTCTCCATGGGTCTCCTGGGTCCGTTCTGGGCCATGCAGACGGTGCTGCCCATCATGAAGGCGAAGCGCGACGGCGCGGTCATCAACATGTGCTCGTTGAACGGCGTCAACGCCCACATGGGGACGGCGCAGTACAACGTCGCCAAGGAGGCGTTGCGCTGCGCCAGCCGCACCGCTGCGCGCGAGTGGGCCCCCTGGCAGATACGCGTCAACGTCATCTGCCCGGGGGCGAAGACGGCGGCATCGCGGGCTGTCTTCGCCGCACACCCCGAGCTCGAGGTCGCCGCCGACGCGGCCAATCCGATGGGCCGGCTCGGGGATCCGGAGGACGACATCGCACCCGTGGCCGTGTTCCTCGCCAGCAACGACGCCCGCTATGTGACGGGTAACACGCTGTTCGTCGACGGCGGTGGTCACATCAACGGCGTGCAGTGGGCACCCGACCTCGGCGACTGAGCGACCGAACGACTCAGCGACCGAACGACTGAGCGACCGAACGACCGAACCACTGAGCGACCGGACGGCTGAGCGAGTGAACGAGCTTCAGGGGACGGTGGCGGTGGTGGCGGGTGCCGGACCGGGCATCGGGCGGGCCTGCGCCATCGCCTTCGGGCACGCCGGTGCCGACGTGATCGTGGCCGCCCGCGACGCCGGGCGACTGGCCGCGCTGGCGGCGGACGTAGCCGCCGAGACTGGTCAGCAGGTCCTGCCGCTGGCGGCCGACCTCGCCGACGTCGCCTCGTGTCGCGCGCTGGTGGACCAGGCCGCTGAATGGTTCGGCCGGATTGACGTGCTGGTCAACGTCGCCACCTACGGCGGAGCCTCCGAGCGCATCGAGGACAGCGACTGGCAGTCCTGGCGCACGGCCTTCGAGGTGAACGTCATCGGGACGCTGGAGCTGAGCCGCGCCGCGGCGCGGGTCATGGCAAGGACGGGCGGAGGCTCCATCATCCAGATCGGCACGTTCGGCACGCACGCGCTCCCCGCTGGCCGGGCGCGCTACACGGCGACCAAGCAGGCCATGGTGACGGCGTCCCTCACGCTGGCCAAGGAGCTCGGGCCCCTCAACGTGCGAGTCAACGTGGTCACGCCGGGCTTCACCGCCGGTTCCTCGCTCGACTCCATGGTGGAGGCCACTGCCGCGCTGACCGGCGAGAGCGCCGAGGAGACGTCTCGGAGGCTGGCCTCGACCGCCGCGCTCGGTCGACACGTCGAGCCCGCCGACGTCGCCGGAGCGGTGCTGTTCCTGGCGAGCCCGCGTGCTCGCACCATCACCGGCGTCGAGCTCCCCGTCACGGCAGGCCGGTGACCGCGCGCCACCGCGTTCGATGGCTGTTCCACTCGACGGCGATGGTGGCCGACTACGACCTGGCCGTCAGGAATCTCGGTTCCCTGGTTGGTCTGACCGTGCTCGAGTACGGGGAGTCGCACGAGCCCGGGATCGGGCGCCGGGGTGGCATGGCGTGGATGGGCGACAACGCGATCGAGATCGGCCAACCGATCGTCGAGGGTGCGGCAACCCAGTTCGTCTCGCGCTTCGGCGGCGGCCTGCACTCGGTCGCCCTCCAGGTCGAGGACCTCGAGGCGACGATCGCACACCTCGAGGCGCGCGGGGTGCGCATCGCGGCGCGCCCTCGACCCGAGATGTGCTTCACCGATCCGCGCGACACCGGGGGGGTGTTCCTGCAATGGAGCACGTTCGAGCTCGTGGTCGACCCCCGCTTCGGTGGCCTCCGCCCAGCTCCGGCCCTCGGCGCAGGTGTGCTGGCGCCGGTGACGCAGCATGCCTTTGTCGGTGCCCTGGTCGATGACCCCGTCGCCTGGGCGGGGCGCTTCGCCGAATTGCTCGGCACCAACGTCACCTTCGAGCGACCCGATTCCCCTCCCGGTCAACCCCTGGCGGGCGTGTCGCTCGGCGACTGCACCCTGGCCCTGTACCGGCTGGCTGCAGCGAGCCCGGCGTTGTGGTGGCGGGCCTACGAGCGGGCGCGCACGCACCTGCTCGCGTTGCGGGTGGCAGACCTCGAGGCGGCGGCCAGCGCACTGGCGGGTGCCGGCGTGTCCGCGCTGCGGAACCAACCCGACCTCGCCGTGCTGGACCCGGCCGCCACTGGCGGGGTCCAGGTGGCGCTCACCGACCGGCTCCTCCCAGGCGACCCCAGGGGCTGAGAGGCCCGCGCGCGCGACCCGTGAGCCGGGGCTCAGGCCCCGGTCACGCTCCCGGTTCCACCTTCGACAGCCAGACGAGGGCCGGCCCACCCACGAGCTCGTCGTCGAGGTCCAGTGGCGTGCCCTCGCCCTCGCCGGGCCCGCTGACGATCTCCACCGCGAGCACCTCGCGGGCGATGAAGTCGAAGTGCGCGGCAAGTGCATCGAGGCCGACGACGTGCAGCCGTATCCGGTCGGAGACCTCGAGCCCACTCGTCTTGCGCAGGTCCTGCACGAGGCGCACCACGTCTCGGGCCAGCCCGCGCAGGCGCAGCCCGTCGTCGAGGGTGAGGTCGAGCGCGACCACCTCGCCACCCTCACGGGACACGGCGAAGCCCTGCTGGGGTCGGACCCGCAGCGACAGGTCGTCGGGGGTGAGCTCCACCGTCTCGCCGTCGAGGGAGATCGCCACCGGCTGGCCCGACTCGAGCGCCTCCGCCGCCGCTGCGCCATCGAGCACCGACAGTGCCGGCTTCAAGCCCTTTTGCCGCGGGCCCAGCCGCGGGCCGAGGGTGCGGAAGTTCGGGACCAGCTCGAACGAGATGACCTCGCTCAACTCGTCAGCCGTATCGATCTCGTCGACGTTGAGCTCGTCCGCCACGATGTCGCGCAGGATGTCGGGCGAGCCCGAAGGCAGGAACACCAGGGCGCGCCGCAGGGGCTGGCGCACCTTGACCGAGGCCTCGCCGCGGGCGGCGCGCCCCAGGGACGTCAGCCGGCGCGCCAGCGCCATCTGCTCCTCCAGATCGAGGTCGCGCCGAGCGGTGTCGGCGATCGGCCAGTCGGCCAGGTGGACCGAGTCCTCCTCTGCCGCGGCCGTCAGCTGGCGCCACATGGTGTCGGCCACGAAGGGGCAGAACGGTGCGAGCAACAACGACAGCGTCGTCAACGCCGTGTGCAAGGTGGCCTGCGCCGCGAGCGTGTCCCCGGGCGGCGCGTCGGGGTCGGTGCGCCAGAAACGGCGGCGGCTCCGGCGCACGTACCAGTTGGAGAGATCGTCGACGAAGTCACCCAGTGCGGTCGCCGCGTCCAGGGGCTCGTAGCCGCTCAGCGCCGTCGTCATGGCGGCCGTGGTGCCGGCCAGGCGCGAGAGGATCCAGCGGTCGAGCGCGCCCCGCGCGGCCGGTGCGGGCACCGCCGGGTCGGCCGGGTCGAACTCGTTGAGCGACGCGTAGGTGGTGAAGAAGCTGAAGGTGTTCCACAGCGTGAGCAGCATGTCGCGCATGGCCGTGTCGATCGCCCCGAGCGTGGCCCTGGTCGGGGTCCACGGGGACCCCTGACTGAACATCCACCAGCGCATGGCATCAGCGCCGCGCGTGTCGAGGATCACCCACGGGTCGATGATGTTGCCGAGCGACTTGGACATCTTGCGCCCGTCGGCGTCGACGATGTGGCCCAGGCAGACGACGTGGCGGTACGGGCTCTCGCCGAAGACGATCACGTTGATGGCGAGCAGCGAGTAGAACCAGCCCCGCGTCTGGTCGATCGCTTCGGAGATGAAGTCGGCCGGGAAGGCGAACGCCTCGGCCGAACCGGGGGCATACGGGTATCCGACCTGGGCCGCCGGCATGGAGCCCGAGTCGAACCACGCGTCGATCACCGGCTCGACCCGGCGCGCCACGGCCAGCTCGTCGTCGTTGCCTTCGGCCACGCACGTGGAGCAGATGAACATCACGTCGTCAATGGTCGGGCGATGGGGATCGATACCGGTGACGTCGCGCGTGGCGAGGTCCGACAGCTCGGCCAGCGACCCCACGCAGCGCGGGTGGCCGCGGCCGCAGCGCCAGATGGGGAGCGGCGTGCCCCAGTAGCGGTCCCGGGAGAGCGCCCAGTCGACGTTGTTGGCCAGCCACTCGCCGAAGCGTCCTTCCTTGATGTACCCCGGGTGCCAGTCGACCGTCTCGTTCGCCGCGAGCAAGTCCTCCTTGCGGGTGGAGGTGGCGATGTACCAGCTGGGCTTGCCCCAGTAGATGAGGGGGGTGCGGCAGCGCCAGCAGTGCGGGTACGAATGCACGTAGGGCACGCGCCGGATCAGCAGCCCGGCCGACTCGAGGCGGTCGTTGATGTCGGTGTTGGCCACGCGTACCTCGCTGCCCGCCAGCCAGCCGATGTCCGCGGTGAAGCGCCCGTCAGGCCCGACCGGGTTGAGGGAGGGCAGGCCGTTGTCCCGCCCGATCTGCCGGTCTATCTCGCCGAAGGCCGGGGCGAGGTGCACGAGCCCGGTGCCCTCCTCGGTCGTGACGTAGTCGGCGGGCACGACGCGCCAGCCATCGGCGCCCGGCGGTTCGTCGAGGTCGGTGAAGGGACGCTCGTAGCGCAGTCCGACCAGCGCCACACCCGGCAGGCGCGTCGTGATGCGGGCGGACGCGCCCTCTCCGAGCACCGCGTCGACCAGGTCCTCGGCCATGATCGTCCGGTCGACCACGGCATAGGTCAGCCCGGGGTTGACCGCGACCCCGGTGTTGGACAGCAACGTCCACGGCGTCGTGGTCCAGACCGCCAGCCATTCGGCGTCGCCGACGACGGCCGGGTCTGGGTCGACGAGGCGCAGCCGGACGTAGGCGGTCTCGTCCTCTTCGTCGCGGTAGACGTCTGCCTGCCCGAGTTCGTGGCTCGAGAGCGCCGTGCCACAGCGCGGGCAGTAGGGCACGACCTTGAGGTCCTCGTAGAGCAATCCCTGGTCGAACAGCTGCTGGAGGTGCCACCAGACCGACTCGATATACGACGGGCTGAGCGTCCAGTAGGCCGCGTCCATGTCGACCCAGTAGCCGATGCGCGTCGTCAGCCGCTCGAACTCGTCGACGTAGGAGTACACGGACTCGCGGCAGAGCCGGGTGAACTCGGCGATGCCGACCTGGTCTTCGATCTGCTGCTTGCTGGTGATCCCGAGCTTCTTCTCGACCTCGACCTCGACGGGGAGGCCGTGGGTGTCCCACCCGGCCCGGCGGGCGACGTAGGCACCGCCCATGGTGCGGAAGCGGCAGAACAGGTCCTTGTAGACCCGCGCCCACACGTGGTGGAGCCCGGGCCTGCCGTTGGCTGTCGGGGGGCCCTCGTAGAAGATCCAGGGCGGCGCACCCTCCCGCTGCTCGACGGAGCGTTCGAAGACGCGCTGCGCCTCCCAGCGGGCCAGTTCAGCCTGCTCGAGGGCAACGAAGTCGATGTCGGGAGGGGCGGGCGAGAACACAGGAGGCAGATGGTGGACGCACAGGGAACGGGCGCCCCGGTCGTCTCGGAAAGGATAGAGGGTATGCATCGACCCTCCTTCGCCATTCCGTCGGGCATGACGCTGGCGCCCGAGCCTGCCGGCGATGCCGGTCCGCGCTGGGTCATGGCCCGGGCCGAGGAGGAGCTCGTCGCGCGCTACGACGGCCTCGACGACAGCGAGCTGGGGCTCACTCCAGTCATGTTCGACCCGCCGACCGGCGCTTTCCTGGTCGCCCGCGACGACGCGCGGCCCGATCCGGTCGGCGGCGTCGGCCTGCGCACCATCGGTGGCGACGCCGGGGCGCACGCCGGAGAGGTGAAGCGACTCTGGGTCGATCCCTCGAGCCGCGGCCGCGGTGTCGGGCGAGCGCTCATGGCGGCGCTGGAGGAGGCAGCCCATGACCTCGGCCTGGTCGAGCTGGAATTGGCGACCGGTGACCGCCAGCCCGAGGCGGTCGCGCTCTACGCCGCCAGCGGATGGGAGCGGCGCTTCGAGGATGCCGAAGGCAACGCGCCGGCACCCGGGTACATCCGCTTCACCAAGAGGCTCATGTGAGCCGGCCCGCGCACGCGCCCACACGCCCGTTCGAGCTCGTCTGCGAGATCGAGCCCGCCACCACGCCCGACCTCACACGCGTCCGGCACCAGATCGGCGTGCTCAGCTCGATCGCCAGCACCTTCTTGATCCCCGACAACCACATCGGCCGGGCCACCGTCTCGAGCGTCGCTGTCGCCCACGAGGTCGAGGCGATGGGCGGGCGCTCCATTGCGTGCCTCAACGCCCGCGACCGCAACCTGATCGGGTTCCGCCGCGACCTGCTCACTGCGTCGGCCTACGGCGTCGACCAGTTCCTCTTCGTCTACGGCGACGAACCGCTCGTTGGCACTCGCACGAGCGAGCTGAGGGTGCGCACGATGCTCGACGAGGGCCGCGGCTATGCGGCCGGGCTCAGCCCGCCCGCACGCATGCGTTTTGGTGCCGTCACAGGGTTGCGGACGCTGCCGGTATGGAAGCAGGCGGCTGACTTCCTCTTTGTCCAGATCGGCTTCTCGCTCGAAGAGCTGTTGGCGTGGCGGGCGCAGCTGGACCTGGCAGTCCCCCTCTACGCCGGCGTCCTCGTGGTGGCGAGCGCCGCTATGGCCCGCACGCTCGACATCCCCGGCGTCGATCTGCCGCCCGGCCTCACGGAGCGACTTGAACGCGATCGCAACGCCGGCGTGGAGCTGGCCTGCGATTTGGTGACCGGCATCCGGGACTCGGGCGCCTTCGACGGCGTGCACCTCATTCCGGTCGCCCGCTACCGCGAAGTGGCGGCGCGCCTCGAGAAGAGGCTCTGACACCGAACGCCGCTGCCACCGTGTCCAGCGCGCCGTCGTCCACCTCGAGCAGCGAGTCGACGACCAGGTCCGCCAGCCCGAAGGCGGGATGGTGACCCTGCCCTGCCTCGGGCACGGCGATGCACGCCATGGACGCGGCCTTGGCCGCCAGGACACCCGCCGGCGCGTCCTCCCACACGAGGCATTGCTGGGGCGAAGCGGCCAGCCGGGCCGCGGCGGTCAGGAACACGGCGGGGTGCGGCTTGCCGTACTGCTCCTCCTCGGCCGAATGGATCACCGCGAAGCGGCCCCGCAATCCGAAGTGCAACAGCGCGGCGTCGATCAAGCGGTACTCCGACGAGGACGCCACCGCCAGGGGCAGACCCCGGCCCGCACACAAGTCGATGGCATGCTCGGCTCCGGGCTTGAGCGTCCCCCTTGTCAGGACCAGCTCAATGACCCGGTCGACGACCGTGACCGCCACCTCGTCAGGCGTCGGGCCCGCCCAGGGATACAGCTCGAACCAGTGCCGCGTGACCTCGTTGACGAACATCCCTTTCGTCGTGCGGCACCCGTCGGCGGACAGGGGCACCCCGAGCGCGCCGAGAATCTCGATCTCGGCTTCGTGCCAGAGCACCTCGGAGTCGAGCAGCAAGCCGTCCATGTCGAAAATGGACGCACTGAACCCCGCCTCAGCGGGGCGTGCCGAGGTCAACCGGCGAGCTGCGCCTCGATGTCGCCCACGATGGCGGCGTCCTCGGGCTCGACCTGGGGACGGTAACGCGCCACGACGTCGCCCTTGGGCGAGACGAGGAACTTCTCGAAGTTCCACGTGATGTCGCCGGCCTTGCCCTCGGCGTCAGCTGTCTCCTCCAGAAGTGCGTAGATCGGGTGCCGGCCCTCGCCGTTCACCTCGATCTTCTCCATCAGCGGGAAGGTCACCCCATACGTCGTCGAGCAGAACTGCTCGATCTCCGTGGCCGTGCCGGGCTCCTGCTCGAGGAACTGGTTGCAAGGAAACCCGATGACCGAGAAGCCGCGGTCCTCGTACTTCTTCTGGAGGCGCTCGAGGCCTTCGTACTGCGGGGTGAGGCCGCACTTGGATGCGACGTTGACGAGCAGCAGCGTTTTGCCCGCGTACTCGCCGAGCGTGGCGTCGCCGCCCTGGAGGGTGTGGATGGGGATGTCGTAGAGAGCCATGGTTCGGACCCTATCGGGCACCGGCGTGGGCCCGCCCACCCGTCGCCCCCCTAGGGTGGCCGGCGTGCACGCGGTGGTGATCCGGGACGGCCACCTGGTCTACGAGGAGCGTGAGGACCCGGTCCCCGGCGACACCGAGCTCCTCGTCGAGGTGCGGGCGGCCGGCATCAACGGCGCCGACATCTCGCAACGGGCGGGCAACTACCCAGCGCCACCGGGCTGGCCGCAGGACATCCCCGGCATGGAGATGGCCGGCGAGGTGGTGGGCGTCGGACGCGCGGTCACCGCCTTCTCCCCCGGCGACCGGGTCATGGCCGTTGTCGGCGGTGGCGCACAGGCGACGCTCGCCTTCGTCGACGAGTCCCATGCTTTGGCCGTCCCCGCCTTCCTGCCCTGGGACCAGGCCGGGGGCTTCCCCGAGGTGTTCTCGACCGCCTATGACGCCCTCTTCACCCAAGCGGGTCTCGCCATGGGCGAGCGCGTGCTGGTCTCGGGCGCCGCAGGTGGCGTCGGGACCGCCGGCGTGCAGCTCGCCGCCGCGACCGGTGCCGTCGTCGTCGCGACGGTGCGTGATCCCGGGCGCCGCGACGCGGTGGCCGCGCTGGGCGCCGACGTGGTCGTCGCTCCGGGCGAGGAGGCGGAGCACGGACCCTTTGACGTCGTGCTCGAGCTGGTCGGCGCGCCGAGCCTGGTCCAGGCGCTGCCCACGCTCGCGACCGGCGGGCGCGTGGTCGTCATCGGCGTCGGCGGCGGCGCGCAGTTCAATGTGAACCTCTTCACGCTGATGCACAAACGCGCCCGTCTCGGCGGCTCGACGTTGCGCGCCCGCACCCGACGCGAGAAGGCCAACGTGGCCGAGGGCGTGCGCGCCCATGTGCTCCCGCTCGTCGCGGCGAGGCGCATCGAGATCCCCGTCTGCGACATCTTCCCGTTCGCCGAGGCCGAGGCGGCCTACGACCGCTTCACTCAGGGCGCGAAGCTCGGCAAGGTCGTCCTCGTCCCGTGATGCCGCCGCAGTGATCGAAGCCGTCCTCTTCGACGGCGACCAGACGCTGTGGGACTTCGAGCGTGTGATGCGTGACGCGCTGATCGCCGTGCTCGGCGAGCTGCGCGCCGAGCGACCAGGGCCAGGCACCGAGGCGCTGACGTGGCACGACCTCCAGGACGACCGAGCCGAGGTCGCGGAGCAATTGGCCGGCATCGAGTTCGACCTGACCCGGCTGCGCGTGCTCGGGTTCTCCCGCACGCTGACCCGCGTGCGCACCGGCCAGGGCGGCGACGAGACGGCCGATGCGGCGCTGGCCGAACGGATCGCCGCTTCGTACTTCGAGCACCGTGACCGCGATCCTGCACTCTTCCCCGACACGCTGCCCTGCCTGCAGTCGCTGCGCGGCCGCTACCGGCTCGGACTGCTCTCCAACGGCAGCCGGCCTCCCGAAAAGGTGGGCCTCGCCGGGTACTTCGAGGCGGTGGTCTTCGCCCAGGACCACCGGGTGGCCAAGCCGGACAAGGGCATCTTCGAAGTCGTCGAGCGCGAGCTCGGCGTCACGCCGAAGACGTGCGTGCTGGTCGGCGACCACCCCCTGAACGATGTCGTCGGGGCCAAGCGCGCCGGCTGGCGTGCCGTCTGGCTCAACCGCGAGGTCAGCGTTGCCGCCGGCGGCGGCGACGCCTTTTGGGAGATCCACGACTACGACGAGCGGCCCGATGCGGTCGTGTCGACGCTGTCCGACCTGCCCGTCGCGCTCGAGTTGCTCGATCCCGGCTGACTTCCGGCCTGAACGCGCCCGACCCCGCCTTGCCCACCTGAACCCGCCGCACCCACCTGACCCAGCTCGGGCGGCGCCCCAGCCCGACCATAGCCGGAGGCGATTTGAACGGGTCCGCTAGGACCCTGGTGCCGGGATGGGCGAATTGGGGTCGTAGAAGACGAGCGCAGCGTTGGTGCAGTCTCCCTGCCGTGTCCGGGCGATGACGTAGAAGTCGTCGGGGTGACCAGCCACCACGAAGACATCGAGAAATTGCTCGTGGGTGAGACAGGAAACCCCTGGATCGTTCGTCGTGAACCGGGACATGACCCCAACCGCCGTCTGCGTCCCCGCCGGCACAAGGGTAGGAACGAGCTTCATCTTCGCGTCAATCCACTCGCCGGAGAATGTGTACGAAAGAGGGCTCGGCGAATCAGGCGATGCGGTGGCGTGGGGGGGCTGTGTTGTCGTCGTGGTCGACGACGTGGACGTGGACGCGGACGTGGTCGGTGTTGCCTGAGGTGTGGTGGTGGTCGTCGACCCTGACGAAGCGTTTGGCGCGCTGGCACCTGTGCCCGGGGCACTCGGCGTGAGAGCCGAGACGATGCGCGCCTCGTTCGCTCCGCCGGTCCCAAGCCCCCAGACGCCGACGCCGGCGATGCCGTTGTCCTCGGCCGCTCGCAACACCCGCCGCAATGATCGCGGGGTCTCGAAGAACGCCTCGTGCCACTGCTTGCCCACGCGGAAGGACGTCCACCCGGTCTGGGTAACCCCGTCCCAGTGGGCTGCGTGCCCGCTCGCGCCCGCGGCGTCGACGTTCGGCGAACCAGCTGGCTTGGCTTGCAAGGTGCCGTCGGTGGTCGGCCACTCGACGCCGAACAGCGGCAGGAGGGCAACCACTTTGTCGGCTGGCACCTCGGTGAGGTATTCGTTGATCGTGGCTTGCAACGAATCGCCGGCACTGGTCATCTCCGAGCTCGCGCTCGGCACTGCGGCGAGGTTGAGCTGACTTTCCGTAACCAGAAAGCCGTCGACCACCGCGCTCAGTGCGGGGAGGTCATAGAAGCCCCCCACGGTTCCAGCTGACGAGGCATCAGTGTCGACCGTGACCTGATAGTGGGCGTCGGCCGCCTTGAGTGTCAGCGACACTGCGGTAACGAGGTTCGTCAGTGCGGCCTGGCCCTCACCACCCGCTCCCTCGAGGTCGAGGTTGACACCGTCGAGATCGCGCATCTTGAGCAGGAGTAGCACGCTCTGGGCCAAGGTGGCCGACGCGGCCGGGTTCGCCAACAACTGGTTGAGCGATGCCTGGTCGAAGTCTTGGACCGAGAGCACGACGCGCGCGCCATCATCATGCGCGGCGGCGATCAAGTTCATGAAGTCCTGGCTGAGATACCCGTCCCACGCTTCCCCAGACGTCTGAATCGAACCATCGGGATTGATCTGCAGACCGGCGTAGATGACCGTGGTCAAACCATTGAGGTCGAGGGTCGCCGCGTTCGGCAGTGCCCAGTAGGGAACGACGCCGAACACCTCGTGTGGTCGCAACGGCGGCGCCAAGGCGACGCTGAACGACGCGGCTTTCGCGAACTCGCCCGGTGGGCTGGGGGTCAGACCCTCGACCGGCTGCGCCAGCTGACTCCAGACCGAACCGATCCCTGCGGTGCCGAGGACGAGCGGCGACTCGTCGGCAGTCGGTGGCTGGTCCGCGGCCGTCATCGTCGCCGCTGTGATCGGAGCGGGCGGCGGCGGTTGACTCGCGGCGACCAGCTGGCTCAGTCCGACGGCTCCAAGGGAAACGGCGAGGGCAGTCACGAACATCCCCATGGCCATGCTGCGGCTCGACATCCGCCCGCGAGAGTCAGACGCCGCGTCGAGAGAACGCCTCCGCCTGCGCCGGCTCGCGGCCCGCGCCGGCTCGGGCGCAGGAGGATCTGCGTGTCCGGGACCGATCTGACGTTCGATCTGCCCCCAGGCCTGGCGGGACAGAAGCACCGCGCCAAGTTAGCCGGACCGGAAAGCCCGACTCTGCCGGACCGTACGCCTTCACGGTCGGTTCATCATCGGATCATCCTCGTGTCATAAAGGCAATCGGACGGCCAGGGTCCCAAGGGTCGCCCGCCTCCCATCACCCGGGTCCTGCCTGGCCCGTGCCTGCATCCGCCGTCGGCCGGGCCCTCGGCACGCCGGCTCTCGACACCGACGTCGCCGAGGCGCACCGGGTCAGCGGGTCAGCGGGTCAGCGGGTCAGCGGGTCAGCGGGTCAAGATGACGACACCGGCGTTGGCGCCACGGCCGACGGTGTGCGCGAGCGCGACGCGCGCACCCTCGACCTGCCGAGGGCCGCACTCGCCGCGCAACTGGCGCACCAACTCGACGACCTGACCGAGCGCAGACGCCCCGAGAGGCTCGCCCTTGGACAGCAGGCCGCCGCTCGGGTTCACCGGTAGGCGGCCGCCGAGGATGGTGGCGCCCGAGTCGAGCAAAGTGCCGGACCCGCCGGGCTCGCACAGGCCGAGCTCCTCGTAGGACTGGAGCTCGCGTGCAGCATCGGTGTCCTGGCATTCGACCACATCGAGGTTGGTCGGGCCGAGCCCCGCCTCCTCGTACGCCGCGGTGACCGCGAGCGTGCTCGGAGCCGGCACGTCGTCGTCGGCCAGGCCGGCGAGCGGCGTCGACTCGCTCAGCACAGGACCCGGGATGTGCGACCGCAGGACCGCGGCGGCGAGGGTCACGGGTGCGGGCTCTGCCGCGGCCAGGTCGGCGCGGCGCAGCACCACTGCCGCCGCGCCCTCGTTGGGCGAGCACAACATGAAGAGGTGCAGCGGCTCGCTCACGACGCGCGACGCCAGCACCTCTTCTACCGACGTCTCCTTCTGGTACATGGCGTCTGGATTGGACGCGCCATGGCGGCGGTTCTTCGCCACGACGCGAGCAAGATGGTCCTTGGTGACCCCCGACGTCTGCATGAGGCGCTGGGCTCGCAGTGCGAAGAAAGCGGGCGTGGCGGCCAGACCGGCTTCCTCTTGCCAGGGCTCGAAGAAAGAGGAGCGGATGATGCCCTTGGGCATCTTCTCCGTCCCGAAGACGAGCACGGTGTCGTACTGTCCCGCCCGGATGGCGCCCGCGGCGAGCATCAGCGCCGCACCGCCACTGGCGCACCCAGCCTCCACGTCCACGATGGGCATGCCGGTGAGGCCCATTCGGTTCAACACCTTGTGGCCGGTGGCGACGCCGCCATAGGCCGTGCCGCAGAACGCCGCCTGGAAGCCGCCCTTGCCCACGCCGGCCTCGCGCAGGGCGGCCCGCACGGCGACCACGCCCATGTCGGTGGTCGACGCGCCGTCGAAGCGCCCGAAGGGGTGCAGGCCGACCCCGGCGATGGCGACGCTGCTGCTCACGAAGCACCTCCCGCACCCGCCGGGGCGAATGCATAGGTCACGACATCGTTGCCGTCCTCGTCTGCGTGCAGCGTGACGACGTAGAGCGCCATGGCCTGGCCCGCCGACAACGCGCCGGGGTCGCTCTCGGTCAGGCGGCTGATGACGCGCACGCCTTCGGGCAGCTCCACCACGCCGACGCCGAAGGGCACCTCGCCCCGGTAGCCGGGCGGCGGTGCCGTCACCGCGGTCCAGGACCACAGCGTGCCGGGTCCTGCCAGCTCGACGGGCTCGGGGTCGTCGGCGGAGCAGTAGGTGCAGCCGTCGACGCGCGGGAAGAGAACGTTCCCGCAGACGGTGCAGCGGCTGGCGAGCAACACGGGCGGTGGGCCGTCGCTGAACAGCCCCTCGCGGACCATCACGCGCACGTCGCTCAGAGCTCCACCAATTCGAGCTTGTCGAACTCCCAGAAGGCGCGCAGCGACACGATCTTGCCCGCGCCGTCCGTGCGATAGGTATAGACGCCGTGCACGACGGCCTGGTGGGTACCGCCCGCCAGCGTGGTGCGGATGATGCCCACGTCGGCCACCTCGTCGCCGCACAGGTACGACTCGCTGATCTCGAAGGTGATGGCCTCGCTCGAGGCGATGACCGTGTCATAGAAATTTGCGATGGCCTCGCGGCCGCGATGACCCGTGCCCTCGGGGTCGAAGGGCGAGGGCCCGATCGGGTCGGCCACGACGGCGTCGTCGGCAAAGAGGGCCAGCCACTCATCTCGGTCGCCCGCTGTCACAGCGGCGCGGGAGCGGATGCCGAGCTCTCGAGCACTCAGTGCTTCATCGGCCATGGCGAACGCCCTCCTTCCTCCACGCCGGCACCGTCGCCGCCATGACTGTCACCGTCACCGTCACCGGACCTTGGCGATGACGTCGTCGGCGAAGCGTGCCAGGTTGTCGATCTTGATCTGCAGAGGCTCGGTGTCGTGCTCCGTGGCGTACGGCCAGCGAAAGCCGACGATTACGTCGGTGACGCCGAGCTCCTCCAGCCGCTTGACGCCGTCAGCGCCGTAGGCGTCGGCCGAGATCACGTGCACCTCGAAGGGCTTGTCCTCGGTGCCGTACTCGGAGCGCAGTCGGGCCAGGCGCTCGAGGAGACCCGGAAGGTCGGCGGGGTCGCCGCCGCCATGCAACCAGCCGTCCCCGTCGCGGGCCGCCCGCGTCAGGGCGGCCGCGTGGTGGCCGCCGATAAGGATCGGCACGGGCCGGCTCGGTGTCGGACACATCTTTATGGAGGGTATGTCGAACACCTCGCCGTGGAACTCGAAGAAGCCGCCGGCCATGAGCCCGCGCATCACCGCGATCTCCTCGTCCATGCGCGTGCCCCGGCGCTCCCAGGGGACGCCGCAGATCTCGTAGTCCTCGGGCCAGGGGCTGGTGCCGACCCCGAGGAGCAGCCGGTTGTCGGTGAGGACCGCCGTCGAGCTGACCTGCTTGGCGACGAGGACCGGCTGGCGGATCGGCAGCTTGATCACGAAGGTGACGAAGCGGATGCGTTCGGTCACCGCCCCCATGGCGGGGATGAGCGAGAAGGGCTCCAAGAAAGGCTTGTCCTCGAGGAACTCCCGACTCCCGTCGGGGTTGAAGGGGTAGGTGGTGTCGGAGACCTCGGGGTAGCAGATGCTGTCGGGCACGACCATGGAGTCGTAGCCGGCCACCTCGGCGGCGCGGGCCAGCGGCAGGTAGTACGACGGATCCGTCATCGACTCCGCATACGAGAAACGCACTGCACCTCCCCTGTCCGCCGCCCCGACACTGGCGCCGTGGCCGCGCCCGGCGCCTACCATGCGGCCGTGCCCGCTCATCCTGCCAGCACCAGCACTCCCGGGCACAACCCCGGCGCGGCCGGGCGCCCGCCGCGCGCCGACGCCCCTCTGGTCAACGACCTCTGCCTCGAGGACCTCGAGCGCGACGCCCGCCGTGTCATCGGGGAGATGGCCTACGCCTATTACGCCGGCGGGGCCGACGACGAGCGCCTGTTGGAAGGCAACGTCGCCGCCTGGGGCCACTGGCAGCTCCACCCCCACGTCCTGGCCGGCCTGGCCGAGGTCTCCACGGAGACGACCCTGCTCGGGACGCCGGTGCGCACGCCGGTGGCCGTGGCGCCGACGGCGATCCAGGGGCTGGCGCACCCCGACGGGGAGGTGGCGACCGCGCGCGGCGCCGCCGCCGCGGGGGCGCTCCTCATCCTCTCCTCCCTGGCCACCTGCGCACTCGAAGAGGTGGCCGCTGCGGTGCCCGACGGTCCGCGCTGGATGCAGGTGTACATCTTGCGCGAGCGCGCGCGCACCGAAGACCTGGTGGCGCGCGCCGCCGCCCACGGCTACGGCGCCCTCGTGCTCACCGTCGACACGCCGGTGTCGGGACTGCGCCTGCGCGAGTGGCGCCAGGGCACCCACTTGCCCGACGACCTGGCCCTCCCCAACCTGGCCGGCGGTAGTACGCAGAGCGCGCGGGCCGGTGGATTCATGGCCGTGGTCACCCACGAGTTCGAACCGGCACTCGCCGCCGACGACATCGCGTGGCTCGCCGGGCTGAGCGCGCTCCCCGTGGTCGTCAAAGGCGTGCAGCGCGCAGACGACGCCCGCCGCTGCGTGGAGGCCGGGGCAGCGGCCGTGGTGGTCTCGAACCACGGCGCCCGCCAACTGGCCGACGCGCCGCCGACGGCCGACATCCTCGCCGAGATCGTCGACGCGGTCGCGGGCCGGGCCGAGGTCTATGTCGACGGCGGCATCCGCCGCGCTCCCGACGTCGTCAAGGCGCTCGCTCTCGGCGCGCGAGCCGTGCTGGTCGGCCGGCCCTCGCTGTGGGCGCTGGCCACCGGCGGCGCGGAAGGCGTTGCGGCGCTGCTGCGCTGGTTCGAGGACGAGCTGTACCGGTCCATGGCCCTGTGCGGCGCCGGAACGGTGGCCGACATCGACCGGAGCCTGGTGCGGCGGGCGCCGGGATGGGCGTTGTCGTGACCACCGTCGCCGACATGCTGGTCGCGCGCGCCGAAGACGACCGCACCGGCGTCATGGACGCGAGCGGGCGCTGGACCTGGCGCGAGGCGGTGCGGGAAGGCGCGGCGCGCGGCGCGCTGACCCGCTCGCTCGTCGGCGACGCGGCGCCCCACATCGGGGTGCTCCTGCCCAACGGCCCCGAGTACCTCTTTTGGCTCAACGGCGCCGCGCTGGCCGGCGCCGCCATCGTCGGCATCAACCCCACTCGGCGCGGCGATGCGCTGGCAGCCGACGTGCGCGCCACCGACACCTCCATGATCGTGACCGACGCCGAGGGCGCGGCACTGCTCGACGGCCTCGCGCTCGGCGTCAACGCCGAGCGCATCCTCGTGGTCGGCACCGAACGCTACGAGTCGCTGCTGGCGGACTTCGCCGGCGGACCGGAGTCCGAGGCGCTGATCACAAACGCGGACCAGGTGGGCGAGGAGGCGTTGTATCTCTTGATCTTCACCTCGGGCACGACCGGCGTGCCCAAGGCAGTGCGGTGCACCCAAGGACGGTTGGCCGGCATCGCCGAGGTGGCGGCGCCGGGCTACGGCTACACCGCCGACGACGTCTGCTATTGCCCCATGCCGCTCTTCCACGGCAACGCGCTCATGGCGCTCTGGGGCCCCTCGGTCATGGTGGGGGCGGCCATCGCGGTGCGGCCGCGCTTCAGCGCGTCAGCCTTCATGGACGACGTGCGCCGCTTCGGAGCAACGAAGTTCAGCTACGTCGGCAAGGCGATCGCCTACATCTTGGCCACGCCCGAGCGGCCCGACGACGGCGACAACACGCTGAAGAGCGCGTTCGGCACCGAGGCGTCGGTGCGCGACCGTGACCGCTTCCGCAAGCGCTTTGGTTGCTATCTCATCGAGGGCTACGGCCAGAGCGAGGGTGGCGCGGCGATGAACCCGGTGCTCGGCATGCCCAAGGGCGCGATCGGCAAGCCGGTCGACGGCGTGGATCTGGCCATCATGAGCGCCGAGACCGGCGAGGAGTGCCCGCCGGCGGAATTCGACGCCGACGGGCGGCTGCTCAACGCAGGGGCCGCCATCGGCGAGATCGTGAACCGCAGCGGGCGTGGCAGTTTCGAGGGCTACTACCACCGCGAGGACGCAGAGGCCGAGCGGCTCCGCAACGGCTGGTACTGGACCGGTGATCTCGGCTACGTGGACCGAGAGGGCTTCTTCTACTTCGCCGGCCGCTCGGGCGACTGGCTCCGCGTCGACTCGGAGAACTTCGCGGCGGGGCCAGTCGAGGCGGTGCTGTCGCGCAATGCGGACCTGTCGATCGTGGCCATCTACCCCGTCCCCGACTCCGACTCGGGCGCGGGCGACCAGGTGATGCTCGCCCTCGAGATGGTGCCCGGCCGCAGCTTCGACCCCGACGCGCTCGCCGCCTGGCTCCTCGAGCAGCCCGACCTCGGTCCGAAGTGGGTCCCGCGCTACGTCCGGGTCTGCAAGTCCCTGCCGCAGACCGCCACCGGCAAAGTGACCAAGGTCGGCCTACGCGCCGAGGCGTGGGCATGCGACGAACCGGTGTGGTGGCGGCCCCTCGGGAGCAGCGAGGTGCGCTTCGTGCCGCTGACCGACGCCGAGAGGACGGAGCTCGCCGCGGGCCTCGCCGCCAACGGGCGGCCGCCGGTGGGCGGCGCCGGATAACGACACGACCGGCTCCACCTCACGAGCCGCGCAATACTTCTCAGGCCATGGACGTCGACGAAAAGCCGGCCGACACGCCGGCCCCGTCGACGGGCCAGGGACGCCACGCCAAAGAGGAGCGGGGCTCGAACCGCTGGATCGTCGAGCTCGTCGTCGTCGTGGTCGTGGCGGTCGTCCTCGCCATCGTCCTGCGCGCCTTCGTTGTCGCCACCTATTCCATCCCCTCGGGCTCCATGGAGCCGACCCTCCAGATCGGAGACCGGATCGTGGTGGACAAGCTGGCCTACCACCTCCACGGCATCGGCCGCGGGGACATCGTCGTCTTCTCCACCCCGCCGCTCGAGGACTGCGCCGGGCCGCCCGTGGCCGACCTCGTCAAGCGCGTCATCGGGCTACCCGGCGAGACCATCTCGCTCAACGACGGCAAGGTCTACATCGACGGCCGCTTCCTCCCCGAACCCTGGCTCCCGGCCGCGGCGCGCAACGCCACGTACCCCGGCCCATCGGGCGCGCCTTATTCCCTGCAGCACCCCTTCCGGATCCCCTCCGGCGACGTCTTCATGATGGGCGACAACCGGACCGAGTCGTGCGACAGCCGCTACTGGGGCCCCGTCCGCGAGTCGACCATCGTGGGCAAGGTGGACTTCCGCATCTGGCCGCTGTCGCGTATCGGGTTCTTCTAGGAGACTGTTGAACAAAACGGATCTCAGGCATATGGTGAATTTTGCAAGCTCAGGACATGTCCGACCGAAGCGCCGACACGAAAAGGGTTGAAGTCGGCCACCCAGGTGGGCAATGCCCGAAAAGCGGTCCCTTTTTGACGGCCTGAGCTTGCGCGTCCGGCCTCAGACCCCTCTGATCTGCCATTCCCCGTCTCGCATGAGCCCGAGGTTGACTAAGCGCCTGAGGTTGAGGGCGGCGATGCGAAGTGAGAGCCCGAGTTGGTTCCTCTCCACCCCGCGGAAGCGCACCCTGCGATGGGCATCGGCTACCAACCACGCAATCGCACGCTCGACCATCGGGCGGAACCGTCGGTAGTCCTCTTTTAACTCACCTCGGCGCCACGATGCTCTGCGCGCGACCAACTCTTTGTCGTGAGCAGTGAGCTCGAGCGTTCGACCCTTCCGGGCGGTGCTGCAGCGCTCGCGCAACATGCACCCACCACAATGAGGCTGGAAGATGGCATTGAGGCCGGGGGTGATCGTGACCGTGTGCCCGGCGGGACAGGTGGCGGTGCCGGCGTCGTGGTCGACGACGAAGTCGTCTCGATCGAAGCCGCCGGGCACTGTGGGTCTGATCGGCCAGGGTTTGATGACCGTTTGGTGCTCGGCTGCCTCGAGCGCGGCCAACGTCTCGCCCGACGCGTACCCGGTGTCGCCGAGCACCATGAGCCCGTGGTCTTCGCCGGCGACCAGCGCGGTGGCGCAGCGTCCGTCGACGACGTTCGCCTTGGTCAAGATGGCCTTGGTCACCAGCCCGGTCTCGGGTTCGATGGCGATGTGGGCCTTGTAGCCGTCTCGGTATTCAGAGCGGGACTTGCGCATGTGGCGGGCCTCGGGATCAACGGTCGAGATCACCCGGTCCGGGGCCACCCGCTGCGCGATCCTCCAGGTGCCGTCCTCGTCTTGTTCGACGTCTTGGCCGGCGACGAGGGCTAGCAGGCCGAGTGCGTCAGTCCCCTCGGGATCACTCGCGCCCGCGTCGAATGCCTCGAGCGAGCGCGAGCGTCGCGGACCAGGCCGTCGACTAGGGCCGCCTTGGCGACGGGGTCGTCCCAGGCGATGAGCGGTTTGCCCGAGGACTCGTAGTCATGGGCCGACAACGGCACGCGATCGGCTCGGGGGACGATCCGTCGCACCCGGCGGATGGCCGAGATCAGCTGGGTGACGGTGTCTTGGGTGGCCACGGCGTCGTCGAGGAGCGTCGAGTCGAGGGCTCGGCGGGTCTTGCCCTTGAGGACCCCGGTGGCGTCAATGACCGAACGCACGGCATCGAAGATCCGCTCAGGACGCTCCGACGTGCGCAGACGGGTGCGCCAATAGGTCAGCACCGAGTAGTCGAATCCCTCGTCGGTCAAGGCCAGCCCACAGGCCACCTTCCAACTGATCCGGTCGCGCAGCGCCCGAGCGGCGTCTCGGTCTGAAAGGCCCTCGAGGGCCTGGAGTACCATGACCGAGGCCACCACGTCAGCCGGCACCGACGGTCGGCCACGCCGTGAGCGGAACAGGTCCTCGAACATCTCATCGGGGAAGAGCTCCCGACCGTGGTCGGCCAAGAAGGCCTCCACGCTGCCCTCTGGAACCAGTTGACGGCACAGGGCGGCGGCGTCGAGCAACTCGCGATTGGGATCGCTATGTCCTTGCACCCACCAATTCTCGACGATCGGCAGCCAAATCGCGAGCACCAAACCGCGATTTATTCAACAGTCTCCTAGACGTCGTCGGCGCCCGTGCGCGTCAGCCGGAGCGGATGCGACGCTCTCGGCGCCACACCACGCGCAAGCCGGACCACGTCTCGTCGATGGCGCACACCTTGTTGTCGACCAGCCCGAGTGGCAGGGCGACGGCGCGCACGACGTCTTCGGTCACCGTCGTTGCCACACCAGAGCTCCGCTTGGGCCACGCGACCCAGAGACCGCCGTCGGGGAAGATCATCGTGCCGAGGGCGCCGATGCGGCGCTCGAGCTCGCGCCGCTCGGTGAAGAAGGCCACCACCACGTCGGCCGCGCCCCGGGTCTGCCGCTTGACCCTCACCCCGCTCGGCAGACCGTCGAGCAACCCGGGCGGCGCCGCCACCAGGGCGAGCGTCGACCCCTCGGTGATCCCGAGCTTCTTGGGCAGCGGCGTACCGCTGTACCCGGCCATCAGGCGTCGTCGTTGACCGTCTCGTACACGCGGAAGGCCAAGGGGTACTCGTAGGCGTCGGACCCGGCGGCGAAGCGCTCCAGGTGGCGCTCGACGATGGCGATGGCCTCATCCTCGCGTTCGGGTGCGACGCCCATCAGTGGGAGGAGGGAGCGGTCAGCGATGGCGCTGGCCGGAGCGCGCACCGTCGTGTGGTGGGGCGTGCTCTCCACGGCGCCGAAGCCGGCTCCTTCGAGTATCTCGTGGACGTACTCGTCGTCACCGAGGGCGAAGGGCCCGACCGGGCTCTTGCCCGCTGGCGGGACGGGCGGGGCCGGCAGCAGCGGCCGCAACGCGGTGCCGACGTGCCAAGGGTTGGACTCGACGCCCTGCCAACAGGCGAACACGAAGCGTCCGCCCGGCGCGACCGTGCGGCGGATCGCCGCGAAGGCCGCTGTCGGCTCATCGAAGAACATCACGCCGAATTGCGAAGCGACGAGGTCGAAGGGTGCCTCGTCGAAGGTGCCGGTCTGGACGTCAAGCTGGACGAAGCGAGCGGTGGTCACGCCGGCCTCGGCGGCGCGCTGCCGGGCGAGATCGACGAGGGCGCCCGACAGATCCACCCCGACCGCCTCGCCGCCAGGCGCGACGGCGCGTGCGAGCTCGATGGTCAGGCCACCGCCGCCGCAGCCGATGTCGCTGACCCGCTGACCCGGGAGCGGGTCGATGGCCTTCAGCAGGTACGGCGTCACCGCCTCTGTCAGGCGCTCGCGCTGCGGCCACGCTGCCACCCAGCGCTCGTCGTTCCAGCGCCTGGTCTCCGCTTCGTTGGCCACGGCGACACGGTAACCCGGCGCTACTAACTTCGGCGCCGTGCACGTCGGACTCGTCATCCTTCCCAGCGATCGGTGGCGCGAGGCCCGATCCCAGTGGGAATGGGCCGACCGCGCCGGCTTCTGCACAGCGTGGACGTACGACCACATCCGCTGGGGCGGCATGCCCGAGGGGCCTTGGCATGCCGCGGTACCCGTGCTGGCGGCGGCGGCCGCGGTGACGTCGCGCACTCGCCTCGGCACGCTCGTCGCGACGCCGAACTTCCGGCATCCGGTGACGCTCGCCCGCGACGCGCTGGCCCTCGACGACATCAGTGGCGGACGCTTCGACCTCGGCGTCGGCCCGGGCAGTGAGGGGTTCGACGCGAGCATGCTGGGCCAGGAGCCTTGGAGCCCGGCAGATCGCCTGCACCGCTTCGCCGAGTTCCTCGAGGTGCTGGCGCCGATCGTCGAGGGCGACGAGACGGCCCGCCACAGCGCGCGCACCGAGCACTACGCCGCGACCGAGGCGCCCTCCACACCCGGCGCTCTGCAACACCCGCTTCCCCTCACCGTCGCGGCCGGCGGTGCCAAGGGCATGGCTCTCGTCGCACGGTACGCGCGCAATTGGGTGACCATCGGTCCGACGGGGCTCGTCGAGCGCACACCCGAGACGATCCTCGCTGCCGTGCGCGCCCAGCTCGCTGCGTTGGAGGGGGCCTGTGCCGCGACCGGCCGCGACGTGGCGAGCGTCGGCAAGATCCTGCTGTGGATGCCGACGGAGCCGGCGATCGACTCGGCCGAGCAGTTCGAGGAGCTCGCCGCGCCGTACGCCGAGCTCGGCTTCGAGCAGATCGTGCTGCACCACCCCGACCAGACCGGTCCCTTCGGCGGTGAGGTGGCCGCATTCGAGGAGATCGCGGCACGCCACTCGGGAAGGTGAACCTCGCGGGAGGGCTGAGGGTCGCGGAATGTCGAAGGTCGCACGGCGGAAGGTTGAAGGTCGCACGGAGGATGAGGCCACGCCCAAAGGTTTAGGGATTGGAACGGCTCAGACCGTCGCACGCTAGCAACGCATGTTTCATTGCGATTGCCACACGTTACGTCCCGATCGTCTCACTTTGCGCATTGGATCACAAAGATTTTCGCTTGACGTGTGTCGTTTCTGTTCTTAGCGTTCCGGCCGTCCTCTTCTTACGTCCTGGCGGCGAATCGTTCTCGCACTGCGAGATTGGGGAAGGAAAGAGCCATGAGAAAGAAGGCGTTTCTTCGGCGCATTCTGTCGTTGGCGGCAACCTTGACAGTTGCGACAGCAGGAGTGCTCGCTGTTGCCGGTACGGCAAGTGCCGCCACGCCGACACTCACAGTGGCGCCGAGTACGGGGCTCCAGCCCACTGGTTCGACTGCCGTTACCGTCTCAGGTTCGGGTTACGCCGCAAGCTCGCTCGGTGGAATTTCGGAGTGCAACAGCGCCAGCGGCCAACCCACCATCGAGGTGGCGGGCAACGCAGTGCCCGTGTCGTGCAGCAATCCCCTCAATGCCATCACCACCACCAGTGGTAGCGGCGACCTGGGGCCGTATCCGTTCACCGTCACGACCGGCACCGTCGGGCCGCCGGCTACGGGCACCGACTCGAGCGGCGGCGACGCCGCAACCGACGCTGCCAAGTACCCGTGCCCGCCGACTACGGCACAACAAGCGGCCGGGGATACCTGCAATCTGAACTTCGGCGACGCCGCGGGGGACACGGTCACGGCGACCATCACCTTCGCCGGGCCCTGTGTCGCCCCCGCCGGGGCAAATGGCTACGACATGGTTGCCGGGGACGGAGGCGTCTTCTCGTTTGGGACCCTCCCCTACTGCGGCTCTGCAGGTGGGACGAAGCTCAACAAGCCAGTCGTTGGAATGGCCCTGACGCACAGCGGCGGTGGTTACTGGCTGGTCGCCTCTGACGGCGGGGTCTTCAGCTATGGGAACGCGACGTTCTACGGATCGGCGGGTGGGATGAAGCTCAACGAGCCCGTGGTCGGGATGGCCGCCACGCCCGACGCCGGCGGGTACTGGCTCGTGGCCTCGGACGGCGGCGTCTTCAGCTACGGCGACGCCGTCTTCCACGGCTCGGCGGGCGGCACCAAGCTCAACGAGCCGATCGTCGGGATGGCCGCGACCTCCGACGGCGGCGGCTACTGGCTGGTCGCCTCGGACGGCGGCGTCTTCAGCTACGGCGACGCCGTCTTCCACGGCTCGGCGGGCGGCACCCCGCTGGCCAAGCCCATCGTCGGGATGGCCGCGACCTCCGACGGCGGCGGCTACTGGCTGGTCGCCTCGGACGGCGGCGTCTTCAGCTACGGCGACGCCGTCTTCCACGGCTCGGCGGGCGGCACCCCGCTGAGTAACCCGATCGTGGCGATCGCGCCGACCGGCGACAACGGAGGGTACTGGCTCTTCGGGAACAACGGTGCCGTGCTGACATACGGCGACGCGCAGTCTCTCGGGTCCTTGAGCGCGGTCACCTTGAACCAGCCGATCGTGGGCGTGGCCTCCATCCCGACCGCTCCCGTTTGATCGCGGCCGGCCGCTCGAGGGCAGCGCGCCGGTCGTAGCGCAGACGACGAATCGCGACGGCGGCGGGAGCCTTCGTCAGTCGAGGAGCGCCGCCGCCACCGTGTCCTCGAGCGCGCGGTCGTTGGCCCACATCAGCTGTTGCACCTTGGCGCGGCGGAAGTAGAGCTGGATGTCGAACTCCACCGTGAAGCCGATGCCGCCGAAGAGCTGCTGCGCCATCGCGGTGATGTCCCGGAAGGTCTCGCAGGCGAAGAGCTTGGCCATGGGCGCGAGCGGTGTCAGGGCGCGCCCCGTCGCCCCGGCCCACGCCGCCTCGTGCACGAGCTGCTCGGCCCCGTCCAGTCTGGTGACGGCGTCGGACAGGTAATGAGCCAGGGCCTGGAAGGCACCGAGCGGCTTGTCGAACTGGTGGCGGTCCTTGGCGTACTGGGTCGTGATCTCGAGCGCGTAGCGGGCCCCGCCGACCGCCTGTGCGCCGAGGAGTACAAGGGCGGGTTCGAGCACCGCCTGCCAGGTGGCCCAACCGCTGCCGGCCGGCCCGATGCGGTCGTCGGCGCCCAGCGCGACGCGATCGAAGGTCACCTCGTACTGGGTGTCGGACGCGACGCTGAACTGCTGGCACAGAGTCACGCCGTCCGCGCCGGGGTCGACGAGGAACAGGTCGATGGCTTCGTCGGCCTCCCCGGTGCGGGCCAGCACGACGAGCCGGTCCGACGCCGCCGCGAACGCGACATGACGCTTGCGTCCCGACAACCGGAACCCGGCACCATCGGGCTCGGCTCGCACCGCGACACCGCTGGGAGTGAACCCGTTCTCGGGTTCGAGCCAGGCCGGGGTCACGATGACCTCGCCCGACGCGATCAGGCGCAGCCACCGGTGCTTCTGGTCCGTGCTCCCCGCCGCCGCCAGAACACCCCCGCCCAGCACCGCGCTCACGAAATGCGGCGTGGGCGCGAGGGCGCGTCCGAGCTCCTCGTAGAGTGCCACGCCCTCAATCAAGGTCATGCCCGATCCCTCGTACTCCTCGGGCAGCAGCAAGCCGATGAGGTCGAGCTCGCCAAGCTGCTCCCACAGCGCAGATGGATACCCGACCGGGTCGTCCTCCATCTGGCGGACGACCTCGAGCGAACAGTGCCGCGCCAGCAGGTCGCGCACCGTCTGGCGCAGAAGCTCTTGCTCCTGATCGAAGTCGAGATCAAGCACGGTCAGCCTCTTTTCGTGTTCGGCGTCGGCAGCGAGGACGTGGTGGTGGTCGTGGTGACGGTCGTCATGACGGGGGTGCAGGACGCCATTGGTCACCCGAGCGGGCCCAGGGGTTGTCGGCGTCGGAGCGGGGCAACGCGATCCGGGCGCGACAGGTGGTCTTGGTATCACCGTCCACCGACAGCGTGACGTCGACGGTGGCGAAGCCGCACCCCACCTCGTCCACCTCGGTCGAGGCCACCACGCCGCGCAGCGACATGGTGTCGCCCGGGAAGACCGAGCCCTTCATACGAAACGTCACGCGGCCGAGGCGGCCGTGCGGACCGGCCCAGTCGCTGAGATAGCGCTCGAACCACGCCGCCTGGTTGGGCGTGTTCAAGAAGATGTCCTTGGTCCCGTTGCGATCGACCGCGAAGTCCTTGTCGTGGTGCATGGGCCGCCAGTCGCGGGTGGCCAGCGCGCCCAGGACGACGGTGGTGGCGCTGACCTCGTAGTCGAACGGGGGCAGCTCGTCGCCGGTGGCGACGTCGTCAAGCAGCAGGCGCGGGGTCAGCGCGACGCTCATGCCGTCGTCCCGCGCCGGTAGCCGAAGCCGGTGTAGGACTCGACGGCGACCAAGTCGCCGTCCTGGTTCTCGTACACCACCTCGATCACCCAGAAGCGCCCGGTGCCGAGCTTGGTCGTCTTCTCCTCGCTCACCGACCGCAGCACCTGATGGGTGCGCAGCACGTCACCCATGCGCACGGGCGCGTGGAACTCGATGGTGTTGTCGGTCATGACGGCCTCGGGTAGAGCGAAGAGCTCCTTCAGGTCGAAGTGCACCTGCAGCGGCAACGCCTGCTCGCTCCGTCCGGGCGCCCAGTGATGAGGCCGGAACCACACCGAGACCATGGAGGGCGGCGCGATCGGACCACCGGTGAGCGCGTCGGCCACCCCTGCGTCCCAAAACAGCGGGTTCCCGTTCTCCACCGAGGCGCACGACGTCCAGACGTAGCCGCGCTCGACGGGGAACTCCCCCACCTCGTGGTACTGCTCCCGGCCGACGAGGGCTCGGGCGCGCGCCAGCGCGTCGGATGCGGTGACGGGTGCACTCACGCCACCACCCCCCGGGCCACCCAGGCGGCGATCGTCTGGCCGTCGACGCCGGCCTCTTTCAAGAGATGCTCGGTGTCGTTCTGCGCCATGTCGGGCAGCGCAACCACACCGCCCGGACGCGCCATGCCCGCCAGCATCGGTGCCAGCTGTCGCAGCGCGCCTTCTTTTGGATGCGAGGCCGCCCCGACGACCCGCCGGGCCCTGAACTGGGGGTGTTCGACAACCTCGGCCACCTCGAGCACCGGCGCCACACACGTGTCCGCGTCGGCCAGCGCCTCGACCCACTCGTCGCGCGTGCGAGTGACGAAGGCGTGTGCAAACGCGTCTCGGATGGCGGGCTGCGCGTCGTCGTCGTACTGGCGCGCCGCCAGCTCCTGACAATCGAGTGCGGCACAGAGGTTGGCGAAGAACTTGGCCTCGATGGCGCCGACGGCGACCCACTTCGCGTCGGCGCATTCGTACGTCGCGTAGCAGGCGTAGCGCCCCGAGAGGACGTCGTGACCGGGTCGCACCTCCGCGCCGAGCGCCAGCTGCTCGTCGATGGCGAGCGACATCAGCCACAACACGCCCTCCGCCACCGACACGTCGAGGAACGCACCGTGCCCCGAGTCGGCCCGGCCGGCCAAGGCGGCGGTGACGGCGAGCGCGGCGTGCAGCCCGCCGCCGGCGGCGTCAGCGATGGTGGCGCCCGGCAGCGTCGGCCCGCCGTCGGGCCCGGGTCCGCTCATCGCGAGATAACCCCCGGCGGCCAGGTAGTCGAGGTCGTGGCCGGCCCACTGCGACGCCGGGCCGTCCTGGCCGTACCCGCTCGTCGAGCAGTAGACGATGCGGGGGTTGCGCGCAGAGACGGCTTCATAGCCGATGCCGAGGCGATCGACCACGCCGGGGCGGAAGCTCTCGACCACGACGTCAGCCGCCGCGGCCAGCGCGAGGAAAGCAGCCCGTCCGCCGTCGTCCTTCAGGTCGAGCTGGACCCGGCGCATGCCACGGTGGCCGCTGTACGCGAAGAACGGAGGCTCGATCGGCTTGGCGTCCGCCGCGGGCACCGGCCCGACCTTGATGACGCGCGCGCCGTAGTCGGCCAGGAGCCGTGTGCAGCGTGCCGCCGGCCCGACCGTCGAGAGGTCGAGGACGGTGACCCCGTCGAGGGGACCGGTGGCTGACGGGGCTTCGTGCACTCAGAAGTTCTTGGGCAGGCCGAGCTTGCGCCGGGCGATGATGTTCTTCTGGATCTCCGAGGCGCCGCCGCCGATGGTGTCGATCACGGTGTAGCGGTACGTCGACTCGGCCCGGCCGGCCATCGGAGCCTCGGGCGTCTTGACGCGTAGCTGGCTGCCCGGGCCGGCGATGTCCATGGACGCGTTGGCCAGCCGCTTGGACAGCTCGGTGGCGTAGAGCTTGTACTCCGACGCCCATGTGGTGGGCGCGGCGCCGCCCTTGGCGGACTCGAAGACGAACTTGATCCCGATCACGCGCGCCACCTCGAGCTGAGTGGCCAGCTGGGCCAGGCGCTGGCGGATGACGGGGTCGTCCTTGAGCGCCTTCCCGTCGCGCACCGTCGACTTCACGTACTCGACGAGAAGCTCGAAGCGTTGCTGGATCGGCGAGATGGTGAACATGGTGAAGCGCTCGAGGTCGAGCGCTTCGGAGATGTATTGGAACCCGTGGTCCACCTCGCCCACGACGTATTCGTCTGGGACGAAGACGTCGTTGAGGAACACCTCGTTCGTGCGCTCGTCGCCCATGGTCCAGATGGCGTTCACTGTGATGTTGGGCTGGTCGATGGGGACGAGGAAGAGCGTGATGCCGGCGTGCTTGGGCGCATCGGGGTCGGTGCGGGCACCGACCCAGTACCACTCGGCGAAGTGGGCGGACGTGGTCCAGGTCTTCTGGCCGTTGAGAACCCAGCCGCCGTCGACCTTGGTCGCCTTCAGCTGCATGGAAGCGGCGTCGGAGCCGGCGTTGGGCTCGGAGTAGCCGACGGCGAACTCCACCTCGTTGCGCAGGATCTTCGGGAGGAACTCCTCCTTCAAGGTCTCGTTGCCGTGACGGATGATCGTCTTGCCGACGATGCCGACGCCTTTGCCGATCTGGGGCCCCCCCCGCCCGGCCAGCTGCTCGTTGAGGAGGTACTCGTAGACGCCCTCTCCCTCGGACCCCCCGTATTCCTTGGGCCAGGTCATGCCGAGCCAGCCCTGCTCCCCCAGCGACCTCATGAAGGCGCGGCGCTTGGGCGTGTCGACGATCTGGGCCATGTTCTCCCTGGTGACGTCGAAGACCTCGGGGTCGTCGTTGGCATCGAGGAAGGTCTCGACCTCTTTCACGAAGGCCAGCTGTTCGGGGGAGAACTCGAAGTCCATTGCCTGCCTCCAGGGTCGCCGACGCGCCGAATCTGACGCTGCGTCAGATCGATTCGTCATCATAGGGCAGCGCCTTGCGGCGCTTTCGAGGCGGCGCGCCGCGGTGCGCCCGCGTCCGCCTCACCGCCGCATTCATCCTCCGAGCACTCTTTACGCCCCGACGGAGCTGGCTCGCTTTGGCGCTGGCGATCCCGGGCGCCAGGAGTGCCCTCGTACACTCCCCCGAGTGACCAAGATGGGGAGGGTGGTCGTTCCGGCCGCTGTCGTGCTCGTGGGCATCGGGCTCCTCCTCATCGCGTTCGTGGCCTATCAGCTCTGGGGGACGGCGCTCTACGAGGCGCGCGCACAGTCTCATCTGAAGTCGGAGCTGGCCCACCAGCTGCACCGAACGCTGCCGACGTCCGCGACCGACCTGGGGCAACGCAACGGTCTGCGCCTCGCCCATGAGACCGCGCCGATCGTGCCCGATCCCGCGATCAACGACCCGGTGGGGCTGCTGTCGATCCCACGCATCGGTCTGCTCGACGCCATCGTCGAGGGAGTGGGCGATGCGCAGCTCGAGCAGGGGCCGGGCCACTATCCCGGGACCGCGCTGCCCGGCGAAGCCGGCAACGTGGCCATTGCCGGGCACCGCACGACGTACGCACACCCCTTCTACAATCTCGACGCACTCTCGCCTGGCGATCCCATCTATATCCTCACGTCGCAGGGGCTTTTCCACTACACGGTCGCCCAGACACAGATCGTCTCGCCCACCGACGTCACGGTGCTCGAAACCGTTCCGGGCCAGAACACCCTGACGCTGACGACGTGCAATCCTCGCTACAGCGCGGCGCAGCGGCTGGTTGTCACGGCTGACTTCGACGGGCGGACCAGGCCGGCCGCGGCGAGGACCTCGAGCGAGAAGCCCAAGTTCACCACCCTCCCCGGCGACGGAGGAGCGGTGGCGGCGTCCACCAGGTCCTCGGCGCTCGGCGGAGGTTCGGCCTCGTGGGTGCCCGCAGTCGTGTGGGGCCTCATCACCGTCGTGCTCGCAGTGATGGCCGCGGTGGCGTGGCGCTGGGTCGGACGCCGCTGGCGCTTCGTCGTCGTGCTGCTCGCCATCCCCGTCGTCGGGCTGGCTCTGCTCGTGTGCTTCGAGCACGTCAGCTTGGCCCTGCCCGGCAGCTACTGAGCACCGACGCCAAAGCGGCGACTGGCGGGACTCAGTCAGGCACATCGGCGCGATTTCCCGCCCACCCCCAAACGAGCGTTTCGAGGCTGACTCGAGCCCCGCCACGGGAGTGTGAGACGACCTTTCCCTGGGTAAAGACTCGGCCGGTTCGTTGAACCGCTTGACGAATTGTGATTTGCCTCATAGGTTTTGCCCGGGTCTCAACGGGGGTCAGGGCCGGGGTGTTGGAGTCGCGGTCCGGTTTCGAAGCCGGTCGCGGCACGGAGACGACGATCGGGGAATCATGTTGAACGGAACCCGCAGGCGGGTTGTTGCCGGAATCGCTGCAGTACTGATGCTTTCGGGGGGAGGCGGATTGCTCTTCGCGTCGCAGGCGGGCGCGAAGGCGACCACTACCACCACGTCGACGACCACCACATCGACGACGACGACCACCACAACGGCGCCGCCGACCACCACGACGACCGTGCCCTGCAATGCGGCGCCCACCAGCGTGACCGGGCCGCCGCAAATGACCGTCACCCCGGGTACCTGCCTGAACGGCGGCAGTGTGGTCACCGTGACCGGATCGGGCTTCGACGACAGCTCTCTGGGCATCATCCTCCAGTGCAACAGCGATGCGAGCCAGCCCACCGTGACCATGAGCGTGCTCGGCACCCCCGAGACGCTTCCGGTGTCGTGCAGCAGCCTCGCCTTGTCTCGCGCCATTTCCACCAGTTCCACGGGCACCATCCCCGCACCTGGCAAAACCGCGTCGTTCACGATCCTCTCGCCGACCTCTGGACCCCCGTGCGGGGAACCCGGGGACCTGGTGGGGACCTGCCCGCCCGATAGCACCGGCGGCAATACGGCGACCGACGCCGCGTCGTACCCATGCCCACCGACCCCCGCCCAGCTGACGGCGGGCGACACGTGCCAGCTCATCTATGCCGACCAGGGGGGCAAGATGGCAACGGTGCCGATCTCCTTCGTACCCGCGCCCACTCCCTCGGCGCCGGGCGCATCCACGTCGGGCTCGACCACCAGCTCGTCGACGACGGGCTCGTCGACAACCGCCGGTACCACCGCAGCGGGGACGACCGCGGCGGCAGCCGCGGCCACCCCGGCCACGGGTGCGCTGGCCTTCACCGGGTCAGGCCCCGACACCTGGTACACCCTGCTCGCCGCCCTGGTCATGCTGAGCTTGGGCTTCTTGCTCCTGAGCGTCTACTACCGGCCTCGTGAGCTGGCGGCAAAGATTCGCCATGGCGTAGGCAGGACCATCGGGGTGAGGGAGTAGCCCTCGACTACGTCACAAGCCTCAAAGGGGCCCCGGTCGTTTCCGCACGGAAACGACCGGGGCCCCTTGCTTTTGTCATGGGTGGTGGCCTCGGCGCCGGCGACGTTGCCTGGCGCGGGAGCGACCTCGGCACGCCACGCTCCTGTCCGATCCGGTGGGCGTAATGACCACGACACGACCGCCGGACCGATCACACTCCGGCCGAGAAAACCTGTCGGGCGCGTGAGTCGCTGCCAGCTCAAGGCGCTCGCGGTCCTCGTGGTGTCGGGCCCAACGATTCTGTCAGCGAACGTGCGGTGGCCGATGGGGTGTTAAGGCCACGTGCTTCCTGTGTGCTCCGCTCGGGCGCCCGTCTGACGCTTCTCGGAGCTCCGAGCCGTCCGAGCCGAACACCAACCCGTGCCGAGCCGTGGGTGATGGTGATCCGACCTGGATGTGCGCTGCTCTGCGCGTGACTCGGGGGCGCGGGAGGGACGCAGGGTCATGGAGGGCAGGGCGCCCGTCGTCGCCCACGTTCATCGTCGTGGCCAGCGAGCCACGGCTGCTTCTACGCCTCGCCTCGCAGGTCCGATAACGGCTCCTTTGTCACATCACATCGGACGAGGTGTTAACGCCACACGGCGGTGCACAGCAGATGTCCTCGCGTGGTCATGCTCCCGGTAACCAGGCGCGTGACCAGCGAGATCACCGCGCCATCAGGCCGAAAATCGTTAACACTCGGCTCCGCGAAGGCGGCTCTGATGATGTTCGGAACGTGCGCTCCGGCCGCGCACGTGGCCGAGCCAGAGGTGCAGAACCAACGCTCCCACCCTGGAACTCGAGGCAACGCCGCGTCCCGGAGCGCTGACCAAATCGGGCGTGTCGTGCTGGACCCCCATGCGACCCAGCCGCGCTGTCCCACAAAAAGGCCCCGAATTCGAGTCGAGCCCGGGCGGCGACTCCGTCGGCACCCAGCGCCGCGGCCAGCGCCCCGCGCCCCAGCGCCCCGCGCCCCGCGCCCGACCTACCGCAGCGACCGGGAGATGATCCGCCAGTTGTCGCGGGCGCAGGCGCGGGCGTGCTGGCCGTTGGCTTCGACCAGCCCACGCACGAGCGCGCCTGCCACGCCGAGCATGTGTCCGGAGAAGGCTGCGACCTTGCGGATGCAGAGCACGGGTCCCGTCGCCGGCTGCACGGGACCTTGGGGTCCAAGGGCATCTGCGGTGCCCTGGGCTCCCACTGGCCCGTTTCCGCCGGCCTGCGACGGCCCGGCATCGAGCTGGGCGTCGTACACGCCGCCGGCAGCAGCAGCGTGCGCATCCTGGCCGCTGTCGTAATCACGCTCGGCGAAGGAGGGCTCGTCCGCCAGCTCGTCGGCACGGGCCCGGTCGATCAGCGCCTCGAAGACGGCGCGGACGCTGACGCCTTGCTCAACAGCAATGGCTTCGACCCATGCGCGCCGATCGTGATCGAGTCGCAGGCCCAGCACGGTTGACTTGGTGGTCGCGATGGGCGACAACACTAGCCACCGGCGTTAACGACCGTTGACAGGCTCAGCGTTAACACCGCGGCCCATGCACCGGGGTGACGCCTGACGAGCTGCGTGGAGCCGTAAACACCTGCCGTTAACACCCACTCGAGAGGGCAAAAATGCTCAGCGAGCTGGGGCGCGATGCTCCACGTGAAACGACTGTATGGGAGCCTCGATGCCCCGCACGGTGGCCGGTTCGAGCGGTTGGAGCGACCATTCGTCGGGCGACAGCGCATCGGCCACAGCCTCGGTGACGACAAGCTCGCCCGGTGCGGCAGTCTTCACGAGTCGCGAGAGGAGATTGACCAGCGGCCCGAAGTAATCCCCTTCTCGTGGGATCACCGGGCCGATGCCCACCGCTCCCCGGGCCAGGGGGAGCACGTGGTCGGCTGCCGCCGCCTCGCACACCTCGAGACCGATTCTGCAGGCGGCGTCCGCCGTCGGCGCGACGAAGAAGACCTCGTCGCCGATCATCTTGACCAGCCGCCCACCGGCGAGGACGGCGCTCGACCAGGCCGCCGATTCGAAGCGGGTCAGGGCGAGGCTCTGCTCCCGCAGGCTGAGGGACTGTGCCCAGGCCGTCGAGCCGACGAGGTCGACGAAGCCGAGCGCGACCACCTCGTGCAAGCCCTCCGACACCAGCGCGTCGTCGGCCCCCGAATCCGACCACGGCCGCGCCACTTGGGCCCGGCGCTGAGCGCGTTCGAAGGCGTCCAGCACCATGCGCGCCAGGACGTCGGGGACGCCTGTGAACGCCCGCGTCGCCGCCTCCGAGATGCGAGCACGAGCGAGCTCGTCGGGTCCCTCCCGCACGGTGCCCGGACCGAACTCCGCAAAGAAGAGTGCGATGGCGGACTCGGCCACGTTGATGGCAGCTGCACCGAGTCCCCGCGTGAAAGCCAGGATGGGCTCCTCTCCCATCAACGCAGATCCCTGTTTGAACGCGTCGAGCAAACCGACGAGCTCTGCGGGAAGCTCCGTGTCGGGCTGCGCAGGGATGCCGGCCGCCAGCAGCACGCGCAACACCTCGGGCTCGGCGACACCGCTGCGCGCCGCGATCTCCTTCACGGTTGCCGTCGGTGTCCTCCCCTGCATCACAAGATCACCGGCGACGCCTGGCAGCGCCCCGATGCGGTGTGCGTCAACCAGCTGCGCCATGGTGGCGCCGCGCTCGGTCAGGTAGGTGAGAAGAGCCAGACGATCCGCGGCATTGGGGTCGTCAGGGTCATAGAGACCCGCTTCCTCCCACGCGACAACGTCGTCCGCCGCGTCCATCGGCTCACTGCACCCACGCGAGTGTCGCCGACAACTGCGCCCGCGCCATGCCCTTGAGGTGGGTCTCGCGGTGTTCCGCGAACGTGAACTCCCCCGAGCCCTGGACGAGCTGTTGCGACAGAGAGGACACGAGGATCTCGCCGGCACCCGCAACGTCGGCGAGCCGGCTCGCCACGATCACCGTGTGACCGAGGTAGTCACCTTCCTCGGCGAGCGCGTCCCCGGTGTGGATGCCGATGTGCACGGCAATCGGCTCCATCTCCGCCGGGGGAACGTAGGCGTGTGTGGTTTGCTGAATGTCGATCGCGCATCGGAGCGCGCGGGCGACCCCGCCGAAGGCCACCATGAACCCGTCGCCCTGGACCTTGACTTCGCGTCCGCCGTGTCGCGTCAGCGCCTCGCGGACCAGACGGTGTTCCTCGTGCAACAGCTGTCGCGAGGTCTGGTCTCCCAGGCGCTCGGTCATGCCGGCGTAGTCGCACATGTCGCAGAAGAGGATCGTCACCGTGCCGTCGGTGGCGACGTCGGGGACTGCTGCCGCGAGATCGGCCGGCATCGCAGTGGGGGGCTGGGACGGTGGTGTCGTCGGTGTCGGCGGCGCGATGGACGTGCCTGGGGGCTCGTCGTCGAGATCATCGCCGTCGTCGGGCTCGGGCAGACCAGCGGCAGCGGCACGTCCAAGCCGACGCTTGCTCCGGTTAGGCCGGCTCTTGACCTCGATCCCGCCCATGACTGCGAAGCCACGCACCACGATGAGTGGGGAGCCGGGGACCCGGGGCACGTCGCGTAGCTTCAGATCGCGTCCGCCCATGAACGAAAAGCCCTGCAACTCCACGTCGAAACCCTCCGGGACGGTGATGTTGATGCCCCCCATGAAGGCAAAGGCGGTGATGGAGACTTCGGGACCGTCGATTTCGGCCCGACGCAGGTCCATATCGCAGCCGCCCATGAAGGCCACCGCGTTCGTCTTGCCGCTGATGCGCCAGCGGCCCCTGGTGCTGTGCCCGCTGAGGATCGCGACGTACCAGCGCCGCTGCTTGCGCGTCGCGGCAGGCGTGACCGACGTGGCCGTTTGGGGGACCGACGAAGACGACGACGCCGGTGGGGGCAGGTCGGTCATCACGGCATGGAGGTCGCCGCGGGTGCGGGCCTCGAGGGCCCGCCCGATGCGCTCGGAGAATTCGTCGAGCGTGAGCCTGCCTTCCACGACGTGCTCACGCAGCTGGGCCACCGTGCGATCCCGGTCGGCGTCCGAGACGCGCTGGGTCAGTCCGGGCCCACCCTCGGACGGGGGCTGGTCCTCGGGAACCGGCACATCCGCCATATAAGAGGACAGTTTGCCCTCTGGGACCCTCTTCGGCGGGTTCCAGGCACGAAGGCGCGAAGGGGGCGGCGAAAAACGGCGAAAACCGGGGAAAATGGACCAACCAGTACAACTTCATCGCCCGGCCAACCCTCCGCACGCCTGACGGGACTGGCAATCGGGATCTGACGACCCGTCAGAATCCGAGATGGCAAGCCAGTAGGCTCCGCTGCCGTGCGAGGAATCATCAGCGCCGCGGGCTACGTGCCGTACCGGCGGCTCGCCAGGTCCGATATCGCCACTTTCATGGGGAGTGGTGGTGGCAAGGGCACCCGGGCAGTGGCCTCCCACGACGAGGACACCACCACGCTCGGAGTGGAGGCGGCCCGGCTGGCGCTGCGTGGTGCGCCCGGACGCACGCCCGAGGCCCTCTGGTTCGCCACTGCCTCCCCCGCCTACCTGGACAAGACGAACGCCACCGCGGTCGCGGCGGCACTGCGCCTGCCCGGTGACGTCGCCGCCTACGACTTCGGCGGCGCACTGCGTTCGGGGATGGGCGCGCTGTGCAGCGCGCTCGTGGGTAGCGGCACGACGCTTGTCGTGGCCTCCGACATGCGAGACGGCCTCCCGACCAGCGGCGACGAGGCCGCCGGAGGCGACGCCGGTGCAGCCGCGCTGGTCGGTGAGGGTGGGGACGCCGACGTGCTCGCCGAGCTGGTTGCGGTGGCCTCTGCGTCCGATGAGTTCACCGACCGCTGGCGGACGCCGGGCGAGCGCACTTCCAAACTGTGGGAAGAGCGTTTCGGCGAGAACCGCTACGTCTCGCTCGGCCGCGATGCGCTGGCTCGGGGCCTGAAAGCAGCCGGCCTCGAGACAGGCGACATCGGACGTCTGGTCGTCACTGGCATGCACGGGCGAGCCGTGGCTGCCTTGACGAAGAAGCTCGGCCTTCCCGAAGGCGTGTTGGCCGACGACCTTGGCGCGGCCGTGGGGCAGAGCGGGACCGCTCACCCCCTCTTGGCGCTGGCCGCCGCACTCGAATCAATGGCCCTCGAGAGCGCGGCGCCGGGCTCGATCGTCGTCGCGCTCCATCTGGCCGACGGCGCCGACGCCGTTGTGCTCCGCACGACCGCGGCGCTCGGGAGCTGGCAGCCAGCCCGGCGCGTGGCCGATCAGGTGGCAGGTGGGGCACCTATTACGTACGCCAAGTTTCTCGCCTGGCGGGGCCAGCTCCGGCCCGAGCCTCCTCGGCGGCCCGAGCCGGCGCGGGTCTCGAGCACGGCGGCGCACAGGAGCGAGGAATGGAAGTTCGGCTTCGTGGGGTCGAAGGATCGCAGTTCGGGCGCGGTACACCTGCCCCCGTCGCGCGTCTCCATGGTGGGCGGAGCCGTCGACGACATGGAGCCGGTCGCCATGTCCGACGCGACCGGCACAGTCGTCACCTCCACGATCGACCGCCTCGCCTACTCACCCAGCCCGCCCATCGTCTTCGCCATCGTCGACTTCGACGGCGGTGGCCGCTATCCGGTCGAGTTGACCGACACCGACCCCGAGGAGATCAGGGCCGGCAGCCGCGTGGAGATGACATTCCGCCGACTCTTCAGCGCGGACGGCATCCACGACTACTTCTGGAAGGCACGCCCCGTGCGAACGGGAGGAGGCAACTGATGGGCTCGCACGGCGTCCGCGACAAGGTGGCAATCGTCGGCATGGGCTGCACACCCTTCGCCGAGTTATGGGAGAAGGGGCTCGACGACCTCATCGTCGACGCCAGCACCGAGGCGTTCACCTCGGCCGGCGTGAGCAAAGAGGACGTCGATGCCTACTGGTTCGGCACGGCGCAGAGCGGGATGAGCGGCATCACGTTGGCCCGGCCGCTCCAGCTCATCAACAAGCCGGTCACCCGCGTCGAGAACTACTGCACCACCGGCTCCGAGGCGCTGCGCGGCGCGGTGTACGCCGTCGCGTCGGGCGCGTACGACATGGCAATGGCGGTCGGGGCCGAGAAGGTCAAGGACAGTGGGTACCAGGGTCTCAACGCGATGAACCCACCCAACGACGGGACCGCACGCACCCTGACGGCCGCAGCGATGTTCTCCATGGTGGCGCCCGCCTACGGCCAGAAGTACGGAGTGGACGAAGAGACGATGGCCGATGTGCTCGCTTCCATCGCCGTGAAGAACCACCACAACGGAGCGCGGAACCCACGCGCGCAATTCCGACGCGAGATCACCAAAGAGGCCGCGCTCAGCTCCCCACGCCTCGCCGGCACCCTCGGCGTCTTCGACTGCGCGGGGGTCGCCGACGGCGCAGCAGCGGCCATCGTCGTGCGCGCCGAGGACGCGCATCGCTACACGGACACACCGCTCTACATCAAGGCCTTGTCGTTCGCGGCGGGAAGCGGCTCGGGTCTGATCGATCCTGGCTACGACTACACGCACTTCCCGGAGTGCGAGGCCACCGCGGCCGACGCCTACGCGCAGGCCGACATCACCGACCCGCGGCGGCAGCTGGCCATGGCCGAAGTGCACGACTGCTTCACCCCGACCGAACTCGTGCTCATGGAAGACCTCGGGTTCGCGCCGCGCGGCACGGCGTGGAAGGAAGTCTTGGCCGGCACCTTCGCCCTCGACGGCGATCTCCCGGTCAACCCCGACGGCGGCCTCAAGAGCTTCGGTCACCCGGTGGGCGCGTCGGGCCTGCGCATGCTCTTCGAGTGCTGGCTCCAGTTGCGGCGCGAAGCCCCGCCGGAGCGTCAGATCGCGACAGTCGACCGCGGCCTGGCCATGACGCACAACCTCGGGGGATACCCGGGCGAGATGGTGTCATTCGTCTCGGTGGTGGGGACAGAGCCAGGCTGAACGAGCGGCACTCGATCGGTCTTCAGTTGAGCAATTGGGTGAGCGGCGTGAAGGCCATGCCGTGCGCCTCGGCCACGGGCTGGTAGACGATCTTCCCGCCGACGACGTTGACGCCCTCGGCAAGCGCGTGGTCGGACTGGACCGCTCGCCGCCATCCCTGGTTGGCGATGTTCAGCACATAGGGCAGTGTCGCGTTGGCCAGCGCGTGGGTCGACGTGTGCGGCACTGCGCCGGGCATGTTGGCCACGCAGTAAAAGATGGACCCGTGCGCCTCGAAGGTGGGGTGCGAATGCGTGGTCGGACGGGTCGACTCGAAACAGCCGCCCTGGTCCACCGCGATGTCGACCAGCACCGAGCCGTGGCGCATCTGCTCGACCAGCGCGTCGGACACGAGGTGAGGCGCCCGTGCGCCGACCACGAGCACGGCACCGATCACGATGTCGGCCTCGAGGCAAATCTCCTCAATGACGTGTTGGGAAGAAGCGATCGTCTCGAGCGCGCCGCGGAAATGGTGGTCGACCTCACGCAGGCGGTCGAGGTTGCGATCGAGGACGAAGACCTCCGAGTGCATGCCGACCGCCATCGTGGCGGCGGCGAAGCCGGCCACGCCGGCACCAAGGATCACGACCCGGGCACACCGCACGCCCGGCACGCCTGCGATGAGGACGCCACGGCCGCCACCGGGCCGCATGAGGTGGTGGGCACCCATGAGCGGCGCCATCCGCCCGGCCACCTCGCTCATTGGCGACAACAGCGGCAGTGTGTTGTCGTCATTGCGCACCGTCTCGTAGGCGATGGCGACGTTGCGCGCAACGATCAGCGCCTCGGTGCATTCCCGTGACGCCGCCAGGTGCAGGTACGTAAAGAGGGTCTGATCGCTTCGCGCCCCGAGCCGGTGAAACTCCCCCTCGACGGGCTCCTTCACCTTGCACACGAGGTCGGCCGACCCCCACACCTCGTCGGCATCGTCGACGATCTTGGCGCCAGTGCGAACGAAGTCGAAGTCGGGCATGGCCGAGCCGTTGCCGGCGCCCTTCTCGACAAGGACCGTGTGTCCCGCCGAGGTGAGCTCACGCACGCCCGCCGGGGTCAGAGCGACGCGCCACTCGTCGGTCTTGATCTCGCAGGGGACGCCGATGATCATGGGCTACTCCTCGATGTTGCTCATCACGTGCTTGATGCGCGTGTAGTCCTCGAAGCCATAGGCAGAAAGGTCCTTGCCGTAGCCCGAGCGTTTGAAACCGCCATGAGGCATCTCGGCCACCAGTGGGATGTGGGTGTTGATCCAGACACAGCCGAAGTCGAGGTCGCGTGCCATGCGCATGGCCCGGCCGTGGTCGCGGGTCCACACCGATGAAGCCAGCCCGTACTGGACATCATTGGACCACTCGAGCGCCTCGGCCTCGTCGCCGAACTCCTGCATCGTGATCACGGGCCCGAACACTTCCGACTGGATCAACTCATCGTCCTGGTGCAGTCCCGAGACGACGGTCGGCGCGAAGCAGTAGCCGCGCTCACCCACCGGCGTGCCGCCCGTCGCCACCGACGCGTGGGCCGGCACGCGTTCGAAGAAGCCGCGGACCCGCTCGAGCTGGCTGGCGCTGTTCAGCGGGCCGTAGTCGGCGTCCTCCCGCTCGGTACCGCCCACTGTCGTGCCCTCAGCCTGCTCCACCAGCGCGGCGAGCAGCTCGTCGTGCACGCGGGGCGAGGCCAGGACGCGGGTGGCCGCCGTGCAGTCCTGGCCTGCATTGAAGTAACCCGCCCCGGCGATCCCCTCGGCGGCCGCGGCCGGGTCGGCGTCGTCGAACACGATCACGGGTGCCTTGCCACCGAGCTCGAGGTGGACGCGCTTGAGGGTGGGAGCGGCTGCGGCCGCCACCTCCATGCCGGCGCGCACCGACCCGGTGACCGACACCATGGCGGGTGTCTCGTGCACGACGAGCGCCCGGCCGGTGTCGCGGTCACCGCAGACGACGTTGAAGACGCCAGGAGGCAGGTACTCGGCCATGATCTCGGCCAGCAGCAGCGTGGTGACGGGCGTCGTGTCCGAGGGCTTGAGGACCATGGTGTTCCCGGCGGCCAGCGCCGGCGCGAACTTCCACACCGCCATCATCATGGGGTAGTTCCACGGGGTGACGGCGCCGCAGACGCCGAGCGGCTCACGCCGGATGAACGAGGTGTGGCCGACCATGTACTCCGAGGCGGCCAGCCCCTCGAGGTGCCGCGCGGCGCCGGCGAAGAAGCGGATCTGGTCGACCATGGGTGGGATCTCTTCGTCCATGGTCAGCTGGAAGGGCTTGCCAGTGTTCTCACACTCGGCTCTGACGAGGTCCTCCGCTCTGGCCTCGACGGCATCGGCGATGCGGATCAAGGCCAGGCTGCGCTCCGAAGGGGTCGTCCGGCGCCACGAGGTGAAGGCAACGGCAGCCACCCGGAGCGCGGCGTCCACGTCGGCCGGCCCCGAGACCGGGGCCTCCGCGAATGGCTCGCCGGTGCTGGGGTCCACGAGCGGGGCCGTGGGCCCGTCCTCGGCAGCGCGGTAGGCGCCCCCGACGAAATTCTGCAACCTGCGCATCCTGCTCCCTTCAGGTCATTTCTCGACCGTGGCCCTGGGTACAGAATCACAGATGGCTGTTGTCTCAACAAGCGTTTTCGCAATATTGGGACCAGGATGTGACGAATTCAGCTTGACTGAGGCCACTGAGATGACACAATTCTGCACATCAGGGGTTCGACCTCTCACAGGCGACCGAAGGGAGGTGTGAGATGCCCGACGCCGACATGCAGGGAGGGCCGGGCGGCCAACCAGACGCCCAGGCGGCCAGCACCCTTCTCGACGCGCCCAATCGGGCCATTATCGAGGCACTCCAGCGCGACGGCCGTCAGCCCTACGGCGCCATCGCCGAGGCAGTCGGGCTCTCCGAGGCCGCGGTGCGCCGCCGGGTCCAGCGCCTGCGCGAGTCGGGGATCATGCAGATCGTCGCGGTTACCGACCCGCTGCAGCTGGGCTTCACCCGCCAGGCGATGATCGGCATCTCGGTGGAAGGTGACGTGCGTCGGGTCGCCGAGAAGCTCTCGTCCTTGCCAGAGGTCGACTACGTGGTGATGTGCGCGGGCTCGTTCGACATCCTGGCCGAGATCGTCTGCGAGGACGACGAGCGCCTTCTGCATGTCCTGAACGATTCGGTGCGCGCCGTCCCCGGGGTGCGGACCACCGAGACTTTCTTGTACCTGAAATTAGCCAAGCAGACCTACACCTGGGGAACACGGTGAACGGCCACCACGGCCGCCAAGCGGAGGAACGATGAACTCGACCAATCCTGAGAACACCAACCTGAGCACGCAGGCGCAGCGACACCTCTGGATGCACTTCAGCCGAATGGGTTCCTACGTGGACCACGAGGTGCCGGTGATTGTGCGCGGCGAAGGTGCCTACGTCTGGGATCAGCACGGCAAGCGCTACCTCGACGGCCTGGCCGGGCTTTTCACCTCACAGATCGGCCACGGGCGCACCGAACTGGCCGAGGCCGGCTCGAAACAGGCAGGCACGCTGGCCTACTTCCCGCTGTGGACCTACGCCCACCCTCGGGCAATCGAACTAGCCGAGCGCCTCGCCGGCTACGCGCCCGGCGACCTCAACCGGATCTTCTTCACCACCGGGGGGTCCGAGGCGGTCGAGTCGGCCTGGAAGCTCGCCCGGCAGTACTTCCGCATCACCGGCCAGCCCCAGCGCACGAAGGTCATCAGCCGGTCCATCGCGTACCACGGCACCTCTATGGGCGCCCTTTCCATCACCGGCATCCCGGAGCTACGCACGCCCTTCGAGCCGTTGGTGCCGGGCGCGATCAAGGTGCCCAACACCAACTTCTACCGGGCCGAGCTCTTTGCCGACGACGAGGTCGCCTTCGGCCGCTGGGCCGCGGACGAGATCGAGCGGGCCATTGAGCGCGAGGGCGCGGACACCGTCGCCGCCGTCTTCCTCGAGCCGGTGCAGAACGCCGGCGGGTGCTTCCCTCCCCCACCCGGCTACTTCCAGCGCGTCCGCGAGATCTGCGACCGCCACGGGGTGCTACTCGTCTCCGACGAGGTCATCTGCGCGTTCGGCCGGCTGGGTCACTGGTTCGGCGCACTGCGCTACGACTACCAGCCCGACATCATCACGGTGGCCAAGGGCCTCACGTCGGGCTACGCGCCGCTCGGCGCGATGATCGCGTCGGACCGCCTGATGGAACCCTTCCTCGGCCCTGGCGCGTCGTTCCTGCACGGGTTCACCTTCGCCGGACACCCGGTCAGCTGCGCGGTGGCCCTGGCCAACCTTGACGTCTTCGAGGGCGAGCACATCCTGCAGCACGTGCAGGCGACCGAGTCGTCGTTCCGGAGCGCCCTCGAGGACCTCTACGACCTCCCCATCGTGGGCAACGTCCGCGGCGCGGGCTTCTTCTACGGGATCGAGCTGGTCAAGGACAAGGACACACGGCAGTCCTTCGACGACGAGGAGTCTGAGCGGCTGCTGCGCGGGTTTCTTTCGGGCGCGTTGTTCGAGGCCGGGCTCATCTGCCGGGCCGACGACCGCGGCGACCCCGTCGTGCAGCTGTCCCCACCGCTCATCTGCGCCCAGGAGGAGATCGACTTCATGGCGTCGACGCTGCGCGAGGTGCTCTCCGAGGCGTGGCGGCGGATGTAGCGCCGGGGGCGGTCTCGGGCTATCAGCGGCTCTCGTTGTGGTGGGGGGCTGTCCGGTCCCCGCTACCACCCCGCCCCGCGCTCAGCGAAGACCTCCAGCTCGACGTCTGCATCGTCGGTGCCGGCTTCACAGGCCTGTGGACCGCGTACTCGCTGGCGCTGGCGGATCCGACACTCCGTATCGCCATTGTCGAGCGCGAGGTGGCCGGCTACGGCGCGTCGGGCCGGAACGGAGGATGGTGCTCGGCCCTGTTCGCCACCTCGGACGCCGCGCTGGCCCGGCTGCACGGCCGCGACGCGATGCGCGCCATGCGTAGAGCCATGGAGGAGACTGTCGACGCGGTCGGCGCCAGCGCGGCCAGCGAGGGGATCGACTGCCACTTCGCCAAGGGCGGCACGGTCGACCTGGTGCGCAGCGAAGCCCAGCGAGTCCGCGCGCTCGCCGAGGTGGACGGGGCGCATGCGCTGGGCAGCACGGAGGAGGATCTGCGCTGGCTCGGTCCTGAGGAGACGCACGAGCTGATCGGGGCTGCCGGCGCGCTCGGCTCGACGTTCACCCCCCACTGCGCAGTGCTGCAGCCGGCACTCCTGGCTCGCGGGCTGGCCGATGCCGTCGAAGGGCGCGGCGTCCGAATCTTCGAGGACACCGAAGTGCTCGACCTGCGCCCGGGCTCGCCCGCATCCGTGGTGACGAGAGGCGGCTCCGTGCAGGCGGACGTCGTCGTACGGGCGACGGAGGCCTGGACGCCGACGTTGCCGGGGTTCCGGCGCGACATCGTCCCGGTGTACTCCCTGATGGTGGCGACCGAGCCGCTCGGCGAGGACTTCTGGTCCGAGGCGCGGCTCGAGAGCCGCGCCTCGTTCGCCGACCACCGGCACCTGATCATCTACGGGCAGCGCACGATCGACGGCCGCATCGCCTTCGGTGGGCGTGGCGCGCCCTACCACTACGGCTCGGCGGTGCGCGCCTCCTTCGATGCCGAGCCGGGCGTCCACGCGCTGTTGCGCGAGACGCTCATTGAGCTCTTCCCGGCCCTGGCGGGTGTTCACTTCACTCACGCCTGGGGAGGGCCCCTCGGCATCCCGCGGGACTGGCACTCCTCGGTCGGCTTCGACCGCGCCAGCGGTCTGGCGTGGGCCGGCGGCTACGTCGGCGACGGCGTGGCAACCACGAACCTGGCCGGGCGCACGCTGGCCGACCTCATTACGGGCACCGACTCTGCGCTCGTCCACTTGCCGTGGGTGGGGCACCGTTCCCCGCGCTGGGAGCCCGAGCCGCTGCGCTGGTTGGGGGTCAACGCGGGCCTGTGGACGATGAAGCTTGCCGACCGCAGCGAGGCGCGACGCGGACGCCCGAGCAAAGTGGCGGCGGCGATGGGTCGCGTCCTCGGGCAGTGATTCGTGGCCAGCGCGATCGTCAGCGCGATCGTCAGCCCAACCTTGACATCGTGTACGACCTCACGATCACGCGATCTGGTTAATGAGATTGGCGGCGGCAATACGGCTGTCGACGCCCAGCTTCGCAAGTGCCCGCTCGACGTGCTTGTCGACCGTGCGCGGGCTGATTTCGAGCCGCGCCGCGGTCTCCTTGGTCGAGGCGCCCATGCTGATATGAGCGAGCACCTTCGCCTCGCGAGGGGTGAGCCCGAGCTGGCGCAAGGCGGCGGGAGCCGGCGTGTCACGCGCGAGACCAAGCACGAGGACCGTCGTGCCGGCACTGCTCAGCCGGCGGACGATCAGCCCCTCGTGCGTCATCGGCCAGGCCGGCGCGCGCTGCGTTGGGGTGCAGGTGACGTAGTCGGCCAGTTCATCGGGCAGACCGGTCCTCGGGCGGCCGGGAAAGAAACGATCGAGCAGACTGCATGCCGTCGGCGTGCTGTGGACCACTCTTCCGTGGCGATCGAGCACGATGACGCCGTCGCCACTCGACTGAGCCAGCGAGTCGACCGCTTCGAGTGCGGCCGTCGCCGCCTCGAGCGCGTGCGCGTTCCGGTAGGCCTGGATGAGATGTGGTCGCAGTAGGTTGACGATCCCCCGGTCGGGAGCCTCGAAACCACGCTCGGGACGATCGAGGGTGATGCCGATGGTCACGTCGGGAGCGGGCAGCACGACACTGAGCTGGTCCTCGGTCCCGATCACCTCGTAGAAGTACTGATACAACGCGGTCGCGTGGAACGTCTCGGCGCTGACGAAGTCAGAGATCGCTTGAGGCCGGCCGTTCCCTGTGCGCCGGTAGTCGGCGATGACCGGATGCTCGTCGACGTGCGCGGCGAACACTGCCTTCAGCTTGGGCAATCGGTGGGCGTAGAGCCGCTCGAACTCGAGGGGGAGCTCCGCGTCGATCTGTCCCGTGACAGGATCGACTTCGTTCCACGCCGGGCGGTCGGACTCGACGAGGGACGGAAGCACGGCGACGATGTCGGCGCGAAGATCCTCGAGTGGCCGGACGGCGGCCAGCTCGGCGATCACGCCGAGCAGCGCCTCGAGGTCTGATCGCCCCAGACCTGGCTCCACCACCGTGAACCTCCCGCCAGACTCGTGCGAACGCGAGTCCGTACGACGATTCACGTATTGCCAAGCCGAAGCTCCGTTCGGTTGACTTGTCTTGTGGCCCGTACCGGTGCGGCGGTGCGCTACGGCCGTTCGCGGGTCGGCGAGAGACTTGGCGATCGCCGACCTGCGACCGGTGACGTTCGTGCTGGTGCAGACGGTGGCGAGCGTTTCGGCGCAGTACTCGGAGAAGTTCCCGGCCTGCCGTGCCACAATCTCGGCCGTGCAACAGTCAGCCGAGATGGCGATCGCCAGCCTCATCTACACCTACGCCGAGCGCATTGACGCAGGCGACTTCGCCGGCATCGGCGAACTCTTCGCGCACGCCACCTTGACCTTCGAGGGATTCGGGGACGCGGTCAGCGGACGCGACGCCATTGAGGCGCTCTACATGCGCAGCACCCGGCGCTTCGAAGATGGGACGCCGCGCACCAAGCACGTCATGACCAACGTCATCGTCGAAGTGGCCGAGGACGGCGGCACCGCGGCGAGCCGCTCCTACTTCACCGTTCTGCAGGCCGTGCCTGGCGCGCTGGCGTTGCAGCCAGTCATCGCAGGCCGATACCGGCACACGTACACGCACGCTGACGGCCCATGGCAGGTGACGACCATGCACATCACCATCGACCTCGTCGGCGATCTGGCCCACCACATGCTCTTCGACCTCGCGCCGTGAAGCTCATCCTGACCTACGGCTGGGACTGCACCCCCGATGAGTTCTGGGCCCTCTACTACGATCCCGGCTTCGCCGTGCGTCTGCATCTCGAGTGCTTGGGCTCGACCTCGGCCGAGGTGCTGTCCCAGGAGGGCGATCTCGCGAGCGGCCTGGTGCGGACACTGCGCTACGGGCAACGGCCCCCGATGCCGGGTCCCGTCCGCAAGATCTTCGGCGAGGAAGTGGTCACCACCGAGGTGAGCACCTACGACCCCGCTGCCTCCACGACGACGTTCACCATGACACCGGGCACCATGGCGGACAAGACGCACATCGACGGCTCCATCGCCTTCGCGCAAGATGGTGGCAGCACGATTGAGACCTTCTCGCTCGAAGCCCGCGTGAAGATCTTCGGCGCCGGCCCTGTCGTCGAGCGCTTCATCGAGCACCAGGCCCGCACGATGCAGGAGAAGTCAGTCGGGTTCATGCGGAGTGAGCTCGGCTGCTGAGCGCGGCGGATACGGGCCGCGGGCGTCGAGCAAGGCTCAGTTGTTGCGCTGCCCGAGCCACGGCTCGCGCCAACGCGGATAACCCGCCACCAGGGCGTCGGCCCCGGCCGGGCCCCACGACCCTCGTGCGTAGGTCTCGACCGGCGGCGGCGCGTCGAGGAGGGGCTGGACGATACGCCACGTCTCCTCGACGCTGTCCTCGCGGGTGAACAGCGCGGCCTGCCCGTGGAGGGCGTCGCCGAGGAGGCGCTCGTAGGGCTCGGGCATGGAGCCGAGCTCCTGGGCGAACACCAGGGAGAGGTCGATGCTGCGCGTGGTTTGGGCCCCGGGCGTCTTGGCCTGCACCACCAGGTCGGCGGCCGCATCGGGGTCGATGCGCAGGATGAGCTCGTCGGGGTCGGGCTCCGATCCGGTGACGAACACGGGTCGCGGCGGCCTCTTGAAGATGATGCGCATCTCGGTCGCCGTGACGGCGAGCGCCTTCCCCGCTCGAATGAAGAAGGGCACGCCGGACCAGCGCCAGTTGTCGATGTCGAGGCGCAAGGCGGCAAAGGTCTCGGTCTGCGATCCCTTGGCGACGCCGGGGACGTCGAGGTAACCCTCGTACTGGCCGCGCACGTAGCGCTTCGGGTTGGCGTCGGGGATGGAGCGGAACACGTCGACCCGCTTGTCCCGCAACCCGTCTGCGTCGGCCGTGACGGGCGGCTCGGAGGCGAAGAGCCCTAAAAGCTGAAGCAAGTGGTTCTGCACGACGTCGCGCAGCGCACCAACGGGATCGTAGAAGCTGCCTCGGTCCTCCACGTCGAAGTCCTCCGTCAAGGAGATCTGCACGCACTCGATGCGGTCGCGGTTCCACAGCGGCTCGAAGACGGAGTTCGCAAAGCGCAGGAACAAGATGTCCATCGCCGGCTCCTTGCCCAAGAAGTGGTCGATGCGCAGGATCTGCCACTCGTCGAGGAGCTTGCGCAGCTCGGCATTGAGGGCCTTGGCCGAGGCCAGGTCGTGCCCGAAAGGTTTCTCCACCACGACGCGCGCCCGCTCGGTCAGGCCCGCCGCGCTCAGCCCCTCGACCACGCGACCGAAGAGCGAGGGCGGGGTCTCGAGGTAGAAGACAGGGTCGTGCCGGCCCTTGATGGCGGCCGCCAGCTTGGTGTAGGTCTCCGGGTCGTCGTAGTCCCCGCAGATCATGGACAGGCGGGCCGCGAAGCGACGGAACACATCCTCGTCGATGGTCTCACCCGAGTCCACGATGTCCTGGCGGGCGTGTTGGCGAAGCTGCTCGTCGGTCCAGCCGCTTCGGGCCACCCCGACGATCGGGCACGGGATCATGCCTCTCGCCTCGAGCCGGTAGAGGGAGCGGAACGTCATCTTCTTGGCCAGGTCGCCCGTGATGCCGAAGATCACCAGGACGTCCGCCGTGTTCTGCGTACTGTCAGCCATGTCGCCCTCTTTCTGCTCGTCGTGGGTCTGCGTTCGCTTGGTGCACCCCGGAGCCTGCCAGAATCGTCGCCGTCCATCGTCGTCGGGCGCGCCGGCGCCCACCCGAGCATGGAGCCGTGATGGCGTGAGCATCGAGAGGGAAAAGCAGGTCGCGGCGGAGGCCGCCGCCGAATTCGTCGAGTCCTCCATGACCGTCGGGCTGGGCACCGGGACGACGGTGGCCTACCTCCTCCCTGCACTCGCGGCGCGGTCCCTCGACATCCGCTGCGCCGCCACCTCCCCCCGCACCGAAGAGGCCGCCCGGGGTCTGGGGCTCCGGATCGAACCCTTCGTCGACATCGACCGCTTCGACCTGGCGATCGACGGCGCGGACCAGATCACGCCGGACGGCTGGCTGGTCAAGGGCGGCGGCGGGGCGCACACCCGCGAGAAGATCGTCGCCGACGCGGCCGACCGCTTCGTCGTGATCGCCGACTCCTCCAAGCCGGTGGCAGTGCTGCACGCACCAATCCCGCTCGAGCTGCTCTCCTTCGGGCTGCGCGCCACGCTGCGCCACCTGGGCACGGTGACGCTGCGCGACGTCCCGCACAGTCCCGACGGGGGCGTCATCGCCGACTACGGCGGGCCGGTCGACGACCCCCGGACGCTGGCGGCGCGCCTGTCTGCGACGCCGGGCGTGATCGGGCACGGCCTGTTCCCGCCCGAGATGGTGACAACGGTGCTCATCGGGCGCGGCGAGTCGGTCGAGCGGACCGATGTCGCCCATGCCGCACGCTGAGATGAGTCGGCGCCTCAGAGCGCGGCCTGGTCAGCCAGGACGAGCGACGCCCCCGCCTCGACTCGTCCGGCCGGGATGGAGGTGTCGCCGGCCAGGAGCTTCTGGAGCGGCGCCTTCTTGTCCTCGCCGGTGATCAGCCACAGGATCTGGCGGGCTCGCCGCAGCGCCGGGTAGGTCAGCGTCATCCGCACCCGGTCCTGGTAGGGCTGGGTCAGGGCCACCAGGCGGTCGGTGACGGAGAGGACCGGGTCGCCCGGCACCAGCGACGCGGTGTGGCCGTCGGGCCCGAGCCCGAGGTGAACCAGGTCGAAGTGCTCGGGCAGCCCGGCGGCGTAGCTGGCCGCGGCCGCCTCGAGATCGGGCTCTTCGACACCCATCGGCCGCACCTGCGCCGGCGCCGTCCCGAGCGCCTCTCTGAGATGGTGCAGGTTACGGTCGGGGTCGTCCGCCGGCGCCACCCGCTCGTCCACCTGGTAGATGATCACGGACTGCCAGGGCACGTCCTCGTGGGCCAGCTCGGCGAACATGGCCCACGGCGTGTGGCCACCGCTGACCGCGAAGTGGAAGCTCCCGTGCGCACCGACGGCGTCGCGGGCCGCACCGGCTACGAACGTGGCGCCCACCCGCGCCACGGCGGCGGGGTCGGGTTGGGCCTCGACGGTGTGCTGCACCGCCCCGCCCTATTGCTTCTTCTCGGCGTGGCCGCCGAACTCGCTGCGCATGGCCGAGAGGATCTTGTCGGCGAACTCGCCGAGGCCGCGGGACTCAAAACGCTCGTAGAGCGACGCCGTGATGACCGCGGCGGGCACCCCCTCGTCCACTGCCGCCAGCACAGTCCAGCGTCCCTCCCCGGAGTCCGACACCCGGCCGGCGAAGTCGTCGAGGTCGGGAGAGCTGGCGAAGGCGTCGGCCGTGAGATCCATCAGCCAGGACCCGATGACCGAGCCGCGTCGCCAGACCTCGGCCACATCGGCCACATTGATGTCGTACTGATAGGCCCACGGATCGCGCAGCGGCGTGGTCTCGGCGTCGACCTCCTGGGTCCCCTTGCCGGCGTTGGCGTGCTTGATGATGGAGAGCCCCTCGGCGATGGAGGCCATCATCCCGTACTCGATGCCGTTGTGGACCATCTTCACGAAGTGGCCGGCGCCGTTGGGCCCGCAGTGCAGGTAGCCGTCGGGCGCCGTCCCGCCCTTCTTGCGATTCGGCGTGGGCTCTGCACTTCCCTCGCCGGGCGCGATGGTCTTGAAGATCGGATCGAGCCGCTGCACCACCTCGTCCTCGCCACCGATCATCAGGCAGTAGCCCCGGTCCAGGCCCCACACTCCCCCACTGGTCCCACAGTCCACGTAGTGGATGCTCTTGGACCGGAGTTGCTTGGCTCTCGTGATGTCGTCGCGGTAGTACGAGTTCCCGCCGTCGATGATGGTGTCGTCGGCGTCGAGGAGCGGTGTGAGCTGCTCCAGCGTCTGGTCAACGATGGCAGCCGGCAGCATGAGCCAGAGGGCACGGGGCTTCTCGAGCGCCTGGACGAACTCCTCGAGCGAGCCCGCACCCGTCGCGCCCTCCGAGGCGAGCTCTTTCACCGCGTCGGCGTTGACGTCGTAGACCACGCAGCGGTGGCCGTCGCGCATCAACCGGCGCACAAGGTTGGCACCCATGCGGCCGAGCCCGATCATGCCGAGTTGCATTGGTCTGTCCGTTGCCATTGTGGCCTCCTAGCCCATGAGTGTCCGATAGCGGCGAATGAGTGCGTTGGTCGACGAGTCGTGGGCGAGCTGAGGCTCCGCCGCGCTCTCGAGCTCGGGGATGATGGCCGTCGCCAGTACCTTGCCCAATTCCACGCCCCACTGGTCGAAGGAGTCGATGCTCCAGATGGTGCCCTGCGTGAACACGCTGTGCTCATAGAGGGCGACGAGCGTCCCGAGCACGCGTGGGGTGAGCACCTCGGCCAACAAGACGTTGGTGGGCCGGTTGCCCTGCATCACCCGGTGGGGGACGACGGCGTCAGGAGTACCCTCGGCCCGCACCTCCTCCTCGGTCTTGCCGAAGGCCAGCGCCTGGGCCTGGGCGAAGACGTTCGAGGAAAGGATGTCGTGGTGGTCGCGCAACGGGTTGAGGGACTTGGCGAACCCGATGAGGTCGACGGGGATCAGCTTCGTGCCCTGGTGGATGAGCTGATAGAAGCTGTGCTGGCCGTTGGTGCCGGGCTCACCCCAATAGATGGACCCTGTCTGGTAGTCGACGATGGTGCCGTCGAGTGTCACGTGCTTGCCGTTGCTCTCCATGGTGAGCTGCTGGAGGTACGCCGGGAAGCGCTTGAGGTACTGGTCGTAGGGCATGACGCCGGCCGTCTGGGCCCCGAAGAAGTCGCCATACCAGACGGCGAGGAGTCCCATGATCACCGGGAGGTTCTGCTCGAGCGGCGTGCTGCGAAAGTGTTCGTCCATCTCGTGGAACCCGGCCAGCATCTCGCGGAAACCTTCGGGGCCGATGGCCACCATCGTCGAAAGCCCGATGGCCGAGTCCATGGAGTACCGGCCCCCCACCCAGTCCCAGAACTCGAACATGTTGGCGGTGTCGATTCCGAACGCGGCGACCTTCTCGGCGTTCGTGGAGACGGCGACGAAGTGCTTGGCGACGGCCGACTCGTCTCCCAGCTCGTGCACGATCCAGTCGCGGGCCGAGGTGGCGTTGGTCAGCGTCTCGAGCGTCCCGAACGTCTTGGAGGACACGATGAAGAGGGTCTCATCGGCAGCGAGGTCGCGCGTCGCCTCCACGAAATCGGTGGAGTCCACGTTGGATACGAAGCGGAACGTGAGGTCGCGGCGTGCGTAGTGACGCAGCGCCTCGTACGCCATGACGGGCCCGAGGTCGGAACCGCCGATCCCGATGTTGATCACATTGCGGATCGGCTTGCCCGTGTGGCCCTTCCACTCTCCCGCGCGGACGCGGTCGGCGAAGGTGGCCATGCGGTCGAGGACCTCGTGTACCTCGGTCACGACGTCGACACCGTCGACGACGAGCGACGTCCCCTTCGGCATGCGGAGCGCGACATGGAGCACCGAGCGGTTCTCCGACACGTTGATGCGGTCGCCGGCGAACATCATGTCCCGGCGCTGCTCGAGCTCGGACTGCCGGGCGAGTTCGAAGAGCAGCGACAGCGTCTCGTCGGTGACGCGGTTCTTGGAATAGTCGAGGTAGAGCCCGGCCGCCTCGGCGGTCAGCCGTTCCCCGCGCGCTGGATCTTCGGCAAACAGATCGCGCAGATGCCTGCCCTCGACCTTGGCATAGTGCTCGGCGAGGGCCGCGTAGGCGGGCCGTTGACGCAGGGGTGCTGGGGCCACGAGTCTCTCCTCTCTGCTTCTTGGCTTCGTGGTGCTCTCGTCGTGTGCGCGCTCAGCCGGCCAGCGCCGTGGTCTTCTCAGCGATCCGGTTGAGCAATTCGTGCCACGAGTCGACGAAGGCCGAGGCTCCGTCGCGCTGAAGGGTCGCAGCCAGCTCCCTGGTGTCGATGCCGGCGTCGCCGAATCGGGCCAGCAGCGCGTCAGCATCGCCGCCGTCCTCGGGCATGGGGTCGCCGACCTCTCCGTGGTCGTAGAAGTCCTTGAGGGTGTCGTCAGGCATGGTGTTCACGCTAAAGGGCGCCGCCAGCCCGTGGACATAGAGCGTGTCGGAGGCTGCGGGGTCCTTCGTCCTCGTGCTGGCCCACAGCAGGCGCTGCATCCTGGCCCCCTCGTTTTGCAGCCGCTGCACCCGGTCGGAGCGCATCACTTCGCGGTAGGCACGGTACACGTCGAGACCCACGGCAAGACCCAACTTGTCCGCGAGGTCGGCCGGGACCTTGGTCGCCACCGCGACGTCCCAGCGCGACACGAACACTGATGCCACCGACCCGACCGCGGGATCGAGCCCTTGCGCGACGCGGCGCTCGACGCCGTCGAGATATGCGCCCGCCGCCGCCCGGTAGTGGTCCGAGCTGAACAGGAGTGTGACGTTGACCGGCACCCCCGCAGCGATGGCCTCGGTGATGGCGGGCAGGCCTTGGGGCGTGCCCGGGATCTTGATGAAGAGGTTGGGCCGTCCCGCCTTGGTGTGGAGCGCCTTGGCGGCCTCTACCGTCTGCGTCGTGTCGTAGGCGAGGAGCGGCGAGACCTCGAGGGAGACCCATCCGTCGACCGCATCGGTGCGCTGATGGATGGGCGCGAAGAGATCGGCGGCGCGCTCGGAGGTCCTCGACGGCAAGGTCAAAGAAGAGATCCTCACCCGAGAGTCCGGCGGCCGCCTTCGTCCGTATGGCGTCGTCGTAGTCGCCGGACCCGATGGCCTTGTCGAAGATCGACGGGTTCGAGGTGAGACCGGTGACCGAATAGTCCTTGATGTAGTGCTCGATCGTCCCTTCGTCGAGCATGCTGCGCGTGATGTTGTCGAGCCAGAGGCTCTGCCCCTGCTCGTGAAGTCGCTCTGTCGCCCGCATCGTCGTCCTTCCCCGGCTCCGGACCCGCTTACCCGGCGCTACCGGCCGCGGCGAGACACTCGCGTGCGGCGGCAGCGGCCCGGTCAGGGGTGAAGCCGAACTTGGTGAACAGCTGCTCGAGCCCCATAGGCGCACCCCGGTGACCAGAGTTCGTCTTCTGGACGGCGTCCATGCACAGGCCCCGGGTCCTGTCGATGTCCGGGTCCTGCACGGCAGTGGGAGTACCCATGACGGACCTCCGGTCGGGGGGACCTGCGTTCTCAGGTCGGAGCATACCGAGGGCCGCGGAGCGTTCCTTCCTCGACGAGGCGCCAGACCTGCTCGAGGTCGAGGTACTCCTCACAGGCGTCGGCGATCAGGTCGATCTGGTGCTCTCGCGCCGCGGCGAAGACGAGGCCCGAGGGCGACCAGCTACGCCCGCGGAGGAGCGCGACGGCGCCGAGGAAGGCTGAGCGAAATGCGTCCTGTTCGAACAGGCCGTGCAACGTGGTGCCGAACATGGCTCCCAGCTCGTCGCGCGCCCCGGCCACGCCGGCGGAACCCTCCGCCGTCAACCACGGGATGCAGCCCGGCGTGGCCGCCACTCGACCGTGGCGGATCTCGTAGCCGAGGACCGCGTCGCCGTCGGAGGAGGTGGCCCGGGCGAGCCGGGTCACCTTCTCGGGCTCGAAGACCGTCCGCACCCGGAGCCAGCCCAGCCCGGCATTCGCGGGTTCGGGCGACTCCACGCCGGCGGGGTCGTCGATTCGCTCCCCCATCATCTGGAAGCCGCCGCAGAGACCAAGGATGACGGAGGGCCGTGGCACGGCGCGCCGCTCGTCGAGCGCGGCAGCCAGCCCCGATTCCCGGAGCCAGCCCAGGTCGGCCATCGTGGCCCGGGTGCCGGCGAGGACGACCAGGTCGGGGTCGCCCAACGCGCCGGCGTGCTCGACCCAGCGGACGGCCACACCCGGCTCGGCCACGAGGGGATCGAGGTCGGTGAAGTTGGACAAGCGGGGCAGGCGGATGACGGCCACGTCGAGCCCGCCGGCGCGCCGCGGCGGCGACGGCGGCGGCGCGTTGCAGTGCAAGCGAGTCCTCGGCGTCGAGCTCGAGCCGTCCAAGATGGGGCAGCACGCCGAGCGTGGGGACACCGCAGCGTGCCTCGAGCTCGGCGCTGGCGCCACCGAGCAGCGCCCGGTCGCCCCGGAAGCAATTGATGACGAATCCCCGGATCAGCGACGCCAGCTCGTCCGGCAGGATCCCCACCGTCCCGTAGAGGTGCGCGAAGACGCCGCCCCGCTCGATGTCGCCCACCAGGATGGCGGGGATGCCGGCCCGCCGGGCCAGGCCGAGGTTCACGATGTCGTCGCGCAGCAGGTTGATCTCCGCCGGGCTGCCCGCACCCTCGCAGACGACCACGTCGAAGCGGGCCCGCAGCGAGGCCAGTGCGTCGTCGACCACACGGAGTAACTCACCTTTTGACGTCTGGTAGTCGCCCGCCTCGTGTAGCCCGACCGGCCGCCCCATGACCACGACCTGCGAGGCACGTTCGCCGGTCGGCTTGAGCAAGACGGGGTTCATCGCGACCTCGGGCTCGGCACCCGCGGCGACAGCCTGGAGCCACTGGGCCCGTCCGATCTCGCCGCCGCGGGCGGTCACCATGGCGTTGAGCGACATGTTCTGGCCCTTGAACGGGGCCACGCTGACACCTCTGCGAGCCAGGAGGCGGCACAGTCCGGTGGTAACGGTGGACTTGCCGGCATCCGACGACGTGCCGCACACCATCAGCGCGCCATGCATCGCACGTTTCTACTCGCCCGGGTTCACACACATTTCACGGCAGCCACTTGACCGGGGTGCCCACCGGCACGCAAGCTGCTGGCGGCACACCTTCGGTCGCTCGTCAGGGAGGCGCACCGAACCTGAAGAGGCGGGGATGCGTGGACGCAGGACCACGGGGAGGCTGCCGGGGGGTTGCCCACGACGTCCCCGCCGAGGCGAACGACGAGGAGGGTACTGCGGTGGCGATTGCCGAGGATCTCGCGGTCATTCACGACTCGGAGGCCGACGAGGCGCTCCACGTCGAGTTGCACGGGATCGACTTCATCCCCGAGAGCGAGCGCTGGGCCAGTCCGAGGGACATCGGCGCCATGTGGGCGGGCGCCAGCGTACAGATCGAGTACTTCATTTACGGCGCCATCCTGATGACCTTCGGCCTGACGTTCGCCCAGGTGCTCTTCGTCATCGTCCTCGGCAACCTGTCCTACTTCCTGCTCGGGCTGTGCTCGCTGCAGGGACCCAACGCCGGTACGACGGTCTTCGCCATCAACCGGGCCCCGTTCGGGCCCAACGGCTCGCGGCCCATCTCGGTCCTCAACTGGCTGACCCAGATCGGCTTCGAGGTCGAGGGGCTCATCCTCATCGTCGGGGCCGGGCTCGTGCTCATGATCAAGTCGGGGTTCCTGCCCGGGGACCCGGCCAAGGTCATCCTCGTCATCGTGGCCGTGCTGATCCAGGGCATCCTGCCCTTCCTCGGCCACGCCGCCATCGTCAAGACGCTGCGCCTGCTCGTGCTCCCCTTCGTGGTCCTCTTCGCCATCATGTTGGCCTTCGCCATCCCGCACGCCAACCTGCACGTCGTGAAGTCCAGCGGCGACTGGCAAGCCTTCACGGAAGCGCTCGCCTTCACCATCGCACTGAGCGGTCTGGGCTGGACCGAGAACGGCAACGACTACACCCGCTACTGCCCGTCGAACACCTCGAAGAAGGGCATCGTCGGTTGGGTCGTCCTCGGGACGGCCCTGCCCGAGATCCTGATCATGACGCTCGGCGCGGTTGTCGGCACCTTCGTCCTCAACATCGGAACGGGGGCCGGCGGGTTCCTCCCCTTCGCCCACCAGCACATGATCCCTTCCTGGTTCGTGGTGGTGTTCCTCATCTTCGCCGCGGTGCAGATCTTCGGGATCAACAGCCTCGACATGTACTCCTCGGGCGTCACGCTCCAGGCCGTCGGGGTCCCGGTCAAGCGCTACCAGGCGGTGATCGTCGACTGCGTCATTTGCCTCGGCGTCACCATGTGGGCCATCTTCAGCGGCTCGTTCACCGAGTACCTGTCCGACTTCGTGGACCTGGTGATCGTGTGGATCGCGCCCTGGTCGGCCATCTTCCTGGTCGACTGGGTCCTGCGGCGCTACCGCTACGTCCCGAGTGAGCTGCAGAAGACCGGCCGCGACTCGCTGTACTGGCGCACGGGCGGCATCAACTGGCCGGCCATCGTCGCCCAGGTGGTCGGGATGTACGCCGCCATGTCGGCGCTGTACGTGAACCCGGAGTACTACTTCCGTGTGCCCCGCTGGATGAACGAGGTGACGGACCACACGCAGGACGCCTACCACTACGGGGGCGACTTCAGCATCTTCCTCGGTATGGGGGTCGCCGCGCTCGTCTACCTCGTGCTCGCCCTGCGCAAGGTGCGCAAGGAGGCTGGCGCGCAACAGGAGCTCCTCGAGGCAGAGGGCCTGCTCACGGCCTGAGGCTTGCTGCTCGGCTGAGGGCGAGCCCTTAGTCCCAGTCCTCGACGAGTCCGCCGGCCCCATCGGGGTGGAACAGCGGCATGGCGCCCAGACTGCGGACCAGGGCGGCATCCTCACCCAGGGCGCGCCGCCAGCCGCCACCCTCGGTCATCAGCGTGCCCACCACGACCGGTTCGGCGTCCATGCGCCGGACCAACCGCAAGGCCGCTGACAATGACGCACCAGTGGACACGACGTCGTCGACGACGGCGACGCGCTTGCCGCGCACGGCCACGACCCGGGCCGGATCCATGCGCAGGCGCTGCGGCTTGTCGGTCGTGATTGAGTACACCGGTTCGGACCACGATTCGCCGAGGTGGATCTTGGGGGTCTTGTGCAGGATCACGTAGTCGTCGATCCCGAGGGCACGGCTGGCCTCGATCGCCAGCGGGATCCCCATGGTCGCAACCGACACCACGATGTCGGGATGGGCCGGACGCATCAGCTCGGCCAACTCACGTCCAGCGGTCTCCGCGAAGGAGACGCCCATGTCGACGCAGATGAGGAGTGCGATCGTCAGCTCGTCGTTGAGAGGGACGAGCGGGAGCCTGACCTTCTGGCTCCCCACCGTGGTCGTATAGGTACGATCGGTGGTCGTGGACATGGCGCTCTCCTCCGAGCATAGGTCCCCCGTCCCCGCACTCGACGATGCCCTGGTGGCCCGCATGCTCGCCGTGGCAGTCGCTGAGGCGCGCCACGGCCTCGCCGATGGTGGCATCCCCATCGGGGCCGCACTCTTTCACGAGGACGGCACGTTGCTCGGGCGTGGCCACAACCGCCGCGTCCAGGACGGCGATCCCTCCATGCACGCGGAGACAGCGGCGTTCCGCGCTGCCGGCCGCCGCCGCCACTACGCCGATTGCGTCATGGTCACGACGCTGTCTCCCTGCTGGTACTGCAGCGGGCTCCTGCGCCAGTTCGGCATCGGCACGGTCGTGATCGGCGAGGCGCGCAATTTCGAAGGCGGCCACGCCTGGGTGGCCGAGCACGGGCGCCGAGTGGTGTTACTCGATGACGCCGAATGCATCGAACTGCTCGGTGCATTCATCGCGGCGAATCCCGAGGTCTGGCACGAGGACATCGGGTTGTAGTCATCGACCGCCGCCCGCCGTGTGGTTCGAGCTCGAGGCGCGACCTCGGCTGGCTCAGTCCGGCGGGCCGAACAGCCGGTCACCGGCGTCGCCCAGGCCCGGCACGATGAAGCCCGCGTCGTTCAAGCCGGCATCGACCGCCGCACACCAGACCCGCACGCCGGGGTGGACGGCGCCGAAAGCGGCCAGTCCCGGCTCCGAGGCGATGATGCAGAGCGCCAGCACCTCGGCCGCGCCGCGCTCGACGACGAGCTCGCACACCTGTATGAGCGAACCCCCGGTGGCCAGCATGGGATCGCAGACGATGACCCGGCGATCACGTAGGTCACGTGGGAGCCGGTTGAGGTAGACGTCGGAGCGCAGGGTCTCTTCGTTGCGCCGCAGTCCCACGTGCGCGACCTCGGTGAGCGGCACGACCTCCTGGATCGCCTGGACCATGCCGAGTCCAGCCCGCAGGATCGGCACGAGCAGCACGACTTCACCGACCCGGCGCACCGTTGCGCCACGCGCCACCGGCGTATCGACTGACACCTCCGACGTGCCCAGGTCGCGCAACGCCTCGTAGGCAAGCAGTCCGGACACCTCGGCGACGAGCTGCCTGAAGGTGTCACCGTCGGTGGTGTTGTCGCGGAGCTGTGCCAGCCGATGAGCCAGGACCGGGTGGTCCACGACGGTGAGCGACGCTGGCACCTCAGGTCCTGACCGGGCGATCTGTCTCGGTGAGGCCGCGGTCCACGGCGACACCCTGGTGCGCTCTCCGTGTCGGCGTCAAGACTCTGAGGAGGCGATACACCTTGACCGAGGAGCCCGCTTCTAAGCGAACATGCCCGGCTCGTAGCTGCCGGCCGGCTGCTGGATTATGACGTTGATCCGGTTGTAGAAGTTGATGAGGGCGATGATGCCCACCAGCGCGGTGAGCTGCTCCTCGTCGTAGTGCTTGGTTGCGTTCAACCACACCTCGTCGGTGACGCCGGCGGCGGCATCGGCGATCCGAGTCCCCTGCTCTGCGAGTTCGAGCGCCGCGCGCTCGGCCTCGGTGAAGACCGTCGCCTCCCGCCAGGTGGCGACCAGGTTGAGCCGCACCGAGGTCTCGCCGTTGTGCGCGGCGTCCTTGGAATGCATGTCGGCGCAGAAACCACAGCCGTTGATCTGGCTGGCCCTGAGCTTCACCAGTTCCTGGGTGGCCTTGGGCAGGGTTGACTCGTTGACGACCGTGCCGGCCGAGTTGAGGTACTTGATGAGCTTCATGGCGAGCGGGCTGTTGAAGATGTCGAGACGGGCTTCCATTGGATCTCCTTCGTTCATTGGGTGTCCGATCATGTAGACACTCCGCCCCGGCGGAATGTGACATGCCCCTCCCGATGTCAGGAGACGGTCCAGCCTGGACACTGCACTCCGTGGCGCCAGTCGGTGCGGCGTACTAAAGAGGGTCCAGTGCACGGAGCGGTGCAGTCGACCCCGGACGGCCCCCCGAACCGTCGCGATCAGGAGCGGCGCGGCGGGCCCCTCGACCCCCGGCTCTTGCGCACCGCCCGTACGACCCGGAGTTTCGTCGTGCTGGTGGTGGCCGTCGGTGGTGCGACAGCCCTGCTGCTCGTTGCCCAGGCCTGGCTGATCGCGACCATCGTCGCTGGCGCCTTCGTTGAGCACCGGACCGCCGCCTCGCTGGGGATGCCGCTGGTCGCCCTGGTCCTGGTCGTCGCCGGGCGGGCCCTGCTGGCGTGGGCCGCCGAGCGGGCCGCGCACCGAGCCTCTGCGTCGGCCAAGTCGGAGCTGCGGCTGGCCGCCGCCGAGCACATCGCCGCCCTCGGGCCCTCGGGCCTCGACGGGCGCCAGCCCGGAGAGCTCAGCGTGCTGCTCACCACGGGGATCGACGCCCTCGACGGCTACTTCTCGCGCTACCTGCCCCAGCTCTTCCTCGCCGTCATCGTTCCGGTCGCTGTGATCGCGGTCGTTGCCGGCGCCGACTGGGTCAGTGCGGTCCTGATCGCGGTGAGTTTGCCGCTCATTCCGATCTTCATGGCGCTGGTCGGCGCCACGACGCGGGACCGGACGGCGGCTCGGCTCCGTTCCTTGCAGCGACTGGCCGGGCACTTCCTCGACGTCGTCGCCGGGCTCCCGACCCTCAAGGTCTTCGGTCGGGCCAAGGCCCAGGCCCGCGCCATCGCGGACGTTACCGACCGCTATCGGTCCGCCACCATGGCCACGCTCCGACTGACCTTCCTGTCCTCGCTGGTCCTCGAGCTCCTTGCGACGGTGTCGGTTGCCCTCGTCGCCGTTGCCGTCGGTCTCCGCCTCCTGGCCGGGACGTTGCCCTTCCACGACGCACTGTTCGTGCTCGTCCTGGCCCCCGAGGCCTACCTCCCGCTGCGCGCACTGGGCGCCAACTACCACGCGAGCGCCGACGGGATGCGGGCGGCCGAGCAGGTCTTCGAACTCCTGGAGGAGCCGACGCCCGACGCGGGCCGCAACACACAGCGGGCGCGCAGCACGAGCCTCGAGATCAGTGGCCTGACCGTGCTGTACGGCGGACGCACGGTGCCTGCCCTCGACCAAGCCGAGGTGACAGTCCGGCCGGGAGAAACCGTGGCCCTGACCGGTCCCAGCGGGTGCGGCAAGTCGACCCTGCTCGCTGTCATCCTCGGCCTGCGGGTGCCCGATGCCGGCACGGTCCGGTTGGGGGGCGTCGACCTGGCCGACGTGGACCTGGCCCAGTGGCGCAGCCTCCTGGCCTGGGTGCCCCAACGGCCCCACCTCTTCGCGCGCTCGGTCGCCGAGAACGTCCGGCTCGGTCGCCCGGACGCGTCCGACGCCGACGTCGCGGCCGCGCTGGGGGCTGCCGGCCTGGCCGAGGTCGTGCACCGGCTGCCCGACGGCGCGGCGACGCTCCTCGGTGACGGCGGCGCCGGACTGTCCGCCGGAGAACGCCAGCGCCTCGCCCTCGCCCGCGCCTTCGTACGCGACGCTCCGCTGCTGCTGCTCGACGAGCCCACCGCCAGCCTGGACGGCGAGACCGAAGCTGACGTGCTGGCGGCGGTGGCGCGGCTCGCCGAGAGTCGCACCGCACTGATCGTGGCGCACCGACCCGCTCTCGTCGCGCTGGCCGACCGCGTGGTCGAGCTCCCCGCCGCGGTGGTGGCGACGTGAGCGACCGTCCCGCCGGCACCGCCCGCACGCTGGCCATCGCCCGTTCGGCGAGCACCCGGCTGGCCGAGGCCTCCCTGCTGGGTGCGGGCGCCATCGGGGCATCCATCGCCCTCATGGGAACCTCGGCCTGGTTGATCTCGCGCGCCGCGCAGCACCCGTCGGAGGCGTCGCTCACCCTCGCCATTGTCGGCGTGCAGTTCTTCGGTCTCTCACGCGGCTTCCTGCGATACGGCGAGCGGCTGGTCGGCCACGACGCAGCCCTGCGCACGCTGGCCGAGCTCCGCGTGCGCGTCTGACACGCGACTCGAAGCGCTGGCGCCGGCCGGCCTGCCCGCCTTCCGCCGTGGTGATCTCGTTGCCCGCGTCGTGGACGATGTCGACTCGTTGCAGGACGTCGTGCTGCGAGTGATTCAACCCTTCGCCGTGGCCGTCCTGGTGGGTGGGGCGACGGTGGCCGCCCTGTGGTGGTTCCTCCCCCAGGCCGGTCTCGTGCTGCTCGTGGCACTGGTGATCTCGGCCACGGCAGTGCCGTGGTTCACGGGCCGCCTGGCCCGGCGCGAGGAAGCCCGCCAGGCCACCGCACGCGGAGCGCTCGCCGCCGACGTCGTCGACCTGGTGGAGGGCGCGCCTGAGCTGCTCGTGTTCGGTGGCGCGGACGAGCAGCTCGAGCGCATCCGGGCGGCCGACACCCGGCTCCGCGCCATCGCCCGAAAAGGGGCGGGCACTGCTGGCATCGGCCTCGCAATGACCACCGCGCTGGCCGGGCTCGCCAGCTGGGGCGCGGTGATGCTCGGGATCGGCCCGGTGCACGCCGGCTCGCTCAACGGCGCGCTCCTGGCCGTGTTGGCGCTGGTGCCGCTGGCGGCCTTCGAGCTCGTCTCCCCGTTGCCGGCAGCAACGCAGGCAATGCAGCGGGCTCGCGTGGCCGCCGGCCGCGTCTTCGAGGCCATGGACGCGCCGCCGTTGGTCAGCGACCTGGCTGTCCCGGCCGCGCTCGGTGGCGGCCCCCACACCGTCGCGCTGCGCGACGTGTGGGCTTCCTATCCCGGTGCCGGCAAAGCTGCGCTGCGCGGCGTCGACCTGGAGCTGTGTCCCGGGCGCCGCGTGGCGCTGGTCGGACCGAGCGGTGCCGGCAAGTCGACGCTCGCCGACGTCCTCGTCCGCTTCCTGCCCGCCGACGACGGGGAGGCCACGCTCGACGGAATGCCGCTCGAACAGCTTGCTGCGGACGACGTCCGCCGCGTGGTCGGGCTGGTGGAGCAGCACCCCCATCTCTTCGACACGACGCTGGCCGAGAACCTACGCATCGGGCGCCGCGCCGCGACCGACCAGGAGCTGACCACCGCGCTGGCCCGGGTGGGATTGGGCGACTGGCTCGAAGGCCTGCCCAGGCGACTGGCCACGCCCGTCGGAACCATGGGAGGCCGGCTCTCGGGAGGCCAGCGCCAGCGCGTCGCGGTGGCGCGTGCGTTGCTCGCCGACTTCCCGGTCCTGGTGCTCGACGAGCCATCCGAACATCTCGAGCCGGCCGCGGCGGACGCGCTGACCGCGGACCTCCTGGCGCTCACCGAGGGCCACGCCACACTGCTCATCACGCACCGCCTGGCCGCCCTCGAAGCGGTGGACGAGATCATGGTCCTCGACAGCGGGCGAGTCGTCGAGCGCGGCATGCACGCCGAGCTCTTGGCCACCGGTGGCCGCTACGCCGGACTGTGGTGGGAGGAGCGCATGAACGACCGGCCCGCCGAGCCCCCGCCGCCCGCGGCGGGCGGGCGGGGCTCGACCGTCCCCGAAGGGAGCGACCAACCGTGAACGTGGACCTTGCGCGCTGGCAGTTCGCCAGCACCAGCATCTACCACTTCTTGTTCGTCCCGATCACCATCGGACTCGCCTTCTTGGTGGCGCTGCTCGAGACCGGCTGGTACCGAAACGGGGACGCCACCTATCTCCGGCTGGCGCGGTTCTTCGGCACGCTGCTCCTGATCAACGTGGCCATAGGGGTGGTGACCGGGCTCATTCAGGAGTTCGAGTTCGGCATGAACTGGTCGGCCTACTCGCGCCTCGTCGGCAACGTGTTCGGCGGACCATTGGCCTTCGAGGGGCTGGCTGCATTCTTCTTGGAATCAACCTTCCTCGGCCTCTGGATCTTTGGCTGGAACCGGCTGTCCAAACGGACACACCTGGCCTGCATCTGGCTGGTGTCGATCGGGACCGTGCTCTCGGCCATGTTCATCATGGTGGCCAACTCGTGGATGCAGAATCCCGTCGGCTACAAGATGGTCCACGGCCAGCCCCAACTGACCAACATTTTCGCCCTCTTCACCAACCCTGTCTTCCTCTGGGGCTTCACGCACGTGGTCCTGGCCTCCCTCGTGACCGGCGCGCTCATCATGCTCGGGGTCTCGGCCTGGCACCTGCGCAAGAACAAAGAGTCGGACGCCTTCCGACGGACCGCCGTGATCTCGCTCGTGCTCCTCGTGCTGTCGACACCCATCACCATGTTCATCGGCAGCGAGCTCGGCGTCGTCGAGGGGACCTACCAGCCCATGAAGATCGCGGCGGCCGAGGCCCTGTGGAACACCTGCCCCGGCCATTGCCCTTTCTCCGCCTTCCAAATCGGCGGGGGTGCAAACGACATGACGCCGACGCAGATCATCAATATCCCCGATCTGCTCTCCATCCTGGCCACCAACCACCCCGACGGCGAGGTGCAGGGCCTGAACCAGATCAATGCCGAGTACCAGAAGAAGTACGGGCCGGGTGACTACATCCCGAACGTGTTCATCCAGTACTGGTCGATGCGGGTGATGGCCTACATCGCCACGCTGGTCATGGCGTTCGCGCTCTGGGGGGCCTGGCTCTTCTACCGGCACAGACTCGACCGCGCCAGATGGTTCCTGCGCATCGCGCCCTGGGTGATCATTCTGCCCTTCCTGATGAACACCGCCGGTTGGATGCTGACCGAGAACGGGCGGCAGCCCTGGATCGTCCAGGGACTGATGAAGACAGCAAACGGGGTGTCGCCGTCCGTCTCGGCAACCGACATCTGGATCTCCCTGATCGCGTTCTACGCCCTCTTCATCGCCTTCGGCATCGCCGACGTATGGCTCATGATCCGTTACGGCCGCAAGGACCTCGACGACGACCCCATCGCCAAGCTCGTGTCGCACACCGATCCCGACGGCGGTGCCCCCCTGACCGACGGCGGTGCCTCCGCGATCGACGCCGAAGCCACAACGACCGACGACGACGCCACCCAGACCGACGACGAGCCGGCGCTCGTCTACTAGGAGGCCGCCATGACACTCGGAGACCTGTGGCTCATCATCGTCGCCTTCTTGTGGGTCGGCTTCTTCGTCCTGGAGGGGTTCGACTTCGGGGTGGGCATGTTGCACTCGTTCATCGGGCGCAGCGACACGGAGCGGCGCGTCGTGATCAATTGCATCGGGCCGGTCTGGGACGGCAACGAGGTGTGGCTCATCGTGGCCGGTGGGGCGACCTTCGCCGCCTTCCCCGGGTGGTACGCCACCATGTTCTCGGCGCTGTACCTCGCGGTGGTGCTGACGCTGGCGGCGCTGATCGTGCGCGGGCTCTCGTTCGAGTGGCAGCGCAAGTTCTCCGACCCACGCTGGCGCCGCTTCTGGCGCTGGGGGCTCACCATCGGGAGCGCGCTCATCCCCTTCCTGATCGGGGTGGCGCTCGGCGACCTGCTCCACGGACTGCCGATCAACAACCAGCACGAGTTCACCGGAGGCTTCTGGCAGCTGCTCACTCCCTTCGGGCTATGGACCGGCGTGACCCTGGTGGTGCTCTCGCTGCTCTCGGGCGCCACCTTCCTCAGCTTGAAGACCACGGGCGAGCTGATGGCGCGGGCCCAGCACACCGCGGCCGGGATCGGGCTGGTGGCGGTGATCGTCACCTTCGGCTTCATGACGTGGGTGCACGTCGGGCTGAGCAGCGGCTTCGTGCCCGAGCCGCTCGAAGCGCTGGCACTCCTGGCGGTGATCGTGGCCGCGTGGGCGGCCCGCGAGCGCGCCGAGGGTTGGGCCTTCATGGCGGCCTGCGTGGGTATCGGCGGCACCGTCGGCTCCCTGTTCACCGAGCTGTATCCGCGGGTGATGATCTCGAGCACCAACACCGCCTACAACCTCACCGTCGCCAACACGGCCAGTCCTTCGTACTCGCTCCGGGTCACGACGGTCGTCACCGCAATCTGTCTCCCGATCGTCCTGCTCTACCAGGGCTGGACCTACCGGGTCTTCCGGCGCCGGCTCTCGGTGCCCCAGGAGGGAGCGGCTGATCCGGGCCCGAGAACGCCCAGGACGGGCTCGCCGGGGGCGGCGACGGCCGCGGCCGCACCTACGACTGGGTCTAGCGATGCGGACGCGGCGGCACCCAAGACATAGACGACCGCCGCCGTTAGCATCACGACAGTGACCGACGACATACTTGTCGAGAAGGAGCCGGAGACCTTCCCCCCGATCGCCGACTACGGGTTCCTCTCGGACTGCGAGAACAACTGCCTCGTGGCCCCGGACGGATCGGTCGAGTGGATGTGCCTCCCCCAGCCCGATTCACCCAGCGTCTTCGCCGCCATCCTCGACCGGGCCGCGGGCCTCTTCCGTTTCGGGCCGATGGGCACGAAGGTACCCAATCAGCGGCGTTACATCCCCGGGACCATGGTCCTCGAGACGACCTGGCACACGCCGACCGGTTGGCTGATCGTGCAGGACCTCCTCGTCGTCGAGCCCGTGACCGACGGCGCGCGGCGTTCAGACTTCAGGCGAGCACCCGGCGACACAGCGGCGACCGGCACGCTGCTCCGCGTGGCCACGTGCATCGGGGGCCGCGTCGAGGTGGCGGTAAACGCTGTTCCCGTGTTCGAGTACGGAGAGCAGATCGGTGCCTGGACCTACGACGGCGACGGTTACGGTTGCATGACCATCACCCCGCCGGCCGCCAACGAGCCCACGCTGACGCTGACATCGAGCATCGGGCTCGGCGCAGTCGGGGCCCGCTGCTACGGGCGCTCGACGCTCGAGAAGGGTGAGACGGCGTTCAGCGCGCTGTCGTGGTCCGACCGCCAGCCGAAGACGCTCGAGGCGGCCCAGAAACAGCTGGACGACACCGTCTCGTACTGGCGGGACTGGCTGGCCAACGGGACCTTCCCCGACCATCCGTGGCGCAGCTTCATGGAACGCAGCGCCCTCACCCTCAAGGGTCTGAGCTACGCGCCGACCGGCGCCGTCATGGCGGCACCGACCACGTCGCTGCCCGAGACACCGGGAGGCGAGCGCAACTGGGACTACCGCTACACCTGGATCCGCGACTCCTCGTTCATGTTGCGCTCCTTCTATCGGCTCGGGTTCGACTGGGAAGCGCTCGAGTATTTCGCCTTCGTGATAGAGGCGGTGGGCGGCGACGCCGGCAACTTCGATCTGCAGATCATGTACGGGATCGACGGACGCAAGGACCTCACGGAACGCACGCTCGACAACCTGACCGGCTGGCGCGACTCGCGGCCGGTCAGAGTCGGCAACGGTGCCTGGAACCAGCGCCAGAACGACGTGTGGGGGATGCTGCTCGACGCAGTCGACATCCACCTGCGCCAGGGTGCGGCACAAATCGTGAAGCCGGTGTGGGACGGGTTGGGCAGCCTGGTCGACACCGCGATCTCGTGCGCGGCGAACCCGGACCAGGGCATCTGGGAGATCAGAGGTGAACCGCAACAGTTCACCGCATCGAAGGTGCTCTGCTGGGTGGCCATGGACCGGGGCGCCGACATGGCCCGGATGCGCCACGACACCGAGCGGGCCAAGCGGTGGCGCGCCGCGGCCGACCAGCTCAAGGCGGAGATCCTCGACAAGGGCGTCGACGGGCGCAGCCGGTTCCGCCAGCACTACGGCAACGACGAACTCGACGCCTCGCTGTTGCTCATTCCCATCCTCGGCTTCCTGCCGCCCGACGACGAGCGCGTCCGCGTCACCGTCTTAGCCATCGCGGACGAGCTGACCGAGGACGGCCTCGTGTTGCGCTACAAGGTCGACACCACCGATACCGGCTTCGCGGGCAAAGAGGGCACGTTTACCATTTGTTCCTTCTGGCTCGTGACCGCGCTGGCCATGATCGGCGAGCAGGAGCGCGCCACGGATTTGTGCAAGAAGCTGCTGACCTTCGCAGGCCCGCTGCAGCTGTACGCGGAAGAGATCGATGCCTCAACCGGCGAACACCTCGGCAACTTCCCACAGGCCTTCACCCACCTGGCGCTCATCGACGCTGTGGGCCGGCTCATCGAGTCCGAGGGGGCGGACGAGCCGCCGCTGTGAATGCGGTGTCGACACAGGGAGGCGTTGCGCACGCGACGCGAGGCCACACCGGGTCGTGATCGTGGGGGGCGGCTTTGGCGGGCTCCCCGCCACCCGACTCCTGGCGCGGTCCAAAGACATCGAGATCACGTTGATCGACCGGCGCAATCACCACCTCTTCCAGCCGTTGCTCTATCAGGTAGCGACGGGCGTCCTCTCTCCGGGGCAGATCTCGCCGGTCCTCCGCCACATGATGCGAAAACGCCAGAATGTGCGCGTCATCCTCTCCTCTGTCACCGGGTTCGACCTCGACCGCAAGGTCGTGCACACTGCCGCGTTGCCCGGCTCCTACGACGAGTTCGCCTACGACAGCCTGATCGTGGCCGCCGGTGCAGGGCAGTCCTACTTCGGCCACGACGAGTTCGCACTGATCGCGCCGGGCATGAAGACGATCGACGACGCCATGGAGCTACGCCGTCGTGTCTACGGCGCGCTCGAGCTGGCCGAGCTCATGACGGACGAAGCACTCGAGCGCTTCTGGATGACCTTCGCTGTCGTCGGTGCCGGGCCGACCGGCGTCGAACTGGCCGGCCAGATCCGCGAGTTGGCGAGCCGCAGCCTCACCCGCGACTTCCGCACCATCGATCCCGCCTCGGTGCGCGTCATCCTGATTGACGGCGGCAAGGAACCACTGGCCACCTTCGGCGACCAGCTGTCGGGGCGGGCGCGCCATTCCCTGGAGAAGATGGGCGTCGAGCTGCAAATGGGCCTCCGGGTCACCGGCGTGGACCCCTTCGGCGTCGACACCGAGAACGCGGACAAGGAGAAGGGTCGCTTCGAATGCGGCACGACGATCTGGGCGGCCGGCGTGCAGGCGTCCCCTCTCGCCGGCCTGCTGGCCGAGGCGACCGGCGCCACAACCGACCGCGCCGGGCGGATTGAGGTCCTCCCGGACCTCACCTTGCCGAGCCACCCTGAGATCTTCGCCGTGGGCGACATGGCCTCCCTCAACGACCTGCCGGGCGTCTCCGAGGTGGCCATTCAGGGCGGCCTCCACGCGGCGAACACCATCAAGCGCCGGCTGAAGGGAAAGGAGGACGCCACCTTCAAGTACCGCAACCTCGGGAGTGCAGCAACCATCGGCCGCTTCAAGTCGGTCGTGAGCGTGCACGGCATCCACCTCAGCGGGTTCCCGGGCTGGGTCGTGTGGTTCTTCGTCCACATCGGTTTCCTCAACGGCTTCGGGAACCGGGTCAGCACGATGTTGCGCTGGTTCAGATCCATGGTCGGGCGGGCCCGACCCGAACGGGTGTTCAGTGTGGGGCACACCGGCGGCGACTTGAGTCTGCCCGACGAGGTGAAGAAGAAGGTCATGCCGCACGCGTTCCCGGTACAAACCGACGTGCCTGGTTGGGCCGAACACGTAGCCGAAGCCTACGCGGCGGACAAACGGGCACATGACGCAGGAGGCAACGTCGCTCCAGAGTGACCGGCGTCGAGCCGAGCCGCGGCGGCCAACAGGCGCCGCCCCGGGCGCTGCCGCTACATTGCCCCCGATGATCCTCGACCGGTTTCTCGTCACCGACCAGGTTGCCGTCGTGACCGGCAGCGGGCGCGGCATCGGCGCCGCCACCGCGGTGGCGCTCGCCGAGGCGGGGGCGGACGTCGTGCTGGCTGCCCGCACCGAGGATCAGCTGCGCGAGGTGGCGAAGAGCGTGGAGGCGGCCGGGCGCCGAGCGGTGGTAGTACCCGGTGACCTGACCGACTTCGAGCTCATGACGTCGCTGGCCGAGACGGCAGCGTCCGAATTCGGTCGCCTCGACATCGTCGTGAACAACATGGGTGGGACCATGCCGCGGCCGTTGCTCGACACGTCACCCCGGTTCTTGGAAGAGGCCTTCCGCTTCAATGTCTCGTCGGGGCACGCACTGCTGCGCGCCGCGGTGCCCCGCATGCTCGAAGGCGAGCATCCCGGCGGGGCCATCGTCAGCATCTCCTCGGTCATGGGCCACGTGGCCGGCCGGGGCTACCTGGCCTACGGCACGGCGAAGGGCGCCCTCGAGCAGTACACCCGCCTCGCCTCGCGCGACCTGGCGCCGCGCATCCGCGTCAATGCGATCGGGGTGGGCTCGACCGCCACCTCCGCCCTCGACATCGTCATGTCGAGCGACGAGCTGCGCACCGCCATGGAAGAGTCCACGCCACTGCAGCGGCTGGGCCACGTCGACGACATCGCGTCGGCGATCTTGTACCTCGCCTCCCCCGCCGGGGCCTATGTCACGGGGAAGGTGATCGAGGTGGACGGCGGCTTGCAGTCGCCCAACCTTGAGATGCCGATACCGGACCTCTGATCTCAGCCCAACGACCAAGGAGGCGGCCATGCCCTACCGCGTCGTGCAATGGAGTACTGGCAACGTCGGGCGCCACGCCCTCGCCGGCATCGCCGCCCACCCCGAGCTGCAACTGGTCGGGGTCTTCGTGTCCACGCCGGACAAGGTCGGACACGACGCCGGCGTGCTGGCTGGTCTCGAGGAGCTCCTCGGCATCTCAGCCACGAGTGATGCCGACGCGCTCCTCGCGCTGAAGCCGGACTGCATCGTGCACACCGCCATGGCGGACGACCGGATCTTCGAGGCGCTCGGCGATCTCGAGCGCTTTCTCGGCGCCGGCTGCAACGTGGTGTCGTCGAGCCCGGTGATGCTCCAGTACCCCGCGCCCGGCGACCCGCTGGCCGCACCGGTGATCGCTGCGGCGGAGAAGGCGGGCGTGTCCATCTTCGTCAACGGCGTCGATCCGGGTTTCGCCAACGACGTGCTCCCCCTCGTGCTCACAGGCGTGAGCGAGCGGATCGAGGAGGTCCGCTGCTCCGAGGTGCTCAACTACAACACCTATAACCAGCCGATGGTGCTCTTCGACATCATGGGCTTCGGCCGCGACCTGCGCGACGTGCCACTCTTGCTCAGTCCGGGCGTGCTGATCTCGGCGTGGGGCAGCGTGGTGCGCCAGATCGCCGCCGGGCTCGACGTGACACTGACGGACGTGACCGAGTGGTACGAGCGCGAGGCGGCGCCCGAGGACTTCGAGGTCGACGCCGGGACCATCAAGGCCGGCACCGCCGCCGCGCTGCACTTCGAGGTGCGCGGCATGGTGGGCGACCGGCCCGTCATCGTGCTCGAGCACGTCACCAGGCTGCGCGACGACCTGGGCGCGGCCTGGCCCCAGCCGGCGGGACAGGGCTGCTACCGCGTCCAGATCACCGGCGAGCCCAACTACACACTCGACCTGCAACTGATGGGGACCGACGGGGACCACAACACGGCAGGGCTGAAGGCCACGGCGATGCGCCTGGTCAATGCCGTGCCCGCCGTGGTGCAGGCGGCACCCGGCCTGGTCACCGCGCTCGACCTTCCCCTGGTGACGGGGCGGGGGCTCGCCGTCACCTAGACGCCGACACGCCGCCGGTCATGACCCGAGCTCCGACGCCACCACCTCGTCGAGCCGGCCGTGGGAGTCGATGATCCCACCCTCCATGCCGTTGGCGACGTGCATGTCGCGTGCTTCGACCGAGCTGTGCACCATCGTCGTCACCATCATGGTGCCGCCCTCGACCGGCTCGCAGAGCATGGTCTCGGTGGCCATGTGCTCGGGCGCTCCCTCCCAGACGAATGTGCCAACGCGCTTGCGCGGCGGGTCGAGCTCGAGGAACTCTCCGTGGAACGCGAACTCGGTGCCGTCGGGGGCGCGCTGGACGAGCCGCCAGGCGCCACCGACACGAAGGTCGGCTTCGCACTCAGTGTTCTCGAGATGCCGCGGACCGATCCAGCGACGGATGTACTCGGGCTCCGTGATGGCGCGGTACACCAATTCCGGCGGTGCTTTGAAGAACCGGCGGATGTAGATGACAGGCTCTCCGGGTGGGGTCGTGATCTCAGTCGGCGTGTCGGTCATGGTCACCTTGCTTCTCCTTTGTTGTGGTCCTGCGTGTCGCGTTCCGGCCCGTCCTGGAGCTCTTCGAGCAGTTCGTCGAGGCGCTCGAAGCTCCCCTCCCAAAATTCGCGGTACGAACCGACCCAGTCGGAAAGATGCTTGAGCCGCACCGGCTCGAGGTGGCAGAGGCGCTGACGGGCCTGCCGGCGTCTCGAAATCAGCCCGGCCTCCTCGAGCACATTGAGGTGCTTCGTGACGGCGGGCTGGCTCATGGGGAATGGTGCCGCCACGTCGAGGACGCCGGCGTCGCCCTCGGCCAGCCGGGCCAGGATCGCCCGCCGGGTGGGGTCCGACAGTGCACTGAAGGCCCGGTCGAGCTCACGCTCGGTCAGTTCGGCCATCTCCGTCGGAGGCATAACCATATGGTTATATGAAGGCCTCTCGTTTGTCAACCCACTGACGCGAACCCTGGTCCGAGTCGATCAGATCGCAACAGCCCTCCCCTAATGTGCAGCCACGAATGGGGGACGCCCGTAGCACCCCGCACCGTGCCGGACGAGGGTTCGTGCGCCGTCTCGTCGCTGGTGTCGCCGTAGCGGGATTGGCGACCGTCACCGCGTCCGTAGCCGCGCCCGCCGCCCCAGCACGGGTGCGCGCGCTCCCCACCCCACCCGAAGCGCACTCGGGCGCGGCGTCGTGGCCCTACCCGGACCACGATCCCTCGAACTCGCGGCTGGCGACCGGGTCGCCGATCACGGCGAAGAACCTACGCACGCTGACGACGGCCTGGAAGGTGTCCGCCAGCGGTGGTCTTCCCACGTCGCCCATCGTGGTCGGCCACAACGTCTTCGTCGAGGATCAGGTCGGCGAGGTCTTCGACATCGACCTCGACAGCGGACGAGTGATCTGGAAGTCGCCGTCGAACGGCTACTCCGTTGGACCCGAGGGTGTGGCCGTCGCCTGGGGCAAGGTCTTCGGCGTCACGCCCACCTCCTTGTTCGCGCTCGACGAGAAGACCGGCGGTCAGCTGTGGTCCACCCGGCTGACCCGGACGGCGACCGACGGGATCGACGTGCAGCCGCAGGTCGTCGGTCGCGAAGTGATCGCGTCCACCGTGCCCGTGAGCATCAAGGGCATCTATACCGGCGGGGACCGCGGGTTCGTCGACGCGGTCGCAGAGAACTCTGGGAAGCTGCTCTGGGGCTTCGACACCGTGGCGTCATCCACCTTGTGGGGGGACCCGTTGGTGAACTCGGGCGGAGGCTCGTGGTACCCGCCGTCGTTCTCGCCGCGCACCGGCTTGCTCTACGTGGGCGTAGCCAACCCGGCGCCGTTCGTCGGCACGCCTCAATATCCCAACGGGAGCAGCCGCCCGGGGCCGAACCTCTACACGGACTCCACCGTCGCGCTCGAGATCGGCACCGGCCGGTTGGTCTGGTATCACCAGGCGACCCCGCACGACCTCTTCGACCGGGACTTCGTGCACACGATGGTCGTGCCGGTTCCCGCCGCAGCGGGGCGCCCGGCCACGACGGTCGTCGTGGGAACCGGTAAGAGCGGTGTGGTGATCGGGATGAACCCTCTGACGGGCCGGCAACTGTGGCGCACGCCGGTCGGGATCCACAAGAACAACGTCTCCGCGCTGTCCGGCCCGACTGAGATCCTGCCCGGGACCTTCGGCGGTGTGCTGACTCCACCAGCGTCAGCACACGGAACGGTGTTCGTGGCGACCCTGAACGCGCCGGACACCTTGTACCCCGACCAGACCGAGTACTTCGGGGGGAAGACCGGCACCATGCCGGGCCAGGTCGTGGCGATCGACGCGCGCACCGGACGCATTCTGTGGAACACGCGTGTGCCCGGTGACCCTACGGGAGGTGTGACTCTGGTCAACAACGTCGTCCTCACGGCGACACTGCAAGGCGCCGTCCTCGGCCTGTCTATGTCGACCGGCCGAATTCTCTGGCGGCTCCAGGCCCCCGGCGGCATCGACGGTTGGATGTCGGTGGCCGGCCGAACGATCGTCGTGCCGGTCGGCTTCGCCAAGCCGCCGACGATCTGGGCGCTGCGCCTCCCGTCCGCCTAGCGAGACGATGTCGGGCGTTGTGGCACGCCGAGCTGCTACCTGCCGTTGCGCTCGCGATGGCTGCAGCCCGGCCAACAGCAGGGTCTGCGCATGCCGTCCTCCAGCTCCTCCTTGGTCCGACGTATACGGCGCTCTCGGGTCTTCTCCTGCTTGGCGTCCTCGACCCAGCATATGAATTCGTTGCGGGCCAGGGGCGTGATGTCCTTCCAGGCATCGAGTGCCACGGGATTGGCGATCAGCGCGGTGCGCAGATCTCCGGGAAGCTTGTGCACCACCCCACCGGGCACTCGCGCGCTGCTCACCGGGTCAGGGTAGCGCCCGCCTCCAAACCCCTAGCGGAAGTCCCGGCTCGCCGGTACGGCCGTCCCCACCACCAACGCCTCCACCCGTTCGGCGTCGAAGCTGACTGCACCCTGGCCCTTGCGCACGCGCCCGCGGATCAACAGCACGGGTGCGTGGCGCGCCACATGCTTCCAGCGGGCCCACGCACCGCGGGAGAAGACGACGTTGACGTGGCCGGTCTCGTCCTCGAGGTTGACGAACACCGCGCCACGCGCCGTCTCGGGATGCTGGCGGTGCGTGACCACGCCGGCCACTGTCGCCCGCTCCCCGTCGGCGCACGCCTCGAGCTCGACGGCCGTCCGGACGTCCATGGCCTCGAGTCGCTCGCGGGCCAGGTGCATGGCGGTGCGCTCGGGAGCCAGCCCGAGCGCCCACAAGTCGTCGCCGACCGCCTCGTAGAGGCTGGGCTCGGGCAGCGACGGGGCCTCGACCCCCACCACGATGCCGGGCAGCCGATCGGGCGTTCCCTGCGCGGCAGCGCCGGCCGCCCACAGCAGCCGGCGCCGGGAGGCGGCGGTGCCACGGGGCTCGCGCTCGGCCCCGCCTTCTTCCGCGCCCTCGGTGTCCCCGGGGTCGAGCGCGCCACCGGCGGCCAGCGTCTCGAGTTGCGCCTGGGTCACCCCGGCTCGGCGCACCAGGTCTTCGCCGTCGCGCCAGGGACGTCCGCCCACGATGCGCTCGGCCGTCGCCTCCCCCACCCCGCGCACCGACGCCAGTCCGAGCCGCAGCAACGGGTCCTCTCTCGAGCCCTCGAGCGACGCCCCCACCTCCGAGCGGTTCACGTGCGGCCGGCACACCCCCACGCCGTGGCGCTGCGCGTCGGCCACCAGTGACTGGGGCGACCAGAAGCCCATGGGCTGGGAGTTGAGCAACCCCGCGGTGAACGCTGCCGGGTAGTGCAGCTTCAGCCAGGCGGAGGAGTAGACGAGATGCGCGAACGACACCGAGTGCGACTCGGGGAAACCGAAGTTGGCGAAGGCGGCCAGCGCCTCGAAGACCTGGTCGGCCACCGCGCCGGTCACGCCGCGCGCCGCCATGCCGTCGTAGAGCCTCGCCCGCATCTTGTCCATGCGCGCGGCAGAGCGCTTGGCCGCCATGGCCTGGCGCAGCTCGTCGGCGTCGGCCGCGCTGAACCCGGCGACGGCCACGGCCATCTCCATTAGCTGCTCTTGGAAGAGGGGCACGCCGAGCGTGCGCTCGAGGATCGGCTCGAGCAGCGGGTGCAGGTAGGTGACCTTCTCATCGCCGCGGCGACGCCGGATGTAGGGGTTGACCGCGTGCCCCTGGATCGGCCCGGGCCGGATCAGCGCCACCTCGATCGCGATGTCGTAGAAGGTGCGCGGCGCCACCCGCGGCAGCGTCCCCATCTGGGCCCGGCTCTCGACCTGGAAGACCCCCACCGTGTCGGCCCGGGACAGCAGGTCGTAGACGGCGTCCTCCTGGGGCAGCTGCCCGAGGTCGACGGTCACCTGGTGGAAGCCGCGCACGAGGTCGACCATGCGGTGCAGCGCCTCGAGCATGCCGAGCCCCAACAGGTCGAACTTCACCAGGCCGATGGCGGCGCAGTCGTCCTTGTCCCACTGCAGCACGCTGCGCCCGGGCATGCGGCCCCACTCGACGGGGCAGACCTCGACGACCGGACGGTCGCACAGCACCATGCCGGCCGAGTGGATGCCGAGGTGGCGCGGCCGGTCGAGGACCTCGGCTGCCAGCTCGGCCACCAGCATGGGCACGCCGCCGCCCTGTGCCTCTGACACTTCCTCCACGGCCCCGGCCGAGGAGATGCCGCGCCCGTGCCCGGCGTCGATGCCGGCCGACCACGCGTCCACCTGTTCGGGGGTGAAGCCGAACGCTTTGCCCACGTCACGCACGGCCGAACGCGGCCGATACGTGATGACGTTGGCCACCTGCGCGGCGTGGCGGCGGCCGTAGCGCTCGTAGACGTACTGGATGACCTCTTCGCGCCGCCCCGACTCGATGTCCACGTCGATGTCGGGCGGCCCGTCACGCGCCGGCGAGAGGAAGCGCTCGAAGAGAAGCCCGAGGTCGACGGCGTCGACGTTGGTGACGCCGAGCGCGTAGCAAACGGCCGAGTTGGCCGCCGAGCCCCGTCCCTGGCAGTAGATGTCGAGGCGCCGGCACACCTGCGCGATGTCCCACACGATGAGGAAGTAACCGGCGAAGCCGAGCTGGCCGATCACGTCGAGCTCGCGGTGGATCTGCTTCCACGCGCCGGACACCCGCTCGGCCCCGGGCGGCCCGTAGCGCGCCGTCGCGCCCTCGGTCACCAGCTGGCGCAGGTAGCCCTGCTCGTCCATCCCCGCCGGCACGGGAAAGTCCGGCAGGCGCGGCGCGACGAGGCGCAGGTCGAAGGCACAGGCGCGCCCGAGCTCGGCGGCGCGGGCGACCACACCGGGCCAGCGGGCGAAGCGCCGCGACTGCTCGGCCGCCGAGCGCAGGCAGGCCACCGGGGCGGGGGGCAGCCAGCCCTCGAGCTCGGCCAGCGGGCGGCGCGCCCGCACCGCGGCGAGCGTGGTGGCCAGGCGGTACCCCGCCGGCGTGGCGTAGTGCACGTTGTTGGTGGCCACCGCGTCGACGCCCCACTCCACGGCGAGACGTGCCAGCGCGTCGTTGCGCGCCGTGTCGAGCGGGTCCCCGTGGTCCCACAACTCGAGCGCGACGTTGGCGCGGCCGAACGCGGCGACGAGGCGTCCGACTTCTTTGGAGGCCGCCCGGGGCCCGGCCTCCATCAGCGCGGCGGGAACCGACCCCTTCCGGCAGCCACTGAGCACCAGCCAGTGCCCGCCCGCAGCGCGCGCCAGCGCGTCGAGGGTGAAGATGGGCTTGCCCTTCTCCCCGCCCGCGAGATGCGCGTCGGCCAGCACGGTGGACAGGCGCGCGTAGCCGTCGGGGTCGCGGGCGAGCACGACGAGATGCGCGCCGGCGGGGTCGGGCTCGCCCGTGCGCAAGCCGGCCGGCGCCAGCGTCACCTCAGTGCCGAAGACCGTCGGCAACCCGCAGGCGCGCGCGGCAATGGCGAAGCGCACCACGCCGTAGAAGCCGTGGTGATCGGTCAGCGCCAGCGCATCGAGCCCGAGCCGGTCCGCCTCGGCCACCAGCTCCTCGGGGTCGCTGCTGCCGTCGAGGAAGCTGAACCCCGAGTGCGCGTGCAGCTCGGCATAGGCCTCAGTCATCGCGCGCCTCAGTCATAGAGCGCCTCGACCCACCACTGCCCCCGCTCGGTACGCAACAGGCGCGCCACCCCGTCCGCGGTGACCAGTTGCATGCGGGCCGTACGCCGGCGCACCGACCACCAACGCTCGGTGACCGGCCAGGGCCCGGCCCACGCCACCACCTGCTCCCAGGGACCGCCGTCGACCGAGAGCCGGTCGATCGCCGCGGTGAGCAATCCCCGCCCGCTCACGACCATGGCGTTCCCCTCGGCGTCGGCCAGCTCGGCGCGGGGCGGTGCCCGCAGCACGTCGGTCGGCGCGGGCGGCGGCACGCGTCCCGGCCAGGGCGCGGCGCCGGGATCCGCGCCGGAACCGGTGCTCGAGCCTGCTGCACCCGAACTCGCGTCGCGGCTGCCCCAGGGCACCAGCACCGACTGGCCGGCCGGGTCGCGCCCACCCTGCAGCCGGCCCACCAGCACCGCCTCGATGCCGAGGCGGTGCTGCACCTTGACGACGGCGCGCGCGGCGCGGCGGTCAGCCTCGGAGGTGCCACCGAAGAAGCTGGGCTGAGCGGGCGGGGGCGCGGCGTCGCCACGGTCGGGATCCTCACCGCGCGCCACGCGCAGGCGTCGCTCGATGGCGCGGTCGCGCAACCCCGCCAGCTCCCCGCTCTCACCCCGGGCCACCGCGTGGCAGGCGGCCGCGTCGGCACCGAAGCGATCGGACACGCTCGCTGCCGGCAACGCGGCGAACTGGCCCAAGGTGGTGATCCCGAGCCGCTGCAAGGTGACGGCCAGGTCGGGCCGCGCCAGCGTGGCTACCGACCAGGGGGCGAGGAAGTCAGCAGAGGTGCCGGGCGGGACGATCAGCTCGGCGCGCGCGGCCAGGACCGCGGCGAAGAGCCCGTCGGCCACGCCGACGCTGACGTCCTCGTCCACCCGCTCGGCCAGGAGCGCGACGACCGCCTCCTCGCCGCCGAAGAAGCGGGCGGGCCCGCGCGCCGGCAATGCGCAGACCCCGAGCCGGACGGGGTGCACCCAGGGACAGACTTCGCTCGCGCCCGCCACGACGCGGGCGAAGCGCCGCGCCTCCTCTCCCCGCGCCCCTTCCTCGAGGAGCTCGGGACACCAGATGACCACCAACCGTTCCACGCCTTCTTCTCCACCACGCCGCTCAGGCCGCCTCCGGCCCGTCGTCCGGGCCGGCCCAACCCGGACGGCCCGCTTCTTCTTCCGTTTCTTCCGTTTCTTCCGTTTCTTCCGTTTCTTCCACCACCCCCGACCCGGCGGGGAGCCACAGCGCGCATTCGGTGACCCGGCCGGCGGCGCGGCGCCCGCTGACGCGCACTTCGGCCCGGCGACCGTTCAGATGGCCGTGGCCCTGCCCGACGCCTTCCCACGCGCCTGCAGCCACCGAGAGCGCGAGGTCGCCGCCTTCAGGCCAGGCACCGGCGCGCTCGAGCAGGACCACCAACGCGGCCTGGCGCTCGCGCGCCCGCGCGCGGAAGTGGCGCGCTGCGGTTAGGCGAACCCGGCCGGGCGGACGCACCAGCACCACGTCGACGCCGGAGAGGAGGTCACCGGCTGCCTCGGCCCATCCGCTGCCTGGATGGGGCACGAAGACGACCCGGCGCAGATCGAGCCCGAGCCCCGCAGCCGCCACCACGCCCGGGTCGGGCAGGCCAACGGCGGCGCACCAGCTGCCGGCCGTCGACGCCGCGACGAGGAGGGACAGCGCGAGCGTGGTCGCGCCGTGCCCCGGCGGGCCGCTCACAGTGGTGGTCGTCCCGCGCCGGAGCGCGCCGCCGGGAAAGAGCGGGGCCAGCGGCGCCGGCACCGGCAAGGTCCGCCCGGCCACCGGCGTGACGGGCCGGACCCGGTCGGCCAGTCCGGGGGGGAGCTCACGGGAACGGGGGGCCGGCGGTCGAACCGGCGCTGGAGATGGCGATCCCCCTGGATGAAAAGCGAACATATGTTCGCAGGATACAGAGACTGTGTGTGCTCTGCTCGGGGAGGCAAAGAGCCAGGTCAAGCGCCGTCATGTCGCCGTAGGACCGGGTAAGACGCAATGCTGTCGGCATGTGCGGACGCTTCGCTCTCTATACCCCGCCGGCCCGGATCGCCCGCTACTTCGGCGCCACCCTGGCCGACGACATCGAACAGGACTACAAGCCCAGCTGGAATGTCGCCCCCACGGACCAGGTCCTCGGGGTGAGAGAGCGGCCGCCGCGACCGGGTCCGGCGGAAGCGGGCGGTGCCCCCACCGACGGACAGCCCGACGGACAGCCCGAACGGCTGCTCATGTCGTTCCGCTGGGGCCTCGTCCCCTTGTGGTCCAAGGACGCCAAGGCAGGCAGCCGCCTCTTCAACGCGCGCAGCGAGACCGTCGCCACCAGGGCCTCCTTCCGAGAAGCCTTCAAGGAGCGGCGCATCATCGTCCCCGCCGACGGGTTCTACGAGTGGCGCAAGACCAAGACCGGCGCGAAGCAGCCGCACTACTTCACACGCGCCGACGGCGCGCCCATGGCCTTCGCCGGTCTGGCCGAGCGCTGGCGTCCCAAGGACGCGCCTAAGGACACCTCGTATCTACGCAGCTGCACCGTGATCACGGCCCCGGGAGGCGCGGACATGGAGGGAATCCACGACCGCATGCCCGTCATTTTGGACCCCGCGACCTTCGACCTCTGGCTCGACCCGACCAACGAGGACTCCGAGGAGCTGCGCGCCCTGCTGCGGCCGCCCCCGGCTGGCACCGTGGTGCACCACCAGGTCGGGCCGCGAATCGGTAACGTGCGGAACAACGATCCGACGCTCATCGAGTCCGTGTGAGGGACGAGTAGGGCGGCCGGAGGGCCCGGTCGACCAGTCGGCCGGTGCAGAAGAAGACAGGGGCCGGGGGGCCCACGTGAGGGACGACACGTGAGGGAGGAACGATGAGCCTCGATCGGTCTCGGTTCGACCGGCGGACCCTGCTGCAGGCCGCGCTCGCCGCCGGCGGCGCGACGGTGCTGGCCGCAGCCAGCCGGGGCGAGGGCGCTGGCGCCGCGATCGCGCGGGCCGCGGCGAAGAGTACGCCGGCGGGCTCGGACCTCGGCGCCATCGAGCACGTCGTGTTCCTCATGCAGGAGAACCGGTCATTCGACCACTACTACGGGACGCTGGGCGGGGTGCGCGGCTTCGACGACCACCCGCACGGCTCACTGGGGAACTTCGCCCAGGCCTGGCCCGGCGGCCGCGACAAGACGCTTCTCCCCTTCCATCTCGACTCGAAGTCGGGCATCGGCGAGTGCACTCAGGACCTCGACCACAGCTGGCCTGGGGAGCACATGAGTTGGGACAACGGCACCAACGGGGCCTTCGTGTCGACCCACACCAGCCCTCAGTTCCAGGGCCCGACCCAGGGCGAGTTCACCATGGGCTACTACGAGCGCTCCGACCTTCCCTTCTATTACGCCCTCGCGGACGCCTTCACCATCTGCGACAACTACCACTGCTCGGTGCTCGGACCCACGCATCCCAACCGGCTCATGTCGCTCTCGGGCACCATCGACCCCACGGGCGCGGCGGGCGGGCCGGTCCTCATCACCAACGGGTCGCCCGACGCCATCGGGAGCGTGCACTGGGACACGATGCCCGAGGTCCTCGAGGACGCCGGGGTGAGCTGGAAGGTCTACAACCCGGCGGGCACCCTGTACACCCCCCAAACCCAGCAGAAATACGGCATTCTCAGTGACGCCATCCTCCCCTACTTCAGCCAGTACCAGAACCCGCAGTCAGTGCTCTACCAGAAGGCCTTTCTGCCGCTGTACCCGAACGACTTCGTGAGCGACATCAAGGCCGGGACGCTGCCGGCGGTCAGCTGGCTCATCCCGCCAATCGGCTACGACGAGCACCCCTCGTCGCCCCCCGCCCTGGGAGAGTGGTACACGAGCCAAGTGCTCTCCGCGCTGGTGTCCAACCCGAAGGTGTGGTCCAAGACCGTGCTCTTCCACATGTACGACGAGAACGACGGCTTCTTCGACCACGTGCCGCCGCCGGTGGCACCGCACGGCACGCCCGGCGAGTACGTCACAGTCTCGCCGCTGCCGGACGACGCTGACGGTTTTGCCGGACCGGTCGGGATGGGTTTCCGCGTCCCGATGCTGGTGCTCTCACCGTTCAGCCGAGGCGGCCACGTGGCGTCGCAGGTCTTCGACCACACGTCGCAACTGCGCTTCTTAGAGGAGCGCTTCGGGGTGAAGGCACCCAACGTCTCGGCCTGGCGCCGCAAGACAGCGGGCGACCTCACCTCCACGCTCCACATGGGCACGGCCGATGCGACCACGCCGAAGCTACCGAGCACCTCGAGGGACCAGATGGCCAACGTGATGGCGCTGGGCTGCTCGGAGAGCCAGATCCTCGAGGCCGACAACAACATGCCTTCGTACCCGGTGCCGGTACACCAGTCGATGCCGAGACAGGAGCGGGTATAGCCGATCTCTCATGCTTCTGGTGCCGCTACGTCAGCCCGGTGCATGACCGACGAGGGCGACGCTGCGCCCGATGGTCTGGCGCTCGGCCATGGACTGGAGGGCGCCCGGGAGCGCGTCGAACGCCACCTGGCGACCCACCACGGGTCGCAGAGCGCCCTGCGCGATGAGGTCGAGCACGTTGGCGTGGATCCGCTCCCCGTCGGCGTGGGACGGGAAGTTGTACCCGCTGAGGTGCTTGAGCGCCGAGGGGTCGTCCACGTAGGCGAGGCAGACCCCAGAGAGCGAGAAGTTCCCGAAGAGCACCGGCCGGGGCACGATCCCCTCGTCTTCGGCCTCGATCCCCGACGCGAAGCCGACGAGAAGATGACGCCCGTTGAAGGCCATGCAGCGAAAGGTCCTCGTCGTCACGTCTCCCCCGATTGTGTCGAAGGCGACGTCCACCCCCCGTCCACTCGTCGCCTCGAGCACCGCGTCGACGAAGTCTTCTGTGACGTAGTCGATGGCGACGTCAGCTCCGAGGGAGCGGCACAGCTCGAGCTTGGCGGCTGAGCCGGCCGTCGCGATCACGCGGGCGCCGGCCTGGACCGCCAGCTCCACCGCCGCCGTCCCCACCCCACCGGCGGCCGCGTGAATCAAGACGGTTTCGCCGGCGAGGAGGTGTGCCCGCTCGTGCAGCGCGAGCCACGACAGGTGAAACGGTAGGTAGATGGCAGCCGCTTCGGGGTCGGGCAACGTGGACTCGGGTGGCATCTCGAAGGCCATGGCGCTCGGCCCGACGGCCACCTCCGCGTACCCGCCGAACGCGCCGCTCGGCACGACGACCACCCGCTTCCCGATCCACTCCTCGGCACCGGCACCTGCGTCCTCGACGTTGCCCAGCACCTCCATGCCAGGTGTATACGGGAGAGGCGGGCGAACGGTCAGATAACGACCCCGCACGCCGTCGACATCGTTGAAATTGAGAGTTGCGGCCGCGACGCGCACCAGGACTTCGCCGGGCCCCGCCGCCGGCGCCGACAGCTCCTCGAGCCGAAGCACGTCGGCGGGCTCGCCATACTCGTGCACGCGCCACGCCTTCATGGGGCCTCAGGCCCAACCCTGCATCACGTGTTCGAACCACCACTGAGGAGCGGCGGCCACCAGCGCGGCCATGTCCCAGTAGTCGGTCCAGCGGGCGATCGTGGCGCCCTTGATCTCGTGGACCGACGTCACCGGGAGCGCCATCGACTCGCCAGTGGGCCACTCCCAGAGCTCGACGTGCTCGGTGATGACGACGTCGTCCCCCGCCACGAGATGGCGGCGCTCGTCGCTCAGTCCCGAGAGCTTGCCCCAAGCCAACGTGAGGCGACGGACGACCTCGTCGGGCCCGCGCGCCACGTCATCGTCGGGCGTGGTGATGTCGGTGTACTCCCCGTCCGGCGCGAAGCGGGACGCGGCCGCGGTGAGGTCCTGGCGGTACAGGTCCTCCCAGAAGCCCTCGATCAGCGCGCGGTTGTCGTCGGCTCGTGTCACTGGGGCCTCCGTGTGTCAGTCCTGTTGTGTCGGTCGCCGGCCGGTGTAGAGCGCCGTCACGAAGACCCGTTCGATCTGGCCTCCGAAGGTGTCGCGGACGAGGGACTCGAGCTCGTCGAGCACGGTGCGTTGCCGGGCGGGCTCCAGACGCAGGACGGTGGCGACCGACGCGTAGAGCGCGCGGACCTGGTCGGCGTCGAGGAGGGTCGGCGTCCTGATGATCTCGCTCCGCACGTCCTCGAAGCGGCCCCACCGTTCCAGGTCCCGCAGGCGGTGCTCGACGTCGAGCTGAAAGGGTGGCCGATCCGCCTCCTCGAAGGCGAAGAAGCGCGGCCGCGTCCCGAGGATCCCCTCGGCGGCGCGGCTGAACTCGTCGAGCGCGGTCGGGTCCTGAAAGAGGGTCCACCACAGCGCGACCGAGCCCCCGGGACGGATCGCCTCTCCCAGTTTGGCAAGCCCTGCTTCCTGGTCGACCCAGTGGAAGCTCGTGGCGGCGACGGCAAGGTCGAACGCGGCGTCATTGAGTTCAGCCTCTTCGAACGGCGCCTCGATCACCCGGAGCGCGGTGCCGACGTCTTCGAAGGACTGTCTCAAAAATGCAGCCAGGTTCGGGTTGGGTTCGACGGCAAGGACCGAGACGCCGGCAGCGAGGAGCCGTCGTGTGACCAGCCCGGTACCCGGCCCGATCTCGAGGACCCGCGCGCCCTCCGTGAGGCCGCAGCGTTGTTCGAGCGCGTCGTAGAGCGCGGCCGGGTATTGGGGCCGTCCCGCCTCGTACACGGAGGGGTCCAACCCGAAGAGGCGGCGGCCGTCTTCGCGCCGGAGGACGTCGTGCGGCTCGCCGACCATCGGCCAAGCATAGGAGCGCGTGGCGTGGCGTCCTCCTGGGCCGAGCAGGCGTTTGGGTGTCGAGCGCGACCCCTACCTCGACCTGCCTGCTCACGTAGGGTGGGTTGTTCAACGCAGCCTCGGGGGTGGACCGTGACGTATCGAGTGATCCAGTGGGCAACCGGCAACGTGGGCCAGGCGGCTATCGAAGGCGTGCTCGGCCATCCCGACCTCGAACTGGCGGGGTGCTGGGTGCACTCCGAAGGCAAGGACGGGCAGGACGTCGGCACGCTGATCGGACGCTCCCCGATCGGAGTCAGCGCGACCCGTGACGTCGACGCGCTGCTCGCGCTCGAGGCCGACTGCGTCGTCTACAGCCCGATCTTCGCAGACAGCGACACCGTCGTCCGGATCCTCGAGTCGGGCAAGAACCTGGTCACGCCGCTCGGCTGGTTCTACCCGCCCGCTGAGGAGCGTACCCGGCTCGACCTCGTGTGCCAGGCGTCGGGCGTCACGCTGCACGGCACCGGCATCCACCCCGGCGGCATCACCGAGCGCTTTCCCCTCATGGTGTCGGCGCTGTCTGCCTCCATCACGCGGGTGCGGGCAGAGGAGTTCTCCGACATCCGCACCTATGGCGCCCCCGACGTCATCCGCGACTGGATGCTCTTCGGCAAGACGCCCGAGGAGTCGCGGCAGAGCATCATGGCCGAGGCACTCGGAGCCGGGTTCCGCCAGTCGGTGCACATGGTGGCCGACGAGCTCGGCTTCGACCTCGACCCCCAGCTGCGCACCACGCACGAGATGGCGGTGGCCACGGCGCCGATCGAGTCACCCATCGGCCTGATTCAACCGGGCCTGGTGGCGGCGCAGCGCTTCCGCTGGGAGGGTCTGGTCGACGGCGAGCCGGTCGTCACCGCGGCGGTGAACTGGCTCATGGGCGAAGAGCACCTCGACCCGCCCTGGCGCTTTGGCCCCGACGGCGAGCACTTCGAGGTCGAGATCACCGGCGACCCCGACTGCCTGGTCTCGTTCCGCAAGCTGCACCCCGAATCCATTGCCTCCGGGCTCGAGCGCAACCGCGGCATCGTCGCCACCGCGATGCACTGCGTCAACGCGGTGCCCTACGTCTGCGACGCCGAGCCCGGGTTGCGCACCTACCTCGAGATGCCGCTGGTGGCGGGCCGGGCGTCCGCGCCGCTTCGGCGCGGACGAACAACGAGATGATCCTCGACCGCTTCCGGCTGGACGACCGGGTGGCGATCGTCACGGGCGCCGGCCTCGGCATCGGACGAGGCATCGCCGTCGGCCTGGCCGAGGCGGGTGCCGACGTCGTGCTGGCGGCGCGCACCGGGTCCGACCTGGCGGAGGTGGCGGGCCTGGTCGAGCACACAGGCCGGCGCGCGCTGGTGGTTCCCACGGACGTCTTGGAGCTCGACCAGCTCGAAGTTCTCGTTGACACCTGCGTCAACGAGTTCGGCCGGCTCGACATCGCTGTCAACAACGCGGGTGGCGCCATGCCGCGTGCAGCCCTGGACACCAGCGCGGGCTTCTTGGAGCGGGCCTTTCACTTCAACGTGACGGCGCCCTTCACGCTGACCAAGCTGGCGGCGCGCCGGATGGTCGACACGTCCGGCAGTGGGGCGATCGTCAACATCTCCTCACGGTCGGCCAGCATGACACAGACGAGCTTCGCCGCCTACGGCGCGGTGAAGGCGGCGCTCGACCGACTGACCCGGAACATGGCACCGGAGCTGGCGCCGCGGGTACGCCTCAACGCAATCGACGTGGGTGGCGTGGCGACGCGCTCGCTCGAGATCGTGCTGACCGACGACAGCTTGCGCAGCCAGTTCCTGGCGGGGACGCCGATGGGCCGGCCCGGTGAGCCCGAGGACATCGCCTGCGCCGTGGTGTACCTGGTCTCCGACGCGGCGTCCTGGGTGACGGGAAAGGTGTTCGAGATCGACGGCGGGACTGAAGCGCCGTCCATGGCTGTGCCGGCGCCGCCGCTGGAGCCTCTGCCAGCGGACTCGTAGTCGCCGCCCGTCCGCCGGCTACGTTCTCGCTGCAGCGATGTGGCGCGCGGAGGCCGAACGAATGGCCTCTATGTCGACACTCCGGCCTTCTTGACGAAGGCGGAGAAAGGCGGCTGCTCGCCGGGGGTTGGCGGTGGGGACACCGAGACCCCCGTGGGATTCCCCGGTCGCGCCAGGGTGGGCGGGTCCGCGAAGGCACGCTGCTTGAGGTCGAGGCAGTCAAGCAGGTCGTTGGCATTGGCGTCCCGGTAGGTCATCGCCGGAAGGTTCCACTTGCGCTCGATCGTCTTCAGCACCGACGTGTGGTCGTAGACGGTGTGAGATACGTAGTGCGGCTTGGAGTATGCGGACATGACGACGGTCGGAACCCGAAAGCCGTACCGGTCGTACGTACCGGGCTGATTGGCACCGGTGAGCACTGGCGCGATGTCGTCCGGCGGGATGGCGGGCGGCGGCGGCACGTGGTCGTAGTAGCCCCCGTGCTCGTCGTAGGTCCACACCAGCAAGGTCTTGTGCCACGCCGGGCTGTCGAGCAGCGCGTTGACCACTGTCGAGACGAAATATTCGCCGAGCGAGAGGTCCTGGGGGTTCTCTTCGGTGCCCGTCAGAATGTTGGGATCGACGTATGAAAGGGCCGGCAGCGAGCCCGCCTTGGCGTCGGCGTAGAACTGGTCGATCGTCTTGACCCGCCCCGGGTTCTTCTGCACGATGTCGGCGATCACCAAGAGCGTCGAGGCATTGGTGGCGTAGCTCGCCCAGCTGATGTCGTGTGCGTCGAGCCGGTCGAAGATGGTCCCGTTGGGCGGGATCCCGGTGATCGACGAGTCCACGGTGGCGATCAGCCCGAACGCGGTTCCGGCAAGGAGGAAGCGTCGGTTCGGGTAGGTCTGCGCCAAAACGGAGCAGAAGTACCGATCGCACACGGGGAAGGTCGACGCGAGCGAGTGGTAGAAGGGGATCTCTTCGCCGGTGTAGTACGCCATCGACCAGTCGCTGCTGCTGTCGGGCCCGATGAAGCCGTCATTGCGCCCGTGCGCGTACTGGAGGTGGCTGGCGTCCCAGGTCTGCGTGACGCTGCCGGCCTGGCGGGTGTCGGTCTCGTGGAACGCGCGGACGTATCCGCCCGTCGGGTCCGGGTTCGTGTTCATCGGGCGCCCGTGGCGGTCGAGGGTGAACCCGTCTCCTCGGCCAAGCATCCCGAGGTAATTGTCGAAGGAATGGTTCTCCTGCATGACGACCACGATGTGTTCGATCTCGGGCAGCGTGTCGGTGCCCTCGGGGAGCTTCGGGTTGGGAAGCGAGCCCGGGTGGCGCCATTGGGAGCGTGGCGGCAGCCGGAGGGACGTCGTGGACGCGGGATTGGTGCCCGTGGCACCCGCCTCGGTGCCGATGGCGCTCGCCCCGATGGCCGCTGCTCCCACGCCGACCGCACCCTGGAGGATCTGACGTCTCGACCAGGATCGGCCTTCGCTCATGATCGACAATTAGAGGTCACCCGTTCCGAGGGCGTCAAGCGTCTTCGACGTGTTCTCGTGGACGCCACGTAGACGTCACATTCGGGTCCTAACCCGAAGGCGGAAGGGGTGCCGGCGTCGCCTCGTAGGAGGTCGCAGTCGCCGCCGTCATGCGGCTGAGGTTGCGCTCGGCGAAGGCCGCCTCGTGGGGCTGGGCGAGGTGCACCTCGAAGGTTGCCTGGGACTCCCAGCACTCGAAGAAGCGAAAGGTGTTCGGCGCGTCGAGGTCCTCGGACCAGAAGTACTCGACGCAGCCGGCGTCGCGCCGGCTGGCCTCTGTGACCTCGGTCAGGCTGGCCAGCACGTCGTCGCGGTCGGCAGCGTCGAACGTCATGGAGCCGGCGATGATGATCACCGACGTCCTCCTCCGGCGCCAGAGACAGCCAACGCGGCCAGCTCGTCCTTGATCAAGGTGCCGCCCTTCATGACGGCCGCGATGCGCGCCTCGTCCTGGAGCACACCGATGTCGGTCAAGGGGTCACCGTCGACGACGAGGAGGTCGGCCAGGTAGCCCTCGCGCACGGCGCCCAGCTCGTGCGCGCGCCCGAGCAGCTCGGCGCCGTTGCGGGTGGCCCACCGCAGCACGTCGAGCGGGGGGATGCCCGCTTCCTTCACATAGAACTCGAGCTCGTCGGCGTAGCGGCCATGCGGCAGGCTGATGGCTCCGTAGTCGTCGCCGCAGAGCAACTTCACGCCCGCCTCGTTGGCCCGCGGCAGCATCGCCATGGACCGCTCGATCTCGTCCGCCATGGCCGCGGTGAAACCGAGTCCCCCGCCCATCAGTTCGGCGAAGCGGGCCGGGAAGAGCTGGCTCGGGACGAGGAAGGTGCGCAGCTCCACCATGCGCTCGATGGCGAGCTCGTCGAGCCCGTCGCCGTGATCGACGACGTCGATCCCCGCGTCGAGGGCCATGTGGATGGCCTCGCGGTTGGCGATGTGACCCCGCACCAACGCGCCGCGCCCGTGCGCGGCCTCGATGCCGGCCGTGAGCTCGGCTCGGCTCATCTCCATCTGCTCTCCCGGTGCCACCGTGCCGTGGCCTCCGGTGACGAACATCTTGATGATCTCCGCGCCTTGCTTGATCTCCTCGCGCACCGCCCGGCGGAACTCGTCGGGCCCGTCGGAGCGATTGACGGCGCCTCGTGCGCCGACATCCCAATACCACGGGAAGCTCTTGTCGCCGGCATGGCCTGTCGTGCTGACGTCGCGGCTGCCGGCCATGAGGCGCGGCCCGGGGAACAGGCCCTCCGCGATCGCGGCCTTCATGGACGCGTCGATGGCGAAGGGCGCGCCCGCACTGACCACACCAGTGAACCCACAGCGCAGCACCAGCTCGAGGTGGTGTGCGGCGCGTACGGCCTGGAGGGCCGGCGGCTCCTCGAGTCCGAACGGGGCCGTCTTCGACCCGAGCTCGTGATAGGTGGCGTGGAAATGGCTGCTCACCATGCCGGGCATGACGGTACGTCCGCCGAGCTCGACGACGCGGTCCTCGGGTCCGGTTTCTACGGAGTCGGCCTCCGTCCCCGTGCGAACCGCTGTGATGCGCCGCTCATCGATGACGACCGTCGACCGCGGACGTGCGCCATCGGCGTCGAGGACGCTCGCGCCGCGCAGGACGAGCCTAGGCATGGGGTACTCCGTCCTCGTGGCGTCTGGGGGTCGCTCGGGTACCGTTCACTGGCACGGAGGCAACGATAGTGAGCGCACCATGACGTTGGGTCCCGAACAGACCGTGCTGTGCTCGGGCACGCTGCGTGCCGGCACCTCCTTCCGCCAACGCCTGGCCGCAGCCCGGGCCGGCGGGTTCGATGCCATCTCATTGTGGGGCCGCGACTACCAGGATGCCCAGGTCGAGGGTTGGAGTGAGGCCGACATCGTCGCCATGTTGGGTGACCACGGGCTCTCAGTGGCCGAGGTCGACCCTGCCTGGGGATGGCTCCCCGGTGCCGCCGAGGTGCGGATCCCGCCCGAGATGGACACGGAGCGCATCTTCGCCTTCGGCGTGGACGAGCTGTTCGCGGTGGCCGACGCGGTCGGAGCCCGCTCGGTCAACGCCGTCGATATCTTCGGCGGTGCCTGGTCGCTCGACGACGCGGCCGGTGCATTCGCCGAGCTCTGTGACCGGGCGGCCGAACGCGGGCTGCTCGTCCAGCTCGAATTCCTCCCCTGGTCGAACATCCCCGACCTCGAGGCGGCGTGGTACGTCGTCGCCGAGGCGGGACGAGCCAACGGGGGCCTGGCGTTAGACGCCTGGCACTACTTCCGCAGTGGTTCGGACGGCCCGCTCCTGCGCACCATCCCGGGTGACCGAGTCATCGGGCTCCAACTCTGCGACGCTCCCGCAGCACCCGAGCCCGACCCGATGCGCGCCACCCTGGAGGCACGGCTGCTCCCGGGGGACGGCGAGCTGGCGTTGGGTGCGCTCGTGTCCGACCTGCGCGCCATCGGGTCGGCGGCGCCGGTCGGTGTTGAGGTCTTCTCCTCAGCGCTCGACGAACTCGAGCCCGAAGACGTCGGGCGTCGCGCCGGTGCGGCGGTGCGGCGCCTCCTCGGCAAAGGGATGCGCTGAGCTGCCACAACGTCAGGCACGCTGCGCCAAGTCGACCTGTCTCTGTCGTGTGGACCTGTATATGCAGCCTTCCGTAAATACTCCCAATTAACGAAGGATATCCCGATATCCTTCCGTAAAGACCCCCAATTAACGAAGGCTGCATATACAGCCGGGAGTCGGCCATCCCGAGAGTCGGCCGTCCCGAGAGTCGGCCGTCCCGAGAGTCGGCCGTCCCGAGGCCTAGCCGGGACGCCGTCGCAGCGACGCATCGGCGATAGCCGCCGGCACCCAGCCCACGTCGGTGACGTTCAGGTCGGTGCCCGGCGGGACGATCTCGTCGATGCGGTCGAGCACGTCGGGGCTCAGGCGTAGTTCGAGCGCCGGCAGCTGCGATTCCAGGTGGTCCATGGTCCGCGGCCCGATGATGGGGCATGTGACACCGGAGTGCGCGGTCACGAAACCGAGCGCCAGCTCAATGAGCGAGAGCCCCGACTGGTCGGCGAGCGCAATCAGCTGGTCGACTGCCTCGAGCTTCGCCCGATTGCCGGGCATCTCCATGTCGTAGTGGTGAGGCATGAAGCCGGCGCGGCGACTCGTGTTCACCTTGCCCGTCCCGAAGGCTCCCGACAGCCATCCGCCGGCCAGCGGGCTCCACGAGAGCACGCCCATGCCGTACTTCTGGCACATCGGCAAGACGTCCTTCTCGATGCTGCGCACGAGGATGGAATAGGGCGGCTGTTCAGTCACGAAGCGCTCGCGGGCACGGCGCTCGGCCACCCATTGCGCCTCGACGATCTCGTGGGCCGGGAAGGTCGAGCTGCCGAAGTAGCGGATCTTGCCCATCCGCACGAGGTCGGTCAGCGCGCCCAGGGTCTCGTCGATATCGGTCTCTGGCGACGGGCGGTGGATCTGATACACGTCGATGTAGTCCACGCCGAGTCGGCGCAGGCTGTTGTCGCACTCGGTCATGATCCAGCGGCGCGAGTTCCCCTGCGCATTGGGGTCCTGACCCATCTGCCCGTGCACCTTCGTCGCCAGCACCATGCGATGGCGCTTGGTTTGGGCGAGCGCCTTGCCGACTATCTCCTCGGACTCTCCGAACGAGTAGACGTCGGCGGTATCGACGAAGTTGATGCCGGCGTCGAGCGCGGCGTGGATGATGCGGACGCAGTCGTCGTGATCGGTGTTGCCGAAGGACCCGAACATCATCGCCCCCAGACACAGGGGACTGACCTTGATGCCGGTCCGGCCGAGCGTGCGGTAGTCCATGGCGGCTGAGGCTAGCGAGGGACCTGGCTCAGCGCCCGACGCCTGGCGGGAGGTCGGGTTCGCAGGTCAGCCCCGGGGCGACGCAGCTCAGAACCGAGCGCTGGCGTCGGCTGCGGCCAGGAGTAAGGCGGGATCGCCGCAGCGCCCGAAGGCTCGCAGCGCGGCCTCGCACAGCTTGATCGCGTGCTCGTCCCCGGAGGCCAACGCGCCGTCGATGAGGTCGTCGGACGTGGGCGCTGGCTCCTGGGGCACAGGCGTGACCCGGTCTGTGTCGTAGGCAACGTGCAAGGCCGCCGCGGCCTGCCAGGCGTAGCCCACGGCGGCGGCCCGGTCCTCCTCGGCTAGCCACGGCAGAACGAGCTCGCACGCGAGCGGCGAGGTCACGGAATGGAGGAGTCCGATGGCACCGCCCGCGTCCGCGTTGCGCAGGTACGCGGCCGCGCCGCCGGCGGCCAGTTGGTCGAGCAACTCCATCGCGCTGCCCGTCCAGCCGAGGGACGCCACCGCCTGTTCGAACTCGTCGGCGATGTCGGCGACCGCTGCGACTCTGTCGCTGATGAGCACGGCAGCGGGCGCGTCCGCGGGAAGGTAGGGCAAGTCGGCGAGGGCCTCGGCCACGCCCTCGCGCCCGATGAGGAGCGGCGGCCCGGGCAGCTCCTGGTAGCTCGAAGCCCAGAACGCCAGCGCGCTCGCAATCTCGATGCGGCGCGGCGCCGTGTCGGCGGCCTCGAGCGAGCGCACCGCATGGCCGGTACGAATGAGGCCGTGGGTCGCAGCGCCGATCGTGCCCGGCAACAGGCGCGGCGCCCACTCCCCCACGACGGCGGCCGCGGGACGGTCCGCCACCTCGCGCTCGAACAGGGCGAGCCACTCGGGGTAGCGCACCTCTTCCCCGAGCGCCTCCTGCCATTCGGCTTCCGCGAGCGGGCGGCGCGCCGGTGGCGAAGCGGCGTCGAGGCGCTTGGCGTAGCGCGCCGTCCATTCCGCGATGGCGTCGTGCCGGCCCAGATGCGCCAGCGCCTCGGTGGCCATGGGCCCGTGATTGGCCAGGCCCAGCTGCCCATACCTGGGTGCGGTGGCCGCGAAGACGGTCAGCGCGTCATCGAGGACGTCGGTGGATTCGTCTCGCTTCACCGCCCCAGTATGACCAGGCCCGATCGACGGTGCCCGTGGTGGAGCGGCCGTGGTGGCGGGGGTGCCTGGCGGCAGGGCTACGGGCGGCCAGGCCGCGGTCGGCGATGCCTCGGCCTGTGGTGACTACGATCCGGCCTTCGATCACGAGACCGCCCCACGAGGTCCGGGGAGGTCCGAGGAGGTCCGATGGCGACGACGCCACCGCTGCACGGCATGAGGATCATCGAGTGCTCGGCGCTGGGGCCGGCCGCGATCACGACCGCGTTGGTGGACTTGGGCGCGGACGTGATCAAGGTCGAACCCCCGGCCGGCGACTACATCCGCGAGATGACCTGGCCCATCGTCGAGGGCACCTCACTCATGCACCTGCACCTGAACCGGGGCAAGCGCTCCTTGGTCTTGGACCTGCGCACCGATCCGGGCGTGGCCATCTTGAAGGAACTGGCCACCGATGCGGACGTCGTGGTGGAAGCGATGCGCCCCGGCGCGCTGGCACGGCGAGGCGTGGGCTACGACGACCTGCGCGCCCTCAATCCCAAAATCGTCTTCTGCACCATCTCGGGCTACGGCATGACCGGCCCGTACCGCGACTATCCGAGCCACGGCGTGGCGTACGACACCTGGGCCGGGATCGTGAACGTGGCCACCGACGACGAGGGGTTCACCTACATCCCTGAGCACGTCTCCATTGGGATCAACGCCGCGCCCCTGTTCGGCGCGCTGGGCATCTTGGCCGCTGTCATCCGGGCCCGCGAAACCGGTGAGAGCTCCTACATCGACCTGGCCCAGTCCGACGCCGCGGCGGCCATGGACTGGTACCGCTCGGAGAGCTGGCGTGCCTACGAACGGCCTGAGTCCGAGGTGACCGGGAACAAAGCCGACAATTACGAGCGCCGTGCCCCGGGCACCGCCGGGATGGTCGAAGGCGTGCGCTACCAGGTCTACGAGGCGGCCGACGGACGCCACGTCCTCTTCATGGCCTCGGAGCAAGCCTTCTGGAAGAACTTCTGCGAGGGCGTCGACCGCATGGATCTCTTCGAGCGCTGGCCCGGCTCCAAGTACGCCGACCACGCCAGAGGTAACCATGAGCTCCGGCGCGAGCTGCGCGACATCTTCAGCACCAAGACGGCGCAGGAGTGGCTCGACTTCGGCGGCCGGGTCAACACGCCCATCGCGCCGGTGAACACGCCCAAGACGTTGCTCGACGACCCCCAGTTCGCCGACCGCTTCCCGCTCCTCCCCGCGTCGGACATGGGGGCGGATCAGCTCTTCACTCCGCTGCACTTCGTGGGCGAGGAGCTCCCGCCGCCCGCGAAGGCACCGACTGTCGGCCAGCACACCGAGGACGTCTTGCGCTCGGTGCTCGGCTATGACGACAATCAGATCTCCAAAGCCCGGGACGGAGGGGCGTTCGGGTCGAGCGCGTAGGCGACGCAGCCGACGAAAGCGAGGGTGTCATGGATAGGGTCCGTCTCGGCGTGTTGGGCGCCGGGAACATCGCGGTGATGAACGTGAAGGGGTATCTCGAAGACCCCCGCTGCGACGTCGTGGCGGTCTGTGACACCGACGAGGAGATCGGGCGCCAGGCCGCCAAGGAATGGGGCGCCGAGTCCTTCTACCCCGACCTGGCCGACATGTTGGCCGACGACTCCATCGACGCGCTCGAGATCCTCACGCCCACCCACCTCCACCGCGACCACGTCATCGCGGCACTCGACGCGGGCAAACACGTATCGGTCCAGAAGCCCGTCGCCAACTCCGTCGACGACGCGCTCGAGATGCAGGCGGCCGCCGAGCGGTCCGGCAAGACACTGCGCATCAGCGAGTGCTTCGTGCACTACCCGCCGCTCGAGCTCGCCAAGCGCCTGGTGGCCGACGGCGCCATCGGCAAGCCCACTTCCTTGCGCATCCGCACCCTGGTCGGTCAGACCGACTCCGCCTTCCAGGCGGCGCTGCGACCCGAAGGGTACGGCTGGCGACTCGACAAGCGCAGCCCGGGTGGGCACCTCTTCGACGACATGGTGCACAAGTACGCCATGGCGCTGTGGCTGCTCGACCTCGGCATCACCTCCGTCCAGGCGGTCGTGCGCCGGCGCGATCTCTTCTTCGAGCCCTGCGCGGTCATCTTCGAGTACGAGGACCCCGAGGTGCTCGGCACGATGGAAGTGCAGTACTCGCCGGACTTCTACATGCGCTCCTCCTACTACGGCGCCGACGAGTTCTTCGAGATCACCGGTGACGCGGGGCAACTCTGGGTGACCCGGGCGACCGGCGAGATGCTCGACCTCGCCCCCGTGATGCTCTTCACGGGCACACCCCAGGAGCGCAAGACGACGGAGTTCACCGACATCGACGCCGACTGGGGGGCGGGTTTCGTCCGTTCGTCGCAGCACTTCGTGACCTCGCTCATTGAGGGCACAGACGCCGCCATGACGGCCGCCGAAGCCATCGACGTGCTGCGCCTGTGCTTCGCGGTCTACGAGGCGGGCGCGACGCGGGCACCGGTCGACCCTCGGGACATCACCGGCACAGTGAGCCCGCCCGGCTGGGCCGAGTGGTAAGGCTCGCTCGAGCGGACCTCACTCCCAAGGCGGAGCACCGACCTCGATCCGTTCGAGCTTCGAGCGGACGGTGCCGAAGCGGCCGTCGTCCGCGGCCCATTGCCGGCGGGCCTCGGAGACCTCGCGTCGAGTGCGGGCGACGAAGTTCCACCACATGAAGACAGCCTCGGGGAACGGAAGGCCGCCGAGGAGGAGCGCCCGGGCCGGTTCCTCGACGCGCAGCGCGCACTCGTCGCGACCCAGACCGAGGTAGGCCAGCACACCGGGCTCCAGCACCGCGCCGTCGGAGCCTCCGAGGCGCACCGCCCCTTCGAGGACGATGAGCGCGTGCTCGTGGTCGGGACGCACCGGGAGCACGGCGCCCGGCGGCCGCAGGGCCAGCTCGGCGCCCAGGTGATCGCTGTCACGGCGTGCGGGCGACGCGGCACCGCCCAACTCCCCCAGCAGCACGGTGGCGGTCACGCCTTCGAACTCCGCCTGCGGCAGCGTGGCGTGGTGCTCGAACGCGGGGGGTCGGTGGCGCGTTCCTTCGGGTTGGGCGACCCACAGCTGCACGGCGTGCAGCCGTGCGTGGCGGCCCTGGCCGGGATCCTCCTCGGCGTGGGCGACCCCGTGTCCCGCTGTCATGAGGTTCAGCTGTCCGGGGCGGATCAGTTGCTCCGAGCCGAGGCTGTCGAGGTGGAGCAGCTCGCCGTCGAGCAGCCAGGTCACGGTCTGCAGGCCCATATGGGGGTGAGGCCCGATACCGAGCTCCCCCGCCTCGGTCTCGGTGACCGGCCCCGCATGGTCGGCGAAACACCACGACCCCACCGTGCGGCGCGGGCGCTGCGGCAGGAGGCGCCGCACCGGCAGGGCGCCGACGTGGGTCGAGCGGGCGGCGGCCAGCTCCACCACGGGTGCAATCGCTCCCGGTGACATCTCGGGATCAGGCGTGGCGTCGTCGGTGGCAACGGGACCGCTCATGTCCCTTCTTTTACACCCGCAGGGTTCCTCTCCACCCTTAGGGTGGCCACCGTGACCAACCCAGCCGACGGCATTCAGGTCGATGACGTCCCAGCCGAGAGCCGCTTCGTCGTGCGCGGCAGCGACGGCGCCGCCGAGCTGGAGTATCACGTCAACGGCACGCGCCTCGTCCTGATCCACACCGAGGTGCCCGATGCCTGGGAGGGGCGCGGCGTCGGCGGGCAGCTTGTCCGAGCTGCGTTGCGGCGTGCCGCGGCGGCAGCCTTGACCGTCGTGCCGTGGTGCCCCTTCGCCCGGGACTGGCTGAAGCGCCATCCCGACGAGACGGCGGGCATCACCATCGATTGGGACACGCCCCGCCCGCCGAAGACGTGAGCGGCCTTCCGACTACAACCTTCCCGCCTCGAGGATGATCAGCCGCTCGAAGCCAACCCAACCACGGGCGCGTTGAGGCGCTGGCCGCCCATCGATCCTTCGAAAGGAGCGTCCCCGAAGCTGAAGATCCCACCGTCGGAGGCCACCTCCCAATAGCCCCCTCCGTCGAAGGTGGGTGCGATGCCGACGACCGGCCGGTTGAGCGGCTGGCCGCCCATGGAGCCGTAGAAGTAGGCGTCGCCGAAGTTGAAGATCCCGCCGTCGGAGGCCACCTCCCAGTAGCCCCCGGTGTCGGGCGTCGAGGCGACGCCGACGACGGGCGCGTTCAGCTTCTGGCCACCCATGGACCCGTAGAAGGTGGCGCCTCCGAAGCTGAAGATCCCGCCGTCCGAGGCCACTTCCCAATAGCCCCAGTAGCCATACAGAGAGGTGGCCGCGATGCCCACGATCGGTGCATTGAGGTGCTGGCCACCCATGGAGCCTGCGAAATGGGCGTCGCCGAAGCTGAAAACGCCGCCGTCGGAGCCGACCAGCCAGTAGCCCCTGCCGTCCGGGGAGGAGGCGATGCCGACGATAGGTGCGTTCAGCTTCTTGCCGCCCATGGAGCCGTCGTACTGGGCGTCACCGAAGGCGAAGACCCCGCCGTCTGAGGCCACCTCCCAGTAGCCCTTGCCGTCGGGGGTGGGCGCCATACCCACGATGGGCGCGTTCAGCCTCGTACCTCCGATCGAGTCGTAGAAGTTGGCGCCCCCGAAGTTGAAGATCCCTCCGTCAGAGGCCAACTCCCAATAGCCCTGTGTCACAACGGACTGGTTCTCGATCAGGCCGGAGAAGTATTCGGTCACGTTGTTCGCGTCCCAACCGCCCGTCGACACACACGATCCCATTGCGGGGCACGACACCGTGCCGAGAAACGAAGCCCCTCCGAGCGGGTTGATGGTCGTAGGAGACCAGTCTCCTGCCGAGAGGGTCTCGACAAGACCGGCCTCGAGCGCACCCGAAGAGGACGGCGTTGCTTCAGCTGAGTAGTTCCCCACCGCCACACACGAGCCGGCTGAGGGGCACGAGACATCGCTCAATGCGACCTTTGGTTCCGCTCCGGACACCGGCGGATAGAGACCCACGACGGGGGCCCTCGTGGCCGACCATGTCCCATCCGACAAGGTCTCGATGAGGCCCTGTTGCGTGCCTGCGCTGTCTGCATAAGACCCGACGCTCACGCAGGACCCCGCCGCCGGACACGTGATGTTGGTACCGAAGCCCACGGCTGGATCGGAAGCCGCCGATGGATTCAGCCCAGCAAGGGGTGCCGTTTGGGCCGTCCAGGACCCCGCCGAGAGGGTCTCGATCAATCCTTCGGTCACCCCTGACGCGTCCTTGTAGGTTCCGACGGCCACACACGATGTCGATGTCGGGCACGCCAGACTTGACTGTGACACCGACGGGTCGGCACCGGCGGCCGGGTTCAACCCCGCAACCGGAGAGGTGGTGCCCGTCCAGTTCCCACCGGAGAGGGTCTCGATGACGCCCCACTGATTGCTGCTGGCGTCGGCGTAGGTACCCGCGGCGACGCAGGAACCACGCGCAGGGCACGACACGGCACCGAGGTTGACCGAGCCCGCGCCGGAAGGATTCAGCCCCGCCGTCGGGGGGGTCGTCGCAGTCCAGGTCCCCGCTGACAGGGTCTCGATCGAACCGATGCCCACAGCGACGCAGGATCCAACCGCGATGCACGACACTGCTTCAAGTTCGCCCGTGCCCCCGAGAGTGCTCGGAGTCCACGTCCCGTTCGTGAGTGTCTCGACCATGGGCGCGAGGACGGAGCCAGAGCTTCCGGCGGCGACGCACCAGTCGACCGCAGGACACGACACGGCGCTGAGTCCGTAGTTCGGATCGCCAGGAACGGGATCGGGAGCGCCTGCAATCGTCCACGAGCCGCCAGACAGGGTGGCCAACGACGGTTCTGTACCGAAGCCTTGTGAGGCGGTGGCGACGCACCATCCGACCGCCGGACACGACGCGCTTCCTATGGTTGTGGTGGGCCCGCCGAGTCCGGTGGGTGTCCACCGGTAGCTCTGTGCTGCGCCAGCCTGGTGGGCAGGCGCAGCCGCCAGGAGCGAACAGATGGCCAATGCCGCTATTGCTCCGGTTCGAACGAGGATTGAGTGCCATCGCGATCGCGGGTGGCTCATGGCTGTCTTCCGCCCGTGCATCCAATCGAGGTCTACGTGACCTGGGTGAATCTGCGGCGGGCGATCTTGGGTCCTTCTGCAGACAGGACGATTTCATCCTCGTAGAGACCGTATGCGTGGAGTGCCGATCGGCCGCCGAGCACGATAATGGCGTGCACGTAACACCTCGCGTCGACCCGGTTGGCTTTGAGATCCGCTGCAACGTTTGAGATTCGGTGCAAGGTGGGGCCGAGCGACGCGTGCGTCTCGGCCATCCAGGCTGTGATCTCGTCACCACCGTGCCAGTGTCCGATGTCGCCGTAGTCCGCATCGCAGTCGTCGGTGAAGCATGATCGAAACAGCGTCCAGTTCCGAGTGTCGATCCCCGTTGCGTAACGAACCAAGAGATCGGTGACTGCCTCGCGGACCTCACCGCTGACTCCGGTCGTCAGCTGGACCTCCAGCGAGTGAAGAACTCGTCGAGGTGCCCGACGACCTCGCCGACATGGGTCAAGATGCCGAGGTGTCCCGCCGCGGCGACCTCGCGGTAGTCGCAGCCGGGGATGGCGGCCGCAGCCTCGCGCGCGTAGCGCGGCGGCGAGTCCACGTCGTGCTCGAAGGCGACCACGAGGCACGGGACGCGCAGCTCCGCCCACCGCGTGGTGCGGACGGGGTCGGTGGACCAGGCCAACGCCGCCTCGTACTGGCCGAGGCGGCCCGGGTTGGGCCACGGCGGCAGGTCGCCCATCATCGACAGCCAGGTGCTCACTGTCTCGGAGTCCTGCAGGTCGGCGATCGGCAGGTAGCGCAACGTCTCGGTGGCGTAGAAGAGCGGTGGCAGGTCGTAGTCGAGCCGGGCCAGATCGCGCTCCACGGTGGTGATCGCGATCTCCCACGAGGTGGGCTTGTTGGCGCTGCCCATCAACGCGGCAGCGCGCACGCGGCCGGGATGGTCAAGCACGAGCGTCTCGGCGATCCAGCCCCCCATGGAGTGACCGGCGACGCACACCGGCTCGTGCCAGCCGAGGTGGTCCAAGAGGGCCACCGCGTCATCTGTCATCTCGTCGACGCTGTAGGGGGCGGGCGGCGAGGACGACGGCGCCACGCCGCGGTTGTCGTACGTCACCACGCAGTAGCCGGCTGCGACCAGCGGCGGCACCAGCGAGACGTGCCACGCCACGGCCGGCTGACCGCAACCCGCGATGAGGAGCAACGGCTCCCCCTCTCCCGTCACGTCGTAACCGAGCACGGCCCCGTTGGCCTCGACTTCAGGAATGGAGCACCTCCGAAAGAAGCTTGGGCGCGACGTTGCGCCCGGTGAGCAGCACCACTGTCTCACTCGTGGCGTCCGCGTTGACGACCCCGGCGCGCAGCGCGGCCACGCCGACGGCGCCTGCGCCTTCGAGCACGAGGCCCATCTTGGTGGCCGAGAAGGCCATGGCCGAGCGAATGTCGGCCTCGCTCACGGTCCGCACCTCGACACCATGGCGCAGGGCGATGCCCACGGTCACCGCGCCCGGCTCCAGGTTGCCAGCGAGGCCGTCGGCGACGGTGGGCTCCACCTCGATCTCGACGATGCCGCCTGCCGCCAGGGCGGTGCTCATGGAAGGCGACGCCTCTGACTCCACGCCGACGATGCGGACGCCGCTCCCCTCGAGACCCAGGATCACGCCTGCCAGCAGTCCCCCGCCCCCACACGGGACCACCACGGTGCCGAGGTTGGGCACCTGTTCGACCAACTCACGTGCCACGGTGGCCTGTCCCGCGATGACGTCGGGATCGTTGTAGGGCGAGACGTAACGGCTTCCTTCACGCTCGGCGAGATCGAGCGCGTGCCTCTCGGCCTCGCGATAGCCCTCCCCGTGCAGGACGAGGCGCACATCGAACTGTTCCAGCGCGGCAACCTTGGCCGCCGATGCGCCGGTGGGCACCACCACCGTGACGCGGGCTCCGAGCTTGGACGCCGCGTAGGCCAGGCCGAGGCCGTGATTGCCGGCCGAGGAGGCGACGACGGCGCGACCGGGTTCCGCCTCCAAGGTCGCTGCGACGGCAGCGAGGCCGCCGCGCACCTTGAACGAACCGGTCGGCTGGACCGTCTCGAGCTTCGCTGACACGGCGGCTCCCAGCTGTGGCCCCGCCACGACTGGGGTGACGGCGAGGTACTGGCGTACCGCCTTCCAGGCCGCCTCCATATTTGCCGACCGGGGGAGCTCCACTTGGCGCACGACGCAAGTCTGGCCGAGCCGCGCCTGGCATGCTGAACCCGTGCGACCCGGAACCAAAATCGTCAACGGCGCGACCGTCCAGGTCCACGAGGACGTGTCCGCCATGGCCCGCGCCGCCGCCGACGAGGCGCTCGCGGTGATGCAGGCGGCCGTGGACGCCCGCGGCGTGGCCCATGCGATGTTCGCCACTGGCAACTCCCAGCTGGCGTTCGTGCACACGCTGGTGAGCGAGACCGAGGGCGTCCCGTGGTCCGAGACGGTCGTCTTCCACATGGACGAATACGTGGGCGTCGGGCCGGATCACCCCGCCGGGTTCCAGCGCTGGATCCGCGAGCGCATCGTGGACCCGGCGCAACCCAAGGCGGCGTACTACGTGGAGGGCCTGGACGATCCCAAGGAGGAGTGCCGTCGCTATGCCGGGCTGCTGCGGGACCATCCGCTCGACCTGTGCTGCCTCGGCATCGGCGAGAACGGGCACCTGGCCTTCAACGACCCGCCGGTGGCGGACTTCGAGGACCCGCGGGACGTCAAGGTGGTCGAACTCGACACAGCCTGCCGCCTGCAGCAGGTGAACGAGGGGCACTTCGCCGGGCTCCCCGACGTGCCGACCCAGGCCATCACCGTCACCATTCCGGCGCTGTTGCGGGCAAGCCGGGTCCTCGCCATCGTGCCCGAGGCGCGCAAGGCGGAGCCCGTCCTCGCGGCGCTGACCGGAGCCGTCTCGACCTCCTGCCCGGCCTCCGCGCTCCGCACCGTCGCCCACGCCACCATCCACCTTGACCCCGAATCGGCCCGGCTGCTGCCCGACTGAACACACGGCAACCACATCGAACCCCCCGGGCGACGACGGGGCAATGAGAGATCCGTAAGTTTCAGTCACGGGGCGGGGAGAGGTCGTGACAGTGCGGCGTGAGAGTGGCGAGACGCGGGGGCGGTGGCGATTGCAACGCGCCGCCGGGCCCGACGAGGAGAACCCGGCTGTGATGACCGCGGATCAGTCGGAGTCGACGGAGGGCTACGAGTCGCCGCAACCCGAGGCGAGCCGACCCGGGACACCCGGCGACGCGTTCGATCGGGTTCTCCGCCACGCCGCCCTGGCCCGCGCCGAGCAGGGCGACGACGAAAACTGAGGCCCCGCTCGCCGCGCCCAGGCTCAGCCGGGGTCAGGCGCCTGGTGGTCGAGCCAGCGGTCGAGGAAGGGCAGGGCCTCCACGCCGTGCCACTGGTGCCCGCCGGCGAAGATGTCGTGCTCGAGATGGTCGGCCGCACCAAGCTGGTCGTAGACCAAGCGGACTCGGCGAACCGACTCGCTCGCCGCCACGACCGGAAACAGGTCGTCGTCCGTCCCCGTCTCGATCAGCATGGGCCGAGGAGCCACGAGCGCGCCCAGGTCCTCGTGTTCGAGCCGTCCCAGCATGCCGAACATGATCTGGGAGCCACACATGTTCCAGGGCATGCGATGGCTCACCGCCCACGAGGAGAAGTAGCCGCTCACCACGCACGCCGCGACCCGCGAGTCGACCGCGGCCGTGAAGAGCGTCACCGTGCCGCCGTAGGAGATACCGACCATGCCGAGGCGGGCCGGGTCGACCAGCGGGTGCTCGGACAAGACGTCGAGGGAGCGCCGCAGGTCCCAGATGTTCTGAGCCAGCGGGTTCCAGCCGGCCATGGCGGCATGAACCAGGTTGGTGTCGCAGGCGTAGTGGTCTTCGGGGTTCCAGTCCAGGCGCTCACCGAAGCAGCGCAGATCGGGCGCGAGAACGACATAGCCGCGGCGAGCCAGCTGCAACGCGTAGTCGGCGTTGGGCATGTTGGTGTGCTCCAACCCGACGACTTGGGACTTGCCCGGGCCATGCCCGTGGCAGGCCAGCACGGCCGCACCGGGCGCGGCGTCGATGCGCGAGTGTGGGACGAGTAGATACGCCGGCACCGACATGGTGTCCTCGGTGTCGAAGACGATCTTGTCCCGCCGGTAACCGTCGCACTCCACCGACTCGAGGGTCTCAACGTTCAGCGGAACAGGTGTGGGCTCGGGGCCGAGGAGCTCGTGCAGCCGCCTGCGGCGACGTTCGAGCCAGGCCGGGATCGCGCCAGGATCTCCCTCGGGAAGTGGATCCTCATGGGTGGTGGCGGCCAGGCGGACCATCCACTGGTACCAGGGTGAATAGTTCCTGGCCGGCGGGGTCAGGACCAGCCCCGCGCCGTCCGCCGTATCCCCGGTGTCCTCGCTCATGTCTGTCCCTTCTCGCCCTTCTCGTGATCCGCGCTCGGCGGGCCGACGGTGCTCGGCCAATGTAGGCGGGTGGCGGGAGCATCTTCGCCCCGCCGGGCCTTGCTTCTCGGGCTGCGATTGAGCCTCGCCCTCGCCTCGGGCACAATTGGGCCGTGACCCTCGCCACCGCAGTCAGTGTGCACCCCATCTCGCCCACCATCGGCGCCGAAATCGCCGGCGTGGACATCTCGGTCCCGTTGCCCTCCGACGTCGTCAGAGCGATCCGCGACGCGCTCAACACCCACCACGTCATCTTCTTTCGGGACCAGTCGCTGACCGCCGAGCAGCAGGCCGACTTCGCTCGCCAGTTCGGCACTGTCACCGAGGCGCACCCCGTTCTCCCCTCCATCGACGCAAGCCCCGAAGTACTCGCCATTGACGGCAAGGTGGACCGGGCAAGCTGGTGGCACACCGACGTCACGTTCCTCGAGACGCCGGCGATGGGCTCCATTCTCTACATGCTCGAGGCGCCCGAGGTCGGGGGTGACACCATGTGGGCCAGCCTCCAGGACGCCTATGACGGTCTCGCATCCGCCGTGCGCGAGATGTGCGACAAGCTGATCGCGATCCACCACGACCCGTGGTTCGCAGCCGACGTAGAGGCACACGGGGGCTACGAGTGGGACGGCGTATGGCGCGAGAAGCTGTTGCCGGCACTACACCCCGTCGTCCGGACACACCCCGAGACGGGCCGCAACGGCCTCTTCGTCAACCGCCAGTTCACCAGGACGATCTTCGGGTTGTCGGACAACGAGAGCAGCGCTGTCCTCGAGATGCTCTACAACCACTGCATCAAGCCGGAGTACACCTGCCGATTCCGCTGGCGGGCGGGGTCGGTCGCCTTCTGGGACAACCGGGCGACGATGCACTACGCGCTCGATGACTACGGCACCGCCGCCCGCTACGCCCACCGGGTGACCCTGCGGGGTGACAAGCCCTTCGGGCCGGCCCTGCCGCTGCCTGCGGGCTGAGCCTTCTTCCCCCTCGTGGCAACGGCCGGCCTGGCGGCCGACTTCGGCGTCGCGGCGGTGGCCTTCGTCGGGACCAATATCGACAACTGCATCGTGACCACCGCCATGGTCGCCGGCGCGCCCGAGGGCCGCGCGCATCGCATCGCAGCGGGACAGGTATTGGGGTTCTGCGTCCTCGTCGCGGTCGCTGGGGCGGCCGCAGTGCTTCTCTTCGAATTCTCCCCAGCGGTGGTGGGCCTCCTCGGACTGGTGCCGCTTGCCATCGGCGTGCGCGGGCTCGTCGGGCTCCGTCGCGCCCGCCATGGCGCGGACGGGGCGTCAGAGGCAGCGTCGGGAGCACCCGGCTCACGATGGAGAGCACGTGATCCCGTGGCACAGCGTGCCGTGGGACGGAGCCTGACGGCCGCCGTGTTCGTCACCATCGGTGCCGGCGGCGACAACTTGGCGGCTTACATCCCGCTCTTCCGCGTGGGCGGCGTCAGCCGGCTGAGCGTCATCGCCGTCGTGTTCGTCCTCGGCGAGGCGGCCGTGACGGCAGTGGTGCTCTGGGGTGGGCGCCACCCCAGAGCGCGATCGGTCATGGCCCACCTCGGTACGGTGGCGGTCCCCATCCTGCTGTGCTGCATAGGGGTGCTCGTGTTTGTCGAGGCCGGGACGTTCTCGCTCCTCTAGTTCCGGCGACACCGGGGCCTGGACCTGGGCCAGGTGTGACCTTGGCAATGCCCGAAGAGCGGTTCTTTTTTTGACGGCCTGAGCCTGCGCGGGCCGAGTCAGGCTGGTGCGATCGCTAGCTGTCCTCGCCGACCTCGAACTCGTAGCTGCGGGATCTGGTCAGGTCCGAGTCGACCGGCTCGATCCACGAATCGTCGCCGTTGGTCAGGGCCCCGTTGCCGTTGCCGTTGCCGTTGCCGTTGCCGTTGCCGTTGCCGTTGCCGTTGCCGTTGCCGTTGCCGTTGTCGTTGTCGCTCATCGCGATGGCCTGGGCGAGAGGATCGTGCAGGATGACCCGGTCCCTCCCCTGGCGCTTGGCCGCCCGCAGCGCGTCGTCGGCCCGGCCCAGCGCGGAGGTCAGGTCTTCGCTTGGTTCCGTGTCGGTGATGCCGAAGCTGGCAGTGAACTTGGGCAGACCGCCCACGGTGATGGCCGCGTCGAGTTGCGCCCGGACGGTGTCGAGTGCCCGCATCGCGTCGATGGCCGAGCAGTCGGGAAAGACGATGGCGAACTCCTCACCGCCGTAGCGCGACACGATGTCGCTCGTGCGGAGCGAGTCGCGCATGACCCTGGCGAACAATCGCAGCGCGCGGTCGCCGGTCTCGTGCCCGTAGGTGTCGTTCAGCGCCTTGAAGTGGTCGAGGTCGGCCATCGCCATCGCCATCGGCTGCATGTGCTGCGGGATGGTGGCGACCTGTTCTGAGAACGATCGCCGGTTCAGCAGCCCCGTCAGCGTGTCGGTCGATGCTTGGAGCTGCGTCTCGGCCATGACCCTTAGCAGGCCGATCCGGGCGCCGGAGAGCTTGGCCAGCGTCGTCACATCCTGGATCTTGCTGTCTTCGACCTCATCCCCCGCCTTGCCGGTGGCATGGATCACGCCGACCGTGCGGCCCATGATCGACACCGGCACACACATGGCGGAGAGGCGGCCCTCCGGGCGGTTGCGCAGCTTTGGGCAGGCGTCGAGGGCATCGCTGTCGGAGAAGACCTGCATCTGGGCCCGGCGGGCTGCCGGGCAGCGATCGGGTGAGTCGACGCTGCAGCACGGCGGCTTTCCCTCCGGACCCACGCCGGCCATGCGAAGCAGGTGGGCGTGGCTGTTGTCAGCCAGCAACAGCTCGGCGGGCGCGTCGGGGAGTACGGCCGCGAAGGACCGCTCAATGACGTCGATGACCTCGGGCTCGCCCTCGGCCATGTCCAGCGCGTTCGCCAGCCGGCTCTCGAAACGCTGGCGTTGCGCCTGGGCGTCACGGATGACCGCCTGGCGGTCGCCGGCCTCGATGGCATCGGTCAGCTCGGCAGTGAGCTCCTTGAGCTTCTCGTTCCCGACCCGCGCTTGGCGGTCACTCAAGCCCACCAGGAGCACGACCTCTGGAATCAGCAAGAACAGGAGCACGCCGATGGTGGTCACGAAGTGGAGGATCCCGTTCGAGACAGCGTCGCCGGCCGCTATGGCAGGAATGACCAACAGACCCATCGCCAGCAGACCCGCGGCCGGGAGGACGATGCGCATCTTGTTGGCCTTCTCTAATTCGCCAACCCACTCTTCTTCCGTAACCATGCCTCGGTCCCTTCGACAACCGCCTCTATCGATCCACCGAATTGGTCGGATGAACCCCGTCCACACGGCTGTTTCGCCACTAGAGTTGTCGGCCAGATCGCACACAACGCTCAAACAATCACGCTCCGTCATCGGTCTTTCTTTCTTGTGTCTCCTGTGTCTCGCGTCGGCCAGATCCTGATCCTGAACGGTGCGCCGCGATCAGGAAAAACGTCCATCGCCCGCGCCATGGACTCAAGGAGGCCAGGATCCTGGGTCAACCTCGGAGTCGACGCCTCGATGCGGTCCACCTCCCCGTCATCGATGCCGGGGATCGGACTGCGCCCAGGGGGCGAACGGCCCGACCTCGAAGAACGGGTCGTCGCTCTGTACGCGGAGCTCTTCGACTCCATTGCTGCCCTCGCTCGCCACGGCGACGACGTGGCCGTCGACATCGGCCTCCACGAGTCCTACGCCGTGCCCCGCGACATCCAGCGCGACGGCGCGCAGCGCCTTGGGGGGCTCCCGGTGCTCTTCGTCGGCGTCCATTGTCCGCTCGACGTGATCTGGCAGCGCCGGGCGGGAACGTGGGGTCAGGATCGGGCTAAGGCCGAGCCCGACCTGGTGCACGCGGTCGAGCGCTGGCAGGACCAGGTGCACGCCGGTCACGCGTACGACCTCGAGGTCGACACGTCAGTCCTCACGGCGGCGCAGTGCGCAGAGGCTGTGCTCGCCCGCGTCGAAGAGGGACCGCCCGGAACCGGCTTCTGGCAGTTGGACGGGGACTGAGCGGCGACGCGGCGACGCGCCGCCGGGATCGCTCCCCGACGCAGTGGCCGGGCTCGTCCCGCCGTGCTTGACTCCTGACGAAGCCACAGGCGTAGTGACACGGGACAAAGCGACAGACGTAGAAGGAGGCCTCAATGGAGGACCTGGAGGGAAAGGTCGCAGTCATCACCGGTGGCGCCAGCGGCATCGGCTGGGCGGTGGCGCGGCGCGCGGCGGCCGACGGCATGCGGATCGTCCTGGCGGACATCGAAGAAGGTCCACTCAAAGATGCCGAGAACGAGCTCGCGAAGCAGGGAACCGACGCCATCGGGGTGGTCACCGACGTGTCAGACGCCTCATCCGTCCGGGCACTCCGCGACGCGGCTCTCGACCGGTTCGGCGCCGTGCACCTTGTGCACAACAACGCAGGAGTCGGGCTGGGTGGCCCGATCTGGGAGGTGTCCGAGGAGGACTGGCGCTGGATCCTCGGCGTGAACCTGTGGGGCGTCATCCACGGCGTGGCCACCTTCGTGCCGCTCCTGATCGAACAGGGTGAGGGCCACGTCGTGAACACCGCGTCGATCGCCGGCCTCGCCACCGCGGGCTTCCTCGGCCCCTACAACGCGACCAAGCAGGCGGTGGTCGCCATCTCCGAGACCCTCTTCAAGGACCTCCAGTCGGTCGCCGCGCGGGTCGGCGTCTCGGTGCTGTGCCCCGGGTTCGTACAGACCCGCATCGCTGAGTCCGACCGCAATCGTCCGGCCTGGGCTCCCGAGCGGGAGGTCGAGGGAGCGACGGAGCTGCGTGCCGCGGTGCAGCAGATGGTGGGCGCCGGCATCGCGGCCGAGGCGGTGGCCGACCGCGTCCTCGAGGCGGTGCGGACCAACACCTTCTACATCCTCACCCACCCCGAGCTCACCGCCGCGCTCGAGACTCGCTTCGAGGACATCATCGAGGGGCGATCGCCGACACCGACCGCCATCGCGTGACGGCGGCGGACACGCGGTCGCCGCGCCACGATCAGGAGCCTGAGGACAGCCCCGGCAACGGCTTGTAGGGCTGGACTGTCACCCAGCAGGTGCCGACGAGCTTGCCGGACTTGGGGACCTTGCACTGCGAAGAGGGCGGCACGTTGGTGTGCACCTTGACCACCTCGTACTCGACCGGGCCATAGAACTTGTCGGAGCCGAAGCTCCAGATGGGCGAGATGGTGCCCGGAAAGTTCGTGATCTTGGACATGGCCTCGACGAAGGTGCGCCGGTTCAGGTTCTTGCCGGCGTCCTTCGCGGCTGTGGCAAAGAGGTGGATGGCACCGCACCAGGCCTCAATCGGGCCTTGCTCCTCCAGGTAGAAGTACATCGTTCCCGCGATCGGCTTGGGGTGGTAGGCGTGCCACGTGTTGTAACAGGCGCGCACGCCGGGGTCGTAGCCGCCCTGGCTCTCGGGGCGGTTGTCGTCGATCCCACCCAGGGTCTCGGTCGTCACGCCCTCCTGCCCGTTGAGCGCCTGGTTGTACGGCTGGGGGATCAGCCCGAGGGCGACCTCGATCGTGTCCTGGTAGTCGCTCAGCAGGAGGTTCGGGAAGTACTGCTGGGAAGTCTCGGACGCGAGGTAGGGGAAGAAGGCGTTCTCGGGCAGCAGCGGGAAGACCGACTGGACCCCCGCTGCCTTGAACCGCTCCACCGCGAGCTGGGCGTCGGAGTCGGTCGTTGCCGACTCGTCGGGGTTGCCCGCCACCGTCTCGACCGTGGCCGTGATGTGCGCCTTCTTGAGGTCGGGCATCAGATAGTCGTTCAGCGCGTCCTGGTCGGCCGCCTGGTCCGAGACGACCACGCCCACCTTCTTGCCGTGACCCAGGCGCCCCGAGCTGATCCCCCACTGGACCAGCGCGGCCAACACCGGCGCCATGTCGGGGCCCGTCCACCACAGATACGGCGAGCCGAGGTCGGTCCAGTCCGTCGTGGTGGACCAGGCGCTGATCAGCGGCGTGTGGCCCTGCTGGGTCACGCAGAGCTGGTTCGTACCCGTCCAGGTCCCGATGCCGTCGACCACGGCGAAGGCGGCCGGGTTCCCCTGCGTCCACTGCTCGCACAGCGCCTGCATGTTGGCGTCGCTTTCCGGGTTGAACTGGACGATGATCGGGTTGATCTTGCGCCCGTTGATGCCGCCGGCATCGTTGATCTGGTTCACGTACAGATGGATGGCCGGGATCTGCTCGTTGTACTCCTTGTCCTCGGCGAAGCCGAGCTGACCGGCCAGGCTGTTGACGGCGACGACGGGGAAGACGACGTTGATCTCGGTCTTGCTCACCCCGCGCGTCGACGTGCTGGCCTGGCTCGGCGGTGTCGCCGTGTCACTCGAATGCAGTGCGGGCTCGGCTGCACCGGCCGTACCGGCCGCAACGCCTCCCCCGGGCGAACCCGACGGCGCGACGACCAGCCACGCCACCAGCCCCACTACGACGGCCATCAACAAGGGACGCCGGACCACCCGGTGCGCGTGAACCTGCGTGCTCGCCTCCATCGCCACCCTCCCGGTGCGGTGCGTCGATCCGGCAGCTACGAGCCCGACGAGGCTGGCAACGGCTTGAACGGCTGCTCCGTCACCCAGCAGGTGCCCTGAGGTTGGTGGTTCGTCTTGAGCTTGCACTGCGAGGACGGCGGGACGTTGTTGTGGATCCTGACCACCTGGAACTGTGTGGGCCCGTAGTACTTGTTGGGCCCGAAGCTCCACACCGGCGAGAGCGTGCCGGGGTAGTTGGTGATCTTGGACATCGCTTCGGCGAAGGTGCGCCGGTTCAGGTCCTTGCCGGCGTCCTTGGCCGCGGTGGCGAAGAGGCGGATAGCCCCGCACCAAGCCTGAATCGGTCCCTGCTCCTCGATGTAGAAGCTGGTGGTGCCCGCAATGGGCTTGGGGTGATAGGCGTGCCAGGTGTTGTAACAGGAACGCACGCCGGGGTCGTAGCCGCCCTGGCTCTCGGGCCGGTTGTCGTCGAACCCGCCCAATGTCTCCGTCGTCACACCCTCTTGACCGTTCAGCTCTGCCTCGTACGGAGTCGGGATGAGGCCAAGGGCGACTTCGATGGTCGACTGGTAGTCGCTCAAGAGGAGCTGGGGCACGTACTGCTGTGAGGCCTCCGAGGCCAGGTAGGGGAAGAAGGCGTTCTCGGGCAGCAGCGGGAAGACGGACTGGACGCCGGAGGACTTGAAGCGCTCGACGGCCAGCTGCGCGTCCGAGTTGGTGGTCGAGGTCTCGTCGGGGTTGCCGGCCACCGTCTCGACCTCGGGCGTGATACCCGCCTTCTTGAGGTCGGGCATCAAGAAGTCGTTGAGCGCGTCCTGGTCGGCCGCCTGGTCCGAGACGACCACGCCGACCTTCTTGCCGTGACCCAGGCGCCCCGAGCTGATCCCCCACTGGACCGTCGCGGCCAGCACCGGCGCCATGTCGGGTCCCGTCCACCACAGATACGGCGAGCCGAGGTCGGTCCAGTCCGTCGTGGTGGACCAGGCGCTGATCAACGGCGTGTGGCCCTGCTGGGTCACGCAGAGCTGGTTCGTACCCGTCCAGGTCCCGATGCCGTCGACCACGGCGAAGGCGGCCGGGCTCCCCTGCGTCCACTGCTCGCACAGCGCCTGCATGTTGGCGTCGTTGGTCGGGTCGAAGCTGGCGATGATCGGGTTGATCTTGCGCCCGTTGATGCCACCGGCATCGTTGATCTGATTCACGAAGAGGTGGATGGCCGGGATCTGCTCGTTGTACTCCTTGTCCTCGGCGAAGCCGAGCTGGCCGGCCAGGCTGTTGACGGCGACGACGGGGAAGACGACGTTGATCTCGGTCGCGCTCACCCCGCGCGTCGACGTGCTGGCCTGGCTCGGCGGCGTCGCCGTGCTGCTCGAATGCAGCGCCGGCTCAGCCGCGCCGGCCAAGCCGCCTCCGCCGGGCGAACCAGTGGGTGCGAAGACCAGCCACGCCACCAGCCCCACCACGATCGCGATCACGATGAGCACCGTGCGCACCTGCATGGCGCGGGGCCGGCGTCGGAAGCGCCGCCACGACCGACCTAGGGGTGCCCAGGGGTGCCAGACCCCCCGGTTGGCGGGAACCTTCATGCTCGCCTCCATCATCACCCTCCCTCGGTGCGTTCCATCGCGCCACCGCTCGTCCCGCCTGTCGCTCCGCCTTCCCCCGTGACCGGCCCCGATGCCATCAGAGCCTCGTCGCTCGCACCAAGGTAGGCGGCCAGAGCCTTCGGGTCAGCGCGGATCACTTCGGGCGGCCCGGCGGCGACCACCTGGCCCAGTTCCATGACCACCACGGCCGAGCAGAGCTCGAAGACCAGGGGCACGTCGTGCTCGACCAAGACGATCGTCGTGTCAGCCACCTGGTGGAGGCGCTGCAGCAAGGGGATGAAGGCCTCGGCCTCTCGCTGGGCGATCCCCGCCGTTGGCTCGTCGAGCAGGAGGATCCGCGGCTTGGCCAGCACGATCGAAGCCAGGTCCACCACCCGGCGGGTGCCCGTGGACAACTGCGCGGTGCGGTGATGGCGGAAGCGCTCGAGCCCGAAGGCGGCGATCACCTCGTTGACCGCCTCCAGCTTGCGCTTCTCGGCCCGGCGGGCCCACGGCAAGCGGAGCGTGGTCGAGAGCACCCCCACCTCATGACGGGCGTCCTCGCAGAGCAGCAGCACGTCGAGCACGGTCAGCTCGGGGTAGAGGCGGCAGTCCTGGAACGATCGCACCATCCCGACCCCGAGACGCTCCTCGGGCAGGTACTCGGCCAGGTCGGTGCCGTCGAGCAGCACGGTGCCCGCCTGTGGCGGGACCAGGCCCGAGATCACGTCGAGCGTGGTCGTCTTCCCCGAGCCGTTGGCACCGATCAGCCCGACGATGGCGCCCGGCTGCGCTTCGAAGGAGACGCCGTTCAGCGCGTGGATGCCGCCGAAGCGAACGCTGAGCCCGTCCACCGCGAGGTGGGCCGGATGACGCGAAGGAGCCTCGGGCTCGCTGCGTGCGGTCGCCGAGGTCACTTCTCGGTCCCGTCCCCTACCAGCGAGGGCGCCATCTCGCCCACCGCGCCGGTGGCTGAGACCGGCGGGCCGGCGCGGCGCGCCGAGAGTCGTTCCTGCGCGCCGCGGATCCCCATCGTCACCAGGTCCCCGGTGCGGTGCAGCACCTCGGCCAGTCCGCCGGGCAGGTACAGGATGAAAGCGATCAACCCGAGACCGCTCGTGATGAATTGGATCGTCTGGTTGGCACCGAAGATCGCAGGCAGGCCCTCGAGGTAGAGCGCACCCAAAATGGCGCCGGGGATGGACCCCAGACCCCCGATCACCACCATCGAGATGATCACGAAGGACGTCGTCGGGTCGAAGGTGATGTCGGTGTTGTTGATCTGCTGGGTCGCGAAGGCGAAGCAGACCCCGGCGTAGCCCGCCATGAACCCGGACAGCCCGAAGGCCAGCAGCTTGGTGCGAAGGATCGGGATCCCCATGGCGGCCGCGGTGAGCTCGTTGTCGCGCACCGCGACCAGCCGCCTCGCTATTCCCTTGTCACGCCAGATGCGGACCATGAAGATGGACAGCAGCAACACGCCGACCGAGAACCAGGCGAAGGAACGCTGGGAGGCCAGGCTGATGCCGAAGAGACTCGGCCGGTTCACAAAGGTGTAAGCCGGGTTCGGCAGACCGGTGCAGAGCGTCTTGTTGATGCCCGGCACCGTGATGCACGGCGTGGCCAACACCGCGTTCTGCATGAAGATGGCGAAGGCCAGCGTGGTCACCGCCAAGAACAGCCCCGGCATCCGCAGCGCGGGCAGTCCCACCAGGATGGCCACGACCGCGGTGACAGCGCCGCCGTAGAGCATCACGAGCGGGAGCGGGACAGACGTGCCCAGATGCACCGCCACGAGTGTGCCCACTGCGACGAGCCCGAATTGGCCGAGCGAGACCTGGCCCGCCCAGCCCGTAAGCATGGTCAGGGACAGGGCGATGACCGCATAGATGCAGATCTGGCTCAGGAGCACGTTGTTGCCGACGGAGAGCACGAGGGGCAACAAGACGGCGACCGCCACGCCCAGCCAGATGCCAGTGGCCGACACCCGCCGTCGCAGCTGGTCGGCGCCGGCGCGCATCGTGGTGACCGCACCGTGCGCCCAGGTGCTGCGGTCCGCCGTCCGGGCGCCCTTGCGCAGGCCGCCGACCCGGATCAGGAGCACCGCGATCACGACGATGAAGATCACGAGTTGCTGCTTGGCCGGCGAGGGAACGTTCCACTCGAGGATCTCGAGGAAGACGCCCATACCCACTCCCGCGATGAAGGCGACGGTCAAGTTGATCATGGCGCCGATCAGCGCGGCCGTCAGCGCGTAGAGCAACAGGTCGGGCGAGAGCGCCTGGGTCAATGCACTCGTCTGGTTGGGCGCGTTGAGGATGGCGGTGAAGGCCGAGAGCGCGCCGGCCACCGTCCAGGTCAGGGTGGAAGTACGCCGGATCCACACCCCCGAGAGCCGGGCCGAGTCGGCATTCTCGGACATGGCGCGCATCGAGAGGCCCCACGAGGTGAAGCGCACCGCGAACACCAGGGCCACGGTGACGATGGGAGCGACGATCAGCGTGAGGACCTCGGTGGGCGTGATGATGACAGGCCCGAGCGTGATCGACAGGTCGAAGGGCACCGGTACGGGCTTGTAGAGGTTGGAGGGCCGGATGAAGGGCAGTGCCGTCAGCGCGAGGAGCACGTAGCTCAGCCCGATCGTGGCCACCATGACCAGCACGCGCGGACGGGTGAACAGCCGTCGCAGGATCAGCTCGGAGAGCGCGCCGACGAAGGCGGCCAGGCCGATGGAGAGGACCAGCGCGAACCAGTAGTTGAACTTGAAGTCGGCCGTGAGCTTCACCAAGAAGACGGCCGCGATGACACCGATCTGGCCCTGAGCGAAGTTCAGGACCCGGTTGGTGCGGTAGACGAGCACGAGGCCGAGGGCGAGGAGCCCGTAACCAAGGCCGTAGAAGAGCCCCTGGACGAGGACGAAGTTCGGCGCGGAGAGGGCGAGCATCTGGTGTACCTACCCCAGCCCCGAGGCCGCGGTCCCGAGGAAGACGGGACGCAGGAGGTCGTCGCGGCCCATGAGCTCGGAGGTGGGCCCGTCGAAGCGGATCTCGCCGCGTTCCATGAAGAAGCAGCGGTCCGCCAGGCTGAGCGCCCGGTTGAGGCTCTGCTCGACCAGGATCACGGTGGTGCCGCTCTCGTTGATGCGCCGCACCATGCCCATGAGGCGCTCGACGGTCATGGGCGCCAGCCCGAGCGCCAGCTCGTCGATCATGAGGAGCCGCGGTGCGGTCATCATCACGCGCGACAGCGCCAGCATCTGCTGCTCACCGCCCGAGAGGGTGCCCGCCGGCTGGTCCAGCCGCTCGGCGAGCTCGGGGAAGGTCTCGAGCGCCTCGCTGTGTGCCTTGGCGGCCTTGACGCGGTCGCCGCGCAGGGTGTGCCCGCCGATACGCAGGTTGTCCCGGACGCTCAGGCCGGGGAACGTCATCTTGCCGCCCACCAAGAGCGCGACCCCTTCGTCGATGATCTGCTCGGGTTCCAGGTAGGTCGAGTTCATGCCGAAGATCCGGATCACCCCGCGGTGCGGGTGCGACAGGCCCGAGACGGCGCGCAACAACGTCGACTTGCCGGCACCGTTGGTACCCAGCAACGCCACCATCTCGCCCTCTTCGACCTCGAGGTTGACGTCGAAGAGCACCTGGTTGGTGTCGTAGAAGAAGTCCAGATTGTGGATCTGGAGCGCCGGGATGGAACCGCCGGTCTGCCGGCGCTTGCCCTCCGCGTAGCGCTCGAGCACGTCCTCGATCACCAGCGTGATGTCGCGGCGCACGCAGCGCGAGCCGATTATCAGCAACAGCCCGCCGACGGCACAGACCGGGAAGATCAACGTGAGGGCCACGATGATGCCGTGCAGACCGCCGATGGCATCGGAGAACGCGCCGAGCAGCACCGAGCCGGTGAAGCCGCCGAACACGAGCGAATACACCCCGAACATCGCGAAGCAGATGGTGCGCATCTCCGGCGGCGCCGTGGCCGCCAGCGTGAGGAAGATGCAGATGGCGAGCGGCGAGACGGCAGCCGTGGAGAGGAACTGCAGGGTCACGCACAGCCAGAGTTGGGGCACATAAAGGGAGAGGACGAAAAGGCTGCCGTATGCCGTGATACAGATGCCGGAGATGACCAGCGGGCGCTGGGGACTCTTGCGGAAGTAGCGGTCGCCGAAGACGTAGGCGAGCGGGAGCCCGAGGAAGGCCGCGAGCCCGATGATGGCGTACACCTCGCTCCGACTGGCCGTGTCGAGGTGGAACTTGTCGATGAAGAACAGGTTGCCGAAGAGCGGCGCCCCGGTGCCGGCGAAGCCCAAGATGGCCACCGCGACGAGCTCGTAGTAGAGCGAGCGGATTCTCAGCAACCGGGTCACGGCGGAGCCGAGCAGGACCCGGGGGGCTTGCTCCTGCTGGGAGTGCAGGTCCATCCCCGACGCCTTCAGGATGTGGCTGCTCTCGTTGGCCCCCTTCTCCGGCTCGCGCAGCGTGAAGAGGGCGAAGCCGAGAGGGATGCCGGCCAGCGCCACGAGCAATCCATAGCGCCAGTCGTGGGCGATCGTGACGACGAAACCGAAGATCAAGATGCCGACCGTCTGTGAGAGCGGGTCGGAGAGGTTGTGCCAACTGAAGATCCGGCCGCGGCCCTCGGTCGCATAGGCGTCGGAGAGATAAGAGTTGTGCACCGTGTTGTTCACCCCGGTGCCCACCGAGGCAGCCAGGTACAAGAAGGCGAACGCCCAGACGTTCGGCGAGAGCGCCATCAGGCTGCCGAAGCCGGCGAAGATGAGGAGAGCGACGCCGGCCACCAGCTTGCGGCTCCCCCGGTCGGCCCATACCGCCAGCGGGACGGCCCACAGGAGCTGGGACACCTGGGCGATGAAGGCCACCGCGCCGAGCGACGCGTTGGACATGTGGAACGAGATCTTGAGGTTGTTCCCGATGAGACTGATGCCGTTGCCGAAGGTGCCTGGGACCAGTGCGGCCGCGGTGAGGAGGATCAGGGGGGCGTAGCCCGAACTCCTGAGAATGCCGGTGAGGGACGGAGGCTTGCCCTCCCCCGTGCCCGGCATGATTTCGAGGTCCGCCACGACGTCGGGGTCCTTGACCTGCGACACCGCTTCTCGCAGCAGGTCGTCTGGGACGGCGAACTCGAAGAGCGGGTCGTCGGCCACCGGGGGACTTTAACCCTGACGTCGGCGTCAGGTGCTGGCGTCGGTCTGGCGGCGCGCCCTCGGCCGACTTTTCAGACGCCGGCGGCGACGGTGGCCACCGTCAGAGGCCCCTCTGGGATGACGGCCACACGCGCTCGGGCACCGAGGCGGCCGAGCGCCGCCTCTACCGCGCCATCGAGATCGGCGACCGGAATCAGGAGCGCGTCGGCAATGGTGGCATCGTCGAGGCCGCCGCTGTGGAGCTGGACCTCGGCGCGGGCCAGCACCCGTCCCAGCACCTGCGCCTGCCACCGGTCGAGCTCGGGACCACCCTGCGCGCCGATGAGCTCTGCCGGCGTCGTTGCCCGCGCCAGCAGGCGGGCAAAGGCGCCACCCGCGGGCACCCCGTCCTCGCACGCGGCAGCCATGATCACGACGCCCTCGTCACGCACGATCCGCTCGGCCGCCGCCATGCCCTTGACGGCCTGGTAGAGGTTGCGATCGAGCGGGTAGCCACCGTTCGTCGAGACCACGAGATCGAACGGCGCCGCAACGTCCCGCACCGCTGACGCCTGCACGTGGGCGCAGGCCGCGTCGTGCGCGTCAGGCAGTGGCCCCGCGAAGACGGCGGTCACCCGGCGCCCCCGGTTGATGGCGACGTCGAGCGACAGGTCGGGTGGCGCCAGCGCCGCCGCGGCCCGGACGAAATCGTGCACCGGATTGCCCGCCCTCGTGACGAACGTGGCCCGGGCGTCGGCGATGCGGCGCGGGTGGTGTGCCTCGAGAATCGTCTCCATGGCCGCCAGGCCGGGACACACCCCCTTGGGCCCTCCGCTGAAGCCTGCAAAGAAGTGCGGCTCGACGAAACCGGTGATGATACGGACGTCCGCCTCCACGTACTCGCGCTGCAAGAGGATTGGCGCCCCGTCCACCTCGCCGACCCTCACATGGGCGTTGCTGGTTGCGTCGTGGTCGACGAGCGCGTAGCGGGCGACGATGTCCGCGCCCACCAGCTCCTCCATCTCTGGCACCGTCGCCTGCCGGTGCGTCCCCGTGGCGCACAGGAGCGTGATGCGGTCGTCGGGCACACCGGCACGGGCCAGCTCGGCCAGCAAGGGGGGAAGGACGATCCGGTTCGGCATCGGCCGGGTGAGGTCCGGGAAGACCACGGCGACCCGGTCACCGGCGGTCAGCAGGTCGGCGAGCGGCGCGCCCGTGAGCGGGGACCGCAGCACCGCCGTGATGGCGGCTGCCTCGTCGGGCAATGCCGGCTCGTCGACCGGCACAACCACCTCGGCCCGCGCGGGAACCTCCACCGACGCGCCATCGCGGCCGTAGGCGAGGTCGACGCGCATCGCTTTCGTTCAGAACGCCGGGCTACGCGCTTCGCCGGGAAGGGACTCCGTTGCGGCGATGACGGCGTAGGCGACGTGGTCGACGCGCGGACGCAAGCTGCGGTAGATCTCGACCGCGCCGGCATCGGGCTCGATCACGGCCTGCACCGGGTCGAGCTGGTCGAGCGTCAGGCCCATCCCCAGTGCGCGGCCCGCCAGGAGCGCGGCGCCCGCGGATGCAGCCTCACCGGAGCGGTGACGGATGGCGGGCACGCCGAGCACCGCCGTCAGCACGCCCACCCAGACCGGGAGCCCCGAACCCGCACCTCCCAAGGTCACGCCCTCCGCGCTGGAGCCGCCCAGACGGCCCACCGTGACAACCTCCATCACGCGCAGCACGTCCCACGCCACTGACTCGATCACCGCGCGGGCCAGATCGCGGGCACCGTGGGCCGCGCCCAGGCCCATGAACCCCGCCCGGGCGTCGTCTCGCCACCACGGCGCGCGCGCACCGTCGAGCCACGGCACGGCGACCACGCCCCGCGCACCCGGCGGGCTCTCACCGGCCAGGCGCGCCAGCTCGTCGTTGGTGCGGCCGAGCAGCTGCCCCAGCCAGCCGAGGAACGAACCCGCAGAGGACAGCCCTCCTTCGAGGAGCCAGCCGGTGTCGGCGGCCCGCGTCACCACCGCCCCCGCGGGCGATGGGACGGGTCGGTCCTGCACCGGCACTGACACGTTGCCGGTCGTGCCCCAGCTCACCATCGGGTAGTGCTCCGACGAGCCCGACCCCAGCACCTCGCACTGTCGGTCACCTGCCCCGATCACCACCGGAATGCCCGGGCGCAGCCCGAGCTCGGCTGCGGGGACCGACTTCAGCTGTCCGACCACCGTGTCGGAGGGCACGACGCTGGGCAGCTTGCCGAGCGCCGGGCCTGCCAGTTCTCGCACCGCGTTGCCGTCGAAGTCGTAGAGGCCGCTGCGCGAGGCGAAGGTCGCGTCCGTCACCGCCTGATCGGTCATGCGCAGCACGATGAAGTCGCGCGGCGACAGGATCAGGTCGGCGGCCTCGAGCCGCGCGGGCTCGTTCTCGGCCAGCCACGCCAGCTTGGCCGCGACGGCTCCAGCGTCGAGCGGAATGCCGGTGCGGGCCCGGTTGATGTCGTCGCCGCCCATGCGCTCCGCCAGGACGCGCGCCTCGGGGGCAGCACGATGGTCGGACCACAAGATGCCCTTGCCGACCGGCTCGCCTCGCGACGTCATCGGGGCGAAGGTCTGCCGCGCCCCCGAACAGGCCACGACGTCCACCTCGTTGAAGGCCTGGGGCGCCTCGCGCGCGCCTCCGCGCAGGCGATCACGAGCGTCGTCCACCAGCGCAACGGGTCCTGCTCCGCCCAGCCCACTTCGGGATGGGTCGTGGTGAGCTCAGAACGCGACAACGCGACGAGCCCTCGCTCCCCCCACAACCCGACCTTGGTGACCGACGTGCCGAAATCGATGGTCAAGATCATGTGGCGTGCACCAGCGCGTTGACGAGGCCCGCCATCTCGGCCGGGTCAGGGTCCTGGTACACGGTCCGGCCCATCGCCATACCGGCGCCACCCCCCTCCATCACGTCACGCACCTCGTCGAGAACGCGGTCGCGGCCGCCGTCGCTGCGCGGGCCGCCGAGGAACAGCACGGGGACGCTCACGCTGGCGACGACCCGCGCCACGGCGCGCTGGCGCTCGGTGCCGGCGCTCACGGCGGGTACGGGCACCTTGATCACCGGCGCACCCATGTCGTGTGCGACGACTGCGGCCAGCACGATGGCGTCGGTGTCGCGGTGGATTCGTCCCTCGCTCCAGAGCAACGGCTCAATGAGAGCCTCCAACCCCGCCGCTCGCGACTGCTCGAGGACCTGCCCGAGCAGCTCGAGGGCAGCTGCCGTGACCGGGTCGTCCATGTCGATGCGCGTCATGTGCTTGACCCCGCTCCAGCCGTCCGACGCCGCGCGGCCGACGGTGGCCACCAGACGGTCGTCGAGCTCGAAGACCGAGCCCGCCAGACCCGTGCGGTTGATGGAGAGGTAGGTCCGGTGCAACCCGCTGAGATGCCCCGCCGCAGCCAAGCCTTCCAGGGGCTGCGCAGTAGCGAGGATCCCGTCGCAGTGAGGCAGGGCCTTCGCCAGCGACCCGAAGAAAGCGGCCCAGTTCTCCGTGGTGACGACGGCACGGGCACGGTGGTCTGCCGCCAGGATGAGCGCGGGAGTGGGGAGCGGGCCGGGGCTGGTCATCCGGCAGCCGAGAGCGCGAGGACGACCTTCGCCACGGCGGAGAAGTCCTCCCGGCCGTAGCCGGCTGCACTGGCGGCCGTGAGGAGCTGGCGCGCCGCTGCGGTGGTCGACACCGGGACACCGGTGCGCACCGCGTAGGCCATGGCCAGGTCGAGGTCCTTGGCCATCAGGTCGGTCATGAAGCCGGGCTGCCAGCCGTTGGAGGCCGGGCTGTCGGGGATGATCCCGGGCACCGGCAGGCGCGTGCGCACAGCGACGCAGTCCCCGGTGGCGTGTGTGAGCACCTCGAGCAGCTTGGCCATGTCGACCCCGGACCGCACCGCCATGGCCGTCGCCTCTGCCGTGGCCGTCATCTGCGCGGCGTAGATCACCTGGTTGCAGAGCTTGACGACCTGGCCCATACCCGGGCCGCCCACGTGCACGACGAGCCCGGCGAAGGGGTCCATCGCCGGCTGGGTGTCCGCCAGCACGCCGGCGTCGCCCCCCACCATCAATGTCAGGGTGCCCTTCTGGGCGCCGGCCGTGCCGCCCGACAGCGGCGCGTCGAGATAGTGGGCCCCGGTCTCGCCAACCCGGACGTGCTGCGAGCGCTCCACCTCGGGGTCGATGGTGGAGCAGTCGACCACCGTCTTGTCCGGTCCGAGTACCGGGAGCATGGCGTCGACGACCTCGAGCACCTCGGGCGAGTTGGGGACGCACAGGAACGTCACCTCTGACGCCTCTGCCACCCCACGCGGCGAGCCTCCGTCGGCGGCCCCCTGTGCCACCACGGCGTCGATCGGGCCGCGGCTGCGCGAGGCCACGGAGACGTCGTGGCCGGCGGCAACGAGATGTCCGGCCATCGGCAGCCCCATGGCGCCCAGCCCGATGAACCCGATGCGCATGCGTGTCCTTCCAGACGTCTCGGCCGGGACTAGGCGAACTGCGGCAGCCACTCGGCGGTGCCGCCGAGCAGCTGGACGACCATGGCTTCGATGTCGCGTAGGTCCCCCCGGCCGGCCAGCGGGTCCAGCGTGAAGGCCTCGCCCGCCAGGGCGCGGTCACCACGCAGCGCGGCCTCGACCGTGAGCTCTTGGGTGGCCACGTGCCGGCGGACGATCTCGTCGTAGGGCGTGGGCAGAGCCGAACGGTCACGGCCGCGGATGCCGTCGGCGTCGATGACGCAGATCGACTCCAAGACGGCGTCGTCGGGCAGGCCCACACCCTGGCCGACGTTCGGGATGTTCACGGGGGCCTCGAAGGGCTCGCCAGTGAGCATCGCCTGGATCATCGGCGAGGGCAGCTCGCCCGATTGCCAGGTCTGCAGGTCCTTGGTGCCCGCCAGCCATGCGTCGACGTCGGCGATGTAATCGGCCTGGTGCTGCTCACGACGCGAGATCGGGCTCAGCGCGATGTTGTAGGCGGCCCCCCAGTCCGACTCGGGGGTGAGAGCGAACGACACGAACTCGGCGATGTGGCGGTCACCCGCCGCCGGGAAGGTGCCCCAGCGGTCGAGCAGCGTGAGCTTGAACATGTGACGCTGCGCGAAGTCGAGCTTGGAGAAGACCTCCGCCTCCGGGCGCCCGGGATACGGAGTCAGCGAGGCCAGGCCCCCGACCTCCTCGGTCAGCTCGCGGAGCACCTCGAGGCCGTCCGCCCCGTCGACCTCGAGGGCGGTCACGACGGGGAAGTGGTTGATGCCGGTCACCGACGCCGAGACCGCTTCGGCGGGGCGGCCCAGCGCGATGGCGAGGTCCATGCAGAAGTTGCCCACCTCGTGGCACAGCCCGACGGTCTTGATGGAGGTCTCCTTGCACACCGCGCGGGTCAGGCAGGTCATCGGGTTGGTGATGTTGAAGAGCCACGCGTCGGGACAGGTCTCCTCCATGGCCTTGCCGACCCCGACCAGGATCGGCACGTTGCGCAGGGCCCGGTTGATGCCCCCGGGGCCGACGGTGTCACCGACGGTCTGGGTAATGCCGTGAGCCGCCGGCACGTCGAGGTCCACCGCCATGGAGCGGAACCCCCCGGTCGAGATGCAGACGATGACGAAGTCGGCGCCTTCGAGCCCTGCGGGCAGGTCGGTCGTCGTGGCGATGGTCGCCTTGGCGTCCATGGCGTCATTGAGCTTGTGCGCCAGGGCCTCCATCTTGGGGAGCGGTGCCGGGTCGATGTCCTCGAGCACGAGGTGCATGCCCGCCAGCGCCGGCGTCCCGAAGAGGTCGGCCATCAGCTCCGGACCCCACTGATAGCTTCCCCCGCCCACGATTGTCACTTGGGTACCCACGCCGCCACAGTACAGGCCGTCGGCGCGTGGTCGCCGAGTCAGGACAAAGCCTTCTCACCCCAGAAGCAGGCGAACGGGTTCTCGTTGTACGGCGGCACCTCCACGTAGCCGACCGAGCGGTACAGCTCGAGCGCGTGCACCTGCTTGGGGCCGGTGTCGAGCCGTACCACCCCGTAGCCGAGGGTCAGCGCGTCGTCTTCGAGGGCGACGAGCAGGGCCCTCGCCACGCCGCGCGAGCGCGCCTCGGGACACACGTACATCCGCTTGATCTCCGCGACGCCCTCGGCGAGGCGGCGCAGCCCTCCCCCGCCGACGGCATCCTCCCCCTCGTAGGCCACCAAGTAGGAGCCCCCCGGCGGCCGCAGCTCCTCTGCGACGAGGGGCGGGTTGTCCAGGCGGCTAAACGTCTCGTACGTGTCGTTGAGCTCGGACCGCATGGCGGCGAGCAAGTCGGAGGCGGGCGGCTCCTCGGGATCGCAGCGCGCGAAGCGGAGCTCCCTCACGCCACGCGGTCGGGATGCAGCGCCCTGGCCATGCGGTGCATGCCTTCGCGCCAGGGCACCGTCGTCCGCCCGGCCAGCTCGTGCATGCGCGTGGTGTCGACCTCGACGCTGTCGATCGTCTGCTCCGTCGGCTCGAACCGGGCCTCGGTGCCGGCGAGCTCGGCCAGGTAGCCGCACCACTCCTCGATGCTGACCGCCTCGCTCCCTCCCCAGTTGACCGTCACCGCGGGGACGGCGGCCGCGCCGAGCAGGCGGGGCACCATGGCGACGATGTCATCGGCGTGGAGCGGGTGGTACACGCTGGGCGCGTCGACGTGCACCGGGATGGCGTGACCTGACAGCATCATGTGCAGGTGGATGGCCGGCCAGCCGCCGTTGTCGCCGTAGGGCACCGACAGGCGCGCGATGGTGGTCGGGAGCTCGAAACGCTGCGCGGCCCAGCGCGCCGTGCCTTCGGCTGCGATCTTGCAGATGCTGTAGGTCCTGAGGAACGGCCAGACACCGTGGTTGTCCCCGAGAGGCCCGCCCTCGTCGAACACGCGATGCCCGTCGGGCTTGTAGACGGCCGTCGACGAGCAGTGGAGGAAGGCCCGGGCCCGTCGGTGGTGCTCCATGAGATGGGCCAGCCCGCCGCTGTTGGCGGCGAGGTCGTACTCCCAGTCGTTCGTCTTGGCCACCGCGAAGTTGAGGACGTAGTCGGCATCAGCGGGCAGCCTGCTCACCTCGCCCGCGGCGAGGTCGACCGGCACGCACTCCACACCGGCCGCTTCGAGCTCGCTGCGCGCGGCAGCGTCGGTGAAGCGCGCGGCGCCGACCACCCTGCTGGCGCGAGCGAGCGCGATCGCCAGCGGGCGCGCCACCTGGCCGGTCACCCCGGTCACCACGATGGTGCGGCCTTGCAATTCCATCTCGTTCATGGGTACTTCGTAGTCGCTACGCTGCGCGCCGTGCACCTCTTCGCCGCGTACTTGGGGGGCGACCTGGGCTCGGGCCGCATGGGCGAGGACCACGAGGTGGTCTTCGTCGTGGCCGAGGACACGCTGGCGGCGCGGCGCTTGGCCAAGGCCAAGTGGGGCGGGAGCGGCCGCGCCCATGTCGACGCGTTGACCCGTATCGACATGATCGACGGCTTCGCCATCGAGCTCGAGCGGACCGGGGCGGGGGACGCCACCGAGACGGAGGGCTACAACGAGTAGGTGCGAGGAGTGCCCTCAGACGACCGGCGACAGGCCGCCGTCGAGGTTGATGGCGGACCCGGTGACGTACGACGCCCGCGCCGACAGCAGGTACGACCCGAGGTCGGCGAACTCGTCGGCCCGCCCGAAGCGTCCGAGGGGGATGCCCGAGTTCTTGGCGGCACGCTCGTAGAAGTCGGCGAGGTCGGTGCCCGAGGTGGCGGCCGCCCGCACCCACTGGCCGCTCTCGATCAGGCCGATGAGGATGGCGTTCGTCCTCACCCCCGAGGGTGCGAGCTCCCTGGACAACGCCTTCATGAGCGCCATGCCGGCGGCCCGGCTGACCGAGCTCGGCTCGCTGGCGCCACCGGGAGCCTTCGCCGCCAGCGCGAGGGTGAAGAGGATCGACCCCTTGGTGGCGAGGAGCTGTGGGAGCGCCAGACGGGTGAGCCGGACCGCCGCCATCAGCTTCAGCTGGAGGTCTGACTCCCACGTCTCGTCGTCGAGGGCCTCGATCGAGCCGGACGAGGAACGCCCCGCGTTGTGCACGACCCCGTCGATGCGGCCCCAGCGCGCCACCACCGCGTCGACCAGTGCCTCGAGGTCGTCAAGACGGCTTACGTCAGCGCGCTGGGCGAGGACCTGGCCGCCGCCCGCTTCCTCCACCGTCCGCGCGGCGGCACCGAGCCGTTCCTCGTCGCGACCGCAGACGGCGACCGACGCACCCTCCTCGGCGAGGCGGGTGGCCAGCGCGAGGCCCAACCCGTCCGTGCCTCCGGTGACGAGCACGACCTTGCCCCCGAGCTCGAGATCCATCTGAGTCCTCCTTTACCCGGCGGCGTTCGACGTCGCAGCCCGCACCCCCACCAAGAAGCCGTCCGCTTCCCGCTGTGAGCCCAGGCGGACGAAGCGCAGGCGGGCCCACTGCGGGCTCGCGGCGGCGTCCGCGTAGCGCGTCCGGTACACCTTGTGGCGGGTCGCGGTCCAGGCGATGATCGACTTCTCGGGGTTCAACGACCACAGGTTCGACAGCGGCTCCTTGTTCCCGTTCCACAGCTCTTCTCGGGTCAGCGTCCGTCGCAACGTGCGCCGTATCGCCCGGGCCAACACGGTGGCGTAGCGGAAGTCGAGCCACACCACCGTGTCGGCACGATTCCAGACGGCCTCCCGGACCGCCGAGTAGTTGCCGTCGACGACCCAGCGGCCGGCGCCGGTGGCCTCGTCCACCTTGAGGCTGAATTCCTCGGCGGCCAGGGGCGTCCAGTGGGGTTGGTGATAGATGGAATCGAGCTCGATGTGGCGAGCACCGAGTTCAGCCGCGAGGGCTCTCGCCAGGGTCGTCTTGCCCGAGCCCGAGCAACCGACGACGGAGACGCGTTCGATCTCAACGCTCCTGCTCGGTCGGCCGGACCAGGATCTCGTTGACGGCCACCCGGCGGGGCTGGGTGACGGCGTAGCGGATGGCCTCGGCGATGTCCTCGGCGTGCATGATCTCAATGCCGGCGAAGTTCTGGGCCATGTCTTCGAGTATCTCGGGGCGGTTGTGGAACGCCAGCTCCGTCGCGGTGGCCCCCGGTTCGATGAGCGTGATCCTGACGTGGCGCGCCGTGACTTCTTGGCGCAGGGACTCGCTGAACGCGCCCACGCCGTGCTTGGTGGCGTTGTAGACCCCGCTGTTGAGCCGCGCCACCCGGCCGGCGACCGAGCTGACGTTGACCACGTCGGCCACCGAACGGGGCTCGGAGTCCGCCGCCGACAGCAGGTGTGGCAGTGCCGCGTGCGTGCAGTACAAGAGGCCGAGGAGATTGAGGTGGACCATCGCCTCCCACTCCTCGACCGGCGCGCCGACGATCGGTCCGAGGAGCATGACGCCGGCGTTGTTGACGAGGGTGTCGAGCCGGCCCAGCTCGGCGACAGTCGTCGCCACCGCGCGCTCCGCCTGCGCCCGGTCGGTGATGTCGGCCTCTATGACGAGGGTTGTGGCGGCGCTGCCCATGCGCTCGGCCAGCGCCTCGAGGCGGTCCCGACGCCGTGCGACCAGGGCGACGGCTGCACCCTCTTCGGCCAGGGCGAGCGCCGTCGACTCGCCGATGCCACTGCTCGCTCCGGTCACGAGGGTGACCGTCCCGTCCAGTCTCTTGGTCATGGTGCCTCCCGCGTCATCGTCCGCCACCACGGTCTAGTGGATACGTCGGACCGCTCGGCCGGTCGAGTCCGATCGCCGGTACGTCTCGGGACCCGAAGCACGCCTCGAGCTCCGCCCGTTGGCCGAGCCGGACGCGGCAGCGCCGCTCCCGCTGTCGTCGCCTTCCCCGGTGCGCTCTTCGAGGAGCCGGATCCTGTACACCCGCATCCCGTTCCGATCGCTCGGCTGGGGCGCGAGCAGGCGCTACCCGGCCCCGGTCGGGTCCTTCTCCTGCGGGCCGACTGCTGGCGCGTGCTCGGCGGTGCCTGCGTCCCCGGTTGGCGCCGGGTGCTGCTCGTCGTAGGGCTCGATCCCGAAGAGGCCGACCGGCACTCCGATGTCCGTTGGCACACGGGTCGGCGTGTCGCGGTTGAGGATCTCGCCCCGGAAGAAGGCCGGACGGAATGCCATCCAGACGTACATCAGCACCACGCCGAGGATCACCGTGCCCACGTCGAGGGCGAAGACGCCGCCGACGATCCGGTGGGTGAATGGGAAGGTGAAGTGGGTGTCGCTGTTGACCGGTTGCCAGTAGTACCAGAAGGACCAGAACATGGCGAACCACAAGATGATGCCGCCGACCAGCGGCAGGATGCCGCGCATCCACAGGGTGCGGGCGCTCTCGCCCAGCGTCGTGCGGTAGTACCAGAAGGACGTGAAGCCGGTGAGCCCGTAGTAGAAGGCGATCCACACCCCTAGGGCAGACACCGAGTCCACGATGACGCTGTTGCCGTTCGACACGTAGTTCATCACCACGTAGAGCACGATGGAGATGCCCCCCATCGTCAGCGTCGACACCGTCGGCGTGAGGTACTTCCGGTGGATCTTGCCGAAGGCGTCAGGAATCGCCTTGAACACGGCCATCGACAGCGTGGTGCGGGCGGTAGGCAGGATGGTGGTCTGCGTCGAGGCGGCGGCCGAGCTCAGCACCATCAGGATGAGGAGGCGGGAGAGGAAGGTCCCGAAACCGGAGGTGCCGAAGATGGAGCTGCCCAGCACGGAGAGCACGTCGTCGACGTTGTTCGGGTTGGAGAGGCCTATCCCGTGGGTCCCGATGCCGGCGTAGGACTGGGTGGCGAAGATCACGATGGCGTAAATGGCCAGCAGGATGAAAGTGGACGTCACGGCGGCCCGGCCCGGGATCTTGTCCCGCTCCTTGGTCTCCTCGTTGACCGACACCGCGGTGTCCCAGCCCCAGTAGACGAAGAGCATCAGCGTCAACCCCACCATGAAGCTCTCGGGCCCCGGCACGTCAAACGGGTTGAACCAGGACCAGCTGGGGGTGAGGTGGCCGAGCGGGGCCGTGCCTGCCCCCACCTTGTAGAAGGCGACCACCGAGAGCAGAGTGAGCATGACCAGCTCGATGCTGAGCAACGCCTTCTGGAAGTTGGCCGAGATCTCGATCCCCACGTAGCAGATGGCGGTCATGGCCACGATCCACAGGATCCCGACCAGCAGCACCCATCCGCTCGTCGCGTTGTGCCCGATCCCATTGGCGCCGAAGAGCAGGAACACGTACTGGCCGGCGATCTGGGCCAGGCTGGCCATCACCAGGATGTCGGCGGCGATGATCCCCCAACCACCCAGCCACCCGGTCTTGGGACCGAACGCCCGGGTCGCCCAGGTGAAGGTCGTACCGCAATCGGGGTCTGCGCTGTTCATCGCCTTGTAGCCGTAGGAGATGAGCAGCATCGGGACGAAGGCCAGGATGGTGATGATGGGCGCCTGCAGGCCGGCGATGGCGATGACCACGAAGCCCAAGGTCGCGGCCAGGCTGTACGCCGGCGCCGTCGAGGCGACGCCGACCACCACCGAGGAGATGAAGCCAAGGGCGCCTCCCTTGAGTCCCTTGTCCCCCGGCTCCTCGTTTTGCTGAGCCAGTGTCGCATCGAGATGAACCATGGCGACCTCCCCCGTCCGTCTTCAGCCGGATGCAGGAAGCACGATACTCAAGGAACGCCAGAATTTCCTCAAATTCTTACTGATCTCGTCTAGCAGGGCGGTGTTGAAACCCTTTTCAGGGTGTCCTTGCTCCCAAGGTGCCTGAAATAGGCGCCGCTCGCGGCGGTCTAGCCCCGCTCGGCTTCCGTCTTGCCGATCCCCTCGCGCAGCTTCTGGAGGCTGGAAGAGAGCAGCCGCGACACGTGCATCTGGCTCACCCCGACCACAGAGGCGATCTCGGACTGCGTGAGCCCGTCGACGAAGCGCATCCGCAAGATGGACTGCTCCCGCGGGGGCAGGGTGGCGAGCGCCGGGCCAAGGAGGACCCGGTCTTCGACCGAGTCATAGTTTTCGTCCTGCTCGCCGAGTCGGGCCGACAGGGGGTCATCCTCGCTCTCCGACGCATCGATCGACGCGGCGCGGTAACCCTGGCCGGCCTCGATCGCCTCAATGACTGCTTCCTCGGTCGCGCCGGTCGCCTCGGACAGCTCCTTCACGGTCGGGTTGCGGCCGAGCTGCTGGGCCAGCGCAGATGTCGCGTGCCCCAGCTCGAGGTAGAGCTCTTGGACCCGCCGGCTCGCCCGCACGGCCCAACCCTTGTCCCGGAAATGACGCTTCAACTCACCGATGATGGTCCGCGTCGCGAACGCCGCGAAATCGACCCCGCGTCCCGGGTCGAAGCGGTCCACCGACTTCACCAGCGCCACCGATGCAACCTGCACCAGGTCCTCGAGTGGCTCCCCACGGTGCAAGAAGCGGCGCGCCAGTTGCTGGGCCAGGCCCAGATTGGCGGTGATCAGCTCTTCTCGAACCTCAGGGTCGAGCTGCTGGTCCCCGTCGCTGGCCGTTGCGTCAGACGGCGGTTCGGGGTCGCGTCCCCGACCCGTGGTCACCCCGCATGCCCCCCCCGGCGCTTCTGTAGCCATGCCCGCACGTTGCCGTCATGGCTCTCGCGGCCGTGCTCGTCGACGAGGGCGTCGAGGATCTGTTGGCTGAGCTGGGCACTCTCCTCGCCGTCGACGCCCGGCACGTCCCCGAACGCGGTGGCGCGATCCAACGTGGAGGCTATCCCGATGGCGTCGTCCAACACGGTCAGCTCGAGGCGCAAGTCGCCGGAGCCTGCGTCACTGCCGTGCAACGTCAGCAAGCACAGCTCGCCGACGGCCAGACGGAGATCCTCGAGCTCCTCGATGTCGAAGCCGGCCCGGGCCGAGATCGCGCTGGTCACCAGCCTCGCCAGCACGATCAGGTCGCCCCGCGCCGGAAACTTCAATTCAATGCGGTCGCCCGTCCGGAGCGAGTCGGGCGCGTCGGTCATTCACGCACCGGCGGCTTGAAGGGAGTCGGTGATCGTGAAGACATTGGTGAGGCCGGTGATCTCGAAGATCTTCATGATGCGAGGGTCAGCCACGACGATGTGCAGATCGCCACCGAGCTCCCGGCACCGCTTCAGCGCGCCAACGAGTACACCCAGCGCGGTCGAGTCCAAGAACGTGACTTCCAAGAGATCGAGCACCACCGTCGCCTCCCCCTGCGCGATGACGCGGTGCAGGTATTCGCGCAGCTGCGGCGCGGTCGCGACGTCGATCTCCCCGCTGACGGCGATGACAGGAGCGGCAGCGCCCGATCGCTCCTCAATTCGAAACTCCTGGTCCACTCGTTGCTCCTGGCTGCTGCGTGTGAAGGTTGCTGACGTGCAGAGGCGCCTCGCCGCCCGGACCGCAAAGCCGAGATGCAATGGCGATTGGCCAGTGCGTTCTATAGCCCCGGTACCTAGAACCTAAACCTCCTGGGTCTCGGCTGGGTTTCCCCTGCTCACCACCGGGGTAGGAATGGCGCATACAACCCCGGTGAGGGGCGGGGCGAACTCCGGCTCGGGCCGGCAAGAGGAATAGCGTTTCAAGACGGGCCCGAAGTGGCGACCGGGGAGTGATCAGTGCCAGAACCAGGAGTCGAGGAGCTTCAGGCGAGCCCGCGCAGCGAGCGCGCGGACCATGCCGAGGCGATCGCCACCCTGGTGGCGCTGGTCTGGGTCTCCGGTGTCGCCATCATCTTTGCGATCTTCGGCGGCAACATCTCCCTCGTCGGCCTGCTCGCCATCGGCCCCTTCATCGCCGCCTCGTTTGCGCGGCCGTCGCGGGTCGCCGTGGTCGGCATCCTTGCCGCCTTCTTCGCACTGGTCATCAGTACGCCTGCGCACAGCTACGGGGAGCTCAATCACACGCTGCGCGTGCTGACCCAGCTCGCTGCCACGGCGCTGGCGATGTGGATCTCGTACCTGCGCGGCAAACGCAACGTGCAGCTGTGGACTGCGCGCACCGAGACAAGGAACGAGCGACGGCGGCGGGTGGCCGCCGAGACCGCGCAACGCATGCAGGCGATGGCCCGGGCGCTGACGACGGCCGCCGATCCCGCCCAGGTGGCAGACGCCGTGTTTGCCGCGCTGCGTGACGAGCTGCACGTCGACGCAGCGACCTTTGCCCTCCTGAGCGAGCGCGGGCAGCTGCAGACACTGCGTCGCTTCGGCTACCACCCCGGAGAGCCGGCTGACGAGGTGCTCTCCACGCTCCGGCCTGACGGGCCCGTGATGGGCCAGAACGTGGCCGTGTTCGCCGAGTCGCTCGAGGACCTGCGCCGGCAGCGCTCAGACCTCTACGCCTCGGTGGCGTCGAGCCGCTTCCGCGCGCTGGCTGTGATCCCCTTGGTGGTGTTGGATCGCACCATCGGTGCAGTGGTGGTGCACTGGGACGACGACCGCGGGATCTCCGAGCCCGACCGCGGCTTCCTCTTCACCATCACCGGCGCGGGCGCCCAAGCCGTCGAACGCGCCCGTCTGACCCTGACCGAGTTCGTCAACCTCGAACGGACCGAGCACCTCCACCGGCTGAGCTCGGCCCTCGCCGCAGCCACAACACCCGGTGACGTCGCGCACGCTGCAATCGCCGAAGCTCGGCGGGCCCTCGGGGCGCAGTCCGCCGTCGTTCGGATCCCAGCCGCCGGTGAGCGCTCGCTGTCCTGCCTGGCCAGCAGCGGACACCCAGCAGTGCTCTCACGCGGCATGGTGCCCGTGGAAGGCAGTCGCGCTGGCGCGTGCTTCTCGCTCGGTCTCACCGAGGTCGCGCACGTCGGGCCTGGCCAAACGGTGGGCCAACCGCCCGGCGAGACCGGTGAAGCGCCCGGTGAGATCGGCACGTTCGGACACGACGTCGAAGTCGAGATCGTCCCGCAAGTGTTGGCGGAGCTGCCCGAGCCCGTGACCATCGTGAGCGAACCACTCATCGGCAGCAGCGGCCCACTCGGGGTGCTGTCGTTGGCGTTCGCAGCACAACCCGAGCCCGGCGAGCCCGAGCTGCGGTTCCTCTCGACCCTGGCCGGGTTGACCGCGCAAGCCCTCGAGCGCGCGCAGGTGTTCGAGCACGAACGGGAGGCACTGCGCGCAGCTGAAGCGGGTCGTGAGCGCTTGTCCCTCCTATCAGAGGTCACCCGCCTGCTCAGCTCGAGCTTGGAGCCGACGACCGTGATCCGCCGCACCATGAGTCTTGTCGAGGGACGGCTGGCGGACTCGTGCATGGTCCAGGTGCCACACGAGACGGGGCTCGTGCGACTCGACATGCGTGAGGCAAGGCCCGGAGCGCGCGTGGCGGCCCCGGGTGGCTCCCACGGGGAAGTCGTGCCCTTCTCCTCCGACGCCCCGGCCGCGGTCGCGTTCCGCACCGGGCGGACCCAACTGGCACCCTTCGAGACACACGGCGAGGATGTCGACGGCACTGAGGAACCAGGAGGCGCCGGGGGCACGAGTGGCATCGATCCGGGCGACGCCTGGACCGCGTTGTCGGTGCCCCTGACCGCGAACGGCGAAGTCATCGGGGTCATGACCTTCATCGACGGCCCCGGGCGCTTCTTCGAGGCCGACGACGTGTCCTTGGCCACCGAGGTGGCGAGCCGTGCGGGCGTGGCACTCTCGAACGCGACCCGCTTCCAGCGCGAGCACGTCGTCGCCGAGGTGCTCCAGCGGGCGGTGCTGCCTGACTCGCTGCCGGACGTCCAGGGGCTCCTCCTTGACGCCGAATACCGCGCCGGGGTGGCCGGCACCTATGCCGGAGGCGACTGGTACGACGTCTTCGAGCTCGGGGAAGACGCCGTCTTCTTCAGCGTGGGCGACGTCATGGGCAAGGGTGCGGCGGCGGCTGCGCTGATGGGCCAGGTCCGAAGCGCCATCCGGGCCTACGCCGTCGCGGGACTGTCGCCCACCGAGGTCCTCTCCTCGCTCGACGCCTTCTTCGACGCGCTCATCGAGGACAGGGTCGTGACCGCGGTCGTCGGGACGATCACGCTCTCGACCGGCCGCGTGATGCTGAGCAACGCCGGCCACCCACCACCCTTGGTCGTGCGCGCTCGACGGCACCGCGACCTTCTGTCCCATGCAACGCTCGCTGTTGATCGCGGCCGGATTGAGCGGTGCGCCACGGCCGCGTGATGAGCTCGTGCTCGAACGTGGCGACTCCCTCGTGATGTACTCCGACGGGCTCATCGAGCGCCGCGGCGAGATCATCACCGACGGCATGGAACGCCTCGCGGGGAGGGCAACTGACCTTGCGAAGTCGGGATGGCCCGACCGCCCGGCCGCGACGTTCGCGTCGATGTTGAGCGCGGACGAGCGGACGGACGATCTCGTCGTGCTCTGCCTCCACTACGCCGGTGTCAGCGAAGCGCGCATAACCGCCGCACCCCTGGGTACGTCACGGGATGGCATGTCGACGCTGCACCTGGAACCCGTCGTGGAGAGCACGCCACTGGCTCGTCACTGGGTCGCCGCGCACCTCCGCGACCTCCCCCCCGAGGTCTCGGACTATGCCGCGCTCTTGACCTCCGAGCTCGTCACGAACGCCGTCCTGCACGCAGCGACGCCGATGTGCGTGACCCTCCACATCCTGCCCGATCGCATCCGGATCGACGTGGCCGACGGCAACCCCGCCTTCCCCTCCATCAAGGACTATGGACAGGACGCCGCGACGGGACGTGGCCTCACGCTGTTCGACACGCTTGCGTCGAACTGGGGCGTCCAAGCGGTCGACGGTGGCAAGATCGTCTGGTTCGAACTGCCGGTGGACTATCCGGTTCGGCCTCTTCAAGTCTCGGACGGGACCTTCCGATTCGACCTGACCGGCATCACGCGCTCGGAGCTGCTCGGAGAAGGCGACGCGTCGCCCGAGGTGTCGGTCCGGCTGATCGGCATCCCCGTCATGCAGCTGCAGAAGTCGAGCGAGGAGTACGAGGCGCTCTTCCGCGAACTCCGCTTGATGAAGGAACGCTCAGACAGTGCTCCCGGTGCTCCCGCGCTGCCCGAGCGCCTCGCAGTCCTGGTGTCGGAGATAGGAACCCGCTTCAACGGTCTGGGCCCCGGCATGGATGACATGTGGCAGCAGGCAGTGGACAACAAGATCGAATATTTCGACTGGATTTTGGACCTGCCCCGATCGGCCGTCGCCGCCTGCGAGTTCTATGACGCCATGCTCGACGAAGCGGACGAATTCGGCTTGTCCCAGCGTTTGTTGACCCTGCCGGCGTCTCCGACCAGCGTCGCCGTGCGGCGCTGGTTCCTCTCCGAGTTGATCGGCCAGCTCAATGGCAAGGCGCCGGTGGCCTGGGTCGACAGCCACTATCACGCTGCGCTCCAGGCCGTGCCGGTCCGCTGACGGAAGCGGCCCCAGCCCTCCTTTGCAGCGCCTTTTGCAGCGCCTTTTTCAGCGCGCCTTGGCCATCGCCTTGCGGAACACCTTCCCGTAGTACTCGAGGCCCTCGCTCGACAACGCTGCCGCCGGGCCGCTGGCGATGGAAACCCGCTCGGGCACGATCCCCCACACCGGCACCTTGAGGTCCGTCCACCACTCGACGGTGGCTTCGAGATCGTTGGTCCCCAGTCTCGCCGAACAGATCACCACGCCGGCAGGGATGTTGCTGGGGGTCATCTCGAGCGTGCTGACGACGCGGTTGGGTTCGATCCCGCCAGCCCGGGTCGGGATGACGACGGCATCGGCCCGCCCGAGCGCGGCCTGGACCACCGTGCCCTCCCCCGGCGGCGTGTCCACCACGACGATGCCACCGTCCTGGTTCATCGCCTTCGTCACCGTGCGGACCGACGGCCCCTCAACGAGGTCCACGCCTTCGAAGGGATCGATGTCGTACCACTCCGCCGTCGATCCCTGCGGGTCGGCATCGACCAGGGTGACGAGGCCGCGGGTGCGCTCGGCGGCCACGGCCGCCAGGTAGACGGCCGTCGTCGTCTTGCCAACCCCGCCCTTGACGTTGCTCACGACGATGTTCATGGGGGGTCCTGTCTCTGTGGCTCGGAAAATGCGGCCCTACGGTACCGGTCCATCGGGACAGCCGATCACGGCAGGAGCAGGAGGCCGAGGCGCCGTCTGGCGATGACGACCCCCGCCACCGCCATCGCCACGAGGTAGGCGACGTGCGCCGGGAGGACCCAGCTCCAGATACCCAGGTCGGCCGCGCGGACGAGAACGACGCTCTGGTAGAGCGGGGTGCAGCGGACGACCGCCTGCAGCCAGCCGGGGTAGACGGTCAGCGGGTAGAAGGTGGCCGAGAACAAGAAGAGCGGGATGAAGGCGAGCGAGACCATGTCGAAGTCCTGCCAGGTCCGCATGTAGGTCGTCCCGGCCATGCCGGCCGAGGCGAATGCGAGGCTCGTCAGCACCGCCGCCGGCCAGCACAGCACCGCCCAGGGCGAGACGACGTAGCCGAGGATGGCCATGATGGACAGGAACGCCGCCGTGTAGAGCGCCCCCCGTATCACGCACCAGCTGAGCTCGCCCAGCGCCACGTCGCCGACGCCGAGCGGTGTCGACAACATGGCGTCATAGGTCTTCGCGATCTTGAGCTTGAAGAAGACCAGGAAGGTCGAGTCGAGCATGGCCCCGTTCATGGCGGACGAGGCCAGCAGGCCCGGCGCGACGAACGCGGTGTAGGGGATGAGCCTGCCGTCGACGTTGATCGGCCCGACCAGGTGGGACAGGCCGACGCCGATGGAGAGGAGGTAGAAGAGCGGCTCGAAGAAACCCGAGACGATGAAGATCCACGAGCGCCGGTACACCAAGATGTTCCGCTCGAGCACGCGCGACGCGTGGCGGCCGCCGAGAAACGAGAGCGGCGTGATGCGCAGCGCCACGCCTGGCGGGCGCTGGTCGAGTGTGGTGTCGGTCGCAGTCATCGCGTTACACCACCAGCCTGCGAGCGAAGGTCCGCCGCCCGACCGCATAGCCGACAGCCACGAGCGCGCCCAGGTAGGCCGCGTGCCCGAGGTCTGCCCACCCCACCTGTCCGAGCGTCAGGTCGCGGCACAGCGCGACGCCGTGGAAGAGCGGCGTGGCGTAGGCGACGGCACGCAGCCAGGCCGGCAACTGCGAAACGGGGAAAAAGGTCCCGGAGAAGAGGAACATCGGGATGATGGCGAAGCGGTAGAGGGTCGAGAACGACGAGTCCTTGTCCTGCGTGGCGGCGAACGCGCTGACGGGCGCGGAGAAGGCGATCCCGGTCAGCACCGCAGCGGGCAGCGCGAGGATCGCCCAGGGCGAGTACACGACACCGAAGGCCGCCATCACCGCCAGATAGATGGTGACCACGATGGCGAGCCGCGCGGCGATCCAGGCCAGGTGGCCGAGGAGGACGTCGTAGACACTGAGCGGCCCCGCCAATTGGGCAAAGTACGTGCGCATCCACTTGAAGCCGGCCATCACGGGATAGGTGGCGTCGTTGGTGCCGATCTGCATGCACGTGCCCGCCAGCAACCCCGGCGCCAGATAGGCCACGTAGGTCACCCCGTCGACGCCGTGTGAGTGCTTGTCGATCAGCGAGCCCAGCGCGATACCCATGGCCGCCAGGTACAGCACCGGGATCAAGAAGCTGGTGGCGACCGAGCTGCGCCATGTCCTCTTGTACTGGTAGGCCCAGTAGGTGGCGGCGCGCCACCACATCGGCGTCGCCCAGCGGCGGGCCGCCACCTCGCCGTCCTGACGGAACGACGCCGTCGTGCCCGGCGCGTCCGCGCCAGTCACTGCGCTCACGGCTCAGTCGACCAAGGTGCGGCCCGTGAGCCGCAGGAACACGTCTTCGAGCGTCGAGCGGCGCACCAGCGTGCTCCGGGCCACGTGGCCCATACGAGCCACCTCGGCCAGTGCGGCATCGCCGTCGTCGGTATAGAGCAGGATGCGGTCGGGCAGCACCTCGTGGCGCTCCGCCAGTTCGGCCAGCGACGGCGCCACTTCCTCGTGCTGGCCCGGCGCGAAGCGCAGCTCGACGACCTCTTTGGTGGAGTACTCCTCAATCAGCTGGCGGGGGGTGCCCTCGGCCGCGAAGCGGCCCTTGTCCATCACGACGAGGCGGTCGCACAACTGTTCGGCCTCGTCCATGTAATGGGTGGTGATAACAAGCGTCACCCCGTCCTGCTTGAGCCGGTAGAGGCGGTCCCAGAGCAGGTGGCGGGCCTGGGGGTCGAGACCGGTCGTCGGCTCGTCGAGGATGAGGAGGTCCGGGTCCGAGATGAGTGCCCGCGCGATGGTCAGGCGGCGCTTCATCCCGCCAGAGAGAGGATCGACCCGGTCGTTAGCCCGCTCGGTGAGCTGGGCGAAGGCGAGCAGCTGTTCGGCGCGCTCACGGATCACCTTCTTGGGCATGTCGAAGTAGCGCCCGTAGATCATGAGATTGTCGAGGACGGTGAGCTCCAGGTCGAGCGAGTCCTCCTGCGGTACCAAGCCCATGCGAGCGCGAATCCGCGGCCCATCGGCCGCCGGGTCCATGCCCAGCACCCGCAGCGTGCCGCCGCTGAGCGGGCTGATGCACGAGATCATGCGCATGGTGGACGTCTTGCCGGCGCCGTTCGGACCGAGAAACCCGAACGACTCCCCCTTGCCGATCGTGAAGTCCACGTGGTCGACCGCGACGAAGTCACCGAAGCGCTTCACCAGCCCGTGCGCTTCGACCATGGCGGTGCCGGGTGCGGCCCCCGACACCGAGGCCGGCGCGTCCGGCCGGGTTTGCTCCGAATCGGGGACGTCAGTCATCGGCGAGGAATGTGACGTCATCGTCAGGGAACGCTACCGTGCCGCCCACGGGGTGACATCTTGGGGAGGCGCGCATGGCGGCGGTGGAACGGAGTCGGGCGTTCCCGGATGGCTTCACGTGGGGGACCGCCACGGCGGCGCACCAGATCGAAGGCGCCAACGTGAACAACGACTGGTGGGCCTTCGAGCACACCCCTGGCTCAGGGTGCGCCGAGCCCTCTGGCGACTGCTGCGACTCGTGGAACCGCTGGCAGGAGGACGCCGACCTGGTCGCCGGCTTGGGTTTCGACAACTATCGCTTCTCCGTGGAGTGGAGCCGCATTGAGCCCGCAGAAGGTGAGATCTCGCGCGCCGCGCTGGAGCACTATCGGCGCCAATGCCTCGGCCTGCTCGAGCGGGGCGTGGATCCCATCGTCACGTTTCACCACTTCACCACGCCGCGGTGGCTGACGGCGCTGGGCGGCTGGGAGTCCGACGCGACGATCGAGCACTTCGGGCGGTTCTGCACGGTCGTGGCCGACGCGCTCGGCGACGTGATGACGCGTGCGTGCACCATCAACGAGCCCAACGTCGTGGCGACCATGGGGTGGCACGCCGGCATGTTCCCGCCGGGCAAGACCGACGTCGCGCTCTCACGCGACGTCGCGGCGCGGCTCGCCGCGGCCCATCGGGTCTCCGTCGACGCCATCCGGGCGGCCGCGCCTGGCGTGCCGGTCGGCTTGACGCTCTCCATGACCGACTACCAGCTCGCGCCCGGCGGCGAGGAGGAGCTCGAGAACATCCGGCATCACTCCGAGGACATCTTCCTCGACGTCACCGACGGTGACGACTTCGTGGGCGTGCAGGTCTACACCCGGATGCTGATCGGACCCGACGGTTGGGCGGGGTACGAGGACGGGGTGCCGATCCTCGACATGGGCTACGAGTTCTATCCAGCTTCGCTGGCGAACTGCCTCCGGCGGGCCTGGGACTACACGGGCGGCGCCGTGCCGTTGCTGGTGACGGAGAACGGCATCGGCACCACGGACGACGAGCAACGGATCGATTACGTGCGCCAGGCGCTCGCAGGCGTGCTCGACGTCATCGACGAAGGGATCGATGTGCGCGGGTACACCTACTGGTCGCTGCTCGACAACTTCGAGTGGGCCCTCGGCTACAAGCCGCGATTCGGGATCGTGCAGGTCGACCGGGAGACCTTTGTCCGGACACCCAAACCCAGCGCAGCGTGGCTCTCGTCGGTGGCCGCCGCCAACGGCCTCGAAAGCTGAGCTCGGCGGGCTGACTGCGGCGCTCGGACCGCGGCGCGCACGCGGCGTCGCTCAGACGGCGGCGAGTTCCGCGTTGGCGACGATGTCGTCGGTGACCAGGCCCCACAGGGGCTCGGGCAGGTCGTGACCCATCCCGGGGACCGTGACCAACTTGGCACCGGGCACGGCGGCCGCGGTGGCCTGACCGCCACTCAGGGTGACGAGCGGATCGTCCTCACCGTGGACGACGAGGAAAGGCAGACGCACGCCACGCAACCCCTCCGTGCGGTCCGGCGAGGCGAGGATGGCGGCCAGCTGCCGCACTGTGCCCTCGGGCGTGTACGAACGGTCGTAGGCGGCACCGGCGCGCTGGCGCAAGATGGCCTCGTCTGTCGGGTACTTGGGCGAGCCGATGACCAAGCTGGCGGCCACGCTCGCCTCAATGGCTTCGTCCCGGCTGCTGGCCATCGGCCGCAGGAGTGCGGTCATCGCCTCCCCCGTCGGTGCGCCAACGGAGCGGTCGCCGGTCGTCGACATGATCGACGCGGCGGAGAGGAAGTGGTCGGGGTGATGGATGACCAGCGCCTGGGTGATCATGCCGCCCATGGAGGCGCCCACGACGTGGGCCTTGGAGATGCCGAGCTGCGCCAGCAAGGCGGCGGCGTCGTCCGCCATGTCCTCCACCGTGTAGGGAGCGGTCGTCGCGTCCCCCGCGAGGAGGGACATGATGTCGGGCGTCCCCTCCCACTTGCTCGACAGCCCGGAGTCCCGGTTGTCAAAGCGGATGATGAAGTAGCCGCGGTCGCGTAGCATCTGGACGAAGGCCTCTGGCCATGCGATGAGTTGAGCGCCGAGACCCATGACGAGGAGCAGCGGCGGGTCCGAGGGATCGCCCTCCATCACGTACTCGATATCGATCCCGTTGACGTGGGCGGTGGGCACGGGCGGCTCCCTTCGTCGTGGCGTCACCCGCCTTCCTACCAGGCGGCCGGAGCGTCTGCCCCGGCGCACGCGTCGGCGTTCGGGATCCGAGTCAGGCCGCTCACGCCAACGGGGTTGTTTCGGCGACCGCGGCCGAGTGGCGGAGCCGGTGTAGGCGTGGCCCGGGCTCGAGCCCGATCAGAACGACCTCGATCGTCCCGACGATGACGATGAAGATGGCAAAGCCGGCCTCTTCGAAGGTCCAGCGCGTGATGGTGAGCAAGACGATGCCCATGCTGATCACGGCCCCGATGTAGGAGTAGATCGTCTCGGTCTCGGGATGCGTCCAGCTCTTCATCAACGTCGGCACGCCAGCCAAGAAGTCCGCTGCGATGGCAGCAGAGATGGCGAGGACTCCGTTCTGGGTCGCGAACCACACGATGGTGCCGACCACCGACATGGCGCCGCACGCGTAGTCGATCCGCCGGATCTGCCACACCGAGGTCGAGTTGTGGAACGACGCGGAGAAGATCAAGAGCGGCATGAACCCGACCATGAAGATCGGCAGAGCTCTCAGGCCGACCCCGTCATGGAACTCGACCGACGCCGCCAGCAGAGGTGCGAAGGCCCAGAGCAGCCAGGTCACTCGGTTCGGCTTGGTTGTCCCCCGCAGGGTGTCGCGCAGGTAGACGAGTGCGCCCAGCGCCCCGATCGCGGTGCCCAGGTAGATCCAGTTCTCGTTGATCACCGTTACCCAGTCTGCAATGTGGTGAGCGAGCCGTCACTCCCAAAGGGGCGACACCCCGCCAGGCCCGACGGCCACTAGCTTCGCCACGAAGAGACAGTCCCGAAGGAGCGCCAGTGCCGAGCGAGCTCACGCAGCGGAGCGACGAACGTGGGTGAGCTGCTCCTCGTCGCGCTTCTGGGCGGCCTGATCACGGGCCTGTCGCCCTGCATCGTCCCCGTGATCCCGGTGGTCGTGGCCGGCGGCTCCACCGGCTCTCGCTCGCGGCCCTTCGTCATCATCGCCGGGCTGGTTCTGAGCTTCAGCCTCACCGTGCTGTTCGCGACGACGATCCTGAGTTTCTTCCACCTCCCCGGCGACCTCTTGTTCTGGCTGGGTATCGCCCTCCTGGGTGCCATCTCGATCGGGCTGATGATTCCCGCCCTCGGCGAGCTCATCGAGCGGCCCTTCGCCCGCATTGGCTCGTCTCGCTACGCCACCCAGGGCGGCGGGTTCGTGCTCGGCTTGAGCCTCGGCCCGGTGTTCGCACCGTGTGCCGGGCCGGTGCTCACGGCCATCTCGGTGGCAGGCGATCACAACCACGTCGGCCTGTCCACCTTGTTCGTGACGCTGTTCTACGCCATCGGCATCACGCTGCCGCTCCTGGTGCTCGCCTCGGTCGCGCAGCGGGCGGCGACCAGCTGGACCTCGCTGCGCCAGCACCTGCCCACCGTCCGCAAGGTTGCGGGGGTGTTGCTCGGCGTGGCCACCCTGGCCTTGGCCTTCAACTGGCTGGGGGCGCTGCAGCGCGACGTGCCCGGCTACACGACGGCGCTCGAGGACCACATCGAGTCGACCAACACGGCCTGCAACGCGCTCCAGCAGCTCAGTGGCGAACACCAGAACCAGTTCTCCGCCGCCAACGCGAAGCTCGAGGGGAAGAAGGCAACCTGCTCTGTCACCGACGCGGGGAACACGGTGAGCGGCCGACTGGCCGCCGGCAAGACGACCACGACCACGACCACGACCACGACGACCACCAGCCCGGCGCGCGCCCCAGGCTCCGTGTCGCCACCGAAGACGCCGGTGTTCATGGCCAGCAAGACCGACCTGCCCGCTCTCGGACGGGCGCCGAACTTCACCGGTATCACGGCGTGGTTCAACACACCAGGCAACCGGCCGCTGAGTCTGAGCGAACTGCGCGGCAAGGTTGTCCTGGTCGACTTCTGGACCTATTCGTGCATCAACTGCCAGCGCTCGTTGCCCCACGTCGAGGGTTGGTACAACGACTACAAGAAGGACGGCTTGGTCGTGGTGGGCGTCTCCTCCCCCGAGTTCGCGTTCGAGCACGTCGTCTCCAACGTGGAGAGTGCGGCGGGGAGCCTGGGCATCGACTACCCCGTGGCCGTCGACGACAACCTGGCCACGTGGGACGCCTACAACAACGAGTACTGGCCCGCGGAGTACCTGATCGATCCGACCGGCGTCGTGCGTGCCTATGACTTCGGCGAAGGTGGCTACGGCGAGATGGAAACCAACATCCGGATGCTGCTTGCCGCCAACGGGGTCACTGATCTCCCGCCGAGGACAGACGTCCCCGACAAGACTCCGACCAACAATCTGACACCGGAGAGCTACGTCGGCTACGACCGGCTCGACAACGAGGTGGGCACGTCGGTCGTCGACGACCAGGCCATCGTGTACCACCCGCCTTCGTCCCTCCCGTCGAACAGCCTGGCCTTCGGCGGCACCTGGACGGTGCACCAGCAAGAGGCCACGGCCGGGCACGACGCGACGCTCGGGCTGAACTTCACCGCGGACGACGTCTACCTCGTAATGAGCGGCACCGGGACGATAGGCGTGTCTTTTAACGGCAAGCATCTGACGACGGTCTCGGTCAGCGGGATCCCGAAGCTCTACACGCTCTTCTCGGGCTCGGTGCTGCAGACCGGTGTGCTCACGCTCACCATGTCGCCGGGCCTCGAGGCCTATGACTTCACGTTTGGGTAGTCGCCTCGTCGCGTCCGTGCTCCTGCACGGCGGCGCGGCGGCGGCGCTCGCCCGGCTCAGTTGATGGCGCGGTCCCGGCCGACCCAGTAGGGCGCTCGTAACTCGCGTTTGAGGATCTTGCCCGAGGGGTTGCGCGGCAGCGCCTCGGTCGCCTCGACTGAGGTAGGGCACTTGTAGTGGGCCAGGGAATCACGACAGTGCGCGATGACGCCTGCCTCGTCGAGCACCTGCCCGGGCGCCAGCACGACGATGGCCTTCACGGTTTCGCCCCACCGTTCGTCGGGCACCCCGATGACGGCCGCGTCGGCGATGGCCGGGTGGGCGAGGAGGACGTTCTCGACCTCCGCCGGGTAGACGTTCTCCCCGCCGCTCACGACCATGTCCTTGATCCTGTCGTGGAGATAGAGGTACCCCTCGGCGTCGAAGTAGCCGGCATCGCCGGTGCGCAGCCAGCCGTCGGCGTCGATCGTCGCCGCGGTCTCGGAGGCCTTGGCCCAGTAGCCCGCCATGTTGTAGGGCGAGCGCGTCCACACCTCCCCGACTGCACCCGTCCGCGCGTCGGCGCCGGTTGACGGGTCGACGATCCGCAACTCCACGTGCCGGTGAGGCTTGCCGGCCGAGCGGAGCAGACCGCGCCGCGGGCCGTCGGGGTCGTGATCCTCGAAGCGCAACGCGGTGATGGCGCCGGTCGTCTCCGTCATCCCGTAGACCTGGCAGAACCCGCATCCGAAGGCCGCCATGCACCTGACGAGCACGTCCTCGGAGATGGGCGACGCCCCATAGAAGATGACTCGCACGCTCGAGAGATCCGTGGAGGTCAGCGAGGGCGTCGCCAGCAAGAGCATGAGGACGGCGGGCACGAGGAACATCTCGGTGATGCGCTCCGTCGCGATCAGGTCGAGCAACACGGCGGGATCGACGTCTCGCACGATGATGGACCGTCCGCCCCGCGACATGCCGCATAGCGCCCAGCCCGAACCCCCGATGTGGAAGAGGGGCATGGCTACGAGGCTCACCGTGTCGTCGGTGATGCTGAACGTCTCGCCCGCGTCGCCCACGGCGGTGGACAGGTTTGCGTTGGTGAGCATCACTCCCTTGGGCAACCCGGTGGTGCCCGACGTGTAGAGCTGCATGCTGACCTCGTTGAGATCGCCGACGTGGCCCGGGTCCTCCGCCGAGCACCCTGCCACCCACTGCTCGAACGTCACCGCACGCGTGTCGTCACACGCGTCTGCATCGTCGCCGAGGACGACGATGGTTCGCACCGAGGGCAGGGTGCTGTGCATCCCTGCCAGCGCGGTGAGGTAATCCGAGTGGATCGCCAGCACCGGTGGCGCGGCATCTTCGATGATCGCGGCCATCTCCACCGGGGACAGGCGCCAGTTGACGGCGACGCTGACGGCGCCGAGCAGCGAGGCGCCGAAAAGGAAGTCGAAGTAGGCGATGCCGTTGCGATCCAAGAAGGCGATCCGGTCGCCCACGCCGAGCCCGTCGCGGCGCGCTGCCTGCGCCACCGTGCACACGACGTCATATTCCTCGCGCCAGGTACGCCGCTCCGAGCCGAGAATCAACATCTCGTGGTCTGGTTGGACCCGCGCGAAATGGCGCAACAGCCCCGCCACCGTGTAGCGGGCGCGCTCGGTGGCGGGGACGCTCCCTCGCATTGGTGACCTCCTCGCCGGATCCTTTTCTGGAAAGGGACCCTATTGCAGGGGTCCCGGCCCGCTGCTGGGTGACCCAAGAGGGCCCCACCCCACTTGCAGGAGGGGCCTTCCTACTGGTCAGGGGACATTTTCTAGAATTTACAATTTTTTATGCCTCGCTATTGTGCCAAATGGACCGTCCTGACCAGGTGCTTTGTGATCAGCATCACAAGGTGATGGTGTAAAATCCCAGGTCATAGGTCGACTTGAGCCCCGAACGAGGGTTCCACCGGGCCGGCTGCTAAGTTCCTGCGACACAAAGTCAGATCCGCCTTTCGGGTGCATGCCGCGGTCAGAGTGCAGGCTGTATAGGGGAAGGGGCATCGGTCTGATCCATTCAGATTGAGAGGGCCCCGACGCGCCTGACCGCAGGCGGTTCCCCCGGGTCCCGAATTGAGGAAATCCACCAGAAGCAACCCAGGGGCTGTACCGAACCGGCCGCACACCCTGCGGCGACAAGCCAGAACGGATGACGCCTTCCTGCTCTCCGTTCGGGGCGCGAATGCATAGGCCGGAGCCCGCCCTTCACCGAGCAGAGCCTGGCGCGCCGACGCGCGCCCAGACGAAGGGAGGTGCCGTGCGGATCCGCATTGCACTCGCGACGGTGGGAGCCGTCGTCGTTGTCATTCCAGTTCTATTTCTCATGCTGTGCAGCTCGAGTCCGGCTGCCTCGGCTCGGGTGATCCGCCATCAAGCGGTCAGCGAGCACAAGGCGGCGACGATCAACTTCAAGTTGATGTCGTACGCCCAGGCCCAACAGATCGCCCAGCTGGCGAACTACTACAACGCCGTCTACTACAACGTCGTCGCGGTGTCCGAAGAGAAGTCGTACCTCAAAGAGGTTGCCTTCTACAAGACAGTGCAGACCCAGAGCTTCTACGACGCGCTCTTGCAGCAGCGAGCGGCGGCGGCGGCGGCACAGGCACAGACAGCCGCCGCGCAGGCACAGTCGGCGGCGGCAGCCGCGGCCGCGACGCCAGCCCCGGCGCCAGCCGCGTCGACCGGTGGGTCGGATGCCACCAGCACCAACACGCCAGATTGGGCCTGCATCCGCGAGCACGAGTCCGGTGACAATTACGGCGAGGGAGGCGGTGGCGCGTACCAGTTCGAGCTCGCGACCTGGCAAGGGCTCACCGGGCTCTCCTCCCCAGCAGAGGACTACCCGCCGTCGGTGCAGGACGCCGCCGCGCTCAAGCTCTACGCCCAGCGCGGCTGGGAGCCCTGGACCACCCGCTACGTCTGCGGGCTGTAAGGACCGACACCACACGGGCTCCCGGCTTGTCGGGACCCCTCGAAACTGAAGAGGACGCCAAGGAAGAACCCGATAAGGGCTGTACACAACCGGCCGCACACCCTGCGGCGACGAGTCAGAACGGACGATGCCTTCCCGCTCTCCGTTCGGGGCGCGAATGCAAAGGCCGGAGCCCGCCTACACCGAGCAGAGCCTGGCGCGCCGCGCGCGCCCGACGAAGGGAGGTGCTGTGCGGATCCGCATTGCACTCACGACGGCGGTGGCCGTCATTGCTATTCCAGTCCTACTTCTCATGACATGCAGCAGCAGTCCGGCCGCCTCGGCGTCCGGGAGCCGCCACAGGGCGGCTGATCAAAGCCGAACCCCGAACCTCCGGATGAGGCCGATGTCCTACGACCAGGCCCGCCAAGTCGCTCAGTTCGTGGGCTTCGCCGACAGCGTCGAAGCCCACCAGGTCCAGACGTACCTGGGAGAAGTGGCCTACCTCCACGCGGAAGCCGCAAACTCGGCGAGCGCCATCCCCGCCGCGTGGCTACCCACCGCGATGTGTGAGGAAGGTGGGCGCGACGATCCCACTTCGGGATACTTCGGCATCCGCGAATGGGACGGCTTCGGCGGCTATCCGACTGCGGGCAGCGCACCGCTCGCGGTGCAGTTGAGGTGGGAGGCCACGTACATCGGTGCACCGCCCGACGCGCCGGGCCAGTGCCACAGCTACTGAGGCAGCGCTCGACGCACCGCGCCGGGCGGCCGTTACCCCCCTTCGAAGATGGCGGTCACCTGCGCCATGTCGAAGTAGTCCCGCCATGCCGTGATCTTCCCGTCGGCGACGTGGAAGGCACCCATGACCGGCAGGGGGGCGGTCTTCCCCTTCATCGTGAAGTGGTCGGTGCGCTCGGTCAGCACCGTCGACCCGTCGCTGGCGAGGTGGTGCACCTCGAAGTCGAGCGCCTCGCACATGCCGACGAACATGTCGATCACGGCCATGGTGGCCTCGATCCCCACCGCCGGCTCCATCGGGATGTTGTGGTACACGATGTCGTTGGAGAAGAAGCCCCGGAGGACCTCGGGATCTCGGGTGCTTGCGGCGGCACAGAAGTCACGGACCACCTGTTCGGCGCTTGGCATGGCTCTCCTCTCAACTCGCTTCGCTTCGATCGGACCTCGGACGTGCCCGCAGGCGGGCCCGGCCACGCTATCGAGCCTTCCGGCATGATGGTGGGGTGACGACACCCACGACGCGAGTGGCAGTGCTCGCTCCCATGCAGCCCGAGCTCAAGGCCGTCATCAAGTCCTTCGGGCTCAAGCCAACCTCCGGCGACCCCGTCTTCTCGCATGCGGGCATCGTCGGCGCCTGGTCCGTCTCCGCGCTTGTCGTCGGCATGGGGCCCGCACTCGGCCGGCAGGCCGCCGAGCGGGCGCTCGCCACCGGGCCCATCGCTCACGCGATGGTGATCGGGATCGCGGGCGGGCTTGATCCGGCGCTTCCTGTCGGCTCGCTCATGGTCCCGAGCAGGGTGCAGCTCTACCCCGACGGGCCCGAGTACGCCAGCCACCCGCTCCCGTCGCGCCAGGCCGAAGGCGCGCTGATGACGACCGACGGCCTCTTCGATGACGATGATGTGTGGAAGCCAATCCTGGCGCGTGGCTTCGGCGCCGTCGACATGGAGGCGGCAGGCGTGGCCCAGGTGTGCGAGGCCCGCGGCGTCGACTGGTCGGTCTACCGCGGCATCAGCGACCGCCCCGACGAGCACATCGTCGACCAGGCGGTGTTCGGCCTCAGCAAGCCCGACGGGTCGGCCGATCCCGTCGCGGTGGCCAAGTACCTGGCGCGCGACCCGCGGCGCGCCAAGGCCCTGGCGCACCTGAACCGCTGCATGCAGACGGCGGCCGCCGTCGCCGCCGGTGCGGCGCGCGACGACCTAGAGGCTTCGGCGCCGCCGTCCTAGCGGCCGTCCTAGCCGTCGTCCTCGACGGGAAGGCGTCCGATGGAGTCGTCGCGACGGGCGATCACGTGCAGGTCGATGTCGTTCTCCGACGCCATGCGGAGGATCTGCTGGATCACCGATCCCCGGGTCAACGACTGCCAGCGGGTGAGCCGCGAGGTGCCGACCACGATCTGCGTGATCTGCTGGTCGACGGCGGCGTTGAAGATCGTCTTGGCCACGTCGTCACCCTGAACCCGCTGCCAGGTGCCGCCCACCGCGGTCACCAGTTCCTCGAGCTCGGTCGTGTTGCCGTCCGTCGCGGCGGCGTCGTTCTGCACGACATTGATGGCGACGAGCGGTGCCTTGACCCGGGACGCGATGCGCGCGGCCCGCCGGATCACCGACGCGTTGCCCGGTGCGCCGGTCACGGCGACCATGATCCGCTCCGTCGTCTCCCACAGTTCGCCACCCGCGCCCTTGTTGCGGAGGTGCTCGAGTAGCTCCTCCTCCGTCTCGTCGGCCACGAAGCGGAGCGACAGTTCGCGCAAGGCCGCCAGGTTCTCGGCCCGGAAGAAGCCGTCGAGTGCGGCCTGCACCTTGGGCTCGGGGTAGATGTTCCCGTGCAGCATGCGACGGCGCAGCTGGTCGGCCGACGAGTCGATCAGCTCGATCTGGTCGGCCTTGCGGACCACCCAATCGGGCACCCGCTCGCGCACGCCGACGCCGGTGATGCGTTCGACGGCGTCCGCCAGGGACTCGATGTGCTGGATATTGACCGTCGAGATGACCGCGATGCCAGCCTCGAGAATCTCGAGCACGTCCTCCCAACGCTTCTCATGCCGGCCCGAGTCCGGCACGTTGGTGTGGGCCAGCTCGTCGACGAGCACGACCTCGGGCTTGCGCGCCAGCACGGCGTCGACGTCCATCTCCTCCCACACCGAGTCCCGGTACTCGACCCGCTTGCGCGGGATCACCGGGAGGTCGCGGAGCTGCTCCATGGTGTAGGTGCGCTTGTGGGTCTCGACGTACCCGACCACGACGTCGGTACCACGCTGGAAGCGGCGCCAGCCTTCGTCGAGCATCGCGCAGGTCTTGCCGACGCCGGCCGCCGCGCCGAGGTAGACACGGAAGCGCCCGGTCGGCCTGACCCCTTCGTCCTCACCAGTTGTGCTCATTTCGACCTCGGCTCGCTCGGATGCCTCATGACGTCGGTACACTCGAATGCCGGCACAACGCCGACTGACGGGAAGCTGTGACGGACGTGATGCAAGGCAGCCTGGCTCCGAGGGGAACGTACCAGCGCACCGCCCTGGGCATTGTGGTGACGTTGGGCTCCCTCGCCGTCCTGCTCGGCATCCTGTTGCCCTTCCGGTCCCACCTCAGTGTCGCCATGCCGGCCTTGGTGTTCGTGGTGCCGGCGATGCTGGGCACGGTCGTCGGGGGTTTCTGGTCCGGTGCCGTCGGCGCGGTCGCGGGCTTCTTGGTCTACGACTGGTTCTTCCTCCCGCCCTACGACACCTTCACGGTCCGGTCGCCGCAGAACTGGATCGCGCTCGCTGTCTACGCAGCGGTGGTCCTCGTCGTGGCCCAAGTGGTGTCGCAGCTCCAGCGCCTCCGCCGGGAGGCTGACCGCCGGACCGAAGAGGCGAGGCACCTCTACGAGCTGTCGCAGGCGCTGATCGGGGACCTGCCCCTCTCCGCACTGTTGACCCAGATCGTCGAGAGCGTCCAAGGCGTGTTCGCGCCACGCTGGACCGCGCTCGTGCTGCCGGCCGGCGGGCGCGACGCACTCGGCCCGGGCGAGGTGCTGCGCGTGGCCGCCGCCGCAGGCGAACCGCTCAGCACGTCCGATGCGGCATCGGTGACGACGGGCGGCGGTCACGCGGTCTCTCTGGGTCTCGAGGCAGGGACCGCGCCTCACCGGGTCTCGGTGGCGCTCGCGGTCAGCCACCGTCCCGTCGGTCTGCTTGTCCTCCAGGACCTCCAGCCCGCCGAAGGCGCCCGCAACCTGCTGGGCATCTTCGCCAACCAGGCGGCGCTGGCGCTCGACGGGACGCAACTGCGCGAGCAGGCGCTGCGCACGCAACTCCTCGAGGAGGTCGACCAATGGCGCAGCGCTCTCCTCGGCGCAGCCTCACATGACCTGCGCACACCGCTCGCCTCCATCAAGACGGCGGTGTCCAGCCTGCGCCAGTCCGATGCGCAGTTGCGGGCGCAGGACCGGGCCGAGCTGTTGGAACTCATTGAGCTGCAGGCGGACCGTCTGGCTCGGCTCGTCTCCAACCTGCTCGACATGACCCGGATCGAGTCCGGCGCGCTCGAGCTGCGGCCCAGTGCGATTGCGTTCGACGAGCTCGTCGCCGAAGCCCTTGGTTCTTTGGGTGACCTCGTCCCACCGAACAGCGTCGTCGCCGAGGCACCCGACGATCTGCCCCTCTTGCACATTGACCATGTGTTGATCAGCCAGGTGCTCGCCAACGTGCTCGAGAACGCGGAGCGGGTCTCGCCGCGGAATACCGCCATCGCAATAACGGCTCGGCCGGTGCCCGCCGGCGCCGTTTGGGCCGCAGGCACGCCGCAGGTGGAGATCGCGGTGCATGACGGAGGCCCGGGAATCGCACCCGAGGACCGCGAGCGTGTCTTCGAGATGTTCAGCCAGAACGGAGGCGGCGGCAGGGCTGGCCTGGGACTGGCGATCGCCAAGGCCTTCGTCGAGGCCCATGGGGGGCTCATCTGGATCGATCCCGACGTCGCCCGCGGCGCCCGAGTCGTCTTTACTGTCCCGTGCGAGGCCGTCGTGCCGGCACCGGCCTGAGCGCCACTATGACCAAGGTGTTGGTGGTCGACGACGACCCCTCCCTCCTCAAGGCGTTGCGCATCGGGCTGACGGCGCGAGGAGACGAGGTCCTCACCGCGCACACGGGGACCGAGGCGGTCAACCAGGTCGCGCTGGGTGGGCCCGACCTCGTCATCCTCGACCTCGGCCTGCCTGACCTCGACGGGATCGAAGTGTGCCGGCGTATCCGGGAGTTCTCTCACGTGCCTATCGTTGTGTTGTCCGCGTACGGCGATGAGCGGCGCAAGGTCGAAGCCCTCGACCGCGGCGCCGATGACTTCGTGACCAAACCCTTCGGCATGGCTGAGCTCGAGGCACGGCTGCGGGTCGCGCTCCGGCACGCGGCGACCCGGCCCGGTGACGGTCCGGACCACCCGTCCGTGCTCGAGCTCGGCGAGCTCGAGGTCGACCTGGTCCACCACATGGCGACGCTGGCGGGAACGCCGCTGCAACTCACGGCCAAGGAATTCGAGCTCCTGGCGTACCTGGCGCGTCATGCCGGCAAGGTGTGCACCCACCACATGATCCTCAGAGACGTCTGGGGTCCCGGCTACGGCGCCGAATCCAACTACGTGCGCGTCTACACCCACCGGTTGCGCAAGAAATTGGGGGACGAGGAGGGTTCTATGCTCAAGACTGTGCCCGGGATCGGCTACCAGTTGGTTCCTCACGCTCAGTCCTCCTCGGCAAAGGAGTAGAGCGGGTTCAACATCACGATGCCACCGTCGACCAATCCCGGGGTTCCCTGTGCAATGACGCGGCGGCCCGTGACCAAGCCGGGGACCGACGCTCGCCCGACGAAGCGAAGCACGAGTTGGCCCGTTCCGTCCTTGATCGTTGCGTCGGTGCAGGCCCACGGTCGCTCGTAGGAAGCGACCGACTCGATCTCTCCTGCCACCACCGCCCGCCGCCGGAGCACGAGTGCCGCGATAGCGGTCGCGCTCACTTCAGCTTGGCCAGCGCCTCGTTCAGCTGCAGCACGTCGATGTACGAGGAACCGAGGAAGCCGAACTGCGCACCCTGTGTCTGGCTAATGACAAGGCTCCTGAGCTGTGCGGGTGAGACGCCAGTCGCGGCTGACACCATCGGAATCTGGACCAGGGCGTCCTGCTGGCTGATATCGGGGTCGTACCCGCTGCCCGACGTCGTCACGAGGTCGGGGGTCGGGTCGACACCCCGGGCGTGCCAGTAACCCACCAGGCACTGGGTGTACTCCAACAACTCCTTGGACCGTGGGCCGAGACTGGTCCCACCCGATTCGCCGGGGATGTCGTTGATCGCCTTCGAAGAGGCGGTGGGGAAGGAACAGGCGACCTTGGTGCTCTGGGTCAGGCCGTTCGCGTAGAGCGGGTCGTCCCCAGGCTTCTCGGCCGGATTGAACGTGGCGGTGGCGTAGGGCCCGAGGGCGTCTGGGCGCCCCTGGAACACGCAGCTGCCCAAGGGATGACCCGGGCATCTCGCGATGGACCAGTTCTGGCCGATCAGGGTCGAGCCATTCGCGGTGAGCGATCCGTCCGCCTGATGCTTGAAGAGCAGCTGGGCGACACCCGTGCCGATAAAGGCGTAGGCGAAGGTCAGAAAAAGCACGACAACGGCGAGGATGACGGAGCGGCGGATGTGGACGATCATCAGAGGGTCTCCATCAGTAGGCGTGCAGCGCGACGAGGATGAGATCGATGAGCTTGATGAAAATGAACGGGACGATGATCCCGCCGACGCCGTAGACCCACACGTTGCGCCGCAGGATGGCGGCCGAGCCGGCGGCACGGAACTTGACCCCTCGGAGCGCCAGCGGGATCAGCGCCACGATCACCAGCGCGTTGAAGATGACGGCCGAGAGCACCGCGCTCTGAGGACTGTGCAGCCTCATGATGTTGAGCGGTTCCAGCTGCGGGTAGGTGGCGAGGAACAGGGCCGGGATGATGGCGAAGTACTTGGCCACGTCGTTGGCGATGGAGAAGGTGGTAAGCGAGCCACGGGTGATGAGAAGCTGCTTGCCGATCTCGACGACGTCGATGAGCTTGGTTGGGTTGGAGTCGAGGTCGACCATGTTGCCGGCCTCCTTGGCCGCCGTTGTGCCCGTGTTCATGGCGACGCCGACGTCAGCCTGAGCCAGCGCTGGAGCGTCGTTGGTCCCGTCACCGGTCATGGCGACGAGCTTGCCCCCCTCTTGCTCCTGCTTGATCAGGGCCAACTTCGCCTCGGGCGTCGCCTCGGCGAGGAAGTCGTCGACGCCGGCTTCCTGAGCGATGGTTGCCGCGGTCAAGGGGTTATCACCGGTGATCATCACGGTACGGATGCCCATCGAGCGCATCTCGGCGAACTTCTCCTGAATGCCTTCCTTCACCACGTCCTTGAGCTCGATCACCCCGAGGATCTCAGGACCTTCGGCAACGACCAATGGCGTGGAGCCGGCCCGCGAGACGCGCTCGACGATGGGGTCGAGATCGGGGGGTACGGTGCCCCCCTGCTCGGCGACCCACTGCTTCACCGAGTCGGCCGCCCCTTTGCGGATCTGGCGCCCGTCGAAGTCGAGCCCGGACATGCGGGTCGTGGCCGAGAAAGGCACGAAAATGTGCCCTGCCTCGAGGTGGCGCTCCCGGATGTCAAAGCGCTGCTTGGCCAGGACCACTATGGAGCGACCCTCGGGCGTTTCGTCGGCCAGCGACGCCAGCTGGGCCGCGTCGGCGAGCTCGCGCTCGCTGTGGTCGCCCACCGGATAGAAGCCCGACGCCATCCGGTTGCCCATGGTGATCGTGCCCGTCTTGTCCAAGAGAAGCGTCTGCACGTCGCCCGCGGCTTCTACCGCGCGGCCGCTCATGGCGAGGACGTTCTTCTGCACGAGCCGATCCATGCCGGCGATCCCGATGGCCGAGAGCAAAGCGCCAATAGTGGTCGGGATGAGGCAAACCAGCAGGGCTACCAGGATCACTACCGACACCGCGGTCCCCCCGTAGATGCCGAACGCCTCGAGCGAGACCACGACCGGGATAAAGATGATGGTCAGGACGGCCAGGAGAATCGTGAGCGCGATCTCGTTAGGGGTCTTCTGCCGGTTGGCCCCCTCGACCAGGGTGATCATCCGGTCGAGGAAGGTCTGCCCGCGCTCGGCCGTGATTCGCACCACGATCCGGTCCGAGAGGACGCGGGTGCCGCCAGTGACGGCCGAGCGGTCGCCGCCCGATTCGCGGATGACCGGGGCCGACTCGCCGGTGATGGCCGACTCGTCGACCGAGGCGATGCCCTCAATGATCTCACCGTCAGAAGGGATGAGGTCATTGGCCTCGCAGACGACGACGTCTCCCTTGTTGAGCTCAGCGGCCGGCACCAACTCCTCGGTCCCGTCGGGCTTGAGGCGACGCGCCTCGGTCTCGGAGCGCATGCGCCGCAGGGTGTCGGCTTGTGCCTTGCCCCGCCCCTCGGCCATCGCCTCTGCGAAGTTGGCGAAGATCACAGTGAGGAACAGCCAGATGGTTATGGACCAGGAGAACACCGACGGATGTGCGATAGCCTCGAACAAAGTGACGACTGTTCCCACGAGCACGACAAACATGACCGGGTTGCGGATCTGCACCGCCGGGTTCAGCTTGGCGAGCGAGTCGGCCAAGGCCTGACGCAGGATCGGACCATCGAAGAGGCTCCGGGACTCGGCCACGCCGTGGGGCGTCGTTGCCGCCGCCGGCTGGTCTGGTTGGGTGGTGGTCATGGTCATGAGAAGAGCTTTCCGAAGCTGGTCATTTAGAAGAACCCATGGCTCAGCTGCTCGACGATCGGGCCGAGAGCGAGGGCAGGGAAGAACGTCAGGCCGCCGATGATGATGATGACGCCGATGGTGAGACCCACGAACATTCCGTTGTCGGTGCGGAACGTGCCGAGGCCCTCGGCCACTACGGGCTTGGCCGCCAGCACACCGCCGATGGCCAGGGCCGGGATCATGATGCCGATCCGACCGACCAGCATGTCGATACCGCCGATGACGTTATAAAAGGTGGTATTGCCGGTCAGGCCATCAAAAGCCGACCCGTTGTTGTTCCCCTGGGAGGTCAGCCCGTAGAGGATCTCGGTGAACCCGTGAGGCCCGGAATTGAGGGGCCCGGCTCGACCGGCATGGATCGACACGGCGATGGCGGTGAAGACCAAGACGATCAGCGGCATGACAAGGGCCCCGAGACCCGCGAGTTTTATCTCCCTTGACTGGATCTTCTTGCCTAGGTACTCCGGTGTTCGCCCAATCATCAGCCCACCGATGAAGGTAGCGATAAGGGCGTAGATGAGGATGGTGTAAAGGCCGCTGCCGGTGCCACCCGGCGTCACCTCACCCAGCATCATCCCGCTGATGAGGAAGAAGCCGCCCATCGGGGTGAATTGGTCGTAAGAGGAACTGGCCGAACCGGTCGACGTACTGGTCGAGGCCACGCCGAACAGGGCACTCGTCGTGTCGCCGAAGCGCGCCTCCTTACCCTCGGTGTTACCGACAGTGGAATGGACACCCGCTGCTGCCACCGCAGGGTTGTTCTGGTGCTCGTAGTAGGCGGCGCCGCCTACCCAGACCCCGAAGATGATCACCATGGCCGCCAGGAGCGCTGCGCCGTGGCGGACGCTGCCGACCATCTTGCCGAAGGTGTAGGTCAAGGAGAACGGGATGCACAAGAGGAGGAACATGTACATGAAGCTGGTGAACCCCGTCGGGTCCTCGAACGCGGTCGCCTGATTGGCGTTGAGGAACCCTCCCCCGTTGTTGCCCAGCTGCATGATCGATTGCATGAAGCCGATGGGCCCTCGGGCGATGACTTGGGTGACGCCGTTCAGGTAGTCGTGGATGGTGACGGTGCCGGCCAGCGTCTGGACCGCACCCTGCCCGACGATGATGATCCCGAAGATGAACGCCACGGGGAAGAAGATGTAGAGAAGGGCGCGGGTCATGTCGACCCAGAAGTTCCCAATGGTCGGCGAGTTTCGCCGAGAGAAGCCCCGGACCATGCCGATGGCCACGGCGATGCCGATGGCTGGGCTCACGAACTGCTCGAAGGTCAGCGCACCGATCTGGGAGAAGTACGACATCGTCGTCTCGCCGCCATAGTTCTGCCAGTTGGTGTTGGTCATGAACGAGACGGACGTATTCCAGCTGAGCGCCTGGGGCACGGCGCCCAGGTGTTGGGGATTGAGGGGCAGCGATCCCTGGATCCGGACGATCAAGTAGGTGACGCCCACGCAGACGCCAGAGAAGATGACCATGGAGGCGGCGTAGCGCTTCCAGTTCTGCTCCTTCTCGGGACTGGTTCCGAGTGCGCGATAGACAGGGCGCTCAGCCCACTCCAGGAAGTGCACCCGTCCGTCGAATACGGCCGCCATGTACGAGCCGAGGTAGCGCCAGGCGAGCGCCAGGCAGACGACTAGGGCGATGATGGTGAAGGCGAAGCCCACCTCAGAACTTCTCGGGCTTGAACATGGCGACGCCCAGGTACAGGAACATCACGATGGACAGAGCAAGGAGGAGTCCCTGGGTCCAGGTCATACCCGGTCCAGGGCCCAGATCAGACCCAGGAACGCGGCGACGAAGCCGATGATGCCGAGCACTGCGAGGAAATCAGCCATGGGGCCATCGTGGCCGTGCGATTGTGAATCCGATGTCAACGTGGCCGCGGCGTGCGTCAACAGAATGTCAATACCAGTCCAGTGCCGACTGTGCCTAAGGTGAGCACGAAACGCGATGTGAAAGTGGGGTGGACGATGACGCTAGAACTGAAAGGGTGCCGCACGCTGGTCACGGGGGGCTCGTCGGGCATCGGCGCCGGGCTGGCGGTGGCGCTGGCGGAACGCGGCGCGATCGTGGGCATTTGTGCCCGGCGGGCCGACAAGCTCTCCGAGGTGGTCGGCGAGTGCATGGAGTACTCGCCCGACAGCCGGATGTGGGTGACCAACCTGGCGGATATCAACGAGGTGGACCAGCTGGCGGTCGACGTCATCGACGCCTTCGGCGGGGTGGACCTGCTGATCAACAACGCCGGGATCCCCAAGCGCCGCCACGTGACGGCGCTGGACATCGACACCATCACCGCAGTCATGCACGTCAATTACCTCTCCCCCATCCGCCTGACCATGGCGCTGCTGCCCCAGATGCTGGCGCGCGGCTCCGGCACCATCATCAACATCTCCTCGATCGCCGCCAAGCTCAGTGCCCCGGGGGAGGCCGCCTACGATGCCTCCAAGGCTGCACTGACCGCGTTCTCCGAGGCGATGGCCGTCGACCTGTGGGAGGACGGCGTCAAAGTGATGGTGGTCTACCCCGGAGTCATCGACACCGAGCTTTTCACGCTGCCCGACAACGACGTGCCGGACCTGCCGGTCCCGGCCGAGCCGGTGTCGGTGGCCGTCGACGCCATCCTGGCCGGGTTGGAGGCAGGTGCGGCCCAGGTCTACGTGCCCGAGTGGTTCCACGGCGTCACCGCCAACAAGGAGAAGGACGTCGGCGCGTTCCTCGAGGGCACAGCCTCCTACCTGCGCGAGCAGAAGAAGCAGAAGCAGGCGCTGGCCTAGCGGCGATCTTGGACCGGCGAGGTTGGGCCGGCGGGGCCCGGGAAGAGAGATGGGCGTGAAGGTCGATCCAGACGCAGCCGGCATGAGCGAAGCGAGGCTGGAGCGCATCACCGAACACTTCGGGCCCCATTACGTCGACACCGGGAAGATCGCCGGCTGCCAGACAACGGTCGTGCGCGGCGGGCACGTCGCCTATTCCCGTTCGCTCGGGCTGATGGACCGCGAGCGGAACATCCCGATGGCCGACGACACCATCTTCCGCATCTACTCCATGACCAAGCCCATCGCCTCGGTCGCCCTGATGCAGCTCTACGAGCGCGGCATGTTCCAGCTGCTCGACCCGGTGCACCGCTACATCCCCGAGTGGAGAACGCTGCAGGTGGGTGAGGTGCACGACGACGACTCCATCACCTTGGTGAAGCCACAGCGCCCCATGAACATGCGCGATGTCCTCATGCACACCACCGGCCTTCCGGGAGGGCTCTTCCCTGACAATCCCATCGACGCGGCGTTCGCGAAGGCGCGCGGCGCGCTGGGCCCTGGCCAGACCCTCGAGAGCGTCACAGCCCTCCTCGCGCAGCACCCGCTGAAGTTCCACCCCGGCACGCACTGGAACTACGGGCTGTCCACCGACATCGTCGGGCGGCTGGTCGAGATCCTCTCGGGGCTGCGCTTCGACGAGTACCTCCGGCGCGAGATCTTCGAGCCGCTCGGGATGGCCGACACCGGCTTCTACGTGCCCGAGGACCAGCGCTCACGCCTCGCCGCCTGCTATCAGTACCAGCCCGCCAACACCCCTCGCCTGATGGAGGGCCCCTTCGCCAACGGGATCCTCGCGCCGCGCTCGTACCTCTCCGGTGCCGGGGGCCTCGTCTCCACCACCCACGACTACGTCGCCTTCTGCCAGATGCTGGCCAACGGCGGGCAGCTCGACGGGCGGCGGATCCTCGGCCGCAAGACGATCGACCTGATGACGGTCAACCACCTCCCCGGCGGGGCGACACTGCAGGAGATGGCGATCGGGGGGTTCGGTGAGGCCGGCTTCGAGGGGGTCGGCTTCGGACTCGGCTTCGCCGTGGGAATGGGGCCTGCCGCGACCGCCATGGTGGGGTCGGGGGGCGAGTTCTACTGGGGCGGCGCGGCCAGCACGGCCTTCTGGGTCGACCCTGTCGAGGACCTCTTCGTCGTCTTCATGACCCAGCTCTTCCCTTCCGTCGCCTATCCGTTCCGGGCGCAGTTGCGCGCGCTCGTCTACCAGGCCATCGACGACTGATGGACTCGGTCGGGCCCGTCGGGCCGGCCGACGCCTCGGTGGTCCCGCGCTACGCCGGGTTCGCCACCTTCGCCCGGCTGCCCGCGGCGGATGCCGTGTCGCGCTGGGACATCGCCGTCGTCGGCGTCCCCTTCGACGGCGGGACGAGCTACCGCCCGGGCGCCCGCTTCGGGCCGGCCGCGGTGCGCCAGGGCTCGCGCCTGTTGCGGCCGTACAACCCGGCGCAGGACTCGCTGCCCTTCGAATTGGCCCAGGTCGTCGACGCCGGGGACATCGCGTGCACGCCGTTCAGCACCGAAGAGGCGGTGGCGCAGATCGACGCCGGGGCGGACGCGCTGCTCGACGGCGGCGGACGCCTGGTCGCCGTCGGCGGCGACCACACGATCGCACTGCCGCTGTTGCGTGCCACTGCACGGCGGCACGGCCCGCTGGCCCTGGTCCACTTCGACGCGCATCTCGACACCTGGGACACCTACTTCGGGCAGCGCTTCACGCACGGCACGCCCTTCCGGCGGGCCTGGGAGGAGGGGCTGCTGCTGCGGGACCGGAGCGTGCACGTCGGCTTGCGCGGACCCCTTTATAGCGACGTGGACCTGATCGACGACGCCGGCATGGGCTTTGCCCAGGTGACGACCGACGACGTGGCGCAGGGCGTCGCAGCTGTCGTCGAGCAGATGCTGGCGCGGGTCGGCGACGCCCCCGTGTACGTGTCCGTCGACATCGACGTCCTCGACCCCGCCCACGCGCCGGGCACGGGGACCCCCGAAGCGGGCGGGCTGACCAGCCGCGAGCTGCTGGCTCTGCTCCGTGGCCTCGAGCCGGCCCGCATCGTCGGCGCCGACGTGGTCGAGGTCTGCCCCGCCTACGACCAGTCCGAGATTACGGCCGTCGCCGCTGCGCACGTCCTCTACGACCTGGTGACGCTGATGGCGAGGCGCCCGGGCTGAACCGGCCGCGTCCGTGAACGGGCTGCTTGTAACAGTCCATTCACAACCGGGAAACCGTGCCCGAACGTTCGCCCCGTACCGTGCGAGGTTGACGCGCGTATCCGGTGTCGGTCTGGAGCGGGAAAAGGTGAGCCTGGTGGGTCGGTCATGAAGCGGGACCTCCTGGTCGGGGTGGCCCAGTGGCTGCCCACGCCGGGCGATGACGCCTTGAACCTGTCCGTCGCCCTTGGGATGGTCGACGATGCGGCAACTCGGGGTGTCCAGCTGCTCGTGCTCCCCGAGCTGTGGTCCTGCGGGTATGACCCCGAGACGCTGCCTGACGATGCGCGCCGAGGTGCCGAGGCCCGTGACGGGCCGCGGGCGCGGGCGCTGGGCGACGCGGCCCGCCGCCACGACCTCTTCTTGGTCGCCGGCAGCGTGCCCGAAGTCGAAGGAGGGGTCCTCTACGACACCGTCCTCGCCTTCAACCAGCGGGGCGACCTGGCGGCCTGGCACCGCAAGACCCATCTCTACCCGCCCACGCTCGAGCACTCGGTGTTCGCGGCCGGCGAGCGCCTCACCACGTTCGACGACCCGATGCTCGGCCGCGTCGGACTCGTGGCCGGGTTCGAGGGCGACGTTCCCGAGGTGGCGCGCGCGTTGGCCTTGCGCGGGGCGCGCCTCGTGCTGGCGCCGTCGGCCACCGAGGTGGAACGCGCGCCGGCGTGGGACCTCCTACAGCCGGCGTGGGCGCTGGCCAACAGCCAGTGGTGGGTCCAGGCGAACCAGGCGGGATCTCACGCGCGTTGGACCCTGCTCGGTCAGAGCCGGATCATCGCGCCTACCGGCACCGTGGTTGCCGAGGCGAGCACCGCGGTCCCCGGCGGTGCCGGCATCGCCGAGCTTCTGGTGCATCGGATCGACCTCCACCTGGCCCATCGGCACGAGGGTGTCGGCGCGTCACTCGAGGACGAGCGCCGGCCCCGTCTCTACACCGAGCTGGTCGAGCGGGTAGCGGCCCGGGGGTGATGCGGTTGGCGGTCGCTGTCGCTCGTGTTGACGGCACAGCAGGAGGCCGTTGGTAGGGTCGCCGCCATGGCGGATACCGGACATGACGAGCTCTCGCTCTACGACGGGCTGCTCACGACACGCGCCATCCGGCGCTACACCGACGAGGCGGTCCCCGACGAGGCGCTCCGCGACATCCTCTTCGCGGCCACGCGAGCTCCGAGCGGCTCGAACCGCCAGCCGTTCCGCTTCATCGTCCTGACCGACGGGGCCGTGGCCGAGGAGGCCAAGCGCCTCATCGGTGAGGGCGCGCGTCGATTCTGGGCGGCCAAGCGAGAGGCGGACGGCTACGACCGCGGCTCGGGCGCCGAGGCGGATTCGCCCAAGGCGCGCATGGCGCGCACCATGCAGCACTACGTCGACAGCTACGAGTCGGTGCCGGTGCTGATCATCGCTTGCTACGTCCGCTACCGCGACCACACGGCTGCGAGCGACGGTGCCTCGATCTACCCGGCGTGCCAAAACCTTCTCCTCGCAGCGCGCGCCCTCGGATACGGCGGCGTGATGACGGGCTGGCAGTTCACCGCGCAGGCAGAGCTTCGGGAGCTGCTCCACATCCCTGACGAGGTGGAGTTGATGGCGACCATCACCATCGGAAGGCCGCAAGGCCGGCACGGCCCTGTGCGGCGGCGGCCGCTGCCCGAGCTGGTGTTCGGCGATCGCTGGGGCCTCGCACCCCCGTGGGCGGTGGACCCCGAAGGGACCGCCCACACCGCGGCGGGGCCCCCGAAGCCGAGCACGTAGAGTCTCAGGTGTTGCGCACGCCACTCGCGGAAGGCTGACCATGCACACTGTCGACTCCCCGGTCTTCGACGCCGACAACCACTACTACGAAGCGCTCGACGCGTTCACCCGCCACCTCGATCCGGTGCTCGGGCCACGTGTCCTCGAGTGGGTGGAGATCGGCGGACGCCGCTATCACGCGCTGGGGGGACGCGTCAGCCGCGCCGTCACCAATCCGACCTTCAACCCGATCGCACCGGCCGGCGCCCTGGTCGACTTCTTCCGGGGCAACCCCGACGGTCGTCCGATGCACGAGCTGATGGGAACGCCCGAGCCGATCCGTCCCGAGTACCGCGACCGCGACGCCCGGCTGGCGACGATGGACACGCAGGGGATCGAGCGGGTGTGGCTCTTTCCGACGCTCGGCATGCTCTACGAGGAGTCGCTCAAGCACGACCCCGAGGCGGTCGTCCTCTTGTTCCGTGCCTTCAACCGCTGGCTGGCCGAGGACTGGGGCATGGCGTACCGGGACCGCATCTTCGCCTCTCCCTACATCACCCTCGCCGATGTCGACGAGGCGGTGCGCGAGCTCGAGTGGGCTCTCGACCGGGGCGCCCGTACCGTCGTCATGCGGGCCGCCGCCCCCACCACCGCCAACGGACCGCTCTCGCCTGCGGCGGACCTCTTCGACCCCTTCTGGGCCCGGGTCAACGAGGCCGGCATCACCGTGGTCGTGCACGCCGGCGACGCCGGGCTGTCGTCCAACGGCTACGCGGTCGACGGCTTCTCCGCCTCGTTCAAGGGCGGAGGGCAGCGCCAGCGCCTGAGCATCAAGTTGTTCGCCATTGAGCGGGCAGCCCACGATTTTCTGGCCACCCTCATCCTCGAAAAGCTCTTCGACCGCTTCCCCAACCTCCGGGTGGCCTCGGTCGAGAACGGCTCGGAGTTCTTGGCCCCGCTCTTCCGCAAGCTGCACACAACGACTCGTCGGATGCCCGGGTACTTCAGCGAGGACCCGGTCGTCACCTTCCGCCGCCACGTGTGGATCAACCCCTTCTGGGAGGACGACGTCAACGAGATCGTCGATCTGGTGGGGGACGACCGTGTGATCTTCGGCTCTGACTGGCCCCACGTGGAGGGACTGCCTGAGCCGACCGACTGGGTAACCGAGCTCCAGAAACTCCCGCCCGAGTCCGTCACCAAGATCATGGGAGCCAACGCGTCCGAGCTCAACGAATGGCGTCCCGCTCCGTGACCGAAGTAATGGAACGCGACGACGCCGTCGAGTCGATGTCGGAGACACGCCGGGTCGATCCGCACGTCATCGTCCTCTTCGGGGCGACTGGCGACCTCGCGCAACGCAAGCTCCTGCCCGACCTGTTCAACCTTTCGATTTCGGGACTGATGCCCGAGTACCGCATCATCGGGAGCTCCACCCGGGACCTGAGCGACGAGGACTTCCGACACCTCGCCCGCGAAGCCTGCGACCGGTTCGCCACCCGCAAGGTTTCGCTGCTGCAATGGGCCAACTTCGAGAAGCGCCTGACCTTCGTCTCGACATCGGTGGGTCCGCAGGCGTTCGCCGACCACGTCACGAAGGTCGAGGCCGAGATCGGCAATGACGTACGCCGGCTGCACTACCTGAGCATCCCCCCGGCGGCCGACCGCGCCATCATTCAGCTGCTGGCCGAGGCCAAGTTGGTGGAGCGTTCACGGGTGGTCCTCGAGAAGCCCTTCGGCACCGACCTGGCCAGCGCGGTCGCCCTCAACGACATGCTGCATCAAGTCTTCGACGAGGAGCAGATCTTCCGCATCGACCACTTCCTCGGAAAAGAGGCGGTGCAGAACATCTTGGCCTTCCGTTTCGCCAACGGCCTCTTCGAGCCGATCTGGAACCGCGACCACATCGACCACGTGCAGATCGACGTGCCCGAAACGCTTTCGGTCGACGACCGCGTCAGCTTCTACGAAGCGACGGGTGCGTTCAAGGACATGGTCGAGACCCACCTCTTCCAGATTCTCGCCTTCATGGCCATGGAACCACCGACCACACTCGAGTCGGTCGCCATCAGTGAGGAGAAGAACAAGGTGTTCCGCTCGCTGCGCGAGCTCGACGTCAGCCAGGTGGTGCGCGGGCAATACGAGGGGTATCGCGACCTGCCCGGGGTGGCCCCCGACTCGGACACCGAGACCTTCGTGGCGCTGCGCTGCGAGATCGACAACTGGCGCTGGGCCGGCGTGCCTTTCTTCCTCCGGACCGGCAAGGAGATGGGAGCCGGAGAGCGCATCATCTCGATCGCCTTCCGGGAGCCACCCAAGTCGATGTTCCCTGCCGGCTCGGGGGTGGGCAGCCAGGGGCCTGACCACCTCACGTTCGACCTGGCCGACTCGTCCAAGCTCTCGCTGTCCTTCTACGGGAAGAAGCCGGGCCCGGGCATGAAGCTCGAGAAGCTCAGCCTTCAGTTCGCGTTGCACGAGACGGGCCAGGACGCCGAGGTGCTCGAGGCCTACGAACGCCTCATCCACGACGCCATGGTGGGCGACCACACCTTGTTCAACACGGCGGAGGGGATCGAGCGCCTGTGGGAGGTCTCGACACCATTGCTCGAGGATCCGCCTCCCGTTCTGCCCTATGCCAAGGGCAGCTGGGGACCACCCGCGATGAACGAGCTCATTGCACCGCGCACCTGGCGCCTGCCCTTCGAGCGGCGTTGGCGCGGGTCGCCGCGCTGAACGGGCCGGATCCACTCCGACCCCGGCCCACCCTCAGTTCTTCGGCCTCCACGTGGGCACAGTCTTCCTCCGTACCTGGTCAGAGGCTCGATGGCCCCGACCCGCTGTGGTCCTGTTGGCGGGATCGCCACCTGGCGATTCGTGCCCTCGCTCTCTGTGGCCAGCCGGCGAGGAGTGTGCTGGCACCAAAGACCACCGCGACGGCCAGGACCACCCAGCCGACCCAACTGTCTCCACTCGGTTGAACGCCGAAGAGAATGACCTGCGCGAACAGACCAGCCAGAGCCATTGCGCCAGCGTAGGACTACCCAGGCGACGGCGGTCGAACCTCTCCCCCAGCACCCCGACCACATCGGTAGGAGGCGCTAGGGCACCAGTAACACTCGCCCGAACGCCTGGCGGCTCTCGATGTATGCATGGGCGGCGGCCGCCTCCGAGAGCGGGAAGGTTCGATCGATGACGACCCGGAGCTCCCCCCGTGCGATCGCCTCGAGGTGGCCGGCGATCATGGCGTAGGCCCTCGGTGCCATGATCAGCTCGGCACCGAGGAAGTAGCCCGAGAGTGTCTGGTTGTTCGGCCGCATGGTCGAGATGTCGAGGTGCTCGGCCCGGGCGCGCCCGGCATCGCCGACCGTGACGCAGCGCCCGCGGTACGCGAGGGCGTTGATGCTGCCCTGCAACGTCCGCCCGCCGACGGAATCGACGATCACGTCGATGCCACGACCGTCGGTCAGCCGACGCGCCTCGGCCACGAAGTCGTGCGTCGCGTAGTTGATGCCCTCGTCGAGGCCGAGCTCCTTCAACCGCTCCAGGCGGTCGTCGCTGGACGCGGTGGCGAACACCCGGGCCCCCGCTCGCTTGGCCATCTGGATCGCCGCGATGCCGACGCCGCCGGCCCCCGCGTGGATGAGGGCTGTCTCGCCCGACTGGAGGCGGCCGAACTCGAAGAGGCAGTCGTCGGCTGTGCCGAAGGGCACCGGGACGCAGGCCGCGTCATCTGTGGAGACGCCATCGGGGACCTTCCAGGCGAACGCCTCGGACGCGGCCCGGCGCTCGGCGTGGGAACCATCGACGCCGACCGTGACCGCCCGGTCCCCCACCACGAATCCACGGACGTCCGCCCCGACCTCGGCCACCGTGCCCGCGCACTGGTAGCCCACGATGTGAGGCACCCGCGCGATGTCGCCGCCCAGCCGGTTGAGCGTGTCGCCGCCCTCAATGCTCACCGCCTCGACGTCGATGAGTATGTCGCCCGGTCCGGTCACTGGATCGGGCACTTCTTCGTAGCGGAAGACGTCGGGCGCCCCCGTCTCGTAGTAGACCGCAGCCTTCATACGCGCTGGTACTCCTTTATCGGGAAGCGCTTGGTGCGGCTTCCGCGGAAGGGATCGGCCACGAGTCTGTCACCGCAGGCCGGGTACGGTCTGGCCCGGGCCGAGCGAAGGGAGACACATGAGCGAAGCCGAACCGCTCGCACTGGTGGTCGGAGGCGGGTCGGGGATCGGGGCGGCCCTGGCCGAGGCGTACCGGGCCCGGGGCACCCCGACAGTGACCTGGGACATCGCCGGTTCTCATGACGTCACCTGCGACGTAACCGAGCCTGACGAGATCGACGAGGCCGTGGGCGCCACCCGCTCGCGGTGGGGAGTGCCCACCGAGCTGACGGTGACGGCCGGCGTCGGGCACGCCGGCCTGCTCGCCGACACCGACGCCGGCGAGTTCGATTGGGTGATGCGCGTGAACGCGCGCGGTCCATGGCTGTGCATGCGCGCCTGGGTCGCCGCGATGCACGCGCGTGGCGTACCGGCCTCGCTCGTCGCGGTCTCGAGTGTCAGCGCACGCCTGGTCGACCGCAACATGGGCATCTACTGCGCGTCCAAGGCGGCGCTGTCGATGTTGGTGCAGGTGGCCGCGGCCGAATGGGGAGAGCTCGGCCTACGCGTCAACGCCGTCGCGCCCGGAGTGACGCGCACGCCCATGCTGGGACGCGGTCCATCGGCGACGACGGCGGGATCGCCCTGGCTGGGGGCGGTCGCGGCGCGCACGGCGCTGGGCCGGCTCGGCGAGGCGGACGACATCGCGGAGGCCATCCTGGGTCTCCACGCCATGGAATGGGTGACGGGCCAGGTGCTCGAGTGTGACGGCGGGCTCTCCTTGCACAGCCCTGTGGACGCCTGGGGTGAGATGCAGCGGGCACGCGCAGCTCGCTGAGATCGCGGCCGCCGCGACAACGAAGGTGCTGCGGCGCTAGGCCCGACGACGTGGACCGAAGGGCGGACCGGCCATCGGCTCAGCCGCCCTGGGTGCGCAGGCCGTCGCAGACGATGGCGAGCAGGTCTCTCGAGGGAGTGGCGTCGTCGTGCGACGCGGCCTGGCAGGTCGCGCTCGCGAGGGCCATCACCGCCGTGGCCGTCACGTCGGGTCTCACCGCGCCAACCTCTTGCGCCCGCCGCAACAACACCTCCACCGCGAGGCGCAGTTCCTCTTTGACATCGGACGCCGCGAGATCGAAGGTCACGCCCGCACCCATCACCGCCACGATGAGATCGCGCTTGGCCGCGGCCTCCACCACCACGTGGTCCAAGAAGCCGAAGAAGGCCGCCGGTGGGTCATCCGCATCGGCCAGTGCCTGCGCGTCGACGGTGAGCGACGCGAGCCGCTCGAGGAGGATGGCCTCACAGAGCTTCTCCTTCGTCGGGAAGTGCCGATAGAGCGTCCCTACACCGACGCCGGCCTTCTCGGCGATCATGTCGACCGGCACCTCGATCCCCTCGGCGGCGAACACTGCCTCGGCCGCCGCGAGGATGCGTGCCCGGTTGCGCGCGGCATCAGCCCGCAGCGGACGCGTCGCGACCTCGTCGTCGGGCCCGTGGTCTGCGCCCCCCGGCACCGCCCCTTGAGCTGTGAGGCCCATCGAAACCTCTTCCTCCCCGGTTGACAAACGGAGTCTCTGTTCCGTATAGTGTAACTGGAACCAGAACTCCGATTCCGATTCTAAGCCATCAAGGCGACGAAGGCCAGACCCATTTTCGGCAGGGCTAGCAGAAAAAGGCCGAGACCAGCCGATTTGGGGCTTCTGAGCGCCTCACCCGACCGATCGAGCAGTACCGACCCACCCGGAGGAGACACCATGACCTCGACCTCGACGCCCTCGGTGATCGAACCTGACGCCGAACCGGCGGCCGACCCCAAGCGCTTCCGCGCCCTGGCCGTCATCGCCACTGCCCAGCTGATGGTGGTGCTGGACGCCTCGGTGGTGATCATCGCCCTGCCCTCAGCCCAGCGCGCCCTGCACATCTCGACGGCGAACCGCGAGTGGATGCTGACGGCCTACACGCTGGCCTTCGCCGGCCTCCTCCTCCTGGGCGGCCGAATCGCCGACTACTTCGGGCGCAAGCGAATGTTCGTGATCAGCCTGATCGGGTTCGCCGCTGCCTCCGCGCTGGGCGGCCTGGCCCAGAACGCCGCCATGCTCTTCAGCGCTCGAGCGCTGCAGGGCGCGTTCGCCGCCGTCATGGCGCCTGCGGCGCTGTCGCTCCTCACCGTGACCTTCACCGAGCCCAAGGAGCGGGCGCGAGCCTTCGGCGTCTACGGAGGCATCGCCGGGGGCGGGGCAGCCATCGGCCTGATCCTCGGTGGGTTCCTCACCGAGTACGCGTCGTGGCGCTGGACGCTGCTCATCAACGTGCCGATTGCGATCATCGCCGCCTTCGGCGCCCTGCGTGTCGTCCGCGAGAGCAAGAGCCCGGCCAACCACGGCTACGACCTACCCGGGGCAGTGACAGTCACAGGCGGACTGCTGGCGCTCGTCTATGCCTTCACCAAGGCGGGTTCTGACGGCTGGAGCTCGTCGGTGACGGTCTCGCTCTTCGCGATCGCCGGCGTCCTGCTGGTGGCATTCGTCGCACTCGAGCGCCGAGCGGCCCACCCGCTCCTCCCTCTGCGCGTCGTGCTCGACCGCAACCGGGGGGGGTCGTTTCTCGCCTCCTTGCTCGTGGGCACCGCGTTGCTCGGCACCTTCTTGTCGCTGACCTACTACTTCCAGGGCACGCTGCACTACTCGGCGATGAAGAGCGGCTTTGCGTTCGTGCCGTTCTCGCTCGGCATCATCGCCGGCGCCACCGTGGCCAGCCGGTTCCTGCCCCGCTTCGGCCCTCGTGCTCTGATGTCCCTCGGCCTGCTGATGGCCGCCGTGGGGCTGACGATCCTTACGACGCTCACCATGCACTCGTCGTACTTCGTGACGGTGCTGCCGGCCGAGGTGATCATCAGCCTGGGCATGGGCATGTCGTTCGTCGCCATGAGCAGCACCGCGCTGATCGGCGTGCACCCCGAGGACGCCGGTGTGGCCAGCGCCCTCGTCAACGCCACACAGCAGACGGGCGGCTCCATGGGCGCCGCACTCATCAACACCATCGCCACCACTGCCACTGCCTCGTTCCTAGTCGTGCACGGCACGTCTCCGGCGGCGCTGGCCGCCGGCGCCATCCACGGCTACACGACGGCCTTCACGTTCAGTGCGATCGTGCTCGCCGTGGCCGCCGCCTCCGCCTTCGTCCTGATCCGCCGGACCCGCACGGGCGCCCCCAACGCGGCGGCCGAGGGAACGATCGACGCGGTGGACGGCGACCAGCGCGACCCCCTCGCGCTGGTCACGGTCTGATCCGAGCCCACCGTCAGACGCGGACCCCGGAGCCGTGCCGCCTCGACGGCGGTGCGGCTCCGAGTGGTCCCGCTCGCCGGCTAGTCGCTGATGATCTCGATCGCGTACTCGGGGCAGTTGGCCACCGCCAGCCGCGCCTTCTCCTCGAGTTCGGGCGGTATCTCGTCGAGGATGACCGACGCCTGCCCATAGTCATCGACGTCGAAGATCTCGGGCGCGAGCCCGTAGCAGCGGGCGTGGCCCTGGCACTTGTCGGGGTCAACGCGGATTTTCATCAGAACACCACCGGAAGGACTCGGGGGCCGCGGACCTGTCCGCCAGCCCAACTGATCTCCTTGCCTTCGGCAAGGGAGAATTCGGGTATACGGGCGAGCCACTCCTCGAGGGCCACCTGGAGCTCCATGCGCGCCAGGTTGGAACCGGCACAGCGGTGGATGCCCGAGCCGAACGCGACGTGCCGGTTGTGGGCACGGTCGAGTTCCACGACGTCGGGGTGCTCGAATGCCTCTGGGTCGCGGTTGGCGGCAGGGAAGTTCATCAGCACCTTGTCCCCTGCCTTCATTGGACAGCCCGCGTACTCCACGTCTTCGGTGACCTCGCGTGCCATGGTCACTGGGGCGTAGGCCCGCAAGAACTCCTCGATGGCCGTCGGCATCAACTCGGGATCCGCCACCAGCCGCCGGCGATCGTCGGGATGGGTGGCCAGGTGCCACAGCGACGAGCCGATCGCGCTCCAGGTCGTGTCCACGCCGGCGATCAGGACGAGGGCCGCCATGCCCAAGATGATTCCGTCGTCGACCGGTGCGCCTTCCACTTCGGTGCTGAGCAGCTCACTCAGCAGATCGTCACCGGGGTGGTGGCGGCGCTCCTCGAGGTGCGCCAGGAAGAAATTGAGCAGCCCTTCGGCTCCACGTTGGCGTCGTTCGGCGTCGTCGGCGAACTCGAGGACGTCTCGCACCCACCCGGTGAAGGTGTCCGACAAGTCGGTCGGCACGCCCAGGATGTGGGCGATCACCCGCACCGGGATCTGCTGGGCGTAGTCGGCGGCGGCATCGGCCCCACCACTGGCGGCGAAGCCGTCGAGGAGTGAGCGGCACAGGTCGCGCGTCAGAGGTATGTAGCCGTTGACCCGCTTGTGCGAGAACCAGGGCAAAAGGAGCCGGCGGGTCCACGTGTGCAGCGGTGGGTCCGCGGAAATGGGAGGCAGCCCGTACTCGAGATTCGGCCCATCGAAGTCCGGAGGGTCCTCGTCCTCGTCGCCCGGGATGACGGCCACCTTGAGCGAGCTGAAGTGTTCGATGTCGTGCGCGATCGCCGTGACGTCCTCGTAGCGCAGCGGCATCCAGCTGCTCTTCCGCCGGTTGGTGTGGGGGATGGGACACGTCTGGCGCAACTGGTCCCAGATGCTGAAGGGATCGGCCAGATACCGCGGATCCATGACGTCGAAGTCGGTCGCCCAGTCCCCGACCGGCGCTGTCTGTGTCATGAAAAACCCCCTTTGCTGCCCTCTTGCTCGACCTCGACCCACCCTAGTTGTTGTAGTCCGGCGCGCCGGTGTCGCTTCGGCGCAACCGAACTCTCCGGCGGGACCCAGCGCGGCCCTAGCCAGCACACACGCCCGCGGCGCACCGTGTCCTCAGCAGCCGAGCGCCCGAGCACCGAACCACCTGAGCACGAGCGGATCACAGGAAGGAGACGCCGCATGACGATCATGACGATCATGACGATCATCACTCAACAAAGGATGACGAGCACGAGCGCCACGTTGCCGACCCCGCGCCCCGGTGCGCGCTGGCGCTGGTCCCAACCCCGCGTGCCCGGCGGCGGCGCGGGCCTCCTCGCCGCCCTCCCTGGGCTGCGCGCCGCCGCAGCACCCAGGACTGTGGCCGGCACCGCAGCACGACCTAGAGGCTCACGCGCTCTCCGTGGCGGAGGATCTCGTACTGGCGTCCCTCGTCGTCGGCCGGAACCCGCAGCGCGACCCCGCCCGGCTGGGTTCGGATGACTTCGGCACCGCTCGGCGCGAACTGCACGATGTAGGCCTTGCGCACCGCATCGCTGTGATTCGGCCCAGTTGAATGCGGGGTGAGCGAGGAGAAGACCACGATGCTCCCGGCGCTCGCCGCCACGGATACAGCGTCCGCCGGGTCGCGCAGACACACGAAGCCGATGTCGGAGTACTCGTGGGCCAGGGTCCCCCGGCGGTGCAAGCCCGGCACGACCCAGGGGCAACCGTTCTCCTCGGTGGCATCGGTCAGCGCCACCCAGCAGGTCAGGTACTGCTGCGGCTCGACGAAGGCGTACCCGTTGTCCTGATGCCAGGGGAAGGGGGACTCGGTAGCGGGCTTCTTGTAGACAGCCTGGTCCCAGTACAAGCGGACGTCGGGCCCGATCAGGTCCGCGCACACGTCGGCGAGGAGCGCCGAGGCGGTGAACGTCCGTAGCGACGCGGACTGGAGCACGAGGTGGGTGGTGAAGGTGATCTCATCGGCGCGTGCGATGAAGAAGCGCCCGCCTTCCAAGGATCGCAGCGCCTCCTCCTGGTGCGCCTCGAACGGGTCGATGGCCTCGGCCAGCGCCGCCACCTCGGCGGCACTGAGCGCGTCCTCCAGCACGAAGAACCCGCTCTCGTCGTACTGGCGGGCCTGCTGGGCGCTGAGGACGCGAAACGGGCCCCGGTGATCGGTCCAGGCGAACGCCGTGTTCAGCTCGTGGAGCGCCGGCCCGTCCATGCTCACGCGCCGCGGAAGCGCGCAGTGCGTCGCTCTGCCACGGCGCGCACTCCCTCGCGGAAGTCCTCCGTCTCCCCCAGGCGCATCTGCTCGGCGTACTCGTGCTCCATGGCCAGTTCAGCCTGCTCCACCAGGCCGCGCCGCAACGTGGCCCGGATCGCGCGCACGGCCAGCGGCCCCGACGCCGCCAGCTCTGTGGCGTAGTCGAGTGCCTGGGCCAGCAGGTTGTCGCGGTCGGTCAGCCGGTCGCACAGGCCGAGCGCCATCGCCTCCTCGCCCCCGACACGCCGCCCGGTGAGCAACAGGTCGGCCGCGGCCTGGCGGCCGACGGTCGCCGGCAACGTCACTGTGAGCGCGAAGCCATGGTGGAACCCCAGCCTGGCGAAGTTGGCGCTGAAGCGGCTCTCCGGCGTGGCCACCCGGAAGTCGGTCGAGAGCGCGAGCCCGAAGCCGCCGCCGATGGCTGCGCCCTGCACGGCAGCCACCACGGGCAGCGGCGCCGCGAACAGGCGCAACGCGGCCCGATACAGCGCGGCGATGTCCTGGTTGGCATTGGCGGAGAAGTCGAGACCGGCACAGAAGTGCTTGCCTTCCGCCGCCAGGACGATGGCACGACACCAGGTCGAGCCGTCGAGTTCGACGTAGGCCGATCCCACTGCCTCAATGAGGGAGGTATCGAAGTAATTGTTCGGGGGCCGCCGCAAGGTGACCACGCCGATGTGCTCGTCGTGACGCTGGACCGAGACGTCGTCGCTCACGCGTCGAGGTTCTCGAGGTCGATGTCCTCGAGGTCGATGTCCTCTAGGTCGATGTCTTCGAGGTCGATGTCTTCGAGACTGCGCCAGTAGATGACGGCGTCCTCGTCATCGACTGCGCGCGGGATTCGACCTACTTCTGCGAAGCCGAGCTTGGCATACATGGTGCGCGCCGAATTCGACTCGAACACAAGGTTGAACTGCATGGCGTCGAACCCGAGCCGGCGCGCAGTGCGGAGTGAGTGCTCGACGAGCGTGCGACCGACGCCCGTGCTGCGGTAGGGGCCGAGGACGAAGTAGCCGGCGTTGGCGATGTGGGACGCCCGGCCCACGTAATTTGGCTTGATGTAATAGCCACCGATCAGATACCCGCCGAACCGCGCCACCGAGACCACGGAGGAGCGGGCGATCCAGTAGTCGTCGAATTCCTCGCGGGTGACGGGGTGCGCCTGCGGAAACCCCTCACCGGCGCTCACGATACGGCTGAACGCGACGAAGAGTTCGTCGTGGTCATCCGCCTTCGCTTCTCGGATCTCGACCGGCACGATACCCACGGTAGTAGTGCCGGCATCTGAAGCGACTGATCGCACGGGGATGCAGTGCATGACCATCGGATAACCTCGCGACGAGTACCCAGCAAGGGTCAGGGACGGACCCGTCACCGTGTTGTCGCGCCGCGAGCCCGGCCGCGACGACGGATCGACGAACGTTGGTGCAGCCGGTGAGCCCGCTTAGCCGCTTACCGCGAAACCGCTCGAGCCGGTACCCGGCCTGATCGCCTCAATGGGATCGCGCAGGTCGTCGATGTAGCCCAGCGCGTAGGCCCCACGGTCGTAGCCCATGACACGGAGCAAGTCCGTGGGCAGCGTGGCGGCCACCTCGCGCGGCACCGAGAGGTACTGGTTCTCCTCCTGACGCAGCCACGCCACGTTGTAGGTGATGTTGAGTCCGATGCGAGTGGCGCCGGACCGGTTGGCGCCGCCCCCGTGGTAGACGCTGCCGGAGTAGAAGAGCACTGAGCCGCGGGTCATCTCGGCGGGCTCGGTGTCGCCCGGCCCGTGCGTCGTCCCGTCGGGCTTGGTATGGCTGCCGACCGCCACTCGGGTGGCGCCGTTCTCCTCTGTGAATTCGGTGAGTGCCCAAATCGTGTTGCACTGGACCTCGTAGCCCGATGGGAAGGGGAAGAAGTCGAACGCCCACTGGTCCCGGTGGATCGGCTGCGCAGTCTCGCCCGGCCCGATGGCGATCGCCTGGGTCAAGTGCAACTGGATGTTGGTGGCGTGCCCGAGAAAAGCGCGAGCCGCCCCGAGCGCGAGCGGATGCATGACCAGATCGCGGCAGGCGGGCGAGCGGGCGATGAGCGAACCCGTCCTCCGGGTCGTCGTCCCGCTGAAGTCGTCGGGCCCTGTGGGCGTGGCATCGAGGTACGGCCGCAGCTCGGCTTCGATGCGGTCGAGGAGCGACGCCTCGGCGACGTGGTCGACGATCACCGCGCCGTCCCGCCCCACGGCCACCGCCACCTCGTCTGGGGGCGTCTCGGACCCAAGGTGAGCGATGGGCACACCTAATCCTCCATAGGCGCGGGGGCGGATGGCAACTCGGGAGCTGCGAGGCCCCGAGCTCAGGCCCTGCTCAGCCTTCAGCCGCGGCCTCACCGTCCTCGGCCTCACCGTGCTCGGCCACGTCGACGACCAGTCCGAGGTCGGTCAGCTTGCGCACGACCTGGTGCACGTCCACCTCGATCAACCCCGCGTCCTCGTCGTGGGAGTCAACGAGTGTTCGGACCATGTCGTCGATCGTGGTGACGCCGTCGCAGAGCTCCCATACCGAGGCTGCGCTGGCGTTGAGGAGGATGAGCAGCTGGCCGACGTCGTCATAGAGCGCGAGGTTGTCGTCGAGCTCGACGGCCGAGGCGCCCTCGCGGCGGCGGGGCCGGGTGTCCCCGGTCGGCCAATCAGCGGGCATGCCCGCACACCACCTCGCGGGCGGCCTCTGACACCGCTCCCCCGTCAGTAGGCAGGCCGGACGCGGCCACTGCCGCTCGCACCGGGAGATCGGGTCACCTCTCGGATCGTGTCGTCACTCTGCATGACCGCCTCTGACCCGCCTCTCGAGTGCATCTTCCGGGGTGAGTAACGAGCCACATCGGCGTTTCCTACGCCAGTGCGTTCGAATCTTGCAACGACGGTGACGGAGCCTCAGCTCTTCACAAACAGGCCGTCTTCGGACGACACGGCGCCGAATCGGGGCGCGAACGCGCGCTGCCGGCTGGCCGGGGCCCATGGCATCGACCACCGACGCGACGGCCCAGTTGCTGTGCGAGGCCTGCCGCCGTGATCCAGACCCGGCTGCCGTGCGGCTTGCCCTCTCCGATGGCGCCGACATGGTCGTGGCCGTGACCGCGGCGTGCGAGCACCGGATCGGCCCGTTGCTGTGGCGGGCGCTCGGCGCCGCCCGCGTGCGCAACCAACTCGGTCCCCAGCCGCACCCGGGTCTTGAGATCGGCTCGCGGCGCGGGCTCAGGGTCCGGGAAAGACTCGGCGCAACAACTCGAGCACCTCTCCGTTGGCTGTCACCATGGGGCTGTGGTCCGGGTCTAGCCGCCCGTAGACAAGGCGGCAGAACGCCTCGGCGGGCAGCTCCAGATCGGGCGTGACGCCGGCGTCGCCGGCTAAGAGCTCCGCGGCCTCGGGCGTCAGGCGGACAGTGAAATGGCGAACCGGATTGCTCGTGCGCACTCGGACCTCGCGCTCGATGCCGGTCGGCTTGGCGGTGAAGCGGGCGATGAGGCCGAGGTTGTCGACGATGACCGCGGCGGCGTCGGCCGGGATGCGCGCGCGCCCGTCGAACATCACTTCGATGTCCCAGGTGTGGAGCGCGTGCTCGTTGAGCCGCGCTGCAACGGCCTCGTCGAAGCCGACGGTGACGGGACCGAACGAGAGGGTGATGCGGCCGCGGTCGTCGCCGGGCACTCTCTCGAGCCATTCCAGCAAGCGCCGGTCCTCGGTGAGCGAGTCGTCCGCCTGTGCGCGGGGCGACTTGGCGTTCCACTCGTCCCACACGTTCGTGGTGAAGTCGTCGGGCGTTTGCGTGCCGGTCCGTGCATCCTCGAGGCGACGCTGCATGATGACAGCACCCGAGCCCAGGTGCGACAGCACGGCGGCGATGTTCCAGTCGGTCGCGTACGACGGCTGCTCGAGCTCAACCACGTCGAGGCCCTGCACCAGTTCGTGCAGTCTGGCGACCGATGCCCGCAAGGGGGCGAGCGGGTTGTCCATTGCTCCTCCTTCGTCGCTTCTGTCGTTGTCGTGGGCGCAAGCAGCGGCCAGGGCTGCGGTCTACCCGCTCTCGGCCCGCGCCGTCGCGAGCGCGTGCATCCACCAGACCATGTCGTCGGCCAGCATGGTGAGACGCGGATCGAGCGAGGCCAGGAACGACAGGTCGTCAGGATCCTCCGCCTGGCGCAGCGGAATCAGCACGTCGGGCAGGATGTGCACGGCCCAGCGCAACGGCGCCATCTCGAACTCCACCGCCACCTGACGCAGTTGCTCGATGGCGCGAGCGCCCCCAACGTTGCCCCAGCCGACAAAAGAGATCGGCTTGCGCCGCCATTCCACGAAGGTGGAGTCCATGGCGTTCTTCAGCACGGCCGGGTAGCCGTGGTTGTACTCACCGGTGAGGATGACGAAGCCGTCGGCGCGCGCCACGATTGCTCCAAAACGGGCGACCTCGTCGTCCTCGTACACGCCGCTGGCGCGTGCGGGAGCCATCTCGGCCGCGAAGAACGGCAGCGGGTGGTCGCGCAGGTCGATCGCCTCCACATCGAAGCCGCCGTGATCCTGCAGGCGGTCGAGCACCCATGCCGCCACCCGTTCGCTGAACCGCCCTTGCCGGGTGGTCCCGGTGATCACCTGCAGCAGCACGATCGCCTCCGTCCCTTGTTTCCGCGGCCCTTCTTCTCCGACCGGTCCATTTCTCTCGGTCCTCTTCTATCGGGCGCCGGGCCGCCTTCCATCGGGAGTGCGAGCGCGGAACGCGCCTGGCGCCGGAGCCGAGGGGAATCATTTAACTTGACAGTTAACTAACTCCTTGGTTAACTCTCTCCATGACCATGACCGAGGATCGGCTCGATGCGGCGTTCGCCGCGCTGGCCGACCCAACCCGACGGGCCATTGTGAGCCGGCTCGCGAAGGGCGACGCGACGGTGAACGAGCTCGCGGCGCGCTTCCCCATGTCGCTCCCGGGTGTCTCCAAGCACCTCAAGGTGCTCGAACGTAGTGGCCTGATCTCGCGGCGTCGGGATGCCCAGTTCCGACCGTGCCACCTGGAGGTCGGCGCGCTCGACGGTGCCTTGGATTGGATCGGGGAACACCGGCGCATCTGGGACGAGCGCTTCGACAAGCTCGATGCGCACCTGCGCGACATCGGGCGGGAGGCGGGCGACGAGAAGGGCGACGGGACGGGGCGTGGGCGACGTGGGCGCGGCCCGCTACGGGCGCAAGGGACGCCGCCAGGCAAGGCGCGAGGAAAGGGCAGGGCGGATGACTGAACATCGCGCAACCGAACTCCGCTTCGCCCGCGTCTTCGAGGCGCCGCGCCAGCTCGTCTTCGAATGCATGACGGACCCCGACCACCTCACCCACTTCTGGGGGCCGACCGGTGTCAGCGCGCCCCGCGACCGCATCACGGTCGATGCCCGCCCGGGCGGCGTGTTCGAGACGGTCATGGTCAACGACGCCGACGGCAGCGAGTACCCGACGTACGCGGTCTACGACGAGGTGCGGCCACCCGAGCTGCTCGTCTGGACAGACCCGGGCTCGGGCATGCGGGTCACCTCCGAATTCGTGGCGCTCGGGCCCGACCGCACCGAGGTGCGCATCCACCAAGAGCGCGTGCCCGCACCGCTGACCGCGGACGAGGCGCAGGCAGGCTTCCTCTCTTCACTCGACCGGTTCGCCGCTTATCTCGCTGCACTGGTGGCCGCCGGGCGCAATGCGGGTCACGCCAAGGACTAGGAGAGTGTCATGGACACCGACGACGCAACAGTGATGGCCCTGGTGGCCGAGGAGTACGGCGCGCTGGCAGACCTACTCGAGGGCGCCGGGAACGCGGTGTGGGACGAGCCCTCGCTGTGCGAGGGCTGGCGTACCCGCGAGGTCGTGGCGCACGTCACGATGCCGGCGCGCTACGACGGCCCCGCCTTCATGGCCGAGCTCGAGGCCGCCGCAGGCGACTTCACGGCGCTGTCGAATACCGTGGCGGCGCGTGACGGTGCGCTGGGCACCGCCGCGCTCGTCGCCGGCCTCCGCTCACCCATACTGCACGAGTGGCAGCCGCCGGGTGGCGGCGTGACCGCCGCTCTGACGCACTGCGTGATCCACCAACTCGACATCACCGAGGCCGTACCCCTGGCCCGACGGGTACCCGACGAGTGCATCGCCCGGGTCCTCGACATCGTGACTGCGCCCGACGGGCCCAACCTCTTCGGCGTCGACCTGTCAGGCGTCACCCTGCGCGCCAACGATCTCGACTGGTCCGTGGGTTCGGGTGCCACGGTGAGCGGGCCGGCTCAGGCGCTCGCCCTCGTGGCCTGCGGGCGCCGTCTGCCGGCGGGCCGCCTCGAAGGAGAAGTGGCGAGCCGCTTCAGCCGAGACTGACGGACCCGCGGCCTTCTCCGAGGCGGAACGGCTGCACGAGCTGGTGCGCCATCAGGCGCGCCGGGCGCTGACGCGACGCCGACTGCTCGACGGGCACGGGGCGGCCGGTCAGACCCGTCTCACATGGTGCACTCCCCCGCGCCGGGAAGCGGGCCAGGCCGAACATGACGTCCCACACCGTGAGCACGACCCCGAGGTTCACGTCCTGCTCCCCCTCGGCGGCGTGGTGCAGCCGATGATAGGCCGGGCTCACGAAAAAACGACCCAGCGTGCCGTAGGACCAGCGCACGTTGGTATGCGGCAGGGTCCCCAGACAGACGTAGACGGTGATGAGCACCGGTGCCAAGGGGTGCGCGCCGGTGAGCAGCAGGACGGGCCCGGTCGCCAGCACGAAACCGGTCGTGTGCATGAGAGGGTGGGCGCGAAACGAGGTGAGCACACTCAGCTCTTCCTGCGAATGGTGTAGCGCGTGGATCCGCCAGAGCGCACCGACCCGGTGATCGCCCACGTGCGCGATCCAGTTGCACAGGTCCATCGCGGCCAGCGTGACCAAGACGACGATCCAACGGCTCCAGTGCGCCGTCCAACCCGCCTCCAGCCATGCGGCGTGGCCGCGCAAGATGACCGCGCTGCCGACGCTCAGCAACGTCATGAACGGCGCCACGGCGAGGGCGTAGAGAAGGAGGTAACAGGCGTCTTGGACGTGACCGCGGGCCAGCAGCGGCCGGGGCTCGGCCGGCCAGAGCCGTTCGCACACCACCGCCGCCAGCACAAGGGCCACGAAGGCGGGGGCCACGAGCGTGGCCCACCCCGCGGCCAGCGTGGTACCGAAGCCGTGCGCGCCCAACAGCGCGTCGAGCGCCTCGAAAAGGACCAGCCCGGTCGCGGCGGCGACGCCCAAGGTGCCCGGCGACGGCAGGAGAAGGCCGCGGACGGTCCAGCTCCGAATGGCAGCAGGTGACGGTGCGGGCGCCGGAGCACGTGGCTCCGTGGCGACGGTCGTCACTGCGGTCACGGCCACTCGACGCGCGCTCCTTCCCGTCCGGTCGGCACCTGCCTCGAGCCATCGTGCCCGAAGTGCCCAGCGGCCACCCAGCGGCGGCCTCCTTCAGAAGCTACGAGCCGGCACCGTTCTGGGATTCCCCGCTGCCGGTGCGCCAGGCTTGCCAGGCCTGAAATCCTCCCGCCAGGTCGGCGGCCCGCGTGAACCCGAGCTGTCGGAGCGACGCCGCGGCGAGACTCGAGGCGTACCCCTCCGAGCACGCCACGATGATCCGTTGGTCGTGATCCAGGACCTCGGGCAGGGTGTGGCCGCTGTCTGGATCGAGCCGCCACTCGAGGACGTTGCGCTCGACGACGACCCCGATACCAAAGTCTCCCTCCTCGGCGCGCTGGCGCTCGGGGCGGATGTCGATGACGAGGGCACCCGCCGCGTGCAGGCCTTCGAGTTGTGAGGGGTCGATCCTGTCGATCTCGGCGCGTGCGGCGGCCAGCAGCTCGTCGACCGTCTGCGCGGTCACCTGCTGGCCGGCTCCCTCAGGTTGTACGCCGCTCCGCCCGACGGACTGGACGCTGCCACCCGCGTCGTCTCGCCGGAGGCCGACCAGCACACGTCGCGCGCCACGAGTCCATCCGCGGTCATGTCGTATTGCGTCATGAACGTCAGGGCTGGACTGTAGACATGCAGGCTCAGCGCGTGAAGGCCCGATTCGTTCGTGACGTCGTGTACATGGCCGGGCGCGAACCCGAGCGTCGTCCCGCCGTGGAGCGCTCGCCGTGCCAAGCACAGTTGCCCGCCCTCGTCCTCGTCGCGCCACGGGACCGCTTCGGTCAGCGCTCCCTCGATGACCATGATGGCGCCGGCCGACGCCCCGTGGTCGTGCAAGGCCACCTGACCTCCGGGCGGCCACGCGATGAGCCAGGCGTCGAAGTCCGGCATGCGAGCGACCCGCCTCCACTCCCGTTGGACGACCCCAGCCGCCTCGGGCCAATACAGCGCGGGTGCGAGCCGGCGGGCCACAGTGGCCGGGTCGACCGGCGTGGGCCGGCCCAGCCGTGCCAGGCCCACCTCGAGCCCCCCGAAAACTGCGGACATGCGGTTCGGGTCGTGGATCGCGACTGCTCGAGACATCGGCTGAGGATAACCCCGATTGATGACTAAATCAATCGTATTTATAAGATTTCCGTAGTCGCTGGTCACAAGCGGATCTGGGGCTGGGGGAGCTGATTCAGCTGCGCCACAGGGACTACGTCAGAGGCGATCAGCTCGACCGGCTGAAGGGCTCAAAGGCTGACGGGCTGAGCAGGGTCAGCGCGCGGCGCGATCGAGCAGGGCCACGTCCCGGCGAAGGGTGTCGACGGCGCTCTGCCCCTCACCGCCGTAGGTGTACCCCTGCGTGTACATCGAGTGCGTGCTGCTGTCGTCGATGTGGGTCGGGGTCCCTCCAATCGGCTCGATGGCGGTGTCCTCGTTCCAGTCGTCCCATGACGTCACCATCACCATGGGCAGTGTCGGATCCAGCTCCGGGATGGCCACCTCGCGGAACAGGTGGTCGAGGGTCGACGCGGGACCCTCGCCCGGCAACCACTGTCGCGGCTGGGCCGGGTGGTTGGTGGCCAGGCGGAAGCCGCGATCGTTGAACCCGGGTCCGACGTCGGGAATGACCGGCACTCGTCCCCCGGTGGCGGCCCGGTACTCCTCGAGCAGCCGCTTCTCGTCGGACACGATGTTCGTCGCGCCCGGATACCCGGTGAAGTCGGCGATAGGCCCGAAGGTGGGATCGGGGTCGCCGAAGTACATCGTGTAGGACGTGACGGCGTCGAACTGCTCGATACGAGAGACCTGTGGGATCGTCGTGAGCACCGGGCCGCTCGGATTCAGGGTCTCAGGCGTCACCCGCCAGTACACCTCGTCGCCGATGAAGAACGGGTCATAGCCGTGCGCCTCGAGCACCGTGCGGGCGCCCTGGATCATGGCGGCGACGTTGCCAGTGAGGGTCCGGGTCAGGTACAAGAAGACGACCGGCCGGCCCTGGATGCGCAGATACGAGCGGTTGGTGAAGTAGCGCTTCGCAAAGAGGAGCATGTCCGAGTCGAAGTGCAGCTCCATCTGAAAGGTGACCGGCGTGGACTCGCGCACCGGATCGAAGCCGAGGTTCCACGTCTCATAGAACATGGCGAACCTGAAGTGGCCCAGATCCGGCGCCTTGAGGAAGTCCTTCATGGCCGCGTCAGCCTGCTGGTAGTCCCGCCCTGAGTAGCCGGGGTCGTAGGGCCACCAGTCGACGGCGAAGAAGTCGATCCCGGCGCGCCGGGCCGTGGCAATGTCGCGGGCCGCGGTGTGGGGATTGCTCGAGTCCACCTGCGACGCCGGGGGCTGCTGCGGTGGTACGAGGTGGGCGCGCAGCGTGCCGCTCGAGAGGTTCTCTGGATTCCACAGGTAGTAGTAGGCACCGACGAGCGGGCGCACCACCCGGTGGGCCGCCTGCGCCGGCGCACTTGCCGACGACAGCAGCGTCACCGAGCACACCGCAACCAAGCCGAGCGCCCATGCCGATCGGCTGACACCTCGAGCTCGTCGGGCTCGGTGGTGTGTCCGGCTTGTCCGCGCTCGCGCCCGGGCGCCGCGCACCGGGCTTCTTACGACTGCGGTGGACCGGGCCGGTCAGCCCGCGCGCTGCAAGGCGACCGCGGCGTCGGGTTCGAGCACCCGGAAGCTGAAGCTCTCCTCGACGTAGAGGCGCACCGTCTGCGCGTCATGCGCCAGGTAGCCGATGGAGAGGTCCTGCCCGCTATCGAGGACGAAGTCCCCGCCGCGCAGGCTCAACACGATGCCGCCCTGGACGCCGGGCGCCCACACCAGCGGCCCCCCGAGGATCTTGCGCAGGTGGTCGAGCAGCAAGTGGCCCCCGTGCTCGTCGGTCTCGACGATGCCGGTATAGATCTCTGGCCCGATGGCGAGCCCATAAGGCCCGGCGATCCCGGCCTGGCGGAGCAGGTCGGTGGCTTGGGCCACCACCTTGGGGTATTGCTCCATGTCCTCTCCGAAGACGATGGGCGGATGCGAGCTGCGCTCGGTGATACCCAAGATGCCGGCGGCCGCATAGCCGTGGAAGATACTGACGTTCTCGGCCTGCGCCAGCTGGCGGACGGCCTCGTCGAGCTCCGGCAGCTCGATGTCGCCCGCACCACGGTCGGCGTCGTCGAGTTCCTCACGAGAGACGGAGAACTCGGCGCGCAACTCCACAAGAGGGAGCACCCGCCGCTGCGCGGCGCGCACGCCCTCTCCGGGACTCTCCACCTCGTCCACGCGCCCGAGGCTGGTGGCGGAGTGATCCCATCCATGCGGGCCGCTCAGGTCGACGAGCTTGCGAGCGGCCAGATAGGTAACGAGGCGGCCCTTCGCCTCATCTTCGATCTGCTCCCAGGCCCCTTCCGGGATCGGCGCCAGCTCTCGGTACAGATGGTTCATCACTCGCTCCCTTTCAGGCTGCCGATGGTGAGCGACCCCGTCGGGGCCGGCGCGGGACCGCCGGCTGCCTCCGTCTCGGCTTCGACCTCTGTCACCGGCTCGGTCGTGAACAGATACGTGCGCAGATGCCCGTCGAGTACCGGGTCACGCCGGCGCAGCCACTCGAGAGTCATAGAGGCGTGCTCCTTCTCCTCGTCGCGATTGTGGGCCAGGACATCGGCCAGGCTCGAGTCGTTCGTCGCGTGCACTCGCTGGTCGTACCAGTCAACTGCCTCGAGCTCCTCGATGAGGGAAGTGAACGCCCGATGGCGGTCGATTGTCCCCTCGCCGAGGAGCTCTGCCGGCTCGTGCAGTCCTTCACTCCCCATCGGCGGCCGTCTCCCGTTCTGCCTCGATCATCCAGTGGTCGGCTGGACATTACCCGTCACGGATCGTTACCCGCACCGGGAACGTGGAACCCCGGCACCCCGGCTGGCCGGCGAATCAGACGGCTACAGGTCCCAGGCAGGCAAGCGTCCGTTCGCCTCGAATGCGGCGCGCAGGGCGGCCTCGTCGCCCGCTGTGAAAGCATGAAACGACGCGTCGTCCCGGACCCGCCGGAACACCGGGTCGCCGTGGACACGGTCCGAGCGGAACTTCTCGTGGACGAGCGTGCGCGTGAGGATCTTGTTCGTGGGAGTGCTAGGGAGCGCCGCGCAGAGGCGGAGGAATCTCGGCTGCCATTTCGGGCCGAGGTCGGCCTGCCCATCGAGCCAGGACGCGAACTTGGCGGTATCGAAATCGGCGCCCTCACGAAGCACGAGGGCGAGCATCACCTCGTCGCCCGAGTCGGCATCAGGGACGCCGTAGACCGACGCCAACAGGACGTCGGGGTGGCGTCCGACGATGGCCTCGATCGGCGCGGCGGGAAAGTTTTCGCCGTCGACACGCAGCCAGTCGGACGTGCGGCCAGCGAAGTAGACCCACCCGTCGTCGTCGACATAGCCGAGATCGCCGCTCCAGTACCACCCGTTCCGCGTCGTCGCACGCATGGCTTCCTCGTTGCGGTAGTACCCCTCGAATGGCCCGACACCCAACGTGTTGACCATCTCGCCGACGCACCGATCCGCGTTGACCAGCCGGCCGCCGGCGTCGAACACGGCTCGCGGCACCTCGACACCCTCTTCGTCAACCACCACGATCCCTTGGCGTAGGCGTCCGATGGACCGGCTCGGACGGTTCCCCGTGCGGTCGAGTGCGATGGCTCCCTCCGTCGAGCCGAAGACGTCGATGATCCTTATTCCGAAGCGCCGGGCGGCCTCCTCGACGACGTGGGGCGAGCCCTCGTTGCCGAACGCGACCCGGAGGGTGTTGTCTGCATCGTCGGCGCGCGCCGGTGTGGCCAACAGATAGGTGAGGAGCTTCCCGGTGTAGTTGAACCACGTCACGCCGTAGTGGCGTACGTCGCTGAGGAACCGCGAGGCGCTGAACCGACGCGCCAGGGACAGTGACGCGCCGCCGACGAGCGCAGCGGCGAGGCCCGACATCAACGAATTGGTGTGGAACAACGGCATGGCGGCGTAGCCGACGTCGTCCGGTCCCAGCTCGAGCATCATCGACATCCGGTTTCCGGTGGTGAGCAACCGGCGCTGGGTGCACCGCACGGCCTTGGGCGCCGCCGATGTCCCCGACGTGAACAAGAGGGCCCACAGGACATCGGCGTCGCAGACTGCGCCGCTGGGTCCGTGGGTTGCCCCGGCTCGGTGCTCGGCCCAGGCTGCCTCGAGCGCCGGCCCGAGCGTCGGGCCGACAGGCGGGGGGTCGTCGGCATCGCTGAAGCGCTCGGAGACCAGGACCGCAGGGGGCAGGTCGAGTCCCCCGGTCGCGGCGGCGAGCTGTGCCTGGTGCCGGGGCTCGGTGATCACGAACTGGAGATCGGTATGCACGATGTCGCGGCCGAGGTGCTCGCCCATTCGTGTGTAGTTGAGGCCCGCCACGGCAACCCCGGCCAAACCGGCCCCACAGAGCGCGAAGACGTAGTCGGGCGTGTTGTCCAACAACACGCCGACGTGTAGCGGCCGCTCAGGATCGAGTCGAGCCCGGAAGAGGGCCGAGAACCGTTCCGCTTCGGCGAGGAGGTCTTCGTGCGTCCAGATCAGGTCGGCGAACCGAAGCGCAGGTCGCTGGCCGCGGTCCGCAGCGTTGCGCCGCAACAACGACTCGACGTTCGGTGCAGGCAAGGGAACCTCGGCGAGCGGTGGCGCGAACGCGCCGGAAGATCCCGCAACGGCCGCCGTCGCCGCACCGAAGGCGTCGTTCACTCCGCTATCGGGCCTTGGTCGGGTCACCGCGCATGTGCTTCGACACCCTACGCGATGGCGCGATAGCGACATTTGCCGTCCCCCTGGGCTCCCTACGGCGAGCCGCGCCCGCCCAATACCGCTGGACCGTAGGCTGTCGGCAGTACACCTGCCTCGGGCCCGCAGGCATGCCGTGATCGGAGGAAACGGCGACATGGATCTCGACAGCGTCTTGATCGGTGAAAACGACGCCGTTCCTCGCGCCCGTTACACGAGTCCGGAGTTCGCGGCACTCGAGTTCGAGCGTTTATGGTCCCGCGTGTGGCAGGTTGCCTGCCGGGAGGAAGAGGTCGCCGAGGTGGGCGGTTTCTGCGAGTACCTCATCGGCGATCAATCCATCCTCGTCGTGCGATCCGACTCGGACACGATCCGCGCCTTTCACAACACCTGCTTGCATCGCGGAACCCGCCTCGCCGACGGCACGGGGACACTCCCCGACGGCTGCATCCGCTGCCGCTATCACGCGTGGCGCTACGACCTCGATGGCAGTCTCATCGAGGTCGTCGACGCCGACGAGTTCGACCCGATACCGCCCGGGACCGGACTCAAGACGGTCAGAGTCGATCGCTGGGGTGGCTTCGTCTGGGTGTGCCTCGACCCTGCCGCGCCCCCGCTCCTCGACTACCTCGACCCGCTCCCGACCATGTTGGCCCCCTACCACCTGGACCGGTTCCGTCTGCGGACCTACCTCTCGACCGTCCTCCCCGCCAACTGGAAGGTCGCGGTCGACGCGTTCAACGAGGGCTACCACGTGCAGGGGACGCACCCCCAACTGCTGCCGTGGACCGACGATGTCAGCCTTGATTACGAACCGCTCGGCATCCACTCGCACTATGGACGTCTGCCGAACGCGCGGCGTCAACTTCGTCCCAGCCCGCGCCTCGGGCTCGCCCCTGGTGAGTACGACGAAGGCGAGATCCTGGAGAATTTCATCCGCGGTCTCGGAGGCCTCTTCTACCGAGACGAGCAGGCGCTGGTGGAGGAGATCCGAGCATCGTCTCTCGACGGCGAGACGATGCTCAGTCACTACCAGAAGGGTCGCCGGACGCTGCTGGCCGCCCGCGGCGTGGCAGTGGAGGAGTTTGCTGACGACCAGTTGACCAGCGCGGACGACATTTTCTTCTTCCCCAATATGGTCGGCCCGATCTATCCCGGCATCGCCATCCTTTTCCGGGTCCGGCCCAACGGGCTCGACCCGGACAGCTGCATCAAGGACACGTGGTTCCTGCAGTGGCCGCAGGAAGGCGCACCGCCAAAGCGGGCAGAGCGGCGCTTCTTCCCGGATTGGACCGAGCGTGACTGGGGCGAGATTACGAACCAGGACTACGCCAACATGGCCCATGTGCAGATCGGGATGAAGTCCCGCGGTGGTTCGGCTCTGCGCCTCAATCGCCGGCAGGAGGTCAACATCCTGCACATGCACAGAGTGATCGATCAGTACCTGACCACGTCCTGACGACGCTCCCGGACGACGGCCTCGGCAACGCGGCCGAAGGAAGCTTCACAGGGCGCGGTAGAGGCCCCCGTCGACCGCCACCTGTGCGCCATTGACGTAACTGGCGGCCTCACTGGCCAAGAACACGCAGACGCCCGCCACGTCCTCGGGCCGGCCCAGGCGCTTCATCGGGTTCGACCCGGCGACACGCGCCTTTGTCTCGGCCGGCCACATGGCGTTCATGTCGGTCTCCGTCGCGCTCGGGAGCACCAGGTTCGCGCGCACCTTCGGCGCCCACTCGCCCGCCAGTGCCAGCGTGAGTGCATTGAGCGCGGCCTTGGCCATGGCGTAGGGCAAGTCGATCGTCGACGGCCGCAACGAGCCGACCGAGGAGATGTTGATGATCGACCCTCCCTCTCCGGCTGCCATCCGCTCCCCGATCAGGACACTGAGCCGGAAGGGTCCCCTTGCGTTGATCGCATGGACCTTGTCGTAGAGATCCTCGCTGACCGATGTGAGACCGTCGTACGCCGGCGACATCCCGGCGTTGTTCACGAGCACGTCACAATGCCCGAATTCGCGGTAGACCTGCTCGACGAGTTGATCACACTCATCCCAACGTCCGACGTGGCACGCCATTGGAACCACCCGCCTCCCCGTCGCTGCCTCGATCTCGTGCGCAGTGGCCTCGAGGTTCTGCAGTTTCCGGCTGGCGATCACGACGTCGGCCCCAGCCCCCGCCAGGCCCTCGGCGACGCCTCGGCCGATGCCCCGGCCGCCTCCGGTCACAAGCGCGACCTTGCCACCCAGGTCGAAGAGCTCTGCCATCGCCCTCATCCGTTCACTCCTGTCCGGTGCTCGACCGAGCACAGGGGAAACGTACGTCACCGAGGGCCACCGGGTCCCTCCCGCGTGGTCGCCGCGTGCACGAGCCCGCTACGCCTCGGGGACCTGGATTCTTCCCAGGATCTGCACCAGCGATTCGAGATCTTTGGGACTCAGGGAACTGAGGGCAGGTGGCGGGGTCCCGAGGATGGCGTCGGCGCGGCGCGCCACCTCCTTGCCTTTGCGAGTCGCCTCCACCATTCGGGTGCGTCGATCGCCCGGGTGAGGTCTCCGACGCACCAAGCCCTGAGACTCCAGGTCGTCGACGACCACGGTCGCATAGGGCGCGTCGATCCCGAGCGCAGACGCAAGCTCCGACATCGCCATCGGCTGATGAGCCAATCGGCGAATCGCTCGAATCCTTCCAAAGCTCATTCCCAGCGCCTCGGACACTTCGCGTCGGCGCACGTTGTGCAACACGAGCTCGCTCATACTCGACCACGCGGCGCGGGCGGCGGCGGACGCGACCGGGTCGGCGCCCGCAGCGACGGGTGCCTTGGGCATCATGTCTCTCCCTGCGCAGCATCCAACGCCTCGGGGTTCAGTTCTGCTGCCGTCTTCCGGGCCGATTCGAGCGCTCGCCGTGAGGTCGCCACGACGCCCAGCACGAGCACGACGGCTCCGCAGGCGGAAAGCGTCCACCACGCCGCATGGCTCGCCGAGGTGAAGCTGGACTTGACGACGCCAGCGCCCGCCGCCCCAGACGCCACCAACGCGCCGACGATGGCGACGCCCAAGGTCTGGCCAAGCTGCCGCGAGGTCGAGGCAATGGCTGACGCCACGCCGGCTTGCGCCCGAGGCATGCCGGAGACCGCCGCGTTCGTGATCGGCGCGTTCACCAAACCGAAGCCGATCCCGAACACGACGTAGGCCGCGAAGAGCCAGGTGAACGGCGTCACCGGATCGATCCCGGTGAGCATGGCGCACGCAGTCATCAGTCCAATCCCGGCGAGAACGAGCGGTATCCGCGCACCGCGGTGACCGACCAAGCGACCCGAAATGGGTGAGGCGATGACCGTCATCGCCGCCATGGGCAGAGTGTCGAGTCCGGCCTGCAACGGCGAGAGGCCCCGCACTTCTTGGAGGTAGAGCGTGTTCAAGAAGAGGAAGCCGCCCAGCGCGGCAAACGCCGCCACCGCCGTGATCGTCGCCGATGCAAAGGGGATCGACCGGAAGAAGCGGAGGTCTATCAGCGGGTCTCGACGACGGGACTCGTTGAAGATCAGGCCGATGAGCGCCACAGCGGCGAGGCAGAAGGCGGCGACGATGGCGGGCGAGCTCCAGCCACGACCGGGTGCCTCGATGATGCCAAAGGTCAGCGTCGCGAAGAGCACGATCATGCACGCCTGACCGACCGGATCGAAACGTCTGGGGCGTGGCGCCTTCGACTCGGGGATGTAGCGCAAGGCAAGAACGATCGCCGCCAGTGCGACGGGGAGGTTGATCCAAAAGATGGACCTCCACCCGGCCGAGGTGACGAGAACCCCTCCCACGACGGGCCCGAGCGCCATGGAGATGCCGACGACCGCACCCCAGACACCCACGGCCTGTGCCCGTTCCCGGGAATCAGTGAAGGTGTTCGTGATGATGGACATGGCGACCGGGTTGAGCATGGACCCGCCCACCGCCTGGAGCATGCGGAACACAATGAGGAGGCCGAGGCTAGGGGCCAGGCTGCACAGCAACGACCCGGCCGCGAAGACCGAGAGGCCGATGACGAACGTCCGCCTCCGGCCGAGCCGATCCGCCGTGGAGCCCGACAACATCAAGAGGCTGGCCAAAACGAGGGTGTACGCGTCCACCACCCACTGCAGGCCCGAGACCGAGGCGTGTAGCTCGCGCCCGATTGACGGGAGGGCGACGTTCACGATGGTCACGTCGAGGCCGACGATGAGCAAGCTCATGGAACAGATGAGCAAGATCCCGATTCGCCGGTTCCGACTCAGTTCGTGCATGGCCACCGGAGCGCCGGCTTGCGCTGTCCCGGCCGATGTTTGTTGTGTTGCCATAACTATTAAGACAGTATCAGTACTTTCCTCTCGCCGTCACATGATCCGGTTCAGGAGCAGCTCGTCCTACGCCACCAGGTCGGGTATCTCGACGGAGAACCCGTCCTCCGACTCGTGGTCACGTGACAGGGCGGGCTCTGGTGCCTGCGCCAGGGCTTGGGAGGACCGCCGCACGCCGAACACCACGGTTGCCAGCGCACCCAACGCAAAGAGTGCGGCCACCGCGAACACGTCGTCGAGGGAATGGACCGACGCTGAGGTGGTTGCACCCGGGACCAGTTGGCCGTGCCCGGCCAGCGAGTTGAAGATGGTCACCAGCACGGCGAGACCAACCGCCGCGCCGAGCTGTTGCGACACGTTCACCAGGCCCGATGCGGCTCCCGCGACGTCGGGCTCCACGTCCGCCAACGAGGCCGAGGTCAGCGCCACCAGGGTGATACCGGACCCGGCGCCGATCAGGAGGAGACAGAGCACGATCTGCGAGTAGGGCGATGCGGACCCGACGCGGGTGGCCAGCACGAGCCCGACGATTGCGATGCTGTTCCCGAGGATCATGACGGCCTTCTCGGGTAGACGGCGAAGCAATTGCCTGCTGGCCAACTGCGAGCCGAGGAACACCGCCGCCGGCATAGGGACGAACGCGAGGCCTGCGCGCAGCGGGCTGTAGCCCTGGACGTCCTGGAGGAATTGCGCCATGAAGTAGAAGAGGCCGTAGAAGCCTGCATAGAGCAGGGCGCGTGACACGTTGGCTGAGTTGCGCGTTGCGTGGGCCAGCAGGCGAAGCGGGAGGATCGGCTCAGCCACCCGGCTCTCGCGGTGGAGGAAGTAGGCAAAGACGGCCGCGCCGCCGAAGAGAGCGACCAGCGACACGGGGCTCGTCCATCCCTTTGAGCCGGCCTCGACGAGACCCAGCACGACTCCGCTGACGCCGACGGTGCACGTGAGGGCGCCGATCAGGTCGAAGTGGCCGTCTTGACGTTCCGTCTCCACGAGGACGACGCGACCGATGAGCCACACGGCCAGTCCGATAGGAACGTTGACGAACATGACCCAACGCCATGACACCAGCTCGGTGAGGAGGCCGCCTGCCACAAGGCCAGTGGCGCCGCCAGCGGCGGACATGGTGGTGTAGAGCGCGATGGCGCGGACGCGCTGAGGACCCTCGGAAAAAGCAGTGGTGAGGAGGGAAAGTGCGCAGGGCGCAGCGAGCGCGGCACCCGTCCCCTGCAGCGCGCGCGCGGCCAGGAGGGCCCATCCGCTCACGGCAAGACCCCCAAAGAGGGAACTCAGCGTGAAGATCGCGATGCCGAGAAGGAACACTCGGCGTCGTCCGAACAGGTCGCCTGCCCGGGCACCGAGGAGGAGGAACCCGCCGAAGGTGAGGATGTAGGCGTTGAGCACCCACGAGAGCGTGCTCGGAGAGAAGTGGAGGCTCCCTTGGATATGCGGGAGGGCGACGTTCACGATCGTGGCGTCGAGCACCACCATCAGCTGGGCGGTGAGGATCACCGCCAGCAGTATCGAGGAGCCACCGAGCCGCGAACCACCTTCTCGACCAGGGGAAACGCGACCAGGAGACCCGGACTGACCGGAGCTGGAGCGCGTGAGGGCTAGGGAGGATTGGGGCATTGACTACGACCTTTCCGCTGGTATTCTGACCAAGTGGAAGCTTCCTCCGTTTATTATACGGAGGGTACCTCCGGTTAGCAACCCCGTGGGGAGAATTCAGAGATGACGCAAAAAGCGGACACGGTCGAGCGAGCGGACCCCGATGACGCGGAGCCGATGCCGGACGGCCGGCCCATGCGCGCCGACGCCCGCCGCAATCGCGAACTACTTGTCGCAACGGCACGTGGGGTCTTTTCCGAGCAGGGTGCGGGTGCCTCGATGGAGGCGATCGCCAAGAAGGCGGGCGTGGGCGTGGGCACGCTCTATCGCCACTTCCCCAACCGGCTCGACCTGGTCGAAGCGGTCTACCAGACCGACGTCGAAGAGCTCTGGACGACGGCACAACGCGTCGTCGCGGAGCTGGAGCCCTCGGCTGCGCTCGACGCGTTCTTCGACGCATTCATTCGCTACGCGCAGTCCAAGCAGGCGCTGATCAGCGAACTCCATCAAGCGTTCGAGAAGAAGCCGGGGTTGAAATCACAAGCACGCGAGCTCATCGAATCGTCGTTTGATCTCGTGATCGACCGGGCCAGGGAGGCCGGCGTCGTCCGCGCTGACGTCGACGGGTCCGACGTCATGCAGCTGGTCAGCCCCGTCTGCACGAATGCAAGCATCCCTCCCGAGCAGACGGCTCGATTGCTCGGCATGATCCTCGACGGCATGCGGGCCGGCGCGGTCCGCGTCGCCAGCGTCTGATTCGAGGTCGCGCCGCGGGGAGTTGACCGCCCGATTATTCATGTCGTAGCCTGACACGAAATCCCGAGAGACGCTTTGGAGGGACACGTGGGCGACGTCTACTACGACCAGTACAGCGTCGACATAAACACAGACCCGTATCCGGTGTACCGCCGGCTACGCGAAGAGGCACCCCTCTACTACAACGACACCCACGACTTCTTCGCCGTGAGCCGTTTTGAGGACGTGGAGAAGGGCCTGCTCGACGCCCAGACCTACATTTCCGGGAAGGGCGCGATCCTCGAGGTCATCAAGGCGGACATCAACATTCCTCCGGGCGTCATCATCTTCGAGGACCCACCGACCCACACCATCCACCGCCGTCTGCTGTCGCGCGCCTTCACTCCTCGACGCGTGGCGGAGCTCGAGCCCAAGATCCGCGAGTTCTGTGCGCACAGTCTCGATCCCCTGATCGGCTCCGACGACTTCGACTTCATTGCCGACCTTGGGGCTCAGATGCCGATGCGCGTCATCGGCATGCTCCTCGGGATTCCCGAGAGCGATCAAGAGGCCGTCCGCGATCACGTCGATGCCAACCTTCGCACCAACGAGGGCGAACCGATGAAGGTCACGGAGGACTTCGTGACGGGAGCGATGTTCGCGGAGTACGTCGACTGGCGAGCCGAGCATCCCTCCGATGACATCATGACGGAGCTCCTCACCGTCGAATTCACCGACGAGACCGGGACGGTCCGCAGACTGACACGAAACGAGCTCCTGACCTACATCGAGGTGCTGGCCGGCGCGGGGAACGAGACGACGACCCGCCTCATCGGCTGGACGGCGAAGGTGCTGGCCGACCATCCGGATCAGCGCGCTGAACTCGTGAAGGACCGCTCGCTCATTGCGAACGCAATCGAGGAGATCCTGCGCTTCGAGTCGCCGGCTCCCCATGTCGGCCGGTGCGTCGCTCGGGAGGACCTCAGCGTGCACGGCACGACGGTTCCCGCCGGAAGTGTCATGTTGTTCCTCCTCGGCTCAGCCAACCGTGATGATCGTCGTTTTCCAGACGGCGACAGCTTCGACATCCATCGCGACGAAGGACGGCACCTCACCTTCGGAAACGGAATCCACCTGTGCATGGGCTCCGCTCTGGCACGCATGGAAGGATGCATCGCTCTCGACGAGGTGCTCTCGCGGTTTCCCGAGTGGGAGATCGACACGGCCAACGCCCGCCTGTCACCGACCTCGACCGTCCGGGGTTGGGAGACGCTTCCCGCACGGCTCGCGTAGCCCGAGCGAAACGATGCCCGTCTCTTCAGGGCCGAAAGCACGAAGCTACGACAGCCCGATGCGCCGTCAGCGGGCGAGCGAGACCCGCGAACGCATCGTTACGGCGGGATGCCGGCTGCTCCAGAGCTCTTCGGTGCGCGACTGGAGAGCGCTGACGATCCGCGGTGTCGCCGAACAGGCAGGCGTCAACGAACGGACGGTGTACCGCTACTTCGGGAACGAGACGGGACTGCGGGACGCCGTCATGCACCGGCTCGAGCAAAAGGCAGGCATCGACCTCCAAGACATGGGCCTCGAGGACGTGGCCGACATGACAGCCCGCATCTTCGCCCATGTGTCCAACTACCCACTGCGGCCGAAGCCGTCTCTCGATCCCACCTTGGCCGACGCGAATCTCCGCCAGAGGAGCGCGCTGTTCGCCGCACTGGCGGACTCGACGGCACAATGGAGTGAGCGGGACCGCTATGCCACGGCCGCCCTGCTCGACGTCCTCTGGAGCGTGGCGACCTACGAGCGCCTCGTCTCGGACTGGGAGATGGACTCCGATGAGGCGACCCGAGCCGTCACCTGGGCGATCGATCTCATCACGAACGCGGTCAGGGGTGACGAGCGTCCCCCACGCCCAACAGACTCACCGTGACGACCTAAGCCCCGGCCTTACGCTCTTCTCGAGATCGGAGCTCTTCGATGACGTCGTTCGAACGCTCGGCATCGAATTCGTTCCCGCTGACCCGCAGATCAGCGAGGAGACCGATGAGCTGACCGCGCTGTCGCTCGGAGAGACCTATGCCCTCGTAGACGGTTGCATTGAGGTCCCGCGTGGCCTCGGTGGCTGCCCTCCGGCCCCGTGGAGTGATGACGGCCAACGTGGTGCGGGCATCCGACGGGTGCGGCTCACGGCGAACGAGCTTCTCGTCCTCGAGCCGGTCGATGATGTTCGTGACAGTCGCCGGCGGGATGCGCAAGGTCTTGCTGATCCAGCTCAGGGTCAGGGCTGATTCGGGGTCCGTCGCCAGCCACGCCAGGACCTGGTAGCGCGCGAAGGTCAGGTCATGGCTGCGCATCACCTCGTTGACCTGGTCGTTGAGCAGTTGGTAGGAGCGGAGGATGGCGGTGTACACGGCCATGCCCGACGCGGCTTCGGGCTCCCAGCGCTCGAGCCAGACCCGACGCGATGCTTCGACGACGTCGAAGGGGGCTACCTCGAATCCCATCCCGGAAGGATAGGACGCCGGCTCAACGCGCCTACGTGTGCGCCGCGAGCCAGCCACCGATGATCCCTTCTTCCCTGAGTGCGTCGATCTCCAACTGGGTCAAGCCGAGCTCTGCCAAGATCTCCTCCGTATGTTCGCCGAGCAACGGCGCGTGGCGCTCGTGCAGATGCTCCGGACCACGTGAAAACTGCATCGGGAGCGTGCTGTAGCGGGCGGTCCCGGCTACGGGGTGATCCACCATTTCGAAGAAACCACGGGAGGCGAGCTGCGCGAGATCCGGCTGGCAGTGGGGCTGGACGACCCGTCCCACCGGCACACCGGCCTCCCACAACCGCGTCACGATGTCGTCGGCCGACTTGTCGCGGCACCAGATCTCGAGAAACGTGTCGATCCGATCGTGCTGTCGCACACGCCCTGCCATCGTGGCAAGCGCCGGATCCGCCGCCCATTCGGGATCACCCAGAGCGTGGCGAAGCGACGACCATTGCTCGTCCGTCGCCACGGCTATCGCGACCCAGCTGTCGTCACGTCCGAGGTCATCGGGACCGGCGGCCTGATAGAGGTTCTGCGGGGCCGCAGTCGGCCCACGGTTCCCGGCCCGAGCCAGCAGTGCTCCATAGGCGGAGAATTCGATTGCCTGCTCAGCCGCGATGTTCGCGGCGGCCTCGACCATGGCCGCTTCGACGAGGCCGCCTTGGCCCGTCCGCTCCCGGTGCGCGAGCGCAAGCAGGAGGCCGAAGAGGGCGTGCAGCCCGGCGTTCGGATCTCCGACGCAGTAGGGCTCGAACGGCAGAAGGTCGGGATGCCCCGTGAGCCACGTGAGTCCAGCGGCGTCCTCGATCACGAATGCGAACGCGGCCTGATCGCGCCACGGCCCGTCGAGCCCGAACCCCGGCATTCGGAGCATGACGAGGTCAGGCCGATCGGCCCGCAGCGTCTCGTAGCCGAGACCGAGCTGCTCCAAGACCCGCGGCGTGTAATTCTCGATGAGGACGTCACAGGTCGCGACGAGCCGGTGCACGAGCGCGATGCCACGATCGTCACCGAGGTCCACGGTCATGCTCTTCTTGTTGGTGTTCAGTGCGGCAAAGATCGGCCCGCGCTCCCAGAACCGGTCCTCGGTCTGGGGGACGCCACCGACGAGCCGGGCACCATCGGGACGATTGGGCGACTCGAGGTGGATCACCTCCGCTCCCAGGAGCGCGAGCACGTGGCCGGCCAACGGACCCGCCCAATAGGCCGTCATCTCGAGCACGCGCAGACCCCGGAACGGAAGCCCAGCTGACCCCGGCGAGGGGGCGGTACTCCGGTGGGGCTGACTCCGCCACCCATCGTCGATCGAGTGCTCTCCGAGTCGAGGTGCAGGCCCCGGGGCTCGGAGGCATCCCGTACCAAGCCTGAAAGGTGGTCTTGGATTGGCCGAACCGTCACGCGGGTTGGCAAGAAAGGTGTCACGAACGCGGAACTGCTCGAACGTGGTGATCGTGGACCCGTTGGCGATGGGCGCGTTGGGGATTCGAAAGGCTGAAGCAGAATCGCGCACCTCGTCTACCGTGTGCGACGCCACCCATGCGTCGATCGTCGGCTCGAGCGCGGTGCGGTCGAGGAACAGCTTCGGGTCCTCCATCCACTCGGGATGTTCGACCATGGCACAGAAGTCGAGCCACTGCTGCCCCGTCCCGCACCCGAGGCCGACGAGCCCGTCACGGGCGGCGCCGACACCCGGTGTCGCGACGAAGCGGCGCTTTCGCATCGGACGGCCCAGTTGATCGTTGAAGGTTACGGGGTAGTACGTGAGGCACATCGCCGATGCTTCGAGCATCGACACGTCGACGAGCTCGCCATCCGGGCCGCGGCGCCGGATTGCTGCCAGGGTCCCGATCCCCCCGAAGAGGCCGGAAAGCCACTCGCCGATCTGGCCCCCGACGAACACTGGTGCACGCTCCGGCCTGCCACGGGCAAGCCCCACGATCCCGCCCGACCACGCCTGCAGCGTGAACTCCGTGGCGGCCTTGTCGTGCCAGGGGCCATCGAGTCCAAACGGCGTGATGGACGTCACGACCAGGTGCGGGTACTCCCGCAGGAGTTCCGATGGCGCCAGCGTCGCGTCCTCGGCCACATCCGAACCGCGGGACCAGACGACGACGTCAGCCGACGAGAGCAACGCGTGCACCGGCTCGATGCTCTCGCTCCCCTTGGGGTCGACGACAACGCTCTGCTTCGATGCGTTGAGGAAGTTGAAGAGCGCGCCGTCGGCTTCGGGTGCAATGGCGGCACCCGAGGCCGACCACCTCCGCAGGGGATCGCCCTCGGGCGTCTCGACCTTGACCACCTCGGCGCCGCCGTCGGCCAGCAACTTGGTGCAGTAGGCACCCGCGATCCACGTCGAGAGATCGACGACGCGAAGCCCGCTCAACGGTGGCACCACGGGCGCGCCGTCCGAGAGCTCTGGGTGCGGTGCCGTCACGGTCAGTCGGTTTCGCGGCGCCGGCGCCCGGATTGACTCAGGCGCCACTCGGGAGGAAACGCGGCGTCGTTGTCCTTCACGGCGAGATTGAGACCCGCATCCATCGTCTCCTGGCTGAGCGTCGCTCGCCTGCCGTCGACGTCATCTCGGAGCATCCCACCCATCGATTCGAGCCAGGCGCTGAGAAGACTGCCCATGTACTCCCCCTGGTGCTGCTTCATCACTTCGAAGAAAACCTTTTGCATGAACACCGTGTCGGTGGGTCGTGTGCGCGCACACGCGTTCGCGTATTTTTCGACCTCGGCCTCGAGACCGACTCGCGGCACGACGCTGTTCACGAAGTTGCAGTCGTACATCTGCTGCGCGGTGAAGGGACGGCCGGTGAACACCATTTCCTGAAATTTCCGCAGGCCCATCATCATCGCCCACTGCCACATGCGCGGCGCGTAGCCGACATACCGGAAGGCCGGATGCCCGAAGAGGGCGTCGTCCGACGAGATCACGAGATCTGCGTCGGCCGCCTGGTAGAAGTGCCAGCCGTAGCAGTACCCCTTGACTTCGAGGATGCTGATCTTCTTGAAGTCTTGCAGCGTTCGGCAGCCTGACCTCGTGTTGCCGTACCAATGTAGGAGTGACGCGCCGGCTCGGTACGAGCGAGGGTTCGGCATGGTGACATCGTCATCGTCATCGAGGCCGAACTCCTCTTGGAGCGCGGATCCCCCGGCCCGCTTGGCCATCAATTCGTCGAGATCTGCTCCCGTACCCAAATGGTCTCCCACACCTCGTACGACGAGAACCTTGACGTCGTCGTCGATGCTGGCGTTGAACAAAAGGTCCGCATACCGCCTTCGCGCGGCGATGGTGGGGATGTTCAGCTGATCGGGCCGGTTGAGGGTGATCGTGGCGATCCGGGTGCTGGGATCCTTCTCGTAGAGAATGATCTCCTCCGGTGGCGGGACGTCGACCTCGGTCACGTCAGGGGCTCCTTTCCTCGCGAAATGGGACCGAGCACAGCGCTTCGGGACCGGACGCGCTGATGTGCACCGGCTCTTGGACGTAGAGCGCGCCTCGCGCTTCCTTCCACACGTAGGCAGTGAGAGACAACACCATCCCCGCCTCGAAGCGTTCCTCGCTGGCGGCGACCGGGAGCACATGTGTGACGAGGGGGAGATCGAAACCCAGGCCCAGGCCTCGTGCGACCGGCATGGGAGGAGGTGGAACTCCTGCCGCGTCGTAGGCGTCGAGGAGACCGCTCAAGGGGGCACCAACCTGGCAGTGCTCGATAAGCCGATCCCGCAGCTCCCGGCACTGGCCGCGCAGCGACTCGTCGCCCCTGGCATCAACCCCCACCACCCGGGTCCGGCCGAGTTCACCGACGTAGCCGCCCAGGATCACCCCCGCATCGAATGCCACGAGATCGCCCCGGTCGACCGGTACGTCCCTGCTCGTACGACGCCAGGGGTGCTCGGGCGATGTGATCCACGCAACGTCTTGTGACGCCGGGGTGGTCACGCCCGCTTCTGCCATGGCCCCCATGAAGACACCGGTGAGCTGGCGCTCCGTGATTCCGGGAGCGAGAGCAGCCGTAGCCGCGCCGAGCGCCCGCTCGGCAACGCTGACCGAGGCGTGGATCGCGTCGACCTCCTCGGGCAGCTTGACCCGACGGACCCGGCCCAGCAGTGGCTCGGCGTCGACGAGCTCGGCCGAGGGGAACGCCTTCGGCAAAAGCCGCGCTGACGAGGGCGTGAGGCAGTCAGTGCCGACGGTCCGAGCCGTCGCGGCACCCTCGACCCTCTGAAGAGCCTCGAGGAAGTTCATCGAGTTGAAGGAGATGCCGTACAGGTTCTCATGCGGTATTTCGGCGGGGATCCCCTCGTCCCAGGTGCTCAGGAGGTGGACGGCCCCGGTCGCGCGCACAAGCACACACCCGGGGCCGAAGGCCCGCGACCCCGCGGTCCAAAGCCGCGGCGCACCCGACACGTAGCGGGCGTTCGCTTCCCGTCCGACCACGAGCACGTCGACGCCCGCCGACTCCATTTCGGCCAGCACCCGGTCCCGGCGCGCACGCCGCAGGACTGCGTCATCGGGAACAACGTCAACGACCGTCACCGGCTCCTCAGAAGGGGTCGTAGGAATAGTCGGTCATCGGTTCCCACCCGTCCTCGGTGATGAGCAGGACCTCCTCAGAGCGGTAGCCGGCCGCGCCGTCCTCCCAGACGATCGGCTCGAGCACCAGCACCATCCCGGCAGCCAGTACGAGGGACGCATCGAACGCTTCACCGATATCACTGCCGACGTAGGGCATCTCGGCGCTGTCGATCCCGAGACCGTGGCCGAGGTAGAAGTGGGGCATCCACGGCTTGACCCCTCCGGCCGCAGCGATGGCGGCGGAGGTCAGATCTGCCGCCGTTGCTCCGGCGCGGGTGACGCCGAGGACCGCGTCCATGATCGATTGCCATCGCTCGAACTGCGCGTGCTGTCGAGCATCGGGTTCGCGTCCTACCACCCAGGTCCGCCCGAAGTCGGAATGGAATCCCGCATAGCTGATGCCGGTGTCGACCCACAGCACATCACCTTCTACGAGCTCGCGCTCCGTCGAGAGGAGCGGGCAGGCGAGATCGCCGGTCGTCGTCCATGGCCCGTCCTCGATCGTGGCGGGCATGACCTGCCAGATCGGGTCGAGGACGTTGGCGTCGGCCCCTGCATCGAAGATCGTCCTCAGAAAGGTTGCCGTCAGGTTTGTCTGTCGGACGCCGGGGCCAAGCCCCGCCTGCACCTCGGCGATGGCGCGCTCTGTGATGCGCAGGCCATGGCGCATGCACGAAAGCTCGTCTGGTGTCTTGACCGCCTTGGCCTCGCTGACGACGGGTCCGCCGTCGACCGGAGGATCGGGCGCGAACAAGAGTGACCGTTCCCGTCGCAGGGCGTTGGTCCACTCGTCGACCGCGATCTTTGCGCCGGGCGACACCAGCCGCGCCAACTGCGACGCAAAAAGCTGTACACCCTCGTCGAAATCCAAGTAGACGGGCCCGTGCATGTGATCGGAGGGCAACCCCGTGCGCAGCCCGTCGTCCTCTCGCATCGGCGAGAAGAGGTGGGGGTTCTGATCATCAACAAGGACGACTGCGACTGGCTGTTCGAAGTTGGCCCGGCCTGAATCGGCAAGCGGCCAGATCGCACCGGTTGCATAGACGACGTTGGTGTTGCCGAGCAGGATCAAGACGTCCAGTCCCTGGTCGCGCATGATCGCCCGGATCCTTTCCCCGCGGTCACGCTGCATTCTGGCGAGATCCGCATCCGGCGGGATGCGCGTGGCGGGCGCCGACGCCATCAGCCCGGCCGCCATCAGTCGTCCAGCCCGAGATACCGCTTGACGTTGCCGCCGACGATGGCGGTGGCGGCCTCGGCACCCACCGCATCGACGACTTCTGCCAGCGACTGGGTGCTGTACCCGTAAGTGCTCTCGTTGTGCGGAAAATCGGTTGACCACATCACCCGCTCGATGCCGATACGGGCCAAGAGCGCAAGACCGAGCCTGTCGACCATGAAGGACGCGAACATGTGGTTGTCCCAGTAATGGGTCGGATTGTGCTGCACCTTCAGGTTGGCGAGGTGCTGGAACGACGCCGCAATGTGTTCTGCGTCCTGAAGAACCGACGGCACCCAGTTGATCCCGCCCTCGAACCACCCGACCCGGAGCCCGGGGTGACGGTCCAGGATGCCGCCGAAGATGTACTTGCCAAAGGCGTCGCGGAAGGGGGCAACCGACTGGAGCATCCCGATGCTGACCGCGTTGAACTCGTTCGGGGTTGCCGGCGGGTTCTCACCGATGTGATGCGAGACCGGGACTTGCGCCTCTTCGATCACGTCCCACACCGGATCCATCGCAGTGCTGGCGTAGTCGATCGGGTGTTTCTCGCGGTCCTTGCCCGGCGAGAGCGGCATGAGGAACGTCTTCAGGCCGAGCTCCTTCAGCTCCTTGATCGTCCTCCGAGCTCCCCCGGCGTCCCACCAGTTGATCAGGCCCACGCCGTAGATGCGGTTGTTCGACCGTTCCTGAACTTCCGCCATGTGCTCGTTGTAGATGCGGAAGCACAGCTCCCGCACCTCCCGGTCCGGCCACCCGAACAAGGCCAGAACGGAGTTCGGGAAGACGAGCTCCTTGGAGACTCCTTCCGAATCGAGTGCCGCGAGCCGGGCGTCGACGTCACCGGTGTGCGAACCCGAAACGGGGTCGTACTGCGTCAGCACCTCGATGAATTCGGGCACGAGGATCGACTTCCCGTCCATGCCGATCACCCATCCGCCGCCGACGTTCATGACGCGCGGGGCGCGGTCTTTCATGCTGTCGGGAAAGCGCTCGAAGAAGATGTCCTCTGCCAGCGAGATGTGGTCGTCAGCGGAGAACACCTCGGTCCCTGCGGGGAGTCCAAGATCGAGGACCGGACCGGGATGACGATCCTTCGGGGCGCCCAGACCGTCGGGCGGGTACGTCAGCCTCGTCGAGTTACCGGTCATCTCCCCCGCTTCGCTTGACAACGGATGGACCAACATTACTTCGGCTTCGTAGCAATCGTCAACGGATCCTGCTAGCTTGCTTCGGCACTGAAGCAGCACTGTGGGAGTTCGGAGAGGTCGTGACATGACGACGTGGGACGACTCCGTCGACGTCGTGATCGTCGGGTCCGGCGGTGGCGGCATGGTGGCGGCCCTGACGGCGGCAGAAGCGGGCGCGAGCGTGCTGGTGCTCGAGAAGCAGGACCGGCTCGGTGGCTCAACTGCCATGTCCGGCGGCATTGTCTGGGTGCCCAACAACCCGGTCATGCGAGCCGAGGGAGTGCCGGACTCCGACGAGGATGCACTCGCCCACTTTGAAGCGGTGGTGGGTGATGTTGGGCCGGCGTCGTCACTCGAACGCCGGCATGCCTTCCTCTCCGCGGGCCCCGAGATGGTCTTGTTTCTTCAGCGGATCGGAGTTCGCTTCGTCTTCTGCCGGGGCTACAGCGACTATTACTCCAGTGCGAAGGGCGGCCACGACATCGGACGCGGCATCGAGCCCGTGCCGTTCGACGGTCGGATACTCGGTACGTGGCTGGACAAACTCCAGCCTGGGCTCGCCCAGAGCCTCGGCCTGGCGGTGATGACGAACGAGGCGCGTTCGCTCTCCCACTACAACCGCAGCGCGGATGCGTTCGCGATCTCGGCGCGTGTCGTGCTTCGCACCGTCTCGGCGCGGCTTCGGCGCCAGGCGTTGCTCACGAATGGCGCGTCACTGATCGCGCAGATGCTGTCCATCGCGCTCTCCCGAGGGATCTCGATCTGGACCGAAGCACCGCTCGAGGATCTGATCGTCGAGGATGGGCGTGTCGTGGGCGTCCACACCACACGGTCGGGGGCTCCGAAGCTGATCCATGCCCGGCAGGGGGTGCTGCTCGCCTCCGGTGGCTTCTCCCACAACCCCGAGATGCGCGAGGAGTTCGGGGGCGACCAACCGAACCGCGGGCGGTGGTCCATCGCCAATCCCGGTGACACCGGTGACGCCATCCGAATCACCATGCGGCTCGGTGCGAAGGTCGACCTGATGGACGAGGCATGGTGGCTGCCGTCGCCCCGCACGGGTCGGTTCGGACAATCCACGTTGGACCAGGCACGTCAACGTCCACGCACCATCTATGTCGATGCGGCGGGACACCGCTTCGTGAACGAGTCGAATTCGTACATGGAAGTGGGCAAGGAGATGTACGCCCGAGACAAGACGAGCCGAGCCGTCCCGTGTTGGCTCATCTTCGACGACCGCTACCGCAAGCGCTACGCGCACCTCCGCTCGAGGCCTGGCCGCTTCCCCCGGAGCCTGCTCGAGAGCGGGATGTTGAAGCAGGCATGGACGCTCAACGATCTTGCCCGCGTGTGCGAGATCGACGCCGCGGGCCTGTCCGAGACGATCGAGCGATTCAACGAGAACGCGCGGCTCGGTATCGATCCTTACTACGGGCGGGGCGAGTCCGCTTACAACCGCGCGCTGGGCGATCCCAACCACAAGGTGCACCCGTGCCTGGGACCCATCGACGAGCCCCCCTACTACGCAGTCCAGGTTGTCCCGGGTGACATCGGCACCTGTGGTGGCGTGCTCACCGACGAGCACGCGCGGGTCCTGGACCAACAGGACCAGCCGATCCTTGGCCTGTATGCAACGGGGAACGGCACCGCCACTGTCATGGGCCGCCACTACCTCGGCCCCGGTGCGAGCATCGCCAACACCATGGTGTTCGGATACGTGGCGGCGCGGCACGCCACGGACAGACTTCATGGCGCTCGATGATCAGCTTCGCAGAGGTTCCCGATGAGTGAGTTCGAGCAGGTCAACTTCTTCACCGACCGGTCGATTCACGACGACCCCTACCCCTACTTCGACTGGGTGAGGACGCAAAACCCGGTGTGGCGCGAACCGCACTACGGCCTGTTCATGATCACGGGCCACCCCGAGGCCATGGCCGTCTACGCCGATCCCGCCTCCTTCCCCCCGGATGACACGCCGGCTGGGACGTACTCGTCCTGCAACGTGGTGAGCGGCACCTTCGTCAAGCTCTCCGCTCCCTTCGAGGGAGACGACATCAGCGACGTCATCGTCCGGTGCCGCGACGAGCTGCCCTTCAGCGACCAGCTCCCTTCATTCGACCCCCCTCTGCACACTGCGCACCGCCACCTGTTGCTCCGCCTGATCACGCCCAAGCGGCTGAAGGAGAACGAGGACTTCATGTGGCAATACGCCAACCATCTGATCGACGGGTTCATCGCCGATGGATCCTGCGAGATGGTAAGTGCCTACGCCGAGCCCTTCACCCTGACCGTAATCGCCGACCTCGAGGGCGTTCCCGAGGCCGATCACTCCTTGTTCCGGCAGCGCCTGTCGGGGGCGCACGAGGAGGTCGGCCACAAGCCACTGGAGTTCCTCTACGAGAGGTTCACCGGGTACATCGAAGATCGCCGGCAGGCGCCACGCAACGACGTGCTGAGTGGGCTGGCCACGGCGACCTTCCCGGACGGGTCGACGCCGGAGGTGAGAGACGCTGCACTTCTCGCCGCCAACCTCTTCGCGGGAGGGCAGGAGACGACCGTGCGGCTGCTCTCCTTCGCGCTCCGGATGCTGGGAGAGCGGCCCGACCTGCAGCAGCTCGTTCGAGACGATCGAGCACGGATCCCGAACTTCATCGAGGAAACCCTTCGCCTGGAGAGCCCTCTCCGAACGCAGTTCCGGTTGGCCCGCGTCCGGACCCAGCTCGGGGGCGTGGACATCCCGGCCGGCAGCACGATCATGCTCGTGCCCGGCGCATGCAACCGGGACCCCCGGGTGTTCGACAATCCTTACGAGTTCGACATCGACCGCGCGAACGCGCGCCAGCACATCGCGTTCGGCCACGGCATCCACACCTGCGCCGGGGCACCCCTCGCTCGTACAGAGGGACGGGTCACGATCAACCAGTTCCTCGATCGCACGACGGACATCACCGTCTCGGACGAGCGCCACGGTTCTCCTGGCGCACGACGCTACGAGTACCTTCCGACCTTCTTCCTCCGGGGACTTCAGCGCCTGTATCTCGAATTCGATCCCGTCACCTGATCGAAGGCGGAGGCTCGCGGCGCGTCACGAAGACGCGGCTGGAGACTCCCCCTGCGGACTCGCCGTGGACATGATGAGCTTCGTCTGAGCATAGGGCGGTCCGGCGGTGGTGCCTCCGTCAATGGGGAATACGATCCCCGTCACCTGGGCCGCACGGTCGCTCGCGAGGAACACCACCGCGTTGGCGACGTCTTCAGGTTGCGCCTGTCGCTCTAGCGGCTGCATGTAACGCAGCACGGGAGCCATCTCGTACGTTGTGATCCCGGTGCGGATGTGGGCCGGCGTCAAGCAGTTGACGCGGATTCCATAGGGAGCGAGATCGATGGCCAGGCACTTGGTGACGTGGGCCACAGCCGCCTTGGACGCCCTGTACGAGATCATGCCGGCGCCGGCGTTGACGGCTGCAATGGACGCGTTGTTGATGATGCAGCCGCCGCCGTTGTCCTTCATATAGCGCGCCGCACGTTGCGCGCCGGCGATCACCCCGAAGAGATTCACGTCCATGATGCGAGAGAAGTCTTCGAGATCGTCGGACAGGAATCGTTTGAGCGGGCTCCCAATCCCGGCGTTGTTGAACATGATGTCGAGGCCTCCGAACCGGTCGACCGCGAAGTCGACCAGCCCCTGTACCTGGTCCGCATCGCTGACGTCGGCCTGCTGGAAGTCGGCGGCGTCGCCAATTCGCTGTGCGACCTGTTGGCCGCCGTCGACGTCGATGTCCCCGATGACGACGCTCGCGCCCTCGGCCACGAGCAACGCGGCCGTCGCCTGACCGATCCCACCGGCACCCCCGGTCACGATCGCTACCTTCCCCGCAAGCTCTTGCTCCCTCATGGGGCAATAGTACGACGCCGTACCTTTCCCTGCAGGTGTCGCGCTGGTTCGTCTTTCCTACGCGCCGGTGCGCGCGGAGGGCTCGCCGAGGAATTGCACCGTGCCACCCGCCAGCGCCGGGCCCGCAGTGTGCAGATGGCAGCGGACGGTCGTTCCGGCCGGTGTGTGGTAGGGCTCTGGCTCGACAGTGGCGCACATCTCCATGGCGAAGGGGCAGCGAGCTCGGAACCGGCAGCCCTGCACGTCGCCCGACATTTCGCTGACCTCTCCTTGAAGGATGATCCGCTTCCGCTCGTGCTGTCGAGCCGGGTCTGGCACCGGGATGGAGGACAGGAGTGCGGTCGTGTAGGGATGCGTCGGCCGCTCGTAGACCTCGTCGGCGTCGCCCTCTTCGACGATCTGGCCGAGGTACATCACGGCGATCCGGTCGCTGATGTGGCGGACGACCGAGAGATCGTGGGCGATGAACAGGTAGGCGACTCCCAACTCGTGCTGCAGCTCGGTCAACAGGTTGATCACCTGCGACTGAGTGGAGACGTCGAGGGCACTGACCGGCTCGTCGCAGACCAGGAGGCGGGGTTCGAGGGCGAGCGCTCGTGCGATCGCAATGCGCTGGCGCTGTCCGCCGGAGAACTCATGGGGCTGGCGCGGCAGGACGTGGGAGCCCAGCCCGACCTGAGCCAAGAGCTGCACCACCCGCTGTTCCCGTTCGGTCCTACTCATGGAGGTGTGGATGGCAAGGGGCTCACCGACGATGTCGGCGATGGTCTGTTTCGGGTCGAGCGACGAATAAGGGTCCTGGAAGACCATCTGCATGGACTCGCGGTGCCGCCTGAGCGTCGGGCCGCGCAGCGAGGTGACGTTCTTGCCATCGACGACGACCGTGCCCCCGGTCGAGTCGATGAGACGGATCACCAGCCGGGCCAGGGTGGACTTTCCCGAGCCGCTCTCGCCCACGAGACCCAGGGTCCTCCCGGCATCGACCCGCAGGCTCACCTGGTCGACCGCTCTCACCGACCCGGTCACCCGCCGCAACACTCCGCTGCGCAGCGGGAAATCCTTGACCAGGTCGCTCACCTCGAGGACCGCGGGCACGGTCTCGATCGAAGGTGCCGTCTCACTCACGGCGCTAGGTGTCGGTGTGCTGTCGAGTCCGGTCGGCGCTCCGGACAAGGTCAGCTCATCCTGCCGGAGACAGCGAGCGAGGGTGACAGCGGCTCGACTCCGGCCCGCCGCATTGACGGTCGTGCCTCCCGGCAGGCTCTCGCGGATGGGCACGGGAGCCTCCGTACACGCCACCAGCGCGTAGGAGCACCGTGGAGCGAAGCGACAGCCGCTTGGGAATTGGTCAGGACGAGGCACCATGCCAGGAATGGCGTGTAGCGGCTCACCCTTCGGGCTGAGCTGCGGGATCGAGTGGAGCAGCGCTTCGGTGTACGGGTGCCGGGGACGGGCGAACAGGTCCGAGGCCGCCGTCTGCTCGACGATCTGGCCGGCATACATCACGACCACGTCGTCGGCCACGTCGGCGATCACACCGAGGTCGTGCGTCACGAAGATCATCGCCATGTCCTCTTCACGCTGGAGCGTGTGCAGCAACTCGATGATCTGGGCCTGCGTCGTCACGTCAAGCGCCGTGGTGGGCTCGTCCGCGATCAGCAGCTTGGGCGAGCAGGACAGAGCCATGGCGATCATGACACGCTGGCGCATCCCGCCAGAGAACGCGTGCGGATAGTCGTCCGCCCGGAGGCCAGCGTGAGGGATCTCCACCCGGTCGAGCATCTCGATCGCGACCTTCTTGGCGGCGGCGCGGCTGATGTCGCTGTGTGCGCGCACTTGTTCGGCGATCTGGTTGCCCACCGTGTACGCCGGGTTCAGGCTCGTCATGGGCTCTTGGAAGATCATGGCGATCTCGCTCCCGCGGAGCCTGCGCAGACCGGCGGGGCTGAGCGTGGTCAGCTCGTATTGCTCGAACCGGATCGAGCCGGTCACCCGGGAGACCTTGGCCGGCAAGAGGCCCATGATCGCGAGCGCCGAGACAGTCTTGCCCGAGCCGCTCTCGCCCACCAGGCCGAGCGTCGTTCCCCGTGCCAGCGAGAAGGTGGCGTCTTCCATGACCGGAAGCCACTTCTGTCGGGTCAGGAATTCTATCCGCAGTCCGTCGACCGAGAGGAGTGCAGGCTCGCGCTCGGGCACGGTCGACTCGATCTTGATGTCCTCCTTCTGTGCGGGAACGGCGGCCCTCCGGTGCTCCAGGTGGGTGCGCCAGCTGTCTCTCCCCCTGCCGATCAGCCCCCCGCCGGAGGGCCGCTCCCGACCGAGCGAGTCCCGCAGGCCGTCGGCGACGAGGTTGAACGCCAGAACGGTCAACATGATCGCGATCCCCGGAAAGATGACGGCCCACGGTGACGAGTTGATGAACTGAAATCCCTCTTGGAGCATCCCGCCCCAGCTCGGCGTGGGCGGTTGCTCGCCGATGCCGAGGAAGCTGAGGCCAGCCTCGGTCAGCATGGCGAAGCCCAGGGCGAGCGCGAGCTGGATGATGATGGGTGAGGCGACGTTGGGCAGCACATGGCGTGAGAGAAGCCGCTTGGACGTCGCGCCCAGGCTTCGGGCGGATTCGATGAAGGCCTCTTCGCGGACTGCGATGACCTCGCCGCGCAGCAGACGGACGAAGCTGGGCACGAACACGATGGCGATGGCGATGGCGGCGTCGTTGATGTCGGCACCCAGCAACGCGGCGACGGTGAGGGCCAGGACCAGCGGGGGGAACGAGAACAGCGCGTCCATCGTCCGCATGATCACCGAGTCCACCGCGCCCCTGAAGAACCCGGCTATCAGGCCGAGTGGGATGGCGATGACAGCGGCGAGACCGACGATCTCGAACGCCGCCCGCAATGAGATACGAGCACCCCAGATGAGGCGGCTGAGGATGTCTCGCCCGAGGTCGTCCGTTCCGAGCAGGTGGGCGAGCGATGGGCCGGCGTTGATGGCATTGATGTCCTGGGCGTCGGGCGGGTGCGGCGCGACCACCGGAGCGAAGATGGCGGCGACGATGAGGATCAAGAGGAAGATCACGCCGGCAATGGCCCAGGGCTGATGAAGGAAGCGGATCCAGAACCCAGGCCGTCGTTCTGGCAGCTCGTCGGGGCTGTCGCCCACCTCCGGGATGTTCGTGAGGCCGACGAAGGGGTCGCCGGCGCCGGGCGGGTTCCACGTGCTCATCGATGCCCCGTCACGTCAGGCGTACTTTCGGGTTGAGATAGGCATAGACGATGTCGACGGCGAGGTTGATGAGGACAAAGGCGGTCGCCACCACGAGCACCACCCCCTGTATCTCGGGGATGTCCTTTTCTTCGATGGCCTGGATGATGTACGTGCCTAGCCCGGGTAGGGAAAAGATCTGTTCGATGATGAGGGTGCCGCCGAGCAGGTAGCCGAATTGGATGCCGATCACCGTGACCGCCGGGCTCAGGGCGTTCTTGAGGGCATGCTTGCCGACCACCATGCGAGGGCTGAGGCCCTTCGCCACCGCGGTGCGCATGTAGTCCTGGTCCAAGGTGTCGATCAGAGCGCCGCGCACCTGGCGCGCGATGACCGCTGAGCCACCGATGCCGAGTGCCAGCCATGGCAACAAGAGGTCCTGGAACCATTCGGTCGGTGACTGGGTGAAGGGCGTGTAGCCGAGGGCGGGGAGCCACTCCAGCTTCACCGCGAAGAGGATCACGAGGAGCATGGCCAGCCAGAAGTCGGGGATGGCCACGGCGACGCTCGAGCCCACGGTGACCAGCCGGTCGCGGGCGGTGCCCTGGTGCAGCCCGGACAGGATCCCAGCGGGGAGGCCGATCAAGATCGCCACGATCATGCCGCCAGCCGCCACACAGAGGGTGACAGGGAAGCGGGCGGCAATGCCCGACGCCACGGTCTCGTTGTTGAAGAGGGAGTTCCCGAGGTCTCCATGTAGTGCCGCCCGCAACCAGATCCAGTACTGGGCGAAGAAGCCCTCGTTGAGGTGGAGCTGGACGGTGATCTTGGCGATCTCGGCCGGAGTCGCCTTGGTGCCGCCGGCGAGGGCCACGGCCGGGTTGCCCGGGATGATGAGGATCAGCGAGAAGACACCGAGGGAGATGAGGAACAGCAGCAGAACGGTGATGAGCAGCCGACGCCCAACGAACGTCAGGAGTGAGCCGCCGCTGGACGCCATTGCCGCCGGCTAGCTCAGCGAGATCCGTTGCGGCGGCACATCGTCCAGTCCCCTGTTGTCCTCGTGTGGCCCACGACCGGGGCTACTTCTTGATGTAAATGCCGGCCATATCGGAGCGGCACTGCCCGATGGGGGCGACGACGTTGCCACCGACCCGGCTCTTGTTGTACGCGACGATCGACGGCATGAAGACCAGCGGAACCAACAGTCCTTGTTGAATCACTTCCTTGTCGATCTGCTGCATGAGCGGACCCTGCAGGCTGGGGCTCAGGGATGCGTTGGCCTGGATGATCAGCGGCGTCAGCTGCTGGTTGACCGATCCGAACGCATTGGCCGGGAAGCCGGAGGGCTCGAAGAGAGCTTCGAAGCTATTCGTGAGATCCGGGCCGTTGCTGAGCTCCTCGCTCAAGAGCGCGTCACCTTGCTTCTTGACGTAGACGTCAGTGAGGAGATCAGCGCCGGGGATCTGCTGGATGTTCGCCGTAAACCCGGAGGTTGCCAATTCCTGCTGGAGCAAGGCCGCCGCCCGGGAGTACGTTGCGTCACCCGACGGGATGATCAGCGTGAAGCTCACACCCTTTGGGTAACCGGCGGCCTTGAGCATGGCCTTGGCCTTGGAGGGGTTGTAGGAATCGCTGTCTCCGAGGGACTTGGAGTACCCCGGCGACCACGACGGCACCGCTTGGTATGCCGGCTCGCCGAGACCGTCGAAGACGACCTTGTTCACCGCGGCCCGGTCGACGGCGTACTCGAGAGCCTCGCGCACCTGTTCGTTGGCAAAGGGTCCTGTGTTCTGGCGGAGCTCGATGTCCATGTAGTCGTACGACTTGGTAATCGAGATGCCGATGTTCGGATCGTTCTTGAGCTGCGGGTAGTTCTCCGGCTCGACCTCGATCATGTCGACAGCGCCCGAGGTCAAGGCGGTGGCCGCCTCGGGTCCCTGCGTCACCTGGGTGAAGTCGATTCCACCGAGGGGGTACGCCTTCGAATCCCAGTACTTGGGATTCTTGGCGAGCACGATCGACGAGCCCTGCTGGTAGCTCTTCAGGACGTACGGCCCGGCTCCCACCGGATGGCTCGACTGGCTCGAGATGGCGTCGGACGGGTAGATCTGGCCGTCGATGTAGCTCGATGCCCACAAGAAGTCACCCGCAGTCGGCTTGCTGAGGTTGACGACCACGGTCGTGGGATTCGGCGTCTCGATGTTCGAGATGTTGAACAGCGAAGACCGCAGCGGGCTCGTCTTGGTGTTGTTGTAGCTGGCAGCCACGTCGGTCGACGTCACCGGCTGGCCGTTGGAGAACTCGAGGCCCGGCCGGATGTGAAAGGTGACGGTGGACCCGTTGTTGGAGATGGTCCAGCTCTGGGCCACCCCGCCTCCGATGGCCGTGTTCCCCGGGGTGGTCATCGACTGGTAGATGTTCGAAGAGACGGTGAACGAACAGTCGTTCTCCTCGGTCGCCGGTGAGAAGTCGTTGCTGAACTCGTTGTTGAGGTCGAAGCCGTACTTCAACACGCCATTCGGGTTGATGTCCGAAGACGAGGCCGCGGCAGTCCCGCCGGTCGACACGACCTGGGCCAGAGGCGCCACGAGCACCCCCGCGACTCCAAGTGCAACCAGATTTCGACGCATCGCGTGTGATGGCCGCCTCGGGCGCGCGATCGCCCCGCTGATTTGGCTCGGTCCCTGCCCATCGAAATCCATGCCCATCCCCTCGACTCCCTCCCAACCGACTCCCTCGGGGCTGGCAAGAGCATCCCCAACCGCCGGACCGGAATATAGCGGTCACTGACACTCGTGTCAGGGAGCGCACCTCGGCAGCCGGCTACCCGTCGGGTGCAGCGGGGCCGAGCCGGACTGGACAAGGCACGCGATCACCTGTCATTCGCCCTCGCAGGTTCAGCGCCGCGCAAGGCGGCTCGTCCGCGTGAGACGACCTGCGTCCCATCGACGTCGGCCTCGAAGGCGTAGCCGAGTCGACCGGCGTCGTAGAAGTGGACGGTCAGCCTCTCGCCCAGCAGCACAGGTCGTGCGAAGCGCAGTGCGATCCGACCAACACGTTCCTGGTCGCCGCCAGCGACTGTCTCGCTGAACCCTCGGGCGCAGAGGGCCATGGAACAGAAGCCGTGGAGGAAGGGCCTCTCGGCACCGCTTCGTCGGGCGGCCTCCGCGTCAAAGTGATGCCGAGACCAGTCTCCCGAGAGCTCCGCGTAGCGCCGGGCCATCTCGCCATCCACGTCGACGTGCCAGGATCCGAGAGGGCGGCCCGCGCTGCGTCGGGAAAGTCGTGCGGCGGTGGAGCTTCTCCGACGTCGAGGCACCTGACACCGAGCCAGACAGTGCGCCAGAGCTGCTCGGCCACCACCTCGTTCTGGGCGTCCGTTGTCACATAGCGAAGCGTGACGACCGAGTTGGATCCCTTCGTGCGGGCTGCACCACCCTCGACCCAGGTCTGCAGTGGCTCACCGGGCCTGATCGGACGATGGACGACGAGGTCGTGGTCACCGTGGACGCCGCCGGTCGCCTCGGACTGGAAGTCCTCTGGGATGAGCTCAGTTCGACCCGCTTCCTGCGCGTCCCACAATTGCGTGACCACAGCGACGGGTGGAACGGCTCGAGGAGAGCGGACACGCCCGGATGGGTCCTTGGACGCCTCCTTGAATTTGTCGACCAGCTCGGAGTCGAGCCGCCCTTCGAATGGACCGATTCGCCGTCCGAGTCGCACACCCGTCCTGAGCGCCACCCCGCTGGCATCCTCCATTCCTCCAGCTCAGGCAGGGGCGGGCGTCCCCGCAGGCAGCGGGTACACCGGGTTCTTCTTCGGGTCGATGGAGTCGAAGCACACGAACACGTTCTTTCCCTTGTTCAGCGTCGCGACGTATGTGTCACCCGACACCTTGATGAAGGCACTGCAATACGGCGGCGCGTGACCAGTGTGACCGGCATCTTTCCAGTTGGTGGGTGTGCGCAGCCCGCCAGCCGTGAACGCCGTCAAGGAGTTGTCCGCGTTGATCACTCTGGCCTGGGTCAGGTCGTTGCCGGCCATCTTGACACCCTGTACGAAGAGGGCGGCCGACTCCCAGCCCTGTATGGACAGCTCGTCGTCGACGTAGTTCGGCTCGTACTTCTTCATCTCCGTCTCGTACAGCTTCAGTCCTGGATACTCAGATTGCGGCGCGGTGAACGGAACATGGGAGATGGAGAAATAAATGCCCTGCATGAGACTCTGGTTCTCGTTCAGGGTGGACTGGTCGTTCCCGTTGAGCCAGAGCTGCGTCATGTGCAAGCCATACTGCTTGATGGCGCGGGCCATGTTGATGTTGCCCTGCACGTCCATGCAGCTGACGACGAAGTCCGACCCGGCTGCCTTCATCCGCTCGACGTCGGTGGCGACCGTCGAACCCGGGTAGGACACCTGCAAGTCGGAGTAGCTCACGTCGTAACCCGCTGCCTTGAGCGCCGTCTCCCCCGCTTGGCAGGCGTCGGACGATGCTGCAACGTTGTAGGCGAGCACTGCAATCGACTTCGAATGCGTCTGACGTGCCAGGAATGCGACCGCGGGTGCACCGGCCGGGTAGTACTGCACAGACCCACCGGCGGCGAACAGGTTGGGTGCAGGAGTCCAGTTTCCCGTGACGTTGTAGCCGTAGGTGGGGGTGTCCGACTCGACGAACAGGTTGGGCGAGAAGAATGCGGTTCCCACGCCGGTCACGGCGAACACGTGATCCTGGTTGATCAGGGTGTTCGCCAGCTGGTTGAACGTCGTCGGGTTCCCGCCGTCGTCCAGTTGGTATTTGTAGTCGATCATTCGGCCGTTCACGCCACCTTGCGCGTTGATGTAGTCGTAGTAGGCCCGCTCGCCGTAGATCAGCGAAGAGAAGTTCGCTGCCAGCGTTCCCGTCTGTGTCGAGATGGACCCCACCGTGATGGAGTTCGCCGTCACTCCGGGCGCGCTGCTCGTCGACGAGGCCGCGCCGGCGCCTCCCGCCGGGGCCAGCACCGTGGCCCCCGTCAGTGCCATGGCCGTCAGTGCGATGCCCGTCAGTGTCGCAGTCGGCAGCAGCGCTCTGAATGCACGTCTCACTCGCATGGCGTCCCCGTTCATCGGTCGTGCCGCACCCCCCCGGGTGCCCGTCACTGTAGTGAGAGACGGTTCCGACTGCGCCCAAGGAGCTTGTGCAGAGACGCACAATCCGATTGGCGCGGGAGAGGTTGACTCGTGCGGCGTCGTATCAGCCTCGACGTGTGACTCGACCTTTCGATTGGAGCCTGGCTCAGTGCGTCGGCTCCGTCCCCGCTTTCACGAGCGGCGCGCAGATGGTCGTGCCGCCGTGGAGGACCACGAACTTGCCATTCTTGATGCCCATTTCGAAGTAGCAGCTGTTGTTGGGCGGCTCACCCTTCACGAAGTGCAGCGGCGGTGCGAGACCGCCGAGCGTCTCGCCCGAGGGCAGCCCGTAGAGCCCCTTGAGGATGACGGCCGAGGTGATCGGTGCCGCCGAGGTCGCTTTGGCCGCCTGCACGGCGGCCTGCAGCAGGGCTCCGTCGGCCCACGATTGCAGGACGATCTCACCGAAGTTCGGACCCGTGGGCACTCCTGACGCATATTTGTCGAGTGCGTCGTACATCGTCGCCGTCGCAGAGTTGTGGACGAACCAGAGGTAATCCGACTGGGTGTCGATGTTGCCGTTGAAGGCCGGGATGGTGAGCCAGGCGATGGCGACCGTCCCGTCGCTCGAGAGTTGGCGTGGGGTGTAATCCTGAGCCGCGCAGTCCTGAACGACGTGCTCGACGATCGAGGAGGCGTCACCAACGGTCATCGCCGTCGCACCAGACTGCTTCGCCGCCAGGCACTGTGCCGTGTAATTGGGAGCAGCGAACCCGATGCCGGCCGTGTACACGTACTTGATGCCGTAGTGCGACGCTACCTGCTCGCCCTGGTGAACGGATTCGGCGCAGATGCTCACTTCCACGCAGTAGAGCGCGGCGAACTTCTTCACACCGGCGTCCTTGGCGACGATCGCTCCGACCACGTTCGTGTAGTTGAAGGTGGCCCCGGCTGGAAAGAAGTCAGAGTTCTGCCAGCCCGAATCTGTCTCCTGGCCGCCCAGTACGGGCACGTTCGCCGCCTTGGCCACCGAGGCGAAAGACGGGTCCTCGTCGCTGTTGTCGAAGATGGCAACAGCGTGGTCCTGGTTGATCGCCGTTTGCGCGTTTGCCAAAGCCTTGGCTGCGCTGTAGCCGTCGTCGAGGATGACAAGGTGCACCTGATGCCCCTCGAGGCCACCGTGGCTGTTGACCCAGGACGCCCACGCCTGCATCGTGGCGGACGTCTGGCTGATCGACGATGCCTCTGGACCGGTACAGCTGCACAGATCGGCGATCGTGACCGCGCTCGGAGAGTCGCTGGCTCCTGCCCCACTCGGTACAGCCGTCGACACGGCCACACCCAGCGTGCCTGCGACCACCAATGACGCCGCAACCAGCGCCACCGTCTTCCTCACGCGTCCGAGCACGTGCACTCCCCCCTGGGCTCCCGGCCCCGTCCGGACGGCGCATCGGCGCCGTCCTTTCTATATCCCCGCCCAGGCTCCCGGTTGGGGACTGTGATACCGCTGCGGCGGACTATATCCACCCCCTCCGTGACGCGTCAGGTCGGCGGTCCGCCCGGCCGTGCCGCCCGCCCTGCGCCAAGCGAGTGGCGCGGCCGAACACAATCGACTACGTCTACGTCGTGTCCGGGGAGATGGACATCGCACGAGGGGACGCGAGCATGGGCAAGCTGCGTACGAACTGCATCGGCGTTCGGTGTGGCGCCGTGCGCCCCGGCGTCACCCGCGGGGAGCGCTGACTCGTGCAGGACTTCCTGCCCTTCGTCGTCATTGGCGTCGCCACCGGGGCCGTGTACGGCCTGGCCGGGGTCGGCCTGGTGCTGGCCTACAAGACCTCGGGCATATTCAACTTCGCCTACGGGGCGGTCGCGGCCCTCACCGTGTTCGTCTTCTACTGGCTGCACGACGAGCACGGCTGGCCGTGGGGGCTGGCGGCGGCTGTGTGCGTCCTGGTCATCGGCCCCGCCGAGGGGCTGCTGATGGAGCTCCTCGGACGGGCCCTCGAGCAAGTGAGTGCGACGCTCAAGGTGGTCGCGACAGTGGGCCTGCTGCTCATCGTGTTGGGCGTCGGTGAGCTGTGGTACGGGAACAACGAAGTGAATTTCCCCCAGTTCCTACCGAGTTCGACGGTCCCGATTCTCGGTGTGAACGTCGGCTGGGATCAGATCATCGTCACGATCATCTCGGTCATTGCGACCGCTGTCCTCTACTACTTCTTCCGCTACGTGCGGATGGGATTCGCCATGCGCGGCGTCGTCGACAACCCCGATCTCCTGTCGATGACCGGCGAGAACCCGATACGGGTGCGACGCTGGGCCTGGATCATCAGCATGACGTTCTGCTCCATGGCGGGACTGCTGCTCGCCCCCGGGCTGAGCCTGAATGCCGTGATCATCTCGACCCTCGTCGTCTACGCGTTCGGAGCAGCGGCGATCGGCTACTTCTCCAACCTTCCGCTGACCTTCGTCGGTGGTCTCTTCGTCGGCATCGCGGGGTCGCTGGCGACCAAGTACGCCGTCTCGATCAGCTGGCTGAGCGGGTTGCCACCGGCGATCCCGTTCATCGTTCTCTTCGTGGCCCTGGTCGTCACGCCCAAGGCACGGCTTGTCGAGCGCCGGGTCGTCACGACGCTCCCAGTTCGCAAGGCGTGGTACGCGCCCTGGACGGTACGGGTTGCCGCATTCGCCGTGGCACTGGTCGCCCTGTGCCTCGTCCCGAACCTGGTGGGCGACAACCTGGCGATCTGGGCGAGCTTCCTGGCAGACGCGATTCTGCTGCTGTCACTCGGCCTGCTCGTGCGTGTCTCCGGTCAGATCTCGCTCTGCCACCTTGCGTTCGCGGCAGTGGGTGCCGCGGCGTTCGCGGCACTTCGCGGACAGCTACCACATGCCGTGGCTGCTCGCGCTGGTGTTGGCCATGTTGGTCGCGCTGCCCGTCGGGGCCATCGTGTCGATCCCCGCCATCAGGCTGTCCGGCTTGTTCCTGGCGCTGGCCACGCTGGGTTTTGGGATCCTCCTGCAGTACCTCTTCTATTCCACGAACCTGATGTTCGGGCTGACGACGGCAGGAATCCCGGCTCCGCGTCCGGACGTGAGCGTCTTCGGTCTGTCGCTGGCATCGGACAGGGGCTTCTACTACGTGCTGCTGCTCGCGGCCGTCCTGAGCACGATCCTGATCATGGCGATCCAGCACGGCAGGATGGGCCGCCTCCTCGGCGCACTGGCGGACTCGCCGCTGGCGCTCGAGACACAGGGCGCGACGACCAACGTCATCAAGGTCTTGATCTTTTGCATCTCGGCCGCGTTCGCAAGCCTCGCCGGGGCGCTCATTGCGATCGAGTTCCACTACGCGGTCGGGAGCAACTACGACCCGTTCGAGTCTCTCGTCTACGTGGCCCTGGTCGTCATCGCCATCGGAGCCGAGCCGTGGTACGCGCTCATCGCAGCCCTGGGCGTGTCGATCATCCCGGGCTACGTCACAGCGAACAACGTCACCACCTACCTCCAGATCCTCTTCGGCGTACTGGCGGCAGCCTTTGCTGTCTTTGCGAGCAGGACTGCGACCGTGCCGCTGAAGCTTCGCCAGATCCTCGATCGCATCGGCGGACGCCAACCCGAGGACACGGTGACCGAAGAACAGGTGCGTCACGCGGTGGCGCAGGCGGCCGCTTCGGAAGAGGACGCCGTGCGCCGGGACGCGCAGCTCACGGCGGCAACGACCGCCCGCGAGCGCGGTGGTGTCGGGCTCGACGTCCGGGGACTGTCCGTTCGTTTCGGTGGCATCGCGGCGGTGGATGATGTGAGCCTCAGTGCGCCCATGGCGTGCATCACGGGTTTGGTGGGTCCCAACGGAGCGGGCAAGACTTCGACGTTCAACGCGTGCTCGGGCTTGGTAAAGCCGACCGACGGCCACGTCGTGTTGCACGGGCGTGACGTCACATCGCTGGGGTCGGCCGAGCGGTCGCGGCTCGGCCTCGGTCGCTCGTTTCAGCGGGTCGAACTGTTTTCGTCCCTCACCGTCAGGGAGAACGTGGGCCTGGGCCGGGAGGCCTCGATGGCCGGAGCCAACCCGGTCCGCCAGCTGGTGAGTAGCGCGGCCCAACGTGCGGTCGTGCACCGGGCGGTCGGGGACGCGATCGAGCTCACCGGGATCGGTCCGTTGGCGCACCTTCAGGCGGGGCTGCTCCCCGTCGGGCAACGCCGGATGGTCGAGCTGGCGCGCGTGCTCGCGGGACCGTTCGACATGTTGCTGCTGGACGAGCCGTCGTCCGGCCTCGACAGTGCCGAGACAAGACGCTTCGGCGAGATCCTCACCACTGCGGCGGCCGAACGTGGCCTTGGCATCTTGCTGGTCGAACACGACATGGCCCTGGTGCGCCAAATCTGCCGGAACATCTACGTACTGGACTTCGGCCAGCTCATCTTCGAAGGCAGTCCCGCCGAGATGCTGGCCAGCCCGGTGGTGCGGGGCGCGTATCTGGGCTCTGAGGGCGTCGACGGACCACCCGCTGGTCCCGACCGGTCCGTGGGCGTACGCGGTGCTTGAGCTCGAGAAGCTGACGGCCGGGTACGGCGAGACCGTCGTCCTGCGAGATGTGACAATCTCGGTTCCCGACTCGAAGGTCGTCGCGCTCCTCGGTCCAAACGGTGCAGGCAAGACGACGACGCTGCGCACCGCGTCGGGGTTGATAAAGCCCATGGAGGGCCGCGTCCTGCTCGACGGAGAGGACGTCACGGGCAAGAAGCCCTACGCGCTGGCGCGGCGTGGCCTCTGCCACCTGCCGGAAGGACACGGGATCTTCCCCTCGCTCACCGTCAAGGAGAACATCGTCTTGCACTCACCCAAAGGGAGGGAGCAGGAAAGCCTCCAGATTGCCGCGGACCGGTTCCCGGCACTGGCGACGCGCCTCGGGCAGCAGGCCGGGAGCCTCAGTGGCGGTGAACAGCAGATGCTCTCGCTGGTGAGGGCGTACCTGTCGAACCCCAAGGTCGTGGTCGTCGACGAGGCGTCCCTCGGGCTGTCGCCGATACTCGTCGACCAGGTCTTCGAGGCACTGTCACAGATCGTGGCGGGCGGCACGTCCCTGTTGCTCGTCGAGCAGTACGTCACGCGCGCACTCGAGCTCGCCGACAGCGTCTACCTCATGAACCGCGGCCAGATCGTCTTCTCGGGTTCTTCCGCCGACCTCCGTGGCGAAGACGTGTTCGAGCGCTACCTGGGTATCGAGGTCGGCGGGTGACGCGTCGCGGCGTAGGCTGAAGCACTGCATGGACCGGAGCAATCTTGCGCGGGCGGCCAAATTGCTCGCGAAAGCGCACGACACCACGTTCGAAGCCGAAGCAGTGGCGCTGGCCGAGAAGGCCTACGTGCTGGTGGCCCAGTTCCTCAACGGGGTCGAAGAGGATGAGTCTCGTCGTGGTGGCGGGAGACGACGAGAACGGCGGCTCTTGCCCGACCGTCGGACGGCACGCCGGCTGTTCGGGCGACAGTCATCGAGATCCCGGAACGATCCCGAGGCGAGCTACCGACAGGACGGCGGGGAGATCGGCGGACCAGACGGAGGGGACATCGACCTCAGGGCCTGAGCGCGGTCACCGCTGCAGCGCCCGAACCGCGAATGCCTCAGCGGAGCCAGTCGTCGACGGATGCCTGCTGCGTCTTGTACTTCGTCACGAGTTGCGATTGCAGATTCCGCAGTCGGGCTTCCGCGTCTTCCCAGCGCCGGGTCACGGCTGCGAGCTCGACCTCGAGGTCCGCGACGAGGGGTGCGAGCTCGGTCGGACTGGAGATGTCCGCCCGCGCCAGCCTTCTGTGCAAGCCAAGCAGCCCATCCGCCTCACCCTCGATCAACTGCTCCGCCGAGTTCATCGTTGCCGGAGCGTCGGGAGACAGTGACCACCCGCCTCCGAGCGACGCGGACGCCAGCGTCTCAGGCAAAGAGCTCACAACGGACGCGAAACTCGTACCCGGGTTGTCCATGGCGTCTCGCAGAACGCGCACGTCCACGGACAGTACGTGGCGCGCGTAGGCCAAGAGGACGGCAGCGTGCGCCAGCTCGTCCCGCCAGGCCCTGATCCGCTCGACCGGCACGTCCGCACCGACCGCTGCCGTCGAGTCGAGCAACCGGTCGATGTCCTCCACTGTTACCGGCACGGCACCACGCTAGCCCTTGCCACATCCGCTGAACGTGCCCCTGGATTCTTTGTCTCGGCGAGACGTTATGGGGACCGTGGGGCACGACGTCACATCCGCTCACCGCCCAACGGTGACCGTTGTCATTCCCGCCTGGAACGCCTGGGCGCACACCCGTCGTTGCCTCAACGCGCTGCGGCCGACGCTGCGTCCGGGCGACCAGGTCGTGGTCGTCGACAACGGCTCGCACGACGAAACGGCGCATGCAGTCACTGCGTATCGATGGGTCGAGGTCGTGGCCAACGCAGAGAATCAGGGGTTCGCACGTGCCTGCAACCACGGTGCTGCCGTTGCGCAGGGTGAGGCCATCGTGTTCCTCAACAACGACACCGTTGTCTCGGAGGGGTGGCTCGATGAGTTGGTGGCCCCACTCGCCGGACCCGACGTCGGCGCGGTCGGCCCACGGTCGGACAACGTGTCCGGCCACCAGGCGACCGCGGCCGTCAGATATTCGCCGGACCAGCCCGACGCGTTCCTCCAATCGGTCCGAGCGTGGCGCAACCAGCACCGAGGTGAGACGACCGAGGTGCACCGCTTGGTCGGGTTCTGTCTGGCCGTGCGCCGGGACGCCTTCGTCCGCATCGGAGGTTTCGACGAGCGCTACGCCATCGGCGGCTTCGAGGACGACGACCTGTGCGTGCGCCTCGAACAGCTCGGCCTGCGCTTGCTCGTGTCGCACGGGTCGTTCGTGCACCACCATGGCCATGCCACCTTTGATGCGAACGATGTCGACTGGCGGCAGGTACAAAAGGCCAACCGGCGACGCTTCGTCGATGTGTGGGGCAGCGAGGCCTTGCCACGGGCTCCGCTGGTGAGTGCCTGCTTGATCGTCAAGGACGAGCAGGCCATGCTGGCGGACTGTCTCGAATCCTTGCGTGACCTCACGAGCGAGGTCGTCGTCTATGACACCGGCTCGAGCGACAACACGGTCCAGATTGCCCGCGAGTCGGGAGCCCGGGTCATTGAGGGGCGCTGGGAGAGCTCGTTCGCGCTGGCCCGCAACGCGGCCCTGGCGCATGCCGCAGGCGAATGGGTGCTGTCCATCGACGCCGACGAACGTCTACGGGCCGACCCCGAGGCCGTGCGCCGACAACTGCTCGATCGGGCAGCGGACGTCGAGGCGTACCTCGTCGCCATCGAGAACCTTCACGGTGCCGGCAATCCGCGCTCGGTGCACAGCGCCATCAGGCTGTTCCGTCGTCGGTCGTGCGCCTGGGCGCACCGGCTGCACGAACAGGTCGTGGCGGCCGACGATCCTCGACGTCCGCTCCGGACCACCTGCCTCTCCGGTGCGCGGATAGTGCACCACGGCTACGAGGCGGGCATCTTCGAGGCGCGCAACAAGAGCGAGCGCAACCTCCGCCTGGCCGAAGCTGCGCTCGGCGACAAGGAGCAGGCGCCTTCGTACGCACTGATGAACTACGGCCGCGCGCTGGAGTCTGCGGGGAGGAGCGATGAGGCCGTCGAGCAGCTGTCCCGCGCCGCGGAGATTTCGAAGGACCCCATCACCCGCCGACTGGCCGTCAGCAACCTGGCCTACATCCTGGGCAGGATGGGCCGCTACGACGAGGCGCTCGACCAGGTGGCTGTGCTGCGGCAGCTCTCGTGCTCGTCCGTGGCGGCCGACATCGCGGAAGGCCGCACCCGCTTGGCCATGGGTCAGACCAAGGAAGGGCTCGCCCTCCTCGCTCGCATTCCGTCCAATGCTCGTGACGACGACGGAATGGAGTACGCGCCCCACATGGTCGCCGCCATCCGGGGCGAAGCGCTGGCCTCGCTCGGTCGCTTCGGCGAGGCGGCCGACGTGGTCCTCGAGGCGGTGCGGTCAGACGGCGTGCTCGAGGCGGACATCGGCGAACTCGTGCGGTGGCTGTTGGGCGCCGGCCGATCGCCCGAAGAGATCGCGTCAGCCCTGGCCGAGTCGGACCTCGTCGCCATGCTGGGACGCATGCTTCGCCAGCCTCCTCCCTTGGCCGACGTCCTGATCGAAGGCGCGTGGGCGCGCTTTCCGGACCGACTCGAGCCGCTCGCCGCCGCGGCCCGGATCGGACCCGAGCTGCCGGTGGCGAGGGCGCTGCAGTGGTCGTCGCGTCTTCGGGCCCGCGGCCTCGCCGATGCCTGCCCGCTCGTGGCCATCGTTGCCGGTGGCGCGGAACCCGCCGTCAGGATCAGGGCGGGAGCCGCCGCCTTCGGCGCATTCGGCGAGCGCGCGGTCATCGCCGGCGTCGAGGACGCGCTCGGCTTGCTCGATCCGGCTGCCCGCCGCGCCGCGCTCTCCGAGGTCGGCCGGCTGGCGCCGGGCCTTCCCGACATCCTCGCCGGCAGCACCGCGGAGGCGGGCTGCGTTCGGGTTCGCCGCGGTGCCTGAAGCGTCCGACTGAACGCGCCCGAAGCTCGCGGTCGGGCAGCACCGCGTTGACATCGTCGGGCACCTCGAGCCCGAGCTCGGTCTGGAGGTTGCGCAGACCCTGCTGCATGAGCTGGGTGATGCGAGACCGGCCGACACCGAGGACGTCTGCGATCTCGCCCTTGGTCATCCCCTCGAGGAAGTGCAGCACCAGGACCTGGCGCTGACGCTCGGTGAGCCGGCGCAGCGCTGCCTTCACCATCTCGATGGTCTCTACCATCTCGGCACGCTCGACCGGTGAGGGCGCTGGTGACGCCGCACCGAGCACGCGACCCTCCGTTCCCTCACTCCCCGTCACCAGCGGAGCCAGGTGGGTCAGGACCGTCGCATCGTCGTGAAGCTTGATCGCCTCGTCCATGCCGACGCCGAGCTCGTCCGCCATCTCCTTGATCGTCGGCGACCGGTGCAGCCGAGCGGTGACGTCGTCGCGCGTGACGTTGTAGATCTGCACCCGTGCCCGCAAGCGTTTCGGCAGAAAATCCTCCCGCCGGAGCTCGTCAAGGATCGCTCCTTGGATCCGCCTCGTGGCGTAGGTTGCGAACTTGAATCCTTCCGACGCATCCCAGCGCTCAACCGCGTCAATGAGACCGAAGCAGCCGAAGGAGTAGAGCTCCTCGAGTGATTCCATTGATCGTGATCGCTGGGCGAAGCGGCGAGCCACGATGGTGACCAACGGCGCGTAGTACGTCACCAAGCGGTTTCGAAGTTCGATTGATCGGTCCTCCCAGTACTCCCCCCAAAGTGTCTCCGGCATTGCCTCGTGCTCAATCGTCTGCACGCTGGATTCCACCCGTTTGGAATCCATCGGCCCCATGAGCGTCATCCAAACCCCCCCATCACGCGTCATTGCAGTGCCAATGAACGATCTCCCCCAGGTGCGATATCGGGCGCTCGCCACGAAACTGAAGGCAACAGTGTGACAAGCGGCCGACAACCCTGTCTCAGCGCTTCACCCGACGGCCGCGATCATCTGAATTCCGGCGGGTCTCGGGACGTAGTCGATGGTGGAGCACGGAGGCTCCGCCTCCCCCGAAAGGGAGGGACAACGTCACAGGAGGACACTCACATGTCAGGGCTTTACATCAACGACAACTCGACGGCTGTCGAGGCGTACAACAACCTGGACGCGACCAGCGACATGCTGTCGTCGGCCGTCAACAAGCTCTCGTCTGGATTGAACATTCAGACGGCAGCCGACGACCCGGCCGGCTACCTGGTGGGCCAGTACCTGCAGGAGGAGTCGAACGGCTACGGACAGGCGATCAGCAACGCCCAAGACGCCGTTTCGGTGCTCCAGACCGCGCAGGGCGCGCTCAACCAGGAGGCCTCGGTGCTCCAGACCATGAACACGCTGGCCAACCAGGCTGCGAACGGCGGCGTCCAGGACGCGTCCACGAGTGCCGCGGTCCAGGCCGAGTTCTCGTCGCTGCAGTCCGAGCTGGACCAGATCGCCAGCAGCACCACCTACGGCACGACGCCGCTTCTCGGTGGGACCTACGCGGGCGAGACGTTCCAGGTGGGTCCGTACAACAGCGCGAGCGACCAGGTGGTGGTCACCATTGCCGCCGCCACGTCGACGGCACTCGGTGTCAACGCCGCGGCGGTCAATGTCGGGACCACGGCCTCTGCGGAGACAGCCATGGACGCCGTCCAGGCCGCCATCGCGACGGTCGCCAGCCAGGCAGCCAACGTCGGCGCCACCCAGAACCAGATTCAGGCTCTGGCCTCGAACCTGACCACGGCGCAGCAGAACATCGAGTCTGCGCACGCCAACCTGGTCGACGTCAACGTGGCCTCTGAGACGGCGACGTTCACGTCGGACCAGATCCTGGAGCAATCGGGTGTGGCCGTCTTGGCCCAGGCCGAGCAGCTGCCGAGCCTGGCGCTCAAGCTCCTGCAGTAACCCTGCAGGAACGCAGTAACCCGCGAGCCTGATCCTCGGGGTGGGGGCACCGAGGACGGGACAGCGAAGGACACACGGGGCGGGTGCCCCGAGCCGACTCGGCTCAGGGTGCCCGCCCCCACGTCCCACGCGCTGACACGACTGCGCAGAACGACACGACGAGAGAAAGGGAAACGACGATGGTCAATGGCCCTGTCAGTTTCTCCGGCCTGGTCTCCGGGTTGAACACCCAATCGATCATCAACGCCGAGATGGCCGTGTACGAACAGCCGCTCACCAGCCTCCAGAACCAGCAGTCGGCCATCAACGCGCAGATCTCGGACTACCAGACCATCAACTCGCAGCTCTTGGCACTTCAGCAGGCGTCCGACGCGCTGGCCGACCCCACCAGCTACGAGCAGGCATTCTCGACCAGCTCCTCGAACTCCGCAGCGGCGACGGCGACCGTCACGTCGGGGACCCAGAGCGGGACGCTCACGTTCGCCGTCGACCAACTGGCCACCGGCTCGACCCAGATCACAGCCGGGACGGTCGCCTCCCCCAACGACGTGGTGGCGTCGGGCAACCTGCTGGTCGCCTCGGGCGGCTCCGGGCTCGGCATCGCCTCCTTCGGCGCCGCGTCGGGACTGGCCGCCGGTGCGCACACCATCACCGTCACGCAGTCGTCGTCAGGCGCCACGGTCGCAGGGACATCGCCGCTCGCGTCCAGCGTGACCATCGACGCCTCGAACGACCAACTCTCGGTCGTGGTCGACGGCACCGCGCAGACCTTGACCCTGGCCTCGGGCACCTACGACGCCCAGCAGCTCGCCCAGGCGGTGACCCAGGCGTCCGGCGGCACGTTGAACGCCACGGTGACGTCGTCCGGCCTCCTCTCCGTGGCCACCACCCAGCAGGGCTCGACGGCATCGCTGGAAGTCACGGCGGGCTCGGCCGCCGCCACGCTTGGCCTCGCCGCGGGTGCCGCGGTCACGGGTACCGACGGCGTCATCGACCTCGACGGCACCTCGACCACCGTGGACGACATCGCCGGCTCGGGCACCACCGCTGTCACGCTGAGCTCGGGCACGGGAGGCACGCTGCAGGTGCTGCTCGAGGGTGGGCTCACCGCCGGGTCGATCACCGCGCAGAACGTCTCGGTCGGCAACGGATCGCTCAGCGCAGTTGTCGACGCCATCAACGCCTCCGGCGTCGGCGTGACGGCGAACACCCTCCAAGTGGGGGCCAACCAGTACGCCCTCGAGCTGACCTCCAACGGCACCGGTACCGCGGGCGCGACGACAGATTCGACGCGGGGGCGTTCGCCACATCGAGTCTCGGCGCGCTGAGCACGACGACGGCCAGCCAGAACGCCATCATCTCCATCGGGGGCTCCGGCGGCTACCAGGTGGTCTCGGCCACCAACCAGGTGACGGGACTGCTCCCCGGCGTGACCGTCAATCTCGCGCAAGCCAGCGCCTCCCCCGTCACCATCACCGTCTCACCCGACGGCACGCAGCTGGCCACGACGGTGCAGGCGCTGGTAACTGCGGCCAACCAGGTCCTCTCGACTATCTCGACCGACACCGCCTACAACGCGTCCACCAACACGGCCGCCACGCTCAACGGTGCCACGTCCCTCACCAGCCTCGCTCAGCAGATCCTCAGCACGGTGGGCACCGCCGTGGGGACTTCGGCGGCGGGTTCGGACGGAACGGCCGGGGAATCGGCCGGTCTGGCCATCACCTCGCAGGGGACGATCACGTTCAATCAGGCCGCCTTCGAGGCCGCCTACGCCAAGAACCCCACCGCGGTCCAGGCCATGTTCACCGAGGGCGGCACCTTCACGCCGGCGTCGCCCTCTCTCACCGGTGCGGCCACCGTGGACGGGGCCACCGACGACACGTCTCCGGGGGCGTACGCGGTCACCGTGTCCCAGTCCGCGGCGCAGGCCGTCGACACCGGTTCGACCACCTGGTCCGCGCCGACGTCCGCGCTCTCTGCGGCCGAGACCTACACCGTGGGCAGCGGTTCGGCGACAGCGACGTACGCGGCCGCGGCCGGGGAGAGCATCACCGACGTCATCAGCGGCCTGAACTCCGCGCTGGCCAGCGCCGGCATCGGGGCCTCGGCCGCGCTCGTCGGTTCCGCCGGGTCGTATCAGGTCCAACTGGCCACAGCCGACTACGGATCAGCGGCCACCTTCTCCGTGTCGGCTTCGGGCGCCGACCAGCTCGGCCTGACGAGCGCGGGGTCCACCTACAGCGGCGTCGACGTCGCCGGCACCATCGACGGCGTGGCCGCGACCGGTGTCGGACAGGAGCTCAGCCTCTTGTCCACCGGCGACCCCGCCAATGGTCTCGTCGTCGCCGTCACAGCCACGGGCATCACGACGCCGACGGCGCTGGGCACCATCAATTACGCACCAGGATTCGCACAGGGACTAGCCCACCTGGCCAAGACGTCGTCGTTGGCCCCGAGCGGCCTCGTCCCCGAGACCATCGCCGGTCTGCAGGGCACGCTGAGCGAGGTCGCCAGCGAGATCACCATGCAGCAGCAGCTGGTGGCCACCCAACAGGCCGCGCTCACCCAGGAGTTCACGAACCTCGAGGCAACCCTGTCCAAGTTGCAGGCGACGAGCTCGCTCCTCTCCGCGCAGGCCGGCACGTCGTCGTCGTCGTCTTCCAGCCTCGGATCGGCGAGCACATCGTCGTCGAGCTCCGGTTCGAGTTCGAGCTGACACCATGAGCACCACTCAGGACACCGCGCTGCGCTACCAGAGCCAGGCCGTCCAGACCGCGCCCGGGCCGCAGCTCCTCGTCATGCTCTTCGACCGGATGGCCGCCGACATCGAGATCGCCGAGCGCGCGCTCGGCGACGGCGACCTCCTCGCCACGAACGAGCGGCTCCAACACGCACAACAGATCGTCCGCGTCCTGCGCCATAGCCTCCAACCCGACGGGTTTGAAGGCGGGCGCACGCTCCTGGGTCTCTACGAGCTCTTGCTCAGCGAGCTCATCGACGCCAACCTCACCAAGGACCACTCGAAGATCCACCGCTGCGGCCAGATCGTGGGTCCGCTGCGCGAGGCCTGGCGGCGCGCGGTGGCCGAGCCGGAGGGCGTCGATGGCCGACGACACCTGGACTGACTACCTCGAGGCCGCCTCCGAGCACATGCGGGCGACGCGTCTGTCGGTGGAGCTGGGGAGGGCGTCACCCGAGCCACCTGAGCCTCCGGAGGGATCGGTACCCGACGAATTGTCACCACGGGTGCGCCGTCTCGTCCTCGCGTACGACCAGCTGGCGCTCGAGGTGGCCACGCGGCTCGAGGACATGACGGGCCACCTTGCGCCGCCGCGGGTCGAGCCACCGTCGCTCCCCCACTACGTCGACCGTAAGGCGTGAACTCGAGACCCCCTGAACTTTTCGCTCTGGGGGTCCGTAGAAGACGACGAGCACGGACTGCTCGGCGTGCGGCCAGGACGGCCGGCCAACTCTGCTCGCATCGAGGAGTCCGAAGAGTGACCGACGCCGCCGAATCGATCGGCATCCTGCAGTTCGCGCTGGATTCCGTGGTCGACCAGCAACAGGCCATCGCCAACAACATCGCCAACGAGGACACGCCGGACTTCCAGGCCGACCAGGTGACGTTCCAGTCGTCACTGGCTCAGGCGCTGTCCGACGGCGGGGTGGCGAGCGCGCAGAGCGTGCCCGAGGGCCTCCCTTCCGGGTCGAACGGGAACAACGTCTCGCTTCCGACAGAGATGACCCTCATGCAGGAGAACGATCTGGAGAACCAGACCGTCGTCAACTCGATCGACGGCCAGTTCGCCGTGCTCTCGGACGCCATCACCGGCTAGGAGGTCCTATGTGGGAAGCAATTGACATCGCCGGGTCGGGCGCCGCGGTCGACCAGACCTGGATCGACACCATCGGCGGCAACGTGGCCAACATGGAGGACGGGGTCACCCCGGGACAGCGCGTCTACCAGGCGCAGTATGTCGACGCCGGCGCCGAGGTCGAACCGGACGGGAGCGGTGATGGCGTACGCGTCGACTCCATCGACCTCGGTCCGGCACAGGGGCAAGAGGAGTACGACCCCACGAACCCCGTGGCCAACGCCAGCGGCGAGGTCGAGTACCCGGTGGTGGACCTGGGCGAAGAGATGACAGATCTCATCCAGTCCCAAACCTCGTACCAGGCCAACTCCGCCGTGTTGTCACACGCTACCGACGCCTACCAGTCCATCCTGAGCATCAAGGCCTGACGTGATCCCGGCCATACCAGCCATCCCGAGCGTCGGCTCGGCCGTGAGCGCGGGTGCCGCGCAGGCGGCGCCGTCCGCCACCGCGTCGGGGACGGCGACCACCGCAGCTTCGTCGGCTTCGTCGGGCACGGACCCGACGTCGTTCTCCGACGCCTTGGGGAACGCCATCGACTCGCTCGACGCGTCGCAGCAGTCCGCCACCAACCTCTCGCTCCAGGCCGCGGCGGGCGACGCGAACATCGCGGATGTCACAGTCGCCTCCACCGAGGCCGACCTCGAGACGCAGCTCGTGACCTCGGTGCGTGACAAGGCGGTCGACGCCTTCAACACCATCATGGACATGCAGGCCTAGCCATGGCGATGTTGCCGTTCACCCGCGACACGTTCTCCTCGGCCCGGGGCCGGGCCGGCGCCGTCCTGGCGGACTTCACTCTGGGACAGAAGGCAATGGTCGCCCTCGCCCTCGTCGTCGCCGTCGTCGGCGGCGTGCTCTTCATGCGGGCCGAGTCCCGGCCGAGCTACCAGCCGCTCTTCACCAACCTGCAGGCCGCCGACGCCGGCGCCATCACGCAACAGCTCACCAGTTCGAAGATCCCCTACCAACTCGCCGACGGCGGCACCGCCGTGCTGGTGCCGGCGGCCGACGTGGACCAGGAGCGAGTCGCCCTGGCTGAGCAAGGCCTCCCGCAGTCGGGCAACGTTGGCTTCTCCAACCTGGAGAAGAGCGGCATCACCACGTCGGACTTCGTACAACAGGTGGAGTACCAGCAGGCCCTCGAGGGCCAACTCGAGCAGACCATCGAGTCGATCCAGGGCGTGCAGTCGGCTCAGGTGAACCTCGTGGTGCCGCAGCAGAGTGACTTCGCCATCGGCACCACGCAACCGACGACCGCGTCCATCCTGGTCGACCTCACGCCGGGCACGGTCCTCTCCTCGGGGCAAGTACAGGCCATCGTCCACCTGGCCGCCTCCTCCACACCAGGTCTCTCGGCCTCCGATGTCACCGTCGTCGACAATCACGGCGACGTCCTCACAGCACCCGGCGACGCCGGCGGGACGTCTGGTGCGTCGGACGCCCAGCAGACCGACGACTACGACAGCAACGTCGCCACCTCGTTGACGTCGCTCCTGAGCCGCGTCGTCGGAACCGGGAACGCCGCCGTGCAGGTGAACGCTGTGCTCGACTTCAACCAGACGCAGACCACGACGAACGGCCTCCAGACCAACGCTGCCGGTCAGCCCGTCACCGCCCCCACGGGGCAGACCACGTCCAACAACACCTACACGGGGAGCGGGACGCCGCCCTCGGGCGTGCTCGGCTCGAGCGAACCGACCGGCAACTCGGGGAACGGCACCTACACGAGCACCAGCTCCCAGATCACCAACGCGGTGGGTCAGGTGACCCAGACCGTGAAGCAGGCGCCGGGGCAGGTGCAAAAGACGTCCGTCGCCGTCCTCCTCAACTCGTCGGCTGCGCACAAGGTGAACGACGCGACGATCCGCTCCCTCGTCGTGGCCGCCGCCGGGCTCAACCTCACCGGGGGCGACCAGCTGGTCGTCTCGTCTCTCCCGTTCGCCGCGAACAAGCCGGCCACCGTGGCGGCGGTCGGGGCCGGGCACTCCCAGCTCGTCGATCGAACCGCCGAGGTGGCCGGCCTGCTCCTGCTCATCGCGGCCATGATCGCGACCACCTTGTGGGCGTCGCGGCGGCGCCGTCCGCTCTACCAGGAGATCCCACTCGGCGAGCTCCCCACCGCCTCCGCCTTGGCGCTCGAGTACGGCGTGGAAGAAGAGCGCAACCCGACCGGCGAGCTCCCCGTGGTCGGACAGGCGGCCGCGCTCTCGTTCGGACCCGAAGCCGTGCTGGCCCAGGTGAACGACTTCGTGACCGATCGGCCGGCCGAGGCCGCCGCGTTGCTGCGCTTGTGGGCGAACGACCGCGCCGACGCGCCGGTCCCACCCAAGGCGCTGCCGGTATGACCAATCCCGCCGTGACGATGCTCGAGCAGGCCGAGGCGGCCGCCGCGACAGAGGACGCCGCACCCGGTCCCGACGACACCGCCGACGTCGACCTGTCGAATCGCCAGAAGGTGGCGGTCGTCCTGGCCCAGCTGGGGCCCAAGCGTGCCACCGCCATCCTGCGCGAGATGACGGACCCCGACGCGATCGAGTTCACCACCGAGATCGCCAACCTCCCGTCCCTCGACGCCGACACTGTCGTGGGCGTGCTGGACGAATTCGTCGAGCGCGTCCGCGGCCGGTCACTGGTGAGCCAGGGGGGACTGGACCTGGCGCGCCAATTCCTCAGCGAGCGACTGGGCAAGGTACGGGCCGACGAGGTCCTCGATCAGATGGAGTCCAAGCTCGCGGTGGGCCCGCTGGCCGTGCTGGCCACGGCCGACCCGCGGCGGGTCGTGGGCGTCCTGGCCGAGCAGCAGCCTCAGACGGTCGCCGTGCTGCTCGCTCATATGCGGCCCGAGGATGCCGCCCGCATCATCGGCGCGTTGCCAGCCGAGTTCCGGATCAAGGTGGCGCGGCGCATCGCCCAGCTCGACCGGGTGGACCCAGCCGCCGTCCGCCAGACCACCACGCTCATTGAAGCCAAGCTGCGAAGCCTCCACACACTTGGCTCCACCAGCAGCGTCGGTGGCGCCTCGGCCATCGCCGAGATCCTCACCCATGCGGACCGCAACACTGAGCGCCAGATCCTCGGCCAGCTCGAAGACGAAGACACCGAGTTGGCCGAAAAGATCCGGGCGAACCTGTTCACGTTCGAAGACGTCGTCGCACTCGACGACCGTTCCTTGCAACAGATCCTCCGCAAGGTGTCGCCCACCACGTTGGCGATGGCGCTCAAGGGCGCCAATCTCGAAGACGGCGCGTTGGCTCGCATCCGTCAGAACTTGACCGAACGCGCGTCCAAGTCTCTCGAAGAGGAACTCGAGGTGTTGGGGGCGGTGAGGACGTCGCAGGTCGACGACGCGCAGGCCGAGGTGGTCCGGGCCGCGCGTGTGCTCGACGACGAGGGTGTCATCGTCATCGCCCGTGACGACGAGATGATCCGATGAGCAACGGCCTGCACACGGCGAGAGACCTCGGTCGTTCCCACGGGATGTCGATCCGGCCTCGCCCGCACGATCCTGGAGTGCCGATCGACTACGTCGTGCTGTCGAAGGAGGCCGAAGCCAGCGCGGCCGACGCGGGACGCGAAGCCGGCTACCAGGCCGGCTACGCCGCCGGACAAGACGCGGCCCGAGCCGAGGCAGTCGAGGCTGCACGCCTGGCCCGGGCCCGCCTCGAGCAGGCGCTCGGAGCCCTCGGGCACGCAAGCCACGACGCCGCGCTGGCCTTCGCCGAACGACGGGACCAACTGGAGCACTCGGTGAGCGTGTTCGCCTTCGATCTGGTGGAGACGCTTCTCGGACGTGAGTTGGCGCTCTCGGTTGACCCCGGACGCGACGCGGTGGCCCGCGCCCTCGCCGTCGACAGCAGTGCCCTCCCGGCGACGGTGCGCATCCACCCCGACGACGCCGAGACGTTCCGCCGCGTGGACGACGACGCCCTCGCCGGAAGCCGGGAGCTGACCGTTGTCGCCGACGCGTCGGTCGAGCCCGGAGGAGCGGTTGTGGAGATCGGCGAGGCGACCATCGACAGCCAGCTCTCCGCTGCCGTGCAGCGGGTGCGCGACATCCTGATCACCCACCCGGGCTGTACCGACACCGAGGACCACGAGAAGGCGTCATGACCGGGGTGCTCGAGGAGCTGACGGAGTCTGCACACGCCGCGGCCCGGCCCCTGCGCTACGGCCGCGTCGACCAGGTCGTCGGGATGTCCATCGACGTGGCCGGTCTCCCCGCCGCGGTCGGCGACGGGGTGGTGCTCCTGCTCGACGACGGTCCGCTGGAGGCCGAGGTCGTTGCCCTGCGCAACGGCAGGGCAGTGTGCGTGGCGCTCGGCGAAACGACCGGCATCCGTGTCGGCACGGCGGCCACGTTGTACGGGCGCCCCATCACGCTGCGCGTGAGCGAGCACCTCCTCGGCCGTATCGTCGACGGCCTCGGGCGCCCCATCGACGGCGGGCCGCGCCTGCGCGGTGAGGACCTGACGATCCATGGCATGCCGCCGCACCCGCTCCGGCGCGGCCTCGTGGAGGAGCAACTGCCCCTCGGTGTGCGCGCGCTCGACGCGCTCGTACCCTGCGGCAAGGGACAGCGGCTCGGCATCTTCTCCGGATCCGGAGTGGGGAAATCGTCGCTGCTCTCCATGATCGCCCGGGGAACCCAAGCCGACGTGTCTGTCGTGGCTCTCATCGGAGAGCGCGGCCGCGAGGTGGCGGAGTTCATTCAGCGCGACCTCGGTCCCGAGGGCCTGGCGCGGGCGGTCGTCGTCGTCGCCACGTCCGACGCGCCGGCCATGGTGCGCATCCGCGCCGCCTTCACGGCAACGCGCATCGCCGAGTGGTTCCGGGACACCGGGCGCGACGTGCTGCTCATGATGGATTCGGTGACCCGGTTCGCCATGGCCCAACGCGAGGTGGGTCTGGCCGCCGGGGAACCGCCGGCGACCCGGGGCTATCCACCCAGTGTGTTCGGTCTGCTTCCCCGCCTCCTCGAGCGCGGCGGGCGGGCCGAACGAGGTTCGATCACGTGCCTCTACACCGTGCTTGTCGAGGGCGATGACATCAACGAACCCATTGCCGACGCCACCAGGTCGATCCTCGACGGCCACGTGCGGCTCACGCGCGCCCTGGCCGAGAGCGGGCACTACCCCGCCGTCGACGTTCTCGAGTCCGTCTCGCGGGTGGCTCCTGCCATTGCCTCGGAGGAGGTGTCGCGCGCCGCCTCCAGTGTGCGTGAACTGCTCGCCGCCTGGCGCGACGCCCGCGACCTCATCGAAATCGACGCCTATGTGCCAGGGACGAACCCGGTGATCGACCGTGCCGTGGCGTGCAAGCCGGCCATCGACGCCTTCCTGCGCCAACCCGTGCGAGAGGTGAGCGACCTCGATGCGGCCCTCTCGGGCCTTTTGGCGCTGACCGCCCCCGACGAGGGGGCGCCATGAGGGCGTTCCGCTTCCGCCTCGAGTCGGTGGCCCGCGTACGCGAGCTCCAGGAGCGTGCCGCGGCGCAACGCTTCGCGCTGGCGACAGGCGACCTACGCCGCGCGCAGTCCCGGTGTGCACAGCTGCGCGCCGCGACTCGGCAGCTGGCCTTTCCCGATGGCCACGCCCACATGGCGGCCTTCTTGTGGGTCCACGAGCAATCCGGCCGCATGGCCGACCTGATCCGGCGACACGACGCACTGACGGCGAGGGCCGAGGCTGCAGCAGACGAGGCCCGCGGAGCGTGGGTCGAGGCCGAGCGGCGCTGCCGTGCCCTGGGCCGACTCGAGCAACGTCAGCAAGACCGCTGGCAAGTCGACGCCGACCGTGCCGTCGTCACCGAACTCGACGACATGGCCACGGTCCGTTTCCGGAGAGAGCCCGGCGCGCCATGACCGTGACTGCGGTCACGCTGGCCGACATCCAACAGACGCTGGCCGAGCTGCAGGAAGCGGCCGGGACGACGGCCGGAAGCACAGCCGGGAGCACCGACACCGGCTTCGCCGCCGACTTGGACACGGCGACGGGGTCGCAGTCGGCCACCGGGCTGGTCGACGACCTGTTCGACGCCGACGCGACGGGGACCGAGGCGCCCGATGACACCGCCCTGGCCGACCAGTCCGACCTGCTGGCGGTGTTGCTGGCGACCGACAGTGGTGCCGGTGTCGAAACGGGCTCCGCCGCTGCCGCGGGTATGGACGCGCCGGGCACTGTCGCTGGGGACGCGGGTACGGGCATCGTCAACGGCGCTGACGTCGTCACCGAAGCAGCGTCCTTCGAAGGAACCCCCTACGTGTGGGGCGGCTCGAGCCCGTCGGGATTCGACTGCTCGGGCCTCGTGCAGTACGTCTACGGACAACTCGGAATTTCGCTGCCGCGCACGAGCGAGGAGCAGAGCCAGGTTGGTACAGCCGTGCCGTCGCTCAGCGACGCCCAGCCGGGCGATCTGCTCTTCTTCGCCGGTTCGGACGGCACGGCCAGCGCGCCGGGCCACGTCGGCATCTATGTCGGGAACGGCGAGATGATCGACGCCCCCTACACCGGCACGACCGTGCAGGAGCAGGCGGTACCGGCGGACTCGGTGGTGGCCATCCGCCGCGTGCTCCCAGCCGATTCGGACTCGTCGACCTCGGCTCCGGCGCCCAGCGCCAACACCAGCACCAGCACCAGCACCAGCACCAGCACCAGCACCAGCACCAGCGGATCGACCCAGATCGGGAACGTCGCCGTGCCCGATCAGTACGTCCAGACGATTGAGCAAGCGGCGGCGTCCAATGGCATACCCGCCTCCCTGCTCAGCGCCCTGCTGTACCACGAGAGCCGGTTCGAACCCGGGGCGGTCAGCTCGGCCGGGGCCGAGGGGATCGCCCAGTTCATGCCGTCGACGGCCGCCGGCATGGGCGTGAACCCGCTCGATCCGACCCAGTCGATCGACGGGGCGGCCAAGCTCCTCGGGAGTTACACCCGGCAGTTCGGCTCCTACGCCGACGCCCTTGCGGCGTACGACGCGGGTGCCGGCGCCGTGGAGCGCTACGGAGGCGTGCCGCCGTACGCCGAGACGCAGGCGTACGTACCGGCCGTGCTCTCACTCGCCGGACTCTCCGGGGACGCAGTCGGGGAGGTCTCGTGACGCCCGCTCCGGTCTCGACCGCGACCACGCTCGGCGGCGGTCCGGCGGCGGTCGGACCCTCCGAATCACCGGCGCCGACATCGCCGGCGGAGACCGACGAGTACGTGGATGACCCAGCAGTGTCCCCTTTCGAGCGGATCCTCTCGAGAGGTCACGGCGCCCCAACACCCGGGCGGACCGCACGACCAGCGGACGACCACACCGGCCCTGCGGCGCCTACCGGGAACGGGCCCGTCCCCGGATTGCCCGCACCGCCATCGGAGGTCTCGCCCAACGCCGGCAGCGGCGGCGGGACGTCGCTCGACGTCGACACCCTCGTTTCTCTCGACCTAGGCGTCACCGGCAGCGCGGACAGCGCCGGCGGTGCGGGCGCTGCCGACGATGCGGGTGGTGCAGGTGGTGCCGGCGGTGCGGACGCCACGCGCGAGCCGGGGGGCACGCGCGTTCCAGGCGCCACACACGAGGCGGACGGACCCGCGGGCGAGGAAGGCGCACCGGTCGACGCCGGCTCACCAGACGTCGGCTCCGCCCCCCTGGTCGCCGCCACCGCGAGTGTCGACGCGTCTTCGCACAACGCCGCGATGGCCCCGACGACGGGCGTCGGCCCGGGCCGCACCTCCCCGGTCTCCATCACCTCGGCGGCAACGTCTCTCGACAACGGAAAACCTCTCTCGCTCCCCGCGCCGGCACCCGGCTTCGGCATCGCATCCGGCCCCTCCGGATCGCGGGGTGCAGTGCCGGCCGCTGAAAATCCGCCGGGTGCCGCAGCGCCCAGATGGACGGGGCCCGGCACGACCGCGTCCGCCGCGACCGGTGGCATCGCGCCGCCTGCCGTCGCTGTCGCCGTCGAGACCGAGCTCGGTGGTGACGCCACCGAGCTCATGGGTGCCACGGGCGCCGCCGACGTGTCACTCGACACGGCGGGACTGGCCACCTCCATCTCGGGTGCCCTCAGCCGCGGCAGCGGCAGTTACAACGTCGTGTTGAACCTGCACCCACCCGAGCTGGGTCAGGTCCAGGCGACGCTCTCTCTGCGAGGAGACCAGCTCCAGGTGGACCTGTCCCCCGAACACGCCGCCGGGCGCGACGCCCTCGAGAGCGCGTTGCCCGCACTGCGCGAGCACTTGGCCCAGGGGGGCGTCGAGGTCGATGTGACGCTGGGTGATCCTGGCACCGCGCACCAGGGCGCGCCGGCCGGAGGGAGCACCGGGCAGAGCTCGCAGCGCGGCGAGGCCGACACCGACGAATCGGATGGCTCCATCGCGGCCGCATCCGCATCCGCAGCAGCTGGGCCTTCACCCGCGCAGGCCGACCGCCTGCACCTCGTGTTGTGACCACCAGCTCCGACCGAAGGGACATCACATGACCATGCCTGTCTCAGGTGTCAGCGGCGGCACCGCCGGCGCGGACGACAGCACGCAGTCGAGCTCGGTGGCCGACGGGACCGCCGGCCTGCTCGACCCGAGCACGTTTCTCACCCTGCTCGTCGACGAGCTCAAGTACCAGAATCCGCTCGACCCGACGTCCGCCTCCGATTTCATGGGCCAGATCGCCTCGCTCTCCCAGGTCGAGCAGCTCCAGTCCGTCTCGACGGCTGAACAGATGGGCGAGGCAACTGGGCTTATCGGCGAGACCGTCACCGCGGACTCCGGTGACGGCACCCTCACCGGCGAGGTCACCGGCGTCACCAACGGATCGAGCGGGCCGCTGCTCGACGTCGGGAACACGACGATAGACCTCGACGCCGTCCAACAGATCACCAACAGTTGACAACCCGACGCACGAAACAACGACGAAAAGGAGTACTCACATGAGCGTTCGATCCCTCGGTGCCGCCGCTTCGGGCATCGAAACCATGCAGACCGATCTCGACACGATCGGCAACGACATCGCCAACTCCGAGACGGATGGCTTCAAATCGGGCACGGCCGAGTTCGAGGACTTGCTCACCGAGCAGCTCCAGCCGGCCGGAGCGGCAGTGGGCAACACCGAGGCGAGCACCAATCCCACGTCCATCGGCGCGGGCGACGAGGTCTCGGCGATCAGCACCGATTTCTCCGAGGGACCGGTGACCCAGACCGGGGTCAGCACCGACGTCGCCATCGAGGGAAACGGGTTTCTCGTCGTCAGCCAGAACGGGCAGACGGTCTACACGCGTGACGGGGACCTGCAGATCGACGCCAACGGGAACCTGGCCACGGCGAGCGGTGGACTCGTCCTCGGTTGGGCCGCCGGTCAACCGACGACGTCGGCGCCGGTTCCGCTCAGCATCATCCCGGGATCGACCGAGCCCCCGGCCCAGACCGCCAACATCAACTTGGGGGGCAACCTGTCAGCCGGCTCGACCACCCCGGTCACCGTCACCACCACCGTCTACGACGCGTTGGGTGACGCAGTGCCGGTCGACCTCACCTTCACCCCGACGGGCGCCGCCAACACCTGGAGCCTTCAGGGCACGGTGGCCGGTGCCGCGTCGCCGCTGTGGACGACGCCCCAGACCATCGTGTTCGGGAGCAACGGCCAGCTGGCGTCAGTCAACGGCGCCGCTGTCGGAGCCAACGCGACGTCGATCGCCATTGCCAACCTCCCGAGCAACTACACGTGGAGCGGAGGAGCGGTCAACCTCGACCTTCCGGCAGCCGGTTCGGAGAACGCCATCACCCAGTTCGCCTCCGACCAGACGCTGGCGGTGACGAGCCAGGACGGCTACGCCGCCGGGACGCTCGATTCGTACTCCATCGGCTCGGACGGGACGATCACCGGGAGCTACTCGAACGGGACGAACCAGAGCCTGGGCACCATCGCCCTGGCCCAGTTCGCCAATCCCAATGGGTTGGACGACGTCGGCAACACGGACTACCTCCCCACGGCTGCGTCGGGCAACCCGGACCTGGGCATCCCGGGGACAGGTGGCCTCGGTACCCTCCAGGGCGGTGCGGTCGAGGGCTCGAACGTGGACCTGGCCACCGAGCTCACCGACCTGATCGAAGCCCAGACCGCGTACCAGGCGAACACGAAGGTCGTCGACTCCACGTCCACCGCGCTCGAGTCGCTCGTCGAGATGTCCTGATTCCCGGCGCCGCCAGCGCCCTGACCCTGAACTCTGGACCGCCGCGGGCCGTTAGAGAACGGTGGACGGAGCAATTTCGGGGGGAACGGAGCCGTGATCGGCCTGCGCAAATTGGACGGATCCACCATGTATCTCAACGAGGACCTGGTGGAGCGGGTCGAGGGAGGGGCGAATTCGGCCGTCCACCTCGCCGACGGGACCTACTTCGTGGTGCGCGATGACGTCGACACCATCACCGAGCGCATCCGTTCGGAGAAGCAAGCCGTTCTCGCGGGCGCCCTGGCACTCGCCTTTCGAGAAGTCCCCGCCCTCGCGCCCGCGCTCGCCACGGCTGGGCGCGCCGAGGCCCGCGGAAACGTGCTGTCGTGACACCGGTCGGCATCCTGATCGCCCTGATCGCAGTGATCGTCTCCATGACCATGGAGCACGGTCACGTGGCGTCGCTGATCAAGATCCCACCGCTCCTGCTCGTCGTGGGCGGGAGCCTCGGGGCCACCATGGCCGGCTACGACAGGCGTCAGCTCAAGGCCGTGCCCAAAGCGGCCAAGAGCGTGCTGCTCCCCCACCGCGGTCCCGACGTGCGCACCACCATCGACCAACTGCTGGGCGTGGCCAAGGAGGTGCGCCAGAACCCCCTGGTGCTCGAGCAGCTCGAGACCGACGACCCTTTTCTCAGGACCGGAGTCCAGCTGATCACCTCGACCTCTGATCCCGAGCGGGTCCACGAGGTCCTCGACGCAGAGATCGACGGCCTGCGCGTCCGCCACGCCGCTGCCATCAAGTTCTTCTCGGACATGGCGGGCTACTCACCGACCTTCGGGATCCTCGGCACCGTCATCGGACTCATCGGTGTGCTCGGACAATTGCAGAGCCCCGGCAAGCTCGGCCCGGCCATCGCGGCGGCCTTCACCGCCACGCTGTGGGGCGTCATGCTCGCCAACGTGGTCTGGCTGCCGATGTCCAACAAACTCCGGCGACGCTCCGAGGAAGAGGTGGCCTACCGCGAGATGGTCACCGAGGGCCTCTTGACCATGCAGCTCAACGTGTCGAGCTTGGACCTGCGCGACCGCCTCTACAGCTACCTCGCGCCGTCGGAGCGCACCGAGAGGTCCGCTGCGGCGCCGGATGCGCTCGTGGCCGTGGAGGCGGCATGACCAGGTCCGCCCTGCCGGCAACCCGCCGCACTGGCCGTGCGCACCGGCACCGGGCCGAGGCGGAGAGCGACAACAACGACCGCTGGCTCCTCACCTATGCCGACATGATCACCCTCCTGCTCGTCCTCTTCATCGTGCTGTTCGCGCTCTCGAAGATCGACGAGGCCAAGTACAAGGAGTTCCAGGAGTCAGTGTCCGACGATCGTGTGGTCAACGACTCGGTGGTACACGGGACGACAACCCATCCCTCCCACGGCACACGACCGGCGGTGCCTGCACCGGCCACAGACCAGCTGCGGGCGATCGAGAAGGCACTGTCGCAGGCCTTGGCGGAGCGGGGAATGCTCGGCGACGTCACCCTCTCCATCAATTCGTCGGGCCTCGTCGAAGGCCTGGTCGCCGACTCGACCTTCTTCCAGGTCGACTCGGCGCAGCTCTCCCCCTTGGGGCTCCATATCGTCGACGCCTCCGGTCAGGTCCTGGCCCGTTACTCCAACGACGTCGACGTCGCCGGTTACACGGACAACCAGGTCATCACCGGCGGGCCCTACGCCAACAACTGGGAGCTCTCGGCGGCGCGCGCCACCTCGGTCGTGGAACGCCTCACGCTGGTCGACGCGGTCGCGCCGCAGCGGGTGGTGGCGCTGGCCTACGGCCAGTACCACCCCGTGGTGCCGAACACGTCGCCCGCGGCGCAGGCACAGAACCGACGGGTCAACATCGTCGTGAAGCGGCAGCCCGCCAGCACGGGCACGGTGTCCTCGTGAGCGCCGCAGCGTCGGTCGCGCGCCACGACTTCCGGCGCACGAAGACCCTCGACCGGTTCCACGTCCACACCGTCGGCATGGTGCTCGAAAGCTTCGCCCGGCTCGCCACGACCCCGCTCTCGACCGTGCTGCGCCAACCCTGCTCACTCTCGCTGGTCTCGCTCGACCAGGTCACGTGGGCCGAAGCGGGCCAGTCCCTCGACAACACGCTGCACTACGTGACCTTCACGCTGCCACCGGCTCCGGGCTCGAGCGTGCTCGCGCTCCCGATCGCCGACGCGCTGGCCATCGTCGACCTGCGCCTCGCCGGCAGCGGCGAGGGGGACTACCCCGAACGGATGCTGACCGAGATCGAGCAGGAGCTGCTCTCCCCGGTCGTCGGCAGCGTGCTCGACGAGCTGAAGCGGGCATTAGCCCGCTTGCAGCCGACCGAGCCCCGACTCGAGCAGCACGAATCGAACGTCCAGTTCCTCACCATCGCCGCGCCCGGGGACACCACCTTGCTGGCGCACTTCGACCTCTCCATCGGCAGCCGCCCGACGAGCCAGCTCATCATGTGCCTGCCGCTGCCCACCGTGCGTCAGCTCGTGGAGGGACCGACGGGTCACGGGGACGAGCTCAACGAGGCTTCGGACGCGTCCTCAGCGGAGGCACGCCGCCGGCTGCAGGAGGTCCCGCTCGACCTCGTGCTCCAGTTTCCTAGCTTCGGCTCGACTCCCGAGGCCCTGCTCGACCTCGCCGTCGGGGACGAGCTCCACCTCGGGCTCTCGACCGACCGGCCGCTCGAGGTCCGGGCCGAGGGCCAGCTGATCGCGCTCGCCACCATCGGACGCTCCGGGGTCCGCAAAGCATGTTGCATCACCGAGGAGGTTCTTTCATGAGTACGGACGTCGACCGCATGGCGATCCGCGAAGCGCAGTTCCGCACGGTGACAGTCGAGGTGTCGGTGTGGATCGGCAAGACCCGCCGCAGCTTCGGGGACCTGGCCCGCCTGCGCCCCGGCGACGTGATCGAGCTCGATCGCGCGGTCGGGTCCCCAGTCGACATCGTCTTGAACCGCGAGGTGGTGATCGCCCGGGGTGAGGTCGTCGACGTGGGTGACGAGTACGGGGTTCGCATCACAGAGATCGTGGGCGACGAGTCGGAGCCGGGCTGAGCCCGATGGTTCTCGAACTGGGACGCATGCTGCTGTCCCTCTCCGTCGTGCTCGGTCTGCTCTGGGTCATCGCACGGGTTGGGCGCGGGCGTCAGCGCGGGGGCGGCTCGGGCGCACCGGCCCGGGTCCCGGCGCGCCGCGTATCGAGATGTTGGGACGTCGCTCGCTCGGCCGGCACAGCGCCGTCTTCGTCATCCGGGCCGCGAATCGCACGATGGTGGTCGGCCAGACCGCGCAGCAGATCACGGTGCTCGCAGAGTGCGAGCCCGGTCTGCCCGGTGTGCCCGGTGAGCCGGAGGTCCGCTGCGAGATGGACCCGGTTGACCACAGCGAGGACGCGATGCCAGGGCTGGCATCGGAGAACGGAGTGCTGACTCCGAAGGCATGGGATGCGTTCGTCGACCGCCTGCGGGAGATGACAGTACGCCACTGAGCGGGCCGGCATGCCGGTCCGCCCACTGGGACCCACGAGGTTCTCATGACTTACGCGCTGCTCGCCGCCGCGCCGAACGTCAACGTCAATGTCAGCGGGCTGAAGGACCCCTCCACCGCGGTCCTCATCATCATCGTCATCACGGTGTTGGCCATCGCCCCGACCATCCTCATCTTGACGACGGGGTTCACGCGCATCTTCATCGTGCTCTCGCTCACGCGCAGCGCGCTGGGAACCCAAACCGTGCCGCCCAACCAGATCATCGCCGGCCTCTCTCTGATCATCGCACTGTTGCTGATGTCGCCCGTCATCAGCCAAATCGATCACGTCGCTGTGCAGCCCTACGAGCACGGCAAGATCACCGCCACCCAGGCCATCGACGCCGGCGAGACGCCGCTCAAGCACTGGATGCTCGAACAGACCAAGACCGGCGATCTCCAGCTCTTCGCCTCGGCGGCCCACGAGCAGGCCACCCGGCCCGCCTCGCTGCCTCTGACGACGGTGGTTCCCGCCTTCGTCCTCTCTCAGTTGGAGGCGGCCTTCCTCATCGGTTTCATGATCTTCATCCCATTCATGGTCATCGACCTGGTGGTCTCGGCGATCATGATGTCAATGGGGATGTACATGCTCCCCCCCACCCTCATCTCGCTCCCCTTCAAGATCCTGCTGTTCGTCCTCGTGGACGGCTGGACCCTTGTGGCCAAGTCCCTGATCGAGTCCTTCCACCCGTGACACCCGTGCCACCCGTGACACCCGTGACACCCGTGACACCCGTGACACGCGCCGACTTCGGAGCCGCCCGGTGAGCGACAACACCGTCATCCACCTGGCGTCTCAGGCCATGCTTCTGATGGCCGAGCTGGCCGGACCCGTCCTCGTGGCCAGCCTGGCCGTCGGCCTCGTCGTGTCACTCTTCCAGGCGGTGACTTCCATTCAGGAGTTCACCCTCACCTTCTTGCCCAAGGTCGTCGCCATCGGTCTCGTGCTGCTGTTCTTCGGCCACTGGATGCTGGCCAACACCGTCACGTACACCGAGCACCTCTACGACTCGATCCCGACCGTCCTCAACGGGACGTGAGGCATGACCTTCCAGCTGTCGTCGACTTTTGCCGTGGCATTCGTGCTGGCCCTCGTTCGGGCCTCGGCCTGGGTGGTGATCTGCCCGCCCTTCTCGAACCAGGGCATCCCGGCCATGGCGAAGATCGGGATCGCGCTCGGCATCGCCTTCGACGCCGCCGGCCACCTCCAGCACGACCCCATGCCGACGACCGATGCTGCGATCCTCACCCAACTCGTGGTCCAGGTGCTCGTCGGGTTCCTGCTGGGTTTCGTGGTCTCGATCTTCGTCTCCGCCGTCGCCGCCGCGGGCAGCCTCGCCGATCTGTTCTCGGGCCTCAACCTCCCACCCTCGATCGACCCTCTGTCCCAGCAGCAGTCCCCGCTCTTCGGTCAGTTCTACAACCTGGTGACCACCGCGCTGCTGTTCACCACCGGCGCCGTCCTGGTGATCGTGGACGGCTTCATCCACTCGTTCTCGGCCATCGGCACCACCTTTCCACCGACCACGCTCGGTTCGGTGACCAACGTGCTCGTCAATGACCTCACCACCTTCTTCGCTGCCGCGGTGGAGATCGCCGCGCCAATCATCGCGGTGCTCTTTGCCACCCAGGTGGTCCTGGCCCTCTTGGCCAAGGCCGCACCGCAGATAAACGTCTTCGTGTTCGGCTTCCCCCTCCAGATCCTGCTGGCGTTGGCCGCGGTCGGCCTGGCCCTCGTGGTACTCCCTTCGGCGGTGACCAACCTGGTCGGTCGGGCGACCGTCCAGCTCTTCGGGAGCTAGGTCGTGGCGGACAAGTCCCAGCGCACCGAGCGCCCCACCACAAAGCACAAGAAGGAGTTCCGCGAGAAGGGCAGGGTGGCGCGCTCATCCGAGCTGGGGTCCTGGGCCAGTCTCTTGGTGGTGGCCACCCTGCTGCCGCGCCTCGGTGGTGCCGCGGCGAGCCGCATCGACAGCTTCCTCCAGCAGGTGGTCCAGTCCATGGCCCACCCGAGCACGGCCGCCGCAGTCGGGGTGCTCGGGACGGGCCTGGTCACCGTGGCGTGGGCGGCGCTCCCCGTCGTCGCGTTGTGCACAGCCATCGGGGTCGCGATCTCCTTCGCCCAGGTCGGGCTGCGCTTCACACCCAAGGCCCTGCGGGTTGTCGTGTCTCGGATCAGCCCCCGTACCGGACTGACGCGCATCTTCTCTGCGCAGGGGACGTGGTCGCTCGGCAAGACCATCTTGAAGTTCGCCGTCCTCAGCCTGGTCGGCTACGCCCTGTTGCACGGGCTGTTCTCCTCGGTACTCGGCGGCAGCACGCCCCCACTGGGGTCCACCCTGGCCATCACCGGCTCCACCACCGAGACACTGCTGCGCGACATCGGCGTGCTCGCGCTGGTCGTCGCCGCCGTCGACTACGGCTTCCAGCGCCGCCAGTACCAGCAGAACCTGCGCATGACCAAGCAGGAAGTCCGCGACGAGATGCGCCGGACGGAGGGCTCCCCCGAGATGCTTCGGGCGCGCCGGACAAAGGCACGGAAGCTCTCGAGGATGCGGATGATGGCCGCCGTGGCGACGGCGGACGCCGTCGTGATCAACCCGACGCACTACGCGGTGGCCATCGCCTACGACCGGGCCCAGGACCGAGCGCCGCGGGTCGTAGCCAAAGGGGTTGACATGCTGGCGGCCCGCATCCGCGATCGCGCCGCCGCGCACGGTGTGCCGATCGTCGAGAACCCCGAGCTGGCCCGGACCCTGCACGCCGTGTGCGACATCGACGACGTCGTGCCCGCCACGCTCTACACCGCGGTGGCCCGGCTCCTGGCCTTCGTCTACTCGCTCTCGCCGACGGCGAAGGCTCTGCGGAGCGTGCACCAGATGGCACAGGCAGGGACGAGACCGCTCTGAACTCTGGGCCCGGACGGGACGTAGAACCAGTGGCCAGGAAGGCCGGGCGACGACCAGGGACGGAACACCTCGATCAGCCGCGCCAGGGGGAGCCTTCCGTGCACCACAGTGTCCATCTCCCCTCAGCAGGAGCGGGACGTGGCTGACGCGACCGCGCTCGGCGTGGGCGGTGCGGGATCGGCCCGCTGGCGGCGCCTGATCTCCATGGCCGTCCCGCTCTCGGTCGTGGCCGTCGTCGTCGTGCTCGTCGTGCCCCTGCCCACCTTCGTGGTGGATCTCTTGATCACCGCCAACATCACGTGCGCCATCCTCGTGCTGCTCACCGCCATGCAGGTCAAGCGCCCGCTCGATTTCTCGGTCTTCCCCACCCTCGTGCTGGTGGCCACCATGTTCCGGCTCGCCCTGAACGTCGCCGCCACCCGCCTCGTACTCCTGCACGGGTACGCGGGCGTCGTGATCGAGAGCTTCGGTCACTTCGTCGTGGGCAGCTCGATCCTCGTCGGCCTGATCGTGTTCTTCATCCTGATCGTCATCCAGTTCGTGGTGATCACCTCGGGCGCCGGCCGGGTGGCCGAGGTGGCGGCTCGCTTCACGCTCGACGGCATGCCGGGCAAGCAGATGGCCATCGATGCCGACCTGCATGCGGGCGCCATCGACGAGGAGGGGGCGCGCCGTCGTCGTCAGGAGGTCGCCGACGAGGCCGACTTCTACGGGGCCATGGACGGCGCGTCCAAGTTCGTCCGCGGCGACGCCATCGCCGCCATCGTGATCACGATGGTCAACTTGATCGGGGGCCTGGCCGTCGGGGTCCTCCAGGACCACCTCTCGGTGTCACAGGCCATCAGCACCTACAGCCTGCTCTCCGTCGGCGACGGGCTGGTCTCGCAGATCCCGGCGTTGCTGCTCTCCCTCTCGACCGGCATCATCGTGACCCGGGCCGCCACCGAGCACGACCTCGGTCATGACGTGTTCAACCAGCTCTCGCGCTACCGGCGCGTCGTGCAGACGGCCGGCGCCGTCATGCTGTGCCTGGCCATCGTGCCCGGCCTGCCCAAGCTGCCCTTCCTCATCGTCGGCGCGGCCGTGTGCGTGCTGGGGTCACGCTTGCCCAAAGACCTCCCTGCCCCGTCCGAGAAACCCGAGCCGGCACCCGCAGCCCCTGCGGCCGACTCCCCCGAGGCGTTGGCCGCCAATCTGGGCGTGGAGCCGCTCGCGCTCGAGCTCGGGCTCGAGCTCATCGACCTCGTGCAACGCGAACGCGGCGGCGATCTGCTCGACCGGGTCAAGTCGCTGCGGCGCAACATCGCCATGGAGTTGGGCATCGTCATGCCCCAGGTCCACACGCGCGACAACCTCGATCTGGCTCCCGCCACCTACGCCATCAGGGTCCACGGCGTAGAGGTGGCCCGGGGCGAGGCTCCCCGCGGCAAGTTGCTCGCCGTCGGTCCCCACATCGATCAGCTCCCCGGGGCCGACACCCGCGACCCGGCGTTCGGCGGTCGGGCCAAGTGGATCGCCGCGGACTTGAGTCATCAGGCGGCCGTGGTCGGCGTCACCGTGGTCGACCGCTCGGCCGTGGTGACCACACACCTGGCGGAGGTGGTGCGCGAGCACGCCGGTTCGCTGCTCTCCCGGCAGGACACCAAGGTGCTCCTCGATGTGGTCAAGACCTCTCATCCGGTCCTGCTCGAGGAGATGACCGGCGCCGGGCTCACCCTCGGCGACATCCAGGGCGTGTTGCGCGGCCTGCTCGACGAGGGGGTCCCGGTGCGCGATCTGGTGCGCATCGTCGAGGCGGTCACAGAGCAGGCCCGCACACCGCAGAAGGACGCCGACGCGTTGCTCGAGGCGGCGCGCATCACACTGGGACCGACCATCGGATCGCTGTACTCGCCCCACGGAACGTTGCCCGCCATCACCCTCGCTCCCCCGCTCGAGCACAGCCTGATCTCGTCCATCCAATCGGGCGACCGGGGGCGGACCCTCGCCATCTCCGCATCGAGCGCCGAGGACGTGGTGCGCCAACTGGGCAAGCTCAGCCACGACGCCGAAGCGCGCGGGACCGTCCCCGTGGTGCTGTGCTCTACCCGCCTGAGGCCCGCACTACGCCGCTTGCTCAGGCCGAGCCTTCCCCGCTTGGCCGTCGTCGGCGCGGGAGAGATCGGTGCGTCAATACCAGTCGAGACCATCGGGAGTGTGAACGATGAAGCCGTGGCCCTCAATTGACCGCTCTGGCCCCGATCGGGCCGCCACCGGCGAGTACGTCGGACGCACAGCCGAGGAGGCGTTGTCCAGGGCGGCCGCTGCCCTCGGTCCCTCGGCCGAGTTGCGCTGCTGGAAGACGCGCCGGGGCGGGGTCGGCGGTTTCTTCGCCACCGAGGTCTACGTGGCCGGGTCGACGCCCCCTCCCGGAGCCGAACGCGAGCGACGTCGCTCCCCTCGCACACCGACCGACGGGACGGCGCGATCCCGATCGGCGCAGAGCAGTTCCGCGCCGGAGACCGACACCTCGGCGCCCGCGGCGGAGGACCGTGCCCCCGACCCGCTGACCACGTTGGCCGAGGGCACCACCGACCAAGTCTCGATCCACAACGGGGTGGTCACGCCAGCCGCCTTCAACGCGCTGTTGGCTGAGGCTGAGGCCGCCCTGGTCCACGACCCGGCCCTCCCGGCGGGCTCCACCGAAGCCGCCGGAGACACCACCGTCGATGGCACCGGCCAGGCCACGGCGGACGCCATCCCGAGACCGAGCAGCGCGGTCCGCGCCGCCGAGCCGGACGGGAAACCCGAAAGGATCCCGAACCTGCACACGCGCCTGCGCGCCCTCGGCGTCCCGGACACGTACCTCCCCCGGGGAGAACGACCCACGCTCGATGCACTGGCTTCGGCCATGGGCACCTTGCCGAGCGCGCCGGCGCTCGAGGCCCGTGCCGGCGCCATCGTCCTCGTGGTCGGCACGCCGAGCCTGGTCGAGCAGACCGCCGCGCTGCTGGCCGGCGAGCTCGGGCTCGGGCGGCGCGACGTCGTGCGTTGCGACCTGCAGGGCGATGTCGGCGACGGCAACGGCAACGTCAACGGCAATGACGGCGACGGCGACGCGGGACAGCGCCAGGGCGGCCAAGGTCGGCGCGGCCGTCCGGGTGGCCAAGCGGCGCGCCAACGGCTTGATCGCGCTCGTCGCCTTGACGACCACGTCGGCGGATGCGCAGGACGCCGCGGCCGCCGCCGACGTGGTGGACTGCCTGCGACCGCACACCGTGCTCGCTGCCGTCGATGCTTCGGTCAAACGCGCCGACGTGGAATGCTGGCTCCACGAGTTGGGACCGGTTGACGCCCTCGCCGTGTGGGGTCTCGACGCGACGCGCACACCTGGTGAGCTTCTCGGCGCCGCTCCCATTGCCTACGCAGACGGAACGACCTGCACGGCCATTACCTGGACCGCCACGCTTCTGGCCCGTCTCGCCGGCGACCCGGCATGAACCCGCGCCATCACCACCAGTTCGTCATCGACGTCAACCGGTACCGGCCTGTCCTGACGGTGGTGCTCGCCGCGGTGACGGTCGTTCCCTCAGTCTGGGAGGCGGCGACGGGCAACCTCTCGTTCCTCACCGTGCTCGGCCGGCTCGCCCTGTCGCTCCTGGTCTGCGGCCTGCTGGTGTGGGTCACGACCGGGATCATGGTGCACTATGCACTGATCAGGCTGCGCTCCCGGTCGGGATCCGAATCAAGGCTCGAAATCGACCCCTGACATCTCAATTCCGGGGCTCCGCGGGACGTTGTTACTCCGTGAGCCCGGACGAGCTCCTGACTGAATTGGTCGAAGTCCTCGACGAGGAGCTCGAGCGGATGGCCACCGTGCGCTTCAGGCTGGTCGTGCTCGGATCCTTGATGGCAGCCGACCAGACCCCCTGGCTCGAACGGTCGATCAGGGATCTCGAGTTGGCGTCGGAACAGCTTCGGCTCTCCGACCTCCGCCGTGCCGTGGCAACCGTCGGGTTGCTCGACGAGTACGCCCTCCAGGACGATGCCCGCCTGGAAGACATCGCGGAGAGGGCCGACCACGCCTGGGGCGAGATGCTGCGCGAACGCCGGCTCCGCCTCCTCGAAGAGATGGCCGGCGTGTCACGGCTCGTCGACACGGCCGCCGCGGCCGCTGGCAGCCGGACCGCTCTCGTGCAGGAGGCGCTGACCTTCCTACGTCGCGACGCGACGTCCGACTACCGGCAGCGTCGGGGCGGGACGGCCCGGCTGGTGCAGGGGTCCATGTGAGCGACTTCGGCCTGTCCATCGCGGCCAGCGGCCTGATGGCCGACACGGCCGAGCTGGACACCGCATCGAACAACCTGGCCAACATCAATACAGCGGGCTACGCGCGCGAAACGGTCAACTTGTCACCCGACAGTGCGGCCGGGCCGCTGGGAGCGGGCCGCGGGGTCTCCATCGGATCCGTCAGCGAGCTGACCGATGCCGTGTACGAGGCCGCCAACGTGGCGGCCGAGGGCGTGCAGGGCGCGGCCAACCAGGCTAACGAGGTCATGACCGCGATCGAGAGCATCTTCCCGGAGCCGAACGGCGACGGTCTGGCCTCGCAGCTCTCCACCTTCTGGTCGGACCTGTCGACCCTCGCGTCCAATCCCGGGCAGGCGGGAGCCGAGCAGACCGTGGCAACCGATGCCCAGCAACTGGCGTACACCCTCAACGACTCCACGACCCAGCTCTCCCAGCTGTCGTCGACGCTGCAGAGCGGCATCGGCACCGGCGCCAGCGACGGCGGCACTCTGGCCCAGGCCAACGGGCTGTTGCAGCAGATCGCACAGCTCAACCAGGGCATCGTGGCGGGCGACGCCGGCGGCCAGGACGTGAACGCGCTGACCGACGAGCAGCGGGCGGACGTCGACCAGCTGGCGGGGCTGCTCGGTGTCAGCACGACGACACAGGCTGATGGCGCCCTGACCGTCCTCTCCGGCGGCGTGCAGCTCGTGAGCGGTACGGAGGCGATGACGCTGACGACGACGGGCTCGGCGAGCGGCGCTGATCTCTCGGTCACCACCGCCAACGGGATCGCCCTAGCGCCGGGGGGCTCGATCGGCGCCAGCCTCGCCGCCATCAACACGACGATTCCGGGGTACCAGGCCCAGCTCTCCGACGTCGCCAACACGTTGGCCAACGGTGTGAATGCGCTGCAGGCAGGCGGGATGGACGCCGCCGGCGATCCCGGGTCGGCCATTGCTGGCGGCTACACGGGAACGATCCTCCCCAACATCTTCGTCGACGACGGCTCGACGACCACCTACACGCCCGGCACCACTTCGGCCGCCAGCATCGCGGTGTCGACCGCCTACGCCGCCGACCCTTCCCTCATCGCCACCGCGGCGGCCCCGGGGCCGGGGAACAGCAACGTGATCGGCACCGCCACCAACGACAACTCCAACGCCCAGGCGATGGCCGCCTTGGCCGGTTCGAGCACGGGACCCAACGCCGCGTACCAGTCGTTCATCGGGGCACTCGGGACGGATGCCTCGAACGCGTCGGCGACGGCGACCTCGGCGTCGAACCTGGCCACGACGGCGTCCAACAACCTGGCGACGATCTCGGGTGTCAACCAAAACGAGGAGGAGGTCGACATCTTGAGCGCGCAGAACGCCTTCCAAGCGGCGTCACAGGCCATCAACGCGATCAACCAGTCCTTCCAGTCCCTGCTCCAGGCGGTGTGACATGCGCGTCGCCGACATCAGCCTCTCCCAGGCCATCACCACGCAACTCGACCAACAGGAGGCGTCCATCGCCAACCTGGAAGAACAGGTCTCCTCGGGCAAGTCGCTCAACCAGCCCTCCGACAACCCGGCTGCCGTCACCCAAGTGCTCCAATTATCGGGCGAGGCCAGTCAATTGACCTCGTGGCAGACGAACACCCAGACGGCGACCTCGTGGCTCGGGATGGGCAACAACGCCCTCAACACGACGCTCAGCGACATGCAGAGCGCGCGGACGCTGCTCCTCCAGGCCCTCAACCAGGGCACTCAGAGCGCAACGACCTACCAGGCGATCGCGACGCAGCTCCAAGGGATCAACGCCAACCTCCTCGACACGGCGAACACCGAATACGAGGGCAGGCCCATCTTTGCCGGGACGTCGGCCTCCCCGCAGGCCTACGACAACGCCGGCAACTATCTGGGGAACGGTGACACGCCAACCGTCATCGTCGGCCCCGGCTCGGGTGCGGGTGAGGCGGCCAATCTCTCGGTGCCGGGACCAAGCGTGTTCGGAACCGGCGGCGCCAGCGTCTTCACCACGCTCTCGACTGTGATCGGACAGCTCAGCTCGGGCTCACCTACCGCGACGCAGTTGAACGCCGGCCTGACAGCGCTCGACGCCAACATCAGCACAGCGGAGCAGGCGAGTGCCGTGCTCGGCAACGCGTCGGACGCTGTCACCTCGACCTCGGCGGCGCTGACCTCACAGCTCACCGCCGTCCAAGACGGCCAATCCAGCCTCGAAGACGTCAACGTCGCCACTGTGACCACGCAGTTGGATTCCGAGATGACCAACTACCAGGCCGCGATGTGGGCGGCATCCCAAGCCATTCCCGAGACGCTGGTGAAGTTCTTGTGAGGTCGGCGGCGTCGCCATCACGAAACACGGAGATCGGATCATGATGCAACTCGGTGCAACCCACCCACCCGGTCACCCTCGGACCTGTACGCGGCGGTCGACACCGCCCGACAGAAGCGCCGTCGGGACACTGGTCCGGCCAACGCTCTCGACAATGGAGATCATGTTCCGTCGCGAAATGCTCGGTTGGGTCGGCGCCATCCACTTCGTGCTCGAACCCCTCGCCGACGATGATCAGACCGATGCTGTCTTCTGGGCCTTGCGCTGCACGGACACGGTCCGCCTGCGCGGTGGTGCCGTCGTCCCCAGTCCCCAGTTCCTCGTGGCATCGCCGGGCTTCTTCGCGCCTCGCTATCAGATCGCACTCGACGAGCAGTTCGCCGAGAGCCTGGACCTTGTCGTCCCCGATGATGCCGCCCTCCTGGCCATCGTCACCCATCGGGACCCAGTCGAACGATCAACGGTGAATCTTTTTTCGCCAATTGTTGTCAATCGCCACACCGGCTACGCCGATCAGTACGTGCCGGCATCGAGCGAGTCCGAAACCGGTTGGAGCGTTCGCACGCCGCTCCCGCTCGTGCTGGTGGCACACGATGGCGTAGGAGACCCCACATGCTGACCCTCACCCGGGAGCCCGGACAAAAGATCGTCGTCGGTGACGACATCGTGATCACGGTCGTCTCCGTGTCGGAGAACGGGCGGGTCCGCCTCGGCATCGAGGCTCCCCGGCAGATCCGCATCGACCGCGAAGAGGTGCTCGAGCGGATCCAGAACGAGAACATCGAGGCGGGCGTCGCCTCGGCGTCGAACTGGGCCGCCTATGCGGCACGTCGGGCCAATCGGCAGGCGGCGGATGCCGGGCAGGATGCAGACGACACCGACGCCGCGCGCCGGCGGCCGGGACGCGGGGAGCCGCTCGTCGCCCAGCGGTGAGTCCTGTTGCCCACCTGCGGTCTCAGCGGCAGAAGATCAAGCGGTCTGCGACCTCGTCGAGCGAACGCGGATCGAGGCCCACGACCATCTCGAGGTCATGGAGGCTGTCGAACCCGCCGACCACCAGCCGCGCCTCCATGATCTTGCTCACCAGGGCGGCGTCCAGCCCGCCGTTGTCTCGCAGGTACTGCTCGGGGACGTGGTTCACGTCGATCAGTCCCCCGTCGTCGTAGTCGGACGGCTGGTCGGGTCGGCCGATCCGTAGCTCCCGGGCCAGCCTCGGGTCGGTAGTGGCGATGCGGCGCGACTCGTCACGCCGGCGGATCCGGTCCTTCGCCGCAACGACGGCGTCCTCCTGCACGGGGCCGAAGAAGACACGCTGTCGCACCGCCAGGGCGTGGACAGTGCTCACCGTCCAGAGCATGAGGACGGCGACGACCCCAATGTTCATGTCGAGGGGACTTCCGGGGCGCCAGACGTTGCCCCAGACGATGGCCAGGCTCACGGCCCCGTACGCCAGCGCCGCCAGAGCGAAGGCCCGGCTGCGCTGCCGCACGGCCGCGTACGCGAAGCACGGTCCGGCGGCCATGCCCACGGTCACGAGAGGCGCCAGTGCCCACCCGATCGAGCCGAGCTCGTTCGGCGAGATGCGGACCGCCGCCGGAAACTGCCCGAAAGAGACCGACGACCAGGCGCCCCGGCCGTGGTAGGGCGGGGACGCGTCGATACGAGAATCGCCGCGTCCCGACGCAGCCGTCCCGCGGGAGATCTCCCCGGTAACGCTCGAGTGCTCACTCATCAACGTCCCCTCCTCCTGCCCAAAATGGTACCAACCCGCCACCACGTAGAACGAGGGGAGCGCCGCGACGCCGCAGGAATTGTCCGCCCGTTCATCATTGACCTCGGCGCCGGTGGAGGGCCACACTGGCGCTCTCTGTGCACAGTGAGAGTCCCGGCGTTTTCGACGATGATTCTTGCGCCCGCTCATGCAACCGCAAGGATCACCGATGGTGGTATCCCGAGCGTGCGCGGCATCTGTCATGCGTGCCATGACTGGGTCTGGTCGGCCTCGGCGTCTCGGTGAACTATCCCGTCTTCGTCATGGATATGACTAACGGAAGGGCCCGGCTACGAGGCAACTGGCGTCGGCGCGAAAGCCAAGTAGTCGTGGATCGATCTGACCGCAGCCGAGCCCTCTCCCACGGCAGTGGCGACGCGCTTGGTCGACCCGGATCGAAGGTCGCCAACGGCAAAGAGTCCCGGGTGACTCGTTTCGTATGGGAGGGGGCGGCGGCCCAGAGCGGTCCATGGCCCGTCGAGGTGTTCGGAGGTCAACGACCTGTCGGTGAGAACGAACCCGTGGTCGTCAAGAGCCGCGCAGCTCGAGAGCCACTGTGATTGGGGATCGGCGCCGATGAAGGAGAACAAGGCTGCGCTCGCGCGTGTGGCCAGCCCGTTTGGCCCCTCGATACGGACAGAGCTCAGGACGTCGTCACCTTCGAGACCAACGATCTGGCTCGAGGTCAACACGTCGATACGCGGATGGACCTCCAGTCGATCGACGAGATAGCCGGACATGCTGGCGCCCAGGGCTGCGGCTCGGATCACCACTGCAACTGCGCTCCCCTTTTCGGCCAGGAACATCGCGGCCTGTCCCGCCGAGTTTCCTCCCCCGACCACCACGACCGGGCTGCCGGCGCACATGCGCGCCTCGAGATCGGTGGCTGCGTAGTAGACGCCCTTGGCCTCGAAATCGTCGATACGCTCGACGCCGAGACGTCTGTAGTGGGCGCCGGTCGCGGCGATGACTGCTCGAGCGGTCACCTCCGAGTTGTCAGAAAGCTCGACAACCAGATGACCCGCTTGCTCACGCATTCCGACCACCTTGCACGGCGTCGTCAACTGGGCACCGAACTTCTCGGCCTGTATGAATCCCCGCTGGGCAAGTTCGGCCCCCGAGATCCCCGTCGGGAAACCGAAGTAGTTCTCGATCCTCGAGCTCGTCCCGGCTTGTCCACCCGGGGCGACCATGTCGACACCGAGCGTCCGGAGACCCTCCGAGGCCCCGTAGACGGCGGCGGCCAACCCGGATGGGCCTCCCCCGACGATGACCAGATCAAAGCAGCGCCCAGGTAGACGCTCGACGGTGAGGCCGAGATATTCAGCGAGCACACCGGGCGTCGCCCGGCGAAAGACCTTGCCCGAGGAGACGACAACGGGATAGTCAGACGGCTCCAGGCTGAATTCCTCCACCATCCGCTCCACCTGTGGGTCGCCATCGGGATCCAACCACTCGTGTGGGATCCGGGTCCGTGAGAGGAACTCACGCAGTTGCAGCACCTCGGGCGAGAAGCGGGAACCGATGACTCGCGTCGCCGGACCGGCGTCCGCCATCAGGTCATTGCGGCGCGCCATAAAGGACGCAAGGATCTTGTCGCTCAGGTGCGGCTCTGTGGCGACGACACGCCGGAACTCCTCGACCGGGACGACCAGGAGCTCCGCGTCCTCGGCGACCCGGGCCGAGACAAAGACTCGCAGGCCCGTCAACAGGCTCAACTCGCCGAGAAATCGTCCCGGTCCGTGCGTGACAATGACCCGCTCTTCCCCGTCGACGTCCAAAACGATTTCGATCAACCCAGAGAGGACGACGTAGAAGTCGTAGCCGCTGTCGCCTGCCCGGTAGAGGTACTCCCCCGCCTGGAAAACACGATGGGCGCCACGCGACTCCAATTCGGCGATCTCCGAATCGTCGAGACTGGGAAGCCCCGCAGCGTCAATCATGGGAACGTCTTCGATTCTGCCGACCCTGTACGACGGTCGTCACGCCCATCCGGTCCGTGCATCGACTGACTCTATAGGTCAATCAAGGCGTGATCATCCGCCCTGTGCAGGCCTATCCGAGACGCCTGTCACTGCCATCGGCGAGGCGCACCCACCAGTGCAACCTCGACCTCAAGTCCCCCTTGAGACTTCGAGTGTCCGGCCTGCGGCAGCCGAGCTTCAGTTCAACGCAGTCACGAAGGCCGGAACGAACTTCGTGACGGGGTGTCGAGCGCCATCGCCATCGGCTATTTCATACCGAGCGGCCCAAAGATGGAAGAGCTTGCTCTGGAAGAAATCGAAGAGAGATGCCCGGCTCCGACCGTGACGGTCGTAGGTGCCGGGACCATGGGAGGTGCCATGGCCGCTCGCCTGCTCGACCGGGGCAACAACGTCGCCGCGTAGTCGAGGCACCCTGAGTCCAACAGTGACCTCCTCGGGCGTGGTGCCATCGTGTGCGCCGATGTGACCGACGCCGTGGCGAAAGCCGACGTGGTCATCACGATGCTCGCCATCGTCGACGGGACAAGGACCGTCATGCCCAATGCGTGCGCACTCGCTGCATGACCCTGGGGTGCCATGTGGGTAAGTCCGGTGGCGCACTCGTTCGCACGCCCACCGCCCCATCGAGATCGGAACGTTGCGTCATCCCGGTGGCTCTGGCGCGCCTGGCGTAGCGTCTACGCGTGCTCCGTGTCCCGACTGGAACGGCGTAGGGCTGGTGGACCGGCGAGCGTTTCTGCGCCAAGTAGCGGTTGTCGGATCGTGCGTCGCCGGAGGCACCGCTGCAGGGTGCTCACGGGAGGATCAAACACGACGGAAGAGCACCAACGCCACGGAATCTTCGGTGGCGCACGAGCACGGCAGCGGCGCACCGGATTGGGACAGGCTTGACGATTCCCTTGACGGCGCTCTTCTGCGACCCCCTGACCCTGGCTATCCCGCGGCCGGCCATCTCTACAACGCTCTGTACAGACCGGATCCCGCAGCGATCGCGCAGTGTGCGTCGGTGAGCGATGTGCAACGCTGTATTGCTTTCGTGCGGCAGCAGGACGTGCAGATGGCAGTTCGGTCTGGAGGCCATAGTTATGGTGCTTACTCCTCAGGCCCCGGGCTGGTCATTGACGTGTCCCCCATGCGCGGAGTGTCAACGGCTACGACTGCTACGCAGCAGGGCTCGCCGTCCGGAACCTCGATCGTCTCCATCGGTGCCGGCACCCAGCTGATCGAGGCGTACAGCCAGTTGTCGTCCCACGGGCTTTTGCTTCCTGGGGGCTCGTGTCCCACCGTAGGCATCGCGGGGCTGGCTCTCGGCGGGGGTATCGGTGTCTTCGCTCGGGCATACGGGCTGACGTGCGATCAGATGGAGAGCGTCACCGTCGTCACCGCCGACGGTGTGGCACGTCAATGCGGACCGGAACACAACGAAGATCTGTACTGGGCCTCGCGTGGCGGCGGGGGAGGAAACTTTGGCGTGGTCACGGGATTCGAGTTCCGGGTGTACCCGATCCCAGAAGCGATCACGCTCTTCACACTCGAGTGGCCGTGGGCAGCGGCCGCGACCGTCATCGACGCGTGGATACGGTGGATTCCGCTGACGGCCCCCCAGCTGTGGGCAAACTGCCAGCTCTACAGCAGCGGGATCGCGGGGAACGGATCCGTCAAGGTCACTGGAGTGTTCACTGGCCCAGTCACTCAGTGCTCCGCCACGCTGGCGTCTCTGACGTCCGCCGTTCCGGCGGCGACCACCTATCGATTCGTTGGCGCCGAGGACTACATGACGGCGACGATGATTGAAGCCGGATGTGAGGGCGACACGCTGGCCCAATGCGGTGCCCCCGTGCAATCGCCCTTCACTGCGAAGTCCACGTACCTTGCGGGCCCACTCCCGGAGCAGGCGATCAACGAGCTGGTATCGGCGCTTTCGACACTCCCCTCGACGTTGCCCGGCGCCGGCGGCGGAGTCGTCCTGGATGCCTACGGCGGAGCGATCAACCAGGTGAAGGCGAGCGACACCGCCTTCACCCACCGGGACTCTGTCGCCTGCGCCCAATACCTCATTACCTATCCGACGGCCTCGCCCTCGACCGGCGCGACCCTGGCGGCCTCGGCATGGCTGGAAGATCTTGAACGTCTGTTCGCACCCGTGGCCCAGGGGTCATACCAGAACTACATCGACCCCACCCTGGTCGACTGGCCGCAGGCCTACTACGGAACGAACCTCCCCCGCTTGCAGCGAGTCAAACGCCGGTACGACCCCGACAATGTGTTCCACTTTGCGCAGTCGATCCGCCCGGCACCGATGCTCTCTTAGGGTCGTGCCGGCAACGCTGTCGGATGTCTCGGTTGGTAGAGACCCACCTGGCTTCCGCCTGGGAGCTGAATCTTCGTGACCGAACCCCACCTGGCCTCTTCGACGTCCGAAGTTCGAACTCCCTTTTCCAGGAGAGCGGCTCTTTCGGCGTGGAGATCGTCGCACATGAGATACAACTCGTGCCCCACGCCGTCTTCTGCAGGGTGTACGGCCAACTCCGATGGTGGCAGCGCAAAGATCAGCCAGTCATGGCCGGCATCCACCGATGGGTACCCAAGTACGTCCCGGAAGAAGGCCCGGTCAGCCGGGGCATCGTTGCTGAAGACGATCACGTGGGCACCGAAGATCATGAACTGCACTCCTCAAGCTGGAATCGGTTCGCCTGAGCCTGTCACAGGCCTGGTCTGCGGGGGCACCCTTTGAATACTCGGCGAACTGGCCTCGGAAACTCGACGCGAGCGCATCGCCGATCCGCGCTTGGTAGACCACTACTCATGGGACTTGTCGTTGCCGTTGACGATCCCCGTCGTGACGACATTCAGGCCGTGTTGGAGGAGCATCTGGCCTTTTCACGGATGGTTACTCCCGCCCCAGGTGTTCACGCCTTGCCGCTCGAGGATTTGCTCGACCCCACGGTCACCTTCTTCAGCGCACGGCTCGAGGGTGAGCTTGTCGGGGTAGGGGCTCTCAAACAGCTCGACGAGACTCATGCTGAGCTGAAGTCGATGCACACTGTTGAGGCCGCGAGGCGCCGAGGAGTCGGACGGGCACTGGTCGGGCATCTCCTCTCGGTTGCCGCCCGTCGGAATTACCGTCGGGTGAGTCTCGAGACCGGCGCCATGGACGCGTTCGCACCAGCTCGTTCACTCTACGCAGAGCTTGGTTTCAGGCCGTGTCAGCCATTTGGACAGTACGTAGGAAGTCCCACCAGCGTGTGCATGACCCTTGAACTCGGCTCCGGTAGATGACACAGCCGCCGTCCGCTTGAATGAGTAGGTGACCAGCATCGGCATCACCATCTATGGGGTTTGCGCCGTTTCGTTCATGATGGCGATGTATGCGTTGGAGAGGAAGGGCAGACAGTTCATCTTTCTGTTTGCCATCGGCTGCCTACTCTCCAGCGCCTACGGGTTCCTCTCTGGGGCATGGCCGTTTGGGGCTGTCGAGCTGATCTGGTCTGGAGTCGCCTTGCGGCGCTGGCACAGAGCCGATCAACAATTGACGTGATTGCACCCGACATCTATCGGCTCTCGATGCTGCCCGAGGCAGATCGTTCGATCGCTCTGGACTAGGGCGCGTACGCCCAGACGAGTCTGATGTGGTCCACCTCGCCCGAAGCGAGAGTGAGGTTTTTTGGCTTGCTGCACTGGCCACCGGCCGTGCTGGTCGACGCGGAGGGACCGCAGCCGATGACCGTGTACTTGCCCGCAGCGAGGGAGATCTTGAAGCGACCCGAAGGGCCGACCGGCTGCTCGAGTGTCAGGGGGACAGAGTAGAAATCCACCTCGACTGACCCTGCTGTCGCGTGGAATCCACCCGGGGACGCGCCGCCCTCGTAACCGAGTTCACCGACGAGCACAGCCTGCGAGCTGGTTGTGCTGGCTGCGTGAGCTGGAACGGACTGCAAGCCGATCATTGCGATGCTGCTCGCGGACACGGCCAATGCCAAATTCGTGAGTCGCGACATGGTCCTCCAATCGATCCGCGTGGGGGGTGACGTCCGGAGACGACGCCCCACCGATAACTCATTCGATCATCTCATCCCTCAAAAGGAACGGTGGCACGAGGACGACTGGTGCACAAGCAAAATCTTCGTGACCCACTGAACGGGCCGCGGACGCTACCGGGGTTGCCCTACACGGCCCCGATTGGCATGCGGAGATGCCGGCCGGGCGCCCGTGTAGTCAAACTGATCGGCCGAACAGCGAACTCTCAACGATATAGAAGACCGTGATGACTCCGAACAGCACGACGCTGGCTATCGGACTGACGAGAGCGACGAGCGTCGCCCCTAAGTAGATGAACGGTCCGGGCAGGAAGCTCCGAGAGATGCCGCTGACCACTCGAGAATCGGTATCGGTTCGGAGAAGGCGATGGCCCAAGGAAGCGTAGAACCACAGCAGGTTGAAGAAGACCGCCGTTATCGTCAGTGTCGCGCCGTAGGTGATAGCGGCCGGTTCCAGGTCGTTGCCACGTAAATGTGAGGCGATCAGGCTGGTCGGAAAAGGGATGAACGCCACCAGCATCAAGAACGCGACGTTGATCAAGAGGAAGAGGCGGTCGACCCTTCGGATCTGAGTAAAGACCGTGTGGTGATTGATCCAGATGATGCCGATCGTCAGGAAGCTCACGGCATAGGCGACGTAACTGGGCCAGTTATGAACGAGCCGAGTTCCAAGTTCTCCCGGGCCCACCCGGACGTCAAGGATGAGCAGCGTTGCCGCAATGGCAAAGACGCCGTCGCTGAATGTCTCGAGCCGCGAGGAGGACATTGTCGACATCGTCGTCGGGTTCTCCGAAGGGCCCTTTCCGAGAAGCTCGCGCTTAAGGAATGCAGCTTATTCGATGTTTACCGAATCAGCAGTATGCGGACCGAGAGGTCTTGACGTCCGCACCGAACAAGGAAAGAAGAGCACTCACTCCCCGCCATGATCAATGTAGCGCGCAACGGACGCTTGCAGCAAGGCCCCGGTGGGTGCGCAGAATCTCGACCCGAACCAGAACCCGCGGAGAGGGGTGGCGTATGGCCGAGCATGCAGTGGTGATCGCCGGAAGCGGTCCGACGGGGATGATGCTGGCGGCGGAGTTGGCGTGGGCGAACGTCGACGTCGCGATCGTCGAGAGGCGCCCGAATCACGTCCTCGTCGGCTCACGGGCCGGCGGCTTTCACTCGCGCACGATCGAAGTGCTCGATCAGCGCGGAGTCGCTGATCGGTTCCTCGCGGAGGGTCAAGTGGCTCAGGCCGCGATGATCGGCACGACCGTGTTGGACATGAGCGACTTCCCGACGCGTCATCCGTATTCGCTCGGAATCTGGCAGAACCATATCGAGCGGATCATGGCCGCCTGGATCGCCGAGCTGCCGGTACGGATCTACTACGGGCGTGAGGTGACGGGCTTCGCACAGGACAACACCGGCGTCGATGTCGAGCTGTCCACCGGCGCCTCGCTGCGGTCGGAATATCTCGTCGGGTGCGACGGAGGGCGCAGCATCACCCGTAGGGCCGCCGGGATCGAGTTCCCAGGGTGGGGCCCGACGAGGAGCAACCTGATCGCCGAGGTCGAGGTGACAGAGGAACCGCCGCGGGGCATTCGCCACGACGCGACGGGCGTCCACGCCCTCCACAGGTTGGAAGATGGACGGACGGTGCGGGTCGTCGTGACCGAGCAACGGCTCGGCCCGAGCAGCGAGCCCACACTGCGTGATCTGAGCGAGGCGCTCATCACCGTGTACGGCACCGACTTCGGAGTCCACAGCCCCACGTGGATCTCGAGATTCACCGACATGACTCGTCAGGCAGCGGTCTACCGCGCGAGACGGGTGCTCCTCGCCGGCGACTCAGCGCACGTGCACTACCCGGCTGGTGGACAGGGCATCAGCCTCGGTGTGCAGGATGCGGTGAATCTGGGGTGGAAACTGGCTCAAGTAGTCAATGGGATCTCCCGGGACAGCCTGTTGGATTCGTATCAGAACGAGCGTCACCCAGTTGCTGCGCGCGCAATTCGGCACACGATGGCGCAGTGCGTACTCCAGCGGCCGGACGAGCGTATCAAGGCACTGGTCGACATGGTGTCGGAACTGGTGGCCATGGATGAACCTCGGAAACGACTCGCTGGACTCATCTCCGGCCTGGACATTCAGTACGACTTCGGCGAAGGTCACCCACTGCTCGGACGCCGCATGCCCGATTTCGACCTCGTGACCGCCGACGGCTCGCTGCGGGTCTTCACCCTGCTGCACGAGGCCAAACCGGCGCTGCTCAATCTCGGTGATCCCGGCGGCCTTGACATCGCGTCATGGGCCGATCGGGTCCAGCTGATTGAAGCCACATATGCCGGCCCCTGGGAACTTCCGGTCCTTGGCACGGTGACCGCTCCTCCTGCCGTGTTGATCCGGCCCGACGGATATGTCGCTTGGGTGGGAGACGGCACAGCCACCGGATTGCGCGACGCCTTGACTACTTGGTTCGGAACACCTTGACAAACGGGATTCTCGCCACGTTCGACAGACCATTGCGAACCTGGCCGGGACTTCCCGCCTCGGACGAGCCGCCCCTGTGCGACCCTGACTCCGGGCCACCTGGTGGCGAGCTGGGCATGTCGGTTCACTGCTCGTGAAGCGCTTGGCGGAGCCAGACCTGTCGGCCGCAGGTCGATCGCCTTACTTTGTTCCGGCGCCGCCGCCTCCGCGCGCTTGGCGCAATTCAAGGGCTCTGCAATGGTGGGTGGGTGAACACCGTCGTCGTGTCATCCGGGGGCGCCGGCTACGGATTCTTCGTCGATGACCAGGGTCGTCTACGACAGGCGGGGTTCGGGCCCGAGATCGGGGCCCACATGCAGCGGCTCCCAGACGGGATACCGCCTGCGCTCTACCCCCTGGCCTATCCCGCTTACGACGAGGAGCCGACCCGGGCGCCCTCGTTGCGCGTCACACACAGCGACGGAACCACAACCACCAGGCCGAAGGTGGAGGACGTCCGGGTGTTCGGCTCTCGGACCGACATCCTCCTCGTCGACCCCGACTGCTCCCTCGAGCTCACGCTGTCGTTCCGCGCAGAGGACCACGGTGTGCTGCGCCAGTGGGCGAGCGTCACCAACCGGCAGCGCGGGATGATCACTCTCCACGAGGTCGCCGCGGCCTCTCCTCTGCTCGCCACTCCCGCGCCGTACCTGACCCACTTCGGCGGAGGTGACTGGGCCGCCGAGTGGACCACGACCACCGAGGCCCTGACCCCGGGGACCAAGGTCGTCGAGTCGCGCGGCGGCGTGCAACCTCACCTGCGGTCCTGCCCCTTCTTCTTGCTCGCCCCTGAGGGGTCGCCAGAAGAGTCGGCCGGCACTGTCCTTGCTGGCGCGCTGGCCTGGGGTGGCAACATCCGCTTTGCCTTCGAGCGGGCGACGACCCCTGCGCTCAGGCTCTGGTGCGGACACAATCCGGCGTCATCGGAGTACGTACTCGACCCGGATGCCACGTTCGCCACCCCCGAGCAGATCTGGATGTGGTCGACCGAAGGTGTGGGCCCTCTCACGCGCCGCTTCCACCGCTGGGTCCGTGCCCATGCCGTGCGAGAAGGCGACAAACTGCGACCGATCGTGGTGAACAACTGGGAGGCCACCTCCTTCTCGTTCGACGCGGACCGGCTCCTAGAGCTGATCGACCACACTGCAGACTTGGGCGCGGAGCTCTTCCTGCTTGACGATGGCTGGTTTGGCAAGAGTCACCCCCGTGACGACGACACCGCAGGGCTCGGTGACTGGGAGGTCGACGAGGCCAAACTTCCCGGCGGCCTCGGTCCCGTTATTGCCCGAGCGGACGCTCGTGGCGTCCGGTTCGGGCTGTGGGTGGAACCCGAGATGGTGAACCCCGATTCGACCCTCTTTGACGAGCATCCGGACTGGGTGGTGGGCCAACCGACACGGCGCCCGCGGCGATGGCGCCACCAACTCGTCCTCGATGTCCTGCAACCAGCTGTGGCCGATTTCGTGGGCGGTGTGGTGGACCGCGTCCTGATGGAGAACCCGGGCATCAGCTACCTCAAGTGGGACGCCAACAGGCCGCTGACCGACCCCGGGTCCCCCACACTGGCCACGGACCGGCAGTCCAACTACTGGGTCGACCACGCCCGGGCCACCTGGCGACTGATGGAGTCCGTCGCCGAGCGACACCCAGAGCAGATGCTCATGCTGTGCGCCTCCGGCGGGGGGCGGGTCGACCTCGGGTCACTGCGCTGGTTCCACGAAGTCTGGCTCTCGGACAACACCGATCCCGTTGATCGGGTGCGTATGCAGTGGGCCGCGTCGCATTTCCTGCCGGCCAATATGGTCGGCGCGCACGTCACCCGAGAAGGGGACCGGCCGGTGGCCTTCGGGTGTGCCGTGGCCATGAGTGCGCGGTTCGGCTTCGATGTCGACTTTGCGGCCATGACCGACGATGAGCTAGCTGTCTGTCGCCGAGCGGTGGCGCTGTACCGAGACGTCCGGCCGCTGGTCCAACAGGGCGATGTATGGCGGCTGATCCCGCCAAATGAACGCGCCGCCCTCAGTTACGTGTCCGCTGACGGCAACCGCGCGGTCCTCTTTGCCTTCCAACTCACCACGCGCACGAACGATGTGGGCCCGGTGCGCCTTCGTGGACTCGCATCGGACCGGACCTACGAGGTCACCGCGGTCGATCTGGCAGCCGGTCACGATCCGGTCCGGACCGACGTAGAGCGACGACTAGGCGCGGCGCTCATGGAGGAGGGCCAGAAGTGGCCCCTCTATGAGGCCTGCACTGCCCGCATATTCGTGCTTAGGTCCGTGTAGGAGCGGGCGAACAGCCCGCTTCGCTCGGGCTTGTTGCCACGCTGGCGCGATGTCGGACGCCTACGCAGTGTTTGGCCGGTCGAGTCTGTAGTCCTGATGAGTCACAGTCACGGCGGACGACCCGCGGGCTACTGAGACATGTACGACAGGCCTTGCCTCGTCGAGGAGCGTCGGGCGGAGCGTTTCCTTCATCCATTTCCGGGCAGCGGCGTCCAGTTCTGCTCGACGACCCAGCAGACGCCTGCCGGGGGCGAGCCAACCGGGCCGTGCTTGCAGAGGCTTGTCGGTGGGTGATTGTCATGGACCTCGACCACCCGGTACTCCGTTGGGCCATAGAACTTGTGTGGCCCGTAGGTCAGCACAGGTGAGTAACCGCCCGGGAAATCCGTGACGCGCGACATTGCCTCAACGAAGGTCCGCCGATTGAGGTTCTTACCGGCCATGGTCGCCGCCTGGGCGAAGAGGCGGATCTCTTGACACCAGCCCTGGACCGGCCCTTGCTCCTCAATGTCGTCATTGATGTTGCCCTTGGGAATCTGCGGGTAGGCCTTGTGCCACACATCCCAGCAGCTCCGCACCCCCGGGTCGTATCCCCCCTCTGACTCTGGGACGGGAAGATCGATGCCGCCGAGCGTCTCTGCCGTGACACCCTCCTGGTTGTTGAGCGCCTTCTCATAGGGAATCGGGATCAGTCCGAGTGCAATCTCAATCTCGGACTGATAATCGCTGAGGAGAAGCTTGGGGAAATAGTCCTGTGAAGTCTCGGCGCCGATAAATGGAGTGAAGGCGTTGTCGGGCAACAACGGAATCACCGATTGGATCCCGGCCGCCTTGAACCGCTCGACCGCCAGCGTGACTGTCGAGTCAGTAGTGGCGGTCTCATCGACGTCTGCCGCGACTTCGACCACCTGAGGGACCACACCGATCTTCTTCAGGTCCGGCAAGAGGTAGGAGTTGAGCGCGCCTTGGTCACTGGCCTGGTCTGAGACCACGACACCGACCTTCTTCCCGTGACCCAGGCGACCCGAGCTGAGGCCCCAGCGCACAGTGGCCGCGAGGATGGGCGCGTCATCCGCCCCCGTCCACCACAAGTACGGAGAACCGAGATCCGTCCAATTGGTCGTCGTCGTCCACTGGGAGAGCATCGGCGTCTGGCCTTCTCGAGTGATACAGAGCTCATTGGTCCCTTGGAATGTGCCGAGCCCGTCTAAGACGGCGAAGACGGGCGGGTTGCCCTGGGTCCACTGCTTGCACAGCGCTCGTTCCTCGTCCACGTTGGTCGGGTCGAAGCTCTCGATCATGGGGTTGATCTTTCGACCGTGTATTCCCCCGGCATCGTTGATCTCGTTCACGAAAAGGTGGATCGCCTTCGTCTGCTCGCCGTACTCGGCATCAGACTCGATTTCGAACTCCCCCTCGATGCTGGTGAACGAGATGATCGGAAAGACCACGTTGATGGCGTTTGCCGTGACTCCCCGTGCGCTTGTGCTTGCCTCGGTGACGGGGGTCGGTGCAGTGGTCGCACCCGACGGCGCTGCCAGGCCGAACACCACCGTGCTCCCAAGAACGGTGAGAGCTCCTCCGGCTCTCAGCAGCCTTCGCCTTGCACCCGATTTTCCCCAGCGTCGCATCGCCATCTCCCCTCGTGCGCCGTTCGAACCGGGCAGCCGGAAAAGGGTACCGCCGGTTGGACGAGCGCGCTGTTCAGACCAGGCAGCCATCGCGACCGCCAAGGGAACGCTGGTGATCACAATGAGCCGCTAACGATGCAATCGCAGGGGCAGCTGAAACGTTGGCTCGGGCTGTTGCGTGGGAGGCCTCGCTCTTGCGGTGGCGCTTCATGACCGCTGTCTTTTTCTGTTCCATTGTTCCGCCCCTCATCGCTTTGCGCGCCACGTCGACATGGACCTGATCTAGCCCGAAGGCGAGATCGACATCTTCTTTCGGCCGAGGCGGCTTCGAGACCGGCCATGGCGAGCTCGAGACGAAGGCACATCTAGTCCGGGGGAGTGCGTCGACGTACCGGTGACCGATGTCGAGGATGTCATCCGAGCACAGGAGACTGTTGACCGGCCCCTAGGACCTCCGGATATTTCCAACCCTCCATAGGTCTCTTCGCGAGCAAAAATGTCCGACATGATCGTTCGTTGCACGTCCCGTCTCCTCGAGCTGATGAGAACAAAGTCCATCGCCGAGATCAAAGCCAGTAGTGAGGATTGGTACGGCACCAGCTTCTGGCTAGAGGGAAGAAAATGCGTGATCCTGGTTCACCCTGCGACCCTGTACTCGGCGCTCGCCCTCGACGTCCGAGTGGGCGATCTGCGGCCACCCGGCGGGTTCGTGTTCACCCAGATTGTCCGAGCTCTCGACCGGGATGGACTTACCAGAGATACTTTCGGCACCATCGAAGCCCGCGATGTGCGGTTGGCGAAGACTGCCGACCGCAGCGTCGTCGGTTCCATGAACGACATGGTCCACCTGATTCGACTCATCGTCGGCTACACGGGCGGGCTCGCCTGCTGTGACGCTGGCGAGGTCCTCCGCCTTCTTCATGGCACGCCGAACGGTGCTCGTGGGTACGCCACAGCGCTCGAGCTCGCACGAGCGACCGTCGACAACGCTTCCGGCTGAGCGCTTGTCGCAGTGCCATGGATCGAACTCGAAATCTCTGAGGCCCAAGGGTCTATGACTGACGGAGATCCGCTACGTCTGCGTTCACTTCAGGCCATCTTCGGCGCTTTCCGTTTGATGCCGTCCCGGTGAACTGAGCAGGAGCTCACCGTAGATCTCGGGTCGGCGTCGCTGTATCGGGCCGTGGGTGCCGGATGGGGACAGGGTGACAAGTGACATCACGACTTCGTCTCCGTTGCCCTTGTCCCGGGCGATGACGGTGCCATCGGGGTCGATGATGAGACAACGTTTCGGGTGCACGAACAGCACGTGGACACCGTTTTCGAATGCCCGGGTGCGCATCATGACGTCATTGATTTCGCCGCACATGCCCCAAGCTGGCACGAGAATCAGTTGGGCACCCTTGACCGCCAAGATTCGTGACGTTTCGGGCAGCTGTCGATCCATGCATATCACCGTGCCCCAGCGACCAAGCGCCGTGTCCACCACCGGGAATTCCGACCCCTTTGTGTTATAGGGCTCGTCGCCTGCTGTATGCGTCTTGGCGTAGCGGCTCACTGCCAGTCCGTCGGGAGAGTAGATGATCATGGAGTTGTACATACGATCGTCGCGTCGTTCCGCGAATCCCAGAGCGAGATAGATGTGGAGTTCGGCGGCCAGAGCACCGACACGGCGGAGCAGTGGGCCATCGGCAGTTTCGCCGATTTCGAAATAGCGCTCCTTCGAGAAATATTGCGGATTCTCGTCATTCCAGACATATCCCTCGAGGAATCCCTCGGGACTGACGACCACTTGCGCACCCTCATCGGCAGCTTGACGTGCGAACCATTCCAATGTCTCGAAATTGCGCTCCTTGTCCCAGGGCGTGGGGGTGACGCGCAATCCCGCCAATCTAAATGACGCTTTGCCCTCCACAACGCCACAATACAGCGCGTACCTTTTGACAAAGCAGGCAAAATGTCGGCGCGCGACGCGCCGGGTATATTCAGCCCGAGCGGTCACGACCTCCATTCACGCGAAAATCGACAAGGGAGCACAGCTAATGGGCGCTCGTCGGCGGTGGAAGCAAATCCGTCGAGTGCTGGCCGGGTCGGCAGCAATCGTGGTCTCCGTCGCGTCCGTCGCGTTACCGGACGCGGGAGCAGCGTCTCGATTGTCCGGCGATGCGGCAGTGACTCCGCCTGACAAGGCAAGCACCTCGAGTCGGGGCGTCGTCGGCAAAGAAATCAACGTGGTATTTCCGGTCGCCAATCTGACTTCCCTCGCGAGCTCGTTCGGTTTCGCCGGCGACCCTGAAGACGCCGAGCAGATTCCGGCGATCAGGTTTTACGTCAACCAGATCGACGAGGCCGGCGGGATCAACGGCCGCATGATCAACCCGATCATCGTCAGCTTCGACCCGGCCAACAACGCCAACATGCAGTCGCTGTGCGAGGAATGGACCCAGGGCAACCCACCCGTATTCGCAGTGGTCGACGGGATCGGTACGTGGACCGGAGACAACCAGCTCTGCGTAACGGAGCAGGGCCACACCCCGCTGATCAGCGCCTCGACCGCCACGACCGATTGGACACAGCTGGGTTCGCCCTACCTGTGGTGGACGGGACCGGACCAGGCACCGGTACTGGCAGCGACGGTCCAGTGGGGGTTGAGCTCGGGACGCCTTGGCGATGGCATGAAGGTTGGCGTCGTCGTCTCGGACCAGGCCGGCGACCAAGCTGCTCTCAACTCTTACCTGTTGCCCGACTTGAAGAAGGCAGGGATCACCCCGCAGGTGGAGACGGTGGCGGGCAACCCCGACGAGTCGGCCGCGACCAACTCAGACGCGCAGCTCGCGGTGGAGCGCTTCAAGGCGGCTGGAGTGCGGTCCGTCATCCCGCTTCTCCCCGAGAACGTCTTCTTTCCGTACCTATCGGCGGAAACCTCGCAGCAGTACTTCCCGCACCTGCTGCTGAGCGACTACGGATCGACGATCGAGATTGGTCTGGGTCTGATCCCAATTCCATTCGAAAAAGCACTCAATGGTCAGGAAGGTGTCACCGTGGAAACACTCGGGGGCATCGACGACGATCGTCCTCAGAGCGAAGGAGGCTACGACTCGGGGGTCCGAAGTTGCTGGGAGTCGTTCCGCAAGAGCAAGACTTTTCCCTTTCCGAAGCCGCCGGTGCATCCGGGTCCATGGATAGAGGAGCAGGGACCAATTGCCGGTTGGTGTCAAGGAATTCGCCTCTTCGCCACCGCAGCCGAGAAGGCCGGGCCCAACCTCAATCGCCGTACTTTCGTCGAGGCGATGTCCTCGATCAAGAATTACCCCGGCACCCTCAGCCCGAATCTCACCTATGGCGTCGACAAATTTTACGGCCCAACCCAATACCGAGTCGTCAGCCTGCACAACAACAGGTCTGCGCCCAACGAGTGCATCAATAACTACAAGGGCCGGGTGCAGGCGACCTGCTGGCGCATCGTCCAGAACTGGAGACCCTTGGTGAACCCCTAGACACTCAAGGAGTGTCCGGGTCTTAACCGTCCGAGTTGGCGATGATTACACGTCGTCCCTCCGGTCTCGCAGACAAGAGGGCAAATAGATGGACAGTTGCTGCCCAGCGGGAGTCCCAAGGCCCGAGGCCGCTCCGGCTAGCTGCCGCGTTGGCGGAGCACCAGAGGTGCCACCTGTCGTAGTCATGTCCCTGACATAGCTAGGAATCGGTCGGCCGAGGAGCGCCGAGGCTTACGCTCCCAGCGTCGTCAGCCTTGGTTTTCGCCACAAGGCCGACGGCTCGATGGTCAAATGGAATTCTTGCTACGACAGCCCCGTAGGGTCCGCTATCAGCGTGATGCTCTTCTCGACCGCCGGCGCGGGATAAGCACCAACGAAGCGCCGAAGCCGAGGAAAGCGATACCGGATGCCAGCAGCGTTGAAACGTCGGCACCTGTAAAGGCGAGGGCCGACACCGTTGCGGTAGGAGTTGTGCTGGCCTCCGTCGATGTCGATGTCGATGTCGATGTCGGCGCTGGGGACGGGGATGTGGATGTGGATGTGGATGTGGATGTGGAAGGGGATGTAGGCGTGGTGACGACGACCGTCACGAGAAAGCACTCGTTTGCTTGAACAAGGCCGCTCACGTTGTCGCTCGAGCTCGTGTAGTTGGCTGTGCGGTCAGGGTTGTACACCGCCGCGAAGCAATAGGTACCGCCAGCTGACGGTGTAAACGGTGCCGAGGCGGCGCTCGAGGTTTCCCCGGTCGAAGAACCCAAGGTCACCGGCGTACCCACCTGAGTGCCGCCGGTGCATAAGTTGGTCGAACCCATCGGGCCGCATTCGAAGAAGGTGACAGTGCCGCTGGGCGCTCCCCCGGTTGTGTTTCCCGTCACGGTGGCCGTGTCGGTGACCGAGCCGCCGAGGACGATGGAGCCTGTGCCAGAGGAGGACGTCGACTGCTGCGTCGTCGTCACCGAAGGGGCTTGTGTCACACTGAAACACTCGCTGTCGCTCTGTTGCCACACCGACGAGTACCTGCCACCGGGTGTCGCTGTAAAGGCGGCGTTGTAGCAGTAGGTGCCGGGACTCGTAGGAGTCTGGGCGTCCGCCGCCGGCAAGCTGAACGTCGAGACGTCGCCGACCGACGTCGGCGTCGTGACGGTGCCGACCGGGATCCCGCCGGTGCAAGGCGTCGAAGGCTCGGTCTCCGTGCACAAGGTGAAGGCGACCGACCCGGTAGGCGCACCGCCCGTCGGGGTGCCCGTGACCGTCGCCGTGTCGTTCCACGAGTTCCCCACCGTGGTGTTCGTCGGGGCGATCACCGTCGTGACGAGTGTCGGCGTGACGGCTTGGCCTGGGCAGACCGTGAAACACTCGCTGTCGCTCTGTTGCCACACCGACGAGTACCTGCCACCGGGTGTCGCTGTAAAGGCGGCGTTGTAGCAGTAGGTGCCGGGACTCGTAGGAGTCTGGGCGTCCGCCGCCGGCAAGCTGAACGTCGAGACGTCGCCGACCGACGTCGGCGTCGTGACGGTGCCGACCGGGATCCCGCCGGTGCAAGGCGTCGAAGGCTCGGTCTCCGTGCACAAGGTGAAGGCGACCGACCCGGTAGGCGCACCGCCCGTCGGGGTGCCCGTGACCGTCGCCGTGTCGTTCCACGAGTTCCCCACCGTGGTGTTCGTCGGGGCGATCACCGTCGTGACGAGTGTCGGCGTGACGGCTTGGCCTGGGCAGACCGTGAAACACTCGCTGTCGCTCTGTTGCCACACCGACGAGTACCTGCCACCGGGTGTCGCTGTAAAGGCGGCGTTGTAGCAGTAGGTGCCGGGACTCGTAGGAGTCTGGGCGTCCGCCGCCGGCAAGCTGAACGTCGAGACGTCGCCGACCGACGTCGGCGTCGTGACGGTGCCGACCGGGATCCCGCCGGTGCAAGGCGTCGAAGGCTCGGTCTCCGTGCACAAGGTGAAGGCGACCGACCCGGTAGGCGCACCGCCCGTCGGGGTGCCCGTGACCGTCGCCGTGTCGTTCCACGAGTTCCCCACCGTGGTGTTCGTCGGGGCGATCACCGTCGTGACGAGTGTCGGCGTGACGGCCCAGAATTCGCCTGCTGCTGCCGATGGGCTCTGCAGCGCGCAGAGGGTCAACAGCACCAACGCGACGGTCGCCGCCGACGCGATGTTGCGCACAATTGCCGGAAGCCCGAGAAGCCGACTTACGTCAAGGAGTCTTGGACCCCCGCGTCCAACCACCCGAATCCTGCCCATTGATTCTCTCCTGCCCTATCGCCGCCATAGGACCCCCTCAATAGGCTTTCCTATCCCTTCTCGAGACTGTAAATCTTTCGGGGCCGCTTGGAAAATGGGAATACGCCGGCCGCGCTGAGATCCACCACAACTGGTCGCAAAGCCACGCCGATTTGATTGCACGCCACGGACAGAATCTCTTCGATTTCGATATCTGTGACAACGACCTCACGCGACGGAAGAGCAGATTCACGATTCCGTTCCACTCCGTTCCAACGTTCGACCGCAAATATCCAATGGCCATGACGTCGAGTCCGGAAATACGCCGGTCGCGCTGAAATCCACCTCCACTGGTCGCAAAGCCACGTCGAGTGAGTGAACGCTACGGACAGAATCTCTTCGATTTCGATATCTGTGACAACGACCTCACGCGACGGAATAGCAGATTCACAGTTTCGTTCCACGTCCCGCCGCAAATATCCAAGGGGCATGACGTCGTGTCTGTGAGGCTGGGGCAACGCGCCAGGTGTTAACACACAATCGTGCGTTAACACCGCTGGTGTTTACACCGAGATCGCTTGTTGACCAAATGGCGGGCTATGACGGACAGATGTCCAGTTCACCGGGGGCCTTGGTCTTCCAATCAACGCAGGTCAAGCACCTGGTGGCCCGATCTCCCGACGACGGGGCGACGCTCTCACCGGTGCTGTCCCGCATCCAAGGCAGGCCTAAGGTGTGAAAAGCGACACAGCTCGTATGCATGTTTGTCGAGCGACGTCTGTTAACACCACGCTGCGCCCCAAGAACGCCCTTTCCTTCTACAGAGTGAGGTATGGAGCTGTGACCCCGGGAGAAGGGGCAAAGGACGCCCCTGGCGACGGCCAGGCCGCATTGTCATAGGCGCGGTCCACCGGGTGGGGTCTAGGTCAGGCGATAGCTCGCGATCAGTGCGAGGGCGCCATCGAGTGCGCGGCGCAGGACTAATGGGTCTCGTCGCGCTTGGGTCAGAACAAGGCCACCTTGGATACTGGCAAGGGTCGACAAGGCAAGCCACGCGACATCGGCATCTGGCCGAAGTTCCCCAGACTCCACCATGGCCGCGAGGCCTGCGCGGATGTCGGCTTCCCAGCGGTCGTACCCGGAGGCGAGCACGGCGCGGATGGTCTCATCACGCTCACCAAGCTGACTGAGGAGGTTGGCGATCGGGCAGCCTCCCTTGCCAGCCCGGTCTTCTTGGAAGGCGACCAGCGCATCGGCCCATCGCACCAGTCCGTCCCAGGTGTCGAGGTGGTCGAGGAGGTCGCGTTGGCCGTCGAGCACGCCGTCGTTGGTGGCCTCGGCGACAGCGAGCAAGAGATCCTTCTTGTCGTCGAAGTAGTGGTAGAGCTGGCTCCGCGACGCAGGGGCCCGGGCGCCGACCTCGTCCAGGCTCGCCCCGAGCGCCCCCTTCTCGGCAACCACTTCGGTCGCCGCTCCCACGATGCGCTGGCGGGTCAAGCGCCCTCTGTCGGTGGTCGGCATCGCTCCCATGGCTCCTAGTATCCCGGCAATTGGACTTGACAGTCCAGTAACCTCCGTGCTCGGATACCGACTGGACTCGATAGTCCAGTTTTCTCGATTGACCCACCGACCCGGGAGGACCGATGCCTCTGACCATCCGCGAACAGTCCGATCAACTCAAGGCCGCGGCAGCCGAGCGCCTGCCCTCAGAAGTGCTCGAGGTGTTCGATCGGAGCATCCAGAACCTCCTCGACCAAGGGGTCCCGACCAATGTCATCAAGGTGGGCGACGTGCTCGAACGGTTCACGCTCGACGACGCCTCCGGGAATCCGGTGAATCTTGATGAGCTCGTCGAGAGCGGCCCGGCGGTCATCGTTTTCTACCGCGGCGGGTGGTGCCCCTACTGCAATCTCGCCCTGCGCACCTACCAGCGAGAACTCCTCCCCCAGTTAGATGCCTTTGGTGCCCGACTCGTCGGCATCAGCCCGCAGTCACCCGACGAGTCACTCTCCACGGTGGAAAAGGCCGCCCTGGAGTTCACCGTCCTCTCCGATCCAGGCAGCCGTCTGGCCGATCGGATCGGCATCGCGTTCGACCAAGCCGACGATGTCCTCGCCGCCCAGCGCGACCTTGGTCTCGACCTGACCAAGGTCAACGCCGAGGGCGCCGTCCGCCTCCCCCGACCCACAGTGCTCATCATCGATAACGATCGCACCGTGCGCTTCGTCGACGTACAACCTGACTACACCGCCCGCACCGAGGTGGCCGACATCCTCGCGACGCTGAAGGACCTGACGTAAGACGGGAAGCGAATTAGATCGCACAATCCAAATCGCCGCCAGCGCCACGGGCGACGGGGACTCCAGACTCCCCACTAGCAGCGTCTTTTCAGCTCAACGACTGGGATGGCGTAGCGCTCGCACTACGATGCGCTGATCCAATTACATAGCGGGGCGCCGGGAAGCCTGGTCGGCACCATGCTTGCATTCCTCGTGCCCTCCACGGCCCCCCTGTGGCTGGATTTCGTTGGGCTGTTGGGAAGCCTCGTCGTGCTCGCCATCAGCGGGGACCAGTTCGTGATCGCCCTGGCACGCATCTCCGACTCGGTGCGTGTCCGCCCAACGGTTGCCGCCGCACTGGTCGGCGGCCTCGGCACCAGCATCGCGGAGCTCATCGTGGCCGGTGTCGCTGCCGCCAAGTCGCCCGATCTGGCCATTGGGAGCCTGGTGGGGTCGATCGTCGCCAACGTCTGCTTGGCCTTGGCGTTAGCGGCACTAATCATCCCCTTGAAGGTTGACTCGGCGACCGTCCGGAAGGAGGCACCGATCAGCGTCGCGTCGGTCGTGCTGTTCGCCATCCTCGCGGTTGGGGGTGTCACTATGGTCAAGGGTCTCTTTATGTTGGCCGCGCTCGGCGCCGCAGTAGGGGCGTTGGTGCTTGGACAGAGACAAGGAAGGGAAGACCCGCTTGAATCTGAGATGGCCGAATTCGCCTCCACCAGGTCACGGCGCACCTCTACCGAGCCGGTTCGGGCGATCGGCATGCTCGTCTTCATGCTCGGTGGCGCCGAAGTCATGGTGACTTCCTCGCTCGGCGTGGCGAAGCACCTCGGGTTCTCCCAGGGGGTGGCAGGGCTCACCCTGGTTGGCATCGGCACCTCAGCACCGCTCATCGCCGCGTCGATCCAAGCGGCGCGCAAAGGCGAGCATGACCTCGTCGTCGGGAACGTGCTCGGCGGCAACCTCTTCATCGCCCTCGGCGGCGGTGCCGTCGTTGGACTCCTCGCGTCGACCAAGTCGGTCCACGTCGGCGATGTCGCGCTCGTTCTCATGACCGTGGTCGTGGTCGCGTCGTGGCTCGCCATGGCGAGGGGAGCAACACTCCGGCGCTCGGAAGCGGTCGTCCTGATGCTCGCGTACGCGGCCTGCCTTCCTTTCGTTAGTCGCTGAGTCCCCGCCGACCTGAGCCCATCGCGCCGCAGTTTTTCGGAGGGGCGCGGCGCGTATTGCTGCGTATACCGGCTACGACGACTCCGTTGAACGCAACGCGAATCGGACGACCCACTCGCATCGCTAGCCACCGCATCACGCAGTCTGGGAATTGATTCATTTCTTCGACGGACCTTCGGTTTATGAGACCTTTGTAGCGCGTCCAACTGGACCGGACGGACTCACCGAGTCAGCTCTGAAGTCGATATTGAAGCAGCCCCAAATGGATTCGAACCCGTGTCGCCACCTCGAGAGACCGGCTGGATGTGTCCACCGTGTCCCGAGGCGTAACGTCATGCCAGGTCAGCAAATCGGTCTCGTCCAGTCCGTCTGAACAGTTGGACCGAGTCTAAGTAGACAGTTGGGCAATGGATGGGCAAGCCAGGGCCCGTAGGACCACTCCCGGACGACAGGGCGGCACTCTTAGTGGTCCACTTGCCTTCCTCACCAATTCGTCTCTCTGGGGCGCCGCGGGCCGGGCCCCACCCGATTCTCGTCCTGCGCTGATCGAAATGGATCGCCGATCGGGTGTTCAGCGCTTGACCTGCTCGGGCGACGCGATAGCGCCTCGATGGTTGTCTTCGCCACCCGAAGATGGCCTAACCATCCCCCAGCTCTCGGCAATCAGGGAGAGTGAGCGCACCCGTGCCTCATAGGAGTGGGACCGTGTTGAAAGCATAATCTCGTCGGCCCCGGTGCGATCCTGGAGTTGCCGGAGGCCATCGGTGACCTTCCCGGGGTCACCGATCAGATGCGTGGACATGGCCTCTTCGACGGTCGACCTCTCGGCAGCCGTAAACGAATATTGCGCTGCCTCCTCTGGAGCGGGCAGCTGGCCCAAGCGCCCCGTCCGCAGCTGCAGGATGCTAAGAGCGGTCGAGCCAGACAACCAGCGTGCTTCGGACTCGCTCGGCGCGCACAGCACGGACGCGGCCACCATGACTGTGGGCTCGGCGTGCAGCACCGACGAACGGAAGTTCGAGCGGTAGGTGGCCAGCGCGGTGTCGAGGAGCTGGGGGGCAAAGTGGTACGCGAAGGAGAAGGGAAGCCCCAGAATGGCTGCCAGTTGCGCGCTGAAGAGGGAGGACCCGAGCAACCACACCTCGGGAAGGTAGCCGCGGCCCGGATTCGCAAAGGTACGACCTAGAGAACCATCGCCTGGCAAGAGGTAATTGATCAACTCAACGACGTCATCGGGGAACGTGTCGGACTGCACGTCAGGCGTGCGCCGGAGTGCTCGCACCGTTACCTGGTCGGTCCCCGGAGCGCGCCCCAGTCCGAGGTCGATCCTTCCCGGATGCAACGCCTCCAGAGTCCCGAACTGCTCGGCAATCACGAGTGGGGCGTGGTTGGGCAACATGACGCCGCCAGAGCCCACCCGCAGAGTGGTCGTCGCAGTAGCTAGGTGTGCGATCAGGACGGCGGGCGCGGAGCTGGCCACGGCGGGCATGCCGTGATGCTCCGCCACCCATAGTCGGCGATACCCGAGTCGCTCCACCTCGGGCGCCATTTCCACCGCCTCACGCAGGGCTTGGGCGGCGCTGGAGCCTGTCGCCACAGTGGCAAGATCGAGAACGGACAGAGGAACCACGATCGGTGCAACACGCAGACTGCCCCAATGCTTCCGGAGTAAGGCGTCGCACCCGCCAAGACGGTCGATACCCCGCTTCACACGCCCGATCCGAGTCCGACCCGTCACCAGAAGCCCACCAGGCTGAGTTCGTCAAAACAACCACGGCGAGCGCGGAGGGCCTTCGGGTATTGCGGTAGGGACCGCCCTCTCGGGCGGCCCCCCGAACAGATCCCAGCGTGCACTGCTAGCGCACTGGGCTCCTGCCTTGGGTGCGAACGTTGAATCGCACTGCTGGGAACGGGTGCATCGGACGCGCAGGGAGTAGCCACCGCTTGACATAGAGGCTCATCCGTTGCCAGTTGACCCGTGTGCGCTGGCTGCGGCGCCGGAGCGCCTTGAACCAGTGTCGTATCACCTGATCACGGGACGCTGCCACTGCTTCGCTGTTGCCGGGCACGGCGTAGTAAGCGAGATGACCTCGCATCACCGAGCCGAGCCACTTTCCCTGCTCGGGGATGGGAAGATGCCGACGTCGCTTGATCTGGTCCTTGACCTCGGCAAGCTTGGCCCTCATCCGCTTCGAGATGGTCTTTCGCCTGAGCCAGAAGCCCCCGCTCTTGTTCTTCGCGCACATGTGCGTGAAGCCCAGGAAGTCGAAGGTCTCGGGCTTCCCGTCGCCTCGGGCTGCACGTGTTCGGACGGCCTTGCGCCCGAACACGATGAGCCTCGTCTTGTCGGGATGCAGTTCCAGGGCGAACTTCGAGAACCGCTCTCGGAGGTCGTTGAGGAACTGCTCAGCGTCGGACTGCTCGAACCCGGCCACAAAGTCATCGGCAAAGCGAACGATGATCACGTCACCGTGTGCGTGCCGACGCCTCCACTGCCGGACCCATCGGTCGAGGACGTAATGGAGGTAGATGTTGGCGAGCAGCGGCGAAGCCGACGCCCCCTGGGCGCCCCGACCTCGCTCGCCGACCATCTCCCGTCCTCGATCACCCCTGCGTTGACCCATTTGCGGATCAGCCGCAGGACCCTGTGTCCGCTATGCGGTGCTCGACAAACCGTGCCAGCCAGTCGTGATCGAGACTGGTGAAGAAATCTTTGACATCGGCGTCGAGTACCCAGTTCACCTTCTTCCGTTCGATCCCGACCGTCAGCGCATCGAGCGCATCGTGGGGACTTCGCCCCGGCCGGAATCCGTAGGAGAAGCCGAGAAAGTCCTCCTCGTAGACGGCGTTGAGCACCTCGACGACGGCCCGCTGGACGATCTTGTCCTCCAGCGTGGCAATGCCGAGCGGTCGCTGCCGCCCGTCCGCCTTCTCGCGATGTACACCCTCCGAGACGGGCTCGCCCGATACGAGCCGCTCTGGACCGTTTGGTGCAGGTCTTGGAGCTTCTCCTCCAAGCCGACTCCATAGGCCCCCCACGTCACCTTGTCCACACCCGGAGCCGCTTGGGGACGAATCGCCCAGTAGGCCGCCCGGAGGCGGTTCAGATCGACGTGGTGCAGCAGTGCAGTGAACCGTGCATCTTTGTCCCTTCGTGCTACTTCACGCACACGATCCAACCCGCTTGACACGTCTGGCCAGGCACTGCGTCCGGGACGTGGTGGGTCGTCCGTGTTCCCCTCGGCCAGCCCCCTTTCCTCCACCACCTCCGCCGCCGGTCTCCCGGTCTTGTTCGGTGGTTTCGCAGGTACTACGGGGCTGTCAGTCTTCCCACGCTCGTGCATCACAGGATTACGGCTTTTGCCTTGCCTGTGCGGCCCGTCCGGCGATCTACCGGCCGGGAGAGTGTGGGATCTCCCGGTTCTCGCGCATGGAGACTCCGTACATGCACAGGTTCTAAGACCGCGCGGGGTCCGCTGGCGGCTCGCGATAGCGCCGTCTGCGATGTGGCCTTCCGCTTCTCATAACAGCGTCGGCACCCCGGATTCTTGATTTCGCGGCTCAATAGCCCAGCCTGCACGTACCCCTGTCAACGCTTCGCCTGCGCCCCTGCGGACGTCGACGCATGACTCGGGGTCATCGTGGGTCGCTACCCCTTCGACGTGGAGCGTTCTCATCTCCTTCTCCATGCCGGTTTATCCCGGCGCTCTATGAGCCCCATCTGACAGCGAACTCAGACGGCTGGCCGGAAAATTCGAAAGTTGTAGGAATTTTGTAGGGACGGACTCCAAATCATCGGGAATGAGCTCGGGCTAGTCACAACAACCCTTACGCTTCCCAAGCATGAGTTTGAAAGCCCTTCTGGCTGCTACAGCCATGTGGCTGTCCGCTGGTGCGCCAAGAACTGGGACCCGTTCCTACTGAGGATCCTGCCGTTGACCCCGTCGTGTCCGTGGGCGTCGGCATAGCGCATCACCGGGCCGTCGTCCTCAACGCCCTCGTTCTGAACTTATGCGCGGCCTTTTTCCTGACGCTACGCCAGGACGTCTCAGAATCCTCTGATCGGATCCGTTCCAGCTCCCTGCCGTCGACACCGCTCGGGGTGGTGTTTGGAGTGATGAAATCGACAATTGGAAATGCCATCAGCGACGAAGACGTCGTCACGGACGACCACTCCGGTAATGGGAGGAGGGTCAGATGGGCTCCGCTTGATGGGGCTTCCGCCGGGACGCTCGAAATGCAGGGCGACGATGGACTCGCACTGACTCAAAGGCCCCTGCCGTATTCCGAGGCAGCACTCAAGGACCGCGTCCACCTGGTCACCCCGCACCAAACGAGCGGCGAGAGCTCTCTTGGTTGCAGCAATGACCACCTCTCTTTGGCCTAGGTCGTGGGTGAGTAGAAGCAGTGTGGACCCAGCAGAGATTTCAAATGAGGTGGAGATACCAACGTCAGCTTCGGATGACGCAAACGGCACCAGCCGGGTCTCGCCACCACCGAGGATCAACGCGCTCGCTCCGAGCCCTGCTCGCCCCAGTTCAACCCGTCCGATGGTCGGTTCGACCAGAGCATAGACACTGTCACCAACGTCAACGCTTGATTCGACAAGCTCGAGCGGGTCAAGGCCAGCCATGGCATTCGCCCACATTGCCTCTCTCGTTTCGAACGCCGATGCCGCGGTGGCGCTCGGCGCACTTCGCCCAACCCCTGCCAGTATTCGCTTCCCGCTGACCGGAGAGAGCTCGAACCACGTACGGGAGACGTTTTCGTCGAAGGCGGATACTGGTCCCGCCGCCACCGCGACCACGCCCTGGCAGCGGAGCTGCACCTCGGCGCCTTCGTAGGAATACTCGTACTGCGGCTCGTTCGTGTCGAAATTAAAGGTCGTCGTCACGTCACAACTCCTTTCTCATCAGTGACTGATCGGCCCTGGCCCCGGGCGAAATCGCCAATGACTCCATTCGCCCGGGGCCGCCTCTTTACTGTCAGAGTCCAGCCCCTACGACTGCTCACGCGGCGTCACAGTGGCCAGGGCTCAACGGTTCCCACCCCAAAAGATGTGACGAAGCCTCCTTTCTGATCGTCCTGACCGGACCTTCAGGGGTGGCTGTGTCTATGCGGAGATGAGTTCGTTCTCGGCCCGACTCTGTACTTGGATCCGGCGCGGCTTGGCGTGCGGAGCAATCGGAATCGACAGGGTGAGGACACCAGCCTGGTACTGCGCCTCGATGTGCTCGGTGTCGAGATTCGTTCCGAGAAACACCTGGCGGACATAGGTGCCGTAGGCGCGTTCGGCGATCAGGACTTCGACCTCTTCGCTCTTGGGCGGTGCGGGTCTCTCAGCCTTGATCGTCAACACGTTGTCTTCCACGGTCAGGTCGACCGATTCAGCCGAGACCCCGGGTAAGTCGAGGGTGATCAAGAAGGTGTCGCCCTTGCGGAACGCATCCAGGGGCATCTGCATCTGCCGGCCCTGTTGGGCACCGCCAGCCAGCTGCTGAAAGAGCCGGTCAACATCACGAAACGGGTCTGAACGTACGAGAGCCATTGCGAGTTCCTCCTTCTGTGTGAGCTCCCATTTCAGCGCCACTGTGAGCGTAACGGTGGAATTATTAGCACTCTCATGGCGAGAGTGCTAGACCCATTCAGAGTTTTTTTAGTGCTTCTCGAGCGCTTGCCGGCACACTGCTTGAGGCCCGAGAACGACCGCGCTCTGGCTCCGCTTCTGTGCCGGCTCGGCATCTGAAATGCGCCCGACTCGCAGTAGTGACCGCGCTTACTGGAAAAATAAGTCAGGCCGGCCCTTGGGCTGCGACGCAGCCAATGACACGGAAAATCGAATCCGTGGGATTTTCGTGAGATCCATGCGTCGCTGCTATTCGGCTAGGACGTCGCGATTGCGGACACCGGGGCAGCCAGTCGCCTCGCGTCGGGTGCGCCGAGGAAGGTCGCGTCTCCGTAGGTGTACACAGCGCCGTTCGCACCGGCCAACCAGTAGCCGGACCCAGTCGGCGTCGAGGTGATGCCGACGACCGGCGGCTGTCCGATGATGCCTTGACCCGGCACGGAGCCGAAGTATGTGGCATCGCCGTAAGTGAACACGCCGCCGTCGGATCCCACCAGCCAGTAGCCCTGACCGTCGGGCGTGGCCGCCACTCCCGTCACCGGGGCGTTGAGCCGCGTCCCGCCGGCGGAGCCGTAGAAGGACGCGCCTCCGAAGCTGAAGACCCCGCCGTCGGAGGCGACGAGCCAGTAGCCGCCGTGGTCGGTGGCGGCTATGCCGACGACGGGGGCATTGAGATCAGTGCCACCCATCGAACCGTGGAAACCGGCGTCCCCAAACGCGAAAACACCGCCGTCTGCGGCCACCAGCCAATAGCCCTGACCGTCGCGGGAGGGCGCAATGCCCACGATCGGCGCGTTGAGGTGCTGGCCGCCCATGGAGCCCTCGAAAGGCGCGGTGCCATAGGCGAAGACGCCGCCGTCGCTAGCCACCAGCCAGTAGCCCTGGCCGTCAGGAGTAGTGGCGACGCCGACAATGGGCGCGTTGAGGTGCTGGCCGCCCATGGAACCCTCGAAGGGCGCAGTGCCGTAGGCGAACACACCACCGTCCCGCGCCGCGAGCACGGTGCCCTGGCTCGACGCCGGGGCGAAGTTCAACTGTTCGATGAAGCCACGCAGTCCGGGGTCACCATTGCCGTTGGGATTGGTCAACGTGCTCCCGCCGGCGACGCACCCGACGCTCGGCACGCAGCTCACCGAATTGAGGAAGCTGAAGGCGGTGACGTCGGGGCTGGGCTGCACGGACCACGACGACCCGTTCCAGTACTCCACCACACTCTGGGGCTGTACACCCGAGCCGTTGTTGAACGACCCCGTGGAGCCCACCGTCCAGCACTGCGCTGCACTCACGCACGAGATGCCAGCCAGTATCCCCGGCGCCGTGGAGTCGGGCACCGACGCCGATGTATCGGTCCACGTGTCACCGTCCCAGTGCTCCATAAGGATCCCCGAGGCGGTCCCGGTATCGTCGGTCGTCGCGCCCGAGGCCCAACAGTCGGTGGCGCCGACGCACTCGAGGCCACTTAGGTAGCCGCCGTCGGGCGCCGGCTCGCTCGCGCTCGGTACGATCGACCAGGCCGATCCGTCCCAATGCTCGATCAGCCCCTGGTCGCCGATCGCACCAGGAAAAACCGGCAGGAAGTTCGGCATCTGTTGCGCGGGCCCGGCATTGCCGACGGCCCAACAGTTGGCGGCCGAGAGGCACTGGACGCTGATGAGTTGGTCGAAGGCCTGGCCGGTCGCCGCAGCCGGGAGCAGGTTCCAGCTGGAGCCGTTCCACTGCTCGACGACGTCGGTGAGGTTGTCCCCGTTCACGTCTGTCGCATAGCCGACTGCCATGCAACTCGATGCCGACACACAACTCACACTCGTGAGAATCGCCCCCACCACACCTGAACCACTCGGGGAGGGGCTCGGCACCACCGACCACGACGTGCCGTTCCACTGTTCGATGAGGGTGCCCGTTGGATTTCCGGTGCCGGACCCGACCACGGCGCCGACAGCCCAGCAATCGGAGCCGTTGATGCATGTGGCGTCGAAGAGTCCACCGCCCTCCCCATCCGGCAACGGCATTGGGGCGAGTGTCCATGTCGTGCCATTCCAGGCCTCCATGAGTGGGCTGGCGGTCGACGGACCGCTGCCACCGAGGTTCCCCAAGGTGATGCCCACAGCCCAACACTGGAGAGCGTTGGCGCAAGTCGAGCCGAGAAGGACGTCATCTAGTCCCGTCCCCGGGACCGTGGCGACGTACCAGCCTGACGTCGACGCCTCCGCCGTCGGCCCCGTTCCGATCCCGCCACATAGCGCGCCGACGACCAGCATGACGCCCAAAAGCAAGGCGGCACCGCGTCGTATGTGCCCGATGCGCGACGCAAAATGCGCCTGCGACCTCATGACAACCATGGTTGCACGCGGCTTGCTGGCTGTGGCGGATGGACGGACGTCGGACGGTTATGAGACCCATTTGGTTAGTCCAACTGGACTAGACGGACTGACTCAGTTCGCTTGATTCAGCGCTCCACCTGCATCGACAGGGCCGCACCTGGACTGCTCTGAGTTTGGTTGACGGTGGTTTTGTTGTCAGGCCGCATCCGCGGCGGGGTTGGTGAAGGCGAGTTCGAACTCCACGGGAGTCAGCTTGCCGAGGTTCCTTTGACGGCGTCGGCGGTTGTAGGTGTGCTCGATCCAACAGATGATCGCATAGGTGAGCTCGTCGCGAGTTCTCCAGCGTCCTCGATTGAGCACGTTCTTTTGCAACAGGGCGTAGAAGGATTCCATCGCTGCGTTGTCCCCGGCCGAGGAGACCCGGCCCATCGACCCGGTGAGGTCGTTGGCCTTGAGCACGGCCCGGAATTTCCGCGAACGAAATTGGCCGCCCCTGTCGGAATGAACCACCACCGTGCCACGGGGCTGTCGACGAGCCACCGCTGAGCGCAACGCGGCGGTGGCCAGATCCGCCGTCATGCGATCCGAGAGGGCATCGCCGATAATCCGGTTCGAGAAGACGTCCTTGATCGCACAGGCGTAGAGCTTTCCTTCGCTCGTCGGGTGCTCGGTGATGTCGGTCAGCCACACCAGGTCCGGGGCGGGAGCGCTGAAGTCCTGCTTGACCAGATCGTCATGGACCGTCGGTCCGGGGGTCTTGGTGTTGCGCCGGCCCTTCTTGGTGGTCGTCGACCAGATCCGGTGCTCTCGGCACAGCCGGTGCACCCGCCCCTCACCCACCTCGTGGCCGGCCCGCTCGAGCTCGTCGGAGATGAAGCGGTAACCGAACTCGGGATCGTCGCCGTGACCGTCGACGATGGCATTGGTGAGATGCGCGTCGTCGAGGTCCCGATCGCAGATCGGATTGGCCGCCCACTTGTAGAAGGCCTGGGTGGAAAAGCCCAACACCCCGCAGGTCACCGTCACGGTGAACCCCTCGGCGGCGAACTCCCGGACCAGCGGGTACATCATTTTGGGAGCGTGTCCTTGGCGAAGTAGGCGGCGGCACAGCGGAGGATCTCGTTCTCCATCTCGAGGCGGCGGTTCTGGCGGCGCAACTGGACCACCTCGGTCTGCTCCGCGCTGGTCAGCCCGTCTTTGATCCCCTCGTCGATGTCCGCCTGGCGCTTCCAGCGCTTGACCAATTCAACGGAGATGTCGAAGTCCGCCGCGACCTCGGCAATGCTCAAGTCGCCCCGGCGGGCGACCCGGACCACGTCCGCCTTGAACTCAGGCGGGAACCTCTTGGGCATGGCATCCATCCTTCCGCGGGACGATGTCCCACAATAAGAATGTCAACCAAACTCAGAGCAGACCCGATGCATTCGCCGCCTGTGAGGCCCCGGCCGGACCCAGGCCGGTAGGCACAGGAAATGTGCATGCGTGTGCGCACATCCAAAACCCACAATTGGGAGGCTCTACAGAAGCTGATGGTCGTCCCCGAAAGGGCGGGTGGGGCACCCGAACGCCGCGCTCTAATGGGGGGACGCAGGATTCGCCGATGTCCGCCTCTGAGACGAGTACCGGCCATTTCTTCGGCGGCGGTCGTATATTGATGTCGTCCTTCCGGGACGAAAAAGGGGAATCCTCATGAACGACCGTACGTTCCAACGCCTCGGCGCCCTGAGCGGCCTCTCCTTCGTGGTGCTCGCGGTGCTTTCCGGCTTCATCTACCCGCAGCAGCCGCGCGTCGACTCCTCGCCGGCGACCACGTTGGCCTGGGTCACCGATCACCGAGTTGCCCTGCAGACAGGCATGATCTGCGACTTCTTCGCGGCGGGGCTGCTGCTCTGGTTCGTCGGCTACCTGCACCGCGTGCTTCGCCGAGCGGAAGACGACACCGAGTCACTGGCTCCGATCGTCTTCGGGGCTGGCTTGGGCGTGGCCATCACGACTGCTCTGGCGGCGCTGCCCACCGCGGTACTCGCCTTCATGGTCGCCCAGCCCGCTGGGATAAACGACCCGTCCCTCATCCGGATGCTCGGTGACCTCAACACGATCTTCTTCTCGGCTACATCCGTGATGACCGCTGTCTTCCTGCTCGGGTTGGGACTAGCCATGTTGGGTCGGGAGGTCGCATCAGTTTGGCTCGGATGGCTGAGCTTGGTCGTCGCGGCCTTCAACGGGCTCGCGGTCTGGATCGGGGTCACCTTCAGCAGCTATCACGGCAAGGGTTGGCAGGTGGTGGGCTGGGGCGCTTACATCGGATTCCTCGTCGTCATGTTGCTCGTGAGTGCATCCCTGCTCCGGCAACGGCACGCTGCTCGCGCAGTCACCGCGTCGGTCGCCGTGTCCTAAGGAGCGCCTGGCTGCAAACTGCCCCACGGCCGGCGGACTGGGACAACCCTAAGCGGTTCTATACGGGTGCAACGCCTCTCTGCTTGCCGTACCACGCAACGAAAGTGTCGAGGACGACGGAGCACATGAATACTCCCGGCACAAGCGTCAACGGCACAACGCTCTGCCTTGGCACCGATCAGCGCGGAGTCTCCCGGCCTCAGTCAACCGCCTGCGATATCGGTTCCGTGGAGCGAAGAGTCCGGCCCTCACCTCCGAAACTGTCGCAGCCCCGTGAGACCTCAAGGTAGTCGGGACACGCCCACATCCGCCACCAGCGGTCACCGGATGGAGCGAACCAGCGTCCGGACCAGGTTGGGGTCTGCGTGCAGTGCGCACAGGTGAAGGCGTTCGCGTAGGGGTCACCCGGCTGAGGCATTGGCGCTATCCGAAAACCAATACCCGAAGCGCGATCACAACAAGCTAGAGCCCGACGCTCTCAATCCACCCAGATATCGGGCCTTTGTCTGTGATCGCATCCGAGGTGTGGGGAATGTGACGACGCTGGTTCCCTGTTGCATCCGCGCGAAGTCCTAGAACGCCGGGACCGTCGAAGGTGAAGAACAGCGCCTGTCGGTCTGGCGTGTCGTCAATAACGATTGGCTCCTCACTAAGTTCAACGACGGCCTCTTCGAGCGGAAGGCCGCCATCCCTAAGAACCCAGGTTCGGACGCTGCCGGTACTTGGTTGATCTGCCACTGCGACCTCCTCACTACCTTATGACTGGTAGATGCACCCGGGAACTGGGAAAGCATTTCTACCAACCGGTTAGTGGACGCAGCTCCAGATTGAAGCCGGTTTGACAGAAATGAGAGGACGTCCTGGACGTGCTCGCTCGGGTTAGTCATGAGTCGAGCTCGGCATCTTCAAAGATGCGTCCGAGCGCGTCAGCCGCGTCTTGGTCAGATTCTCGGAGCCCGGCATGGCTGCTGCCTCCACCTTGCCTATCGGGATTGCCCAGCTGTACCGCTTTACGCCGGCAAGCCGAACTGGCGCGTGCTCGGTTCGATCGTTGTCCGGTGAGCAGGCAGACCCCGCCAGATTCCGAAGAACCACATTGCCTCTGAACTGGGATTTCTTTGCAGCCCCAACGGGATTCGAACCCGTGTCGCCACCTTGAGAGAGCGGCCAGGAGTGTCCAGCGTGTACGGACGAATGCTGTTGATCCTGTTCAGAGAGGTCAGATGATCCACAGTTTCTACCTGATTCGATTGAACGTCGAGGAATGGATGGACAAAAGGATGGACAACTCTGGGCCTCTTTGCCTGCGTTCAGCCCCGTTCAGCCAAGGCGTATCGATCAATGCCGTGTGCATCGCCCATGCCGCTGGCAGGACCACAGACCACACATTCGTCTGATCGGTCGACGTTCTGGGTCACGATTCGATTTCCCATGAGGTCATATCTAAAGAAGGGAACAATGGAACGAATCCCAGAGATGTAGGCGAGGGTCTCGGTCATTGCCAGGCCGACCAGAACAGTGTTCAACGGCATCAGGGCTGGCTCCACCGCTCTGTCCCGTGCATACCCTCGCTCGATCCGAATGGCGTGTGCAGCGGTGTCCTCCAGATCTTCTGCTGCCTCTGAAAAATCAAGCTCGTCAGCGCATGCGAGACATGGCCCACCAGGAACATAGAAGGCGACTCTTCCACCTATTTCGGGTCGGTCATCCTCCCTATCGATACCGACTCCAATATCGATATAGGGGATGAGGTGAGCGGCAGCCAGTTCCGTTAGAACGAGTCGAGCTCCATCATTATCGACGCACCCTACGATCAGGTCAACGCTAGAAATCAACTTCAACGCGTCCGACGATCGCAGATTGCCCGCGATGGTGAGCCGAATATTGCGCCGAAGGCGACGCGCTTGTCTGCGAGCAACTGCTGACTTCTTTCTGTGAAGTAGTGCGTCCCACCAGGTCGCCCCAGCTAGGCGCGGAAGGTTGGACACCTCAACCGCATCGTCATCGATCAGTATGAGTTCTGCCACACCCAGATGTGCGAGCTGCTGTGCAACCTGACTACCAGTACCGCCCAAACCCACGACAGCAACTTTCAGCGTCGATAGCGCTCTTTGGCCATGAACCCCAAGTGCCCGAACTTGGCGGTCGTAAGAAGCGTCGGCGCTCGCATTGGGTGTTCTGGAGGTAGCCCACTGGGGAAGTCTTACTTTCTCTCCGATCGGCCTGAGCTCAAGATCTTCGAAGGAATCACCTAGCCATGCGCGGCCGTCATAGCCGTGCATCCCGATGACGAGAGACCCAAATGTTCGGCCAGGCATCTTGTTACAGAAGTACCGAGCGAACAACGGTAGCTGCGCCTCGTCAAACTCTGAGAAGCGAACGTTGCTTGCGGAGAGTGGGTGCGTGTGCACCTCGACCAATCCACAGCCACTCCGCTTTATCTCGGAAAGTCCATCGAGTTGTGCCGCCTCTGTGAGAGCCAGCTCGCCAAACTCACCTGCTTCTAGCTCCGAGCGCAGGAAGACCCGCTGAGTTCGGAGCACCAATCTTGTGCCACTTTCTCGAACAGATAGAAATGCGGCACCTTCCTCAGGTGAAAGCGCAAGCAATTCACTTGTAAGGGACTCCAAGCTTGCGGTGGGAACAAGGAGTTGCATCAGTTACACCCCCGAGCCAGAAAGGACTCGATTGACGACACGTAGCCGATGAAGTTGTCACCTCGCCGAGAATCTGAAGTGGCGCGCCAGGTCGACTGCCCCGCCGCGTCGATCAGGTGAAAGGACACCAACAACCAACCGGACATTCCCATTGGCGTACCGTCGCTGGTTGGCAATGGCGAGGAGCCCATCTGCAGTCCGACGGGCACAAGGAACCCGTCCGGACCAGTCGCTCGATAGCCTGGCGGAACAATGACGGCTAGTCGTGTCCGGGCCTGGTTGTACTGCCCTGGCAAGAGATCTACGGACAGTTCAACTCGGTCCGGAGTCTCGAGGCTCTGGGCGTCGGGATAGAGGGACAGAATGTCCTGCCACTCTTCGGCAAGGCGTGGGTGCATCGTCATCCCCGGCGAAAGCGGACCGAAACGAAGAAGTTGTCTCCCCCGTGAGGCCGAACCTCCTTTGCCGGCGGGATTGCCGTTTCTGAACCGTCCGGCTCCTCTCTCACCAGCTTGTCCTTCTCTGGGATTCCGGCGAGACCACGGAGCTCAGCTCCTGAGTACTCGCGATTTTGGAGGTCGTATGGCTTTCCCTCGATGGTTACTTGAATCGTGGACGTTGCTGTGGTCGTCACTTTCGATTACCTCCGAACATGTGTTTGCTACAGATTCACCATGTCCTTGTCGAAAGTGTATCATGAGGAAGTGCTCACTGTGACAGGCGGCGGAACAGAACTAGGCGACAGGCTGGCTAGGGCCCGTGACCAGGTTGGACTCACCCAGGAGGAGGTCGCGCTCTTGGTTCGTCAGCCGCGGCCCGTGGTCTCGAACTGGGAGCAGGGGGAACGTCATCCCAACGAGCAGCAGCTGACCAAGCTCGCTGCCATCTATCGAATGCCCCTTGAGCATCTATTGGGCTCGGTCGAGCACCCCCGCCCCGAGTTCGAGCAGTTGTTTTTCAGAGATGCCGGCGAACGCCTCAATGGTGAGGCCAAGTACCAGATTCAGCGATTTCTCGGCTTCTTGGATGCCTATGGGGCGTTTCTGGAGACGCTTAACGAAGAACCCGGACTGATGGAACCACCACTTGCGCTACGAGATGGCCGTCATACGAAGGACGATGTGCGGCGAAAGGCTGAGGAGGCTCGATCCTTCTTTCGGCTTGGAAATGGACCGGTTGGCGACCTCGCAGCGTTGGCCGACGTGTTCGGTATTTCGGTCTACCTAGCCCCACTGGGAAGTTCGCTTGCCGAGACCGTTTCCGGAGCATCCCTGATCCACCCAGAGGTCGGCTTTTCAGTTCTTATCAATGGTCAAACGACTCCTGGCAGGCGTCAGTTCACCCTTGCGCATGAGCTGGGCCACGCGCTGTTCCACCGTGGCTCCGCAGAAGTCACATTCCCGGGAAGACGCGAGGCGGAGGAGCGGTTCGCTGATGCCTTTGCCGGTGAGTTTCTTGTGCCTACTTACAGTCTTCAAACAACGGTCGAGCACTTGGGACTCGGGAAGGTCGAAGACCCGGAAACGGTCATTCATTTACAGAGGTACTTCAATGTCTCTTACGAGATGATTCTCAATCGCCTCCGGTTTGCTGGGCTTATGACCAGCAAGGATTACGAGCGATGCCGCAGTGTTCGACCTGTCTATTTGGCCGAGCAACTTGGATACGCGACCCATATCGACGAGTGGACACAGGACGCTGAGCGCTGGGGCCTCGGACGATACCCAAGACGGTTTCTGCGCCTTCTGAGACGAGCATTTTCGGAGGAGCTCATAACCATTTCTGGTGCAGCAACTATGACCGGCCTCGCGGCGGAGGACATTGAGGAACTTCTTCGAGATGTACCAGTTTCGTCCGGTGACGGGAACGAATATGACGACTTCGGCTTCGGGTCCTGACACCTATCTTTGCAATACGACGCCGACGCGGTATTTCGCGCTAACAGGGCATATGGACCTGTTAGCAAGCATCTGCCATGGGACCATTCGAGTTCCAAGACTCGTATTTGACGACGCGGACGATCCAACTGGTCCCTCCGACCTGCTAAGCGAGATCGGTGCTTCGGAGCAGTACTGGGCGAAGCGGTCTCAGAGGACGGAAGCGGCAGAGTATTGGCTCCGCCTCGGCAACCTCCGGACGCGAACTGACATTCAAATCGTCGACATGGAGGTATCAGAACTCGAGAGGTACGCCGAACTTGTAAGTCGGACTGTTCAAAGGCGCTTTGGACTCGCCGCACAGCTAGGTCGCGGCGAGGCCGCCGTCATCGCCATCGCCGAGGCGCGTGAATGGGTGGCTGTGATGGACGACTGGGAAGCTCGAATCGTCCTTCAGGAACTCAGCCCATCAACGAGATCCGTAACGACACGCGACTTCCTGAAGGCGGCCGTGTTTGAGCAGGTCATCGACACGGGGTCTGCTGATGGCATTTACCAAGCGATGCTCGAGGCGGGTTACCGAGGACCTCCGACCCTCTGGCTGGAGTGAGGCGCTGGGTAGGAGACCCTATAAGTAAGCAGTAGGGCAGCACGAAGGATCCTTCGGAGAACACACCACGTGACGGACGAATATCTGAAAGTTATGAGCCCCATCTGATATGTCCGGCAAGTCCATCCCCGTATGGCTTCGTTGGAAATCTGCTCCTTGAGCTGGGCCGTACGGCACACTATGGAGCCCAGCGGACTCAGACGGCTGGCCGGGATTCGACGGTTGTAGGGATTTTGTAGGGACGGACCTCAAAATCATCAGGTATGAAGTCGGACCTAGTCACAGCATCCCCTTACGCTTCCCAAGCGTGACTTTGGTGAAGGCCCTTCTGGCTGCTGCAGCCATGTGGACCGTCCGCTGGTGCGCCAAGAACTGAGGCGGTGGGACACGCCATCTCCGCCGTTGGCCAATTTCTTCGCAGGCTCCTCGGCTGACGGGACGCAGGAGACGGGCGACTCAACATTGAGAGAGCGGGCAGGTACGTCCACGACGTTCTAATCCGTGCTGTTGTTCCTGTTCAGGAGGGTTGCCTTGTCCAGCCCGTCCAGTCACTAGCACCAAATGTGGCTCCAGAGTTGGGCAATTGGATGGGCAAATTGGGCTGCCGACGCTTGGCCCTCGAGGGCCGATCCGGCGACCTTGCCGATCCGACTCGGCTTCCAGGTGGCTGCTCAATGACGGCGATCTCGTTGTGTTCGCCTTTTGGTCGTCAAGCTGGATCGGTTGTGGTGTCGGATTAAAAGCGGCTTCCGTGATGTCGCCCGGAGTTCTGTCGCGTCGCGGCGGGTCTCATCTTCGCAGGCGAGAGGTCGTGTAATCGAAGTTGGTTGAGACGAGGTCGATCGTGTTGCTACGCAGAGGGACAGAAGTGTTGGGTTGATTCGCCGCACGGTGATCAGGAATCCCAAGATCGCGATGACACGGAGCAAGGAGACGTTGCCTGGCACGATTTGCCGCGCAGCATCCCCTCCTCCCGCCGTGACAATCATCGTTGTATTCCATGGCTCCGGGTATGCCGCTCCCACTGCTCACCATCGCTGGTCACCCAGGCTCAGCGTCCGGCGTCCGGCGTCCGGCCGATGCCATTGTCGGCCTGCCGAGAGTTCAAGAGGAAGCCCTCAAGTCCCCGCTGCGCCGGCCCGCCACCGCCCGAATGGGAGCGTGATCTCCTGCTCTTCGCAGAGGTGGGCCCTACGCCCTGTACGCACATATGGGGCCGTTGTCTCCCCGGCATGAAGCACTCGGTGAGCGACTGAGTTCAGGGTTTCTCGTTTTGCAGGTTGGCGAGAAAACGTTCGCGTCGCAACGCATTCACGGTCAAGCTGTCAGTACCTGCCTCCACGTACCCTTTTGGTCCAAAGTTTTGAGTTAGGAGCCTGTTGGATCGTCCTCAGCGCGAGCAGACGGGACCCGGCTCGCCAAGGCTGGCCGCGAGTGGCTGGCAGATCGATCCTGTGTGACAACGCCCGTTCTCACCCAAACACAGCAACGCGTCTGCGATCGGCGCGCTGCAAATATCATTCGCGTTGGCAAGGCTACGGAATGCGTATGCGACCTCCTCCGGTTGATTCGGCACTATCTCGCATGGCGTCAGAGCGTAGCCACTGTCGACTGATCAACGACAGCGTCGTGGAGCAGAGGTGCATGGTTTGGTCACTCGGGGCACCACGCGGGCCGCGGCATCAATGGGCACACAACATTTGGAGCGGCCGCTGAATTTTGCGTGACGTCCGTAGAAGTTCTGGAGGACTTCATTTAGGATCCGAAATGTTCCCACTGAAGTGGCGGGCTCCACGAATGAGGGGGTTCTGCCATGGCGCAGCGTCGAAGGACTCGTAGCGTCGGTCGGGTTCTCGCTGAGAGCGCCCGCCATCTGGCGCTGGTCGTGGCGTCAGAAACGCTTCTCTTCGCCTCGCTGGTTGTCGTAAGTGCCGTATCGTCGACACCCGCTAGCGCCACATCGAGCATTCCAGAAACGTTCACCTACTCGGGATCTCCCGTGCTATGGACCGTTCCGAGCGGCGTGACCTCTATAGAGGTCCTGGCCGTCGGCGCCGCCGGCGGGTCCGATTTTTTCGGTGGTACCTCTACGACTGGCGGCGACGTACCGGGCGGACTGGGAGGGGCTGAGCTGGCCACTCTCAGTGTGACCCCGGGACACACGCTCAGCATCAAGGTTGGCGGGGTTGGCGTGTCTCCGACAAACAGCTTCGGTGCCCTCGGCGGGTATAACGGAGGAGGATCGGGCGGCGAAGGGAACTTTGGTGGCGCCGGGGGAGCCGGGGGCGGCGGCGAAACGACGGTCGTCGACGAGAACACCGGAGCGACGAGCGCGGTTGCCGCGGGTGGTGGTGGAGCCGGTGGCACCGACTGTGTAGAAGAAGCATCTAGTTGCAGCGGCGTGTACCGCGATCTCGGTGGCAGTGCCGGCAGTGGCGGTGGTTCGAACGGTGGGAGCGCGGGCTCGGGCCAGGGAGCGGGTGCCGGTGGCGGTGGCGGTGGCGGTGTGACAACTGGCAGTTCGGGGTCCCCCGGAACCGCCGGAAGCTCGACCTCTGGCTGCGGCAACGGCATGGCTGGCAATGCTGGATCTGGAGGATCGGGCGGACTGCAGTGCTCCGGCGGGTCGGGAGGTGGCGGTGGTGGAGGAGGTGGCTTCTACGGAGGCGGAGGTGGTGGCGGTGGCGGCGATGCGCCGAGTACGCCAGACGCGGGCGGGGGCGGTGGGGGCGGTGGTTCGAGCTACGCCAACGCGACGTACACTACGAGTTCACAGGGTGAGAACGGCGTCGAGGCTTCGAATGGCTACCTCGAGATCGCGCAGCCGGGCACCATCGGCCTGCCGCTGGTCGGTGGCGCAATCAACGCCGCCGAGGGACAAGGCGGTGGCCCTTCGACCGAGTGCTCGTGTGTCGCAACCACACCCGTCAAAGACCCGGTCAATGCGATGGACGGCGACTTCTATGAGTCCGCCACCGACCTGAGCGTCCCCGGGCCCGGCGTACCACTGACCTTCGAGCGCACCTACGACGCCAACTTGGCCCAGACAAGCGGAGGGATCGGGAACGACAGCGATCTCGGACCGGGCTGGACCGACAATCTCGCCATGAATGTCGCAAGCATCCCCGGCATGGCGACGGTCACCGAGTCAGACGGCGCCGAGGTTCAGTTCACTACGTACAACGCCAACAATCCCTGGTGCTCGTCCAGCTACAACTACTGTCCGGTCGCGCCTCGCGACGTCGCCACGCTCAATCAGAACACCGGCGGCACTTGGACTTTCACCGACAACGTGAGCTCGGTCCTCACCTACACCTTCTCGTCCTCGGGCGCGCTGAGCGAGATCGCCGATGCGGCCGGGCAGTCGATCACCGCGTCGAGCGAGTCACCGGGTTCTGGATCAGGTTCATCGGCGTGCCCGTCGTCGGCGACGAGCTGTACCGTGTGGACGTCGAACGCGTCGACGCCGAACCCGACGCAGACCGAGGTCTTCACCTCGGGCGAGCTCACCGAGGTGATTGGTTTCGCCACCTCTGGCACCCCACCCAGCGCGACCTTCTGCTACTACGACGAATCGGGCTGCCCGACCACCGGGGGACTGACGGGCACCCTGGCATCGGCCACTGACCCGGGAGGGTTCACGACCTCCTACACCTACGACGACACCAACTCCAACAGTTCGTACGATTACGACCTCTTGACCCAGGTCGACCCCGACGGTGGCACGTTGACAAATGAGTACAACTCGGCCGGGGAGATCTCCCAGCAGAGCGACCCGAGCGGAGTGGTCTCGACGTACTCCTACAGCGAGGCATCGAACCTGCCGGCCGGCGACGCGCCCGGGGACTCGACGACGGTGACGCTGACACCGGGAAGCGGACTGCCGAGCCAGGTGACCCAATACGACTTCTCGTCGGGCGAGCTGTACTCGACCACGCTCGACCCGGGGTCCTCCGCCTCGACGTCCTATGCCGTCGACAGCCCCATCACCGGACAGCATGAAACGAGCACAGATGCCGACGGGAACACCTCGAGCACCGTCTTGCCGACGCCCTCGAGCCCGAGCGGCTACCTCAACGCCATCGACCCGGTCACGACGACCGATGCCGCGGGCAACGAGACCGCCTACGCGTATACGGGTTCGAACGAGGTGTGGTGCCAAGTCGAGCCGGCCGAGGTCGACAACGGGGTCGTGTGTCCGAGCACGCAGCTGACCACGCCGCCGGTGCCAGGAACCTCTGGACGACCCACCTTGGCCTGCGCCGCCACCTCCACCACGCCCTGCCTCGGAGCGACGATCACCTACTACGACGCGGCCGGCAACCCGACCTTTGTCACCGATCCGCTCGGCAACACGACCGAGACCGCGTACACCCCGTCGACTGACACCCCTGCCGAGGAACCATGGTGCGTCGTCGACGCCGACGAGTACACCGACACGGGCGTGTCGTGTCCGGGCATGCCACCAACCAGCCCTCCGACCACGGCGACGGGATATACGACGACGCTCTACAACGCCGCGGGCAACAAGACATCTGTCACGAACCAGCTCGGGGCCACCACCAGCTATGCCTACACCGACTCGGCGTTCCCCAACACGGTGACCCAGACGACCGACCCCCAAGGCGACGTGACCACCACCACGCTCGATTCGGCCGGTCAGCCCGACGCGACGACCGAGACCTACTCGGCGAATTCGTATTCGGCCAGCACGGTCACCGGATACGACTCGGCGGGGCGCGTCTATTGCACGATCGACGCGTTGGCCTACGCGCAAGGCGACACCACCTGTCCAGCCGTGACGGCGATCGGCGCCGGATCCTCGGGGTCGAACCTCCCTCAGTCCACCATCGATGTGGCATCCACCACAGGGTTCACGACCACTTTGCCGCTCGCCGTGCCAACGAATGCCGGCATTCAGTCGGTGTCCTGCACCGGGTTGACGGCGACCACCTTCACTGGGTGTAGCGGTGGGAGCGGCGCCATGTCAGGCGGCGAGACCCTCTTGCAGGCACCGTCTGCACCGACGCTCGGATCGGACCCCTGGCCGGGCGACAGCCTCACCTTCTTCGACGGCACCGGCAACCCGATCTACGACGTCAACCCTCTCGGCGGTGTCACCCAGACCGCGTACGACGGCGCCGGCAATGTCTACTGCACCGTTAGCGCGGCCAACTACGCCGACGGCGTGACCTGCCCTGCCGCAGGTGCGTCCTGGATTTCCGGCACGACGATCACCGCCTATGACGCCAATGGTCGAGTCGACCAAGTCACCAATCCGCTGGGCGGCGTGACGACGACCAGCTACGACGCGGCAGGCAACGTGCTCGAGACGACCGTCGAGTCCAACAACGCCACGGCTGATCCCAACGTGGTCACGCAGTACTCCTACGACGCCGACAACCGCGTCACCAAGACGACGGTCGACCCGGGAGGGTCCGCCGACGTCGACCACCACACAGTCCTATGACCCCGACGGCAATGTCTACTGCTCGGTGTCGGCCAACGCCTATGCCGCCGGCTCGTCCACCTACCAGTGCCCACCCTGGCAGACCTCGTGGGTCACCAGCCCGCCAGTCGCCTTCGTCGCTGTACTCGTCGACGCCGACCTCGGCGCAGGCCAACAACGTCACCACCACCTTCTACAACGCCAACGGCAACGCAGCTCCAAAGCACCAACCCCGACGTGCAGACCTCGATCAGCGCCTTCGACGCCGACGGGCGCACCTACTGCACCTCGGACCCGACCAACGTGGCGGCGTGGCTGACCGCCAATCCGTCGGGCACCTACCCCTACCTGTGCCCGACCGCCCCGCCCAGACGCCGCCCGCGCCAGGCTCGAACCCGGGCTACGTGACGACGATCTACGACGCCGCCGGGTAACACGCTGTCGTCGACGGACCAGGTCGGCGACACCACGTCGTACACCTACGACACCGAGCGGGCAGACCCTGACCACGACCGACCCCCGGGGCGAGGTGACGACCAACTGCTACTACGACGAGAACGGCACGTGGCCAGTGCGCGCACGGCGCCCCGACGGGCGGCGGGTCCGCCGACGACCTCTACTCGACCACGACGCCGGTCACCAGCGCCGACCCATCGGGCGAGCTGACGACCTACACCTACTATCCCGGGGGCCAGCCCGACACCACCACCACCCCGGCCGGGACGACGACCGACGTCTACGACGCCAACGGGGACCTGACGTCGACCACCTACTCGGGCACGGCGAGCGGGTACGCCACCCCGGCCAACGTCGTCGTACACCTACAACGTCGACGGCACCCGCCACACCATGACCGACGCCAGCGGGACCACCACCTATGGCTACGACGCCAACGGCGACGTCACCTCCCAGGCGCTGGTGGCCGGGAGCGGCACCGGTCTCTCCAACGCCACCACCTCGCTACGAGCTACTTCACGACGGGCGTGCTCGGCATCGGTCACCTACCCCTCCTACAGCGGGCACGCCACCCCGACGGTCACCTACACCTACGACGCCACCGGCGCCATGGCGTCTGAGACCGACTGGCTGGGCAACGAGGTCACCTTCGCCCACGACGCCGACGGCAACACCACGGCCCAGGACAACGACGTGTCAGCACGTCGAACCCGAGCGGGACGAGCTCGACGACCTTCTCCTACGACGCTGCCGACGAGAACACCCAGCGGCCACCTCGACTCTAACCAGACCTGTGGTGGCAGCGAGACGCTCACCCAGTCCTTCTCGGGACCGGCGGGTCGCGCAACCCCGACGGCCAGCTCACCCAGTACTCAGACGTCCTACAGCGGCCACCTGCTCGGGCCAGAGCGCCACGCAGCGCGACTACAGCTACGACGCCGCCGGCCGCGTCGTCTACCAGGGCTCGTCCGCCCAGGGCTCCAACGCGAACAACATCGCCTACGACGCCTCCGGCGACCCGACCACCATCTCGAGCCACGACAGCAGCGGCGGCAACTTCGACACCTACACCCAGACCTTCGACGACGCCGGTGAGGTCACCGCCCAGACCCCGGTCGTCGGGATCCGGAGGGTCGTCGTCGACCTACACCTACGACACGCTTGGGCGACCAGACCAAGGCGACGACCGGCGCGGGATGGACCACCACCTACGGCTTCAACCAGGCCGGCCAGATGGTCGAGCGTCACCACCCCGACGAGCACTGCCAGCTACCTCTACACCGGCGACGGGCTCGAGGCCGCCGCGACGCACCGTCGGGCAACGTCACCGTGGGGACCGCCCACCGATATCGACTCGACCCGATCGATCAGCGACGTGACCTGCACCAGCACGACCTTCTGCGTGGCCGTGGACACCTCGGGCTATGCCACGCACCTACAACGGCACGAGCTGGTCGACGCCCACCGACGTCGACTCGACCCGAGACCTGAGCGCCGTGTCGTGTGTCAGCTCGAGCTTCTGCGTGGCCGTCGACACCTCGGGCTATGCCACCACCTACAACGGCACGAGGTGGTCGACGCCCTCCGACATCGACTCGACCCGTTCGCGTCAACGCGGTGACCTGCACCAGCGCCAGCTTCTGCGTCGCGGTCGGCTGCTTCGGGCTACGCCACCACCTACAACGGAACCAGCTGGTCGACGCCCACCGACGTCGACTCGACGAGGGCCCTCGAGGCAGTGTCCTGCACCAGCTCGACATTCTGCGTGGCGGTCGACAACATCGGGCTACGCGACCACGTACAACGGCACCAGCTGGACGACGCCCTCTGACATCGACTCGACACGCGCGATCAAGAACCGTTGCCTGCACCAGCTCGACCTTCTGTGTCGCGGTGGACGCCTCGGGCTATGCCACCACCTACAACGGCACCAGCTGGTCGACGCCGACCGACATCGACTCGACCCGGACCATCAAGGCGGTGGCGTGCCCAGCTCGAGCTTGTGCGTGGCGGTCGACACCTCGGGCTACGCCACGACTTACAACGGCACGACCTGGTCGACGCCCACCGACATCGACGGGTCCAACGCCCTCGAAGCGCTCAGTCTGTGCCTCGCGCCTCGTCCTGCGAGGCCAGCGACAACGCCGGCAACGTCGTCACCTACAACGGCAGCTCGTGGTCGAGCGCCGCCGATATCGACTGGCACTCGCAGCATCGACGCCATCTCGTGTCCGACCGACAGCTTCTGCGTGGCCGCGGACGAGTCCGGGTACGCGTTGACGTACGCCTTGCGACTGCTCGTCTGGAGCCCACCGACCGATATCGACTCCACCCGGGCGATCAGCGACGTGACCTGCACCGGCCCGACCTTCTGCGTGGCCGTGGGTGCCTCGGGCTATGCCACCACCTACAACGGCACCAGCTGGTCGACCCCCGCCGACGTCGACTCGACCCGGGACCTCGACGCCGTGTCGTGTGCGAGCTCGAGCTTCTGCGTGGCCGTCGACACCTCGGGCTATGCCACCACCTATAACGGCACGAGCTGGTCGACGCCTGTCCGACATCGATTCCACCCGTTCCATCAATGCGGTGACCTGCACGAGCTCGACCTTCTGCGTGGCCGTTGGTGCGTCGGGCTACGACACCACCTACAACGGCACGAGGTGGTCGACGCCCACTGACATCGACTCGACGAGGGCCGCTCAGGGCGCGTCACCTGCACCAGCTCGAGCTTCTGCGTGGCTGTCGGACGACCTCGGGCTACGCAACGATCTACACCGGCACGACTGGGCGACGCCCTACCGACATCGATTCCACCCGCACCATCAACGGCGCTGAGCTGCACGAGCTCGAGCTTCTGCGTGGCCGCGGACACCTCGGGTTATGCCACCACGCTACAACGGCACGAGCTGGTCGACGCCCACCGACGTCGACTCGACGAGGACTATCAAGGCGGTGGCCTGCCCCAGTTCGAGCCTGTGTGTGGCGGTCGACACCTCGGGCTATGCCCCCACCTATAACGGCACGAGCTGGTCGACGCCCTCTGACATCGACGGGTCCAACGCCCTCGAAGCGCTCAGCTGTGCCAACGTCGTCGTCCTGTGAGGCGAGCGACGACGCCGGCAACGTGCTCACCTACAACGGCACGTCGTGGTCGGACCCCCAGAACGTCGACTCGACCGCGGAGCATCAACACCATCTCGTGTCCGACCAGCAGCTTCTGCGTGGCGGCGGACGAGTCCGGTTATGCCGCTCTCTACCAGGCCGCCCCGACGAGCACCGCTCAGCTCAGCTGGAACACCAACGGCTCGTTGCCCCTCGTGCTCTCCGACGGCACCAACGACTACATCTACGGGCCGAGTACATCTCCAGTCGAACAAATCTCGCTCGCTTCGTCGGCGCCGACCTACCTGACCTACACGGCGTCCGACGGCACGTGGCTCAGTACGAACGAGGCAGGGGATGAGACGGGGTTTTGGGGCTACGACGCCTTCGGCAACCTGGCCTTCGGAAATCCGACCAGCCCCTTCGGCTACAGTGGCCAATACACGGACACGACGACATCGTTGGTCAACGATGAGGCCAGATGGTATGAGCCCCAGACGGGTGAGTTCACAAGCAGGGACCCCGACTTCGCGTCAACTGATACGGCCTATACGTACGCCGGAGACGACCCGGTCAATGCGAGTGATCCGACGGGCGACATCACTTGCGGCAGCATCATTCCAGTTGGCTGCGGTGTAGTAACAGATGTCCAGAACGGGGTTAGCGGAGCAGCTCAAGCAGTGGGGTCCTTCGTCTACCGCTACTCGGGCGACATTGCGACGGTGTCCTCGATACTCGCAGCTGTGACCATCGAGGTTCCAGGTGTGGGAGAGGTATTTGGAGCCGTCGCCGTCGCAGCAGGTGCACTGAGCACGGAACGCGACATCGTCGTTGAACACAACCTTGCCGCTGCGGTCCTGGACGCTGCTGGAACGATTGCGGGAGGTGGCTCCTTGGGTGCGGAAGGCTTGGGGTCCCTCCTGGACCAGGCGTCTCACGATGCGACGACGCTCGGGCCTGTGGCCGATTGGCTTTCGCAGGACGCTGCGTCCAAGTACACGTTAAGCCGGTTCTTGAGCCGATACGGAGCCGCGATTGCCGCAGGATCCTTTAGCTTGAATCAACTGCTACAGCTCATTTCGAAATCGAACGGTACTGCTGGGGCATCCACAGTGGCGAACAACTGTGGGTACTGACTATTCGCTGAGCAGCTCGCGTGACCGTTCCTTTGGCGCGTACGTACGGGCTACCGTCGGAGGCAAGGGAGCATCGATTCGGTTCTTGAGCGCGGCGCTCTTCGAGTGCTGCCTTGATCGTGAGCCAAGGTGTGCTGGGAATCGAGATCGTTATTGGAGCGCTCGTTGGCGGTGTGGCGCTCGCATATCCGCTTTGGCGGCGATGGGGTCGCTCGACGTAAAGAGAGTGGGACTGCGTCGAAGGCTGGTTCTGGCGCGCCGCCTTCGGCGGCTTGTCCCCTGAACAAGGCCTTGCATCGTTCCGCACCACCATTCGTCAGCCCACCCATCGACCACCATCGGCCCCATGGGACGCAGCGGGACCGAGCGGGACGCAGCGAGCATCAACGGACACCGGTGCGCACCAGCGGACGACGCTGACCACCAGCGGACAGCAGGCGACGAGAACGGACAGCGATCGACGACGTCGTGACGGTCGCAGATAAAAGTTGCCCGAAAGCCCAGCTCAGAAGGCAGTTGTTCGTGTTTTTCTGTACTTAAATCAAGCCGCCATGCCGTCGGCGGCGGCTCCGCCGCCGCCTCGGCCGGCAGGTGATGACGAGGTTCGTCGACGACGTCGCGGCAGTCGTCGTGGCGGGCGTGCCTAAGTCGTGGCGGGCGATCTGTGAGCAGTTCCTCTACCAGATCAAGGGAGCACCACTCCCACCCGCGCAGCCCTTCCTCGAGCCTGCCCGACCTTCACCCGTGCTCCCCGTTGTCACCGCGACCTTCCCGTCCTCTCGGGCTCCATCAAATGCCCCGTCACTTTGCTCCACACGTGTGGCATTAGAGGCGGAACCGCGCATTATTGCGGCAGATGCAACAGGGGAGACCCGATCCGAATCGGACCGTCGATCGCGACGCAGAGGTCCGACGAAGGAGCCCCTGGTCGGAGAGGGCCATGTATTTTGCGGGTGCTGTGTTACAGGGAACGCACCCGCCTTCTGGCTCAGCGAGAGCGGCGCCCAGGCGGGCATCGAGCCCGCCATGAACGCCGACTGACGTCACCTTCTTCTTTCCGCCGGACCTGTACACAACGTCCACACCCGTGCACCAAAGGGTGCTAATGCCGCATATTCGATCGGATGCGTATTCGTTGGCGAGTCCCGTTGTGCCGTGTGACCAGGCGCTGCGTCGGCGAGGTGACGTCGAGGGTGAGACGTTGGTTTCGCCGAGACAAAGCTCGCTGACGTGACATCCCATGTTCAGGTCGGGCCGAATGTGAGCAGAAGGCACGGAAAGGGGCCGGCCGAATCGTACTCGTTTGATCCGACCCAGCCCAGTCCCTTTGCAATTTCCCTGCCCGTCCGCCGGGCTGGGTGCCCGGCACCCGTCGCCACAACCAGCACATCAACTGGCAGGAGCCGGAAATCTAATCGGCGCTGACGTTCACGCCGATAAATCGGATCATGTGGGCACGGTCGAACCATGACGCTGGCGAGTCGCCAACCGAGCTCGTTGGGCATCTGTTGATCGATCCATTCGAGGCCCGCGAGTGAGCACGCTGTCGCTGCAAACTTGGGTGCGACCGCCGGCAGTCTCCGATGACCTCGAACCCCAAGATCATCGCCGGGTGCTCAGTCAGAGAACGGTCGAGCTTCTCGGACTCACGCTCGCCGTGGCGATTGTGGTCGCGGCCACATTGGCCCGAAGGCTGACGACCGATGTCTTTTGGTCCCTTACGGCCGGGCTATGGATTCTGAATCATCATGCCGTATTCGGTACAGATGCGTTCACCTATACCGAACCCCATCGTCGCTGGATCGCTGACGAGTGGGGCTCCGAAGTGGTGCTTGCCTCGATGTACAAAGTGTTCGGGGCGGCCGCCTACAACTACTACGCAATTGTGACCGGGACGCTTTCGCTGCTTTGCACAATGGCCTATACCCGTGCACTCGGGGCCCGAGGTGGACGCCTCGCCGCCATGATGGTTCTCCTTGCCATCGGACTCGCGCCAGTCATCACGCAGGACCGTGGCGAATCCTTTTCACTGATCTGGCTGCCCCTCGAACTGTTGGTTCTGACCAAGGCGCGGGGGAACCCTCGCTGGTTGCTCGTGATCCCGCCCCTGATCTTGTGCTGGGTCAACACCCACGGTTCCATCCTCTTGGGCCTGCTCATTTTCGGGACCGAGTTTGCCTGGTCCTGCATTCCCCCGCGGTGGGTGTCGAACATCGGCGGCATCGGACGTTCGCCTTATCCTCGCTATCTGGCTCTGGTGGGAGCAGCGGGAATCGTCACCTCGTGCCTGTCACCCTACGGACCGGGTTTGCTGCTCTACGACCTTCGGGTCTCGATGAACACTCAGATCGGTCAGGTCATTTCGGAATGGATGTCGCCGGACTTTCACTCGCTTGAAGTCCTGGCCTTTTACTGCATCCCCCTCGTCATCATGGCTTCGACCGCGTGGAACCGACGATTCATGGTCCTGGAGGCGACGATGGCCGTGATCCTGTTCGTGGCGGCCCTCCATTCTGAGCGCTTCATCGTGTATGTCTTCATCGTGTCTTGTGGCCTAGCATCGTGTCTGCCAAGACGAGCACCATGGAGTGCCAGCGCCAGACGCCTTGTCGGTGCGCTCGGAATCGGCCTGGCGATCGCCGTTCTCACGGTCCCGTCGGTGCCTGCAGGCTCGGTGACGACTGACACACCTGTGCAGGCCTTCAACTTCTTGAGTTCGCACCCGGGACGGATATTCACCGAGTACTCCTGGGGTGACTACTCGATCATGAGAGATCGAGCCACCTTTATGGATGGCCGCACGGACTACTTCACCGGTGCCATCTTCACTGATTACTTTTCGGCGAGCGACCTCACAGTTGACCCTGATCCTCTCCTCTCGCTCTATCACGTCTCCTATGTCATTTGGACTCCGCGTACACCCCTTGCCAACTTCTTGTTGCACGATTCACAGTGGCGAGTCATCGACCGCACTGCGCCGGCGCTGGTGTTTGCGCGCCGCGAGTAGACGGGAATGTCCGGAGCATCAGACTGGGCTGGCGCACCCAGGCGATCGCACCATGGGGGTATCCCTCGGGGCATTGACCCGGCGAGAATACGGCACATCGTCATGCTCCCGATCCGCGAAAAGCCCGAACCATTTTCGGATGTGTGTTTCGTCGGAGCCAGCGCACTGCTGAGCGCTTGCACCGTTGGGGATCGAATCACCGATTCATCTACAAAACAGTTCTATGTGTCATCCGGCAACATGGTGCCGACGCTGAAAATCAGAAAAGCAATCGCCGTGCCATTGTTGAACTCGAGCTCCCTAATCGAACGGGCGAGTAGTGGTTTATCCACAGACCGCCCGCGAGTCGGGAGCTCCCCGTTTGGCTCTCTTCCATCATGTTGAGGCAGCCTGACGTACCTCTCTGTGACGGTGATTTGCCAAGAAGGCTTCTGTGGTCCCGTCGCTGCGGCCTGGGCGGTCGACCTTGCGATCGGAGGAGCCCAGGGCGACTGGGATTACTCCCAAAGTCAGGGTTGTCACACCGTGTCGGGCTACGTGTCCTCGTTTTTCAATGGTGCCTATAACAATGCACCGATTCCATGGGACAAGCTTTTCGGGGGCGGTGGAGATGGCTGAGCCCGCAACGGCGGAAATAACGATCTGCAACGACTATCGCTGGATTGGTGACCCGCGCTTGGGCAGGTTCTCGGTGTTCGTCGATGGAGAAGAGCTTGGCCGAGCAGAGGTCGCTAGTTCATTTCAGACTGCATTGCCAACCGGTGATCATCGAATCCAAGTACGGCTCTGGCGGTGGTATCGCAGCCCCGAGCTCCTCTGCTCTCTCAAGGCCGGTCAGCACCTCTTTCTGCGAGCTGACATCGATCGAACGGTGTCGTTACCGCGTCGAATGGGGAAAATGCTCGTAACGCCACGACGCTCCCTACGCCTGCGCCTGGAAGAAAGAAACAATGAAGACGTCTCGCACGGCTCTATCAGTTAGCGGGATCGTTTCGGCGCTGGGTTTCGGTGCCCTCATTGTCGGCGTTCGACTATCAGCGATAGGTGTGATCGTCGTTGGCTGCACAATGGCCTGTCCGGGACTCGCCATTGGCATGAAGGGCGCGAGCGGTCACCGTCGCCAAGGGGCATGAGAGTGCGCCGGCGCACCGTCTTCGGCGGCTTGCCCTCTGACCAAGGGGCTCGCATCGTCCCGCATCGCCACGTCTTCAGCCCGCCCATCGACCACCATCCGCCCCAGAGACGCAGCGGGAGGATCGGGACGTAGTGACCACCAGCGGACACCAGCGGACACCGGCGGACAACGCTGACCATCAGCGGACAGCACGGGACGAGACGGGACCGATCGAAGACGTCTTGAGCGGTGCCGATCCCGGGCGCCCCGAGGCCAACTTGTCGGTGATTCTCTGTACTTGAGTCAAGCCGCCATGCCGAGGCGACGGCTCCGCCGCCGCCTCGGCCAGCGTGATGGCGTGTTCTCGCGATGCCTTGTCGGCCGACGACGCCGCCGGGCCGATCCGGGCGATCTGGTGAGAAGGTCCCTTACCTGATTGAGACGCAGAGATCGAAACACAGAAGTCCTGGTCAAGAAGCTTCGATGTATTTTGCGGGTTCTGTGGTACAGGGGACGCACCCGCCTTCTGGCTCAGCGAGAGCGGCGCTCAGGCGGGCATCGAGCCCGCCATGAACGCCGACTGACGTCACCTTCTTCTTTCCGCCGGACCTGTACACAACGTCCACACCCCTGCACCATGGGCAGGCCACCCTCCGGGCGCTCCTCGTCAGTGCCGCGGGAGCCGGGTCCAGGGTCAGGCGCTGCCGCCGGCAAGAGCCTTGAGGCGAGCGCGGGTAATCGAGCGCCGTCCACGAAATTCTGCACGGAGCGCAGGTCGTCGTCTCCGAGCTCGGTGACGGCTCCGAGACTCTCGCCGAGGGCGTCCTCGATCGGGGAGCGGAACGGACGGCGGGGAGCGCCGTCGATGAGTAGGTAGTCACAGCTCACGTCGAGCGCCTCGGCCAGTCGGCCGATGGCGTCGACGAAGGGGACGATGTGGCCGTTCTCTACCGGCTGATCTGGCCGGGATCGGCACCGATCTTGGAGGCGAGGTCCCCCTGGGACCACCACTGTTCGCCGCAGCCAAGGGCCTCTGGCACTGCATGGGGGCCTGTCATGAGACCCGCCCCCACGCCATCATCAGTAGCGATACTCCCGAGTGAGCCCAGAGTGGACGAGGTACCGGCTCGGGTGTTCTATACGAACGCACCGTTCTGGTTCCTCGAGTGTGTGTTCGAGAGACCCGTCGACCAAGCTCAAATGGGATGCTCCGACCCGTTCATGCCTTGCACAAGGCCACCCTTCGTGGTCGCAACTGACGCGCTATGCGATTGTGACAGGAACAAGGGATGCGAGGTCAGCGAACTTTGTCTCGGCGAGACCGACGTCACCCCCGACGACAACTCGCCGACGCAATGCCTGGTCACATCGCGGAACCAGACTCGCCCACGAATACGCATCCAATCGAATATGCGGCATCAGCACCGTTTGGTGCACGGGTGTGGAATGTGTTGTACAGGTCCGGCGGAGCCGATGGAAGGGATGTGACGAAGCCCCCTTCCTCGATGGAAGGGGGCTTTGTGGGGGGTGTGGCGGAGTGCCTTGGACAGATTGCCTGCCCTGTGGGGCTCGGGTCGTCTCGGGCGGTTCCGGAGCGGAGCAAGGCCCCTCCTTGCTCCGCTGGGTGCGAAAGGACCGGGCAGTCCGGTCGGGGTCAAGCGGCGGGCGGGCCCGAGCGAGGAAGCGAAGCCCGGTGGCCGAGCCGAGCTTGCGAGGCGACGGCGGAGCCTGCGGCCACCGTGGCGGCGCCCCGCAGCGTCCGCTTGACGCCGAGTGGCGTCCGGTCCAATCCCCCGGGGGGCCTGGCGGCCGATCACGCCGTCGTGGGCGGTGAGGGCAGGTGAGGTGCGACCGTGCCGGCGGTCGCGCGGCGGAGGGGCCGGGGGATCGCTCCCCCGGCCCCTGGTCCGACTCAGAAGGTCTCGACCTGCTGGGTCTCGGCCTCGGAGCCACGGCGCTCTGTCCGGTGAACGTCTGCGGTGGCAAAGCGGAGACTCGGACCGATCTCGTCGGCCGTGAGCTCGACCTTGGAGCGGTGCTCGCCCTCGTCGCTCTCCCAGCTGCGCTGCTCGAGGCGGCCGGTGACCACGACCCGCATCCCCTTGGTGAGGCTGAGGGCCACGTTCTCGGCCAGGTCCCGCCAGCAGATGACGTCGAAGAACGACGTGCTCTCCTGCCATTCGGCGGTGGTCCGGTCCTGCCAGCGCCGGTTGACCGCCACGCCGAGCTGGGCCGTGGCTTGGCCTTCTCGGGTGTAGCGGATCTCGGGCTCCCGGGTCAGGTTTCCTGTGATGGTGACGGTGTTCATGGTGTGGTTCCTTTCGTGTGTGGTACTTACGGGCACGACACGCGGACCGGGAAGCCGAGGGGGCAACGGTTGCCCGCAGGGTCGGCCCGAAAGTTGGCGCGGGACCGAAGGTCAGTGAGCGCCGCGAACGCCGCCGGCCAGTTTCCGAGCCGCCGTTGCGGCCGAGGCGACGGGGCGCACGATGGGACCGTAAGCACCGCCATACACGTTGAGAGGACCCACGACAGCCTCCTCTCTGCGCACCTGGTGCCGAGAGCGCTTTGCTCCACCGGGTCAGGAAGGGTGACGTCACCGGCGAAGCAGAGGTGACGTTCAATACGGGTGAATCGAAACGTCACCTTCTGGCAGGACGCCGAGGAAGAGGATTGAACCTTGAGAGGTCCGGGAGCAGCGGATCATCACCGTGTGGGAGACGACGAGCGTGTGGACTGAGCGGAGAGCCACCGGCTGTGGCGTCTGTCGAAACTGCCCTCAACAGGCACTTTGAACTGCTCTTCGACGGTCTGGATGCAAGGGTGACGATCTCGCGTGAAGAGGTGACATCGCTGTTCGAAGACCAATCGTGGGGTGACGTTGCAAGGTGACCCTCGAGGTGACATGCGCGTGGACCATGCAACAGAGCACGGCAGATGGCCCTGCATTTCATGCACGGAGGGGCAATGTCTCAAACGCGAGCGATCCGCCAAGTCAGGGCAGCTTCCCCTGCCCCAGTTCGGACCGCGTCGCCGCTCGGGTCGGAAGACAATCCCGAGGACCGAGTGGAGGTTCAACCATTGGCTGACGATCCCGCGTCGCCCGTTCCGAGAGCCGGTGCCACGCTGCTCGCGAGCGAGCGCCTGGTGCTCAGCGTTGCCGAGGCCGGTCAGCTCCTCGGCCTCTCGAGGGCCTTCGCCTACGAGCTTGTCGCCCGCGGGCGAGCTACCGGTGATCCGCTTCGGACGCCGCATCGTGGTCCCCAAGGCTGCGCTGCTCGAATTGCTCCGGGTCGGCGTCTTCCACTGGTTGAACCCTCCATCGACTCCTGCCGATGATCTCGATCGGGGATCAGGCTGTGAGTGCGGAGGACGACTGCCTCTTGATAGCAGACAGGGGCCACGACGGGTAGCCCGCAGGAGTAAACGAACCCGCACGACGCCCTTCCCACCTTGGTGGAACTGTGTGCATAGCTTCCACGGACCTTGTCCACGCTTGGCTGGACGTCGCTGTCGGGCCGCTCAATCGTCTGACCCAGGGTGGCGGTTTCCGAGATTTGCCGGATCGCAGTATCTGACGCCAAAACCACGTGTGCATCAGGATCCGCTGTTTACGGCGGTCCGTGTTCCGGCGGATTTGCGGCGAGGTCGTAGATCCAATGACCCCCGTCCTCCATGATGACGAGCTTCGTCAACCGCGCCGAGGGGGATCCACGGTCAAAGTCGGGCTTCGCCGCCGATCGTCCATGAGTCCCTGGCGGGATCCCCCGCTTCTGGTTTGCCCAGTCTCGGAGTAACTGGGGCCATGGCTCCATGACTGCCATCACCTCGAGCACCCAATCGGGTCCGTCATCGATCGTGGCGACGTGCTCGGCCATATCGAACTCGATCGTTGTGTTCACCAGCGCCCCGCTGTACTGAAGCAGGCACACGTGCAGCGCCATCCCGGAGGCGACGGGCAGGCGCACCAGGTTGTTGACAGCCTCGAGCCCCAGTTCGTTGAAATGCCTGAGCTCGGGTTCGGGGTGTACAACGTGCACAAGTCGACTCCACCCGGGATGGAACTGAGCGAGGGTATTCCACTCAGATGGTCGCCTCGACCCGTCAGGAAAGCCCCACGCGGCGGCGGTTTCGTGGTCAGGAGCGGTGATGTGCGCCTCTCCGTCCTTGTGGAAACTGATGTGGATGCCGGCCATTCCTCGCTGCCCCACGTAGATCTCGCGATTCCTGGCCCGTAGGAAGTAAGAGGGTCCAACGCGTCCGTCTTCGGGCGAGAAGGGGGAGCCACGCGAAACGACCCTCCGACTTCATTGTGATGGGCAAGCTCAACGCCATTAGCCCGCTCTCCCGAACTCCCGTAGTCCTGTTAATCCACCTAAGTGGTCCGGGCACGCCCATACGCGCCACCAGCGGTCGCCACGGGGCGAAAACCACCGCCCGGTCCAGGACGGAGCGGCTCGACAATGCGTCGCCTGAAGGTTGTGGTCGTACAGCATTCGCCAACATCGACCAGGCTCAGCCATGAACCCCGGGCATGGTTCGCCGGGACTGGGTGTCATGACCGGATCACCAGGAAATCGCCACCGGATGCGTCGCCGTCGTCCCCCCACGTGGTGGCGATGCTCGTGGCGAGATCTAGGGACGAGTGCTGGCCCTCGTGGCCCTCAAGCTGATCGCAGAAGACTGTCTGGTTGTCTCTGACCGTGATAACCCCGCACTTGCCGGGTTGCACGACCACTCGGCCGACAGGTGGGAATGTGACTCGAAGCTGGCAAGAGCCCCCGTAGCGATCGAAGAGACGAAGCACGGTGCGTTGGTCACCCGCTGGAGGAGCCTCACCGTCCCTGAGGTCCGTCCAGGCGCTCATTAGCAGGGGTGCGGATTCCTCAGGCTCGAGTGCGCCGTCGACGATGAGCTGATTACGGCGGGCCAGCGCTGTAAGGAAGGTGGTGGTCCGGCCGTTCCACCTCAGCTCGCCCCGCGCCGGCGCGTCGGGTCGATTGCCCCCATTCGTGATTATCAGTTCGCACTGCCATGCAATCTTGGGCCCCCCCGCAGTGTCCACGCGCATCCAGTTGGGCGGGAAATGTGTCCCGAGGACGACGTGGAGTCGGCTGAAGGGTTTGTTCCTTCCAGCCCGCCAGAACTCCTTGACGTACTCGCGCGGTCGCTTGAACAGCCAGAGGATCAGCGCCACGATGACGGCAGCCGCGAGTGCCCAAAGGAGGTCGGTCCACCACACGCTGGCGACGCTATCCATCGAGCGAAGATCGCGCGTCCCGGTGCCTTCCGGTACATTCAGGTCCCCGACTCAATCTGTTTACCTGGGATTTACGTCTATCGTCGGTTCCCGACGACCGAGCTGTTACTACCGCAAAGTCCTGAACCATTGGGCTCCGGCTCTTGTTACCTCAAACGCGGGGACGGATCGGCTTTACCCAGTTCAAGTCTTGACTGGTTCCGGACAATCGGGACAACCGTCGGATGTTTGAGAACCGTAGGAGTCCTTCCACACCCGGTAACCGAACAGAAGGGCAATGAGCACAGAATCAACGATGTACGTGGACCTTGGGTTGACCACGCTGCTCGTCATCCACACGTACAGGCACAGGAGCGTACAAACAATAAGACCTGCAATGGTCGGGTGAATTCTTCGTGTATCCGCTGGGGACCAATCCTCCATCAGCGTTGGCCGGTCCGAGAGGCAGTACGCATTACACCACGCCGTTTTGTATTGAGGCTGACTCTTTTGATAAAGGCTCGCCAGATCCCAAAGTAGGTAGAGAAGGAACGCAATCGCAATCGCGACCGTTTCGGCTCGAAGGTCGACCGGTCGATTAGCCGCGAATGCCGCCACGACGAAATACAACATCACCATGCAGATGTCTAGTGAGAACTTCAGAAACTCGACGTTTACGAAGCGAATCCTGAACTTAGGTCGGTTTGTGCTGTTGTGGTAGCCAACGAAACTACCCAGGATCAGTACCAGCGCGACAGAAAGGTTGACCACATTGGCACTGGGTAGCGAATTGGCCGGCGAAGATGAATCTCGCGCCCACGATTGAATGGGCATTAAAACAACAGCAATCGCGAGAGCGAAGAGGATATCGATGAATGAGATCCCAATCGTTACAGGGTCGACCTGAGGCTGCTTCTGGTTGAGCCGCCGTTCAAGGGTGCCCGTGAGCGTCGGAGGCATACTCAGCCCGCCAAACTGCTCTGACGATCAATGATGGCTTGAGCTTCGGCGAGATGTGTGGCGATGAATAGTCTCGGATTGGAAATTTGATCGAAGTCGGAGTGTCTCTCGTGCTCCCAGACGTGTTGATCAATCCAGATCACGTGCATTCCGAGCTCAAGAGCTGGCTTGACGTCAGATCGAAAGCTGTTCCCGATCGACCAAGACTGATCGGCTTCCGCACCGAGCTCTCTGCACACCTCGAGAAAAGCATCAGAATCCTTCTCATCTACGATCCTGACCGCGAGAAAAAACTCGGCGAGCCCGCTGTCCGCAATTCGCTTCTTTTGGATTTCGAGTTCGCCTTTGGTAAGCATCCCGAGTCGATACGATTTACTCAACGTTGCAAGTAGCTCGCCGGCGCCTGGGTAAACGGGGGCCACTGCTCTAAACACGAAGCTGGCAGCTTCGAAGATTAATGCACTGACTTCAGGCTGAGGGTCACGTCCATCTGCTACTGCAAGGGCTTCGTACGCCTCAACGCACGACGTCGGAAACCGGCGAGAAGACAACCCGTAGACGGCGACGTTTTGAACATCTAGCTGACGTTGTAACCGCTCGAACTCAATTGGATCTAGGCCTTCCGTTGCAGCTATTTCGGCGGCACGTGCTCTAGAGATGTCGTATAGCGGCTCAGTCTCCCAGAGTGTGTCATCGCCATCGAACACGATTGAGGTGGCCGGCATATTTCTAATGGTACCTAGAGGTTGTTTGGTGCGGGCGACTAGGACTGGTCACTGCCGATGAGTCAAGGTGCCGGCGTCCTCAAAAATCTTTCCGAGCGTTGTTGCAGCTTCTTGATCGGTTTCTGGGACGAAGTGTGAATATACGTTGAGAGTTGTGCTTGGATTTCGGTGGCCCAGTCGGCCAGCAACGGTACGCACGTCAACTCCTGCAGCAAGAAGGCGCGTTGCCACAAAGTGTCGAAGATCATGGAGGCGGATGCCCGTGATGCCTGCTTGCTCACAGATCTTCCGGAAGGCCCGAGACGTCGAGTCTGGGTGCCAGGGCATCGCACCGTCGATCACATGGCTGAACACGAAGCTCCTCGAGGTCATCGTGGCGCCGGCCGCTCGGGCTCGCTCGGTCGCCCGCGGCATGGTGGACCTCCAAGACGGAGACGGTCCCGGCGTCGAGCGAGATCCGCCGACTCTGATGTGTCTTGGTCCCCTGTTCGATGAGGTCGCTTCCAACCCTGACGATGCCCCGCTCGATCGACATCCGTCCTCTCCTCGAGGTCGATGTCACTCCAGCGCAAACGTGAGAGCTCACCCCTCCGAGCGCCTGACGATGCCGCCAACATGATGAAGGTGGCGAGCTCGGGGTCCGACTCCAGTGCCAGTTGAAAGAGCTGCACGACCTGATTGGGATCAGGTGGCTTTAATTCCTCATCGGCACTCGAGGAGGCGAGGCATCGATGGCCGGGTTGTGTGTGATCCAGCCCCATCGGACCCCTTGGGTCAATGCCCGTCGAATGATGCCGTGCACGCGACGGATGGTGGCTGGCGAGTACGGCCCACGAGAGCGACCGACATCGAGAAGTTGGCGGTAGAAGCGATCGAGGTCTCACCGGGGTCAATTTCCGCAACTGGCACAGACCCGAGTGCCGGGATAATCGGGTCCTCGATGTACATTCGAGTCGTCTCGACGGTCTTGGGCGAGAAGCTCGGTGCAGCGTGCTCGATCCACTCGTTGCAGAGGGCGGCCACCGTTCCCTTGGCACCGGATGTGGCAGGACGTCGATCGACATCGGCCACCATGTGCGGCGAGAGCCTTAGAGGCATCGCGTTTGTTCCCTCGAAAGGTTCGCGCCACGTAGCGCTTCCGACCCGTAGACGGGTCTCGGCCGGCATGAACGCGGAGCTGCCACGAGTCGTTTCCTCGCTGCCGCATGGAGCCTGCCATTGGCGCTCCTCGTCCGTTCTGTCCTTCTGTGGTGGGTTCATTGTACCCGAATGGATGGACAAAAGGATGGACAACTCGGAGGTACACAAGTGCAGCTGCCTCAATAGAGGTCGTCTGAACTGGGATTTCTTTGCAGCCCCAACGGGATTCGAACCCGTGTCGCCACCTTGAGAGGGTGGTGTCCTAGGCCTCTAGACGATGGGGCCGGGCGGAGGACTCGGGCATACGCCAAGAGGCCGCCGGTGCTCGGGGGGAAGGACTCGAACCCTCAATAACTGGACCAGAACCAGTCGTGTTGCCGATTACACCACCCCCGAATGGGTGAACATTCAGATTAGCCGAGCGGACCGCGACGGCTGTTCCGCTCGGTGACCTGGGAGGGCGCGTTGAATCGCAGCCACGCCGGTGGAAGGATGCGAGGCCCGGGATTTCCCGGGGAAGTGAAGGTTCGGAGGTCGTGGCCATGCAGCGGAGGTGGGCACCCGCAGCGGTTCTCGGCCTCCTCGCGGCCGCGACCGGCACCGGCGTCGTGGCGTTCGGGCCGACTGGTGCCGGCGCCGCTTCACTCCCCATCAAGGTGACTCCGAACACAGGCTTGGTCGATGGCCAGAGCGTCACCATTTCGGGCCGCGGCCTGGTGCGCTCCTACCACGGGACCGCGCAGACCTGGTTCGTCACCCAGTGCACGGGTTCGGTGCAGGGACGGATGAACCCGAGCACCGATACCCCCCATTGCGACATCGTGAACGCCAAGGCCATCCGAGTCGGTCGCAACGGCACCTTCACTGCCCGCTTCCGGGTCGTCACAGGGATCATCGGTGATGGGTACTGCGGGACGGCCGGCCACCTCAGGTGCGTCATCGGGATCGGCACCGCCCAGGGGCTCGGCACGGTCGTCCGCATTACGTTCAAGTCACCGGCCGCGGCCACCACAACGAGATCCAGCACCACGACCAACTGACGCACCGGGCCGCCACCGGGATCCGCCAACCCCGCCGGAAACTACCCCTGCCGCCAGCACCTCGCCGTTAGGCGTCGTGCAGCCACTCGAGGTGGTTGAAGCCGATTATCCGCCCCAACCCGACACCCACCGCCTCCTTCAGGAAATACGGCACGGTCGACCAGCCCGAGATCGGCGAGGTCTGGGTCGGCGTGGGCGACGGGGAGAGCGAGAAGCTCGACGCGATGGCCATCGATCGGTCCTCGTGGAACGGGTCGGTGGTCACGAGCACGACGTGCACGTCGTGGGCCTCGAGGCCACCCATGGCGTCTTGAATGTTCTCGTAGCTGTCGTTGCCTCCGGCCTCGAGGATTGCCCTCGAAGGGACGCCCTTCTTCTCGAGATACATGGCCCCTGACTCGGACTCCGTGCACTTGTCACCCGGCTCCTTGCCGCCCGTGAGCACGATGAGGTGCGCGTACCCCTGTCGGTAGAGCGTCAGTGCCTGGTCCAGCCTCGCCTGCAGGTCCAGCGTCGGTGTGCAGTTGTACTGGGCCGCGCCCATGACGAGGATGGCCCCCGCCGGTCGCGGGTCGTACTGGCGCGACGTGAGCCACACCTGCACCAGGGTGATCCCGAAATAGAGAACGATCGCCGCGACCACGAGGGCGCTGAGGCGCAGCGCCCAGCGGAGCGGGGCGAAGAACATCAAGCAGGTTCGAGGCGGGCGAGCGCGGCGGCGATGCGCCGGCACGTCTCGTCGCGGCCGAGCACGGCGAGCGAATCGAACAGCGGCAGACCACGGGTCCGGCCCATCACCGCCACTCGGATGGGAGCCTGCGCCTTGCCCAGTTTGCGTCCGGCCGACTCGGCCAGCGCCAGCGTCACCTCGTGCAGCGAGGCGGCGTCCCACGGGCACGTCTCGTACGCCGAGAGCGCGTCGGCCAGGATCCGCGGCGCCAGCTCGTCGCCGGCCACCGCCTTCTGCCAGCTGTCAGGGTCGTCGGGCGCGTCGGGGAGGAAGAGGAAGTCCACCAGCTCGGGCACCTCGCCCAGCACTGTGACGCGCTCCTGGGTCACCGCGGCGAGGGCGGCGAAGACCGCTGGATCGAAGCGCGCCGGATCCCACGGCGGGGGCTCGGTCGCCGGTGCGCCGGTGTCGGGGTCGCGCCACCTGCCCGGGCCCCACTCGCCCGGGACCGGCTCCACCCACGGCCGCGACGCCACCACGAACTCGTCCACCGTCAGCGCGCGGATGTACACGCCGTCGATGTGCGCCAGCTTCTTGATGTCGAAGAACGCAGGCGAACGCTGCACGTCCTCCAGGCGGAAGCGCTCGAGGAGCACCTCGAGCGGCACGATCTCCTCCTCACCCGGGCTCCAGCCGAGCAGGGCGAGATAGTTGCGGAACGCCTCGGGCAGGTACCCCTGCTCTCGGTACATCTCGACCGCGACCGGGTCGCGCCGCTTCGATAGCTTCTTGCCCGCCTCGTTGACCAGCAGCGGCAGGTGGGCGTACGCGGGCAGGGCCAGGCCGGCACCCTCGGCCGCGTTGAGCGCGTCCCACAACAGGATCTGGCGCGGTGTCGTCGGAAGCTGGTCCTCGCCGCGGATCACGTGGCTGATGACCATGGTTCGGTCGTCCACCGCGTTGGCGAGAACGAAGAGCGGCTTGCCGTTCCCCTTCACGCAGATGAAGTCCTCCAGCGCGCGCAGCGGGAACTCGACCTCGCCCCGCACCAGGTCGTCGACGCGCACCACGCCCTCGTCGGGCGTGCGGAAACGCAATGCTCGCCCGTCGCCGCGCGGCAGGCCCAGGTCGCGACAGTGCCCGTCGTAGCCGGGGGTCGGGTCGCCCGCCGCGGCCCGGGCCTTGGTGCGCGCGTCGATCTCCTCGCGGGTGCACCCGCAGGCGTAGAGCGCGCCGCTCGCCCAGAGGGCGTCGATGGCAGCCGCGTGCGTCTCCTCTTGGGCCGACTGGAAATACGGACCCTCGTCGGGGGTCATGCCGAGCCAGTCGAGCGCGGCGATGATCCCGTCGGTCCATTCCGCGCGGTTGCGCAGCTCGTCGGTGTCCTCGATCCTGAGGATGAACGTCCCACCGTGCTGGCGCACGAAGAGCCAGTTGAACAGCGCCGCCCGCGCGCTGCCGACGTGGAAGTACCCCGTGGGCGACGGGGCGAAGCGCGCCCGGGGCGGTGTCGTGGTCCCACTCATGTGCTGGCGGCGCACGTCCCCGGCGCCGGCGGGATTCGGGGTGCGAGGCCTGGCGTCAGTCTTCCTCTATCGAGATGGCGCCGGTCGGGCAGCCGTTCACCGCTTCGCGCAGGCGCTCGCGGAACTCCTCGGGCGGGTGCTCGTTGAGGACGTAGAGGTACCCGTCGTCCCGCACCTCGAAGACCTCGGGCAAGATGCCCATGCACACCGCGTTGCTGGCACACTCGTCGAAGTCCACGACGACCTTCACTGAGACCTCCTGGTCAGAGCTGACTTGGTTCCGCCGAGCATACCGGCGGGGCCTCGAGGATCAGGGCCGCTCCGCGCTCGACGACCCACATGGCGAAGAACTGTGACCCACCGCCGTAGGCCTGCCCGAGCGCGCGTCGGGCGTCGGCCACCTGGTGCTCGCCGGCCAGCCCACGCACCTGCAGCGCGGTTTCGAGGAAGCGCAGCATTCCCGACGCGCCGATCGGGTTCGACGACAGCACGCCGCCCGAGCAGTTCCACGGGATGTCGCCGCCCTCGATCATCGACGTCGCCCCCGCCTGGGTCAGTTTCCAGCCGTCGCCCTCGTCGCAGAAGCCGAGGTTCTCGAGCCACATCGGCTCGTACCAGCTGAAGGGCACGTACACCTCGGCCATGTCGAAGTCCTGGCGCGGGTTGGTGATGCCGGCCTGGCGGTACAGGTCCGCGGCGCAGTCGCGCCCGGCCTGCGGGTTGACCTGGTCCCGTCCCGCGAACATCGTCGGCTCCGAGCGCATGGCCATGCCGTGGATCCACGCCGGTGGGCGACCCGTCGAGGCCGTGGCCGCACCCGCCGCCTTCTCCGACCCGATGACCATCGCGGCGGCACCGTCGGACGACGGGCACGACTCGAGGTAGTGCAGCGGGTCCCACAACATGATCGAGTCCTCGACCGTCTTGAGCGAGATATCGGGCAGGTGCAGGTGCGCGTACGGGTTCTTCAACGCGTGCAGGCGGTCCTTGACGGCCACCATCATCCCGACGTCGCTCGGCGCTCCGGAGCGGTGCATATAGGCACGGATGATCGGTGCGAAATAGCCGCCGGCCCCGGCCAGCAGCGGGGCCGAGAAGGGCTGGGGCACCGAGAGCGCCCACATGGCGTCGGAGTCGCTCTGCTTCTCGAAGGCAACGGTAAGCACGCGCTCGTGCACCCCAGAGGTCACGAGGTGCGCCGCGACGATGGCGGTCGAGCCGCCCACCGAGCCGGCCGTGTGGACCCGGAACATGGGCTTGCCGACTGCGCCGAGGGCGGGCGCCAAATACAGCTCGGGCATCATGACGCCCTCGAACATGTCGGGCGCCTTGCCGACGACCACGGCGTCGATGTCCGCGAAGGTCAGTCCGGCGTCCTCGAGCGCGGCCAGTGCGGCCTCGCGCACCAAGCCGGCGATCGAGACATCCTCCCGCCTGGCTTTGGCCACCGTCTGGCCGATCCCGATGACCGCGCAGCGCTCCGCCATCACACACCCTCCAGGACACAAACGAGGTTCTGCTGCAGGCACGGGCCCGACGTGGCGTGCGCTACCGCCCGGTCGGCCTGCCCCGACCAGATGGCCTTGGCCGACTCGCCGATGCGGATGAGGCCGGCCGACATCATCGGGTTGGCCGCCAGCGCACCCCCCGAGGGGTTGCGCCTGGCGTCGTCACCCAGGCTCAAGGCCTGGGCCAGAATCAGCTCTTGGTGCGCGTAGGGCGCGTGCAGCTCGGCCACGTCGACCGCGCCGGCGGACACCCCTGCCTTCTCGCCGGCCAGCTTCGTCGACGGCGACACCGTGAGGTCGCGCGCGCCGATCGAGTGCGTCTCGATCCGGTGGTCGATGCCGGTGATGAACGCCGGGCGTTCACACCATTCGTACGCCCTGTCGCCCGCGGCGAGAACCACGGCAGCGGCGCCGTCGGTGAGCGGAGGCAACGCGTGCCGGCGCAGCGGAGCGACTGCGTAGTCCTCGGCCAGCAGTTCCTCGGGCGTGCGGTCGTAGGCCACCTGTGCCTTGGGGTTGGCCAGCGCGTCCCGGCGCGACCTGCTGGCCACGGCGGCGAAGTCGGCCTCGGTTGCCTTGCCGGCGTCGATCAGCGCCTGAGCCTGCAGGGCGGCCAGCGCAGTCGGGTCCGGCCACAGCGGGGCCAGGTAGTAGGGATCGAGCTGCACCGACAAGATCTCGCTGAGGTCGCCCATCGACGAACGTCCGAAGGAGTAGACGAGCGCGGCGTCGATCTCCCCTTCCTGGAGCAGCACCCAGGCCTCGTAGAGCGCCCAGGCGCCGTCCATCTCGACGTGGGACTCGGCCCGGGGCGGCCACACGCCGACGGCGTCGAGGGCGGCGACGAAGGAAAATGGCCCACCGATCAGGTAGTCGGTCGAGCCCGAGCAGATGAAGCCGACGTCGTCCTTGGTGATGCCGATGTTGCCGAACACCTCGGCCACGACCGGCATGAGCATCTCCACCTCGTTACGGGCGTCCTCCCGGCGCACGTTGTCGTACTGCGCGAACGACACCACGCCGACGGGCCGATGGCCCGAGGTGAGCGCGGGAAACTGGCTCACAGGTACTCCTTGTAGGTCTCGTAGTCGGCGTCGGGCTCGCCGGTCGGACGGAAGTACTTGACCGAGGCCAACGTCGGCCCCAGCTCCTCGGGTGGCACCCACACCGCCTCCACCCGCAGGCCCATGCGCACCTCGTCGATGGGGATCTCCTGGAGCAATCCCATGAACGAGAGGTTGGCTCCGTCGAGGAGGATCTGGCCGCAGATGTACGGAATCTCGATCGATTGGCCCGCGAAGGGCACGTTCACCACGCAGTAGGTTGTGACGGTCCCCGTGTTGGGCAGCTCGACGAGCTCGTCGGTGGGCACGCCGTCGGTCGGGCACGAGCCCCGTGAAGGGATGTAGACCTTCTTGCACTTGGGGCAGCGCTGCCCGATGAACTTGCCCTCCTCATACCCGTGCAGGTTCTTGCTCATGGCGACGCCTGCGGTGAACACGTAATCGAGGCGCGTCGCCGCGTCCATCATCGTCACCGGCTCGCGCTCGCTCACGACGCACCGCCGGCCACCACGAAGTGACTGATGTCCTTGACGTGCCCGACGCGTTCGTCCTCGGGCGCGAACTCGGGGCGCACGCGCATGCCGGTGGAGACCTCGTCTGGCCCGGCCGCGGGAAGCACGTGCAGGAACGAGGTGTCGGCGCCGTCGAAGCGAACCAAAATCCAGGCGAACGGCGTTTGTAGCGGGTGCTTCGGGCGCGGCCGCGGCACCCAGGACCACGAGGTGACCGTCCCCTCCGGGCCGACCTCGACCACGCCCGACGTCTCCTCGCCCGTCTCGGGGTCGTACTCGGTGGGCGGCACGATCACCCGGCCACCGGTGCCCCGGATCCCCACGACCTTCCCGTCGCGCAGCCCGGTCAGAAAGGCCCCGATGACCGGCCCGACCGAGCGCACGAATGGGTACTCCAGGACATGGTCTGCCGTGTAGATCTCGGCCTCGTCTGCCATGTCACCTCCCCACTCCCACGGGCCACAGGCCCGGATGAGGGTGAAACTAGAACAGATTCCATTTTCGTGCCAGGAACCCCAGGAACCCAGGAACCCAGGAACCCGCGGCCAGGTGGCCGGGCCGGTGCCCGCTCAGCCCTCGAGGCTCGCCATGTCCACCCCGGCCAGCAGCTGCTCGATGAAGGCGCGGTCATTGAGGATGGGCACCTCCGAGACGAACATGCGGCCGTAGCGCTCGAAGTACATGAGCTGCTTGGCCAACAGGAATGTGCCCCGATCGAACTCCGACATCAGCCCGCCTGATTCGTCGGCCATCCTGCGCACCCGTCGTTGGGTGCGCAGGCGGCGCACGATGGCCCGGACGCTGCGCCGGTGTGCCTCCACCCCTTGGGCCCGGGCCATCTGCAGCTGGATCGTCTGCATGATGCCCGCCAGGCTCACCTCACCGAAGGGCCGGGTCAGCGCCGGCTCGAGGATGGAGCGGAAGAACGCAGTGAGATCGTCGCCGGACAGGCCGACCGCGACACCGATCGCAGGCCCGTAGACGTCGGTGATGTGCTTGGTCACCACGGGCCACGCGTCCTCGTTGCCCATCGCGGCCGAGAGCAGCGCTATGAAGAACCGGTGGGTCCTCGGGTCCAGGCGGCCGACGATCCCCCAGTCGATCACCCCGATGCGGCCGTCGCGCAGCAGCATCATGTTCCCCGCGTGCACGTCGCCATGAAATGCGCCCCAGCGCACTGTCGTGAGGAAGAACGCGCGCATCACCTCCTGCACGAGCGGCGTGGGGTCGTGTCCGAGCTCGGCCACCTTGGCCAGGTCGTCGATGGGCACGCCGTCGAAGAACTCCATGGTCAGCACGTTGCGCCCGGAGAGGTGGACGTGCGGGTCAGGGACCGCCATCAAGCGGAGGTCGAACTCGTTCTGGAGCCGGCGGAAGTGCACGAGCGAACGCGCCTCGTTGCGCAGGTCCATCTCCTCGCCGATCTGGACGCGGAAACCCTCGAGCAGCTGCAGCACGTTGCCCGCCATCTGGTCTCCGGTCTGGCGCACAAGGATTTCGAGGAGCGGTTGCATGAGGTCGAGGTCGGTGGCGACGAGCTGCTCAATACCTGGACGCAACACCTTCACGGCCACGACGCGCCCGTCCAGCAGCCGTGCCCGGTGCACGACGGCGATGGACGCGGTTCCGATGGGTTCGGGGTCGAACTCGGCGAAGGCGTCGCGCAGCGACAGACCGAGGTCCTCTTCCACCCGTTGGCGCACGTCGGGGAACGGCACGGCCGGCCCGGTGTCGAGGCACGCCCGGAACTCGTCGGCCACTTCGTCGCCGAACATCCCGGGCGAGGACGCGATGATCTGGCCGAACTTCATGAAGGTGCCGCCCAGGTCCTGGAAGCTCTTCCGCAGGGGGCGAGCGAGCTGCGCCGGCGGCAGCGCACCGTGGCGGATGGACCGCAGCTGGCGCAACACCGTGGGCGTGAAGTGGACCGCGACGACCTTGGCGATGGTGCGGCTGCGTCGCAGGAGCTGGCGGCGCGTCGGGTCCGGCAACCGGCGCGGATAGATCCGCGGGACGTCCTCGGTCAGCGGTTGCGGCGCCGGGCGCCCACGCACATGGGGTCCACTGTCCGCCCCTGCGTCCGCCGCGGGTCGGGTCACCGGGTCAGGGTAGGCGAGCGGGCTGCGTGCGCATGCAATCCCCTGGTGGGATGCCAGCGCCGCCCTACCGAGCTCGAGCCGCCCTCCCGCGAGAGCTTCTCGCGAGAGCTTCTTAGGAGAAGGTCCCTTCGAGGGAAGCCAAAGCCGCCTTGTACGTGTCCCCGAAGATCGGTGCCATCTCGTCGGGGGTGACGTCGTAGGCCCAGATGACCTTGGACCCCCCTCCGGCGGGCTCGACCGAGATGGTGGCGGTGTGACTGTCGATCGGGACGCCCTCGACCACCGAGTAGGTGATGACGCGGTTCTCCTCGTCCTTGGCCAGGAGGCGCTCCCGGATCTCCATACCGAACATCCCGATGATGCGGTCGTCACCCTCCATGCGGAAGGAGTCGATACCGGGGAAGAAGTCCGCCACGGCGGCGAAGTCGCCGACCTTCTTCCAGACCTCGTCGGGTGCTGCCGCCACCGACACGTCCACTGCGCCTGCTGCCATGGCTCTCACCTCACGCTCGTCGGGCTCGTCAACCGGAACCCGCCGGTACAGTACTGCCGGCTCCACGCCGAGGTCGCCTTCGGATTCCGAACAGGGACCATGGAGCAACGAAGGGAGGAGGTGGCCGATGGAAACGCGCACGATCGGGTCCCTGACGGTGAGCGTCGTCGGGCTGGGCTGCAACAATTTTGGCGGACGCGTCGGCCGCGCCGAGACCGCTGCGGTCGTCGGCGCCGCACTCGATGCCGGCATCACCCTCTTCGACACTGCCGACATCTACGGCGGCACCAAGAGCGAGACCTACCTGGGTGCCGCGCTCGGTCCGCGACGCGACGACATCGTGCTGGCCACCAAGTTCGGCGGGTCCTATGAAGGTCACGAGGGAGGAGCCTCACCCGCCTATGTGCGCAGGGCGATCGAGGACAGCCTGACCCGGCTCGGGACCGACCGCATCGACCTCTACCAGCAACACGTGCCGGATCAGAACACCCCCATCGCCGAGACCATCGGGGTCCTCGGCGAGCTCGTCGCCGAAGGCAAGGTGCGCGAGTTCGGCTGCTCCAATTTCAGCGCAACGATGCTCGAGGAGGCGGCCGCTGGCACCCCCGGCGGCGCGCCGCGCTTCGTCAGCGTGCAGAACCAATACAACATCCTGGCGCGCACGCCCGAGACCGACGGGGTCCTCGACGAGTGCGACCGCGACGGCCTGGCGTTCTTGCCCTACTTCCCCCTCGCCAAGGGCCTGCTGAGCGGCAAGTACCGCGCCGGGGAGCCCCTGCCCGAAGGTGCGCGGCTCACCAACCTCGGTGACAACGCCGCCTCGGACTTGACCGACGAGCGGCTGCGCGCCGTCGCCGCGCTCGAGGACCTGGCCCACCGCCACGACCACGGCGTCCTCGACCTGGCCTTCGGGTGGCTGCTCTCCCGGCCATCGGTGGCCTCGGTGATCGCGGGCGCCACTCGCCCCGAGCAGATCACCGCCAACGTGGCCGCCGGGGCGTGGCGTCCCGACGAGGACGTGCTAGCCGAGGTCGACGCCATCGCGCCCCCGGCCTGAGTGCGAGCGCCGCGCCGGCGCGCCAGGCGGCGTGCCCGACGCGGCGCCGTCGCTGCGGCCCGTGCGCACCGGGGCCACGTGGACCAAGAGGTTGTAGGTGATCAACGCGATCGCCAGGTGCATCGTCATGAGCACCGCCACGGCGCGACCCGGTTGGCCCTGGTGCCAGATATAGAGGTCTGGCAGGTAGAGCACGAGCGTGACGACGATGGCAAGACGGAAGAAGAGCCACCGCGGTGCAGAGCTGATACGGGTGACGACGGGCCACGCCGCACACGCGATGACGACGCCGATCACCGTCAGCTTGGCGTAATCGCTGAACTCGAAGTGGACGTAGCCCTTGGTGGCCGGGAACAACCCGGTCCCGATCGCCACCAGCGCCGCATCGGCCGCCAGGGACAGGCCGACGGCGAGGACCGTCGCCAGGGCGACGCGCCACCACTGCGGAGGACGATGTCCCGGGGAGAAGTCGAGGCGCGCCCAGGCCAGCACGCGCTGTGTCACATTCGGCGACGCCGCCACGACCGAGACGTTACGGACGCGTGGGGCCCGGCGGGTCAGCCGCGAGAGGGATTCACGCCGTTTCGACTCATCCTTTCGGCTACGGACTCGCGCTTAGGCCGATGTCCCCTGGGATTGCATGATGGCCGCCTCCACGATCTGGATGTCCGGCGGCTGGATCGCCAGCGGCCCGCCGGCCACGGGGACCTGCCACACCATGGAGAGGTAGGGCGTCGCCTGGACGACCGAGCCGCTCGGGCACGGCGGGGACCCGGTGATCGTTGAGCGACGTCGTCGCCGCCGGCGACGTCGCCGCCGCGGCCGACCCGGGCCCGCACACCTGGGTGCGGCGGTGCCACTGCACCAGCGCGCCGTAGGGCATGGGGACGTTGGTGAGGGTCGAGGGGAGGATGTACATGGCCGCGGCGAGCACCTGCTGTCCCGACGGCGTGGTGGCGTAGACGAGTCCGTCGACGTGCGCGGGGTCGAGGGTGCGGTGCGCCGCCGCGTTGGCTGCCACGACCCCCGGGTTCACGTAGTAGACGACCGGATAGTCCGTCGGCGAGACGGGCACGTACCCGGCCGCCTGTGCCGCGGCGGGTGTGGCGTAGTGGGTGACCGCCGCGCTGGTCTGCTGGACGTATTGCTGCGCCTCGATGTCCTGCGCCGCGGTGAGCCGCGGTGCGCAGCCGTTCTCAGCCATGGCGATGTCCTCCGGCCCGTTGTTGCCGTCCGTCAGGAGCGCCTGCGCCTCTGCCTGTGGCAACGCTGGCCCGCTGTAGTGCCAGTTGGGCTTCGTCGTGTTGAAGCCGGCCGCCGCGCTGGCGTCCGCTCCGTTCATGTCCATGCCGTTGGTGCCGCTCATGATCATGTAGGGGGTGTTGGCCAGGTCGAGCCCGGAGATCTTCAACCCGACCTGGTGGGGATGACAGGTGCTGGCCGTGGCCGACTGTGTGGCGGAGCCGGCCATGGCGTCGCCGCCGCTGGCGCCCATCGTCATGCCCGACATCGCGGCGGAGCTCGACTCGGGTGCCGCGGCGGGGTAGCTCGCGCTGAGCGCCAGCGCGGCGCCCAGGGCGGCGATGCCCAAACCGGCCACCGCCGGGTTCCGCCGCACGAGATACGTGACGGGCGAACGCCAGCCGGCTCGGGCCGCGATCACGGTCGGCACCATCGCCGCCGCGAGGACGATCACCAGCGGTCCCGTGTTGGGATCGGTGTCCGAGCCGCTGAAGACGTCGCCCACGAGGCCTTGGGCCGCGATCCAGAACAAGAAGGCGACCAATGCACCGGCGGCGAGGAACCAGCCGGGGCGCCGCGCCACCAGCGGGCCCAGCCCGATGACGACCGAGACGGCGGCGAGGATCCAGGCCGTCTCGGTCCCGCTCGTCGAGAACAGATTGCCGAGGTGGGTGAGGAAGGAGGCATACCAGCTCGGTGAGCTGTCGGCCATGCCGACGATGGCGCTCTGCACCGACGTCGTGGTCCGGTTGTCGGGGAGCAAGAAGAGCACGGCGGCCAGGCACCAGTAGCCCGCCCACACCGCCAGCGGCGTGATGGAGCGGCCGATGCCCTGGGCCGCTGCGGAGGACGCCACGCCCACCGGGCGGTCATTCCTGTCGACGTCGCGGGGCCCCCGCGGCCAGGCCATGAGCCCGAACAACCCGTAGATCAAGACCGAGCCGGGTGCCCCCGTCAACGCGGTCGCCGTGCCGGTGAGGAGCATGCCCATGCCTTCGCCGACGACCCAGACCCCGAGGATCCAGACGAAGGACACGGCGAGCGCAGGCTTCACTGTGCGCCGGAAGAGGAGGGCCACGCCGATGAAGAGTTGGATCAGCGCGAAGAACGTGTTCCAGACCGCGATGTCGGGGGCCAGGAAGTTCCCGATGTGGGTGATGAAGTCCCCCAGCACGAAGGGCTGGCCCTGGGCGTTGGCCAGGATGTTGTTCGTGACGAAGCCCTGGCCGAATATGAACCGCTGGAACTGCAGGGCCGCATCGAGGATCCAGAGCAGGCCGAGAGCGATCTGGAGCGCGCGCTGGGAGCGGATGGCGAGCGGGAAGCGGCTTACCTCGCCAGCCCGGTCCCCTTCTCTGCCGTCTCGTTCGTCGACCCCGCTTCCATGCCCCGCTCTACGCTACTGGCGGGCTGCGGGATGGATTCGTCACGGCCCTGCCGGTTCACCTGCACCTTTTAGCGCTCCCAGGCCCCTGGCGGCCGCAATCCTCAGGCCAGCTTGAAGTCCTGAGCGATGCAGTCGGTGGGCGTCATCGCCTCGCCGCGGGTGTGCCGTTCAGGTTGTCGTAGACGTTGAGCGACGCGCCGTTGACGCATGAGGGAGGCCGGCCGCCGGGCCTCCTGCGCTCTAGGCGTCCGCCACTGCGGCGACCAGCTTCTGGAGGGTGTCCTTGGCGTCCCCGAAGAGCATGGTGGTCTTGGGGTCATAGAGCAGGTCGTTGTCGATGCCCGCGAAGCCCGGGCGCATCGAACGCTTGAGGAAGATGATGTTCTGCGCCTCGTCGGCGTTGATGATCGGCATGCCGTAGATCGGGCTCCCCGGCGCGGACTTGGCGGCCGGGTTCACCGTGTCGTTCGCCCCGACGACGAGGGCCACGTCGGCGGTCGCCATCTCGGGGTTCGCCTCGTCCATCTCCTTCAGCTCGTCGTAGGGCACGTTGGCCTCGGCCAGGAGCACGTTCATGTGCCCGGGCATGCGGCCCGCCACGGGGTGGATGGCGAAGAAGGTCTCGACGCCGCGCGCCTTCAGCGCCTCGGCGAGCTCGCGCACGGTGTGCTGCGCCTGCGCGACGGCGAGCCCGTAGCCCGGGATGATGACGACCTTGCGCGCGTAGGCGAGCAGCACCCCGACGTCCTCGGGCGTCCCCGCCCGCACCGGCCGTGACGCGTCGCCCTGCTCGCCGCCGGTCGCGGTGACGACGGCACCGAACGCGCTGAACAAGATGTTGGGCAGCGAGCGGCCCATGGCGCTGCTCATCAGGCGGGTCAAGATGATGCCCGAGGCGCCGACCAGGGTGCCGGCGACGATCAGCAGCGCGTTGTCGAGCACGAATCCGGACGCGGCGACGGCGAGCCCGGTGAACGAGTTCAGCAGCGAGATGAGCACCGGCACGTCGGCGCCCCCGATGGGCAGTACGAAGATCACGCCGAGTACGAGTGCGAGCACGAGGATGACCCAGACGTAGACGATGCTCCCGGTGACCAGCGCCAGGATGATCATGACCCCGATGGCGACGCCCACGACTGCGTTGATCACCTGCTGGCCCGGGTACGTGATGGGACGCCCCGTGATGAGCTCCTGCAGCTTGACGAACGCAACCGCGCTTCCCGAGAACGACACCGACCCGATGAGCACCCCCAACAGGACCTCGGCCGTCACGTAGACGGCGGGCTGCAGGCCCAGGAAGTGCAGGTGGAGCAGCTCCACGATGGAGATCAGCGCTGCCGCCCCACCGCCGACGCCGTTGAAGATGGCGACGAGTTGGGGCATCGCGGTCATTTTCACGAAGCGGGCGACCGGCACGGCGATGGCAGCGCCGAGGATCATGGCGACGATCGCGAGCACGAGGTTCTTGCCCGAATGGCGCAGCTCGGGAAGCGTGATGGTCATGGCGATGGCCAGCGTGGCCGCCGCTGCGCCGACCAGGTTGCCCAGGCGCGCGTGGCGCGGCGAGCTCAGCCCCTTGAGGGCGAGGATGAACCCCGCGATGGCGATGAGGTACGCGAGGTCGCGCGCGTCGGCCAGGGTGAAGGTCGTCGCCAGCATCAGGCGGCGCCCCCGCCGGTCTCATCAGCACTCGCGTTGGCCGCGTCGGCGCCCTGGTTCGCAGCCGGCCCGCTGTCGGTGGCCGCGGCGGTCTGGCCCCGTCCGCGCTCGGCCGGCTTGGACTTGAACATCTCGAGCATGCGGTCCGTGACGACGAAGCCGCCGACCACATTCAGCGTGGCCAGGAAGACGGCCAGGAACCCGAGGGTGAGCTGAGCCGCGCCGTGCGCCTCGCCCATGATGGTCAGCGCGCCGACGAGCACGATGCCGTGGATGGCGTTGGAGCCCGACATGAGCGGGGTGTGCAAGATGCTCGGGACCTTGGAGACCACCTCGATCCCCACGAAGGCTGCCAGCACGAAGATCGTCAGGTAGGCGACGATCCCGGTCGAGGAGGTCGACTCGATGAATGCGATCACGTCCCTGCTCCTTCCGTCCCGTTCCCGCCGGTCTCGCTCCCGCCGTTCCCCGCCCCGCCCAGCACCTCGACGGCGGCGGGCGCCACGGGCGCCCCCTCGCGCAGGACGCACATGCCGGTCACGATCTCGTCGTCCCAGTCCGGCGCCAGGGACCCCTCGGGACCCATGAGGCCGACGACGTTGGCCACGTTGCGCGCGAACAGGAAGCTCGCGTGCGTCGGCATGCCCGACGGCGGGTTGGCCATGCCCACGATCTCGACGCCCTGGTGGTCGAGCACCTCGCCCGCCTTGGTGAGCTCGCAGTTGCCGCCCTGGTCCGCCGCCATGTCGACGACGACCGCCCCCCGGGCCATCCCCTCGACCATGGCCGTGGTCAACAGGATCGGCGCCTTGCGCCCCGGGACGGCCGCCGTGGTGATGACGACGTCGGAGCGGCCCACCTCCTCTGCCAGCGCGGCGCGCTGGCGGTCGAGCTCCTCGGGGCTCAGCTCGCGTGCGTACCCGCCGGCGCCCTCTGCCGAGACGCCAGTGTCGAAGAAGGTGGCGCCCAGGCTCTCGGCTTCCTCCTTGGCGGCCGCGCGCACGTCGTAGGCCTTGACCACCGCGCCGAGGCGTCGGGCCGTGGCGATCGACTGCAGGCCCGCCACCCCGACCCCCATCACGAACACCTTGGCCGGGGGCACGGTGCCGGCCGCCGTCATGAACATGGGGAAGAACTTGGCCAGCTGCTCGGCGGCCGCCAGGCCGGCCCGGTAGCCCGACACGGTGGCCTGCGAGCTGAGCGCGTCCATGCCCTGGGCGCGGCTGATCCGGGGCAGCAGATCGAAGCTGAAGACGGTGGCGCCCTTGGCCGCCAGCGCGCGCAGGGCGTCCTCGGACTGGGCCACGCCGAAGAAGCTCAGGAGGGTGACGCCCTCGGGCAGCGCGGCCACCTCCTCCGCGCTCGGCGGGTTGACCCGCACCACCAGCTGCGCTCCCGAGAGCGCGCCCGCGGCGTCGGGGGCGACGGTGGCGCCTGCCTCGCTGTAGGCGCTGTCGCTGAACGCGGCTGCGGTGCCGGCACCCGCCTGCACGCAGACCTCCCACCCCGTGCCGACGAGCTTCTTGGCCACGTCAGGCACGAGGGCCACACGGCGCTCCCCGGGACGCGTCTCCGTGAGGACCGCCATTTTCACGGTCGCTCTGTTTAGCAGCTGAGCCCCGCTGCACCCCTAATCGGCGGGGTCGGGCACCTCCTACCCCTATGGCTGTTCGAACGCCCGCAGGAAGGCCGGGAACTCGCCACCCCCGTGCACCACCAGGTTGGCACCGCTGATGTAGGAGGCGCCCGGGCTGGCGAGGAACAGGCAGGCATCCGCGATGTCCTCGGGCGTGCCCATCCGGCCCAGCGGCACGGTGGCCGCCATTCGCTCGAGCCCGCCGGGGCCGCCGTAGAAGTCGTCGCCGGCACCGGTGTCGAGCAACCCGCCGCTCACGCAGTTGACGCGCACCAGCGGTGCCCACTCGAGCGCGAGCGTCGCCGTGAGGTTCACCAGGCCGGCCTTGGCCGCGCCATACGCCGAGGCGCCCGGCGACGGCCGCAGCGCAGAGACGCTCGCGATGTTGATGATGCTGCCTCCGTCCTCTTCGACGTGCATCACCTTGTACGCCGACTGGGCGCACCACAGCGGGGCGAGGAGGTTCAAGCCGACGACGGCCTCTACGAAACGGGGCGACTGCTCCGCGGCCAGCGTGTGCGGCGCGCCCCCGGCGTTGTTGACGAGCACGTCGAGGCGGCCGAAGTGCTCCACCGCCTTGGCGACGACACGTTCGGCGTCGACCGGCTTGCGCACGTCGGCGGCGATGAACACCGCCCCCTCGACGTCTGCCTCGTGGCGCCCACAGGTGACCACGTGCGCGCCGGCGGCCGCGAAGGCGGACACGATGCCGGCCCCGACGCCACGCGAACCGCCGGTCACGAGTACCACGCGCTCGCTGAAGTCGTAGACCGGCTGTGTCACGGCGCAAACCCTACGGCACCTCCCGCCCACCGGCACCGGCCCCGGAGCCGCGACACCGGCCGTGTTGGCCGGGTGCCGCACGCTGGCGTAAGTTCCGAGCGGCTTTCTGACGTGGCGTCAGAGCCGGCACCGAGGAGATCCGGCATCCAAATGCCCATCGATGTGGTCCAGGAGCACGACGGCATCGCCGAGGTGGTCATCGACCACCCGCCGGTCAACGCACTCGACGTGGCGGGCTGGTTCGCGTTGGCCGACGCGCTGACCGCGGCGGGCCGGGTCCCGACCAACCGGGTCGTCGTGCTGCGGGCGACCGGGCGTGGCTTCTGCGCCGGCGTGGATATCAAGGAGATCAACGCCAAAGGCGACGAGGCGCTCGTCGGGGTGAACCGGGGCTGTTACGCCGCCTTCGCCGCGGTCTACGACTGCGAGGTGCCCGTGATCGCCGCCGTGCAGGGCTTCTGCCTCGGCGGCGGCATCGGCCTGGCCGGCAACGCCGACATCGTCGTGGCCGCCGAGGACGCGACCTTCGGGCTGCCCGAGGTCGATCGCGGCGCGCTCGGTGCCGCCACGCATCTGGCCCGCCTGGTGCCCCAGCACGCGATGCGCAAGATGGTCTACACGGCCAAGCCCATCACCGCGGCCGAGCTCTCGTCCTATGGGTCAGTGGCCGCGGTAGTGCCGCCGGAGCGGCTCCGGGCGGCCGCGCTCGAGCTCGCCGCCGACATCGCCACCAAGAGCCCCACCATCATCCGCCGGGCCAAGGAGTCGTTGAACGGCATCGATCCGGTCGACGTGAAGCGCAGCTACCGCTTCGAGCAGGGCTTCACCTACGAGCTGCACGTGCGCGGCGTGGCCGACGAGCAGCGGGCGGCCTTCGTCGAGAAGCGCGACGCCGACACGTCCACGTGACCGAGGCCGCGCCCCGATGAGCGACAAGCGCGTCAGCATCGACGACATCGTCGGCGAGCTCCGCTCCGGCATGACGGTCGGCATCGGCGGCTGGGGTTCGCGCCGCAAGCCCATGGCGGTGGTGCGGGCCATCTGCCGCTCCGACCTGACCGACCTGACGCTGGTGGCCTACGGCGGGCCCGACGTCGGCCTGCTCTGCGCCATGGGCAAGGTGCGCAAGGTCGTCTGCGGGTTCGTCACACTCGACTCCATCGCACTCGACCCGCACTGGCGCGCCGCGCGCCAGCACGGCCGCGTCGAGGTGACGGAGGTGGACGAGGGCATGTTCTTCCTCGGTTTGCAGGCGGCGGCCTGGCGCGTGCCGTTCCTCCCCACGCGAGCAGGGCTCGGCTCCGACGTCCTGACCGTGAACCCCGACCTGCGGCTGGTCCGCTCGCCCTACGGCGCGGGCAGCCCCCACCTCGGCGACCCGGCCGATGCCGATGTCGAGCTGGTCGCCATGCCGGCGCTCCGCCTCGATGCGGCCATCGTCCACACCAACCGGGCCGACACTGCGGGCAACGGGCAGATCCTCAGCCCCGACCCGTTCTTCGACGCGCTCTTCCTCGGCGCGGCCGAACGCCGTTTCGTGACCACCGAGCGCGTGGTGGAGAACGGGACGCTCGTCGGTGGTGGCGAGCCGCTGGTCTCCGTGCCGATCCACCGCATGCTCACCGACGGCGTCGCGGAGACGCCCGGCGGGGCGCACTTCACGGCCAACCCGCCCGACTACGCGCGCGACGAGGCGTTCCAGAAGCAGTACGCCGCGGCCGCCTCTGACCCGGCCGAGTGGGAGGCCTTCGCCAACCGCTACATCCTCGTCAGCGAGGACGACTATCAGGCCCAGGTGCGCGAGGGGCAGTCATCGTGAGCGGGACCGGCACGGTGCGTGGCGGCGACGCCGGCCGCGACGACAGCGGCGTCACCCGGGCCGAGTTCTGCGTCGTCGCCTGCGCCGACGCCTGGCGCGGGGCCGGCGAGATCATGGCCAGCCCGTTCGGCACCATCCCGTCCCTCGGGGCCCGCCTGGCCAAGCTCACCTTTGCTCCCGACCTCGTGCTCACCGACGGCGAGGCCGCGCTCATGGTGGGCGCTCCGGCCATCTCGGCCCGACCGGCCGAGCTGGTGCGCGAGGCGGCCATGCCGTACCGCAGCGTGTTCGACGTCGTGTGGTCGGGCCGGCGCCACATCATGATGATGGCCAGCCAGATCGATGGCTCGGGCAACCAGAACATCTCGGCCGTCGGCCCGCACGACAAGCCGAAGGTGCAACTCGTCGGCGTGCGCGGCGCGCCGGGCAATTCGGTCAACCACCCCACGAGCTATTGGGTGCCCGACCACAGCCCGCGCACCTTCGTCGAGCAAGTCGACGTCGTCTGCGGCGTCGGCTACGCCCGCGCCGCCGCCGCGGGACCGGGCGCCACACGGTTCCACGACGTGCGCCGCGTCGTGTCGAACCTCGGTGTCTTCGACTTCGAGACACCGGACCGGACGATGCGACTCCGCTCGTACCACCCCGGCGTCAGCGTCGAGGACGTCGTCGCCGCCACCGGGTTCGCGCTGACAGTCCCGCCCGATGTCGCCGAGACCCGCCTCCCGACGCCCGAGGAGCTCGACGTCATGCGCGTCGTGCTCGACCCCGGCTCGCAGCGTGATCGCGAGGTGAGGACCTGAGCGGGGTGCCCGCCGGCGGGGCGCCCGACCCCGCGGCGCTCCACCCCGCGCTGCACACCCTGCTGTGCGACCGCGTCGGCATCCGCTTTCCCTTGGTGCAGACCGGCATGGGCTGGGTGGCCGGGCCGCGCCTCGTCGCCGCCACCTGCGAAGCGGGCGGGCTCGGGATCCTCGCCTCGGCCACCATGACCCTCGAGCAGCTCGCCGGCGCCATCGCCGAGGTCCGGAGCCGGACCCGGGCACCATTCGGGGTCAACCTGCGCACCGATGTGGCCGACATCGGCGAGCGCATCGCGCTCATGATCGAGACGGGCGCCGCGGTGGCCAGCTTCGCCCAGGCCCCCAACCCGGCCCTGGTGGCCCGCTGCAAGGAGGCCGGCCTCTTCGTCATGCCGACCGTGGGGGCCCGGCGCCACGCCGAGAAGGTGGCCGAGTGGGGCGTGGACGCCGTCATCGCGCAGGGGGCCGAGGGCGGCGGCCACACGGGTTCGGTGCCCACGACCCTGCTGCTCCCCCAGGTGGTCGACGCCGTGGGCGACAAGGTGCTGGTGCTCGGCGCAGGCGGCTTCTTCAGCGGGCGCGGGCTGGTGGCCGCCCTGGCCTACGGTGCCGCCGGTGTCGCGATGGGGACCCGCTTCTTGCTCTCGGCCGAGAGCCGGGTACCCGACGCCGTCAAGGAGCTCTACCTCGGCACGGCGGTGACCGGGACCGTGGTCACCACCAAGGTGGACGGAGCCCCCCAACGCGTGGTCCGCACCGACCTCGTCGACCACCTCGAGTCGCAGTCGTGGGTGCGCGCCCTGCCGCGGGCGCTGCGCAGTGCGTACCGCTTCCGTCAGGAGAGCGGCGCCACCATGACCTCGCTGCTGCGCGAGGGCCGCGCCATGAAGGAAGGCAACGAGCTGACGTGGGCCCAGGTGCTCATGGCGGCCAACGCGCCGGTGATGACCAAGGCCGCGCTCGTCGAAGGGCGCACCGACGTGGGCGTCTTACCCACGGGTCAGGTGGTCGGCGTGTTGGAGTCGCTGCCCTCGGTCGCCGACATCGTCGGCGCCATCATGGGCGAAGCCGACGAGCTGCTCAGTGGATGGAGCGCCGCGCCGCTGTCACGCGGACGCTAGACGCGGGCGCTAAACGCCGTCGCCGTTGGCGCCGGCCGCGTTCCCCTGTGCCACCCGGCGCAACAGGTTCGACACCCGCTGGTGGGTCACACCGAAGAGGTGGGCGATGCTCGGAATGCTCTGACCCTCCGCCCGCAGCGCCACCACCAACGACCGTCGCAGGTACCCGCTGGCCTCGGATTGGCGCCGCAAGATCGTGCTGACCAGCTGCACGGTGCCCGGGTCGTCCTCGTCGCCGAGGATCGCCTTCCACTCCCGACCGTTCTGACGGGCCAGACGGACCTCCGCAATGCGCTGAGAGAGGAGCCGCTCACTCTCGGCGTTCTCTCGCAACACGGATTCCAGCTCGTCGAGGGCGTTCAGCACCTCGTCTGACCCGGTCCCGCTCCGGTCGTCCTTCTGGTCCGGCATTGCGATATCTGCTCCTCTTCGCTGCTCCTCATCCTGGCGCAACTCAGTCGCATCAGTGGACAACATGCAATGGTTCCTCCAATCCCAGTGTCGTTCCGCTCCGACCTGGCCTAGGCGACTCACGCGTACAACAGCCTAAGCAGGACTTGCCCGCGCTCGGCGTCATTGCAGCCCATACCCCAAACGCCCCGGCTCACACACGATGCGGCCCATCGGCGGCGAACTTTCCCGCTACCAGGGTTTCAGCGGTGCAGCAGTGGCTGGCTGCCAGGCTGCTACCAGGGTTTCAGCGGCTGAGGACGACGGAGGACCCGTGTCCGAACAGACCCTGGTTGGCCGTGACGGCGACCGTCGCGCCCTCCACCTGGCGGCCCGACGCGGTGCCACGCAGCTGCCAGACGCACTCGCACACCTGGGCGATGGCCTGGGCCGGGATGGCCTCGCCGAAACTCGACAGCCCGCCCGAGGGGTTCACCGGCACGCGGCCCCCCAAGCTGGTGGCGCCGTCGCGCAGCAGTTTCTCTGCCTCGCCCTCACCGCACAGGCCGATGTCCTCGTACCAGTCGAGCTCGAGCGCGGAGGAGAGGTCGTAGACCTCGGCCAGGTGCACGTCCTCGGGTCCGATGTTCGCCTCGGCGTACGCCGCGGCGGCAATGGACGGGCGGAACCCCTGGGTCCCTGCTCCTGACCCGCCTCTTGGCCTGCCTCCTGTTTCTGTGCCGTCACCGCTGAAGGCGACCGCCGAGTCCGTCGAGAAGTTGGGCATCTCAATGACGGTGTTGGGGAACACCGGCGTGACCGTCGAGACGGCGTCGATGGTGACGAGGGGGGACGCACCGCCGCCACGACGCCGGGCGAACTCCATGGAGCTCAAGACGAGCGCCGCGCCGCCGTCGGAGGTGGCGCAGATCTCGAGCAGCCGCAGCGGGTCGGCCACCATCGGGGACGCCAGCACCTCCTCGACGCTGACCTCCTTGCGGTAGCGCGCGTGCGGATTGGCCAGTCCGTGGCGCGCGTTCTTCACCTTGACCTGCGCGAAGTCCTCTTCGGTGGCGCCGAAGCGGTCCATGCGCCGACGCGCGTAGAGCGCGAAGTAGGCCGGGTTGGTCGCCCCCAGCAAGCGGAAGCGAAGCCAGTCCGGGTCGTCCGTGCGGTCGCCGCCGACCGGGGCGAAGAAGCCCTTGGGCGTCGTGTCCGCGCCGACCACCAGCGCGACGTCGCACAGCCCGGCCAGGATCTGGGCCCGCGCGTTGGCGATGGCCACCGCGCCAGAGGCGCAGGCGGCGTAGACGCTCGAGACCCGCGCGCCGGTCCAGCCCAGGGCCTGGGCGAAGGTCGCGCCCGAGACGAACCCGGGGTAGCCGTTGCGGATGGTGTCGGCCCCCGAGACGAACTGCATGTCGCGCCAGCCCAGTCCGGCGTCGGCCAGCGCGTCGCGCGCCGCCACCAGGCCGTACTCGACGAAGGGCCGGCCCCACTTGCCCCACTCGTGCATGCCCGCGCCGAGCACGGCAACCTTCGTGTCGTGGCTGCTGGGCACGGCTCAGCCCTCCCAGCCGGGGGTCACGGCCCCGGCGCCCGCGGGACGCCATTTCCACACGAGGTAGTCGCAGTCGTCCTCGCTGTAGAGCGTGTCCACCACCAGCTCGACCTCGTCGCCCACCGCAAGGTCGGCCACCGCGACGTCGCCGACGACCTGGCCCATGACCACGAGCTTCTCCGCGGCCAGCTCCACTGCGGCCAGGCAGAACGGCACGTAGGGGTCGGCCGCGACATAGGGCGGCGGGGGTTGGTAGCGGGCGTCGGTGTAGGACCAGATGCGACCCCGGCGCGACAGCTCCACCGTCTCGAAGGAGGTCGACGCGCAGTCGGGATTGCGGCACGAAAGCTGCTCGGCGGGGAAGGCGTAGGTCCCGCAGGCGGTGCAGCGCGAGCCCAGCAGAGCCGGTGCGCGGCCGTCGTCACCGGTGGTGAACCACCCCTCGATCGCCGGGACCCGTGTCGGCATCAGCCCAGCCGTTCCAAGATGGTCGCGTTGGCCTGGCCGCCACCTTCGCACATCGTTTGGAGCCCGTAGCGGGCGCCGGTGCGCTCCATCTCGTTGAGCAGGGTGGCCATCAGCCGTGCGCCCGAGCACCCGGTGGGGTGGCCGATGGCGATGGCACCGCCGTTGGGGTTGACCCGCTCCATGTCCGGCCTGTACTCCCGCTCCCAGGCCAGGACGACCGAGGCGAACGCCTCGTTGATCTCGACGACGCCGATGTCGTCGAGCGTGAGCTTCGCCTTGGCCAGCACCAGCTTGGTGGCCGGGATCACCGCGGTCAGCATGATCTGGGGGTCGTTGGCCGCCACGGCGAAGGTGTGGAAGCGCGCCCGCGGCCGGAGCCCGAGTGTCGAGGCCCGCTCCTCGCTCATGATCAGCACGGCGGCGGCGCCGTCGGAGATCTGCGACGAGCTGCCGGCCGTCACGGTCCCCGTCTCGCTGAACGCAGGCCTGAGCGCCGCCAACTTCTCCAAGGATGTGTCGCGCCGGATGCCCTCGTCACTGATGAGCAGGCCGCGCACGTCGTCCGCGCCCGGCACGTCGGGATGCACCCGGGCCTCGAGCGCCGCGATCTCGTGTCCGAACCGGCCCTCGTCGGTGGCGCGCGCCGCTCGCTGGTGTGAGCGCAGCGCGAATTCGTCCATCTCGTCGCGCGTGATCTTCCAGCGCCGTGCGATCTCCTCGGCGCACTCGCCCTGGTGGATCAGCTCGAAGCGGTCCAGGTAGAGCGGCCCGTAGGCCTCGCCCGGCCCGGGCTCGGTGGTCGACCCGATCGGCACCCGGCTCATCGACTCCACGCCGGCGCCGATCGCGATGTCCATGGCGCCCGCCATGACGGCCTGGGCGGCGAAGTGGATGGCCTGCTGGGCCGACCCACACTGGCGGTCCACCGTCGTGCCCGGCACCGACTCGGGGAACCCTGCGGCGAGGGCGGCGTTCCGCGCGATGTTCATCGCCTGCTCGCCCACCGTCATGGTGCAGCCCATGACGACGTCCTCCACCAGCGCGGGATCCAGGTCGTTGCGGGCCAGCAGGGCGGCCAGGGGCTGGGCCGCCAGGTCGGTGGCGTGCCAGCCCGAGAGCTTGCCCCCGCGGCGGCCCACCGGGGTGCGGACGGCGTCGACGATCACTGCATTGGGCATAGGAATACCAATTCTGACGCCGAATCAGATGGGGTGCCAGACGGCGCCCCTGCGGCGGGACCGGCACGAGACCCTGATCGACCAACATACGCAGCCATGAACAGGGTCCGGCAGGTCGCGGTGGCCTCTGTGCTCGGTGCGCTGGTGCTGGCGGCATGCTCCAGCGGGGGCCCCACCACGCCCGGTGGAGGGGGTAACAGTGGCAACGCCGGCGCAGGTGGCGGCCTGGTGTCCGCCGCGGCCTCACCGCCGGCCCCCGACTTGGCGGCCGGCCAGCATGCGACCCTGACCTACTGCAACCACCAGCAGGCTCGCATCACCGAACCCGCATCCTTGGACGGGTCGGCGCCGGCCGCCGTCTACGTCCACGGGGGGTCGTGGGTCTCGGGCGACTACGACACCGGCGGCTTCATCATCGACGCCATCGGCCCGGCGCTGGCCAACGCGGGGTTCGTCGTCGTGAGCATCGACTACCGGCTCGGGCCGAAAGAGCACTGGCCGGACCAGATCGAGGACGTGAAATGCGCCATCCGGTACCTGCGCGCCAACGCGGCAAACCTTCACATCGATCGCCATGCCATCGGCGCCTGGGGCCAGAGCGCGGGCGGGCACCTCGTCGCCCTCCTCGGCCTGGCCGGTCGCAAGGCCGGCTGGGACGTCGGCCCCGACCTCGGCGAGTCGAGCAAGGTGCAGTCGGTCGTCGACATCGCGGGCCCGAGCGACCTCTTGACGATGGGCGACAACGGCGACGCGGTGCTGGTGGCCGAGAGTTTCATCTCGCTCCTGGGCAGCGTGCCCGCCCAGCAACTCGGCGCCGACCTGAAGAGGGCGAGCCCCGTCACCTACATCAAGGCGGGCGACCCGCCCTTCCTCATCCTCGATTCGAACAACGACGAGATCGTCTATCCCGAGCAGTCGCAGGAGCTGGCCTGGGACCTCGGCGTCTACGGCGACCCCCGCGAGCTCGTGACCGTGACCCAGGGCGGCCACGAGTTCGACACGGAGGGCGAGTCGCCCTCCGAATCCGACATCATCCGCCTCGTCGTGGGCTTCTTCGTCCTGACGCTCATCTACCACCGGCATCCCGGCCCGACGAGCTGAGCGGGCCACCTTGGCAAGGGCCGCGGCCCTGTGCGAGATTCGCAACGCCATGGACCTGACCTTCAGCGCCGAACAAGAGGCGTTCCGCGCCGAGGCCCGGGCGTGGCTGGCGGCGCACGTCCCAACCGAGCCCCTCCCCTCGCTCGATACGGCGGAGGGCTTCGAGGCGCACCGCACCTGGGAGCGCACCATGTACGAGGACCGCTGGTCCGTCGTCAGCTGGCCGGTCGAGTACGGCGGACGCGACCTCGGCATCTTCGAGTGGCTGGTGTTCGAAGAGGAGTACTACCGCGCCCGCGCTCCCACGCGCGTGAGCCAGAACGGCATCTTCCTCCTCGGGCCGACCATGCTCGAGTACGGGACCGACGCGCAGAAGGCGCGCTTTCTGCCGCCCATGGCCTCGGGCGACGAGATCTGGTGCCAGGGCTGGTCCGAGCCCGACGCGGGCAGCGACCTCGCCGGCATCCGCTCGCGCGCTGCGCGCGACACGGCGCACGACGGCAACTGGATCCTCAACGGCCAGAAGACGTGGGCCAGCCGCGGCGCCTTCGCCGACTGGTGCTTCGGGATCTTCCGCACCGACCCCGAGGCGGAGCGCCACCGCGGCCTGACCTACTTCCTCGTCGCGATGGACTCGCCGGGCGTGACGGTACGCCCCATCCCCCAGATCGACGGCGAGACGGGCTTCGCCGAGATCTTTTTCGACAACGTCGAGGTACCCGAGGACCAGGTGCTGGGCGAGGTCGGCGCGGGATGGTCGGTCGCCATGGCCACCGCCGGCTCCGAGCGCGGCCTCTCGCTGCGGAGCCCGGCGCGCTACACCGAGGCAGCCGACCGCCTCCTGCGGCTCTACGCCTCGCGTGGCGGCCCGGCCGCATCCGCCGACGCGGTGGCGCGGGCGCACATGCACGCCGAGGCGTACCAGCTGCACACCTACTGGACGGCGACCAAGGTGGCGCGCGGCCAGGCCGTCGGCCCCGAGGCGAGCGCCAACAAGATCTTCTGGTCCGAGACCGACGTGGCCATCCACACCGCCGCCCTTGACCTGCTCGGTCCCGAGGCCGAACTGCTGCACTCCGGCGCGCCGGGTGCGTGGCTCGACGGCTATCTCTTCTCGTTGGCGGGGCCCATCTACGCGGGGACCAACGAGATCCAGCGCAACGTCGTGGCCGAGCGCCTGCTCGGGCTGCCCCGCTGAGCGCGCGAGACGCGGCGCGACAGAGACGATGGACTTCGCGTTCTCCGACGAACAGAACCAGCTGCGCGAGGGCGTGCGCACGGTGCTCGACGCCGAATGCTCGCCGGACGAATTGCGCGCCTTCGCATTGGCCGACGAGGCAGCCCGCGCCGAGCTGGCGGCCAACCGCTGGGCCATCCTCGCCGAGCTCGGTGCACCGGCGCTGGTCGTGCCCGAGACAGCCGGCGGGCTCGGGCTGAGCGACGTCGACCTGGTGGGCGTGCTCGAGGAGGCCGGCTACGCCTGCCTGCCCGAGCCCCTGCTCGAGACGGCTGCCCTGGCCGCGCCGACGCTGGCGGCACTCCTGCCCGAACCGGCGGCCGCGGCCGCCCTGGCCGCGCTGGTCGAGGACGACGCCGTGGTCGCCGTTGGCGGCATCGACGTCGGCGCGAGCGGGATCGCCTCGCCGAGCGAGGTGTCCGCCGACGGGATGCTGCGCACGCCGCGCGTGGTCGGCGCGCGCGACGCGGCGATCCTGCTGCTCGCGTGCCGCGACCTCGAGTCGGGCTGGCAGCTCCACGCCGTGCCGGCGGCCTCGTGTCTCATCGAGGCCACACCGGCCCTCAGTGCCGGGCGCGACTTGGCCACGGTGCACTGGCCCCTGTCGTCGGACACGTTGTTGGCCTATGGCGTCGCCGCCGAGGCCGCCGTGGGCCTGCTGGCCGACCGTGCCGCGGCGGGGACTGCCGCTCTACTGATCGGCCTGGCCGATCGCATGATCACCATGACGGCGCACTACGCCAAGGAGCGACACCAGTTCGGCAAGCCCATCGGCGGCTTCCAGGCCGTGAAGCACCTCCTGGCCAACGCTCGCGTCGCCCTCGAGTTCGCCCGCCCGGCCACCTACCGCGCTGCGTGGTCGCTCGCGACCGCGCAGCCGACCCTCTCGCACGACGCGTCCATGGCCAAGGCGATGGCGTCCGACGCGGCCGACCTCGCTGCTCGCGTCGCCCTCCAGGTCCACGGCGCCATTGGCTACACCTGGGAGTGCGACCTCCACTTCTTCATGAAGCAGACGTGGGCGCTTTCGCGCGCCTGGGGCGATGCGGGCACGCACCGCCGTCTCGTCCTGCCGCACACGCTGGCGACTGCGCGACCCTGACCAGTCTTCGGCCGGCAAGCGGGGGGCCCTGTGGTCCCCTCAGCCCGATGCGGCCGGGACCCAGCTCGCCACATCGACGTGGCCCGTGAGCCGCAGCGGCCTGCCTGTGCCCCGGTGCCAGACGTAGAGATAGCTGGCGCCCGAGGTCGTGGGCGAGAACCCGAAGACGTAGGGGATGGCACCGGCCACGAGCACGTTCGAGCCGGACGAGTCGGCGACGATGGGATTGGAGAACAGTGACGAGCACTCGTTCGGACCGTTGTCGGCGATCGCCTCGCAGACCGCGGCCGGCGTCTGGAACAGGATCGCGATGATCCGTCCGGTGCTGGGGTCGATGGTCACGACGCTCTGCCGGCCGTCCGATGGGCTCGTGAGGGCGCCGATGCCCTGGGGCTCACCGCGCGCGCCGGTCCCGAAGAACCCGTTCCAGGTCAACCCGACATCGTGGATCGGGATCCGTGTCGCGCCGGCCAGCGACGCGACGCCGGGGCCGACCGGCGTCGTCCACGCCGTCTCGCTGCGCGAGGTCGGGTCGTAGAGGTCGAAGGAGAGCAGCCGCCCGTCCGGCGACCAGGACAGGTCGCTCGCCCCCTGGTCGACCTGGGCGGGCCCGGGCTCGAGCGTCCGCACCGCGGTGATCGCCCCTGTGGCCGAGAGCGTCGCGACGTCGATCCCCTGCGGCGGGACCAGGTACGGCGCCTCCCCGGCGCCGCCCGCGGGATCGGGCGCGATGTAGGCGAGGGACTTCCCGTCCGGGCTGACCTCAGGATCGGACCCCGAACCGAGGTCGCGCACCGGACTACCCTCGATGGACACGCTGAGAATCTGGTCACCGCTGGTGGCCGTCGTGGGAAGAGGGGTGGCCGACTCGAGTGACTGGGCGGACGCCGACTCGAAGTACACGGTGCCGTCGGGCCCCACCGACACGCTGGGGAGACCCGGTGCCAAAACGGTGACGTCAGAAGCCAGCGTGCGAACGATCCGGCCGCTCTTCGTCGAGACGACGACGAGCTGTGCAGTCGCCGTCCACCCCACGATCTGACCCGGCATCGCCGCCACGTCCGCGGGGCGTGGTGCCACGACCGGCCCCGCCGATCCGGGCCGGCGGCCTGACGGCGAAGACGGCCAGAGCGCAACGAGGCTCGCGACGAGGGCAACCACGAGGGCGCAGACCGCGGCCAACCACCGGTGTCGGCGGCGTCGCCGGGCCTCTTTGAAGAGGGCTTCTGGGTCAGGCACGGGCGCGTCGGCGGGCCGCAGCGGGCTCGGCCGGAGGACCGTCACGTCGAGCCTTCCCAGGCAGCCTGCATGGCACTACTATGACTAGGACCATGTTGGAAGTCAACGTCGACCGCAACGAAGCCACTCCCCTGCACGATCAGGTGGCGGCCGAGATCAGACGAGCCATCGCCGAGGGCGAAGCGAAACCGGGCGAGCGCCTGCCGCTGGCCCGGGACATCGCCGCGGTGCTCGGCGTCAACAAGAACACGGTGCTGCGAGCCATGCACATCCTGCGCGACGAGGGGCTCCTCGACTTCACCCGCGGCCGCGGCATCACGGTGTCGGGCACCCCCCAGAGGGGCGCCGTGCTCGAACAGGTGCGCGAACTCGTGGAGTTCGCCCGTCGAAACGGCTATCACCGCGACGAGGTGATCGAGATGATCACGACGCTGCCGTCGGCGTCGGGTTGAACGGCAGAGTTCCGAATCAGGTCACTTCAGACCAACGCGAGCTGCGAGAAGGATCCCCCGAGAAAACTCTTCGGGTCGGCGCCCAGCACAGGGCCGAGCATCGTCGCGTACAGCGTCCGAAAGTCGGTCGTGTACACCGTGTTGCCTTCAGACAGCTTCGTGAGGCTCGGTGGCTCGCCGTAGAAGCCCCCCTTCACCGAGGGTCCCGCCGCGAAGGCCACGTTGGCCCAGCCGTGGTCGGTGCCGTTGCTGGCGTTGCCACCCACGCGGCGACCGAACTCCGTATAGATCAATACGACGGTCCTCGACCCGTGACGCGTGCCGCGCAGCGCGTCGACGAAGGCGGTGACCGCCGTATCGAGCTCGGCGAGCAAGGTGCTCTGCGTCGGGACCTGGTCGGCATGGGTGTCGAAACCGCCGAGTTCGACGCTGTAGACGTCGGCGGTGGCGCCCGCCAAGATCAGGTTGGCAACGATGCTCAACTGCACCGCCAAGATGTTGCCGGTGGCCACGCCGCCACCGCCGTCGGCGATGGCGAGGTTGTCGGCGGCACCAGCAGCCAGGCCTGACTCGTCGGCCAGGTGCAACGGGTTCGAGGTGGCCGTGCGATCGAGGAGCGGCCCGAGCCGTTGGTGCAGCTCGAGCAGGACGTGATCCGACATGGCGGCCTCGGCGGCGAGGGGCGCATCGGCCCGGTCGCCGCGGGCCAAGGATGCATAGAGACCTTGCTCGAACGTGGACCCCGGCAACACGAGTGGGCCCACCGGGATGGCCGCGCCCTGCACCCGGCTGCCGGACAGAGCCGCCGGCAGGGTCGGACCGATCGCCAGTGCCCGCAGCGGGCTCGACCGCGTCCCGTCGAGCCAACGACCGAGCCAGCCGGTCGTGGTGGACGCGTCGGTGGACCCGGCCTGCCAGATGTCCATCGACTCGAAATGGCTGAAGTTGGGATCGGCGAACCCGACGCCCTGGACGATGGCCAGCTCCTTTGCGTCCCAGAGCTTCTTGAAGCCCGGCATCTTGGCGTGGAGCCCGAACCCGTCCGCCAGTGGCAGGACACTCGACGCGTCGACCGCCAAGGGTCCGCGTGCGGGGGCATATGCCGGGTCCTTGTATGGGATCACGGTGTTGAGGCCGTCGTTGCCGCCGTAGAGCGTGAGGAGCACGAGATTCCCGCCACCGGCGTCGCCCATCGCACCGGTCGTGGCGCCCCCACCGAAGAGGGTGTCCCAGGCCCGCGGCCCGAACACGGCACCGAGCACACCGAGGGCGCCGACGCCCCCGGCCAAGCCAAGGAAGGCCCGCCGGTGCATGCGGTGGCGATCCGAGTCCGGCGGCGGGTCCACCACCACGCCTGGGCCAAAACTCCCACGCACCTCGGGAATGGCGAGCGGCGGCTCCATCGCGAGCGGGTCGGTCGGTGTTGGCTCTGGCCAGTCTTCGCCGGTCACGTTTGACCTCCTCAGTTGCTCACGTACTCGGGCGACACCAGGGCCAAGGTGACCAGAGTCGGAGGGACATGTGCGGCTGCATCCAGCGCCGCCGCGGTCGCCGGGCTCCAGTTGCGCACCGACAGCATCTCGGCGGCGGCATCGACCCGATCGCCTGGCGACGCGTCGGTCACTGTCGAAATGTCGGCCGCGTGAGACAGCTCGTGCGCGAACTTCCAGCGTTCCAGTGCGGCGGCGGTCGAGAGCCAGTAGCCGTTTTGGGGCCAGCCCCCCACGCTCGGGGGGTCGAAGAGCACTTGCCCCAGGCCGGCGAAGACCGAAAGCAACTTCGCGGGTCGCATCTGCTGCAGCGCAGTCGGGGTGATGCCCAGCGCGCGGAACGCGCCCACTACGTACTCGGTTGGCTGCTTCACGAGTCCGTTGAGCGCCCGGGACTGGGTGAAGGCCGGGTGAGCGAAGATCGCTGCGAGCAGGTTCGCGACGCTTCGATCCGCCGCGTACCCCGGTGCCAGGTCGGCCACCACAGGGTCGCTCGGCGTCACCGGATAGGCGAGGTAGCTCCAAAAGCGTGACGGCACGAACCTATTGGAGGCGTGGCTGTCGGTCACGAGATCGATCACCTGCTGACCTGACGTGACGCCGCTCACTCCCAGGAAGTCCTGTGGCGTCGTGCTGTGCTGGCGCGCCGCGATGGAGAAGCCGCCCGTCTTGGCGTCGAACCGCCAGCCGGTGAAGCAGTAGGAGGCGGCGCGCACGTCTGCCTGCGTGTACGTGCCGACCCCCATGGTGAAGCGCTCCATGAGCTCTCGCGCGAAGTTCTCGTTCGGATTGGACGCCTTGTCGGACTTGGCGTCGAGCCAGATCAACATCGCAGGATCCTGTGCGACCGCCTGCGTCAGCCCGGTGAAGTCGCCGTTCCCTTCCGTGCGGAAGAGCTGATTCTGGTTGTACATGTAGAGGGGGTAGCGGACCTTGGAGATCGCGGTCGGGAAGTGACCGTGGAGGAGGAAGGTCAGCTTCTCCTTGAGCGGGTTCGTGGTGGCCAGCATCCGGCTGAGCCACCAGGTGGTCAGTTCGAGGAACTGCTCGTGTAGTTGGTGCGACAGGCCACGCCGTCCCGCCGCGTCCGCCGCCTCGCCTGCGGCGCCTGGGTCGCGGCCGCTGAAGGTCGGCGTGGCGATGGCGTCGGCGCCGGCGTCGGGCGCGGCCAGACCGGCCACCAGTGCGTCGACCGTGGCGTCGTAGCCGGCCGCCGATGCAGACGAGAGTTGGCTGGGCAGGGCGCCAAAACCGGCCCGCCTGTACAGGTGGGCCACCAGGTCCGTCGTGGTCACGTTCTCGGCAACGGCCATCGGCCTCAGCCCTTTCGGCGGGCGCCCTCGCGCTGCGCAGAGCACGCCATGCCACCAGTCTCTCCTCCGCCGCTTACAAGTCCGTGTTGAGAGTGTGAGGGAACTGTCAGGGCCGGCCCGATGATGTGCGCGCTGGCAATGTCCGATTTCCGCCAGCTATTGGCACAGCGGCATGCCAGGCTGTCATCGATGCTCGAGGACCCGGAGCGCTGCTACCAAGCGGCACAGAGTAAGGACTCACGCTTCGATGGCTGGTTCTTCTGCGCCGTCACCTCGACCGGCATCTACTGCCGTCCGAGTTGCCCGGCCCGGACGCCCAAGCCACAGAACATGCGTTTCTACCCCACCGCGGCAGCGGCGCAACAGGCGGGTTTCCGGGCGTGCTTGCGCTGCCGTCCCGACGCCACACCCGGGTCGCCGGAGTGGAACGTGCGCGCCGACGTCGTGGCGAGAGCCATGCGGCTCATCCGTGACGGCATCGTCGACCGCGAGGGTGTCGAGGGCCTGGCGGCGCGGCTCGGCTACAGCACGCGCCAGCTGAACCGGCTCATCACCGCCGAGGTTGGCACCGGCCCGCTCGCCTTGGCCCGCGCCCAGCGCAGCCAGACCGCGCGCGTGTTGCTCGAGACGACCGACCTTCCCGTCGTCCACGTCGCCTTCGCGGCCGGGTTTGCCAGCGTGCGTCAGTGCAACGAGACGGTGCGTGCGATCTTCGCCGACACCCCGACCGGGTTGCGCGGGCGGGCGCGCAGGGCCGCGCGGGCGCACCGCTCGTCCGACACCGGCGCCATCCAGTCCATCCGCTTGCGCCTGCCCTGCCGCCAACCGTTCAACCCGGCCTCGGTCCTCGACTTCCTGGGCGTGCGGGCCTTGCCGGGCGTCGAGCACCTCGACGGCACTTCCTACCGGCGCAGCCTTCGCCTCCCCCACGGGCACGGGGTCGTGACGCTCACCGCGCCCGAGACGCCGAACAGCGTGGGGCGCCACGTCGGCGCGGCGCCCGATGAAGGAGCGGCCGGGCCCGCGTACGTGGAGGGCGACCTCGTCCTCTCCGACCTGCGCGATCTGACCACAGCGGTGGCCCGCTGCCGGCAGCTCCTCGACCTCGACGCCGACCCGGTGGCCATCTGGGAGGCCTTGCGGCGAGATCGCCATCTCGGTCCCCTCGTGCGGCGCGACCCCGGACGCCGCGTGCCCGGGGCGGTCGACGGCTTCGAGCTCGCGGTCCGCGCCGTCATCGGCCAACAGGTCTCGGTGACTGGAGCCCGCACCGTCGCCGGCCGACTCGTCCACGCGGCCGGTGATGCGCTCCAAACGCCCGACGGCGCGATCACTCACCTCTTCCCGTCGCCGGGCGCGCTGTCCGAACTGGCGCGGCGCGAGCCGGGAGCGTTCCCCATGCCAGCCGGGCGACGTCGTGCGCTCGTGGCGTTGGCCGACGCCGTCGAACGCGGTGACGTCGTCATCGACCCGGGTGCCGACCCGGGCGAGCTGCGCCAGTCGCTCCTGGTCCTGCCCGGCATCGGGCCCTGGACCGCTGAGTACGTGGCCATGCGCGCCCTGCGCGACCCTGACGCCTTCATGCCAACCGACCTGGGCATCCGTCGAGGTGCAGCCGCCGTCGGCCTGCCCGATGACCCGACCGAGCTCGTCGAGGCCACCGAGGCATGGCGGCCTTGGCGCAGTTACGCCATGGCCCATCTCTGGTCGGTCCCCGTCGCGGTCGCCCAGGACCCGGCCAGGAAATCGAAGACGAGATCCAAGACGAAGACGAGATCCAAGACGAAGACGACACAGATGAAAGGACGTGCCGCATGACGACCACCTCGACAATCACCGCCACGATGCCGCTGCAGACGCCGATCGGGACCCTCGTGCTCGAGTGCGACGGCGACGTGCTGATCGGGCTCTGGCTTCCGAACGAGACGCGGCACCGCCGCCGCGACATCGATGACGTCCCGCCGGTACTCAAGGAGACCACCACCCAGCTCGAGGAGTACTTCGCCGGCGAGCGCAGGGACTTCGACATCCCGATGGAGCTCGACGGCACGCCCTTCCAGCGCCAGGTGTGGTTCGAACTGGCGCGCATCCCTTACGGCGAGACCATCAGTTACGGAGAGCTGGCCCGCCGTGTCGGACGGCCCAACGGGCCGCGTGCGGTTGGACAGGCCAACGGGCGCAACCCGATCCCCATCATCGTGCCCTGCCACCGTGTGCTGGCGAGCAACGGCATCGGCGGCTACGGCGGCGGGCTCAAGGTCAAGCGCGCGCTGCTCGCGCTAGAGGGTGTCACCGCCTGAGGTCGCGTAAGGTGCGCCGGTGGAAACCGCCCGGAGTGTGCAGGACGCCTTCAGCCTGACGGGTCGCGTGGCCCTCGTCACCGGCGCCGGGGGCGGCATCGGGCGTACCACCGCCGAAGTGCTCGCAGCTGCGGGCGCCACCGTCGTGTGCGCCGACATCAACGCCGCCACGGCGGCCGAGACGGCGAGCGGCATCACGGCCGCCGGCGGACAGGCCGAGAGCGCCGAGCTCGATGTCGCCGTCCCTGGGGCGGCCGGCACGCTCGTCGGCCACATCACGGCGCGCCATCGCCGCCTCGACGTGATGTGCAACATCGCCGGGATGATGATCGATGCCACCATCGTCGACGTCGATCCCGACGAATTCGACCGCATCGTGGCCGTGAATCTCAAGGGCGTGCTCTACGGATGTCAGGCCGCCGGGAAGGTGATGGTCGCGCAGGGCGGCGGGTCCATCGTCAACATGGCCTCGGCTGCCGTGCTCGCACCCGCCGCCGGTATCGGTCCCTACGCGATCACCAAGGCCGGCGTGGTGCAGCTCACCCAGACGATGGCCCTCGAGGTGGGCAAGCACGGCGTGCGGGTCAACTGCGTGGCGCCGGGCTTCGTGCCCACCAACATGACGGCGCGCTATTACACGAACCCCGACGGCACGATCAACGAGGACATGAAGGCGGCCGTGCTGACGCCGATGTCGAAGTCCGCACCGCTCCGCCGCGTCGGCGAGACCTCGGACATCGCGTACTGCGTGTTGTATCTCGCTGCGGACGCCAGCAGCTTCGTCACCGGGCAGCTCGTGAGCCCCAACGGCGGCGTCTCCATGCACTACTAGTCCGCCCACCCAGGCACGTGCCCGGTGGCATCGGACTCTACGAGACGCGCACCAGGTCGAACTGCCCCGTCGTCGTGTCGGAGGTGACGACCGCGGGCCCCGGGCCGAGCAGCGTGACGGCGGCACCCACGACCACGGCGTCGCTGACGTCGCCGTGGGGGTCGATTCGCACGACGCACGACGACGGTGCCGGCTGGGCGGACTGCGGGCAGGTGGCGATGGCCCCACCCTGTTCGAGCGCGAGAGGCCCCGCCGCCGTGTCGACCACGGTGCTCGTGACCGAGCCGCTGTACGAGCCCATCGTCGCCAGGGTGTCGGCGTCGTAGGTGGTGTAGAGCGCATCGAGGCCCTGGCCGGCAGGCTCGCTGACCCACACGGAGCCGCCCGCCACGACGTCGAGGTACTGGACGCCGCCCCCGAGACCGTTGGGCGTGTCCGCCAGCGCGGGGCCGGTGAGCACCGAACCGTCGGGCCGCCGTACCGCCAGATGGTGCGCGGCGTCCTCGTAATAGATGGACCCGTCGGGGCCGATGGCGTCACCCAGCCCCTGCACGACCAGGCGCGGCCCGGCCGACGACGTGGGGTTGATCCGGTAGACGCGCACCGTGTTGTCCTGCGTCACCGACACCAAGACATTGCCCCCCGCCGCGGCGAGCGCGACGAGGTCGGCATCGGAGCTGTTGGCGGCGTTCACGGGGGGCATCGTCCACTGCCCGTCCTGGTTCCCACTGGCGCGGTTGTAGGAGAACACGTTGGAGTACGTCGCGACGTAGAAGTTCGTACTGTCAGCGGCCAGCGCGGCGATGCCGTTGGCGACGTGCTCGGCGACGGCGGCAGGCCCGTTGCCGTCGACCACCCACGCCACCGCGGGGGCCGGGTTCGTCGGGTCCTGCGGTGCCGCGAAGACCGCGCCGTCCGGGCTCTCGGCGGCGGTGACGCGGTCGGCCGAGAACGGCAGCGCGATGGGCGAGCCCGCCTGCAGCGGGCCCGAGGTGGCGACGGGAGCGAGCGTCGAGCCGGGGGTCGCCGTCGTCGAGGTCGCCTGGCCCGTGTTGCCGGCACCTGCGGTCGATGCGGTCGACGACCCGGCGCGGCCGTGCGTGCCTCCCGCCGACGAGGAGGACGGGCCCGAGCTGCACGACGCCAGCAGCAGAGCGAGCAGCGCCGCCGGAACTGCCAATTGGAGGCCCCGGCCGGGATTCCCGCGCACAGGGCCAGTATGGCGTGGGGCCACACCGGATACGTTGCGCCCATGGCAACCACCCGCGACATTTCCTACGAAGCCGACGGCCGCACCATGGTCGGCACCCTGGCTCTCCCCGACGGCGATGGCCGACGACCCGGCGTGCTGGTGTCCCACGAGGGGCCGGGGCTCGACGACCACGCCCGCTCGCGCGCGGCGCGCCTGGCTGACGAGCTCGGCTACGTCGCGTTCGCGCTGGACTACCACGGCGGGGGCCAGCCGCTGGCCAACCGCGACGAGATGATGGAGCGCATCGGCGAGTTCCACGCCGACCCGCTCCGGGTGCGTGCCATCGGCACCGCGGGGCTCGACATTCTCGTCGGCGAGGAACGCGCCGACCCCCATCGCCTGGCCGCCATCGGCTATTGCTTCGGCGGCACGCTCTCCTTCGAGCTGGCGCGCGGCGGGGTCGACCTCAAGGCCGCCGTGGGTTTTCACGCCGGGCTCCGCACGGCGCGACCCGAGGACGCCGCCAACATCCGCGGCACGGTGCTGGCGTTGATCGGCGCCGACGACCCCATCGTCGACAACGCACAACGGCGGGTCTTCGAGGAGGAGATGCGGGCCGGGGGCGTCGATTGGGAGCTCGTCGTCTACGGCGGCGCCGTGCACTCGTTCACCAACCCGCGAGCCAGTCAGATCGACCTGCCCGGGATTGCGTACGACGAGCGGACCGACCGGCGCTCGTGGCAGGCGATGCTCGATCTCTTCGCCGAGGTGCTCGACTGAGGGACGCGAGCGGGCCTCGGCCGGCGCCAGCCGTTTCTGACGCCGCGTCAGGTGCGGGCTACGCTCGATGACCATGCCTGAGCCCCTGCCCATGATCATCTCGGTCGACGACCACGTCGTCGAACCGCCGAACGTGTGGCAGGACCGCCTCCCGTCCAAGTACGCCGAGGTCGGTCCCCGGATTGTGCGTGCGCCGATGCCCGAGGTCGAGTTCCGGGGCGGCCAGCTCAAGGTCAAGCCGGGCTCGAAGGGTCTGCCGGTCGACTGGTGGTACTACGAGGATCTGAAGCGACCGCTGCTGCGGGTCGACTCCGCCGTCGGCGTGCCGCGCGACGAGGTGACCATGAAGGGCGTCACCTACGAGGACATGCGCCCGGGCTCCTACGAGGTCAAGCCGCGGCTCGACGACATGGACGCCAACCACATTGAGGCCGCGCTGTGCTTCCCGACCTTTCCCCGTTTTTGCGGCCAGACCTTCACCGAGGCGAAGGACAAGGAGCTCGGCCTCCTCTGCGTGCAGGCCTACAACGACTGGATGGTCGACGAGTGGTGCGCCGACACGGGTGGCCGCCTCATCCCCCTCTGCCTGATCCCGCTCTGGGACGCAGAGCTGGCGGCCGACGAGGTGCGGCGCAACGCGGCACGCGGCGTGCGCGCCGTGTGCTTCAGCGAGATCCCGCCCTTCTTGGGCCTGCCCAGCGTGCACGACCCCGACCACTACTGGGATCCTTTCTTCCGCGCCTGCTCGGAGACGCGGACCGTCGTCAACATGCACATCGGGTCGTCGTCGAAGATGCCCTCGACGTCGGCGGACGCGCCCCCGGCCGTGGGCTCGACGCTGACCCACACCAACGCCACCTTCTCGCTGGTCGACTTCCTCTTCAGCGGCGTCTTCGTCCGCTTCCCCGATCTCAAGGTCGCCTACTCGGAAGGACAGATCGGCTGGATCCCCTACATCTTGGAGCGGGCCGACCGCGTCTGGGAGGACAACCGTGGCTGGGGCGGCGTGGCCGACATCGTGCCCGAGAAACCATCGAGCTATTTCAAGGACCACGTGTGGGGCTGCTTCTTCGACGACGCGCACGGGGTGCGCTCGGTCGAGGAGATCGGCGAGGACAACATCACCTACGAGTCGGACTACCCGCACTCGGACTCCACCTGGCCGCGCACGCGCGAGATCGCCGAGGAGCAGATGGCCGACTTGACCGACGAGCAGCGCCGCAAGATCGTGCGGGGCAACGCCATCGCGCTCTTCGGGCTGGACTTCGCCGCCTGATCCGGGCCTTGATCGCCGCGCCGCTCGTTCGCCTCGTCTCCCGAATTCCCTCCCGCACCTGCCTGCGCGTTCACGTACGCATTCAACTTCGCACCTGACGGCATGGACCTGCGCTACACGGCATCGGAACAGGCATTCCGGGAGGAACTGCGCGCCTGGCTGGCCGCCACGCTTCCTTCCGTCGCCCCGCCGCCGCCGCACGACGACTGGCCGGCCCGTCGGGCCTACGACCTGGCTTGGCAGCGGGTGCTCTACGACGCGGGCTATGCGGGCGTCGACTGGCCGGCCGAAGGCGGCGGGCGCGGCTCGTCGCCGGTGGAACAGCTGATCTTCAAGGAGGAGTGCGAGCGGGCCGGCGCGCCCTACGTCGGCGTCAACTTCGTCGGCCTGCTGCACGCGGGGCCGACCGTCATCGCCGAAGGGTCTCCGGCCCAGCGCGAGCGCTACCTGCCGGCCATCCTGCGCGGCGAAGAGGTCTGGTGCCAGGGCTTCAGCGAGCCCGACGCAGGAAGCGACCTGGCCTCGCTCCGCACACGGGCTGTGCGCGACGGCGACGACTACGTCGTCACCGGGTCGAAGATCTGGACCTCGCACGCCGAGGTCGCCGACTTCTGCGAGCTGCTCGTGCGCACCGGCGACGAGGGCAACCGTGGCATCTCCTGGCTCATCATGCCGATGGACTCGCCGGGCATTGAGATCCAGCCGCTGCGCACGATCGAGGGCACGACTGAGTTCGCGCAGCTCTTCCTCAACGAGGTGCGGGTCCCGGCAGCCAACCGGGTCGGCGATGAGAACGACGGCTGGCGCGTGACCATGGTGACGCTGTCCTTCGAACGCGGCACGGCCTTCGTGGGCGAACTGCTCGAGGCGATGCGTCTGCTGGACGAGCTCGACGACATCGGCACGCGGCTCGATCTCTTCACCCACGACACCGCCGGTTGGCGGCACCGCATCGGGCACCTTCGTGCCGCATTCGACGCCCTGTGGGCCCTCACCAAGCGCAACGTGTCCGAAGCCGCCCAAACCGGCGTGCCCGGCATCGGCGGGTCGGTGTTCAAACTCTCCTTCTCCGAGCACGCGCAGGCGCTCGGTGACCTCGCCATGGAGATGCTGGAGGCGGCCGCCCTGTGCGCGGACCCGCTCACTCGTGACGGCACACCGATCGGCAACGCGGAGCAGGTGCACAACTGGTTCAAGTCGATCAACCTCACCATCGCGGCGGGCACCTCACAGGTGCAGCGCAACATCGTCGCCGAGCGCATCCTCGGCCTCCCGAGGACGCGCTGATGGATTTCCGCGTCGGCGAGGCCGAGCGGGAGCTGGCCGAGGGGATCCGGGCCATGCTGGCCGGGCGGCTGCCCCTCGAGCGCGTCCGGTTGCGTGAGGGCGAGGAGCGGACCGTCACCGCCGAGGAGTGGGCCGCGCTCGGCGAAACCGGCGTCTTCGCGCTGACGCTCCCCGAGCCGGCCGGTACCGGGCTCGGCCTCGCCGACGCCGCGGTTGTCTTCGAAGAGCTGGGACGGGCGTTGGTGCCCGGCCCGCTCGTCGGCACCTTCCTCGCCGCCACCTTCGATCTGGTTCCCGGTGCCGCCCAGGGTCTGGCACTCGTCGGGGTAGGCGTCGGTGGTGGTGGCAGTAGCGGCGGCGGACCCTGGCTGGTGGAGCACCTCTCGTCACTCGACGCCGCGTTCTTCCTCCCCGGCGGCGGGCTCGGTGCGGGCAGCACCTTGGTCATCACGATCGGCGAGGCCACTGCGACGCGCCTCGCGGCACCGCTGGACCCGCTCACGCCGCTGTGGCAACTGTCCGAGCTGCCGGCCGGGCGGCCAGTCGGGGACCTCGCCCGTCGGCTCTTTTGTGACGGCGCCATCCTCACGGCTGCGCTGCAGGTGGGCCACGCGGTCGAATGCCTCGACCTCGCGGTTGCCTACGCCAAGGAGAGGCACCAGTTCGGCAAGCCCATCGGCAGTTTCCAGGCGATCAAGCACATGTGCGCCGACATGCTGGTGCGAGCCGAAGTGGCCCGGGCCGCGGTCCATGCGGCGGCCTGCCTCGCCGACGCGCCCGACGTGCTCGCCGCGGAGGCAGAGGCGGCGGGGACCGCACCCTTCGCCTGGATGCAGCGCGTGGCCGCCGGCGCCAAGCTGCTGGCCGACGAGGCCGCCATCGCGAACGCCCGCGCCGCGATACAGGTGCACGGGGGCATGGGCTACACCTGGGAGGTGCCGCTGCACCTGCATCTCAAGCGGTCGCGCGTGCTGGCGACGACCTTCGGCACGAAGAACATGCTCTCGTCGCTGGTCGGCTCCCCGTTGCCATCGCCGCGGATCCGACCATGAACGCCACCACCGACACGGGCGACTCCGTCCGAAGGGAGTACCCGCGATGACCGACTCCGACTTGATCCCCCCCGACGTGGTGCGCACGGTGCCCGAGGGCGAGGTCGTCTACGGCATGCAGTTGCCGATCCAGTCGCAATCGACGCTCTACGTCGCCGACTGGGAGAAAGATGCCGGTCCGGTCGAGCTGGCGCGCATCGCCCGCGTCGCCGACGAGTCCGGCTTCTTCTACCTCGGTGTGTGCGACCACACCGCGATCCCGCGCCGCCTGGCCGACGCCATGGGCACCATCTGGTACGACACGACGGCGACGCTGGGCTGGCTCGCCGCGCTCACGACGCGCACGCACCTGCTCTCCCACGTGCTGATCCTGGCCCAACGTCATCCGCTGCGGGCGGCCAAGGAGCTCTCGACCATCGACGCACTGTCGGGCGGCCGGCTGATCGTGGGCGTCGGAGCCGGCCACGTGCCCGAGGAATACGAGCTCCTCACCGGTGACTTCGACCAGCGCGGTCGCCACACCGACGAGGCGGTCTCCGCGCTGGCCCGCTGCTTCACTGACGAATTCCCCGAGCTGCCGGGCCCCCGCTTTCCCGCCCGGGACATGGGGCTGAGGCCGCGCCCGGTGCGCCAGCCCCGGCCGCCGATCTGGATCGGCGGCTCGTCACCGGCGGCGATCCGCCGCACCGCCGCCTTCGGCGACGGCTGGTTGCCCCAGGGGACGCGCCGGCGCGACCTCCCCGGACATATCGCCCGGCTCCGCGAGCTGCGAGCCGAGTTGCGCGGCGACGCTCCCCTCGACATCGGCACCATCGTCGAGCCGATCTATCTCACCCCGGGCGGCTCGGGCTGGGACGTGCCGGGCTGGGTGCTCTCGGGCGGCGGGGACGAAGTGGCGAGCTCGCTCCGGGAGCTGGTGGAGATGGGCGTGAACCACCTGCAGGTCCGATTCATGGCGCGCAGCGTTGAGGAGTTCTGCGAACAGACGGCCCGCTTCGGCGTCGAAGTCGCACCCCTGCTGAACAGCTGATCCGACCCCGGCCATAGGGTGGATGGCGATGTTCTTCTCCTATGCACTCGGCGCGGTCATCCTGATCCTCGTCCTGCTGCGCCAGGTCAGGGTGCGGCCGGTGCCGCGGATCTTCCAGCCCCGCCTCCCCATCGTCATCGGCGTCATCGGGCTGATCGAAATGTTCTCCTACTCGGGCGACCACCATGTCTCGGGCACTGCGTGGGGCTGGGTGATCGGCACCTTGGTGATCGGCGCGCTGGGCCTCGGCGCGCTGCGCGGTCTCTCCATGCGGGTGTGGGCGGCCGACGGCTGGGTGTTGCGCCAGGGCAACGCGATCACGATGGGCCTCTGGCTCGTGTCACTGCTGGTGCATTTCGCCGGCGACGCGGGCGGTGACCACGCCGGCGCCGCCGGCCTCGTGGGGGCGAGCTTCTTGCTCTACCTCGGAGTCACGCTCGCGGTGCAGTACTACGTCGTGTACCGGCGCGCCTTGCCGTTGTGGGCCCAGCTCGGCCCGAACGCAGGCCGACCCCTCCAAGTGAACTTCACCCAGGGACCCGGCACCTTCTTTGCGACCTTCCGCTCGCCCGGCGCCGGGCCCGGTGCTCCGGGCGGCTGGGGTCCACCGGGGTCCGCCACCGCGTCGGAAAGCGACCCGACCATCATCGACGCAGAGGTCGTCGAGGACGACGACAGCAGCGGCCCTCCCGAACTGTCGTCGCCCCACTGATCGTTCCTACACTCGGCGTCCGTGACGGCGCCCCGCACCTTTAGCCAGCGCCCCTACGTCGGCCCGCCCGGCTCGGTCGAGCTGCTCTTGGTGCGCCACGGCGCGTCGGCCGACTCGGTCGAGGGTGAGACCTTCGAGATGGTGGAGGGCCAAGGTGACCCGCCCCTCTCCGACGTGGGACGGCACCAGGCCGAGCTGGTGGCGCTACGCCTGGCGACCGAACCCTTCGACGGGCTCTACGTGAGCAACCTGCAGCGGACGGCACAGACGGCGGCGCCCCTGGTCGCACGCAGCGGCATCACCCCGGTGGTCGACCCCGACCTGCGCGAGGTCTTCCTCGGCGAGTGGGAGGGCGGGCTCCTGCGCCAGAAGGCTCACGACCGCGACCCCGTGATGGAGCAGGTGTGGCGGGAGGAGCGCTGGGACGTGATCCCCGGCGCCGAGTCGCGCGAGGTCTTCGGGGGACGCCTGCGGCACGCCATTGAGGCCATCGCGGCGACGCACCCAGGCGGGCGCGTCGTGGTCTTCAGCCACGGCGCAGCTATCGGCGAGATCCTGGCGCAGGCCAGCGGCTCCAAGCCTTTCTCGTTCTTGAATGCCGACAACGCGTCGATCTCGCGCTTGGTGGTCGCGCCCGATCGTTGGATCGTGCGCAGCTACAACGACACGGCACACCTGGCTGGGTAGGCCGAGGCCCGATTCGCCAAACTGCGCAACACTGCTTTCGTGGCCGCCAAACGGAAGCGCCGACGCAAGCCGAAGCGGACCCTGCCGCCCGTGCCCGACTACGTCCGCTACACCGGTGGCGGCAGGCGCTACTGGCGTCTCGGCGGCCCGCTGACGCGCGACCACGAGGCCGAGGCCAAGGCGGCCCAGCGCAAGCGCGCGCCGGGGCGTGTCGGGCGCTTCATCCTCCGTGTGCTGGGCGGCGGTACCTCCGAACCGTCCCCCTGAGCGGGGTGACAGCGTCCGCGGCTCCCTGTGCCGGCGTCGAGTTTCGGAGCTTGGAGATCAGGCCCGGACGATGCTGCTGCTCGGCAGGGGGGTTGCCTGAGGCCGGCGGAGCTCGGCGATCACGCCGGGCTTGGCCGCCGCGTGCAGTGCGGACTCGATCACCTCGGTGATCTCCGAGCCCACCAGCTCATCGCGCTCGAGCAGGGCGTCGCGCAGGGCCTCGACCACTTCGGGGTGCTCGGCCACGATCGCCTTGGCGCCATCGCAGGCGCCCATCAGAAGCGTGTCGAGCTCGGCACGAGCGTCTTTGTCTCCGAGCACCTTGTCCACGAGGCTGCCCGCGAAGTAGCCGCTCCCGGCGGCCGCGACGGAGATGAGGGAATTGCCCATCCCGCAGGCGCCGATCATCTGGGCGCCGATGGTCGTGGCCGCCGCGAGGTCCGACGCCGGTCCCGTCGACACCTCGTCGAACCACTGCTCCTCGGCGACCATGCCGCCCATGGCGATCTCGAGCAGGGCGTGCATCTCCTCGCTGCTCTTGGTGAAGCGCTCCTCGGCATCGGAGTGCTGGAGCAACCCGAGCGAGTCGCGCCGCTTGACGATGGAGAGCACGTCGAGTTGGCGAGTCTGGCCCACGAAGTAAGCCACGGTGGCATGCCCCGCTTCGTGGGTGGCGACGCGCTCGCGCTCGTCGGGCGCGTAGATCGTCTCGTCGGTGACGCCGAGCTCAACGAGCATCTTGGCCTCGGCGACGTCGGACATGGTCATGGCCGAGCGTCCGTGCGTCAGCGCGATGACGAGCGACTCGTCCATGAGCCGCTCCAGGGCCGCCGGCGAGTACCCGAACGTCATGCCGGCGACGACGTCGACTGCGCTCGACCCGTCAAGATCGGCCTCGTGCGCCTTCTTGCCGAGGTAGTAGGCGACGATCTCGGCGCGCGCCCGGCGGCCGGGTAGCCCGAAGTAGATGCTGCGGTCGAAGCGCCCCGGCCGGATGAGCGCAGGGTCGAGGTCGTCCTTGCGGTTCGTGGCGGCGACGACGAGCACGTTGGCCGGCGTCACCTTCGGCTTGGAGAACTTGCTCGCGTCGGGCAGGTAGCGGTTGACCAGGTCGATCCACGCCGACGCAAAGCGCTGGCCGCGAGTCGGGTTGTCGAAGGACTGGAGCTGCACCAACAGCTCATTGACGACACCCGTCACACCCTCGGTGACCCCGCTGCCGCCGGTCCCGCGCCGCGAGGCGCCGATGGCATCGATCTCCTCGATGAAGCCGATGGCACCACCCTCCTTGCGGGCGTGCTTGCGCAACTGCTTGAAGAAGGAACGGATCTTGCGGTTCGTCTGGCCGTAGTACATCGACTGGAAGGCGGAGGCCGACACGAAGAGGAACGGGACGTTGGCCTCCTTGGCCATCGCCTTGGCGACGAACGTCTTGCCGGTCCCGGGCGGACCCTCGAACAGGACACCGCGACGGGCCGAGCCGCCCATCGTGTCGCGGAAGGTCTGATGCGCGAGGAAGAGGTTGACGGAGCGCACGACCTCGGCCTTGATGGAGTCGATCCCGACCAGGTCCTCCAAACCGACGGCCGTCTCACCGGGCCGGATCAAGGAGTGTGGCGACCGGCCGGCGCCGATGAAGGGGGCCAGCATGACCGCGCCGAGCATGAGGACGATGATGAAGATGGGCAACGCGCCGCCGAACCAGTGCGGGAGGTGTACCGAGGGAAAGATGCTGTGCCCGCTGACCCGGCGGATGACGACCCAGCCCATGACGAGCGCGGTGACCGCCACGAGCCGGCGCAGGCGGGCGATTCGGTGGCGCTCCCGCGCCCGGGCCACGTCGGCGTTGCCAATGATGGAGTCCCCCACGACCCCGGTCATCATCTCGGCCGCGCTCGTCGCCGGAGCCTGGTCCGAGAGTCGGGCGTCGGGACTCACCTCCAGTTTGGGCTGGAGACTGGGATGGCGGCCGGCGGAACCGGGGCGCGGCGGCCCAGGGATCACATCGGCAGGTCGACTCATCACCGGACTCCGTTCATCCCCCGTGGACGTTTCCAATGTAGAGAATCCCACAGGTCCTATGGCCATGCGAAGTGACGAAAGTCATAAATGGAGCCGCTGATCCTGGGATCGCGCCAGTTCTGTTCGTCCGTTGTGATTCGGCACCGACGAAGACCCGGCTCGCGGGCGGCAACACGGCCCGCCGACGTCGGTGATCAGCGGGATACCAGCGGGGGTACCAGCGAGATACCAGCGGGGGTACCAGCGCCTTTGGCGGGTCGTGACGAGTCGGAGTTGAATGTGACGCGCCGTCAGATCCGCCGGCACGCCTATCGCCGACCTTGGAGCACACATGGCAGAGACCACCACGCGCGACGAGCACCAACTCCTCATCGGGGGCAAATGGGTCGATGCGTCCGACGGGACCTACGAGATCGTCAACCCGGCGACCGAACAGATCGTCGGGCGGGCGCCCAACGCGAGCGCCGACGACGCCCTGGCGGCCGCCGCCGCAGCCAAGGAGGCACAGCCGGGGTGGGCCGCCTGGTCGGCCGAGGACCGCGGCGCCCTCATGCGCGAGGCCGCCGAGGCCATCCGAGCCAAGTCGGCCGAGCTCTTGCCTCTCGTCATCGCCGAGACAGGGGCCACGGCGACCGTCGGCTCACGCATGCAAGTGCCCGTCGCGGCCGACCGTTTCGAGCGTTACGCGCGCGATCCCCGCGGGGTGCTCCAGACACCGCTCCTGCCTCAGCCGGCGCAAGCGACACCACTGGCACCGGGCGGGATCATCGGCGGGATGGTCAATCGCCAGCCCATCGGCGTGGTGGCCTGCATCACCTCGTACAACTTCCCCATGGTGAACATGGCGGGCAAGGTGGCCCCGGCCTTGGCTGCGGGCAACACGGTGGTGGTGAAGCCGGCCCCGCAGGATCCCCTCGCCATCGTCGAGCTCGTCCGCATCCTCAACGACACCGGCTTCCCGCCCGGCGTCGTCAACCTGGTGAACGGGAACACGCCGGTGGCGTCCGCCGCCTTGGTGGATGCCGACGACGTGGACTGCGTGAGCTTCACCGGTTCGACCCAGATCGGCGTGACCATCGCCGAGACGGCGGCGCGCACGATGAAGCGGACGCTCCTCGAGCTGGGTGGCAAAGGTGCCTGCGTCGTCTTCGAGGACGCCGACGTCAAGGCTGCGGTCGGGTGCATCGGCTCGACATGGTCGTTCCACTCCGGCCAGATCTGCACCGCGCCGACCCGCGCCGTCGTGCACCGCAGCGTGTTCGACCAGGTGCGCGACGGTCTCGTCCAGATGGCGGGCTTCCTCAAGGTGGGCGACCCGACGGACACCTCGACGATCATCGGCCCGGTGATCTCGGCGGCGCACCGGGCCAGGATCGAGGCGCACATCCAGACGGCGAAGGAGGACGGGGGCGAGATCGTGATCGGCGGTCAACGGCCGGCCGATCTGCCCGTCGGCTATTACGTGGCGCCGACGCTGATCACCGGCGACAACTCCATGCGGGTGGCCCGCGAAGAGATCTTCGGCCCCGTGATCACCATGATCCCCTTCGACGACGAGGAAGAGGGCATTGCCATCGCCAACGACTCGGAGTTCGGGCTGTACGACTACGTCTTCTCCAAGGACGGAGCCCGCGCCCTGCGGGTGGCCAAGCTGCTGCAAGCCGGGCACGTCGGCGTCAACACCGCCCAACGCAACCACGATGCCCCCTTCGGCGGGTTCAAGATGTCAGGCATCGGACGGGACGGCGGCGACTACGGGCTCCTCGCCTACTCCGAGCCTCAGGCGATCATCTGGAGCTCATAGGCCTGTTCTTGGAGCTCACGCCGTCCGATCAACGAAGGGAACGGCGAAGTCGCAATCCGGCCCACTGACCTTGGTCCTCGGCGTTGGCACAAGGTAGGTGATTCGAACGCCCAGGCCGTTGGGTTCCACGCCCCGCTCTTCGGCCCAGGCGAGCAGAGATTCGCTGAGGACCTGCTCCTGCACCGCGTTCGTCTGGCCGCCCGGTCCGAGGTTGACGAACGCCTCGTGGTGTGCGGGTTCGGTGCGCAGGGTGAGTTCGGGAAACTGCTTTGCTAGCTCCTCGGCTTCCCCGTCGGGCACCGGCCGGCACCATTCGAGCGGGCCGTCGCTGTCGTCGTTGACCTGGCCCCACCAGATGCAGAAGGCAGCGCCAGCTATTCCCTCCATGTGCCGCAGGGCGCGCTCTTTGAGGAGCCCCATGAATTCCTTGCCGAACGCCCAGGCGCCTGCTTCTCCCTCGACGTTGCGCTTCAGGCACAAGATGCTGCGGCTCGGAATCTCTCTCGTCTCGACTTCGTACATGACTGACCTCTTTCCGCGCAGTCGTTCGACGACGAAGTCGGCCAAGTCCTGTCGGGCCGCGTACTCGGTCTCAGCCACGGACCAGTAGTCGGCGACCCGGTCGGCGGCGATCTCGGGGTCCAGGTCGATCACGACCTTGATCTCGGCCAAGGGGATCCCGAGCTGGCGTAACGCTGAAATGAGAAGCGCCCGCTCGAGTTGGTCGGCTCCGTAGAACCGATAACCCGTGGCCGCGTCGACCCGAGCCGGTGGCAGCAACCCCATCTCGTCGTAGAGGCGCAGGGCCTTGGGTGACAGGCGGGAGCGCCGAGCGAACTCGCTGATGCTCATTGGCTCCACGACCGACTCCTTCGTTGCCGGAGCATCTGTCCGGCGAGACCAGTGTGCGGGTTCCCCCAAGGTGAAGGTCAAGGCGTGGCTCCGAGCAGGCGCTCGAGGAAGCTCAGCTCTCGGAGCTGGACCACGGCCATCATCGATCTCCGCCATAGACACGCCAAATCGAGGTCCGGCCGCCTGGTCCAGGCAAGACACGCCTCTGAGCAGGACCGGGTTCCGATCAGCCTGCCCCGGTGATGAGGCTCGAGGCGAAGGCCTCCATGGCGTCGAGCACCTCAGCCGAACGCCTCCAGGGTGACACGATCAGCCGGTCCACCCCGGCGGCCTCCCAGGCCGACACGTCCTCCACCGTGGCGCATTCGCCGCCCACCGTCACCTCGAAGGGCACGTCGAGCCGCCCCGCCTCCTCGCGGTGGGTCCTAATGGTCGTGACCATGGCGGCGGCCGACTCGGGGGTGTGCCCCATGCCGATCCAACCGTCGCCCAGGCGCCCGGCTCGCCGCAGTGCGAGTGCGGACTCCCCGCCGATGTAGATCGGAATCGGCTGCTGGACCGGCTTGGGCTCGAACGCCACCTCGGCGAAGGGAAAATGAGGACCGTCGTGGGCGACCGACCCCTCGGTCCATAGCCGCCGGCACACTCCGATTGCCTCGTCGAGGCGCTCGCCCCGGGTGGCCGGGTCGATCCCGAGTGCCTCCCACTCCGAGCGCAGCCACCCGGCACCAGCCCCGATCACGGCGCGGCCGTCCGAAACCCAGTCCAATGTCCCGAAGGCCCGCGCCGTGATGAACGGGTGGCGCAGACCGAGCAGGTAGACGTAGGTACCGAGGCGGATCGATGTCGTCCTGGCCGCGACGTACGAGAGCATCGAAGCCGGGTCGAAGAGCTGCGTCCAGGGAGGCACCGGTGGGTGCTCCGCGTCGGCGAACGGCGAGCCTGCCATGGCGATCGGCAGCACGAGGTGCTCGGGCAGCCAAGCGGACTCGAAGCCAAGTCGGTCGGCGTGTTCGGCCGCCTCGATCCACACGCGCGGATGCATCCGCCCAAAGGTCACTGCGAACTTCATTGGGGACCCCCGCTCACTCGCCGCGTGCGACTACGTCGTCAGGCCGCCGTCAACGGGCAGGGCCGCGCCCGTCACGGCACCCGAGTCCGGTCCACACAACCAGGCGATGAGCGCGGCCGGCTCGCTCGGTTCGAGGAGCCGCTCCACCAGCTGCTGGCCGGCGAACTCCTCGGCGGACGACAGCCCGTAGACCGCGGCCGAGGCATCGAGCATCGCGCCCCGGGTGGAGCCCGGGCAGACCGCGTTCGCCGTCACGCCGGTGCCGGCCAGGTCGGCCGCCAATGCCCGCATCAGCCCGATCACTGCGTGTTTGGTGGCGGTGTATGCACTCAGGCGGCGCAACCCGAGAAGGCCTGCCGCCGACGCCACGGCCACGAAGCGACCCTGCCGGGGTGTGGGTGCCGCGAGCAACGACGGTACGGCCGCGGTGGCCAGGTTGCGGACACCGTTGACGTTGACCTCGAACAGTGCCTCCCATTGCGCGTCGGGCGTCTCCCACAACGGCGGACCTCCACTCATCACGCCCGCCGCCGCAACAGCAGCGTCCAGGCTCCCGAAGCGATGAACGGCTTCGTCGACCGCCGCCTGCATGTCCGAGACGTGGCGGACGTCGCCGACGACCGTCCGCACCGCATCGCCGTGTCGACGGGCGACTGCCTCAAGCTCTGCCTTCGTGGCCAGCGGGTAGTCGAGGGCGGGATCGTCCGCACCCCGGTCCACTGCAACCACCTGCCATCCCGTGGAGACCAACGCGTCAACGGTGGCGGCGCCGATGCCACGGGCGGCACCCGTCACCACCGCAACCGGGCTCATGCCGCGGGCCAGTGGGTCGATACCGCGCCCACGAGGTCGTGCACCAGGTTCGCCAGGATGGCGCGGCCCTCGTCCGCGTTCGCACCCGTCGGATCGCCCAGCACGCCGTTGGACGATACCGGGCGCACCCCGCCGCGGCGCAGACGGGGCAAGAGCTCGGACAGCGGATCCGTGCACCCGGCCTCGGCACGCTCCATGCGAACGACAGCGGGGTCGATGGCGAGCATCAGGGACGTCTCCGTCCGCCCAGCATGGGCGTCCCCGTCTTGCGGGGACGCCTGCCACGCGACCACGTCGTCACCTTCCTCGGTCGTGCGACGGCGCACCTCGGTGAGCGCGTCAGCATTGCCGCCGTGCGCACTGATCAGCACGACGCCGGAGAACGAGGCACGAGCGGAGCGCACGAGCTCGACGACGAGATCGGCGAGGACGTCGTGGCTGACGAGAAGCGTCCCGGGGAAGTCGGCATGCTCGCCGCTCGCGCCGTACGCGACAACAGGAGCCACTGCGACATCGCTGCGGCGAGCAGCCAATCCGGTCGCCACCGCCACTGCGACGCGGCTGTCGGTATCGAGCGGAAGATGCGGGCCGTGTTGCTCGAGGGACCCCAGCGGCACCGCGAGGATCGATCGACCACCCGTCGCCTCCACCTGGGGCCAGGTGGCGCGGGCGAGCTCCACGGGCTCAGGTGCGTACCGGCGAGCGGAAGCGGACCGGCGTTGGCACTGGCAGCGGCACCCCCGCACGGCCCACCTTCGAATGACCCACCTCCGCGCTCGGCCGCACCACCCGGGCCGCCAACGCCACCTCGCCGTGTCCGTGCACACACTCGGGATCGGGCCCATCGAGCGGCAGGCCCGTAAAGAACTTGGCCGCCATGCACCCGCCTCGGCAGGCGTCGAAGGACCCGCAGGACGCGCAGGCGCCGGCACTCTGCGGCTCGCGGAGTGAGGCAAACAGCGACGACTCGCGCCAGACGGCACGGAAACCCCCGGGGGCGCGTACGTTGCCGGCCAAGAACTGGCGGTCGATCACGAACGGGCAGGCATAGACGTCGCCGACGGGATCAATGAGGCAGACCACTCGTCCCGCTCCGCACATGTTCAACCCGTCAAGTGGCTCCCCGAGGGCAGAGAGGTGGAAGAAAGAGTCGCCGGTGAGGACGCCGGGGCGCTCGAGCAACCAGTGGTACAGCGTGCGCTGTTGGTCGGCGGTCGGGTGCAAGGTGTCCCAGCTGTCGACGCCCCGGCCCGAAGGACGCAATCGGGTCAGGCGGAGCTGTGCCCCGTAGCTCTCTGCGATGGCGGCCAAAGCGTCCAACTCCTCGACGTTCTGCCGTGTCACGACAACGCTCACCTTGAAGGGGCCGAACCCAGCCGCAGCCAGGTTGTCCATGGCGACCCGGGCTGCCCCAAACGCGCCCTCACCGCGGACGGCGTCGTTGGTGCGAGCCGTCGCGCCGTCGATGCTGATTTGCACATCGAGGTAGTCGAGCGCCGCCAGCTGAGCCGCGCGCGTCGGCGTCAGGCGCGTGCCGTTCGTGGAGAACTTCACACCGACCCGGCGCTCGACCGCGTACGAGACCAGGTCGAAGAAGTCCGAGCGCAGCATCGGTTCGCCGCCGCCGATGTTCACATAGAAGACCCGCATGTCGACGAGTTGGTCGACGATCGTGCGGGCCTCGGTCGGCGTCAGCTCGCCCGGGTCACGCCGGCCAGAGGAACTGAGGCAGTGGACGCAGGCAAGGTTGCAGGCGTATGTGAGCTCCCAGGTGAGGCAGATGGGCGCATCCAGGCCCCGGCTGAACTGTTCTATGAGCGGCAGCGGCGCCGTATCAGGCGGCATCGATCACCTCGGAGCTCGCGAGTCGCGCCAGGGCCCGCTCGTACGAAGCGCGCTCACGCTCCGGCACGATCGCGGTGACCGCCTCCCGTGCGCTCGGGTACTCGTGGAGGGACGAGACCAGGGTCACCAGCATCCGGGACTTCAAGAACACCAGTCGCCGATTCCCGTAGTGATAGGCCAGAGCGCCGAACGACTCGTCGCGCAGCGCGATCTGAGGATTGAGCCGGTACGCCCTGTCCACTGAGAACGCGGCCGCCTCCGGCCGCGCGTCGGTCACGCTCAATAGACGCCGCACATCCCGTCGATAGAGATCTCTTCGACCAGAAGCTCGGCGATGTCCTCCTCGGAGACGTCCTCGACGTCGTGGTTGTCTTGGGTGTCTTGGTCCTCAACGAGCATCCCGACCTCCTCTGGGCACATACCCAGCCTATCCCCGACCCCGAACTGTCAGAATTGAGGGGTGCCCGACGCCAGCGCTTCTCGCTCACCCTCGCCGATACGCCCGGCACCGCCACGAGGGTCGACACCGCTGCCCGCCAGCTTCGCCCTGAGGGAGGACGCGTCAACCGAAGAATTCGACGATGGTGCCGTCCTCCTCGGAGGAAGCCCACTCCGGTTGTTCCGGATCACCCCGAGGGGTCAAGAGCTGGTGGCGCGGTGGCGCTCTGGCGCAGTCGTCGGCGACGCGGAGCCGGCGCGTCGGCTGGCACGACGGTTGGTGTCCGCCGGGATCTTGACCCCGGAGCCACGCGCCACCACCACCCTCAGTCCGGACCACGTCACGGTCGTCGTGCCGGTGCGCAATCGCCCCGTACAGCTCGGGCGACTTCTCGAGGCACTCGCTGGCCTGTCGTGCGTCGTCGTGGACGACGCGTCCGCCGATCCTGGCGCCAGCAAGGAGATCGCCGAACGCCACGGCGCGCGCTTTGTCCCGCTGACCACGAACTCAGGACCGTCAGCCGCACGGAACGCGGGGCTGTCCCTGGTCGACAGCGCCCTGGTCGCGTTCGTCGACTCCGATTGCGCGCCCCCCGACGGGTGGCTCGAGCCCCTCCTCGGTCATTTCGACGACCCACTGGTGGGGGCTGTGGCACCGCGGGTCGTCAGTCCCCCAGCGCGAACGGGCGTCCTGGCCCGGTACGAACGCGTTCGTCCGTTGCTCGACCAGGGCGCGACCCCCTCGCCGGTTCGACCAGGCGCCCGCGTCTCGTACGTCCCGAGCGCGGCGATCCTTGTGCGCGCTGATCTCGCCGACGGACCGGACCTCTTCGACCCGTCCCTGCGCGGCGGCGAGGACGTGGACCTCGTGTGGCGCGTGACCGAGGCCGGATGGGATGTCCGCTACGTACCCGAGAGTGTCGTCACCCATGACGGGCCGAGCGATGCGCTCTCGTTCCTGTCGCGCCGGTCTTTCTACGGCTCCACGGCGGCGCCACTCTCACGGCGCCACGATGACAACGTTCGCCCGGTAGAGGTCTCCGGCTGGTCGCTGGCCGTGTGGGCCTTGGCGATGGCCGGCCGCCCGACGATGGCGCTCACCGCACTCGAGACGTCCATCGCCGTGTTGGCCGACCGCCTGAGCGGGCTGGTGCGAGACCCCGTGGCCGTCGCCACCCAGATCGCGGGACGAGGCACGGCCCGCGCCGCGCTCCCCGCGCTCGGCGGTTTGGCCCGGGCGTGGTCCCCGGCGCTCGTCATCGCCCTGGCCTTTCGCCGAACGCGTCGCCGTGCCGCACTGGCCCTTGTACTTCCCGCGCTCAACGACTGGGCCGGCGACACCGAGGCCCTCGATCCGATCCGGTACACCGCGCTCCACGTCGTCGACGACGTCGCCTATGGCGCGGGGGTCTGGGCCGGGTGTGCACGGGAGCGGGTGCTGGAGCCACTCCTGCCACGTGTCGTGTGGCGTGCAAGGACGTGGTCCGCCATCACCCTGCGCCAATCCCTTGCGACCAGGTCTGGCGAAAAGCCCGTGCCTCACCCCTTGGCATAACGCAGCTGGCCCCGCTGGTGCTCCCAGTCGGACGCCTCCCAGAACGCGATCGCCCCGTCGCTCGACCCGACAACGATCGCATGCATCCTGCGTGCCCCGAGCTCGGTGAGGCGCGACTCGGCAGCGCGCAGGAGTGCCCTGGCCAGCCCCGCTCGGCGGTGTCGCTCTGCGACGGCAAGCCGGTAGACGGACCCGCGCCAGCCGTCCCAGCCGGCCACCACGGAGCCCACGATCTCGCCGTCGACCTCGGCCACGATGAGGGCGCCCGGGTCGCGTGCCAGAAGGACCGCCACAGACTCACTGGAATCGGTCGACGTCGGCTCTGCGGCCTGTCGCCAGAAGGCGAGCACCGCTGGAATGTCGGCGGCAGTCGCCGCTCGGATCGTCGCACCCATCGACTGAGCGCCGATCGTCAGGCCTGACGCCGCGCCCGCCAGACGTCTGCTCGGTACCCCACGTCGACGGTGGCATCGCCGTCGACCCCGAGCATGTCCCGCAGCGCACGCCGTGCGGCATCCAACAGCCTCGCCCTCGCGTCGTCCTCCATGAGGATGACCCAGCTGAAGGTGCCGAGCAGCCCCACCAGCTCCTCAGCATTGAGGGCGACGTCCCACTTCAGCTCCGTGTGCTCGGGCTGCTCGAACGGGACCCCCGTGGGGATCTCGAGCGCTTGGGTCGTCGCGGTCGGGTCGTTCACCGCTGCGGACAGCTCCGCGCGGCTCTGCTCGTCCAATATCGACTCTCCGCCACCACCACTCCCACCACTTCCACCGGTGTCGCTGCTTCCGCCGCTCAGCAGTGCCTGCGCCTGGGCAAAGAACGCGGCGTCGCGGTCGGGGCCCGACCAGATCGCCCCCAGGACACCGCCGGGAACGAGCACGCGACCCACCTCGTGCAACCCGGGGACGGGGTCGACCCAGTGCCACGACGAGGACGCGATGACCGCGTCGGCGCTGGCGTCAGGCAGCGGCATCGACTCACCTCGGCCTTCGACCGCCCGCATGCCGGGGACGGCATCGGTGAGGACCGACCGCATCCGCGCGTCCGGCTCTACCGCGATGACCTCGTCGACCCGGTCGACCAGGAGACGAGACAGAGCCCCGGTCCCCGCACCGAGATCCACGACCGTGCGCGCCCCTTCGGGCAGGATCCATTCGACCGCCTCGAGCGGGGGACCTGGACGGTACCGCTCGTAGTGGTCGGCGGCGGCGCCGAAGCTGGCGGCGCGCTTCGCTTTCTGCTCGGCGGTCAGCTCGGTGGGCTGGGTCTCGGCCATGCGCCCGACCCTAACAACCGTGCCCGCCCACACCTCTCGGCCTCGACAAGGGGGACCCGGCCCCCTGGCGCCTACAGTTTCCCGGTTGCCGATGCTCCTGCTACGGGTGGGATTCTGCCAGGGCATCACGAGAGGGTTGGTATGGCGAACAAGTGGTTCGAAACGGTGGCCGAGGCGCAGCGGCGGGCACAGCGCCGCCTGCCCAAGTCCGTCTACGGCGCGCTCATCGCTGGCTCCGAGCTGGGCCTCACCGTCGAGGACAACGTGCACGCGTTCTCCGAGCTCGGGTTCGCGCCGCACGTGGCCGGGTTGGCAGACAGCCGTGACCTCGTCACCAAGGTCATGGGCCAGGAGGTCTCGTTCCCGGTGCTCATCTCACCCACCGGGGTCCAGGCCGTGCACCCCGACGGTGAGGTCGCCGTCGCGCGGGCGGCTGCGGCACGAGGCACCGCCATGGGGCTGAGCTCCTTCGCCAGCAAGCCGATCGAAGAGGTCGTTGCCGCGTGCCCCCAGACGTTCTTCCAGGTGTACTGGATCGGCTCGCGGGACCAGATGCTGGCGCGCATCGAGCGTGCGCGGGCCGCCGGTGCCGTCGGTCTCATCGCGACCCTTGACTGGTCCTTCTCCCACGGGCGCGACTGGGGCAGCCCGGCCATCCCCGAGAAGATGAACCTGCGCACCATGCTCCGTTTCGCCCCCGAGGCACTGGCGCACCCGCGCTGGTTTCTCTCGTTCGCGCGCACGGGCAGAGCCCCGGACCTCACCACACCGAACATGGTCCCGAAGGGGCAACAGGGTCCGACCTTCTTCGGCGCCTACGGCGAGTGGATGCAGACGCCGCCGCCGAGCTGGGAGGACGTGGCCTGGCTGCGCGAACAGTGGGGTGGTCCGTTCATGCTCAAGGGAGTGACCCGGGTCGACGACGCCAAGCGCGCGGTCGATGCCGGCGTCAGCGCCATCTCGGTATCGAACCACGGCGGCAACAACCTGGACGGAACGCCGGCGACCATTCGCACGCTGCCGGCGGTCGCCGACGCGGTCGGCGACCAGATCGAGGTGCTCCTCGACGGGGGCGTCCGGCGCGGCAGCGACGTGGTCAAGGCCGTGGCGCTCGGCGCCAGGGCCGTCATGATCGGCCGCGCCTATCTGTGGGGTCTCTCGGCCAACGGCCAGGCCGGCGTCGAGAACGTGCTCGACATCCTGCGCGGCGGCATCGAATCAGCCCTGCTGGGCATCGGTCACGCGTCCACCCAGCAGCTGCAGCGCGACGACCTCGTCATACCCGATGGGTTCAGCCGCCATCTCGGCGGCTGATGATTCGACTCACCTGTCGAACTTGACCACCCCGCGGATGATCGTGCCCGCCGCCTGGTCGTCGTAGCCCTGCTGCACCTGGTCGAGCGTGTACTCCTGCGTGATCAGCTCGTCGATCAGCAACTGACCGTTCTCGTAGAGGTTGAGCAGGTTGGGCACCTGCACGCGCGGGCTCTGGGACCCGAAGACCGTGCCCAGGATGGCCTGGTTGAACATGGCGAGGTTGAAGAGGTTGAGCTTCACGTCGACCTGGTCGAAGGGTGCGATGGCCGTCACCACGATCCGGGCGTCCTTGGAGCCACACGCACACGCGGCAGCGATCATCTCGCCGCGCAATACGCCCGGCGTCAGAATGACCACGTCAGCGTTGCGGCCCATGGTGAGCTCGGGGAGCATCATCTGAGCGTCGGAGAGCGACGGCGCGGTGTGCGTCGCGCCGATCTCCTTCGCTCGCTCCAGCTTGAAGGGCACAGGGTCGACCGCGATGATGTTGCGCGCCCCGGCGATGCGAGCGCCCTGAATGGCTCCCGAGCCGACCCCGCCGGCTCCGGCCACCACGACTGTCTCCCCGGGCATGACCTTGCCGCGGTCGACAGCTGAGCCGAAGCCGGTGGCGATCCCGCAACTGATGAGCGCTGCCGCCTTCATGTTGTCCCAGGGGTTGATCCGCACGAGCGAGTTCTCGTGCACGACCATCTCGTCGGCGAAGGTGCCGAGCTGCGCCATTCGGTTCAGGTTCTCGTCGCCCAGGTGATAGCGATAGGTGCCGTCACTGATCATGCCGCCCGCCAGCGTCATCATCCCGAGGTCGCACAGGTTCTGACGACCCGAGGCGCACCAGAAGCAGGTGCCGCACGACGGGATGAAGGACACGGCGACGTGGTCGCCTTCTGCCACCTGGGTCACGTTGGTTCCTACCTCGGTGACGATGCCGGACCCCTCGTGTCCCCCGACGACCGGGAACATGGACTTCACGCCCATCAGCTCGAGCACTTCGGGCGTCTGGCTGATGTCGCCCGTGCGCAGGTGCTCGTCGGAGTGGCACATGCCCGACCAGATCATCTTCACCCTCACCTCGCGGTTGCCCGGAGGATCGATCTCGATCTCCTCGGTCTTCCATGGCTCGTTGAGCCCGGTGCACACCGCCGCACGCACAGTCGACATGGTCAATCCCTCCCTGAGGTTGGTGCGAAGCCCTTCGTCGCAGACGCCGTATCGTCGCAGCTTCAGTATCGTCCTCCTCCCGGGAGCGGACAACCAGGGACCTCGCAGGCCGCTTCGGTCCCTGGCGGTAGTGTGCGCGCGTGCCCGTGCCCGCCGTCTTCGCCGAGGTGGCAGCTCGGGTGCGCAACTGGGGGCGATGGGGCCCCGACGACGAGATCGGCACGCTCAACCTCGTCGACGACGCGGCCCGCCGCCGTGCCGCGGCGTCGGTCCAGACCGGCCGTGCCTTCGCACTCGGCCTCCCGCTCTCGGAGGCGGAGGGGATCCAGGTGGGCGTCGTCGAGGGCCGTGTCAACCCGACCCGCACCATGGTCCAGGTGAACGTGCCGGTGACCGCGAACGAACCCGACTGGGTCTGCTTCAGCGAAGACGTCCTCACGCTGGCCACCCAGTGCGCGACCCACTGGGACTCGCTGGCGCACAGCAGCTACGGCGGCGTCATCTACAACGGATACCCGGCGGCCAGCGTCACGGCCGAGGGCGCCACGCGGTGTGGCATCCACCGGCTCACGACGGTGGTCAGCCGCGGCATCCTGCTCGACGTGGCCCGCGCGCTCGGGCGCGACGTGCTCGAGCCGGGACACCCGATCATGCCCGGGGACCTCGACGCCGCCTGCGAGCTCGCCGGTGTCACCGTCGAACCGGGCGACATCCTGCTCGTGCGCACCGGTCAGATGGTGCATCTCGCACCGGACCGGCGCGACCTGTTCGCCTACGTGTACCCCTCACCCGGGCTCACGATCGAGACAGCCGAGTGGTTCCACGACCACGACGTCGCCGCGGTCGCCACCGACACACTGCCCTTCGAAGTCATCCCCTGCCAGCACGAAGACGCCTACCTGCCGGTCCACCTCCTGCACCTCGTCGAGATGGGCATGACTCAGGGTCAGAACTGGGTCCTCGACCCGCTGGCCCAGGACTGTGCGGCCGACGGGCGCTACACCTTCTTGCTCGACGCCACACCCCTGCCGCTCACGGCAGGGCTCGGCTCCCCCCTCAACCCGCTCGCGCTCAGGTAGTCCCGCTTCGCCGGCGCGCCGTTGCGCCGCCGAGCACGGGGCCGGTGCGGGGCCGGGTCGCCTCACGCGGTGGCATCTCGGACGAGGGCGCCGCCCGGCCGGTGACGGCCCAGTGCAGCGTCCGGGCCTGGGTGTCGATGAGGTTGCGGGTGCGGATGCCCCAGAATTCGAAGCCGTAGCGGTGGGCCGACACGCTGGCGAACATCGCCACCAGCGTCCCCGCCACCGCCATGGGGTCGGTGCCGGCCGGCGACGACGTCGCCGCGCCGGGCCCCGCCTCGGGGGACGGCGACGCAGCGGCAATCACCTGGGCCAGCGCCACTGTGACTGCGTTGAGGGCGCGCACCCGGATGCCGCGCAGCTGCGCGTCACCCTCCTCCGTCGCGAGATCGACGACGCGAAAGACGGCGCGGTTGTCCTCCCAGTACGAGAGGAACCCCTCGGTCACGGCCAGCGCGGTGACCCAGCTCGCCTCCTCGGACCAGTCGCCCCCGACCAGGTCGGCCAGTTGCGCCGCCTCGTCGACCATGCCCTCGGCCAACACCTGGATCGCCTGCTCCACGTTGCCGAAGTACTGGTAGAAGGTCGCCGGCGACGTCCTCGCCTGCCGGGCGATGTCGGTCACTTTGACCGAGCGCCAGGACGTGGTGGTCAACAGCTCCACGGTGGCGTCGAGCAGGCGTTGGCGGGTCTGGCGCCCGCGTTCGCCGGGAACACGGCCGTCGGTGGTCGCCACCGGCTCCACGTAGGCCTCCAGGGCCACGACGGAGGCTTCGCCCCGGTGTTGCCGGCCGGACATGGAGGTTCAGCGTAGTGGTCCGGCTCCTGAAGGCCCAGGTGGCGGTGCGGATACGCTGTCGGAGATGGAGCAGACGGTGACCCGCCCGCTCACCCGCGCCCAGCAGGCCCGGCGTCAGCGCGTCATCGACGCGGCGATGGCACTGGGGCTCGAGGGCGGCTACGAGGCGGTGCAGATGCGGGACGTGGCGGCGCGGGCAGACGTCGCCATGGGCACCGTGTACCGCTACTTCACGAGCAAGGACCATCTGCTGGCGGCAACCCTCGTGCACTGGGTCGAGATGCTCGACACCCGGATCGGACAGCACCCGCCCCGTGGTGACCATCCGGCGGACCGCGTCCTCGACGTGCTCGACCGCGCGCTGCGCGCCATGGGACGCCAGCCCAAGCTCGTCGCCGCGGTGTTCACGTCGCTCTCGTCGCCCGACCCCGCCGCGGTCGGCTGTCAACAACAGATCACGCTGTTGATGGAGGGGATCATCTCGCGCGCCATGGGCGAGCCGGCTGTCACAGACATGTCCGAACGTGCCCGCATGATCGGGCACGTCTGGTACTCCGCGCTCGTCGGCTGGATCAACGGCTGGTCAACCATGGCGCGGGTCTACGACGAATTGGCGGTCTCGGTCCGCCTGCTACTCCCCGACGAGCTCGTGGAGCGCCGCACCTCAGCCTGATCGTTGCGTCGTCACGCGACCCCAGTCGCCCGGTGTGCCCGCGCTAGGGTCGCCCGGATGACCGCTGGTGCCCCACCCCGCGGCCTCCCCATCGAGTTCAAGGGGCTGTCCAAACACTTCGGCACGGTCCGTGCCGTCGACGACCTGTCGTTCACCGTCGAGCCCGGGCGCGTGACGGGGTTCCTCGGGCCGAACGGGTCGGGCAAGACGACCACACTGCGCATGCTTCTCGGCCTCGTGTACCCGAGCGCGGGCACCGCCACCATCGGGGGCCAGGCCTACCAGCATCTCGACAACCCCACGGCCACCGTGGGCGCTGTGCTCGAGGCGACCAGCTTCCACCCGGCCCGCCGGGCACGCACCCATTTGCGCATGGCCGCGCGCGCCGGCGGCCACGACGAGCGCCGCGCCGACGTGGTCCTCGACCTGGTCGGCCTTGCCGCGGACGCCAAGCGCAAGGTCGGCACCTTCTCCATGGGCATGCGCCAGCGCCTCGAGCTGGCCACGGCGCTCGTGGGCGACCCCGGCGTCCTCATCCTCGACGAGCCGTCCAATGGTCTCGACCCGCAGGGCATCGCCTGGTTGCGCGACTTCATGCGGTACCTCGCCGGCGAGGGCCGCACGGTGCTTGTCTCCTCACACCTGCTGGCCGAGATGGCTCAGACCATCGACAACGCGGTGATCGTGTCCTTCGGGCAACTCAAGGCCCAGGGCACCCTCGAGCAGATCACCGGTGGCATGACGGGCGTGGTGATGCGGGCGCGCACACCCGAGGCCGACCGGCTCTGCGCGGTGCTCGAAGCGGCGCATATCGCGTTCCGGAGGCTCAGCCACGAGGAGGTGGCGATCGACGGCGTGCGGCCTGAACAGCTTGGACCTGTGTTGGCCTCGAACCAGATCATCCTCTACGAGTTGATCCAGGAGGGGGCCGACCTGGAGCAGGTGTTCCTGTCCCTCACGTCGGGGCTGGGCTTCGGCGAGGTGGCTCAGGTCCAAGCAAACCCAGCGGCACAGGCCCCGGGCGCATGATCAACGCCATCCGCGCCGAGCTGATCAAGATGCGCTCCATGCCGGGCGTCTGGGTCGCCTTCGGGATCGGCTTCCCCCTGACCGCGCTGATCTGCCTGGCCGTGTTCGCCATGTCGGGCGGATTCCCCGGACACACCTTCTACTACGCGATGGGGCTGAAGGAGCAGCGTGAGCTGCTCGGTGCTGGCTACTTCGGCATCGAGGTCCTGGCGCCGATCATCGGCGTCCTCTGCGTGACCGGCGAGTACCGCCACAAGACCATGACGACGACGTTCGTCCTGCGCCCGGTCCGCACCCAGGTGCTCGCCGCCAAGGTCGTCGCCACCGCGACGTGGTCGATCTTCCTCGCTGTCCTCTCCCTCGTGGCCGTGGCCATCGTGGGCCTGCCCTGGAACGCCGCGCTCGGCGGGGTGACGTCGCAGGTGACCGACCAGGTCGGCGCGGTGGTGCCCGGCCTGTTGGTGTCCGCCGTCCTGCTCGGGCTCTTCGGCCTCGGCTTCGGCACGCTGGTGAAGAACCAGATCGCGGCGATCCTGCTCACCATCGGGGGCACCCTGATCCTCGAGAGCATCCTGATCGCGCTGGCCCGAGCCATCTTCCACTACAACCTGAACTGGCTCCCCAACGCCGCCGGGGCGGCCCTGGCCGGCGACATCGCGCGCGGCTTCGGGGGCGGCGGGCGAGGCCCCGACTTCCACCTTCTGACCTGGTGGCAGGGCGGCCTCGTGATGTTGGCCTGGGGGATCGTGCCCCTCACCATCGGCTATTTCACGACGTTCCGCCGCGACGTCACCTGAAGTCTCCTGACGTCGGCGGGGGCCCGCACAGCCCTTCGCCGAGCAGCCTCAGCTGCGCAGCACCACGCCCGGCCTCGCCGCCAGTCCCTCCTCGGCCAGCGCCCCGTCGACCCGGATCGGCACGCCGTTGACGAGCGTGTGCGTCATGCCCACCGGAGCGTCGGCCGTCAGACGCTCGCCGTCGGCAGGGAAGTCGCGTACGCGACGCAGTGGCCCCGGTGCCACCGTCTCGGGGTCGAAGACGCACAGGTCGGCCGCCTTCCCGACCTCGACGGTGCCCCGGTCGGCCAGCCCGTAGACCGCGGCCGGCTCTCCCGTGAGCTTGTGGATGGCGCGCTCGAGCGGCATCACGCCCCTGTCGCGCACCCAGTTGCCCAACAGGTCGGTGGAGAAGCAGGCGTCGCAAAGCTGTGAGACGTGCGCACCCGAGTCGGCCAGCCCGAGGAGCACGTTGTCGCGGGGCAGCAACCACGCGATGCCCTCGGGGTCGTCGTTGGCCAGCACCGACCAGAAGCGCGACTCGAGATCGTCGTCGAGTGACACGTCGAGCATCACGTCGAGCGGCGAGCACCCGCGCTCTTCGGCCACCGTCATGACGGGGCAGTCGGTCAGGTCCGGGTGCGAGCGCGACTCGGCCACCGAGATGGCCGACCAGTTGAGCGGGAAGCCGCCCGCTCCTCCGCTCACGTCCTCCCAGGCCGTGGCGCGCCAGGCCGGGTCGCGGTAGGCGGCGAGCCGCTCGTCCTTGGACTTGCCCATGAGCGCCGCGAAGGTCGGACGCATGTTGAGGGTGAAGGGCTCGGAGAGGTTCATTTGGAACACGAGGGGCCGGCACGACACCTGCGGCCACACCTCGACGCCCTCTGCCCAGGCGGCGTCGTGCTCGGCCACCACCTTCTCGTGGTACGGATAGCCCTTCACCGTGAGCAGCGCCGTCCAGGTGAACGGCCGCCCGACCTCGCGCTGGAGCTTGAACACCTCTTGGTTGGAGAAGACGCCGCCGGGGAGGAGCGCCACCACACCGCGGCCGCACTGCTTGACCGGCTCGAGCAGCGCCCGCAGCTCGGCCAGGTCGGACACGCGGGAGGGCACCGGCCGGCCGCCGTCGCCGTTGTGGGTGGGCGACGCGCTCGAGGCAAAACCGGCGGCACCGCCGGCCATGGCGTCCGCCACCACCGTCTGCATCAGCGCGATCTCGTCGGGAGTCGCCGGACGCTCGTAGGCGTCCTCGCCCATCACATAGAGCCGCACCGCCGTATGGCCGACGTAGCAGCCGTAATTGAGGGCCACGCCCCTGTTCGCCACCGCGTCGAGATACTGAGGGAACGTCTCGAACTCTCCCCAGGGGACCCCGGCGGAGAGTGTGTCGAAGCTCATGTCCTCCACGTGCTGGAGCGTGCGCGCCAGCAGTGACACGCATTCGGCCCGGATCGGCGCGATGGAGAACCCGCAGTTCCCTGCGATGACCGTCGTGACGCCGTGGAACGACGAGGGCGTGAGAGAAGGATCCCAGAAGACCTGGGCGTCGTAGTGGGTGTGGATGTCGACGAAGCCGGGGGAGACGACCTGACCGGAGGCATCGAGCACGCGGTCACCTTCGAGCCCGCTGCCGATGCCGCTGATTCTGCCCCCGGTCACGGCCACGTCGACCCGAGAGCCCTCGGCTCCCGTGCCGTCGATGACGGTGCCTCCCCTGATGACGATGTCGGCGCGCATACAACCATCGTCGCAGGCCGGGCGCCGATGTGCACGCGGCTGCGCCGCAGCGGCGCCGGTTGTCGGATACCGTGGCTCCTTGTAGGTCCCAGGCAGGATGCGAGTAGGGAAGGAACGCACCAGGTCGGCGCGGGACGGGAGAATGCATGGCGGTTCGGAATTTCAGGTCGAAGGCAGCGCCGCAGCGCGATGACTCGCTGCAGATCTCGGGTGCCATCGTCGCCCCCTCCGACGGCCCCTCCCCTGTCGAGCTCGTCGACGCGGGTCATGCCCCCCACGGCCTCGGCGTCGTGCGGGACCAGTACGAGCGCAAGATCCGCAAGACCCCGACCATCCGGATGGTCCCGAGCTCCATGATGATCGAGGGGCGGCGCCTGCGTTTTGCCGTCTCGGACAACGTGAAGGCCCACGGGCCCGACGGACCCGGCTCCCCGCCTGTGTGGGCGGTGAGCCTCCACGGCTACTTCGCCGGGGGCGGTATGTACTGGCGCGAGAGCGCTCGCCTCGCCGAGCAGCTCGGGTGGCGTGTCATCAACCCGAGCCTGCCGGGGTTCGGCGGCAGCGACCCGCTCGAATGGCGGGACGTCTCCATGGAGAGTCTGGCCAACCAGGTGATGGCGATCGCGCACAAGGTCGACGCCGGTCCAGTCGTGTTGCTCGGCCACTCCATGGGCGGCGCCGTCGCCGTCCAGTTCGCCCACGACCACCCACGCCGCACGCTCGGCGTGATCTACCGAGACGGCGTGAGCACGCCGGCGTGGAAGGACCGCACCGGCCTCATCCCCGCCCTCCTCTCGCCGGTGCTCCCCGACGTGGCGCCGATGGTGGACATGATCGCCGCGGTGATCTTCGACCTGCCCGACCTCGCGATGGGGCGGATGTACTCGACGGTGCGCGCCGTGCTGCCCGACATGCGCCAGAACATCCGCACGGTGGCCCAGACCATGCCGGTCGGCAGCATGCTCATGAGCGTCGACCAGCGCAGCGAGGTGCGCCACCTGGTGGCCCAGCAGATCCCGATCCTCAACGAGTGGGGGTGCTTCGACCGCATCACGCCCGGCCGCACCGCGCTGGAATTCGCCTCCATTGCGCGCGCGCCGGTCCTGTGGGTGCCCGGCGGGCACAGCTGGATGCTGGCACGGCCCCAGGGTCAGGCGGACATCCTCACGCATCTCGTCCGTGGCCAGGAGTTCATCGCGTCGGTGGAGGCGCGCTGGCGCCAACTCACCCCGCGCGAGTACGCGCTGCGCGCCGTCAACTGAACACCTGATGCCGCGCGCCCGGCGTGCCGCGCGGCCGCACGGCGACGGCCATGGCGCCGCTCTGTGATCGACAAGGTCCTCCAACCGCTCCTCTCGCTGCACGGGTGGGAGGCCTACCTGTTGGTGGGCGCGCTCGTCTTCGCCGAGGCGGCCATCTTGCTCGGCTTCGTCTTCCCTGGTGAGACGGCGGTCATCTTGGGCGGCGTGGTCGCCTCCAAGGGGGGTGTCTCCCTGACGGGCATCTGCCTGACCGTGGTCCTGTGCGCCATCGTCGGCGACTCGGTCGGCTACTTCGTGGGCGACAAGTGGGGACGCAGCCTGGTCCAGCTCGGCCCGCTCAAGAAGCGACAGAAGGGGCTCGACACCGCGCTCGGCCAACTGCGGCGCCGCGGCGCCCTCGCGGTCTTCGTCGGGCGCTTCACAGCCTTCCTGCGCGCGGTGATCCCGGGCCTGGCCGGGCTCTCAAAGATGCCTTACCGCATCTTCCTGCCCGCCAACGCGCTGGGCGCCCTCTGCTGGGGTCTCCTCTACGTCTTCCTCGGCTATTTCGTGGGACAGCGCGTCGAGAAGGCCACCGGGTTCGCCTCGGACGTCCTGCTCGGCCTGATCCTGGTGGTCATCGTCGTCGCAATCGTCCGGCATCGGCGCAAGGAGAAGCAGTTCGAGGGGCCGGCCGAGTCCGGCGCGCCGGACGTCGACGCGGCGGGGTGACCCGGCGCCCGCCCCTCACGCGGGCCGGTCGAGCACCGAGCGGTCCCCCGCCCGCAGGCCGGCCAGGACCCGGGCGAATTCCCCGGCGGCATCGTTGCCCGCGGCATCGGTGTCGAGCCAGCGCACGTTCGCCGGGTCGGACCGGTCGAGGCCGTAAAGACCGAAGCGCGGCTCGTACGAGCCCCACTCGTAGTTGTCGACGAGCGACCAGTGCAGGTACGCGCGCACCGGCACGCCGGCGGCTACCGCGTCGGCGACGGCACCGAGGTGCTCGCGCACGTAGCGAGGCCGGTCCATACCGTCGGCGCGCGGCAGGGCGCGCCCGTGGCGCACCTGTGTTGCCATCCCGTTCTCCACGATCCACAGCGGCAGGCCCGGCCGCAACGCGGCTTCGGTGGCGCACCACGCTTCCATCCTCGCCGGGTCCGCCTCGACGTCCCACAGCGCACGCCCGAAGGACCAGTCGCGCCCGCCCGTCGACGCGCGGCGTCCCGGGACGCGCATGGCATGGCTCGCCACCGGGTCGTACCAGTCGAAACCGACGGTGTCGATGGCGCGAGGTCGTGCGGCGTCGTGGACCGCTCCGACGACCCGGCGCGGTGCGTCGCGCCGGGTCAGGCGGCGCAGCCGGGCCCAACCGGCACCGCGGCCGAGCTCGTGCATCTCGCCGTAGGGGGACACGGCGGCGAAGAAGCGGCGGACGAGCGCCTCCCCCGCGTTCTGGGGAGGAAAGGCGGCGTCGTGGATGGCGCGGCGTTCGTCGACGTAGTAATCGACGTCGGAGGGGTCCACGCCGGCGTCGCGCAGCGACAACAGGTCGAGCAACATGCGGTCGTGCTCGTAGACCGACGACGAGCTCGTGTTCATCGTCACCTCGGCCTCCGGCTGGATGTTGCTGACGACGTCGGCGGCCAGGACGTGCGCGGTGAGGAGATTGTCGAGCGCGCAGTGGGCGTCCGCCACCGCCATGCGCCGGCCCGGCGGGCCGGCGCCTTCGATCCATCCCAATAGCACCACGATGTTGGGCTCGTTGATCGTCACCCAGCGCCGGCAGTACGGCCCCAACGCCGGGATGACGCGCGCCACGTGGCGGGCGAAGATGTCGGGCGATCCCGGACGCAACCAGAACTCCTCCCCCTGCCACCACGGGTGGGTGAAGTGGTGGAGGGTGACGACGGGCTCGAGGCCCCGCGCCGTGCACAGCGAGAGGATCTCGGCGTAACGCTCGAGCGCGGCGTCGTCGAAGCGGCCCGGGCCTGGTTCGAGGCGGGCCCACTCGACGGACAACCGGAAGGCGTTGCAGCCGATGGCCGCGGCGCGGTCGAGCGCCTCCTCGGGATGGCGCCAAAAGTCACAGGCGATGCCCGACCGTTCGACTCGGCCGATGTCCTCCCAGCCGGACCAGTTGTTATGGGGCTCGTCCGCCCCGTTGAAACCACCTTCGATCTGGTAGCCCGACGTCGCCACTCCGATGACGAAACCTTCCCCGAGGAGGCTCGCTGTCTCGGCTCCTGCAGCCGGTGGACGACGTCGCGGTGGCATCCGCTCAGCTTGGCAGGCGGGGCGCCCGGGCCGCGACGGCGCCGGTATGTCTCAGTGGGGCTGGGCCAGCGAGCACATGCGCGACAGCGCGGCCGACACGATGTCGACCTCGTCGCGAGCATGGCGGACCAACTCCCGCACCTGCGGCCCGGTGGCGTCGCTCCCCGCGCGCAAGGCGGCCGCCTGCACGTCCCTCGCGGCGCCGATGACGTCAGCCACCTGCACGCGCACCGCGTCGGTCCGGGCCGCGTCCCTCGGCAGCCGGCGCTCCAGGCGCAGCAGCGAGTCGAGCTCGCCCGCGACGTTGCGGAGTGAGCGACAGACCGAGGGCAGGTCGGCCACCGGTGCGTCGTGCGACCCGGCGTGGGTGACCGCGGCTTCCGCGTCCTCGACGGCGACCCACATGCGGCGCCGCACCCGGGCCGCCGTGCCGCGACTGAGCTCGTCTGGGGTGGACCTCGTGGTGTAGCGCTCCCGCCCGGCGGAGACAAACGCAAGGGTGGCCAGCACGCCTCGGGTGGCCACGTGTCCGCCGACGTTGCGCCAGCGACGGCGCACGTAGCGGCGGGCCAGGACGAAGGACACCGCCAGCACGAGGCCGACGAACAACCCGGCAATGACCAGGAACTCGAGCGCGTGGAGGACGAAGCTCACGGAGGAATTCTAGGAGACTGTTGAACAAAACGGATCTCAGGCATATGGTGAATTTTGCAAGCTCAGGACATGTCCGACCGAAGCGCCGACACGAAAAGGGTTGAAGTCGGCCACCCAGGTGGGCAATGCCCGAAAAGCGGTCCCTTTTTGACGGCCTGAGCTTCCGCGTCCGGCCTCAGACCCCTCTGATCTGCCATTCCCCGTCTCGCATGAGCCCGAGGTTGACTAAGCGCCTGAGGTTGAGGGCGGCGATGCGAAGTGAGAGCCCGAGTTGGTTCCTCTCCACCCCGCGGAAGCGCACCCTGCGATGGGCATCGGCTACCAACCACGCAATCGCACGCTCGACCATCGGGCGGAACCGTCGGTAGTCCTCTTTTAACTCACCTCGGCGCCACGATGCTCTCCGCGCGACCAACTCTTTGTCGTGAGCAGTGAGCTCGAGCGTTCGACCCTTCCGGGCGGTGCTGCAGCGCTCGCGCAACATGCACCCACCACAATGAGGCTGGAAGATGGCATTGAGGCCGGGGGTGATCGTGACCGTGTGCCCGGCGGGACAGGTGGCGGTGCCGGCGTCGTGGTCGACGACGAAGTCGTCTCGATCGAAGCCGCCGGGCACTGTGGGTCTGATCGGCCAGGGTTTGATGACCGTTTGGTGCTCGGCTGCCTCGAGCGCGGCCAACGTCTCGCCCGACGCGTACCCGGTGTCGCCGAGCACCATGAGCCCGTGGTCTTCGCCGGCGACCAGCGCGGTGGCGCAGCGTCCGTCGACGACGTTCGCCTTGGTCAAGATGGCCTTGGTCACCAGCCCGGTCTCGGGTTCGATGGCGATGTGGGCCTTGTAGCCGTCTCGGTATTCAGAGCGGGACTTGCGCATGTGGCGGGCCTCGGGATCAACGGTCGAGATCACCCGGTCCGGGGCCACCCGCTGCGCGATCCTCCAGGTGCCGTCCTCGTCTTGTTCGACGTCTTGGCCGGCGACGAGGGCTAGCAGGCCGAGTGCGTCAGTCCCCTCGGGATCACTCGCGCCCGCGTCGAATGCCTCGAGCAGCGCGAGCGCGTCGCGGACCAGGCCGTCGACTAGGGCCGCCTTGGCGACGGGGTCGTCCCAGGCGATGAGCGGTTTGCCCGAGGACTCGTAGTCATGGGCCGACAACGGCACGCGATCGGCTCGGGGGACGATCCGTCGCACCCGGCGGATGGCCGAGATCAGCTGGGTGACGGTGTCTTGGGTGGCCACGGCGTCGTCGAGGAGCGTCGAGTCGAGGGCTCGGCGGGTCTTGCCCTTGAGGACCCCGGTGGCGTCAATGACCGAACGCACGGCATCGAAGATCCGCTCAGGACGCTCCGACGTGCGCAGACGGGTGCGCCAATAGGTCAGCACCGAGTAGTCGAATCCCTCGTCGGTCAAGGCCAGCCCACAGGCCACCTTCCAACTGATCCGGTCGCGCAGCGCCCGAGCGGCGTCTCGGTCTGAAAGGCCCTCGAGGGCCTGGAGTACCATGACCGAGGCCACCACGTCAGCCGGCACCGACGGTCGGCCACGCCGTGAGCGGAACAGGTCCTCGAACATCTCATCGGGGAAGAGCTCCCGACCGTGGTCGGCCAAGAAGGCCTCCACGCTGCCCTCTGGAACCAGTTGACGGCACAGGGCGGCGGCGTCGAGCAACTCGCGATTGGGATCGCTATGTCCTTGCACCCACCAATTCTCGACGATCGGCAGCCAAATCGCGAGCACCAAACCGCGATTTATTCAACAGTCTCCTAGGCGGGCCGAAACCCGGAATTCCGGCGGTACCCTTCTGCGTATGCAGCCGGAGGAACCGGAGGGCAGCGAGACGCCGCCCCCGGTGCCCGCCCCGGTGCCCGCCTCGGACCCTGCGCCCAGCTCTTTGACCGGGTGGGAGCCGGGGATTCCGTCTGTGCGCGAGCATCTGCCGAGCCTCGTCTTCGGTGCCGCCCTGCCCATCGGTGTCTACTTCGTCGTTCGCAGTCACGTGCGGACCGACACCGACGGCCTCATCATCGCCGGTTGCTTCTCGGTCGCGTGGATCGTGATCCAGTTCGTGCGCCAGCGCCGGATCGACGTCGTGGGCGCGATCGTGCTCCTCGGCTTCGTGATCGGGCTCGTGAGCTCCACCCTGCTCGGCGGCAACGCCTACGTGCTCAAGGTGCGCGACGCGTTCTTCACCGCCCTCTTCGGCGTCGCGTGCATCGTGACGATCTTCACGCACGACCGACCCGCCCTCTTCTACGTCGGCCGCTACCTCTCGGCCGGTACCGATCCGGAAAAGGTGTCGGCCTTCGACAAGCTCCACGAGGTGCCCATCGGCCGCCACACCTTCCGCGTCCTCTCGGTGGTCTGGGGCATCGGGCTGGTTGTCGAGGCATCGACGCGCCTGGCCCTGGCCGACGTGCTGTCGACGGGAACCTTCCTCGCGATCTCACCTTTCATCACGGCATCGGTCATCGGTACTTTGTTCGCCTTCACCGCGTTCTACAGCAAACGGGCCCAAGTCGCTTTCGCAGCCACTGTTGCCGGCGACGTGGCCACCGGCCGGACGACCGCACAGCCGCTGCCCGGCGACGGGACCTCCTAGATTCCCCTCGCCTGAAGCACACCTCTATCCTCGGCCTCCGGGGCCGGCGCCTGGCTGCCGGTGGGACGTCAGCGAAGGGAGCACGATGGCAGACGAAGTGTTACGGGAACGCCGCGGGAACGTCGAGATCCTCACCATCAACCGGCCCGAGGCTCGCAATGCCATCAACGGCGCCGTGAGCACGGCGATGGGGGGCATCATGGACGAGCTGGCCGAGGACGCGGACTGCTGGGTCGTGGTGATCACCGGCAGTGGCGACAAAGCCTTCAGCGCCGGCATGGACCTCAAGGCGTTCAGCAGTGGCGAGGGGGGCGGCATTCTGGGCGCCAGCGGTGGGTTCGCCGGGCTCACCCAGCGCGACTTCCCCAAGCCGATCATCGCGGCGGTCAACGGCTCCGCACTGGCCGGCGGCTTCGAGATCATGCTCTCGTGCGACCTCGTGGTGGCGGCCGACCACGCGACCTTCGGCATCCCCGAGGCCAAGCGCGGCCTCGTCGCGGGGGCGGGCGGGCTCATCCGCATGCCCAAGCGACTGCCCATGGCGGTGGCGCTCGAACTAGCCATGACGGGGGACGCCATTGACGCCGAGCGCGCCTATGCGCTCGGGCTGGTCAACAAGGTCGTGCCGATCGGCGTGCTCCTCGACGAGGCGATCGCACTGGCCGAGCGGATCGCCGCCAACGCTCCCTTGGCGGTGCGCTACTCCAAGAGCGTCATGAAACGCGCCGCCGAGCTCCCCGAGGCCGAAGGCTGGAAGATCAACGCGGAGGCAGTCGGCGTCGTGTTCTCCTCGGCCGACGCCATGGAGGGGCCCATCGCCTTCGCCGAGAAGCGCGCGCCGCATTGGCAGGGCAAGTAGCGCGTGCTCGCGCCGGCGCTCGACACCATCCGCCTGACGCTCCACGTCCTCGCGGCGACCGTGTGGGTGGGTGGCCAGATCGTCATGATGGGCCTTGTCGGTCCGGCTCGCACCTTGGGGGGCGACGCCCCCCAGGCCTTGGCCCGCGCCTTCGCCCGCATGGCCTGGCCGGCCTACGTGGTCCTCGTCGTCACCGGCCTCTGGAACATCACCACGTTCACCTGGTCCGCTCAGAGCTCGGCCTGGAAGGCCGTGCTCGTGGCCAAGATCGTCGTCGTCCTCCTGGCAGGGCTCGGCGCCTTCTTGCACCAGCGTGCGACGACCAAGGGCCAGCTCGCCCTGTGGGGATCGGTAGCCGGCACCGCCAGTGTGGCGGCGCTGGCCATGGGCGTCCTCCTGGCGGGGTGACCGCGGCGCATGGGCGTAAGGGCAAATGGGCGGCACATGGGCGTATGGGGCGAGTCCGCGGCGCCACACAGGGCTGCGGGTCGGGCAGGGTGGGAATGGGTCTAACGTGGGGTCCTAGTTCACCGCCACGTGGACCTGGGTGAAGGAGAACCGCATGCTCGCTGACATTTTCGGTCCAGACCTGCTCATCGTGGCCATCGTCCTCGTCGTCCTCCTCTTCGGCGGGGCAGCCATCCCCAAGCTGGCCCGCAATCTTGGTTCAGCCAAGAACCAGTTCGAGCAGGGAATGAAGGACGGCAAGGCGGAGGGCGCGGCCAACGGCACGTCCGCTGCCTCGGAGACGCCAGCTCCGTCCGAGGAGAAGTCCCCGGGCTCCTGACCCAGCGGCCCGACTCACCCGCCGCCCGGGAGAGAGTCCGTGCCCTCTGACGTCCTGCGTGTCGCTGAGCGCCTCTGGAACGGGGAGGTCTCCACTTCGACCTTCCACCCCGTCGATCACATCGGTGGCTTCGTCGAGATCACCGACGGCGTCGGCTTCTGCCCGTCCTTCGCCAACGTGTCAGCCTTTGCGACAGCCGACGGCCTGTTCCTCGTCGACACCGGGAGCGCACCGCTGGCCCAGGCGGTCCACGATGACATCCGTGGCTGGAGCCCGGCCCGCCTCAACACCGCTGTCTACTCCCACGGCCACATCGACCACGTCTTCGGGGTGCCGGTCTGGGAGGAGGAGGCAGCAGCACGGGGGTGGGCGGCGCCCGAGGTCATCGCCCACCACGCGCTGCCCGCGCGCTTCGACCGCTACATCTTCACCGCTGGGTACAACACGATCATCAATCGCCGCCAGTTCGGCTTCACCGATCTGGTCTGGCCGACCGAGTACCGCTATCCGGACCGTACCTACCACGACACCCTCGACGTCTCCGTCGGCGGCCTCGACTTCGCGCTGCGCCACGAGAAGGGTGAGACCAACGACCACACGATCACCTGGCAGCCCGACACGCGGGTGCTCTGTTGCGGCGACCTGTTCATCTGGGCCTCGCCCAACGCGGGGAACCCCCAGAAGGTGCAGCGCTACCCGCGCGAGTGGGCCGACGCCCTGCGGCGCATGCTCGAGCTCGACGCCGAGTTCCTTCTCCCCGGGCACGGGTTCCCCGTCGTCGGGGCCGACCGTGTGCGCCAGGCCCTCAGCGACACCGCCGACCTCCTCGACTCCCTGGTCGACCAGACGCTCGCCGTGATGAACGCGGGCGGACGGCTCGACGATGCCATCCACACCGTGCGAGTGCCTGCGGCATTGGCGGACCGGCCGTTCCTCCAGCCCGTCTACGACGAGCCCGAGTTCATCGTCCACACCGTGTGGCGCCAGTACGGCGGGTGGTGGGACGGCAACCCCGCCACCTTGAAACCAGCGCCTGAGCGCGCCCTGTCTCTCGAGCTCGCCGCGCTCGCCGGCGGCGCCAGGGCGCTGGCCGAGCGGGCCCTCCAACTCCTGGCGGAAGCGACGGACGCGCCCGAATCGGAGTCGGGGCGGGCCGACGGAGCCCTCCGCCTGGCCGGCCACCTCGTCGAGCACGCCTGGCTGGCCGAGCCCGACGACGAAGGCGTGCAGCGGGCACGCCAGCAGGTCTTCGCAGACGCGGGCCGCCCGGGCCACGTCGACCATGGCGCGCGGCGTCTTCACCTGGGCCACCAACGAATCGCTCTCGCCGGTGACGGGCGGCGCGCACCCAGACGGGCACTGAGCTGGCGAGGACGGCGCAGGCGGACCCGGAGCAGGGGGTGCGGAGCAGCGGGCTGAAAGGGTCGTCGGCGTCGCGGGGACACCCCTCCGAATTCCAGTTTTCGGACCGGGTTCGCTAATGTCGGCTGCGTGGACTCGTCGCTGACCAGCGCCTCCGCCGACCCGACGGAAATTCCAGCTCAGAGCCCCAAGAAGTCCCGCCGCCGGCTGGCCGCGGCCGGGGTCGTCCTGGGGGGCCTCGTCCTCAGCGGGTGCCAGCTCCCCACCTTCGGGGCCTACAAGGGCGCCACGACGCAGGCCCGCTCGACCTTCCACCTCTGGCAGGGCTTCTTCATCGCCGGCCTCATCGTCGGCGGCTTGGTCTTCTTGCTGATCCTGTGGGCCGTCTTCCGCTACCGGCGCCGCACCGACGACATCCCCAAGCAGACCCAGTACCACACGGTGCTCGAGATCTTCTACACAATCGTCCCGATCCTCATCGTCTTCGGCCTCTTCGCCGCTACCGTCGTCGTCGAGAACACGGTGACGGCCGTCGAGCCCGACCCCTACGCCGTGATCCACGTGTACGCCTTCCAGTGGGGCTGGGACTTCCAGTACAGCAACGGGGTCAAGGTCATCGGCCAGACCACCGAAGCTCCCACGATGGTGGTGCCCACCGGTGAGACGGTCCGGATCTACCTGCGTTCGTTGGACGTGCTGCACGGCTTCTACGTGCCCGAGTTCAACTTCAGCCGCTACGCCAGCCCGGGCTATTGGACCTCGTTTGATTTCAACGTCATCCACGACGGGCTGTATCGAGGGCAGTGCACCCAGCTGTGCGGTCTGTATCACTCCTTGATGTTCTTCAACGTCCGTTCCGTCTCGCCCTCCGCCTACCAGAGCTGGCTGCGGGTGACGGGTGCCTTCCAGCGGACGCACCCCGACGCCATCGGGCAGCTGCCGGCGAACGTGCATGCCAACATCAACGGGACCGCACCGACCTACTCTGGCAACTCGGGCAACACCGGGAACACGGGAGGTGACCCCGGTGACTGACGTCATCGACCCCACCAAGACTGAGCTCCAGCTCCCGGAGCAGATCCCGACCGACGGGCACGGCGGCCACGAGGACCATGGTCCTTCGGGCATCTTGAAGTGGCTGACCTCGACCGACCACAAGGTCATCGGGCTCAGCTACATGATCACGGCGATCGCGATCTTCTACATCTCGGGGATCATGGCGCTGTTGATGCGGCTGCAGCTGTCTTCGCCGCACTCGTCACTATTGAGCTTCGCGCAGTACAACGCGCTGTTCACCATGCACGGCAGCTTGATGCTGTACCTCTTCGCCGGCCCCTTCGCCTTCGGTGGCCTGGCCAACTTCATCGTGCCGCTGCAGATCGGCGCGCCCGACATGGCTTTCCCGCGCCTCAACGCGCTGAGCTATTGGCTTTACCTGACCGGCTCCATCACGATGTTGCTGGGCTTCTTCGTCGCCGGCGGCGCCGCGCAGTTCGGCTGGGTGGCCTACGCCCCGCTGTCGAGTGCCACCAGCTCGCCGGGGGCCGGGCCCGACGTGTGGATCATGGCGCTGGTGCTCACAGGGTTCTCGGCCATCTTCACCGGCGTCAACCTGTGCGCGACGATCTTCTACCTGCGCGCGCCCGGCATGACCATGTTCCGCATGCCGATCTTCACCTGGAACATGCTGGTGACCGGGATCCTGATCCTCATCGCCTTCCCGGTGCTGACCGCCGCGCTGGTGATGCTGTTCTGCGACCGACATTTCAACACGCACATCTTCACGGCGGTGGGCTGTCACCTGGTCAACGGGGCGCCGATGGCAAGTTGTGGCTCACCCTTGCTATGGCAGAACCTCTTCTGGTTCTTCGGCCATCCCGAGGTCTACATCCTCGCCCTGCCCTTCTTCGGCATCGTGACCGAGGTCCTGCCGGTCTTCTCGCGCAAGCCGGTCTTCGGCTACAAGGGCATGGTCTTCGCCACCATGGCCATCGCGGCGCTGTCGACCGGTGTGTGGGCACACCACATGTTCACGACCGGCGCCGTGCTGCTGCCCTTCTTCTCTTTCCTCAGCCTGCTCATCGCCGTCCCGACGGGCATCAAATTCTTCAACTGGATCGGCACGATGTGGCACGGGCAGCTCAGCTTCACCACCGCCATGCTCTTCAGCATCGGGTTCCTGTTCGCGTTTCTCATGGGCGGCGTGACCGGGATCATGCTGGCCTCGCCGCCGATCGACTTCGCCACGCACGACACCTATTTCGTCGTAGCTCACTTCCACCAGGTGCTCTTCGGCACCGCCGTGTTCGCCGGGTTCAGTGGGCTCTATTACTGGTATCCGAAGTTCTTCGGCCGGATGCTGCGCGAGAACCTCGGCAAGTGGCACTTCTGGCTGATGTTCATCGGCTTCTGGGTCACTTTCATGCCCCAGTACGTGGTCGGCCTGCTGGGCATGCCGCGGCGTGTGGCCTCCTACCCGTCGAACCTGGGCTGGCAGAGCTACAACATCGTCTCGACGGTCGGCGCGTTCATCATCGGGATTTCCTTCGCTTTCTTGCTGGTGAACTTCGTCGTGTCGTGGCGCAAGCCGATCCCCGCCGGCAACAACCCCTGGGACGCCCACACGCTCGAGTGGTTCACCACCTCGCCGCCACCGCACCACAACTACACCCACCTGCCGCCGATCCGCTCCGAGCGCCCGACCTGGGACTACAACCACCCTGACGCGCTGACGGTCCCGCACGGCAAGACGGCCCACACCAACGGCAAGTCGAACGGCAAGACGAACGGAAAGGTCAGCGCGGGCGTATGAAGGTCGAGTCCCTCTTCCTGCTGTTCCTCGGGGCCTTCTTCGGAGGGGTCGGCATCTGGTACTGGTTCTGGGGCTACGACGACGGTGGCGGCATCATGCTGCTCGGCGCCACACTGCTCGGCTTCCTGCCCGGCTCCTTCTACTTCTTCTGGCACCGGCGCTTCGAAGGCCACAAGTACTTCTTCTGGGGCCATATCCCCGCTGTCGGGGACCGGCCTGAGGACCGCGACGACGCCGAGCTGGCCGACGGCGCCGGCACGATCGACTCGTTCCCGGGCTCATCCATCTGGCCCTTCGTCATGGGCATGGGCGCCTTCTGCTTGGTCCTCGCGATGGTCTTCGGCGTCTGGCTCGCCTTTCTCGCCATACCCCTTATCCTCACCGCGCTGACCGGCGTCACCGCCGAGAGCCGGCGCGGCGGCAACATCTGAGCCTGCGCGTGGGCTGAGCCGGCGCGGGCCGCCGGTAGCCTGACCAGATGGCAACCACGGACGGTGCCGACACTGCGGCGCGCACCGCCGAGGGAGCCACGCCGCCGTCGCCGGGGTTGTCCCGGTCGCTGGTCACCCTCATCGCGGTGGCCACCGGCGCCATCGTCGCCAACCTCTATTACGCCCAGCCCGTGCTGCACCAGGTGTCGCGCACCTTCCACAGCGGCCCAGGCGCGACGTCCTCGGTCATCACCGCCACCCAGATCGGCTACGCAGCCGGGCTCCTGCTGATCGTCCCGCTGGGCGACCTCCACCCGCGGCGCGGCCTGGCGACGCGCCTCTTCGGCGTAGCCGCGGTCGCACTGGTCGCGTGTGCCCTGGCCCCCAACCTGTGGGTCTTCGCCCTGTGCTCGCTCGCGGTCGGTGCCGCCTCGGTGGCCGGCCAGGTCATGATCCCGTACGCCGCCGACATGGCCCCCGAGGAGCGCCGGGGCCGAGTGGTGGCCCGGATCATGACGGGGCTGCTCATGGGGATCCTCCTGGCGCGCACCGTCTCGGGCGTGGTCGCCCAGGCCGCGGGCTGGCGGGCCATCTACTGGCTCTCCGCCGCCCTGATGGTGTGCTTCGCCGTCGTGCTGTGGCGCGCCCTGCCCACCGAGGGCCCCCGCCCACACCACAGCTACCCGCACCTGGTCGGTTCGTCGCTCCGGCTTCTGGCCACCGAGCCGGTGCTGCGCCGCCGGGCCTGGCACGGCGCCTGCGCGTTCGCCATGTTCAGCGTGCTGTGGACGACGCTGGCCTTCCTCCTCTCGGGGAGCCCGTACCACTACTCCAACTTGGTGATCGGGCTCTTCGGGCTCGTCGGTGCCGGAGGGATCGTGGCAGCCAACCTCGCCGGCAAGCTGGCCGACGCGGCGCATGTCACCGCCACCACCGTCGCCGCCGGCGTCTTGCTGATCGGCTCGTTCGCATTGCTGTGGGCCGGCCACACCTCGCTGGGCGCGCTCATCGCCGGGATCGTCGTGCTCGACATCGGCACCCAGGGCATGCAGATCACGAACCAAGCCGTGATCTACGCCCTGCGTCCCGACGCCCGGAGCCGGATCAACAGCGCGTACATGGTCTGCTACTTCATCGGCGGCGCGGTGGGCTCGGTGGCGGCCGGCGCGCTCTACGGCGCCCACGGCTGGGCCGGGGTGTGCCTCCTCGGTGCGGGCTTCGGCCTCGGGACTCTGGGGATGTCGGTCTACGACCGCGTGCGGCCGGCGGGTGCGCCGGCGAACCGAGCGCCCCGTCCCGCCCCGGCGCTGTCGTAGGCAGTACGGGACGGTCGCCCTCCCCCGCCGACAGAACCGGCGAGCCAGCGGGCTCCTCTTCTCGAGGAGGTGGCCAGTGCAATGCACTCGGATGCATCCCCATGCACTGACGCGAGAGCGTCGATGCCCCAATCCGACTCTATATGCCTTGCGTATACGGACCGAATTACTGCCAGAGGGTATCCCCGGTCTGCATACTCATGCATCAAGTGCATAGCCACCGGGTGCCGAATGGCTTAGGCGTACAGCAGCGACCCGGGCGTGGTGAGCAGCTCACCGGTCTCGAGCCAGGTCTTGAGGCCCGAGAGGATCATCGGCCAGCCGCCGTAGATCTGCGCGTTGGCGCCGTCGCGCATCTGGTCGTGGGTGAGCGTCAGGTGACACGAGTCGCCCACCGGTTCGATCTCCCAGGTGACCCGCGAGGTGCCCTCGGCCCGTACCTCGTCGTCCCACAGCGCCGCCATGGTGTGCACGAGTCGCCGCGGCGGATCGCACTCGAGCACCTCACCCTCGCCAAGGTGGATGCCGTGCTTGTCGACGTCGACGCTGATGGGCGAGCCCACCCGCCAGTCCGAGTTGACCGCGGCACCGAAGTTGTATTTGGCGCGGATCTCGGGGTCGACGATGGCCGCCCAGAGCTGCTCAGGCGTCGTCTTGATGAAGATCTCGTACACCTTTTCCATCTGTCTCCAACCTCTCTTTGATCTCGCTCAACCCTGCGACCCAGGGCTCGGCGAACTTGTGGACCCAGCGGTCGTGGATGAGGCGGATGGGCACCGGGTTGAGGAAGTGGAGCGTCTCGCGGCCACGCCGCCGCGTGACGACGAGCCGAGCCTCCTCGAGCACCTTCAGGTGCTTCATCACGCCGAAGCGCGACATGGAGAACCTCTCCTCCAACATGCCCAGGGTCTGCCCGTCCTCGCGGTAGAGCTCGTCGAGCAAGCTCCGCCGGGTGGGGTCGGCCAGGGCCTTGAACACCTCATCCACTCCGTACATTATGTGACCTTTTAGGGCAATTATCCCTTGACTGTATAAGTCCAGCGGAGTAGGCTTCATGCATGGCACCTCCGAGGTACACGATCACCGAATTCATGGCGGACTTTCCCGACGCCGAGACGTGCCTGGTCTGGCTCTGGAACACGCGGCACAACCTGGGCGACGACACGGCCCATTGCGAGCGCTGTGGGGAGATCCGCACGTTCAAGCGCTACGCGGCCAAGCAGCGCCGTAAGGACTGGACCTGCAGGGCCTGTGGGCTGCACGTGTTCCCAACAGCGGGCACGATCTTTCACGACTCGTCCACACCGCTGAACCTGTGGTTCTACGCCATGTACCTGATGACAAGCACTCGTGGGGGCATTTCTGCCAAACAGATCGAGCGCGAGCTGGGCGTGACCTACAAGACGGCCTGGCGGATCACCAACAAGATCCGCAACGAACTGATGTACCAAGACGAGGGCTTAATGCTGGGCGACCGCGTCGAGATGGACGAAACCTACGTGGGTGGCAAGCCCCGGGCGTCGGATCGGGCGAAGTGGGACAAGCCAAGCAGGACTAAGCAGTCCCAAGCCGTCGAATGGGCATGGGACAAGAAAACGCCGGTTTTCGGGATGGTGCAGCGCAACAAGCACATCCTGCCGCGACGGCAAGACCAAGCCCGAAATCACCGACCACGGCAAGGTCATCGCCAAGGTCGTCCCCCGCAAGGGGATGCAGGCCGCCATGGTCGAAATCATGGACACCCACCTCAAGGACGACACGGTGCTCTACACGGACGACTCGCGGGTCTATGACCGTCTCATCAAAGACGGTTTCGAGCACCACAAGATCGCCCATAGCAGGGGTTCGTACGCCCGCGAAGATGGCGTCCACACCCAGCAGATAGAGGGTTTCTGGTCGCTGCTCAAGCGCGGCATCCATGGAGCGCATCACGCGGTCTCCCCCAAGTGGTTGCAGGGATACGTAAACGAGTATGCCTGGCGGTACAACCACCGCGAGGACGGCCGCGAGATGTTCGCGGCTCTAGTCTTCCGCTCCGCCTTCCCGATCCGCTAGGTCCGGCCTGCGTGGCTTAGCGACTTTGCCTAGGTCACGAAAGACCTCTTCCCGCGTCGGGATCGGGATTTCCACCGGCTCGCCCCTGGCGGGCGTCGTTTCCTGTGTCGGCTCATTGCCGTTCTTCTTCGGCATCTCCCTCCTAGCGTAGTGAGGGGGGCGTCGGCTTGACTTCGTGGCCGCACTAGAATTGGTCGGAGCACATTGCCCGTGCTCCGGTTGGAGCGCCCCCGGACCGCGGCACGGTCCCCGGCTAGGAAGGCCAGCCCGCTAAAGGGTCCGGGGGCATTTCAGCTAATCATTCTGAGCCCTCCCGCTGCCCTGCGAACGGGTCTTGTGGATAGCCCTTGAGGCTATCCACAAGCGAAATCACGAAGTCGCGATCGTCTGAGCTGAGCGCAAAGAGGTTTACGTCAACCACGACACTGACGTTCCCGCCAGACCTCAATTCAACGGTGTAGGTATCTCCCGTTGTGGCTTGTGGCACAGGAGTCGACGCCTTAGGTTCCGGCGCAGGTGGCCTACGCTTAGGAGTCCGTCGCGGCCTGCTTGTGGCAGAGTTTGTGGAACCAGTTCTAATTGTAGGAAAGTGCGGGCTTAGCTCCATGCCACCGAATCGGGCGGCATGGAGAAAGAAGGTGACCGCCTTCCTGCGGGTGTCCCCAGTGACACCGAAGTCCTGCTCAAAGGAGTCGTAAAGCAGCTTCTCCGTGCCGTTTTGGGCTGAGATTTCCAGCTGGTGAGGGTACAGAAGCTTGACGACCTCGCCGATAGCCCGTTTCTGTTGGATTTCGTCAGTTCTGACCAGCTGCTGGAGAAATGGCATTACAGCCTGGGATTCGTCGATCAAGCCAAAAGCCCTCATCGTGCTCAAAATGTTCGATTGATCGGTCCCTGACTTTGTGTCCATCATGGATCGGTCAATCTGGGGCGGAAGCGGCTTGCTGGCCAGCTCTTGAATAAACGCCCAGAAGGTTTGGAAGGAGAGGTACGGGGGCTTGAATTCGGAGGTGTTCGGTTGTTCCATCGGGCGACCCCTTGCGGCAATTCGACCAAGCGGCTACCTGCCGCCACAACAGTTTGCCACAACAGTCTGCCATAAGCAACCCGTTCAAGATATCCGGCTTGAAATCTTATGGCAGCAGGCATACTCGGTACATGACGATAGAGCCGGGAATGGTGCTAGAAGCTAGGACGGCTGGTGGAGAAGAAATCCAGGTCAGAGCACTTGGACGGCCTACAAAGGGCCACGACTTCCCTGTCGTTTGGGTCTGTACGGAAGAGGAATTTCAACGCGCCAGAGAAACCGACGAGGAGGCCGATGGAATCCCGTGGCCGCTTGATGCAATCAAATCTGCGGTCCCTGCTTGACAATCCCCGCGGGGATTTATGGTGGGGCAAATTTCTAGACGAAGCAAGATGAGAAGGGAATGTGGGGAATGAGCCCCGATGAAGTTGTAGAGGTTGAGGGAAAAATGTTGCGCCGTGAGTACGACGCACTCGTCAAGGCGGCTGAAAAGGCCGGAATCGAACCGAACGAATTTTTGCGTCGAGCAGTCGCCGATGAGGTCGTCATTGCTGGTGCCAGGCAGTCCGGCTCTCGGATTCTCATCAAGCCAAAGGTTGGACGCGTCAAAGAGCTTGTAGCCGACTGAAAGTCCTCGCGTGGCGGTCGGCGAAGAGGAGGCAGACCGCGAAGAGGGAAGGACGATTCCCAAGATCGTCCTAGCTGGGCCAACTCCGATGGGGAGCCGTCCCGTACAGTCGGCCAAGAAGGCGCCTGAGCTCGGAAGCGTTCGGGCGAACATCGCGTACTGCCTTCTAGCGATTTTTGCGGCCACCGTTGGTCTTTGCTTTGCTGGCGTGGCTCTGGGCTGGGGTACTGACGGCACTTTCCGCCAGGTGTCAGCAGCCCTGATTAGTGGAGAGATAGGACTTCTTGGAGCCGTTATGGGCTTCTACTACGCCACCCATGAGCACGGATCGCTGGCGTCGTCTAATCACCCAGACGAGGAATAACTCCCTCGCGGCTCAGCCCCGTGACCAGGGTTTTCGCTCTCACCTTGCCAAGGACCCATCAGCTTATACATGTGGGGGATAATTGCCCCTTTTAGTCACATGTCAATGGGAGCCGTGACCCAGCCGTGGCTTTGCGTGAAGGGTGTGCGCTGCCTCAGACCGGCGCGCCGACTTGCCTGTGGCGGGGCCGGCGGCCGAGCCAGTGCAGGCCGGCCTGGTCCTCCGTCGTCGCCGGCTCCCATTGGGCGGCGCGGTCACGACCCTCCCGTTTGGCCACGTAGAGCGCCTCGTCGGCCCGACGCAGCACGGCGTCGGGAACATCGCCATCCCGGAACCACGTGCTCACACCGAGACTGGCCGTCACTGCGTCGGAGCCGGCGACCGCGTGCAGCGCATCCCTGAGCCGCAGCGCCACGGCCAGCGCGTCGGACTCGTCGGTCTCGTGCAGCAACATGACGAACTCGTCTCCGCCCATGCGGCCCACGACGTCGGACTCGCGAGCAGCTTGTCCAAGCACCGAGGCGAGCACCCGGAGGGCCCGGTCTCCGGCGTGGTGGCCGCTGGTGTCGTTGCGCTCCTTGAGGTTGTCGAGGTCGACCGAAAGGAGGCTGAAGGTGGAGCCGTAGCGCCGCGCCCACAGCGCTTCCTGGTCGAGCCTCGCCTGGAAGGCGCGACGGCTGAGGCAGCCGGTGAGCGCGTCCACGCTCGCCGCCTCGATCAACTCGGCGAGCAGACGGTCACGGTTGAGGGCCGCGGCGGCGGTGATCACGCCCGCGATGAGGATTGCCATGCACAAGAAGGTCGTCGTGGACCAGCTGGGGTCGGTCGTCAGAGCGGCCACCACCATGGCCGTCAGCACGCCGAAGCCGGAAAGGAACAGCACCGTTCCCGCAGAATACGCGAGACCGGCGAAGAGCATGGGCAGGATGAGGAAGCGACAGATCGGGCTGCCCACCCCGCCGTCGAGGATCGCTCCCACCGCGATGAAGACGAAGGTCATTGCCGCCCACGACGTGAAGAAGAGCTGCGACCACCGGGTGGTCACGAGGCGCAGCCCGAGGAGCCGGAACGGGCCGATGGACGCCAGGAGGCTGACACCGCTCAGCACGAGGATGACGAGCCGGTGCGGACCATGAGGCGTCGCCACCGCGTAGCCCAGGACGACGAGCGCCCCGAGGCTGTACGTCAGTACGCCGATGTGGACGTAGCTCCGCCAAAAGTCATCCATGCTGTTCGAAAGGTGAGATGCATTGCGACGCATGCGCTTTTTTCCCGGTTTCCCGCTCGCTCGGGCACCCTGATATCGGCGCGCCTGGGCGCCCCGTTGAGGAAATAGGCGTGAACCCGGGCCAGAGGTGCCGCACCGCCCGTTGCGCGGGGCTCAGCTCAGGTGCTCGCGGCGCGCGTCGGACGCCTGCGCCAGGTGTCCTCACAACCCGGCGAACAGAAGAGCACGACGGAGCCGCGCACGTCGTGGGCGATCTCCTCGGCGGTGTCGTGGCTGAGGGGCAGCCCGCAGATCGGGTCGTAGAGCGAATCCGGTCCGGCTGCGGCCATGGCGATGCTCGTCGCCGGCACCGGTTTCTCGACGCCGCGCAGGGCGACCTCGGTCCGGCGGAGAGCCACCCCCCAGCTGGGCAGCTCGTCCATGACGGAGGGGGCGGCGAGCGCCTCTCCCGCCGGCGCCTGGTCACACAGGCGCGCGGCGACGTTCACCGAGTGCCCGATGTAGTCGTCGCCCTCCATGAGGATGACCTCCCCTGCGGTCAGGCCCGAGCGGATGGAGACAGTCTCGACGGGACCCGAGACCACGCTCACGACGTAGTGGATCTCGAGGATCGTCTCGAGCAACGGCCGCGTCGTGACGCACACGAGCATGACCCCGTCCCCTAACCACTTGGCGATCCGCACGCCACGCCGCGAGCAGATGTCGCGCAGCAGCGCACGAAAAGCGGTGAGGACGTCGACCGCGCGCTCGTCGCCCTCGAGTTCGGTCAACGCCGTGAACCCCGACACGTCGACGAAGGCGAAGCTGCGATGGACGCGCACGACACGATGCTGCCATGCCGCTCGCCGGCGCTCCCAATCGGGGCGACCCTGATCGGGGGGAGCGGTCCGCCCTACCATGGCCCAATGACGTTGCCGTTCCACCGGGCCCGCGCGCTGGCCGTACGGATCGTCGTCGCCGGCCGAGGGGCGCGCTGAGGTGGGCCAGCTCGAGGGCAAGGTGGTGCTGATCAGCGGGGGCGCCTCCGACATCGGTCGCGCCACCGCGGCACGCCTGGGCGAGGAGGGTGCCGTCGTCGTCGTCGGCGACGTGGACGCGGCGGGCGCCGCTTCGGTCGCCGAGGTCGTCACGCTGGCCGGCGGGCGGGCTCTCGGGCTCCGCTGCGACGTGCGCGACGAGAGCTCGGTCGGCGTCTTCGTCGAGCGCGCCATTGCCGAGTTCGGGGGCGTCGACTGTGTCGACCACAATGCGGCGTGGAGCCATCCCCGTCTCGACACCGATGCCGCCGGGGTAGACCTCGGCGTATGGGAGCGCGTGATCGAGACGATCACCCGGGGCGCCCTTCTGCTCGCCCGCGCCGCCATCCCGTCCATGACCGAGCGAGGCGGGGGGTCGATCGTGACGATCTCCTCGGGAACGAGCACGATCGGCGAGTCGACCCGGGTCGCCTACGGCGTCTCCAAGGCGGCGCTCAACCAACTGACTCGCCACCTCGCCGTCCGTTACGGACGCGACGGCATCCGCGCCAACGCGATCGCCCCTGGCTTCATCCTCTCCAAGACCGCGGCGGCCATGGTGCCGCTCGACGTTCAGCACCGCCTGACCGAGGCGAATCCGACTCGGCGGCTGGGCACCCCCGACGACATCGCGCGGGTGGTGGTGTTCCTCTGTAGCGACGCCGCCTCCTACGTCAACGGACAGGTCCTCCACGTCGACGGCGGTCACCAGATCGCAGGGATGATGTAGTGGCCAGCGGAACACGGGTCGCGCTCGTCACCGGCGCCAGCCGCGGCATCGGGCGCTGCGCGGCCATCGCCCTCGCCCGGCGCGGCCTCGACGTCGTCATCACAGCCCGTACGATGCGCGAGGGGGACGGCCGCGCCCACGCCTCGAGCTCGCTGGTGCACGACGAGCCGGTTCCCATCGCCGGCAGCCTGGAGTCGACCGCTGCCGCGATCGAAGCGGTGGGACGGACCTGCGTGCCCGTACCGATGGATCTCATGGACCGCGCGTCGGTCGAAGGGGCGGCCGAGGCCGCGCTCGCCTCCTTCGGCCGCGTCGACGTGCTGGTCAACAACGCCATCTACCAGGGGCCCGGGACGATGGACCGGCTCTTGGACCTGCCCTTGGAGCTGGCCGAGCGCTGCCTCGTCGGCGACTACCTTCACCCCTTGTTGCTGACCCAGCTCGTCCTGCCCGGCATGCTCGAGCGCGGTGAGGGGCGCCTGGTCAACATGCTCTCGGAGGCCGCCTTCACCACGCCGCCCGCGCCCGCCGGACGCGGAGGCTGGGGGTCGCGTACGCGGCGGCCAAGGCGGCCTTCCACCGGGTCACCGACATGTGCCACGTTGAGTTCGCGTCAGAGGGTGTCTGGGCCTTCTCCATCGCGCCCGGCCTCACCCTTACCGAGTCCATGCGGGCCTCAGGCACCGACAAGGTGCTGGTCGACGCCGGCCACGTCCCGGCGCCGCCCGAGGTGGCCGGCGAGGTGGCCGCCTGGCTGGGTGACGATCCCGACGCCGGGCGCTATGCGGGACAGATGGTCTCGTCGCGCACGCTGTGCAAGGAGCTCGGGCTCGTGCCGGGCTGGCCGCCGCCGCTGCCGCGGCCCGCCTGAGTCGGCCACGCGGAGGACGCCGTCTCGGTCCGGCCGCTCAGGCCCGGCGGGACCGTGCCGGCCGTGCCGGCGGCAGGCCCATCGGATTGGGGTAGGGCACCATCCCCGACGCGGCCACCTCGGCGGCACACTCGAGCAGGGCGGCGTGCAGGTCGGCCAGTGCGGCGTCGCTCAGATCGGCGTAGGCGGGCTCGGCGAGGCGGTCGGTGAGGGCCTCCACCTCGGCGTGCAGGGTCCGCCCGGCGTCGGTGGCCCGCCCGTCGTTGCGCAGGAGGCCGCGCCTTCGTAGCCCTGCCGCGGCGACCTCCCAGTCCTCCACGCTGAAGCCGCGGTTCTCGCGCAGCACCTCGGCCGGGATGCCCTTGGTGCTTGCCGCCAGCAGGTGGGCCTCGACGCCGCGCAGGCCGCGACTCACGAGCGCGGCCACGTGCCCATCGCCGCGGTGCTCGCGCAGCGTCGTGGCCGCCTGCCAGGCCTCGCCCACACCGCCGGTGCCGAGGGCAGGCGCGATCCGCGGCCACAGCGTCCGGTTAGCACCGGCCAGCATCCGTCCCGCTCCCTCGGCTGCCGCCGCGGCGCGGCGCAGCAACGGCAACGCGGCGACCAGGGCCGAACGCGCGTCCGTACTGCACACCTCGCTCAGGGCGTCCGCCGCAGCGATGGCGCGGACTCGGCACAGCGTGTCCGGCGCCACCACGTCCCAACAGCTCGGCACCGCCTTGGCCACCATGGCCGGGTGGAAGTTGAAGAAGGCGGCGGTGACGGGGCCGGCGCCGACCCGGCCGAGGGGGGCCGCCCGGCCCGCGAAATACCCGGACCAAAAGCCGCGGAGGCCCGTCTCGCGCAGCGCGTCGCGGCAGACCGGTGCGAAGTAGGTGACGGCGTGGACGGTCTCGGCGGCGACCCACAGGTCGCGGGCAAGAACCCGATGGGGCCGGTTCGTCCCGCTCAGCGCGTGACCTGGCGCACGCCGGTGGGCGAGCTCTCGGGCACGTGGGCGCCGCCGTTGGACAGCGGCTCGATGTCGATGCGCGTCGGCACCGGCTCGGGATCGATCTCGCTGTGCTCGTCGTCGGGACGCGGCGCTGCGGGCACCGTGGAGTACTCGCCGTCGGCGGAGCGGCGCACGATGACGGCCCGCTTGCGCTTGCCGATCCCGTGCACGCCCTGCATCTCCCTGCAGAGCTGGTAGGTGACCAGTCCCGCGATGATGGGCACGACGATCACCGCGATCCGGAAGAACCACAGCGTGGCGTTCAGCGACACCTTGAAGAAGTTGGCCAGCACGTCCGTCGAGCTCGCCGCGAAGAGCGTGAAGAGCAGCGCGAACATTGCGACGCCCGCCGCGGTGCGCTTGGGCCGGTCCCGCGGCCGGTCCAACAGGTTGTGCAGCTCGTTGTCACCCGTGTAGCGGCGTTCGATCATGGGCCAGGCGAAGCAGATGGTGAAGATGAGGCCGGGGAAGACGACGGCGGGCAGAAAGACCTCGAAGGGGATCGTATGGCCGAGGCCCGTGAACTCCCACGACGGCATGATGCGCAACGCGCCGTCCAGCCAGCCCATGTACCAGTCGGGTTGGACGGCATAGGAGATCTTGGACGCGTCGTAGGAGCCGAACTGCCAGATCGGGTTGATTTGGACGAACGCACCGAGCAGGGCCGAGGCGGCGGCCACCATGAAGAGGAAACCGGTGGTCTTGGCCATGAACGTCGGGAACATCGGCGAGCCGACCACGTTGTGCTCGGTACGGCCCTCGCCCTTGAACTGGGTGTGCTTCTGACGGACCAGCAGGCCCAGGTGGGCCGAGAGCAGACCGATAAGGACGAGCGGGATGATCAGGACATGGATGATGTAAAAGCGCGGAATTATGACGCCACTGCCGGGGAATTGGCCGCCCCAGAGAAACGCCACGGTGTAGCTGCCCACCAGCGGGATGGACTCGGCGATGGAGTAGCCGATGCGCAGCCCGGTGCCCGAGATCAGGTCGTCGGGCAAGGAGTAGCCGATGAAGCCCTCGAAGATGGCGAGGATCAGCATCAGGAGGCCGATCGTCCAGTTCAACTCGCGCGGCTTGCGGAAGGCGCCGGTGAGGAAGATGCGGCCCATATGCACCACGATCGAACCCGTGAAGATGTCGGCGGCCCAGTGGTGCATCTGGCGGATCAGCAGCCCACCGCGGACGTTCAAGGAGATGTTCACCGTCGAGCGGTAGGCCTCCGAGACCCACTGCCCGTCCAGCGGCTTGTAGGAGCCGTGGTAGACGACCTGCTGGGCCGAAGGGATGTAGTACAGGGACAAGAAGACGCCCGTCGCCAGCAGCACGACGAACGAGTAGAGAGAGATCTCGCCCAGCATGAAGGACCAGTGGTCCGGGAAGATCTTGTCGAGGAAGACCCGGCCACCCTTGGCGACCCCGAGGCGGTCGTCGAGTTCGTCGACGATCTTGCCGACGGGACCGAAGGGCCCCTGAGCCTGGCGCCTGCTGCGCTTGGTGATGGCAGCCGTGTCGCTCATGAGCGCTCCCAGAAACCGGGGCCGACGGGCTGATCGTAGGGGCCTTGGGCCACCAGGAATCCGTCGTCGTTGAACATGAGGGCAAGTTGGGGCAACGGCCGGGGTGCGGGCCCGAACTGGGGCACGGCCCCGTTGCGCACGTTGAACATCGACTGGTGGCAGGGGCAGACGAGCAACTCGAGCTCCTGCTCGTAGAGACCGACCGGGCAGCCGAGGTGCGTGCACACCTTGGAGTAGGCGATGTAGCCCGCGGGCCCCCAGGTCTCCCGGCCGGGCTGGGTCACGAAGTCCTCGTCCGCCAGCCGGATCAGCACGGTCTGGTCGACCGCCTGGCCCTCGTCGGTGATCTGGGGCAGCGGGCCTGCGCCCACAAGCACCGTGTCACGCGGGTACACGGTCATGATGCCGCCGACGACGAGCGTTTCGCGCCGGACCGGACGACCGCTGGAGTCGACGAGGACCGAGTTGCGCCGCCAGCTGGTGACGTCGAAGGACTCCTCTGGGAGCGGCCCGAGCGAACGGATGAGCGGGAAGAGGGCCACGATCCCGAAGATCCCGGCACCGGCGGCGAAGAGGCCACCGAGCAGCTTGCGCCGCTTGACGACGACGGCCGAGCGCTCGACCAGCGCGGCGGCCATGGCGTCGCGCTCCTCTGGGGTGCTGGCCAGCGTGTGCCGCTCCTCGACGAAGGGGCCCTGCGGCATCAGGTACTTGCCCCAGGCGGTCAGGCCGAAGCCGAGCAGGAACATCCCGGCCCCGAGGGCGCCGCCGAGCGCCCAGGGGTTCCAGTTCTGCCAGTAGGCCGCGCCGAACAGGCCCATGAAGATGATGGCCAGGACCAAAATCCCGGCGATGATCCGCTCGGCACGTTGGGGGTGGCGCGCTGCTTCGCCCATGTGCGGGTCGGTCAGCGCGGCGACCGGCATCGGCACCCGGGTGCGCGAGGGCTGGTGGTCCGCGTCGCTCACGAACGATCTCCGATCCAGAAGCAGATGAGGGCGAGACCCCCGACGCCGATGAGCAGGGCCACGAAGCCCTCTGCAACTGGTCCGACGCCACCGAGGGCGAAACCGCCCGGGTTGGTGCCGTGCTGGAGGCGTCCCGTCACGTACGAGACGATGTCGGCCACCTGCCGGTCTGTCAGGTTGCCCGAGAAGCGAGGCATGTTGGCCGGGCCGGTCCGCATGGCCTCGACGACCTGCTGGGCCGTGACGTTCTTGTTCTGTAGCGACGGAGCGTTCGTCCCGTAGGCCAGCGCGTCACCAGAGCCCGTGATGGTGTGGCACGCGGCGCAGTTGAGGGAGAACAGATCCTGGCCAACCGACTGGTTGGCGCCCTGCAGGTGCGGGTAGGGCACGGCCGGCACCGACGGGTCGAGCGAGTTCACCCACGCCGCCAACTCCAGCGCCTGCAGCGGCGTGAGGCGGGTGGCGCGCCGCTCGGCCTCGACCGCCTTGACGTCGGCGGCCGGCATACGGCCCGTGCTCACCCAGAAGTCAACCGTGGCCGCGCCCACGCCCTGGAGGTTCGGGCCGATGGTGGCCTGACCCTCGGGGCCGACGCCGTTGGCGTCGTTGCCATGGCAGCTCGAGCAGGTCTGCGCGAACAGCAAACGGCCGGCCTCGATGAAGGACTGCGGCGGGTTGGCGTAGGTGATGGCGGTGTTGCCATAGGAGATCAGGTGGCCGTTGAGGCAGAGCCGGTTGCTGCTCAAGAACGGGTTGCCGGCGTTGTGCACCGCGCCGGTCACACCCTTGACGTTGACCGTGCCGCAGGCTCGCGTCGTCACCAGCGACGGGTTCAGGGCCACCTGGGACGCGTCGGTGTGCCCGGCGGCGCCGGCATCGGCTCCGGGGAAGAACACGGCCAACGACGCCATGGCGGCCACGGCGAGAAGGCCCGCTGGAAGGAGGATCTGGGTGCGAAAGAGCCTCATCTGTGATGCGCGCATGCCTCGCATGCCTATTTGAGGAGGAACAGGCAACTGTAGAGCCCGACCCACACGATGTCGACGAAGTGCCAGTAGTACGAGACGCCCTGCATGGCCGAGAGTTCGCCGGGGTCGCCGCCGATGTCGCCGCGCATGCGGCCCAGGAGAAAGACCATCGCGATCAGGCCGATGAAGACGTGGAGGCCGTGCAGGCCCGACATGATGAAGAAGAGCGAGCCGTACGAATTCGTGTACCAGCGGGTCGTGATGGTCAGCCACTCGTAGAGCTGGTTCCCGAGGAAGGCCGCCCCCAAGATGATTGTCGCGACGATCCAGAGGCGGGCGGATCGCCGCTTGCGCCATTCCGTCTGAAACACCGCACGCTGCATGGTGAAGCTCGACGAGACGAGCACGAGGGTGAAGAACCCGGCGCGCAGGACGTCGAGCTGGGTACCCGCCGGCGGCCAGGGGCCGACGGTGCTGGCCCTGATCGTGAAGAACGCCGCGAAGAGCCCGCTGAAGAACATCAGCTCGGACCCGAGCCAGATCATGACGCCCACGGCGAGCATCGGCGGCCGGTCGTGGACGATCTTCCCCTGCGGCGCGGGGACCTCCGCCGAGACAGCCTGGGTCACAGCGCTTTTTTAGTCGACCGCGCGCGCAACACGCCAACTAACCGGGTACCTGCGCGCGCCCGCCGCGGCACGCCCGAAAGCCCTGGTCAGCCCAGGTCGACGGGGAGTGGCTCGGCGTGGACGACGGTCAGGCGCCTGGTGGGTCTTGTCAGCGCCACGTACAGGGTGCGCAAACCCCGTGTCGTCGCCACCGGCGGGCCCTCCCCGGCCGTGTCGTCGCCCACCGAGGCCACCAACGACGGCTCGACGACCACCACCGAATCGAACTCCAGGCCGTTGGTCTCGTCTGCTGGCAGCACGACCAGGCCGGCGGCCAACCCGTCGCCCGCGGGGTCGCGCGGATCGACCGGATCGAGGCCACCCTCGTCCAGCGCCCGCATGAGCTCGGGCAGCATGACAGAGGGACCGAGCACGGCCACGCGGCCGGGATCCACCGCGGCCACCTCTTCGCGTGCAACCTGGGCCACGGTGCCCGACAGGGCGCTCCGAGCCGTCGACACGAGGCGCGGCGGCTCCCCCGACTGGCGGACGGGCCGTGGTGGCGAGATACCGGGGGCGGCGACGGCCAGGACCTTCGACGCGAGCGCCACCACCTCGGCCGGTGTGCGGTAGCTCACGGTGAGCTCGACCAGTGTGGGATTGCGTTGAGGGCTCAGATGACGCGTGATGTCGTCCCATCCCGCCGGAGCCCATGGACCCGTGGCCTGTGCGATGTCGCCGACCACGGTCATGGAACCCGAGAGTGAGCGTCGAGCCAGCATGCGCAGTTGCATCGGCGAGAGGTCCTGCACTTCGTCGACCACGATGTGGCCGAAGCTTCGGATCTCGTCCTCCGAGCCTCCGCCGGCGACGGCGGTGGGCGCCGGCGAGGCATTCAGTCCCTGCGGCCAGAACCCCGCCTCGGGGACCGCCCCCTCCTCGCTGCGTTGCGCCCGGACGCGCGCGGAGCGGGAGCGGCGCGGGCCGAGCAGGGTGCGGGCCTCGTCGATGAGCGCGGCGTCGCCGACAGTCCAAGGGACGGCATCGAGCGCAGTGCTGCGGGGCCGGTACAGCCGTTGGACCTCGGTCGCGGTCAGGATTCCCTTGCCGGCGGCGGCCAGGAGCGGCCGCGCCCCGAGCAAGTCGTGCAAGAACTCGTGGGCCGAGAGGCGTGGCCACATGCGGTCCAGGACCTCGGCCACTTCCGGGACGCGGCGAAGGCGCCGCGCCAGATCGTTCTGCTCTTCGGCGCTCGGCGGTTCGTCGTCGGGCGCGACGCCGCCGCGCGCGAGCCGGGCGCGGTACTCCTCCGAGAGTGCGCGCACCACTTGGGACTCGACGAAGCGCCGGCGTGCGTTGTGCGTCCCCGGGCGGCGCTTCGCCATGGCGACGATCTCCTCGGTCGCCTGCGCGCGCAACCGCAACACGCCGGCGCCGAACGGCACCTCGGCGTCGCGACGCAAGGGTCGCTCGCGCGTGCGCACAGCGCGTGCCAGCACCTTGACCATGCGCACGTCACCCTTGAGCCGCGCGACGGCGGGATCGTCTACGCCGCGCACCCGCACCTCGGGCACCAGTCCGGCCACCGTCGACAGGCTGACGCCCGTCTCGCCGAGTGACGGGAGGACCTGCTCGATGTAGCGCAGGAACAGCGGGTTCGGCCCGACCACGAGCACCCCCTGGCGCTCGAGCGGGAACCGGTGGGTGTAGAGCAGGTAGGCGGCCCGGTGCAGCGCGACGGCGGTCTTGCCGGTTCCCGGCCCACCCTGGACGACGAGCACGCCACCGAGCGGTGCCCGGATGATCTCGTCCTGCTCGCGCTGGATCGTCGCCACGATGTCGCCCATGTGCCCGGTGCGGGCCTGGCCCAAGGCCGAGAGGAGTGCACCGGGCCCGCCCAGGACCAGACCCTCCGAGAGCAGGCGCTCGCCATCGTCTAGTCCCCCGTCGGTGCTCGACGTGCCGCCGGGAGTCGCGGGGACACCATGGCCGTCGGGGTCGACGAAGTACTCGTCCTCGAGACCGAGCACAGTGCGGGCCCGCACGACCAGGTGGCGGCGGCGGGCCAGGCCCTGAGGATCGAGACCGGTGGCCCGGTAAAAGGGCTCGGCCACCGGCGCGCGCCAGTCCACGACCAGGGGCTCGTGGTCTGGACCCGAGACGGCCAGCCGGCCGATGTGGAACGACTCGCCGAGAAGGGGAGTGCCGTTGCCGTGGTCGCCGTCGCCCGGCTCAGGGAGGCGATCGATGCGCCCGAAGTAGAGCGCCTGGTCGCCGATGTCCAACTGCTCCAGCCGGGCCAGGCTGGTGCGTACGACGATGTCGCGCTCGGTGCGCGACTGGAACGTGCCACCCCGACCGAGGTCGAGCACACCTTGGAGCATGTGGCGGGCCTCGCCGCGCATGAACTCCAACCCGTCGTAGGCACGGTTGAGGTACTCCTGCTCATCCTCCAGATCCGGATGTACGGGCACCTCTCCCCTTCCTCCCCCGAGCCTGCGGGGAAACGGTTCAGTTTAGACGCGCTGCCCCACCCGCCACGCCCGTCACGCCCCAGGAGACCGAGGTGGCGACGCCTACGATGAGCCGGACCGAAAGGATTGCGATGCTCATTTCGACCATGAACGATGTGCCCGGGTACAAGGTGGCCTCGGTATTGGGGGAGGTCTTCGGGCTCACCGTCCGTTCGCGCAACATCGGGTCCCAGTTCGGCGCGGCGTTTAAGTCCCTCGGCGGTGGCGAGCTCAAGGGGATGACGAAGAACCTGCAGATCAGCCGCAGGACGTCATCGACCGCATGGTCGCCGAATCCGAGGCACGCGGTGGGAACGCCGTCCTGGCGATGCGCTTCGACACCTCTGAGATGGGCGGCAATTGGACGGAGATCTGCGCCTACGGCACGGCCGTGGTGATAGAGCCGATCGGGTGAACCCGGCGGCCGATGCCCGCCCGGACCTCGTGCGCGCCTGCTTCGCCGAACCGGTGCCGCGCACACCCGTGTGGTTCATGCGCCAGGCGGGACGGTCGCTTCCTGAGTACCGGGCGGCGCGGGGCGAGGGGTCGATCTTCGGGGCCTTCGCCGACACGCCGCTGGCCGCCGAGCTGACCCTCCAGCCGGTGCGGCGCTACGGGGTCGACGCCGCCATCCTCTTCTCCGACATCGTTGTGCCGGTCCACGCGATCGGCTTCGGGGTCGAGGTCGAGCAGGGCCGCGGACCTGTGGTCGCCGAGCCTTTCCGCAGCGAGGCCGACCTGGCCCGGCTGCGACCCTTCGAACCCGGGGCCGACGCGCCGTACGTGTCCGAAACCGTCCGGCTGGTCAGCCGGGAGCTCGCGGGGTCGGGCGTCGCGCTCATCGGCTTCGCCGGCGCGCCGTTCACCGTCGCCAGCTACCTCGTCGAGGGCGGACCGTCGCGCACCTTCGCGACAGTGAAGGCGCTCATGCACGGCGATCCGGCGCTCTGGGACGAGTTGACCGGCCGGCTCGCCGCCATGGCGGTCGCCTCACTGCGCGATCAGATCGCAGCCGGGGCCCAGGCCGTCCAGCTCTTCGACTCCTGGGCCGGCTCGCTCTCCCCCGCGGAGTACGCGCGCTTCGCCCTTCCGGCGACGCGGGCCGTCCTCGCGGGCGTCGCCGACCTCGGCGTGCCAACCATCCTCTTCGGCGTCGGCACCGGCGAGCTCCTCTCCCTGATGGCGACGGCGGGCCCGACGGTGGTCGGCGTGGACTGGCGGGTGCCCCTCGACGAGGCGCGCCGACGAGTAGGTCCGGACCACGCGCTGCAGGGGAACCTCGATCCGGCGCTCTGCCTCGCACCGTGGGCGGTGGTGGACGAGGCGACGCGCACCGTCCTGGCGAGCGCACGGGCCGCCAACGGCGCGCGCGGTGACGGCGCGCACACTGGCAGCACCGGCCACGTCTTCAATCTCGGGCACGGCGTGCTGCCCGAGACGGACCCGGGCGTCCTCGCCGCCGTCGTCGAGCTCGTCCACGCAGAGACCGCGCACGCCGAGACCGCGCGCCCATGACGACAGGCGTGCTGGTGATGGCGCACGGCACGCCGGCCGACCCCGACGACATCGCAGCCTTCTACACGCGCATCCGCCGGGGTCGTCCACCCGAGCCTGCACAGCTGGCCGAGCTCGAGGAGCGCTATCGCGCCATCGGCGGCGTATCGCCGCTGGCGGAGCGGACGCAGGCACAGGTCGACGCCCTGCGGGCCGAGCTCGAACGGCGAGCGCCGGAACGCTACGTCGTCGCCTTCGGCGCCAAGCAAGTCGACCCGCTCATCGAGGACACGGCACACCGTCTGGCCGCGGCTGGCCTCGAGCGGGTGATCGGCCTCGTCCTCACCCCGCACGCGTCGTCGATGGGATCGCAGGAGTACCTGGACCGAGCACATGACGCGCTCGGCGCCACGACGTTCGTGCAGGTCGGTCCCTGGTACGCCGAACCCGGACTGGTCGACCTCCTCGCGGCGCGGGTCACTGCTGCGTGCAGCACCGTCTCGGAACGCACCCGCGTCATCTTCACCGCGCACTCCCTCCCGGAGCGCATCCGAGAGACCGGCGACACGTATCCCGACCAGCTGGCCGAGTCGGCCCGGCTGGTGGCCCGAGCAGCCGGCCTGAGCGAATGGGTCGTGGCGTGGCAGAGTGCCGGGCGCACGCCCGAGCCCTGGCTCGGCCCGGACGTACGGGAGGAGGTGCGGCGGCTCGCGCTCGAGGGTGCTGCCGACGCGGTCGTCATCTGCCCGATTGGCTTCGTGGCCGATCATCTCGAGGTGCTCTACGACCTCGACGTCGAGGTCGCCCGCGTCGCCGCTGACGCGGGGCTCGCCTACGCACGCACGGCATCGTTGAACGACGACCCTGCCTTCATTGCAGTCCTGGCCGACGTCGTGATCAGCGCGGATGGAACACGATGACGGGGCCGCGCTCGGTGGTCGTCGTCGGTGGTGGCATCGCCGGGCTGGCGGCCGCGTGGCAGCTGACGGGCGGCGCCGAACCCCGCGCCGGCGCGCCGGCGGTCGTCGTGCTGGAGGCCTCAGCGCGACTCGGCGGACCCCTCTGCAGCGAGGAGCTCGGCGGGCGCGCCGTCGACACCGGGCCCGACGGGTTCCTGGGCCGGCGCCCCGAGGCGGTCGACCTCTGTCGCGAAGTGGGCCTCGCCGACGCGCTGGTGCCGATCGCGGTGCGCGGCGCGTCCGTCTGGGCGCGGGGCCGGCTCCGCGGCCTGCCCGAGGGCCACGCGCTCGGGATCCCGACGCGCTTTTGGCCCACGGCGCGGGCAGGAATCCTGGGCCCGCGCGGGGTACTCGCACTGGCGCGCGACGCGCTGCTGCCCCGCCCCGACGTCCGCGGCCCGATCGGCGACCGCGCCATCGGGCCGCTGGTGGCGCGCAAGCTCGGCCAGCGTGTCGTCGACGTCCTGACCGACCCGCTGATCGGTGGCATTCACGCGGGCTCGGTCGACGACATGTCCGCCGCGGCCACGTTCCCGCCACTGTTGGCGGCCGCGCAACGCCGCGGCAGCCTGATGCGTGCGCTGCGCGCGGAAGTGCCCACACCACCGGCCGACGGACCACCGCTGTTTTGGTCACTGCGCGACGGCATGGGATCGCTGGTTGAGGCGCTCGCCGCCGAACTGGCCCGCGCGGGGTCGAGGTCCGGCTGTCCGAACCGGCTCACCGGCTCGAGCGTGCGACACAAGGCTGGTCGGTACTGTCGGGCACGCGACGCTCCGAGGCCGACGGGGTCGTCCTGGCCACGCCCGCGGGCGCGACGGCCCAGCTCGTCCGGCCCCACGATGGCGAGGCGGCGGGCCTCCTCGAGGCCATCGACTACGCCTCGGTCACCGTGGTGACGTTCCGCGCCGATCCCGACTCGGTTCCCGCGTCCCTCTCAGGCACCGGCTTCCTCGTGCCTCGCCGGAGTCGCCGCACTGGGGACGATCGATGGTCCGTCACGGCGTGCACGTTCCTCGACCGCAAGTGGCCCCACCTGGCGCGCGAAGGCGAGGTGTTGTTGCGCGCGGTCGCTCGGCCGCATCGACGACACACGCCCGGCTGGGTGGAGCGATGACGAGGTGGCGTCCCGCGCCTGGGAGGAGCTCGGCACGCTGATGGGGACGACCGGACAGCCCGCCGCTTCCTCGGTGATGCGTTGGCCGGACAGCCTGCCCCAGTACCGCGTGCACCACTTGTTGCGCACCGCCGGGGTCGAGGCGGCGATCGCCCGGCTGGGCGGGCTCGCGCTGGCCGGTGCGGCGTACCACGGTGTGGGGATTCCGGCCTGCATCGCGAGCGGACGCGGCGCGGCCCACGCGCTCTTGTGACGCACCGGCCACGCCGGGGCCGCGTGGCCGTCCCCTCGGTCGCGGCGGGTGTCCTCCTCGCGCTCTCGCTCCCGCCCTGGGGTTGGTGGCCGCTCGGCTTGGTCGGCTCGGCACTGCTCTACTGGCGGCTGGCCGGCCTGCCCCTGCGCACGCGTGTGTGGTCGGGATGGCTGGCGGGGTTGGGATGCGACGTCATCGGGCTGGCCTGGGCGTGTGCCTTCAACTGGTACGGCGCACTCGTGTTGGTGCTCCTCGAGGCATTGTCGTTCGCCGCCGCGGCAGCCCTGACGCCGCCGCGGCGCGGGCGAGCTCCCGCTTTCGTGGGCGCCAACACCGTGCTCGAGGCAGTGCGCATGTCGTGGCCCTTTGGCGGCGTCCCCCTCGGCGGTGTCTTTCTCGGCCAGGCGGGCGGCCCGCTCGTCCAGTTGGCGCGTCTCGGCGGTCCGCTGCTGCTCACCGCCGGGGTGTGGGCCGGCGGGGTCGCTCTCGCAACGGTGGCGTCGTGGCTCGTGGCGAGCCGGCGTCGCACCTCTGCGCCGTCTCTCGTCGGGGTGGCCATCGTGACCGCCGGCCTCGTCGCGTTGGTGGTCGTGGGCGCCCTCGCCCCCGACGGTGGCCCTCCCGTCGGGTCCCTCCGAGTGGCGCTGGTCCAAGGAGGCGGGCAGCGCGGCCTCAGCAGGCAGCAGGTGTCGCCCGCGGCGGTCTACGAGGCCCAGTTGGCGGCCACGCTCGCCGTCACCTCAGCGCGGCCCGCTCCCGGGCTCGTGCTCTGGCCCGAGGACGTCGTCGCGCTCGACGGTCCGTTGGCGGGTTCGTCCCAGGCCGTCGCGCTCTCGAACCTCGCCCGCGAGCTGCACACCACCCTCGTCGCCGGCGTCACCGAGCCCGCGTCGCCGACGACGTTCCGCAACGAGGTCGTCGTCTGGGGCCCGCACGGCCACATCGTCGGCACCTTCGAGAAGGTGCACCGGGTGCCCTTCGGCGAGTACGTCCCGTTCCGCTCCTTCTTCGCGCACTTCGCCGACCTCTCGGGCGTACCGACCGATGCCATCCCGGGCCACGGCACCGGCTTCATGCGCACGCCAGCCGGACCGCTCGGCTTCCTCGTCTCCTTCGAGGTCTTCTACGCCGGCCGGAGCCACCAGTCGGTCCGCGCCGGCGCCGAGCTGCTGGCGGTGCCGACCAACACGTCGTCGTACGACACGTCCCAGGTCCCGGCGCAGGAGATCGCGGCAGCGCGGATCCAGGCCGTCGAGACGGGCCGAGACCTCGTCCAGGCCGCGCCGACGGGCTTCAGCGCGGTGGTGACGCAACGAGGTGTCGTGGTCGAGCGCAGCTCACTCGGCCGCCGGCAGGTACTGACGGCGACGGTGTCCCTGCGTCGCGGGTTCACGCCCTACGACCACTGGGGCGACCTGCCCGTGCTCGTCCTCGCAGTGGTCGCACTCGCCCTCGGTTGGGTGCACCAGTGGCGCGCCGATCGCGGCGGGCGGCCCGGCCCGGCGGGCCGCGCCGATGACGTCTAGTCGTAATACCCGGAGTGGATGTAGACGCACGGGATGCCGGCGGCGACGTACATGGCGTGATTGGACGGGTCGTCCTCGAAGGCCAGCCGGAGGTCGAATCCGTGCGCGCGCAGGTCGTCGACGACCCACTGCTTGAATTCCGTCACCTGGGCATAGTCACCACGTGACCGCATGACGAGGAGGTCCCAGCGCAGCCCGTAGCGGGCGAGCCACGCCAGGGTCTGAGGCTGCACCCGCTGCGGCCGACCGGTCAGCAGGATCACGGCGAGCGAGGAATCCAGCAGCTCGAGCAGCCGGGCGATCTCCTCGACGACCGGGTCGTCCCCACAGGCCTCGAAGAAGGCGGTCCAGTCCCGCCGGCCCCGTTCCAAGAAGTGCTGGCGGCCCGCGGCATCGGAGAGCACCCCGTCGATGTCGAAGACCACGGCCGGACCAGAGCGCCGAGCGACACCCTCGCCGGGGTGCCAGGTCCAGTTGGTCCGGTCGCTCTCGGGTCGCGTGCCGGCCATGAAAGTCCAGCCTAACGGCGCCGTCTCCCCCTTCTGGTGGAGAGGATCCTCCGATGTGAGGAGAGGAAGGGACCCCTGGAGGTGGCACGATGGACGAGAAATGGGAACCGAAGTCGACCCGGTGGTAATGACGCCGCACGCCGGCGTTGACGCCCGGGACGACATCACCATCGCGGTTGCCCTCGGACGTCGGGTCGAGGTGGTGGGGGACCTCCTGTTGCCGCCGGCGCCGACCGACAGCTCCCGCGCCGCGTGCCGAGACGTCGCCCGGCGGCTGGAGGACTGGCAGGGACCCGGCGTCGTGATCATCTGCGGCCGTCTGATCGCGCCGGGGCCGTTGCACACCTCCGAGACGTTGCGCACCCACGCGGAGCTCACCGACGCATTCGGCGCCTTCGCCGCCCGTCCCGATTCCAAGGTGGTCGCGGTCGTGCCGACGGCAGAGCGCGACCCCGACCTGGTGCGCGTGCTCGAGGCGTACGGCGTCGGGGTGCACGATGCCGTCGATCTGGTGTGTGAGACGGGGGCAGGCACGCGCACGGTGCTGGTGCGGGCCGGCTCCCTCCGGCCCGACGCCAACCCACCCATCGACTCGGGGCCCGCCGAGGACCGGCCCTGGCTGGCAGGGATGGAGCGCCTCGAGGACCCGCGTCTGGCCCGCCGCTTCGTGACCTCCCGCCTCCTGTACCGGCGCCTGCGGCGCTTCTTGTGGGCGCCACCGCTGGTCTTGGCGGCCATCGCGCTGTTGCTGCGCGTCGAATTCGTGGTCGACGGGCTCGGCCGCGTGTTCCGCTCGCCGCGGCAGCAGGATGCGCTACAGCGCGCCTACGCAGCGACCTGGTTCTCCCGCCTCGTCGCCACCATCGTGATCGCCGTCGCGCTGCTCGCGGTCCTGGCCCTCGTCGTGGCCATCACCTCGCGGGGGATCTGGCGCGCCTTGGGCGGTGACGGCCTGCCCCTGCCGTGGAAGGGTGAGCGCCCCGGCGCGGAGCCCATTGCGCACGCACAGCTCGAGATCGACGGCGTGGACGCGCTCGACGTGGCCCGCAGCGCAGTGGAGGCCGGCGCGTCAGGGGTCATCGTCGGCGGCTCGCTCGTGCCCGAGCTCACCCACCTCGACGCAGGCTTCTTCGCCTGTCCCGGCGCCACCGCCGAGGTGGTCCGCGAGCACCGCGGCCGTTTCGGCCTCCCCCCGACCTTCTTGCACCACCGGCGGGAGTCGACCCTCGAGATCGAGACCGGCGCGGAGCTGCACGTGCGCCTCTTGTTGGCCGAGGCGGACCTGCCGATGGCGACGATGGGCGAGCGCCTGGTGACGGCCGACGTCGTGATCAAGGGCTACTCGAGGGCGGCGGAGGTCCACCCCGAGCTGGCCGCGAGCTGGCCGAGCGGCGGGTCCTGGCCGCCCGCGCCCGAAGTGGCAGCGGACCGGGTCCGGGTTCGCCGCATCCGGCGGATCGCTGCCGTCTCGTTGTTCGTGGCCGGTGTCATCGACTTGGTGTCGTCGTTCGCGGCCCCGCTGCGCGACCACCTGCACCTGATCGCGCAGTACCTGCCCATTGCGGTCGTGCAGACGGCCGGGGCGTTGACGGCCATCGCCGGCATCGGCATGATCATGCTTTCGCGGGGCATCCTGCGGGGCCAGCGGCGTTCCTGGCTGGTGGCCGTGTCGCTCCTTGTCGCCACACTGGCCCTGCACCTCGTCCACTCGGCGGACGTCATCACCCTCGTGGTGTGCGCCGGGGTCCTTGTCCTGCTGCTCGTCCAGCGCAACCTCTTCCGGGCCGAGACCGAGCCCGCCACGCTCGTGACCGCCCTCGTCATCCTCGCCGTCGGCGGCGTGATCGCGACCCTCGGCGGTTTTGTTGGGGTCGAAGTGGCCGGGCGCGTCCATCATCACGAGCTCCCCGGCTGGCCCGATGTGCTCTTGGGGTCGGCCGAGCGCCTCGTCGGCGTGCGCTGGGTGGCCTTCCCCCCCACCATCGATCGCTACACCTCCATCAGCCTGTTGGCCGTCGGCCTCAGCCTCATCGTGGTGGCGCTCTACCTGCTGACCCGGCCGGTGGTGGACCGTCGCCTCTCCTCGGGCCGTGCCTCGGTGGGCCGGCGCGCCGCCGAGCTCCGGGCGCGTGACATCGTCCGCCGGCACGGCACCGGCACCCTCGACTACTTCGCCCTGCGCGACGACAAGCAGTGGTTCTTTCATCGTGACTCGCTCGTCGCCTATGCCGTCTTCGGCGGCGTCTGCCTGGTCTCACCGGACCCGATCGGGCCGTTCTCAGAGCGCGCGCACGTCTGGGACTCGTTCCGGCGCTTCGTCGACCGCAACGGCTGGGGCCTCGGCGTCATGGGCGCCGGAGAGGAATGGCTGCCGACCTACCAGGCCTCTGGGATGCGCTTCATCTACATCGGCGACGAGGCCGTCGTGGACCCGCGGACCTTCTCGCTCGAGGGCGGGAAGATGAAGGGCCTGCGCCAAGCGGTCAACCGGGTCGCCCGCTACGGCTACACCGTGCGCTTCTTGGACCCGGCCCATCTCGAGTCCGCGGACGCCGCGCACATGGCCGAGCTGATGGTCAAGAGCCGCCGGGGCGAACAGGAGCGAGGTTTCTCCATGATGTTGGGGCGGCTCTTCGACCCGCGGGACACGGGCCTGCTGCTCACCGCCGTGTACGGCCCCGACGGCGACCCCGTCGCCATGTGCCAGTTCGTGCCCTCGCCGGCCATCGGCGGGTACTCGCTCGACCTGATGCGCCGCGATCCCGGAGACCACCCCAACGGAATCCTCGACTTCGCGCTGTGCTCGACCATCACCCATCTCAAGGAACTCGGCATGCGCGGTCTCAGCTTGAACTTCGCCGCCATGCGATCGATCCTCGAAGGCGACACCGGTGACGGGGTCACTCAGCGCGTGGAGCGCTGGGCCATACGGCGCCTCTCGGGCGTCCTGCAGATCGAGACGCTCTGGCGCTTCAACGCCAAGTACGAGCCCAGGTGGCTCCCCCGCTACATCGTCTTCGACTCAGCCGAACAATTCGTGCCGGTGGCGGTACAGATCATGCGGGCCGAATCCCTGACCGAGGTGCCCGTCATCGGCCGCTTGCTCACGACCGGCACGGCCAAGCGGGCCGCGCCCGGTGCCCGAAGAGGTACTGGCGGCGATGAGCCCCGGCGCGGAGGGTCCGGGCGCGGAGGCTCCCGATCACGGCGCGAACGGCGCGGCCGGCGCGGCCGGCGCACCCGGCTCGAACGAGGCGCCCGAGACCGGCGCCCGCCGCAAGGCCGAACCGGTTGAGCCGCGGGCGTAGCGGTGGCCGGGTGCCGCGGTAGGGCGTCATGACCGGCTCGAGCGACGCCCGCTGCCCGCGCTGTGGACACGCCGGCGTGCACGAACCCGGCGATGACGGGCCCTGCCGGGGCTGCGACCGCTGCTGGGCCGACGCGCAGCGCCACGAGCGCCCGCCGCACCACGGCGGAGGTCGAGAGGGCGGATGATGCCGCCCTCTCGACCAGCCCGGGCACAGCCACGGCTCAAGCGCGGACGTTGACGGGCCGACCTGGGGAAAACTAGGCCTGGCGAGCGGGACGAACACCACGAGCGGGATGGAGAGAGGACGGGGGGCGTGAGCAAGGTCCACCATGAGGCGGCCACACCCGTCGCCGCGAGGCACGACCTGGCCGCCACCGCCGCCGAGCGCCGCGAGATGGGGCGCCAGGCCAGAGTGCTGGCACCGCGCGTCGACCTGGGCGAGTGGGACGAGCGGACCCGCGGCCACGATCCCATCGAGACGCTCCTGGCCCAGAACGACATCCGGCTGTCCGAGCTCGTCGCGCTCCGGCACAAGCGCATGGCCGTCTCGCCGTGGAACTTCTACCGCGGCGCGGCTGCTGTCATGGCGGCCGACCTCGCCTCCCGCGCCCACAGCCGCATTGAAGTGCAGCTCTGCGGTGACGCCCACGTCCTGAACTTCGGGCTCTGGGCCACGCCGGAGCGCAACCTCAACTTCGACCTGCGTGACTTCGACGAGACACTGCCCGGGCCCTTCGAGTGGGACGTCGCCCGCCTCGCGACCAGCCTGGTGGTGGCCGCGCGGGAGAACGGGGTGAAGCCCAACAAGGCAGACGCCGCCGTGACGGCGGCGGTCGACGCCTACCGCAACCGGATGCGGTACTACGCCACGTTGCCGCTCCTCGACATCTGGTACGAGGGCACGCGCTTCGACCAGTTCATCGACTCCTTCGAACCGGCCGACCGCGGCCAGGTGCAGGTCGGGTTCGAGAGGGGCAAGGAGAAGCGGACGAGCCGGGGCGCGTTCGCCAAGCTCACCACGACGAGGCAGGGCCGGCCGCGCATCATCCCCGATCCCCCGCTCCGCGTGACACTCGACGACGAGGAACAGGGCGACATCGTCGAGGGGCTGCTCGGCGAATACCGCCTGACGCTCCAGGAGGACCGCCGCAGGCTGTACGACCGCTTCACGCCCGTTGACATCGTCCGCCAGGTGGTGGGGGTGGGCAGCGTCGGCATGGTGGTGTATCTCGTGCTGCTCGAGGGGAGCGCAACGGGCGACCCGCTCTTCTTGCAGTGCAAGCAGGCCGGCGCCTCGGTCTACGAGTCCTACACCTACTCGAGCGGGCACGACCACCACGGCGCTCGGGTCATCGCCGGCAAGCGCATGGTGCAGAGCGCCACCGACATCTTCGTGGGTTGGGGCTCGCTGAACGAGCGGGACTTCTATGTCCGCCAGTTCCGCGACATGAAGCTGATTCCCACCACCGACCTGATCGCCCCCGTCCTGGTCGAGTTCGGCATCGCCTGCGGCAACACGCTGGCCCGGGCCCACGCCCGCTCTGGCGACCCCGAGGCCATCGATGCCTACATGGGCAAGAGCGACGTGTTCACCAAGGCGATGCGCAAGTTCGCCCGTCGCTACGCCGACCAGAACGAGCGGGACCACCAGCGGCTGCTCTCGGCCATCAGGCGGGGCCTGGTCGACGACGAACCCGACTGAGCGCCTCCGGGGGTGCTCCTCGGGACGACTCGGGACGACTCGGGACGACTCGGGGCGACTTCGGGCTACTTGGGCAAGAAGAGCAGCGTGGCGTGGTTGGCGAAGTCGATCAGCGGCTGAGGCCACACGCCGAAGAGCAGGGTCACACCCGTGCAGAGCCCGATGGCCAGGCCGCCGAGCACCGGGACGGGCACCGGCTCGGACGGCGCGTCGTCCCCCTCCGGCTCGCCGGCCAGCAGGATCTGCTCGTTGATCGTCGTCACGGCGCCGGCAGCCGCGCCCGGGGTGGCCCAGGGCACAGAGGTCGGGGCGGTCTCCGCCGGTTGGATCGTCCCGCCGCCGACAATCGGGTCGTCGGCCCCCAGCTCGGCCGAGCCACCGGTCCCGCCCTCGGGCTCGCCCAGCCCGCCGCCGGCGTACATCAGCACCGCGACGCGGAGGTAGAAGTAGGCCGCCACGGCGGCGGTGACCATGGCGATCACACCGAGCGGCACCTCGCCGGCATCGACGGCGGCGAAGACCACCTGGACCTTGGCCCACAGGCCCGTCGTGAAGGGCGCGCCCGCCTGCGCCAGCAACAGCACGGCCAGCGCCAGCGCCAGCACCGGCTGGCGGCCGGCCAGGCCCTTGTAACGCGACAGGTCGTGGTCGGCGTCGCCCTCACCGCCGAGCAGCGTCACGACGGCGAAGCTGCCGATCACCATGAACAGGTACACGAAGAGGTAGTAGAGCGACGACGAGACGCCGCGGGCCGTCCCCGCCGCCACCCCCAAGAGGATGAAGCCGGCGTGGTTGATGGAGGAATACGCCAGCATCCGCTTCACGTCGCGCTGACGCAGCGCCACGAAGGCACCGAGGACGAGCGAGAGCACCGCGAGCCCGTAGACGACGGGGCGCCAGTCGGCCTCCACCACGCCGAAAGAGGAGATCAGGACTCGCATCATGGCGGCGAAGGCACCCGCCTTGGCGATGGCCGCCATGAACCCCGTCACCGGCGAGGGCGCCCCTTGGTACACGTCGGGCGTCCACATGTGGAAGGGAACGGCCGCCACCTTGAAGGCGAAGCCGACGATCATGAGTGCCAGGCCGGCCAGCAGGAGGCCGTTGGTCAGGACGACGTTCTTCGAGAGGTAGTCGGCGATCTGGGTCAGGTTGGTCGAGCCCGTGGCACCGTAGGTGAGCGCCACGCCGTAAATGAAGATGGCCGACGAGAACCCGCCGAGGATGAAGTACTTGAGGGCGGCCTCGCCCGAGGCGGCCCGGCGGTAGTTGAACGCCGTGAGGACGTAGAGCGCGATGGAGAGGATCTCGAGGCCCAAGAAGATGATGATGAGGTCGTTGGCCATGCCCATCAACATGGCGCCCGAGGCCGAGACCATCGCCAGCACGTGGAACTCTGCGCCGTGCACCCCCTCGCGGCGCAGGTAGCCGTCGGCCACCAGCGCGGTGAGCAGCATGGCGATGGCAACCAGCATCGTCACCAAGACGCTGAAGCCGTCCATGACGACGGCGTGCTTGACGTAGGTGTGGGCGCCGTGGTCCTGGACGTCGGACCACTGCCACAGCGCGATCCCGAGCGCGCTGCCCGAGATCACGACGGTCGCGATGGTGCTGACCGTCACGCGCAGCGGCCGGCGGACCAGCGAGGCCAGACCGAGCAGCAGCACCGCGCCGCCTATCATGATGATCGGCGGGAGGATGGACAGCCACCGGATGGACGGGACCGCGATGGTGTTCGAGGCCGCGTGGGTCACCGCACCCAAAGTGGCGATCACCGGTTCACCCCCTCGACACCCCTGACCGCCACCGACGGCTGCGACTGGTGGGTGGCGCTCTCCACGTGCGCGATGAGTTGGTCGACCGAGGGGTTGATGCGATCGAGCACGGGCTTGGGGTACACGCCGAGGAAGACGATGAGGATGATCAGCGGGGCCATCACGGCCTTCTCGAGCAGGCCGAGGTCACGGGTCTTCTCGTCGGCCTCTCCCGGGACTCCGTGGAAGACCTGTTGGTAGGCCCACAGCAGGTAGACGGCCGCCACGATCACACCGAGCACGGCGACGACCGCCCACCAGCGGTGCGTGATGAACGTGCCCGACAGCACGAGGAACTCGCTCACGAAGCCGTTGAGGCCGGGCACTCCGATAGAGGCGAGCATCGCCACGGTGAACACGGCGGCCAGCACCGGTGCCGCCTTCTGCAGCCCGCGCAGCTCGCCCGCCTGCCACGTGCCGCGGCGCTGGTAGATGAAGCCGATGAGGATGAACAGTGCCGCCACGATGAGCCCGTGGTTGAGCATGAGCAGCACGCCGCCGGCCAGGCCCTGGGAGCTGATGGCGATGGTGCCGAGCGCGATGAAGCCGATCTGGGCCAACGAGGAGTACGCCACCAGCCGCTTCAAGTCGCGCTGCGCGCAGGCGACCACCGCGCCGTAGATGATTCCGATCACCGCCAGGGTCAACAGCAGCGGCGCGAGCGTCCGGGTCGCCTGGGGGAAGAGGTTGAGGTCGAAGCGGATGATGCCGTAGGTGCCGAGCTTGGCCAGCACGCCGGCCAGGAGCACCGAGCCCTCTTCGGGCGCCTCGGTGTAGGCGTCGGGCGACCAGGTGTGCAGCGGGAACAGCGGCGCCTTCACGGCGAAGGCGGCGGTGAAGGCCAAGAACAACAGGATCTCGGTCGACGAGGACAGGTGGGTCCGCATCAGCGGGCCCAGCGAGAAGGTGAGGGTGTGGAACTGGGACTGGTGGATGAAGGCGAGCGCCAGGATGCCCACCAGCAAGAAGGCCGACCCGAGGAAGGTGAAGAGGAAGAACTTGATGGCGGCGTAGGCCCGTCGCTGGTGGCCCCACCCCGCGATGATGAAGTAGGCCGGTACGAGCGTCAGCTCGAACATGAAGAAGAAGACGAGCAGGTCGAGCGACAAGAAGCTGCCCATCACGGAGGCCTCGAGCAAGAGCAACCAGGCGAAGTAGACGCGGCTGTGCTCGCGGTTGCGTCCGAGGATGATGGCAATGGGGAAGAGCAGCGCCGACATCAGGACCAAGAAGATGGAGATGCCGTCGACGCCGAGGTACCAGTGCACCCCGAGCGTGCTGCCCGTGTACTCGTGGTCCGAGACCAGCTGGAACCCGCCGTCGCTCACCTTCATGGCGACGAGGGCCGCGACGGCGAAGCCCAACGTGAGGAGTGACGCGATGAGGGCGAGCGCGTAGGAGAGCTCGCGGTGGACCCGCCGGTCGAGACCGCGGTCGAGGCCGAAGAGGCCGAGCGCGGCGGCCCCGATGGCCGGCACCAGGACGAGCAGGGTCAAGAAAGGGACCGAGTGCGTCATCCCCACCACGTCCTCGACAGCATGAACGCCACGATGAGGGCCAGCCCGAGCGCGATGCCCAGCGCGTAGTTGCGGACGTAGCCGGTCTGCAGCTTGCGCGCCGCGGTGCCGGTCATCTTGGCCAGGTGGGCGGTGCCGTTGACCGCGCCGTCGATCACCCTGGCGTCGACCACCCAGGCGCAGAAGGTGGCGAGGCGCTGGCCCGGCCGGCCGATGATGGTGTCGTAGAAGTCGTCCCAGTACCAGACGCGCTGGAGGAATTGCGGCTCGAGCGCCGGCTTGTCCACCTCGTTGCCGCGCCAGAGCATGTAGGCGACGATCAGGCCGGTGAAGGCGGCCGCGATGTCGATCACGGCCAGGTACCACTCCGGGCCCGCGCCCAGGTTGTCGTTGTAGAGCGTGCCGGCGAACACCGGGGCGAGGAAATTCTGGAGGCCCCTGGTGTGCACCCACGGCAGGTCGAGGGCGCCGGCGAAGAAGGCGAAGAAGGAGAGGACGACCAGCGGGAGGCGCATGACCCACGGCGATTCGTGCGGCGGGTGCAGCGCCGGCTGCCCCTCGGGCCCCGGCTTGTCGAAGCGCTCCTCGCCGCCGAAGGTGAGGATCTCGAGGCGGCTCATGTAATAGGCCGTGAGGACGGCCGTGATGACGCCGATGACCCACAGCGGCTTGTAGTGGGCCCAGGTGTTGTCGAGCACGTCGCCCTTGGCCCAGAAGCCCGACAGCGGCGGGATTCCGGCGATGGCGAGGAAGCCGATGGTGAAGGTGACCGTCGTCCACTTCATGTAGCGGCGGATCGCGCCCATGCGCTTGAGGTCCTGCTCGTCGTCGAGCCCGTGGATGACCGAGCCTGCGCCGAGGAACAGCAGGCCCTTGAAGAAGGCGTGCGCCACCATGAGGAAGATGGCGGCGATGTAGGCGCCCGAGCCGACGGCCAGCATCATGTAGCCGATCTGGGACACCGTGGAGAACGCGAGCACCTTCTTGATGTCCTGCTGCGCGCAGGCGATGGTGGCCGCCACGAAGGCCGTGACGGCACCGATGATGGCGACGACCTCCGCGCCCGACGAGCTCAGATGCAGGAGTGGGTTCATCCGGCACAACAGGTAGACACCGGCCGTCACCATGGTGGCGGCGTGGATCAGGGCCGAGACCGGGGTCGGGCCCTCCATGGCGTCGGGGAGCCAGTTGAAGAGGGGGATCTGGGCCGACTTCCCGGTGGCGGCCAAGAACAGCAACAGCACCGCCGCCGTGGCCGTGCCCGCGCCGAGGTGCGACAACTGGCCGAAGATGCCGCCCCCCGGCCCGCTCTCGTACTGGACCGTCCCGGTCTTCTCGAAGAGCAAGAAGATGGCCAGCAAGAAGCCGGCGTCACCGATGCGGTTGTAGATGAACGCCTTCTTGCCGGCCGACGCGGCGGACTCGCGCTGGAACCAGAAGGCCACCAGCCAGTAGGAGCAGACGCCGACCCCCTCCCAGCCCACGAAGGTGAGGAGCAGGTTGTCCGCCAGCACCAGCAGCAGCATGGAGAAGACGAACAGGTTGAGGTAGATGAAGAACTTCGAGTAGTCCCGGTCGCCCTTCATGTAGCCGATGGAATAGAGGTGGATGAACGCGCTGACGAAGGTGATGAACATGCACATCGTGATCGACAGTGGGTCGACCAGGGTCCCGACGGGCACCGAGAGGCCGCCGGCACTGAACCAGGTGAAGTAGTTGTGCACGACGACCTGGTGGCTCTGCGGCAGGTCGAGCAGGCCCGCCAACACGATGCAGGCCACCACGAAGGACCCGCCCACCGCGACCGTGCCGATGACGCCTGCCACGGGGTCGCCGATGCGGCGCCCGAGCGCCACGAGCACGAGGAAGCCCGCGAGCGGTAGCAGCAGCATGAGGTACGCGACGTTGACCACGGGTCAGCCCTTCAGCGAGTCCAGGTCGTCGGCCACGGTCGTGGCGCGTCGGCGATAGTTGGTCACCACGATGCCGAGGCCCACCACGACCTCGGCCGCCGCGACCACGAGCACGAAGAACACCACCGCCTGGCCACCGATGTCGCCGAGCATGCGGGCGAAGGTGACGAAGGTCAGGTTCGCCGCATTGAGCATCAGCTCGATGCACATGAACATGATCAAGACGTTGCGCCGCACCAAGAGGCCGATGGCGCCGATGGTGAAGACGATGGCGGCGAGGCCCAGGTACCAGGCTCCCGAGAGGCTCATGTCGGCAACTCGCTGGCGGACTCGTCCTCCTGCTCTGCCTGGACCGTGGGGGGTCGCCGCGCCAGCACGACGGCGCCCACGACGGCGATGACGAGGAGGGCGGCGGTGGCCTCGAAGGCGAACAGGTAGGTGGTGAACAGCTGCTTGCCCAGCTGGGCCGGCTCCCCCGCGGGCGAGTTGGGGCCGGCAACGTGCCCCTCGATAGGGCCCACCACCTGGCGCGCCCCGGTGACCCAGTGCGCGGTGGCGGCCATGGCCAGCACGCCGCCGAGCGTGATGATCGAGACGAGATAGGCGAGCGGACGCTGGCCCACCAGGGGCTCGACCCTGATGTCCTCGGCGCGGTCCACCCCGAGGAACATGATCACGAAGAGGAAGAGGACGACGATGGCGCCGGCGTAGACGATGATCTGGACGGCGGCGAGGAAGTCGGCCTCTTGTTCGATGAAGAGGACGGCCACCCCGAAGAGGGTCATGACGAGGCTGAGGGCGGCGTGCACCGGGTTGCGTGAGGTGACGACGCCCACGGAGCCGACGAGGATGACCACCGCCGCGGCGACGAAGACCAGGATGTCGGGCCAGGTGGCGCGCGTCGAAGCCAGCAGCAAAGCGGCGTGGGCCACGGGTCAGGCGCTCCTCTCGGGGTCGACCTCGTCTACCATCGCCGCGGCCTCGTCTGCCGCCGTTTCGGCCTTGTGCGCCTTCGCCTCGGTCTTGGCCGCCTTGCGGGCCGCGCGCAGCTCCTTCATGTGCGCCCGCGCGTACTCGAGCTTCCCGCGGTTGCGTTCCGCCCCCTTCTTGGCGCGCCAGATCCGTCCTTGCATGCCGCGATGGGCCAGCGGGATGTCCTCGTCGAGCAGGTGCGCCTCGAGCACCTCGCGCAGCGGCTTGATGCCCGTGGCCTCGTCGTCGCGCCGGCCGGACTGCCCGCCCTCGGGGGCCCGCACGCCGTAGCCGAGCTCGCCCGACCACTGGACCACGCCTTCATAGGCGGCGCTGCCCGAGGGCGACGTGGCCCGCATCCACCCCGATGTCATGAGGTCGTCGCCCTTGCGCCAGTCCTCCCACGGGAGCTTCTTGGGGGTGCCGTCGTCGTTCACGACGAGTTCTTCTTTGGTGTAGATGGCGTCCGAGCGGTTGGTGAAGGAGAACTCGAAGAGCTTCGACTCGGTGATGGCCTCGGTCGGGCACGCCTCGACGCACATGTCGCAGTGGATGCAGCGCAGGTAGTTGATCTCGTAGACGTAGCCGTAGCGCTCGCCCGGCGACACCGGGTGGTCCGGCGGGTTGTCGAGCCCCCGCACGTAGATGCAGTCGGCCGGGCACACCCCCGCGCACAGCTCACAGCCGATGCACTTCTCCATGCCGTCCTCGTAGCGGTTCAGCACGTGGCGTCCGTGCTGGCGCGGCTGCTTGGGCTTCTTCTCCTCGGGGTACATCGTCGTGACCCGCGGTCGGGTCAGGTGCTGGAAGGTCAGCTTGAACCCGCCCAGGAAGGACAGCTGGTCCTTCACCTCGTCGCCCAGGCCCACTACGCATCACCACCCGGAGTCGGTTCGGCAGGGACGGGCGCCAGGCGCGGCCGCAGCGGCCGGCTGACCCGGCTCCCGATGGACGGGATGATCACGTCCTCCTCGCTGCGCCCCCCGCCGAGGTGGCTGGCCCGCAGTAGGAGGACCGTGGCCAGCAGCACGACCGGCACCAGGATGAGGCCGGCCCAGCCCCAGGCGACGATGGCGGCCACCAACAGCAGCCACCCGAGCGTCATGGGGATGAGACGCTTCCAGCCCAGGTCCATGAGCTGGTCGTAGCGCAGGCGCGGCAGCGCGGCGCGGAACCAGACGTAAATGAAGCAGAACGCAACCGTCTTGAGCAAGAAGTAGATGATCGGCATGTAGATGGTGGCGCCGGGTATGTGGAAGATGTAGCCGTTCGGACCTCCGAAGAACAGCGTCACCACGATGGCCGACATCGTGATCGTGTTCATGAACTCGGCGAGGAAGAAGAGGCCGAAACGGATGGATGAGTACTCGGTGTGGAAGCCGCCGACCAGCTCGGTATCCGCCTCGGTCAGGTCGAACGGCGGGCGCGTCAGCTCGGCCGTGATGGCGATCATGAAGAAGATGAACGGCAAGAAGCCGAGGCGGATCAGGTTCCAGTTCCAAAAGCCGTTGGACTGCGACGCCACGATGGCCCGGGTCGAGAGCGAACCGGTCACGAGGACGACCATGACCGTCGTCATGCCGAGCGCGGCCTCGTAGGAGATCACCTGGGCCGAGGCGCGCACCGAGCCGAGCAGCGGGTACTTCGAGCCCGAGGACCAGCCGGCCAGCATCACGCCGTAGACAGCGATGCCGGACATGGCCAGGACGAGCAGGATGCCCATGGGCGGGTCGGCCACCTGCAGCTCGAAGGTGTGGCTGCCGATGGTGATGACGCCGCCGACCGGCACGACGGTGAAGACGAGGACGGCCGGCACGACCGAGAGATAGGGCGCCAGCTTGAAGACGAAGGAGTCGGCCCGGTCCGGCAGCAGGTCTTCCTTGAAGATGAGCTTGGTGCCGTCGGCGAACGTCTGCAGCAGGCCCCAGGGGCCGGCGCGGTTGGGACCGACCCGGCTCTGCATGTCCGAGATCACCTTGCGCTCGAACCAGATCATCAGCGCCGTCGCCACCAACAGCGCAACGAACGCGACGAGGCACTTGATGATGACGATCAGCCACACTTCCCAGTTGAGGCCGAGGAAGAAGAGCGGGTCGCCGTTGCCGCTGTTCGCGCTATGGGTGAGCGGGGTCGTCCCGACGTTCGACGCCACCGTCGCGGTGGTGGTCGCGGCGCTGGCGAGCAGTGCGCCGATCACACCGACTCCAGCCGCACGTCGGTCACGAGTTGGCGGCTGTCGATGAGCGTGGCGGCTGCGTTGCCCGGTGCAGTCTCGCCGCCCGGCACGTTGAAGTCGATGGCGACGACGCCGCGGGGCACGCCCTCGTCGGACCGGGCGGGCAGGGTCAGCTCGCCCCGGGCCGAGCGGACCTTCACGCGGTCGCCGGTCGACGCGCCCAGGCGGTCGAGGTCGTAGGGATTGGCGCGCGCCGTCAGAGCCGGCACGAGCGGCGTGAGCGAGGGCGACCCGGTCACCGAGCTGCCGGCGTCGTAGAGGCGGCGGCCCGCCACCAGTCGCAGCGTGTAGTTGTCGGGTTTGGGGATATGGGGCGGCTCGGCCCCGCCGGACCCGGGCCCGGCGAGGAGGGGCGGCGGGCTGCCCAGGGTGGCCGCGCGCGCCAGCACGGGACTGAGACCCCCGGTACCCACGCGGGGCGGTGCCCCCTGTTGCTCGACCGACTCGACCCCGGGCAGCGCCATGGGGTCGATCGGCGACACGTCGGGGTGGTGGTCCTTGGGCCCGACGGGCACCACGATGCCGTCGTGCGCGGCGTCGGAGTGCAGCACCTCTTGGGTCAGCCCCGCGTACGCGGGGGCGGTGGCCTCGAGCTCGTCGGCGAGGTCGTTGAGGCTCGCCACGCCGAGATCGGCCCCCAGCGCGTCGGCCAGCTCGGTGGCGATCATCCAGTCGGGCCAGGCGAAGCCGGGCGCCGTGAGCTTGGGCCCGAGGCGGCTCACCCGTCCCTCGATGTTGGTCGTCGTCCCGGCGCGCTCGTGCGCCACCGCACAGGGCAGGACGACGTCCGCGTGCGCGTCCACCGACTGGGACGGGTGGCCGGTCACCGCCACGACGAAGTGCCCGGCGCCGAGGGCAGCGGTGGCCAGCGCGTGGTCGGGGAAGTCGCTGAGCGGGTCCGCCCCGAGCAGCACGAGCGCCCGCACGGCCGCGCCGCCTTCGCCCTCGCCCTCGCCCTCGCCTTCGCCTGCCATGGAGGCCAGGATGTCTGCGGTGTCGAGGCCCGGGGCCGCCGGGACCGAGCCCCAGGCGGCGGTGAAGCGCGCCCGACCGGCATCGAGGCTGACCCGTCCCGGCAGGATGCCGGGGGCCAGCCCCATGTCGAGCGCGCCGAAGACGTTGCCGCGCCGCAGGGCCGGCAGGAAGGTCGCCTTGGGCCACGCGTCGGCCAGCGCGCGCAGTGCTTCGGCGGCGACCTCGCCCGACTCGGCGTAGGACGGCCGGCCCGCTACCACGACGACACCCTCGCCCGAGGGGTGATCGGCCAGCAGTCGGCGCGCCGTCTCGAGTGCGTCGGCGCCCACGGCCGAGCCCTCGTGGTGCGTCCCGAGCGCGCGGGCGCCCGATGCCCCGTCGTCGCCGGTGAGCGCCCGTGCCATCGCCGGCGCGTCACCCGGACGGATGCGCAGGGCCACCGCGGCCAGCGGGCTGAGCGGCGTCGGCTCGGGTGAGACCTCGATCAGCGCGGTGGTGCCACCGAGGACCGCCTCACGCAGGCGCAGGAAGAGGACGGGCAGCTCCTCGCGCAGGTCGCCGGCCAGCGTCACGAGGACCGGGGCGGCACACGCCTGGTCGATCGTGGCGCGGGGCAGCCCGAGGACGAGGTCGGCCGGGAGCCCGTCACCCAGCTGGGCATCGACCGAGTCGGTGCCGATGACGCCCTTGGCCAGCTTGGCCCAGGCGTAGGCGGATTCGTTGGTGAGGCGGGCGCCGCCGATGACGGCCACCGCCCCGTTGCCGCCTGCCTCGGTGGCGGCTCGGATGCCGGTGGCCGCCGCGGCCAGGGCCTCGCCCCAGCTCACCGGGACCAGCTCGCCCTCCTTGCGGACGCGCGGCTCGACGAGGCGCCCGTGCTCGAAGCGGCCCGTCTCGCGCGCCTCCCCGAGGAACTGGCCGCGGCTGACGCCGAGGCTGACCACTTGCGACGCGGTGGCGGGTGCCACGTCGACGGCCGCATCCGCCAGCTGGTCGGGCAAGGGACCGGCGTCGACCTCGTCGCCGTTGACCGACTCGTAGGCGAAGCGGCCCTTGTCGCAGAGCCAGCCATGGTTCACCGGTTCCGAGTCGATGCCGAGCAGCCGGGTGAGGCGGTTCTGCGACGATTGCACGGCGACGCGGCAGCCGACGGAGCAGGCCGTGCAGGTGGACTCGACCTGATCGAGGTCCCACGGGCGGGCGGTGAAGCGATACGGCGTCGCGGTCAGCGCGCCGACCGGGCAGATCTGCACCGTGTTGCCGCTGAAATAGGACTCGAAGGGCTCGGTCGGGAAGGTCGCCACCTCGACGTTCTCGCCCCGGCCCGCGAAGTCGATCTGGGCCTCGCCCGCCACCTCGGCCGCGAAGCGGGTGCAGCGCGCGCACTGGATGCAGCGCTCGCGGTCGAGCAACACCAGGTCCGAGATGGCGATCGGCTTCTCGAAGTGACGCTTCTCCTCGACGAAGCGGCTCTCGCCCGGCCCGTAGGCCAGGGTCTGGTCCTGCAGCGGGCACTCGCCGCCCTTGTCGCACACCGGGCAGTCGAGCGGATGGTTGGCCAGCAGGAACTCGAGCACGCCGTCCTGTGCCTTCTTGACGCGCTCGTTGGTCGTGTCGACCACCATGCCGTCGGTGACCTCGGCGAAGCACGCCGGCGTCAGTGTGGCGCCGCGCGGGCCCTGCACGTCGACGAGGCACATCCGGCACATGCCGACCGGCGACATGCGCGGGTGATAGCAGAAGCGGGGGATGTAGGTCCCTGCTCGCTCCGCCGCCGCGATGAGCAGCTCGCCCTTGTACGCGGCAACCTCGCGGCCGTCGAGAGAGAAGGTGAGCTGCACCTCTGGGTCCGGATTCGTGTGCAGCTCGCGGGACGTATCAGTCAAAGGGACACCCCCCTTCCTTCACGTGCACCAAGAATTCGTCGCGGAACATGCGGATGCCCGAGGCGATGGACGACGGGATCGAGGGCCCGAGCACACAGATCGTCGTCTGCTGTGGCGGCCAGTGCAGGCCGGGCGAGATGTTGTCGGAGAGGTCCATGAGGAGATCGAGATCCTCCTCGCGTCCCGACCCGTTCTCAATTCGGTAGAGAATTCGTTCCAGCCAGCCCGAGCCCTCACGGCACGGCGTGCACTGCCCGCACGACTCGCGCGAGAAGAACTTGGTGATGCGCCAGGCGGCGCGCACCATGCACGTGTCCGAGTCCATGACGACCACCGAGCCCGAGCCGAGCATGGAGCCGGCGTCGCCGACCTCGTCCTGGCCGAGCGGCAGGTCGACCTTGTCCGGTCCGAACCACGGAGCCGAGACTCCGCCGGGGATGAAGGCCTTCAGCGTGTTGGAGCCGCGGATGCCCCCGCCGAGCACCGGCGCGTAGATCAGGTCCCGGAACGTGGTCTTCACCATCTCGAGCTCGTAGGCGCCCGGCCTGCGCACGTGGCCCGCGAGGGCAAAGAGGCGGGTACCGGCCGAGCGGCCCTCGCCGAGCGCGGCGAAGGCAACGCCGCCGTTGATCACGATCCAGGGGATGTTGGCCATCGTCTCGACGTTGTTCACCACCGTGGGCTCGCCGTAGAGCCCGATGGCGGCCGGGAAGTAGGGCGGCTTGATGCGCGGGAAGCCGCGCTTGCCCTCGAGCGACTCGAGCAGCGCCGTCTCCTCGCCGCAGATGTAGGCGCCGGCGCCGGGGTGGACCACGACGTCGAGCGAGAAGCCGGAGTCGAAGATGTTCGAGCCCACTGCGCCGTGGGCATACGCCTCGTTCACTGCGCTCTGCAGGCGTTCGAGCCCGAGGGCGAACTCGCCGCGCAGGTAGATGAAGGCCTGGCTGACCTGGAGCGCGTACGCCGAGATCAGCACGCCCTCGAGGATCTGGTGCGGGTCGCGCTCAATGAGGAGGTGGTCCTTGAAGGTGGCCGGCTCCGACTCGTCGCCGTTGATGACGAGATACGTCACCGGGTTCTTACGCATCATCGACCATTTGCGGCCCGCCGGGAAGCCCGCACCGCCCCGTCCGAGCAGACTGGCCGCGTCCACCTCGGCCGCCACCGCTTCGGGTGTCATGGTCAGCGCCTTGCGCAGCCCTTCGTACCCTCCGGTCGCGAGGTAGCGCGCCATCGTGTACGAGTCGTCGTAGCCGATCCGCGACGTGATGATCTTGGGGGCGTCGGTGATGGCCATCAGGACTTCGCTCCCGCGCCGCCGCCGCTCCCGCCGCCACTCCCGCTCGCGCCGCTCCCACTGGCCGCCGCGGCTCGCCCCGCCTGCGCCTCGGCCATGGCCGCCCGCTCGGCGACGACCTCGGCGCGGTCGGCCTGGAGCCCGACGCTGCGGCGCACCCGCACGAGCGTGCCGTGCGGCGGGATGTCCTCGGCCAGCCGCCCGGCGCGCAGGTCGTCGAGGAGCGTGTCGAAGGTCGCGGGCGACTGCGCGCCGACGTAGCGGTGGTTGACCTGCACGCAGACCACCTGGTCGCAGTCGGCCAGGCACTCGGCCTCGTGCAGCGTGAAGACGCCGTCGGGCGTCGTCCCGCCGGTCCGCATCCCGAGCGCGCCCTCGGCGTGCTCGAGGAGCTCGAGCGCACCACCGAGGAGGCAGGCGATGTTGGTGCACACGGCGATCACGTAGGTGCCGACGGGCTCGAGGTGCAGCATGTCGTAGAAGCTGGCGGTGCCGCGTACCTCGGCCGAGGTAACCTCACAGAGGTCGGCGATGTCCTCGACCGCCTCGGGGGTCAGCCAGCCGTCCTGCTCCTGGGCCAGGTGGCACAGCGGGATGAGCGCCGAACGCGGCTCGGGGTAGAGCGCGACGAGGTCTGTCGCCCGCGTCCGGGTCTCTGCGTTGAGGTGGCTCACCGGTCCACCTCGCCCATGACGGGATCGACCGAGGAGATCACGGCGACGGCGTCGGCCATCATCGCGCCGCGCAGGAGCAGCGGCAGTGCCTGCAGGTTGACGAAGCTCGGCGCCCGGATGTGCATCCGATACGGCTTGGACGTCCCATCCGAGACCATGTAGCAGCCCAGCTCGCCCCGCGGCGACTCGACCGCCACGTAGACCTCGCCCTCGGGCACGCGGAAGCCCTCGGTGAAGATCTTGAAGTGGTGGATGAGGGCCTCCATGCTCTCGTCGATGCGGGCGCGGGGCGGCGGTGTCACCTTGCGGTCCTGCACGCGGTAGTCGCCGGGGGGCATCATCTCGGCGATCTGGCGGATCATCTTGATCGACTCGCGGAGCTCGTTGAGACGGACCGAGTAGCGGTCGAAGTTGTCGCCGTAGGTGCCGACGATCACGTCGAAGTCCAGCTTGTCGTAGGCCAGGTACGGCATGGTCCGCCGCAGGTCCCACGGGACGCCCGTGGAGCGCAGGATGGGGCCGGTCACCGACAGGGCCAGCGCCTCCTCGGCCGAGATGTTGCCGACGGCCTCGGTGCGCTCCCGGAAGATGGGCTGGCCTGTCAGGAGCTCGTCGTACTCGAAGGTGCGGGCGAGAATCGTCTCGCAGATGACGTCGATATCGTCCTCCCACCCGTCGGGGAGGTCGGCCGCCACGCCCCCGGGACGGATGAAGTTGTGGTTCATCCGCTGCCCGGTCGTCTTCTCGAAGAACGCCAGCACCATCTCGCGCTCGCGGAAGCCGTAGACCAACATGGAGGTGGAGCCGAGGTCACCGCCGTTGGTGGCCAGCCAAATCAGGTGGGACGACACCCGGTTGAGCTCGCACATGAGCATGCGGATCCACACCGCCCGCGGCGGAAGCTCGACCTCGAGCAGCGCTTCGGTGGCCAGCGAGAACACAAGCTCGTTGTGCAGCGGTGACAGGTAGTCCATACGTGTGGTGTTGGTGCACCCGGTCACGTAGGTCAGCTCCTCGCCGGTCTTCTCCATGCCGGTGTGCAGGTAGCCGATGATCGGCTTCGTGCGCAGGATCGTCTCGCCGTCGAGCTCGAGCATGAGCCGCAGCACGCCGTGGGTCGAGGGGTGCTGGGGGCCCATGTTGATGATCATCGTCTGGTCGTCGCGCCGTTCGACGTCGATGTCAGTCGGATCGACGTAGACGCCCTCGGGCAGGCGCAGGACGGCACCCACCTCCTGGCGCAGCTCGGCGGCGCCCGTGGTCCCCCGGGGACGCAGCTCCTGAATCCCCTCGGAGGTCTCGGGGATGAAGTAACGCTCCTCCTCAGCCTCCCGGTGGGCCTTCTCGGTCGGCTCGAGGCCGAAGCCCTCAGGCTCCGCCGGGCCCCCGACCTCTTCGTCGTGGGTGTCGCCGCTCTCGTGCTTGTCGTGGTCGTCGCTCATCGCGGCCCCGGCGCTTCCTTGAATTGCACGGGCACCCGGCCCACCCCGTAGTCCTTGCGCAGCGGGTGGCCCTCCCAGTCCTCGGGCATGAGGATGCGGGTCATGTCGGGGTGTCCGGCGAAGACGATCCCCACCATGTCGTAGGTCTCGCGTTCCATGGCGTCCGCGCCTGGATACACGTCGGTGATCGTGTCGAGGACCGGGTCCGACTCGGGGACCTGGACCCGGACGCGCACGCGCTGGCGCAGTGAGAGGGAGAGCAGGTTGACCACGACCTCGAAGCGCTCGGGCGCGACGCCCTCGGGCAGCGAGCGTCCCGGGTGGGTGAGGTAGTCGACGCCGCAGAGGTCCGCGCACAGCTCGAAGCCGGCCTCGCGGAACGCGCCCACCATCTGCTTGTAGGTGGCGCGGCTCGGGAACGCGAGCTGGTCGACCAGGCGGTCAGGCAGGCGCGGCACGTCGGGCAGGACGCTCGCGGGCGCCACCGCCGTCGGGGTCGTCTCGCTCACCGCGGCGTCGCGACCCGCACCGCGTCGGGCACGCTCGGCACCCACCCGCCGGTCGCCTGCTCGCCCGCGGGGACCGAGCTGCCGGGACGGCGGGTGATCTCGCCGGTACGGATCTTCTCGTGCAGGGTCAAGATGGCGTGCAGGAGCGTCTCGGGGGAGGGCGGGCAGCCCGGCGCGTAGACGTCGACGGGGACGATCTGATCGACGCCCTGCACGATGGCGTAGTTGTTGAACATTCCGCCCGTCGACGCACACACGCCCATGGAGATGACCCACTTGGGCTCCATCATCTGGTCGTAAATCTGGCGAAGCACGGGTGCCATCTTCTGTGAGACCCGTCCGGCCACGATCATGAGGTCGGCCTGCCGTGGCGAGCCCCGGAAGACCTCCATGCCGAGGCGGGCGATGTCGTAGTCGGCGGCACCGACCGCAATCATCTCGATGGCGCAGCACGCCAGCCCGAAGGTGGCCGGCCACACGCTGTTGCGCCGCGCCCACTTGACCATGTCCTCGAGGCGGCCGGTCAGGAAGTTGTGCTGGAGGTCCTCGATCCCCACGTCAGGCTGCCTCACCCGGCTTCGGGCGCGATCCACTGATGCGTGTGATGGTCGACTCCGAGGTGCGGCTCGGCAAGCCCGACTGCAACGTCTTGGGCGGGCCCCAGGTCAGGGCGCCGTTGGAGATGAGGTAGACGAAGGACACGAAGACCACTGCGGCGAAGACGATGACCTCGATGAGACCGAAGGTCGCGATCTGGTGGAAGACGACCGCCCACGGGTAGAGGAACACGATCTCGATGTCGAAGATGATGAAGATCATCGAGACCAGGTAGAAGCGCACCGGGAAACGCTGGGGCGGCTCCACGTTGGGCACGATGCCGCACTCGTAGGGTGCGAGCTTGGCCGCCGACGGCTTCTTGCGCGGCGCCAGCATGGACGAGGACACCAGCGAGAAGACGGTGAAGGCGAAGCCGAGGAGCCCCACTATGAGGATCGGGAGGTACTGGACCACGGTGATCCGTTTCTACCATGTGTCCGCTTTCGCAAGCACATCCAAGCCGCTGGTCAGAGGCCCCGCCGGCAGACCTACGATGCCTTCGTGACGCCCCCCGACGAGACCCCTCCCTCCGGCGCCTCCACGGAGCCGGCCGGGTCGGCGAAGAAGGCCTCGGACCAGGCCGCCGCCCCTGCTCCGCACCGGCCCCAACCGGCGGGGAACACCGCCCGAGACTCCGGGGCGCAACCGGCGAGGCGGGCGCCGGCGAAGAGGGCCCCGGGAGCGTCGGCTGCCAAGAAGGCCGCCGCCAAGGCCCCGGCGAAGAAGGCCCCGGCGAAGAAGGCCCCGGCGAAGAAGGCCCCGGCGAAGGCTCCGGCGAAGAAGGCCCCGGCCAAGGCTCCGGCGAAGGCTCGGGCGAAGGCTCCGGTCAAGAAGGTCCCGGCGAACGCTCCGGCGAAGGCCACACACCCGGCCCCGGCCCGCTCGGGCGGCGGGCGCGACGTGCACGTCCACGATGTCGTCGTCGTCGGAGCGGGACCGGCGGGCGCGGCCTGCGCATACTGGCTGGCGGACGCGGGCTGGGACGTCGTGGTGGTGGAGAAGAAGGAATTCCCGCGCGAGAAGACCTGCGGTGACGGCCTCACCCCGCGGGCCGTGCGCCAGCTGGCCGACATGGGGCTCGAGCCCGCGTTGGCCGGCTCACACCGTTACACCGGGCTGCGGGCCTTCGGCTTCGGGCACTTCGTGGAGATGCGGTGGCCCGAGCACCCCAACTTCCCCGGCTACGGCTACACCATCACGCGGCACGACCTCGACGGCATGGTGGCCGGGCACGCCGCCGCGGCCGGCGCCACGCTGTTGCAGGGGACCGAGGTCACGGCACCGGTCCTCGACGAGGCCGCGGACACCTCCGGGCCGCTGCCCGCACTGACCGGCGTGCGCGTCACGGAGAAGGGCGGCGGCACGCGCACCATCTCGGCGCGCTACGTGGTCGTGGCCGACGGCTCGAACTCGCGGGTGGGCCGCATGCTCGGCACGGCACGCCGGCGCGAGCTGCCCATGGGGATGGCACTGCGGGGCTACTACACCTCGGACCGTCACGACGATCCCTTCATCGAGTCGCACCTCGACATCCGCGATGCCGAGGGCAACGTGGTGCCCGGCTACGGCTGGATCTTCCCCATGGGCGACGGACGGGTCAACGTCGGCGTCGGCTTGCTCTCTACGGACAAGCGCTGGAAGGGGATGAACACGACAGACCTGATGGACGCCTTCGTCGCCTTCGCGCCGAGCTCATGGGGACTGCACCCTGAGACGAACCTTGGCCCGCCGACCGGGGGCAAGTTGCCGATGGGCCTCTCGGTCGGGCCCCGGGCCGGCGCCAACGTCGTGATCGCCGGCGACGCCTGCGGCGTCATCAACCCCTTCAACGGCGAGGGCATCGCGTACGGCTATGAGACGGGGAGGTTGGCCGCGGCCACGCTCGGCCACGCGCTGAGCGGTGACGGAGATGCAGCTCTGGCCGAATACGACCGCGAGCTCACCGCGGCCTACGGGCCGTACTTCAAGGTGGCGCGCGCGTTCGTCCATCTGATCTCGCATCCCGAGGCCATGCGCGTCTGTGTCGGCCTGGGCATGCGCTCGGAGCTGTTGATGAAGCAGTTGCTGCGCATCATGGCCAATCTGATGCGGCCCGATGCGACCGGGCCGGCTGAGCTCGGCTACCGCGCCATGGAGCTCGTCTCGCGCCTCCTGCCCGACACCGACGGGCTCGAGGTGCCCGCCGCCTGAGCCTGGCCGCCTGACCCTGGCCGACTGACCCTGGCCGACTGACCCGGCCGCGGTTCAGCCTCCGAGCATCTCGCGCAGCACAGCCGCCTCGGCCCGCAACGCCGCCGGGTCGACCGCTGGCGTCCGCGCCCGGTCGAACGCCTCGGGCTCGATGGGCCCACCGGCCCGAGCGTCTTGCTGTGGGCGAGGCACGAGGTGCACGTGGAGGTGCGGGACGCCGTTGCCGAGGCTGAGCCAGTTCATCTTCGCTGGGCGATAGCGCTCATCGATCCCCCGCGCGACGTGGGCCACCTCGGACCAGAAACCAGCCGATTCTTCGGGAGAGAGCTCCGTCGGCTCCGACACGTGCCGGCCGTTCCAGACGACGTAGGCATAGCCGGGGCGTACCGGATAACGCCCGAGGTACCCGTCGGCCCAGTGCCCGGCGAGCACACGCACGCCGAATTCGTTCTCCTCCTCGCCGCCGGCACACATCGGGCAGCCCTCACCGCGCTGGAGTGCCGCGAAGCCGACGGGCCACGTGTCCGCGGTTACCACCCACCCAATCTGTCAACGTCAGTGCAGAGAGGCGACGACCTCTGCCGCCGCCTCGCCGGCGGCCTCCACCACGCGAGCCAACACCGCCTCGTCGTGGGCCAGGCCGGGGAACAGCACCTCGTAGGGGCCAGGGGCCAGCGCCACGCCGCGCCGCAGCATGGCGTGGAAGAATGGCCCGTGCACGCCGTTGGTGGCCAGGTCGCGCACGCCGACGTACTCGGTGGGCAAAGCGAGGGGCGCCGCATAGGCGGGCGCCAGGTACAGGCCGGCCAGTGGCCCGACGACCGGGACCGACGCCCACAGCCCGCTGCTCGCCACCGCTGCCTCGAGGTCCTTGGCGAACACCGCGACGCGAGCGGAGAGAGCCTCGTAGTCGGCGGCCGTCACCTCGCGCAGCACGGCCAGGCCGGCGGCCGTGGCCAACGGGTTCCCCGACAAGGTGCCGGCCTGGTACACGGGTCCGCCCGGCGCCAGCTCCGCCAGCAACGCCGCCGGACCGCCGAAGGCGCCGACGGGGAGGCCGCCGCCGATCACCTTGCCGAAGCACCACAGGTCCGGCCTGACGCCCGACCACGAGGTGGCGCCGCCCGGACCGAGGCGGAAGCCGGTGATCACCTCGTCGAAGATCAAGAGTGCGCCGCTGGCGTCGCAGGCGGCCCGGAGCTCCTCCAAGAAGCCGGGCGCCGGCTCGACGAGGTTCATGTTGGCGGCCACTCCCTCGACGATCACGCAGGCCACCCGCTCGTCGAGTACGGGCACCACGTTGTAGGGGACGACCTCGGTCTCGGCGACGGCGCCGGGGGGGACGCCGGCGGAGCCCGGGAGGCCGAGCATGGCCACCCCGCTCCCCCCGCCGGCCAGCAGGCCGTCGGAGTGCCCGTGGTAGCAGCCGTCGAACTTCACCACGCGGTCACGCCCGGTCACGCCGCGGGCCAGGCGCACCGCGCTCATGGCGGCCTCCGTGCCCGACGAGACGAAGCGCACCTGCTCGCAGCCCGGCACCCGCTCGCAGATCGTCTCGGCGAGCAGCACCTCGCCCGGGGTCGGCGCGCCGAAGGTCGTGCCGTGCGGCGCCGCAGCGGCCAGCGCGTCGGTCACGACCGGGTGCGCGTGCCCGAGCAGCACCGCCCCGTAGGACTGCACGAGGTCGACGTAGCGCGTGCCCTCGACGTCGACGACGTAGGCCCCGTCGCCCGACACGACCGTGTACGGCGTCCCGCCGACGGAGGCGAAGGAGCGGACCGGCGAGTCAACGCCCCCGGGGATGACACGCCGAGCGCGGGCGAACCACTCGGCGTTGGTCGCCGCCGGCCGCTCAGCCACCGAGCGCCTCGGCCACCTCTGCTGCGAAGTAGGTGAGGACGAAGTCCGCCCCCGCACGCTTGAGCACGGTCAGCTGCTCGAGTGCCACGGCGGGGCCGTCGATCCAGCCCGCAGCCGCGGCCGCCTTGACCATCGCGTACTCACCACTCACGTGGTACGCCGCCAGCGGGACGTGCACACGCGGGCGCACGGTGGCCAGGACGTCGAGGGACGTCATGGCGGGCTTCACCATGACCATGTCGGCGCCCTCGGCGACATCGAGCTCTATTTCGGCCAACGCCTCGCGCGCGTTGTGTGGGTCCTGCTGGTAGGCACGCCGGTCGCCGCCGCCCGCGATGGTGACGTCGACCGCCTCGCGGAAGGGTCCGTAGAGCGCCGAGGCGTACTTGGCCGCGTAGGCGAGGATGGCGACCTGCTCATGGCCGCCGTCGTCGAGGGCGGCCCGGATGGCCGCCACCTGTCCGTCCATCATCCCGCTCGGCGCCACGACGTCGGCCCCCGCCGCAGCCTGGGCGCGAGCGATGCGCTGGTACAGCTCGAGCGTCTCGTCGTTGCGGACCTCGCCCGACGGACCGAGCACGCCGCAGTGGCCGTGGTCCGTGTACTCGTCGAGACAGAGGTCCGCCATCAAGACGATCTCGTCACCGACCGCGTCGCGCACGGCGCGCAGCGCGATCTGCACCACGCCGTCGGGATCCCACGCGCCGCTCCCCTCGGGATCCTTGATGGCGGGGATGCCGAAGAGGATCGCACCGGGAATGCCGAGGGAGACCAGCCGTTTCGCCTCGACGACGAGCGAGTCGACGCTGTGCTGCACCTCGCCCGGCATGGACGCGATGGGCAACGGGCCCTCGATCCCCTCGCGGACGAAGAGCGGCGCCACCAGGTCGTCGACCCCGAGGCGCGCCTCGGCGACCAGCCGCCGCAACGCCGGCGTGCGGCGAAGCCGACGCAAGCGTCGCTCGGGAAAAGCAGCTTCGGACCTCTCCGACGTGGCCTCGGCCATGCCGCCAGCCTACGAGGCGCTGCCCGCATCCGGGCCGAAGTGGCCCACCAGCTCGGCGACGATGCCGGCGGCCGAGGAACCCCACGCTTCGTGCACGCCGGACAAGCCGGCGGCGCGTGCCGCCGCCGCCGTCGTCGGTCCGATGCACACGACGTGGGCGGGCGCGGCGACGGGTGCGCCCTCGGGGGTCCGCAACGCCATGAACGCCTCGACCGAGGAGCTCGCCGTCAAGGTGAGCGCGTCGGCGGCGGCGACCTCCTCGAGCAGCTCGGGCTCTGGCGCGTTGCGTGCCACCGTGCGGTACGCCTCGACACGCCGCACCGCCCAGCCTTTCTCGCGCAACCCGTCGTCGATCGTCTCGGGCGCGATGTCGGCAGAGGGGAAGAGGACGGCCCCGGGCGCGCCCGAGGGCGCGGGGAACGAGTCGACCAGTTCGCGCGCGCTGTGCTCGGCCGGCACCAGGTCGGGCTCCACGCCCGCTCGGCGCAACGCGTCGGCGGTGGCGGGCCCAACCGCCGCCACCAGCGCGGGGGCGAGCGCCCTGGCGTCGCGCAGCTCGGCCATGAAACGGTCGACCGCGTTGACCGAGGTGAACACCACCCAGTTGACGTCGCGCACGCCGGCCGCGGCGGCGCGGAGTGCGGTGCCGCCGTCGGCCGGATCGACCTGCCTGGTCAGCGCCAGCTCGATCGGGCGCGCGCCGGCTCGCTCGAGCGCGCCCAGCAGCCCCTCGGCCCGGCCACCCGAACGGGTGACGACCACCGTGCGCCCGGCGAGGGGTCCCGCGCCGGGACCACCGGCGGCGTGCTCGCCGCGGGCGCGTTCCCCGAGCGCGGCCACCGGCCCGACCACGATCACCGCCGGTGGCCCGAGGTCCACCTCGCCCAGGCCCGCCAGCGTCGTGCGGACCACGCGTTGCGACGGGGTGGTGCCGCGGGCGATCACCGCCACCGGCGTCTCGGGCGAACGGCCGGCCCGGACCAGCTCGTCCGCGATGGCGGCCCGGGTCGTCATGCCCATGAGGATGACCAAGGTGCCGCCGGCGCGCGCCAGGGACTCCCAGTCGGGGCCGTCGGCCGCGCCCGACCCCGCCGGGTCGCCCACTCGACCGGTCACCACCGTCACCGACGAGGCCAGGCCGCGCTGGGTCACCGGGATGCCGGCCACGGCCGGGACTCCGAAGGCAGAGGTCACGCCCGGCACGACCTCCCAGGGGATCCCGGCCTCGGTCAGGGTCTCGACCTCCTCCCCGCCACGTCCGAAGAGGAAGGGGTCCCCGCCCTTGAGCCGGACCACGACCGCAGCGCGCCGTCCGTGCTCGACCAGGAGCCGCGCGATCTCCTCCTGGCGCCCTGCGCCCCCGTCCCGGGCGTCGGGGTCCTTGCCCACGTCGATGAGCTCGGCCTCGGGCGGGACCAGGTCGAGGACCGCCGGGCTGACCAGCCGGTCGTGGAGGACCACGTCGGCGCGGGACAGCAGCGCGGCACCCCGCCGGGTAAGCAGCCCCGGGTCACCGGGCCCCGCGCCAACCAAGTAGACGGTCACGGCCGCGCACCGAAGTCGAAGCCGTCGATCGCCTCGCCGCCGCCGTCTCGCAGCGCGCTCGCCACCGCGGCGCCGAGGGCCTCGGGGTCATCGCCCTGGCGCGCCAAGCGGACCATGATGCGACCGTCGCCGCTCGAGACCAGCCCCGAGAGCCGCAGCGCCGGCCCGGCGCCATCGCCCTCGGCCGGCTGGGCGAAGGCAGCGACCGGGGCGGTGCAACTCCCACCGAGCGCGGCGAGCACGGCACGCTCGGCGCGCACGGCTCTGTGGCTCGGCTCGTGGTCGATGGAGCGCAGCCGTGCCCGCGTCGCGTCGTCGTCGGCGCGGCACTGGACCGCGATCGCACCCTGACCGGCCTGGGGCAACAGGTCCACGGGGTCCACGACGTCATGGAGGCGCGCCTCCCAGCCCAGACGCACCATCGCCGCCACCGCCACCACCACCGCCGTCACACGACCCTCTTCGGCGACGGCCACCCGGCGCGCCATGTTGCCGCGCAGGTCGGCGAAGACGAGGTCAGGCCGCAGATAGGCCAGCTGCGCACGCCGGCGCGCCGAGCCGGTGGCGACCAGCGCACCCGGCGGGAGCCCCGCGAGAGTGGACCCGACCAGACCGTCGCGCGGATCGGCCCGCTCGGGAACGGCGCCCAACGCGAGCGAGTCGGGCATGGTCGATGTCATGTCCTTGGCCGAGTGCACCGCGGCGTCGGCCCGGCCGTCGGCGACCGCCGCCTCCACTTCGGCGACGAAGACGCCCTGGCCCCCGATGCTGTCGAGCGACGCGGCGGAGTCGCGGTCGCCACGCGTGCGCACGACGACGGGCTCGACCTCGAGGTCGGGGTAAACGTGTCGCAACTGCGCCGCGACGATGTCCGTCTGGCGCAGGGCGAGGGGCGACCCTCGGGTGGCCAGGCGGATGGTTCGCACGGCCGTGACTATCCCATGGCCGCGACTAGAGGTCGAAGAGGATGCGCAGCGCCTCGACGAGCCGCTCGCCCCGTGGGGTCCCGGCGGTCTCCTTCAAGAGCATGGTGGGCTCGTGGAGCATCTTGGCCAGCGCCGCGCGCGTGGTCTGGTCCACCTGCTCCCACTCCTCCTCACTCAGGTCGGCCAGCTGGGCCCGGTGGCGCTCGAGCTCGGCCACCCGCAGCGATTCGAGGCGAGCGCGCAGCGCGGCGACGACCGGGGCCGCCCCGCGTTGGCGGCTGGCGGTGCGGAATCGCTCCACCTCGACGGCGACGATGGCGTGGGCGGCGACCGACTCCTCGGCGCGGTCCCCGAGTGCCCGGGCCACCAGTTCGCTCAGCGTGTCCATGTCGAGCAGCGTCACCCCCGCACGTGAGCCCACGGCGGGGTCGACGTTGCGCGGGACGCCGAGATCGATGACCAGCAGGGGCGTCGTCACGGACGCGAAGTCCTGCTCCCCGAGCACGTGCGCCTCGGCCGCCACCGCGGTGAGGACGACGTCGGCGTCGGCCAGCTCGGCGGCGACATGGTCGAGCGCCGCGGCCCGCATCTCGAAGGGCGCGCCGTCACCGGTGGCCAGGACGAGCTCGCGCGCCCGCTTCTCCGAACGGTTGACCACCACGACGCGCCGCGGCGCATCGGCCGGTGCGATGTCACAGAGCGCGCGGCACACGCCGAACCCCATGTCGCCGGCCCCGACCACCACCACCCGCGCGTCGCGCAACCCGCCCGGATCCTCTCCACGAGCCACTGCGACGGCGGCATAGGAGAAGGAGGTCGTGCCCTTGCTGATCCCGGTCTCGGTACGCACCCGCTTGCCCGTCTGGAGGGCGTGGCGGAAGAGGGCGGACAGCACCGGGCCGCAGGCTCCCTCCTCCTGGGCGCGTTCGAAGGCGCGCCGGACCTGTCCGACAACCTCTGTCTCGCCCGTCACCACGGACTCGAGGCCAGAGGTGACGGCGAAGAGGTGCGCGGTGACGTCGTCGTCGAAGCGGATGACCGCGTGCTCCGAGAGCTCCTCGACCGACAGGCCGGCGTGCTCGGAGAGCACGCCGTAGATCTCGGCCACCGCATCGTGGAAGCGGTCGACGACGGCGTAGACCTCGGTACGCAGGCAGGTCGAGAGCACCACGCTCTCTTGGACGTTGCGGCGGTGGCTGAGCGCCGTGAGCACCTTGTGCAGGTCGTCGTCGCCGATGGCCGCCGCCTCGAGGAGCGGCAACGGGGCCTGGGTGTGCTGGAGCCCTACGACGACGACGGACACTCGATTCCCTCCTGGGTCGGCACACAATTGTGCCGGTCACGGCGGCGAACGTGCCAGTCCCCCACCCCAGCGGCCGTTTCGGCGCCCGAGGCGCCCAGCCGCCTCAGCTCAATTCCGAACCCGGCGAGAGCCCGACGGAGCGCATGAGGGGCGCTTCGTCGTCCCCTCTGGCACCGTCCGTCTCGGCACCGGCACGGTCCATCTCGTCCTGGCGGGCCCGGTAGAAGCCGAGCACTTGGAGCTCGATGGAGAGGTCGACGTAGCGCAGGTGGACGCCCGGCGGGACGGTGAGCACCCGGGGGGCGAAGTTGAGGATAGAAGTGACGGCGGCGCGTACGAGGAGGTCGGCCACACCCTGCGCGGCCCAGCCCGGGGTCGCGATGACGCCGATGTCGGGGCACTCCGACGGCCGCAGCCGGGCCAGCTCGTCCATGTGCCGCACCTTGATGCCGCGGATCTCCTCGCCGACCACGGCCTCGTCGACGTCGAAGAGCGCCGTGATCTGACAGCCGCGGGACGCGAAGCCGGCCGAGTTGGTCAGCGCGCGACCCAGGTTCCCGATGCCGACGATGCCGACCCGCCAGTTCTCGTCGACGCCGAGGGCGCGGTCGATCTGGGCGATCAAGAAATCGGGGTCGTACCCCGAGCCGCGGGTTCCGAACGAGCCCAGCAGCGACAGGTCCTTGCGAACCTTGGCTGCGTTCACGCGCGCCAACTCGGCCAGGCGCTCCGAGGACACGGTACGCGCGCCGGCGCGGACGAGCTCGGCCAGGATGCGCTGATAGATCGGCAGACGCAGCACCGTCGCCTCGGGGATCCGCTTCGGAGCCGCGGCCGAGGCCGCCACTGCAGCCGCGGTCTCGTCGGACGCGCGCGATCTCGCCGATGAGGGTTGCCGGTCGCTCATTGCGTCGGATGGTACCGAGGAGGCTCCCGGCGACACCAAACCGCTGCCGCGCTACCAGGCCAGGACCAAGAGCTCGCCGGCGGTGACGTTCAGCCAGTGCGCGGCCGAGGCCTCCCCGGCCACCACGGCGAGATAGCCGTTGGAGTCGACCAGCACACCGAACTCGCCCTGCGCCAACTCGCCGAACGCGTCGACGCAGCGCAACTCGATCCGGTCGGGCACCAACGAATGTGGCAAGCCTTCGAGCGAGGCACGCCCGCTCTCGACGCGCGCCACCAGCTGGATGCGCCCGCTAGCCGGGAGCCCCGCTACGCGCGCATCAGCCACCGTTGCGGCCAACTGGAGGTTGCCGAAATGGTCGACCCACGTCACCTCGGTCCGCAAACACGTCCGGCCGTCCTGCAACCGGCCCTGCTCGACGACCCCACCGACCAGCCGCGCCAAGGAGGCCGGCTCGATCGGATCGCCCAGCTGCTCGAGCGCCGTGCCGGCGCACAACGCCGCGGCCGCCGGACCGAAGAAGTCCCGCCCGTCGAAGGTTGCGCCACGGTCGGGCGGCACGACCCCGCGGCGCAGCTCGACGGCGTCCGTCACCGGTGCCTCGCCCGCCTGCTCAGCGGCCGCCACGAGCAACCCGTTGTCCGGACCGACGAAGTAGATGGTCCCGCCCGCCGCCCGCGCGACGGCCAGGGCGATGCCGCGCTGCGCCGTGCCGACCCCGGGGTCGACGACGCCGAGAACCACGCCGCTGCCGAGATGGGGCACCGCGCGCGACGAGCGTGTGGCTCCCCGCGCGCACGTCGAAGGGTGGGATGTGGTGCGTCAGGTTGATGACCGTCGTCCCCGGTGCCCGCGCCGCGATGACCGCATGGACGACACCGACGAATTCGTCCTGGGTCCCGAAGTCGGAGAGGAAGAAGACGGTTCGGACAGGCTGACGGGACACGACCTCAGGCTCCCCTGTTCAACGCTGCAGATGGCGTGATCGTTCGGTGGCGGCCGCGACCGCCTCCATGAAGGCTGAGCGCACTGCGCGCGACTCCAGCGCCCGCACGCCAGCTGCCGTCGTGCCGGCCGGCGACGTCGCTTCGGCGCGCAACGACTCGGGGTCGCGCCCGGTCTCGGCCAGCAGGGCCGCCGAGCCGCGCATGGTCTCGACGACGAGCGTGCGGCTGACGGCCCGGGTCAGGCCCATCTGCACTCCCGCCTCGATGAGCGCCTCGGCCACCAAGAAGAAGTACGCGGGACCCGAGCCCGAGAGGCCGGTCACCGCATCGAGTTGGTGCTCTGGCAGTCGAACGACGGTACCCACCGAGGAAAGCACGTCCTCAGCCCAGGCCAGGTCCTGTGACGTGGCGAACGAGCCGCCGGACATTGCGGCGACCCCCCTGCCCACCAGCGCGGCCACGTTGGGCATGGCCCGGATGACGGCCGGCTCGCCGCCGAGGGCCATCTCGAGCCGCTGGCACGGTACGCCGGCCACGACGGAGAGGACCCGGGAAACCCCGGCGCGGGACGCGGCGAGCGCGCGGCACGCCGGCTCGGCGGCGTCGGGCTTGACCGCGAGGACGACACCGGGCAACCGGTCGCCGCTTCCCTCGAGCAGGTCGGCCTCGGGTGCGTGCACTGTGTGCAGGCCGGGGTAGAGCGCCTCGAGCTCGCCGCGCCGCTCGGCCACTGGTTCGACCACCGCGACGTCGCTCACCGCCAGCACGCCGGTCCCGAGGAGTCCGCCCAAGAGAGCGCCCCCCATCTTCCCGCCGCCGACGATGAGCAGGCTCGACACGCCGCCGACGATACTGACCCAGGCCAGGGGCCGCTGACCTCAGCGCCGCGGCCGTCGGCGGTAGGTCGAGGGGTAGCACAGCGTCATGGCCGTCGGGAAATGCTCGTCGGTGTAGACCACCGACGAGCCAGCGATGCGGTCGAGCTCGTCGTCGTCGATGAGCCGGGCCGGCACCCGGCCCACCAGGTACACGGCGTCCTCGGGCCCTAGCGCGAACGACATCCCGAAGAGATGCGCGTTGCACCGCAGGAGATACATGTAGACGTCGGCCTGGTTCGCCTCGGGCACCGGCATGAATTGAGCCTCGTAGTGCAGCGTGCGCTGCTTCAAGGTGAACCAGACCGTGATGTAGTCCTTCTCCTCACCTTTGAAACGCAGGTACCAGCGGTACGAGGCGGTCCGGTCGGTCACCTCCTGGCGTTCTGCGGCAACCAGGAAGCCGCCGGCCGCGAGCTCGCGCTCGGCCCAGGCGTCGATGCACGCCACCGCAGCCACCATCTCCTCCTCTTCGGGCAGATCGACGATCGGCATGGGTGGGGGGGGTCCCGGCGCGGACGGGGCTCAGCCGCACTCGACGAGGCAGCCTGCGGCCAGCTCGTCGTGCAGCTCGACCAGCGTCTTGGCCGCGGCGCGCCAGGTGTAACGCCGCGCCATGAGCACCGAGGCGGTCGAGAGGCGCTCAGCGGCGAGCGGCTCGTCGACCACGCGGCGCACGGCGGCGGCGTAGGCGGCGGGGTCGTGGTCCTCGACCAAGAAGCCGGTGTGGCCCTGCTCGACCAGCGTGGTGAGCCCGCCCACGGCCGAGGCCACGACGGGCGTGCCGCACGCAGCGGCCTCCAGCGCGACGAGGCCGAAGGACTCCGAGCGGCTGGGGACGAGGCACACGTCCGCAGCCCGGTAGTAGGACGACAGGAGCTCGTGGGGCTGCGGGTCGATGAAGTGCACGTGCTCGCGCACCCCACGCGCGTCGGCGACGTCGTGCAGCCCCTGCAGAGCCTTCTCCCCGTGCGGCCCGCTCGGGCCGCCCACGACCACGAGGCGATAGGGCTCAGAACCCGACTCGAGCAGCTCGGCCAGAGTCTCGATCGCAACGTCGGCGCACTTGAGTGGCTGGATCCGGCCGACGAAGAGGAGCAGCCGCCCGGTGAGCGGCAGCCCGAGGGCGCGCCGTGCCTGGGGCCGGTGCCCGGGTCCGAAGAACGCGTGGTCGACGCCAGGGGGCACGATGCGGATGCGGCCTGGCTCGCCGCCGTAGAGCGACACGATCTGCTCGGCCTCGACGCTGCACGACGCCAGGACCGCGTCGGAACAGTCGATGATGGACGCTTCGGCCTCGGCCCGCCGGTGCGGCATGTCGGCCTCGACCTCTTCGGGCATCGACTCGGCCTTCACACGATCGAGGGTGTGGAAGGTGCACACGAGCGGCAGGTTCAACTCGTGCTTGATCACGTGGCCCGACAGCCCCGAGAGCCAGTAGTTGGCGTGGACCGAGGTATAGGGCAGGCTCTCGGCCTGATCGCCGCGCGACACGCCCGAGAGCGGCGCCGCGGTCATACGCTCGAGCACCGCAGCGGTGAAGTCGTCGACGACGCCGGGCAGCGACTCCTTGGGCACCACATCGAGCGGCCCGGCCCGAACGTGGTGGACCCGCAAGCCCGGTTCCACGTCGACCACCGGGGGCAGGTCGGCCGACCACGCCCTGGTGAAGACGTCACAGGCCACGCCGGAGCGAGCCAGCGCGGCGGTCAGCTCGCGGACGTAGACGTTCATGCCACCGCCGTCGCCGGTGCCGGGCTGGGCCAGCGGCGAGGTGTGCAACGAGAGGACAGCGAGGCGGCGCATGGCGCCCAGAGCCTACCGGCGAGCGGGAATTGCGCTTCGGACAGGCTCAGACGGTGGCGACACGGCCCGGCGCGGCGGGCGAGCCGGGGCCGGCAGCCGGAGGGCTGCCACCTTCATCGGCCTCACTCTCGACGTGCTCGTCGTCGTACTCGCGCCGGAAGGAGAGGTAGATGCGCACGAGCGTCTGCTTCTGTTCCTCGCTGATCGTCTGATCAGCGAGGATGGCCCGGGTGAGGTCGGGCCTGCCGGTGGGTGCCTCGAGGATGCCGGCCTGCACGTAGAGGGTCTCGGCCGAGATGCGCAGCGCCTTGGCGATCTGCTGGAGGATCTCAGCGGAGGGCCGCCGCAGCCCGCGCTCGATCTGGCTCAGATACGGGTTGGAGATGCCGGCCAGCTCGGAGAGCCGCCGCAGCGACAGGCGCGCGGAGGCCCGTTGTTCACGGATGAAGGACCCGAGGTCGAGCCAACGGTCTCCCTGGTCCGTGCTCACTCCTGCAAGCGTACCGCTAGCGGGGCGCGCCGGGGTGTGGGGGGTGTGCCTCCACCTGTTCGCATGGCGGTTGGCCCGGTTCTGAACGCGGCACTCTCGGGTATGGTCCAGCACGCACCACCGCTGCTGCGACAGCGGCCCATACCAGGCACCCGACCACGACTGACCCGACCACGACTGACCCGACCACAACTGACCCGACCACAACTGAGGAGACCGCTATGGCCGAGTACACCCTCCCCGACCTCCCCTACGACTACGCCGCGCTGGAGCCCTATGTGTCGGCCCAGATCATGGAGCTGCACCACGACAAGCACCACGCTGCGTATGTCGCAGGCGCCAACCAGACGCTCGAGAAGCTGGCCGCCGCCCGTGACAAGGACGACTACGGCTCCATCGTCGGGCTCGAGAAGACGCTGGCCTTCCACATCTCGGGTCACGTCCTGCACTCGATCTTCTGGAAGAACCAGAGCCCCGACGGCGGCGACAAGCCCGACGGCGCACTCGGGTCCGCCATCGACGAGAACTTCGGCTCCTTCGACAAGTTCAAGGCCCAGTTCACACAAGCGACCTCGACGATCCAGGGCTCGGGCTGGGGCGTGCTGGCCTACGAGCCCCTCGCCGGCCGGCTGATCGTCGAGCAGGTCTACGACCACCAAAGCAGCATTGGCCAGGGCTCCGTCCCGCTCCTCGTCTTCGACGCCTGGGAGCACGCCTTCTACCTGCAGTACAAGAACGTGAAAGCAGACTTCTTCGCCGCGTTGTGGAACGTCGTCAACTGGCCGGACGTGGCGGCCCGCCTCGACGCGGCCCGGGGGCTGAAGATCCCCGGCTAGGGCTTACAGCGTTGCCACGGTCGACGTGGCCACGCTGAGGTGCTGCTCGCAGAGGCTGCGGGTCGGGTCGTGCTCGAGGTCGGCCTCGAGGATGGGCGCCCCGCAGGTCTCGCACTGCCCGTAGGTGCCGTCGCTGAGGCGCTCGAGGGCCCGGTCGACCCCGTTGAGCACAGACAAAGACCGGGCCAGCTCGGACTCGTAACGTTCCTCCACGAACAGGCAGGGTAGCTCCCGCGACCCGGCTGGCGGAGATTTGTCGGCTCGTTGGCCCGTGCCTGGGGCCTCGTGCCTGTGCCTGGTGCCTGGTGCGATGTCCCCGGCCTGGTCGTGAGGGGAAAAAGGGTGCCCCAAACCCGTTTAGGGCCTCCTGCGGGGGGGCAGTAGTACCGCAACCGCTATGCCAAGCTCCGTTCTCCCAGGGCACGAGCCCGTAGCGGCCGCGCTCGGCGGCGCGTCGGTCACCCGGCGCTTCCCCGCGGTCACGGCCTCGGTCGGGCAGGCCCGGCGCTTCCTGCTCGAGATCCTGCCGGCGCGCTGCCTCATGGGGGCGGACGCCGTAGTGCTGATGCTCTCGGAGCTGGCCACCAACGCGGTGGTGCACGCGTCCACCCCCTTCGACGTGACCCTGAGCGTGGCGCCCGACGGCATGAGCGTGCGCGTCGCCGTCAGTGACGGCGCGGGGGGCTACCCCGTCCCCCAGGACCCGGATGCTGACGCGCCACATGGGCGCGGGCTGCACATCGTGCGCACCCTGGCCGACTCCTGGGGCATCGAGATGCGCCACAGCCAGCCTGGCAAGACGGTGTGGTTCACCGCATCGTTGGCGGCGCCGGCCCCGTTGTTGACCGAGGAGTGGGTCCACGCGGGCGCAGGCGGTTCTGCGACCGCGGCGAGCGGTGCTGGCGCGGCAAGCGCTTCGACGTTTCGAGGCGCCGAGAGCGCCGGCATGGCCGTGGCACCGACGCCATGGCCCACGCCCAGCGTGCGCGCGGTGCTCGACGGGTTACGCGACGCCGTGGTGGCCACCGACGAGGACGGGGAAATCCACTACGTCAACAGGGCGGCCGAAGAGCTCATGGGCTGGCCGCACGGATCCCTCGTTGGCCGCTCGGCTCTCGACCTCGTGCCTGACTCGCTGAGCGGGGTGTTCCATGCCGGCTTCGCCCACTTCATCCGCGCGCAGGCGGAGGAGCTGGTCGGACGGAAGCTCTCCACGGTCATCAGATGCGCCGACGGCTCCGAGGTCGACACCGAGCTGGTGCTCAGTGTCTTCGAACATTCTCCCGGTGGCACTGTCGTCGTCGGCATATTCCGCGCGCGCGAGGAAGGAAAGCTGCAGCGCTGGTCGGAGCTGACCAGCGACCTGCTCGAGATCCTCGTCGACGCCCCCATCGACGACGCGCCGGCCGAGCGGCTGCTCGCCACGCTCGGCCGGCGATTGGACTGGGACGTGACCACACTGTGGGCGCTTTCGGCGGACCACACGCTGGTGTGCCGACACCTGTGGACGCGCGGCCCGACCGTCGCACCCTCCTTTGCGGAGGAGAAGGCCTCCGACCCAACGAGCGGGAGCGAGGGGCTGCCGCGCTGGGTCATTGAGCACGGCGAGCCCCTGTGGGTGCCCGACCTGCACGGCGACTGGCGCTTCGCCACCGACGCGCTGGCCCAGGATGGGCTGCGCAGCGCGTATGCGTTCCCGATCCGGTACAGGGGCGCGTGCATTGGCGTCGTCAAGATGCTCAGCCGCCACCAGCGCGAGCGCGATCCATCCGTCGTCGAACTCATGGACGCCCTCGGGGGCCATCTCGGTGAGTTGCTGCATGCGTCCTCCCTGGCCGCCGAGCGCGAGCACCTGCTCGACGAGTTGCTCGAGGCCCGGCGCCGCAACGAGTTCCTCCTGCTGGCGACCCAGGTGTTGTCCGAGGTCGTCGAGTACCACGAGATGGTCGAGCGGCTGGCCCAGGTCTCCGTACCTGTGCTCGCCGACCTGTGCCTCATCGACATCGCCGACGAAGACGGGCAGCTGCGCCGCATGGCCGCCTGGCACGCCGACCCGTCCAAGCGGTCCATGACCGAAGAACTGCGCACGCGCTACCCACCAAGTCCGTCGGGCACGCACCCGACGGTGGTGGTCATGCGCAGCGGGCAGTCCATGTGGAGCGCGCACATGTCCGACGAGTACTTGCGCGACACCAGCCGGGACGAGCGCCACTACTCGATCCTCAAAGACCTCGGTTTCACGTCCTACATGACGGTGCCACTCCGGCTGCGCAACGAGCGGGTCCTCGGCACCGTGACCCTGGTGTCGGCCGGGTCGGGTCGCCGCTTCTCCGCGAAGGACCTCGGGCTGGCCGAGCAGCTGGCCAAGCAGGTGAGTTCCGTGGTCATCCGCGCCCGCGCGTTCGACCGCGAGCGCCGGATCTCACACGATCTGCAACGCAACCTGTTGCCTGACGCGATCCCCGATATTGAGGGCTGGCAGGTCGCGGCGCGTTATCTGCCGGCTGCGGTCGGCTTCGAGGTCGGCGGGGACTGGTACGACGTCGTCCCTCTCGCCGACGGTCTCGTCGCATTCGTCGTCGGCGATGTCGAGGGTCATGACCTCGGCGCCGCCAAGATCATGAGCCGCCTGCGCCACACCCTCGGCATGCTCGTACTCGAGGAACGCGCACCCGGTCCGGCGCTCGAACGCCTCAACCGGATGTCGCTCGCCGGCGTGGGCGAACGACTCACCACGGCCCTCGTCGGCGTGCTCGACACTGCGAGCGGACAAGTCACGTTCTCCTCCGCCGGGCACCCCTCTCCTGTCCGGGTGAGATCGGGACAGGCGATTGAGCTGCCGGTGCCGCCGGGGCCACCCCTCGGCGTGCAGTCCTGCCACTACAAGGACCACGACTTCGGTCTCGCCGACGGCTGCCTGGTGATGTTCACCGACGGCCTGGTCGAACGCCGCAGCGCCCACCTCGACGAGCGCCTCGCGCTGCTCGAGTCGTCACTGCGCTCGGCGCCGAGCACCGAGCCGGACCGCATCGCGGACGGCGTCATCGAAGCCATGACAGCGGACGAACGCCGTTCGGACGACATCGTCGTGCTGACGGCGCGCCGGCGCGGGCTCATCGGCTCCACCGTCTGAGCATCCGTTCTTCGCGTTCGGAACCGGGGGTGTCGCGGCAGTCGCCCCCGGCCAGTGCGCCCGGCCCCCTGGCGCACTCCCTAATGTGACGGCGTGACTACCGAGGCTGCCGCTGCGCTCGCGCCGCTCGTCGGCGCCCACACACTCGTGCCCTGCCTCGACGGGAGGGAGCGACCCTTCCGCGACCTCGACTGCGCCGCCTCGACGCCGGCGCTCGAGTCAGTGGCCGAACGGGTGGCCTCGTTCTTGCCCTGGTACTCGAGCGTGCACCGCGGCGCGGGCTACAAGTCACGGCGGGCCACCGAGGCCTACGAGGAAGCCCGGGCCACTGTGTACCGCTTCGCCGCCCGCCCGCCCGACGGTGACGACGTAGTCGTGTTGGTGCGCAACACCACCGAGGCCATCAACCAGCTGGCCTACCGCCTCCGCCTCGGACCCGACGACGTGGTCGTCACCACCGTCGTCGAGCATCACGCCAACCTCTTGCCCTGGGCCCGCACCGCCGCCTCGCTGCGCTGGGTCGAGTGCGGCCGCGACGGCACGTTCGGCACCGACGATGTCGTCCGGACACTCGACGACGGGCCCACGCCCGCGCTGCTCGCGCTGACCGGCGCCTCGAACGTCACGGGGTGGATGCCCCCGGTCGAGGCAATCTGCGCGGAGGCGCACGAGCGCGGGGTCGCGGTCCTGCTCGATGCGGCTCAGCTGGCGCCGCACCGTCCTTTGCCGACCGGGCCCGACTACATGGCGTTCAGCGGGCACAAGATGTACGCCCCGTTCGGAGCGGGTGCTCTCATCGGGCCGCGGCGAACCTTCGAGACCGGCGACCCGTTCCTCGCCGGTGGCGGCGCGGTCGACCTGGTCGACCTGGACGAGGTGATCTGGACCGAGCCACCCGAACGCGAGGAGGCCGGCTCCCCCAACGTCGTCGGCGCCGTCGCCTTCGGCGCGGCAATGGACGAGCTGGAGCGGATCGGCTGGCCCGCCATCGGCGAGCACGAGAGCACCCTGGCGACACGGCTGCTGCGCGGGCTCCGGGCCATCGAAGGCGTCGAAGTACTAGGACCGCGTGGCAGCCACGGTGGGGACAACGGCGATTCGGATGACAGCGGGCTCGCCGTCGCCACGTTCACGGTGGCGGGCGTGCACCACGCGCTGGTGGCGACACGCCTCAGCGCGGAGTTCGGGATCGGCGTGCGGCACGGTTGCTTCTGTGCGCATCCCTATCTGATCCGGCTGCTCGGCGTGGGTCACGAGGGTGTCGACCGGGCACGAGCCGCGATACGCCGGGGCGATCGCGGCGCGATCCCCGGCGCGGTGCGAGCCAGCTGCGGACTCGGCACCACGGGCGAGGACGTCGACGCGCTGCTCGACGCGTTGGGAGAGCTGGCACACGGCGCGCCGGCGCCCGTGCGCTATCTGCAGGATCCCGTCACCGGTGACTTCTGGCCCGAGGGTGAGGCCAGCGGCTGGGGCGCGGCGGACCGTCCGACGGGAGCCGCGTGTGCGCGCGGGTAAGCGAGGCGTGCGACCAATCGCGCGACCAATCATGCGACCTATGAGGAACCGCGTGGTCGGGTTGCTGGCGCTGGCGGCGATGGTGCCGATGCTCGCCGGCTGCTCGAACCCGGTCGGCAGCACGTCGGTGCGCGACGTGGCGTGGGTGACGACGGGCGCGTCGATCACCTTGCCCGGCACGAGCGTGACACCGGTGGACCTGGCCACCCGTCGCGTGCAGCCGGCGGTCACCCTCGGCAGCCTGCCCTCGGCGCTCGCCTACTCCCCCGACGGCAAGGGGCTCCTCGTCGTGACGCAGGGCGACGACACCCTGCACGAGATCGACACCGCCACTCGAGACGTCGTCCACACCGCCACCGTGGGGGTCGAGCCCGACGCGATCGCGGTGGCGCCCGGTGGGACGGGCGGCAAGGGCATCGCGCTCGTGACGAACCTCGACTCGGACAACGTCACCCCGGTCGACCTCGGCACCTGGCGCGCCGGAACCCCGGTCCCCGTCGGCGCCCAGCCGGCGGCGATCGCGGTTGCCGTGTCACCAGCAGGCGCGGCGACAGCCTTCGTCGCCAACTTCGGCAGCAACTCCGTGACCCCCATTGACGTGGCGACGATGCAGGCTGGCGCGGCCATCCCGGTCGGGCCCGGACCCCAGACCATTGCCGTGGCGAACGGCGAGGTCCTGGTGGGCAACTTCTCCAACCAGACGCTCACACCGATCAACCCGACAACGCTGAAGGCCGGTGCACCTGCGCCACTGCCCCTCAACCCGACCGGCATCGCCGTGGCTCCTTCAGGGTCGAGCATCTACGTGTGCGGCGGGGCGAGCATCGTGTCGGTGAGCACGCTCGGCCTCGTGGCCGGAGTCCCCGTGCACCTGCCCGGCGTGGCGCAGGGCATCGCGCTGAGCGAGGACGGCACGACCGCGTGGGTGACCCAGCAGGCGGGCTCACTGGTCGGGGTCACGCTGGCCACCGGGGCCGTCGGCCGCCCGATCCACCTCGGGGGCCACCCGTCGGCCATCGTGATCGGAGCGGGCTAGCAGGCCTTGCGCCCACCCGCAGTCACACGCTGTAGACGGCGCGGGCGCGGAAGCGAAGAGGCCGCTCAGCAAGTTCCTCCATGTAGTGCGCGGTCCAGCCGGCAACGCGGGCGACCGCGAAGATGGTGCGCCCGGTGTCGGATGGCATCCCGGTCCCCCAGCTCAACGCCGCCAATGCGAGGTCGCAGTTCGCGAGCGGAATGTCGTGCGCCGCAGCCAGCGCCATGATGTCGTGCACGATGGCCCGGCGGCCGTCGTCGAGCAGCGGCTCGGCCAGCGCCAGCAGAGGCGGAAAGCGGGGGTCGCCCGACTTGTAGACCGCGTGCCCGAAGCCGGGCAGGCGACCCGTCTCGCGCAATGCGTCGTTCAAGGCGCGGGACGCGCCGTCACGCTCAGCTGCGGCAAGCAATTCGTAGGCCATCTGGCTGGCTCCGCCGTGTAGCGGGCCGGCCAAGGTGGCCAGCCCAGCCGCGAGCGCGTCATAGGGGTCCGCACGCACTGAGGCAGCGATGCGCACGGCCATCGTGGAGGTGGCCAGCTCATGGTCGGCCAAGAGCACCGAGCGCGGCGTTGACGGCGGGGGCCAAGCGCGCATCGCTATGGGTGGCGAGACGCGCCGCGAGACGCTCGGCCAACGGGGCATCCGGATCCTCGCCCGGTCGTCCCGGACCTACGGCCGCCGTGAGTGCGGCCGTGCAGCGACGGGCGGCGCGAGCCACCGCCTCTGGCCGAAGGTCGGCCCGAAGGTGGTCGGTGGCGCCGCACATCACGAGCGCCCAGCGCATGCGATCAAATGTGTTGGCCAGTGGGGACACCCCGACCTCGGGGGCCCGCCAGTCCCCGCCTCCCTCGCTCCGCCACAGGAGTTCGGCCACGTCTTCGAAGAGGAAGTCCTCAGCCAGTTCGACGGCGGGCCGGCCTCGGTAGACCGGTCCGGCGCGCTGGTCGAGGCGGGTCACGCCGGTCGTCACCGTGGCAAGCCGCGTCGCGGTCTCGCGCCCGCCGCGACTGCGAACCGCCAGCGCTTCGATGTCGTCCAGTTCGAACAGGCTGCCCCTGCGGCTTGGGTCGGGGTGCGACTGCAAAAGTCCGCGACTCACGTAGGCGTAGAGGGTTGGGACTTTGACGCCAAGGCGACGGGCGGCCTCTTGGGTGGTGATCATTCTGTGCATATATGCGGGTGGATCATATATTGACTTGATCAACGTTTACAAACGCTGAGAATCCGCGCAATAGTGGGTGACATGGACACGACAGTGCGCGATCTCATGACCTCTCCTCCGGTGACCTGCGCCGCGGACGACACCCTGGCCGTGGCGGCCCAGGCGATGCAGGGCGCCGATACCGGTTCGGTCGTGGTGACCGAGGACGGCAAGGTCGTCGGCATCCTGACCGAGCGCGACCTGCTGCGAGCGGCGGCGGGCGCGGGAGACCCTCGGCACGAGGCGGTGCGGCTGTGGATGACAGCGCGCCCCGACGTGCTGGGTCCCGACGAGCGCGTCGACGCGGCCTGGGCCAGCCTGACCTCACACCACTACCGGCACCTGCCCGTGGTCGACGGCGGCCGCTGTGTCGGCGTCGTCTCCTTGCGCGACCTCATGGGGGTCGCTCGCATCCGGCCCGCCGACGAGACAAGCGGCGAGGTGCCGGCGGGCCTCGAGGGAGTCGTCGTGGCCGAGACAACTATCGGCGACGTCCGCGGGCAGCAAGGCTTTTACCACTACCGCCAGTACTCCGCCGTCGATCTGGCCGAGACGCGCTCGTTCGAGGACGTCTGGTACCTGCTGTTCCGCGGCGAGCTTCCCGACGCCGCGGCCGCGGCCGCGTTCGGCGCGGACGTGCGAGTTCGGCGCACGATGCCGCCGGCGCTGAGCACGCTGCTCCCCGCACTGGCCCGGCGGGGCACCCCCCTCGAGGTGCTGCGCACGGCCGTCTCGTTGCTCGGTGCCGAGCTCGGCTGGCGGCCCACGCACGACATCGGCCACCAGGAATTGTCCGACGATGCGCTCACACTGTGTTCTGTCGTGCCGACCATCCTCGCGGCCGCGCATCGCCTAGGGCAGGGGGAGGAGCCGATCGAGCCGCATCCAGAGCTCGGCTTCGCGGCGAACTACCTCTACATGCTCACAGGCGGAGAGCCCAGCGAGCTCCACGCCCGGGCGATCGAGCAGTACATGATCCTGACCATCGACCACGGTTTCAACGCGTCGACTTTCACCGCGCGAGTGGTCACGTCGACCGGGGCGGACCTGGCGGCGGCGATCGTGGCCGCCATCGGTGCGCTGTCGGGCCCGCTGCACGGCGGAGCGCCGAGCCGCGCGCTCGACATGCTCGACGCGATCGGCACGCCGGATCGAGCGGAGGCCTACGTCCGCAACGCCATTGCCGACGGCGAGCGCATCATGGGCTTTGGGCATCGCGTGTACAAGACCGACGATCCTCGCTCGCTCCTGCTGCGCTCGGTCGCCGAACAACTGGGCGGGCCGCTGGTTGCCTTCTCGCAATCGGTGGAGCGCACGACCGTCGACGTGTTGGCCGAGCTGAAGCCGGGACGCCACCTCTACACCAATGTCGAGTTCTATGCCGGGGTGGTGATGCACACCTGCGGCATCCCCCGTGAGATGTTCACACCCACCTTCGCCGCCGGACGCATGATCGGGTGGAGCACCCATGTCATGGAGCAGGCCTCGCACAACCGGCTCATCCGCCCCGCCGCCCGCTACGTGGGCCCACCCCCGCCACAGCCGGTGCCCGCGGCCTGATTCTCTGCCCCGGCTGCCCCGGCTGCCCCGGCTGCCCTGGGTTGACCCGGGTCGACATGCTCGAATCCCGACTAAACTCGTCTGAGTTATCTGGTTGGCGTTGTCTCATTGACGCAGGCCGAGGGATGCGGGAGGTGAGCATGGGCACCAGCACGAATAGGCGTGCGCACAAGAGTGCAGCCCGGAGGCTCTTCTCGTTCCCCAACCCGGTGAACGAGGTCTCGGCTCGCCTGGTGGCCGGCGGCGTACTGGTCATGGTCGTGCTCACCATCGCCTTCGACCTGCGCGGGGCCACGATCGTCCTGGCCTACGGCTTCTTAGCCCGCGTGCTCGCCGGTCCGCGGTTCAGCCCGCTCGGATTGCTCGTCACCCGCGTCGTCACGCCACGGCTGGGACTGGCCGAACGGCCGGTACCCGGGCCGCCCAAGCGCTTTGCCCAAGGGACGGGGGTGGCGTTCTCGCTGACGGCCCTGATCCTCACCGCGTGCGGCGCCTGGACGGCGGCCGAAGCAGTCCTCGGGCTGCTCGGCGTGGCGGCCTTCCTCGAGTCCGCCTTCGGGCTGTGCCTCGGGTGCAAGGTGTTCGCGCTGCTCATGCGCGTCGGGGTCGTGCCCGAGTCGGTCTGCGCGGAGTGCGCGGACATCTGGTCGCCGCGACGGCACGCCGCCGCGTAGGCAATTTGACCGGCTGGGCGAAAGGCCCGGCGCGGACTCAGGTGTCGTAGAGCAGGACGCCGCGGATGTTCTTGCCGTCCCGCATGTCCTGGTATCCCTGGTTGATGTCGCCCAGCTTGTAGGTGGTGGTGATCATCGAGTCGAGGTCGAGCTTGCCTTCGCGGTAGAGCTTGAGCAGCTTGGGGATGTCGGAGTGGATGTTGGCCGACCCGAAGATGCTGCCGACGATCTGCTTCTCCAAGATGGTGAGCTGCATGAGGTTCATCGTGACCTCCATCTCGGTGAAGGGATGGATGTTGGTCACGACGACGCGGCCGCGCTTGGCGGTGAGCCCGAGGAAGGACTCCATCATGGAGCCCCGGCCGACCCCCATGGCAAGAACGACCTTGTCGCACATGTGCCCCCACGTCTCCTGCGCGATGAGCGCGGTGGCTTCCTCCACTGAGCTGGCGACGTGGGTGGCGCCGAAGTTGGGAGCAAGCTCGCGCTTGAGGGGCACGGGATCGATGGCGAAGATCATTTCGGCCCCGGCCAGCCGCGCCCCCTGGATCGCCGACGCACCGATGCCACCGACACCCACCACGGCCACGTAGTCGCCCGGGCGCACGTCGGCGGCATAGACGGCAGAACCCCAGCCGGTGGTGACGCCGCACCCGACCAGGCAGGCCTTGTCGAGCGGGTAGTCGGGCAGGATCTTCACGCACGAAGCCTGGTTCACGACGGTGTGCTTGCCGAACGTGCCGAGGCAGACCATGGTCGGGATGTCGTGGTTCCTCGCGTGATGGCGGAGCGTGCCGTCCATCTGGCGGCCCTGCATGAGCACGCCACCGACGTCACACAGGTTGGAGTGGCCGGTGGCGCACGACGGGCACTTGCCACAGGCCGGCACGAACCCGAGGACGACGTGGTCGCCCGGCTTGATGTCATGGACGCCCGGCCCGACCTCCTCGACGACACCGGCGCCTTCGTGGCCGCCGATCATGGGCAGCGGCACCGGCATGTCGCCGGTGAGCAAGTGCTCGTCGGAGTGGCACATGCCCGACGCAGCGAGCGACACGAGCACCTCGCCCTCTTTCGGCGCATCGAGCTCAATCGGCTCGACGCTCCACTCACCGGGTCGCTCCCACAAGATGGCGGCTTCGGTCTGCACTGTGCCTCCCAGGATTCGTGCGCCATGGCGCTGTGGATAACGCTACTGGCTCGTCGGCGGAGGACGCCGGAACGGGCGGGCAAGCAGCGACGAGACAGGGTCGCTGCGGGCGCCTACGATCCCTTCGCTTTGCGGGACGGGGCTCGTCGCGACGGGGAGCCCGGATGTGGGGAGGACGCTGTGCGACATCACCCAACGGGTTGGGCCCGACGATGTGCTGCCGCCCTGTGTGGCCTGGCCCTCGCGGGCGGGGCCGCCACCGTGGGCGCGGCACCGGTCGGGGCGAAGATCGTCCCAGCGCCCGAGCCGGCCATGGCCCTCTCGGCGAGCTTGTCCGGCGATTCCTCGGGCGACTCTGCCCTCTATGACGCGACCGCCAGCTTCGAGGGACCGGTGACGGTCGGGCACATCATCGAGCCCGAGTCGGCGCTCCCCACCGGCCTGGCCGCGCACGACTACGTGGAACAGGAGTACTTCGCATCGGGGACGGCCCATGCCTTCAGCGCCACCTCGGCACCGTCGAGCGGCAACTGGACGATCGCCCCCACGACGTCGGCCACCTACAAGACGCGGATCATCGTGCGCCGGCCGGCCAACCCGGCCCGTTTCAGCGGCACCGTCGTCGTGGAATGGATGAACGAGTCCGAAGGGGAGTCCGCGCCCGACTGGATGTACCTCAATCCCGAGCTCATGGACGAGGGCGACGCCTGGGTGGGCGTCTCGGCGCAGGGGCTGGGCGTCGACGGCGGCACGCCCATCCTCGGATCGATCGCGGGCACCACCGCCGGTCAGGGTCTCGTCCAACAGGAGCCCGCGCGCTACGGCAGCCTGCACCAGCCCGGCGACCAATACGCGCTCGACATCTTCGACCAGATCGGGCTCGGCCTGCGTTCCGCCGGCTCGCACGTGCTGGGCTCGCTCCACCCCAAGCACTTCGTCGCCGTCGGCGAATCGCAGTCGGCTTTCTACCTGACGACCTTCGCCGACGCGCTGGAACCGCACGGCCACCCCTTCGACGGGATCTTCATTCACAGCCGCGGGGGAACAGCGGCGTCGTTGAGCGGCGCCTCCATCACCTCGAGCTCGGGGCCGTCGAACGTACGGATCCGGACCGATCTCGGCGTGCCGGTCTTCATGTTCGAGACCCAGACCGACCTGATCCAGCTCGGCTACGCGCCGGCACAGCAGCCGAACACCAATGACATCCGCACCTGGGAGGTGGCCGGCACATCGCATGCCGATTCGTACCTGCTGGGTCCGGCGTCGAGCATCCTGCATTGCTCGAGCGCCATCAACAGCGGTCCGCAGCACGTCGTGGCGCAAGCCGCCTTCGCTGCCTTCGTGCGCTGGGTCGTGCACGGGACCCCGCCACCGTCTCCCGAACCGTTCCGCCTCTCGAGCCAGAACCCGGCTGCGTTGGCACTCGACAAGTACGGCAACGTGATCGGCGGGGTGCGCACGCCGGCGGTCGACGTGCCCGTCTCCACGCTCAGCGGCGCGGCCCCCGCCGGCACGTCGACCATCTGCGCGCTCTTCGGCTCGACCACCGCGTTCAGCCCGCAAATGCTGGCCAGCCTCTACGGCACCAAGGCCACGTACATCACCAAGTACACGGCCGACCTCGACCGCGCCATCGCCGGGGGCTACCTGCTCCCCTCCGAGCGCGCGTCCCTGCTCGCCTTGGCGCAGCAGGTGCAATTCCCGGCCACGTGAATCAGGCCCGGCAGGCCCGGGCATGATGACCAGGTGGAGGCTGCTCCTCGCCCCGGACGAGTCGTGCACGCGGCCGCGCCCATCCGTATCTGTGACAACGGAGGCTGGACCGACACGTGGTTCGCGCGACAGGGCACGGTCTTCAACATCGGTGTCACGCCCTGTGTCGAAGTCGAGATCAATACGGTCCCGATCGGTACAAGGGCGGACCGGGTCGTGCTCGACGTCGTGAACTACCAGGATCGCTACGCCTTCTCTCCCGGCGCGCTCCCGGGTCGCCACCCCTTGCTCGAGGCGGTCGTGGACGAGATCGGCCTGCCAGCCGAGGCGTCGGTGGAGATCTCGGTCCGCTCGGACGTTCCGGCTGGAAGCGCAACCGGCACGTCGGCCGCGGTCACCGTGGCCCTCATCGGCGCCCTCGACTCGCTAACGCCGGGCCGCCTGGGTCTCCACGAGGTGGCCGTGACGGCTCACCGGATCGAGGTCGACCGTCTCGGCGTCGAGTCCGGCGTCCAGGACCAGCTCTGCGCGGCGTTCGGTGGTGTCAACTTCATCGAGGTCTCGCCCTATCCCCACGCTGTGGTCACGCCGCTACGGCTCCCGGCCCATACCTGGGCAGAGCTCGACGCTCGACTGGTGCTCGTCTACCTGGGGCAAGCCCACGTGTCCTCGGAGGTCCACGACGAGGTGATCGCCGCACTCACCGCTCGGACGACCCACACACAGTCCGACCGCCTCCTCGACGAGCTACGGAGCGCTGCCGCGGATGCGCGCGATGCGGTCCTCGCCGCCGACCTCCCCGCCCTCGGGCAGGCGATGCGGCGCAACAACGAGGCCCAGGCCTGCCTGCACCCCGACCTGGTGGGAGCGCAGGCCCGGGCGGTGATCGACATCGCCGCCGCGCACGGTTCGCTCGGATGGAAGGTCAACGGAGCCGGCGGTGACGGTGGGAGCATCACGCTCCTGGCCGCCGGCGACGCTCGCAGCAGGGGTCAACTTGTCGAAGCGCTGCACGCCGCGGACCCCCGCGTGCGGGTCATCCCGACGTCTCTGAGCCGCTTTGGACTTCGAGTCTGGTAGTCGCAACGACGAGATCAGCCTGCCTGTCCCGGGGCACCCTGCGGGTCGCCCGCGGCGATCCGACCCGAGCGGTCACGGGGACTCCGGCGCGTAGAAGGTCGTCGATGCGTTCCCGCGGCATCGCCTGGGCAAAGAGAAACCCTTGTGCTTTGGGGCACTCAGCCTCTCGCAGCGCCCTCAATTGATCCGGTCGCTCGATACCCTCTGCGATGACCTCGAGCCCGAGGGCTTCCCCAAGGCGTATCAGGGTGTGCACCAGCGCAGCCGTCTGTACCGATGTCGTCACGGTCGACAAGAACGAGCGATCGATCTTCAAGATGTCGACCGGGAACTGGCGGAGGTAGCTGAGCGACGAGAATCCTGTGCCGAAGTCGTCGATGGCGAGTCGCAACCCGAGGGCCTTCAGTTCGTGCAGTCGTCGTACCGTTGCATTCGCATCGACCATGAGCGTCGATTCGGTGATCTCAAGCACGAGGCCGGCGGGGTCGAGTCCGCTCGATCGGAGCGCCTCGCGCACGACTTCGACGAACCGATCCGTCCCCAACTGGATGGCGGAGACGTTCACCGCCACGCTCATCCACGGGTGCGTCCGGCGCCAGACGGCGGCTTGCTCGCACGCCTGTTCCAGCACCCAGCGCCCTATGACTTCGATGACACCAGTCTCCTCGGCGAGGGGGATGAAACGGTCTGGGGATATCCACCCGAGCGTGGGGTGCTGCCAGCGCAGCAGCGCCTCAGCACCGGACAGCGTGAGATCACTCAGATGCACGACGGGCTGGTAGTAGAGGTCGAATTGCCGGTTCCCGACTGCATCGTGGAGGTCGATCGCCATCTCGAGTCGTTGGTGGACGGCGGACTGCATCTCGGGAAGGAACATGGCTGAACAGTTCTTTCCACGCGCCTTGGCCTGATAGAGCGCAACGTCAGCGTTGCGGAGCAGGTCTGCGGCTTCACAGGCGTCCCCGGTGGCGATGCCGATCGATGCCGTCACCGTCAGATAACGACCTTCGAGGTAGAAGGGCGTATCGCGAATGACGTCGAGGAGCTGCTGCGCGACGATTTCCGGACCCGCCGCCAGGGAGGCACCGCTGACGAGCACGACGAACTCGTCGCCGCCGATCCTCCCCACCGTGTCCGCTTGGCGGACTGCGGTGTAGAGACGGGTTGCCACCGCCTGCAGAAGCCCGTCGCCGACCATGTGGCCGAAGGAGTCGTTGACCTCCTTGAAGTTGTCGAGGTCCAAGAACAGCGCCGCCATCGGCGTCTGTTCACCACGGGCCTCACCGAGGAGCACTTCGGCGCGCTCGAGCAGGCATGCTCGGTTCGGGAGGTCGGTGAGCCCGTCGTGCAGCGCTTGATGACGCAGCCGATCCTCGAGGAGACGCCGCTCCGAGATGTCTTGTGCCATGACCAAGGTGCACTCGCGGCCGTCGAAGACCAGGCGATGGGATGCGATTTCGACGTCGATGAGGTGGCCCGCCTTGGTGTGATGCCGCCATGGCCCCGACGCCTCGAGCTCCTCGCGACGCGCCGCCATGTTGACCGCAAGCATGACGACGTCCTCGGGGGGCTGTATCTGGTCGACGGTCATGGAAAGGAACTCCTGGCGCGTATAGCCGTAGTGGCTCAACGCGGCTTCGTTCACCTCGACGAACTGGAGCGTTTTGACGTCATACACCCACATCGGGTGCGGATGACGTGCAAACAGCATCCGGAAGTCCTCTTGCGACTTTCGCAGAGCCGCTTCCTGTTCTTTGCGGCGAGTGATGTCGTGCGCGAAACCGTGAAACATCACGGCATCGGAGTCCCTGGTCCTCCAGAAGGCGAGTTCGATGGGAAAGGTGCGCCCGTCACGATGCTGCGCGATGAGTTCAAAACGACGTCCGAGCAGCGGCTCCTCTCCCGTGGCGGCCAATTCGGTCAGGCCACGACGGTTTCGATCCGTGTCGCGATCCTGTTCGGGCAGGACCACGTCACACCCCTGTCGGCCGATCGCCTCGCAGCGCGGCCACCCGAAGATCGCCTCGGCTTGCGAGTTCCAATCGGTCACGATCCCGCTCTCGTCGATCTCGATGTAGGCGTCGTTGGCCGTCTCGAGGGTCGTCCGTAACCGCTCCTCGGATCGCTGCAGGGACAGCTGGGCCGTGGCCAGGTGCTCGGCACTCACGCCGAGGAGCCCGATGACGAACAGCGACGCCAACGCGGCGAGCGCGGCGAGGCCGTACTCGTCGGGTACCCCGACGAAGCTCGGTGCGAGACCGAGGCTGACGGCTGCCTGGCCCGCGGCCAAACCCGCCGCAACCCAGGCAGCGATCGCCCGCCACGAGAGGTCCCGGCCCACCGTGAGATTGTCCCGGGCGACAAAGATGTAGCCCAAGGTGAGCGCCGGCCCCCACCCGGTCATGTACATCAAGGTGGTGGCCACCGCGACCTGCACGGCGATCCGCGCGTGGAGTCGCCCCCGAGACGGTGCGGCGGCGTACACGAGGTGCACGATCCACGAGCAGAGGTACCCAATCGCCACGGCCACGATCAAGAGCCATAACGGCTGGGCAGCCACGACATGGAACCGCTCGAGCCACCAGAGGGCAACCGCTGTCGCGATCACGATGGCGAAGACGAAGCGGGTGACGGGAAGCGACCATTCATGCCGGACACGGGCGAGAACTGCGGTTCGGCCCGAGACCGCGACGGGTTTCACCATATGTACGTCGGCACCTGCCGTTTCGGGACAAAGGAACGACGCAGCAGGTGTACGAGAGTTGTCGAGGATTTGTGCGCTCCGCCGACCCGTGCTGCCGGAACTCCGAGGTCGTCCTAGGCGAAAGAGCTGGCGACCCTCCGAAGACGGAGCGCGTCTTCCAACTCCTCCGGCGGCGAAGGCCCGCCGAGGAAATACCCCTGACCCAGATCACAGCGCGCCCCACGGACCTCGTCGAGCTCACTTTGCGTCTCGATCCCCTCGGCGACGACCGTGAGACAGAGATCGTGGCCGAGCCTGACGATGGATCGAAGGAGCGAGCGGGACTGCTGACTCGACGAGGTGCCGAACTCGCTCACGAAGGACCGATCGATCTTCAACACGTCGATGGCCAATCGCCGGAGGTATGACAACGACGAGTAGCCGGTGCCGAAGTCATCGATCGCGATCTTGACCCCGAGTTCCCGCAGACGGGCAAGACGGTGGTGGACCCGGGCGGTGTCAGAGAGGAGAGTGCTCTCGGTCAGCTCGAGGACCAGACCACTGGGAGGGAGGCCACTGTCCAGGAGAGCGGCTTCGACCTCGGCCACGAACCGGTTGTCGTAGAGCTGGTAGGCGGAGACGTTGACCGCAACGCTCAAATCCTCAGCTTCGGGCAGGCATCGCCACTGCATGACTTGCCGGCACGCGTCCCGAAGGACATAACGTCCGATTTCGCAGACCAGACCCATTTCCTCAGCCACGGGGATGAACTCTTCGGGTGAAATGGGTCCACGTTGTGAGTGATTCCACCTCACGAGCGCCTCGACGGAGTCCAGCGTACCCGTCGTCAAGTTGAACACGGGCTGGTAGTGGATGCTGAGTTCCCCGTAGTCGCGCACCGCATGTCGCAAATCGCCGTGCAGGGCATGCCTTGCAGCCAGGGTGCTCTGCATCTCAGGCTCGAAGCGCATGATGCAGTCCCGCCCGCTCGACTTCGCGGCATACATTGCGATATCCGCCTCGCAGAGCAACGCGTCCGCTTCCGCCGAGTCCCCGCTGGCGACAGTCACTCCGATCGATGCTCGTATCTCGATCTCGCGCCCACTGACGAGGAAGGGTTCTCGAAGCGCTTCTAGAACACGATTCGCCGCGTCGACAGCATCAAGAGCGTTGGTACCGTCGAGAATGACAGCGAATTCATCGCCGCCCAGCCGGGCGACCGTGTCGTGATCACGCAGGCAGCCGTCGATGCGGTGACCTACCTCCACCAGGATGAGATCTCCCATGTCGTGGCCGAGCGTGTCGTTCACCAGCTTGAAGCCGTCCATGTCACAAAAGAGGACCCCGAGGGGAACGCCGGTGCGTTGAGATCGCACCACGGCATGGTCCAGTCGATTCCGTAGAAGTGACCGGTTGGCCAATCCGGTGAGGCTGTCGTGAAATGCTTGATGCTCGAGCTCTCCCAAGAGCCTGTGGTGATCCGTCACGTCACGGAAGCTCCACACCCGGCCGACGACCTCTCCCTCAATCTTCTGCGGCAGAGAGTGCCGTTCAAAGACTCGTTCGTCCTTGAAGGTCAAGATGTCGTCACTCTCGGCCTCGGGGCGGGCGTAGAGCTCTTGCACTTTCGAAGCAAAGACCTCTGGATGGCGGAGCTGGTCCACGACGAACTGGAGCGCAGCGTCGTCGTCTCGATTCGCGAGGATGGTCTCGGGGATTCGCCACATCTCGGCGAATCGTGAGTTGAACTGTGCAATCTTTCCGTCGTTGTCGACGACGAGTATTCCGTCGGCCGTCGAATCGAGGGTTGCTGTGAGCAGAGACAGCGCGGACCGGACATCACCGGCCGCACGGTCACGCTCGGCCAGGGCAATCTCACTTTGCCTCGTCTTGGCTGCTAACACCCACGTCACGACACTCACGCCCAAGACGCTGAGAGCCGCAAGACCGTGCACCGAGGGTACCGGCACGTAGCTCGAGACAAGGCCCAGAGCGATGGCGACCTGACCCGCAGCCGTGGCGACGGCGGCCCAGACGACAACGACAATCCAGACCCGCGAGCCGACAATATCGAGGGCGCGGGCCCCCACAAAGAGAAACCCGATAGCCAAGGTGGGCCCCCACCCGATTGTGTAGAGGACGGCGGCAACCGTCAGGCACTGCAGGCCAACAGCGACGTGAGCGCTCCACATGGTTTGGTTGATCTCGAGCATGCGGCCCGAGATCTCACCGACCACCGCTGCGATGAAGAGCAGGATGAATACGAGCCAAACTGGCTTATCGCCGAGCAGATGGAGGCGGGACAGGACCAGGAACGCCAGCGCGGTCCCCACGCTCGGTAAGACGACCGCAGCGATTCGAGGGAGCCGAGTTCCGGGCGGCGGCTCTCCTTGGTCCCTCATCTCTCAGGTATCGGCCGATCTTGGGGAGCGCTTGATACGGCACCCGCTGCCTCTGCGCTGGAAAAATAGGCAGGATTCGGGCCTTTCCGGGGCCTGGCGCTTGCTCTGTGCTCATCCTCACGTGTCACCCGTTGCAGACCATGCTCGGTGTTGGTCCTCATACCAAGGAATTCTCGTCGGGATCATCCCGACCACACGCATCGCGTGGGCCGCCAGGGCGTGTTCGCGTCACGTTTCTGCGCGGCAAACCGTAGGGTCCGCGTGTGCTCTTGGCGATGCTGCGCGCCGTGGTCCGCTACCGCTGGCCCGTCGTCGGTTTCTGGGTGTCAGCCACGATCGCCTCCCTCTTCCTTTTGCCCTCGCTAGCCAGCGTGGTGCGGAACGACACTGCGTCGTTCCTCCCGGCCAACGCCCCCAGCGTCATCGCGGCAAGGTTGGCTGCTCCTTTACTGAATCCGAGCGGGGCGACCGGCGTGCTCGTCGCATCCGACACCGTCGGCACCTTGACACCGCGGGACCTGGCCGCCATAGGAGCTGTGGAGACGCGCGCACTCCGGTCGCCGCTGGTCGTCTCAATCGGGGCTGGCGCGGTTTCGATCGACGATCAAGCGTACTCCGCCCAGGTGCGTTTCCCTGCCTTCACAAAGGCCGGCGGCAGTGCGGGACGAGCGGCCGTGAATGCCGTCCGGGCCGCGTTCGGCACGGAGCACGACCCCTGGCTCTCGCTGCATCTCACCGGCTCACTCCCGATACTCGTCGATCAACAGGGGGCGGCGGTGCGGACCGAAGCCGTCGCCGTCTTGGGCACGATCCTGCTCATCATTGCCCTGCTCGCGCTCGCGTTCCGCGCCATACTCGCACCGCTCTTTGCGCTGGCTCCCGCCGTCCTCGCGCTGGCGCTCGCGGGACCTCTGATCGCCGAATCGACCCATATCGGTGTCGAGATCTCCTCACTGTTGCAATTGCTGCTGACGGCATTGGTACTGGGAGCGGGCACGGACTACGGCCTCTTCCTCTTGTTCCGTTACCGAGAGAACCTGGCGGCGGGAATGTCGACCGACGACGCCATCGTGGCGGCCGGATCCCGGGTCGGGACCTCCATCACGTTCTCTGCGTTGACCGTTGTCTGCGCGCTGCTCAGCCTCCTCTTGGCGAGCTTCGGTCTCTACCGTGGGGTCGGTCCGGGCCTCGCCATCGGTATCGGCGTTGTGCTCGCGATCGAACTCACACTCCTCCCCGCCCTGCTCTCGATTGTCGGCTCCCGTTTGTTCTGGCCGACGAGTATCGGCCGGAGCTCAGCGGAGGGCCTCTGGGGACGAATCGCCGGCCGTGTGGTGCGGCACCCGGTGCGGGCGCTCGTCGGCGGCGTGCTCATCCTCGGTGGGCTCTCCGCCTTTCTGGTCGGTTATGCGCCGTCTGGGTTCAACCCCGGAGCGGCCATAGCCCGGTCGGACTCGAGCATTGGACAAGCGGTACTGGAGGAGCACTTCGGTGACATCGCCGAGGGGGCTACGGACATCGTCTTGCGCTTCCCCACGTCGGTGTGGACCTCGCCATCTGTGCTCGAACAGGCCGAGGACGAGCTGTCGATGTCCGGCCGCTTCGCCACGGTGATCGGCCCGCTCGATGCCGGCGGCCGCTCCCTTCCCGCATGGGCGGTGGCTCGGCTCTACGCCACACTGGGACCGCCGCAGCTGCTGCCGCTGGCTGAGACCAAGGTGCCCAACGGCGTGTCCGCCCCCGTCTACGCGGCGTACCGGCTCATGGGGCAGTACGTCACCGAAGGCGGCCAAACCGTCTTGTACCAGACGTCACTCCGGGCCGGCTCCGCGGGGAGCACGGCGGCCATGCAAGCGATCCCGTCGGTGCGCGCCGAAGTGTCGGATATCGCTCGAGCAGTCGGAGCAAGCCAGTGGGGCGTGGCAGGACAGGCGGCCGGTGCCGCCGACGTGAGCGCGATCTCCGGCCAGGACGTGGTCCACATCCTTCCGGTGGTGGCGCTGGTGCTTGCCTTGCTTCTCGGCGTCCTGTTACGGAGCCTCGTAGCACCTCTCTATCTGGTGGCCAGCGTCGTGCTCTCGTATACGGCTTCGCTCGGTCTCGCCGTCTTCATCTTCGTGACGATCGGCGGACAGCTCGGGATCAATTTCACACTCCCCTTCTTCATGTTCGTCTTCATCATGGCCCTCGGTGAGGACTACAACATCCTCGTGATGAGAAGGATCAAGGAGGAGACAGCCGTGCTCCCACTCCGCTCGTCCGTTCCGCGCGCGATCGCCACGACGGGCACGACGGTCACGACCGCCGGATTGATTCTCGCCGGTACGTTCGGCGTGCTCGCCGTCACGACCACAGGGCAGGTGCGCCAGATCGGCACGGGACTGGCCCTCGGGATCCTCCTCGACACCTTCCTCGTGCGAACGCTGCTCGTGCCGTCGACCGCGGTGCTCGTAGGCGCCTGGAACTGGCGGCCGATGCGACCCTGGACCGAGGCTGCGTCACTTCGTGAGGGTGATGAGCAGTCAACCACACCGCCTTGATGTAAAGACCAAGCACAGTTTCGTGTCGAGCACGGATGCGGACCTCCATCCGAAGCTCTAACAGGTCACTCCAGTGCCAGCGTTGTCGATGTCGCCACAGTAGGTTGCGCGAGTGACTTTCCATGTTCCGTCGTCAAGAACCGCATAGCCAATTTTCGGCCCGACGGCCGGAGTGCCGTCGTAGTCGATCTCATAGAGCACCGCGGCGTCCTTCGGATCAGTAAAGACGACTCGCAAGACGACTGGCGTCGATCCGGCGGAAATCTGCGGATGCGCCAGCGCGGCCGCATCGCCGGCCGCCACCACCGCCTGGTCGGCGCCTTCCAAGAGACGCAGCTTCTGGTCGTTGGGGCCATGGCCGTAGACCGTCTCGAACGCCGTCTGGACCGCCGACTTTGCGGAAGCCGGATCCGACGGCTGCGATCCGGAGGACGGAAGGGTTGGTGTGGTCGGGGTAGGAACCGCAACCGCAGCGGAGCCACTCCCGCCGCCAAAACCACTTTGGAACTGCCCCGGCGGCAGCTGCCACACGCCTTGGCTCTCGGTGATGGGAACGAGCTGATTGGCCGTGCATGTGCCGAATCCGAGATTGTGTTGGGCCGACACTCCCGGCGATGTCGCGTCGAGTTCGAGGGAGGGGTAGTCGCATGCCGACTCGGGCAGGGCCCCAATGAAGAACGAGACCCCTTGGACGACCTGGACTTCGGGCGACGGGAGCGACGGGCCGACATCGAATGTGCCCGCCGTGCTCTCAGCGATGTCCACCGTCGCCTTTCCCGGATAGCCGACCACGCCGACGTCGATGCCGCTGGCGCCCGCATCGATGAGTTCCAGCTCGGCTGGATTCGGATAGCCCGGGCACAGGCCGTAGGCGCGGCCGCCGAGCACGAGGGCACCGTTCTCGATGGCATTGGCACCGCTTTGGCCATTCGCACCCAGCAGGCTCCAGTTCATTCCCTCGACCGTCCCGGTCGCGAGCACGGGTCCGGTTCCGGGCACCGAGCTCGCCGTGCCACCCGAGGTCGCCGGGCTCGTCGTCGGTGCGCACGTCGAGTTCGAGTTCGCTTGACCCACCTCTCCTTCAGAGGTGCTGGCACCCCCTCCGGCGGCGGCCGATCCGGCGCTTCCTGTCGACGTGATTGCGCCCACGCCACCGCCGCCGGCTGAGGACACATCGACTGGATGCGCGGTCGGGCAACCCGATGCATCGTTGGCATTGCAGGTGTTCGTGGATATGAGCGAGACGTTGTTGCCGAGCACGTTCACGACGTACGCCGTACCGGATGCGTCACCGATGGCGATACGCCTCGGGCTGCTCCCAACCGCCACAGCCTTCGGGAGGCTCTCACAGCCGGCCGTCGTCGACGCGTCACAGCGCGTTGTGTCGAGCATCGACACCGTGTCGGAACCGGCGTTGGCGACGTAGAGGGTGGAGGTCGCCGAGTCGAGCGTTGCACCCCTGGCGTCGGTACCCACGGGCACCATCGTGGGCGTTGCTGTACACCCTTGTGCGTCAGAGCCGTTGCACGATGAGGTGTCGATGACTGCCACGTTCCCGCTTTCTCCGCTGACGTAGAGGGTGTGATTGGCGTCGTCGACCGCGATCCCGGCAGGTTCGTTGGACAGCGGAATGCTCGGTGGCTGCTCTGCGCATCCGCTCATGTTGGATCCGTCACAGACCGTGCCGTCGATGACCGCCACTCCCTGATTCGTCCCGACGTAGACGGTGTTGGTCGCTTGGTCGACGGCGATGGGAAAGGCACCCGCACCGGCCGAGACGGTGCCGAGGGGCCGGGTACATCCCTTCGTCGACTGGGCATTGCAGGTTCGTGTGTCCAGGACCGACACCATGCCGGAGTTCGTGTCGGCGACGTAGACGGTGTGCGTCACCGAATCAAAGGCGAGGAATTCGGGCCCGCCGGGCACCGGCACGAGCGCCACGGGCGCGGAGCAGCCGCTTTGATCGGTGACGTTGCAGGTGCTGATGTTCACGACGGCGAGCGTGTTCGACCCGCCATTCACGACGTACAGGGTCGCTGTGGCGGGATCGGCGACGACTCCGATGGGGTCCTCGCCCCCGGTGGAGACGCTTCGCGGGTCACTGCATCCGGAAGCGGTCGTTGCATTGCAGGACGCCTCGCCGAACATGGAGAGGCTGTTGGCGTTGCCGCTCGCCACATACACGGTCTGGTGGACCGGGTCGATGGCGATGCCGGTGGGGAATCCGCCAACGGCGACGAGCGGCGCACTGTTCGCTGAGGCTGACGCCGAGGTGCTCGTGGTCGGTGTGGAGCCGGACAGTGTCAGAGCGAGCGCCAGAGCAACGACGAGCGCAGCTGCCGCAGAGCCCGCAAGGACGCTCCATCGGGGGATGAAGACGGTCCATCCCTTGCGGCGAGCGTGGGTGGCGCTGAGCGCCTCGGCGGCGATGTCCTCGGGTTCGCCCAGGCGCTCGAGGACCTCTCGCACCACCGCCTCTGAATCGGCGGGAGAACCAGCGCGGGCTGCCTCGACGTGCGCTCGGAGCTCATCGAGCAGCTGGTCTCGGCGATGCCGTGGCATCGGCAGCAGGGCCTTTTGCAATTGACCGAAGTAATCGCTCACGATCTGTTCGGCACGCTCTTCGCTCATTGCGCCCCTTCTCCCTCCAGCAACTTGTCGACAGAGTCTCGAAACCGCTCCCACTGCATGGCGAACGCGTCGAGCGCTGCTCGACCAGCGTCGGTCAGCCGGTAGTACCGGCGCGGTGGGCCCTGTGAGGACTCGTGCCAGGTCGTCTCGACGTAGCCCTCTTGCCGGAGCCGGGCCAGCAGCGGGTAGATGGTTCCTTCACTCGTAACCAGTCCGTCGAAGCCGGACAGGGTGCGCGAGATGTCGAAGCCGTAGCGGTCCTCGTCGCGGAGAAGGGAGAGGACGCAGAACTCGATCGCCCCACGGCGCATCTGGCTCAGCTGCTTACCTAAACCAGGTACCATGCGTCACAACGTACCTGGTTTACTTTGGTTGCGCTAGGCCTGGTCCCGCCGGCCTCTACGCCGTGCCACGACTCAGGGCTCGTTCGGCACGGGGGCTGTCGGCACAGCGCCCGGAGCGCAGGCACGTGGGTCCCAGGGGGCCAGTGCAGGGTTGGACGACGACGGAGCAGAGATGGCGCCCGCCGCTGACGTCGCGGTCGCGCTCGAAGAAGCGGAGGGCGCCGAGGTGCCCGAGCTGGCGGAACTCGTCGTGCTCGTCGTCGCGGGAGCGTTGACGGCAAACTGGCTGCCGGTGACGACGGTGACTTCAGCGCCGTTCGTCACCTGGCTGGGGTCGTAGGCCATGATGACCGAGCCGGATATGTCGTGGGCAACCGCCTCCGCGGCGGCCTCTGCGCTCGGCGCAAGAGACGCGTAATAGACCACGGTTTCGGCCACGTCGCCTGTCGGGGCAGCGTCACCCAGGCCGACAACGTGGAAGCCCAGGGTGCCGAGAGCGAATCCTGTGTCTGCGGCCTGGTCGTACGTACCCGTGCCGTTCTCAACCGAGACGCTGACCGTGGCGGGCGCGGGCAAGGGCTCGCCCGTCATCGGGTTGACGGTGTCCGAGATCCCGAGCACCTGATTGATCGTCGTTTGGTCCGACGGCTCGGAGGGGAACTCGACCTGGCCGTACGAACCACCCTCGTATTGGAGGGATCCCCCGCTCCCGTCGGGGTCATTCACCTCCGCCACCGGGAGCGTGAGCTGGGGTACTGCATCGATGTCGACGGAGTGAAAGGCGAGCACGAGGTTCGTCATGTCACTGACGGGCCAGGTCTGGTCGAAGGTGACGTCGCTCTTGACCGAATTGATCAAATTCAGGTCGGTGATGGGGTCCGCCAAATTGTCCTTGGCCACGGCCGTCGCCAGCACGCGCAGGAATTCGTGATCCCGACGGATCCGCGCCAGGTCGCTCTGGGCCTCTTGCGTCCAGTCTTCAGCGTAGGGACTGGTTGAATCGCCCTTGTACTGCAGGTGGCGGGCTCGGACGACCTGGAGCGCCTGCGTGCCGTTGAGGTGGACGCACGCAGCGGCCTGGACGTTGAGGCCCGACTCGGCGTCGAAGACCGACTCAGGAAAGGCCATGTTGATGCCGCCCAAAGCGTCAACGATGTTCGCGAACTGGTCGAAGTTGAGGGAGACCGCATGCTGGATGGGGATGCCTAGGTCTTCCTCGACCGATGCCACGACCTGGGACATGCCCTCGTAGAGGCCGGCGTCGATCTTGTTGGCCCCGGCACTGCGCGCATTGGGGACGAACAGGTCACGCGGGATCGAGACAAGGGCAAGCTGGTGAGTGGCCGGGTCGGCGTGCAAGATCATCATGACGTCGCTGTTGACGCCGTTGACCCCTTGCGAGCAAAGCCCGTAGGCGGGGTTCTGCACGGAGAGTGCACACCGGGACGTCGATCCGACCATCAAGATGTTCTCCGATCCGACCTCCGCACCGGAGCTGAAGGCAGAGCGAAGGCCGTGCACCTCCACCCGGTTCAAGTCGTGAGTGAGGTAGTAGGCATACCCGCCCGCCGCACCGACCAGCACCAGAACGGCGGCGAGACAGATGAGCACCCATCGCCGGACGCGACGATGCCGCCCGTCTCGTCCCGCAGCACGTCGGCGGTTCCTTCGGCTCGGGTGCGCGCGATCGACCTCCTCGCCGAGCGCAAGCAGGCCGGCCTCATTGGCGATTCTCTCCGCTTGGGGGTTCCCGGCCTCTCCAGCGGATCGTGACGGCTCGGATGCCGGCATCTGGGCTTCCAGATCCCGTAACCCGGAAAAACGGTCACCCCGCGGGTCGCTAGCGGAGCTGCGGCGCCTGGGCATGGGACAGATTATGGGGAACCCTGATTGGCACTGTCAGCGCGGCCCCTGGTCGATGACCGGAGAATCGTTCCTCGTGCCAGGCACCTCCGCTTCACGGTCGTCCTGCCAGGAAGGTTGGAATCGTCGTCGTCGGCCCGCGACGCTACGGGTCACATGCGACGCGTGCAGACGTCGGCAACGGCCATCCCGGCGGGAGGGCCGGGCTCAAGGTCGAAGCGGTCTTCGGCTCTTTCGACTCGTCCAGCCCAGGGGCGAACGTGGCCTTGTCGGTTCCGTCGCGTCGTAAGGCGCTGCAGTCGCTTGACCGGGCCGCCAGGACGGCGATTGAACCACTCCGAGCGACAGCGCGTCGCTGACTCGACGTCGCCACCGGCCGATGACCACGATCGCGGACCCCAACAGAACCATGACCAGGCCGATAAGCCATTCCCACGAAAGGAACGCTCCGGTAAAGGCGAGTGCCGAGGTCGTAGCGGGCGAGCTTGTGGCCGAGTTCGAGCTCGGTGACGTGGTCGGTGATGAGGTGCCCGAACTGCTCGATGTCGTCGCTGTGGGGCCCGTGACCACGGCCGAGGTGGCAACCACGTAGAAGATGCCCACGCCGGCTCCCCCGCTCGGCACCGTGACCGACTCGGTGGCGCTGGTCCCCGACGAGTTCGGCGTCGAGGAACCACCACAGACCACGAGCTCGTAGCCCGGTGGGGCGGTGGCCGTCATGGTGTAGCCGCCGGCGTTGACCCCCGTCGGAGCCAGCGGGTTGGGCGTCGCCGCCAGTGTCGACGGACCGCTCGCCGCCAGGGACCCGCCCGATTCCTCAGTGGTGGTCGGATTGCCGCTGGTGCACAAGTAGATGTGGCCGGCGATGGTCTGGCTCACCGGCACCACGTAGAAGATGCCCACGCCGGCTCCCCCGCTCGGCACCGTGACCGACTCGGTGGCGCTGGTCCCCGACGAGTTCGGCGTCGAGGAACCACCACAGACCACGAGCTCGTAGCCCGGTGGGGCGGTGGCCGTCATGGTGTAGCCGCCGGCGTTGACCCCCGTCGGAGCCAGCGGGTTGGGCGTCGCCGCCAGTGTCGACGGACCGCTCGCCGCCAGGGACCCGCCCGATTCCTCAGTGGTGGTCGGGGCGCCACTGGTGCACAAGTAGATGTGGCCGGCGATGGTCTGGCTCACCGGCACCACGTAGAAGATGCCCACGCCGGCTCCCCCGCTCGGCACCGTGACCGACTCGGTGGCGCTGGTCCCCGACGAGTTCGGCGTCGAGGAACCACCACAGACCACGAGCTCGTAGCCCGGTGGGGCGGTGGCCGTCATGGTGTAGCCGCCGGCGTTGACCCCCGTCGGAGCCAGCGGGTTGGGCGTCGCCGCCAGTGTCGACGGACCGCTCGCCGCCAGGGACCCGCCCGATTCCTCAGTGGTGGTCGGATTGCCGCTGGTGCACAAGTAGATGTGGCCGGCGATGGTCTGGCTCACCGGCACCACGTAGAAGATGCCCACGCCGGCTCCCCCGCTCGGCACCGTGACCGACTCGGTGGCGCTGGTCCCCGACGAGTTCGGCGTCGAGGAACCACCACAGACCACGAGCTCGTAGCCCGGTGGGGCGGTGGCCGTCATGGTGTAGCCGCCGGCGTTGACCCCCGTCGGAGCCAGCGGGTTGGGCGTCGCCGCCAGTGTCGACGGACCGCTCGCCGCCAGGGACCCGCCCGATTCCTCAGTGGTGGTCGGATTGCCGCTGGTGCACAAGTAGATGTGGCCGGCGATGGTCTGGTGGGGAGCGCCGCAACTGAGTAGGGACAGGTCATAGCTCCCAGTGTCGGTTGCGGTAAATCCATCGGACCACTTACTCGAGATGTCGATGGTGATCGTGCCCGAGGCTGTGGCGGGCAGATTCTGGGTCAGTGTGGTCGAGGAGTAGGGCTCTCCGGGTGATGCGGCGATGCTGTAGGTCGTGCTGCTCAAAGTGGAGAGACCGCCGGTGACGGACGTGACTGAACCGCTCTCCGTCAGGTTGAAGTCGTTCTGGATGGTCCAGACGATGGTGTACCCGCTGCCGGCCGGGCTCGCGCAGCTGGCAGTGGCGCTGACAATGTCGTTGTGGGCGAAGGCCGGCGTGGCAAACGCCACTAGTCCCACCACAGCCAGAGCCGAGGCGATACCTCCCTTGACCACACGGCGCCGATGGCTGGGCTTCCGACCAGTCCGACCTTCCGACGGGATCCAGCGCAACAGGACCGGCTTCACACGGCCCACTCGTTCTGATTTCGCCACTCAAGGACCCCCAGTAGGACCGACGCCTGATCAGAGGTGAGAGTACCAACAATGGAGTCACAATTCAGCTTTCTCAATGCCAGGCGCGGCGATGGCGAGTCGCCGCGACCTGAATAGGACAAAAGGGCACCTGCGCTCTTGGAGAACTCGTTGGTAGTGGGCGGCTGCCGAGTTGCTGTGGTCGGGCGGATGAGCAGCGCAGTCGCGCCCTGGGGTCAACGGTCAGGGTCTGGTCGTCCCTTGGAGTTCACTAACTCCAATGATCCTGGTCAGGTCGGCCATCACTCAGGTTCCCGCAGCTTGACCCCCGTCGATATGGAGCGTCTCTCCGGTGACAAACGTGGCTCGCTCGAGGTAGAGGACCCCCTCGACGACGTCGCCGACTTCGCCGAGGCGGCCGAGAGGGTGAAGCTCAGCCATACCTTTATAGTCAGAAGGGTCGTCTCTCGTCCTGATCACCCCCAGAGCGACAGCGTTCACTCGAATCCCGCGCGACGCGTACTCAATCGCCAGCGAGCGTGTGACGGCAGCCAAACCGCCCTTGGTGAGGGCAGTCAGCGCAGCGGGTGTCCTGCTGTCGGCCTTGTCCACGAGGCTGGTGGTGACGTTGACCACGTGGCCACTGCCCTGCCTCACCATCTGACCTATGACGCGTTGGGTCAGGTAGAAAAATCCGGCCAGGTTCACCGACGTGATCAAGGCATAGTCGTCGAGTGTGTAGTCCGTGAAGGGCTTGCCGATGTACACCCCAGCGTCGTTGACCAGGGAATCGATCCGTCCGAACCGATCGAGAGCTTGGTCCACCACGTCCTGAGCGGTTCGAGCGTCGGCGATGTCACCCCTGACCGTCAGGTAGTCGTCCTCGTCGGCGGCGGCGATGGAGCGTGAGGTAGCGACTACGGCATATCCCTCTCGTCGGAACCCAGAGACGAGCCCTGCGCCAATTCCCTGGGAGCCGCCGGTGATGATGGCAACCCTGCGGTCCGACGGTGAAGAAGCCGGCCGTCTTGTGCTGTCGAGCGATGAGTTCATCCGACGAGGTAGACCTCGTAGATCACGCCTCCGAGTTGGCGCCCGCCGACACTGATGAACACGCCCTTGTTCAGCCAGTCCAGATCGGGTGCTGCCGTCTCGATCTGTGTTGACGTGCGGAACACGTATTCACTGGCATCGACGTCCTCGCCCCGAGCGAGGCGGGCGAGAACCTCCGCGCTGCCGTGGCGCACCCCTTTCGATCGGACATACAGCAAGTCACCATGAGCAGTTTGCAATGTCAAACGGATATCTGCGAGCGCTGAACCGTCTGGCAGAACGATCTGCCAATCGGCGCTCGCCCCAGGGAGGAGCGTGCCGTTGAGCTCGGGCCCGGCAAATGTGCCCCCGGTCAGGGGAACGATTCGCCGTCGTCCCTGCGCCACGTCCCCTACATCGAGGACGTCGCCCAGGCTCGCCTCCAAACGGAGGATCTTTGTCAGCCGAAGTTCGGGAAGCCGCATGCTCGACATCACCTTAGATGGGACCGTTTCGTCGTCGCCGTACCGCGCGTTGCAACGAATCGATTAGGTGGTCGTTCGGATCCTCTCGGGGTCGTTCGGATGCTGAACGAGGGGCGTGATGGACGCACGCATCCATTCGCACAACGGCAGAGCGCCCGAGAGTCCATCCAGTTCCGCTCTGGTGCCGGCTCGGCAAAGGGCAAGAACCGTCGTTCGCCTGGGGTCGACGGCGACCTGCCACAGCCGGACGAGGTGCCCCTCGTCCGGCCAGTGAGAGGTGCTCTTGAGGCCAACGACACCGAGGGTTCTAAGGATTCGGTGACTCGATAAATTCTACGGGCACGCCGTCTGGGTCGCGCACGTAGAAACTCCTGTAGCCGGCAACCGGGAGCCGTACCACCGCCGTGGTCCGAAGATCAGCGCGCTGAGCCAACTCCGCGCGTTTGGCGTCGATCCCCTCAACGTTGAAGGAGAGATGCAGGTTCCCGACCCGATCGTGACCGGTGACGGCCTCCGAGTTTCCGGCCTCGTGGTACTGGACCAACTGCAAGGTCATCTGGCCGGCTGACAACAGCACAGCTTCGATGAGCGCTCCATCGTTCTCTGTCAAAGTGTCAAACCACTCGCCGCCGGTTCGATAGCCACCCTGGACGACCTCCATACCGACCACGCCGACGTAGAAGGATTGGGACGCCTCGAGGTCGGTCACCGTGAGTCCAACATGATTCAGGGATGCCAATTTCGATCCTCCTCGTCGCAACAACTTCTTGCCGTCACACGCGATGCTGGCGGCCTTCCGCTGTTCATAGTCGCGCGCGAAGGGATTCGGTCAGCTCGCCGCTCTGACCGCTTGAGACCTGAAGCCAGAAGCCCTAGGACTGAGGGCTAGGAAGGACGTCTTCCGATATGCGCATCGAGTTGCCAGGCTCTCCGTATCCGGATGAGGCAGATGGCGGCAAGGACGATGAAGCTTCCCTCGACGACGAGACTCACGGTGCCGAGGAGGTAGCCCCAGTTGCCAACGTCACCCGGGTCACCAGGGACGCCAACGGTACGCGACAGGATGTACCCGGTCATCGGCCCGATGCTTGACGCCAGTCCGAGCAGCCAGCCAACGGTCTTCCCACGAATGATGAGTGCGGCGCTAATCGTGCTACCGATCTCGACCATGTAGTAGCCGTACTTCAACCACATGGGCGACTGGTCTCCCAGAAGACCGCCTTGGTCCTGTAGGTGGATTACGGCGATCGCCAATGCAAGGCCAGCGCCGAGGACGAGAAACGGGACGGGGGTCTGGGTGTCATCGCTTAGGAGCAACCTGGTGACAGGTTGCTCCTGCGACGTCTCAGTCGCCGATGCCAACTGCATGGACTGACTCCTTTTTTTATGTTGAGGATTGGAATGGGGACATCGAGTGTCCGTACTCCCAGGGACTTACGAACGAAGTGGCAGTCGGGATTTCGAACGAGGGACGTCCCGTTCACTACCCCTCGCGCTCGGCAGTTAGCTCGGGTCGGATCGAGACCCCGGAGACGCCGGGCCGACCCAGCCCCATTCGTCGTCTCAACCGCTTACGAGAGTCGTTGCGGGACGGCCCGCCAGTACTGCCTCGATGTTGTCAAAGGCAAGCATGCCTAATGCGGTGAGTCCCTGAGACCGGTTCGGGTGACGAGAGTCGTCCGCCCCGTTCTGCTGACACCAATCTGGCCCGCTGATTTGGACAGCAAGACAGCAGGCAGCAGCGACCTCGGCCGCGAGATATTGGTCAGCCTTCTTGGTTCCCTTCGCGGATGTAGGTCCGACACGGCTCACCACGCAGCGACCCGCACGCCGGGAGCGACGGCGTGGCGTCCACGCTCCGAACCTCGTTGACCGTCAACGAGGACGGCGTCACGCCGCCGAAGCCGACCGTCGCGTGCTGGCCGCTATCCAACGTCGCGAAGGTCCAGACAGGTCGGTCCCCTCCGGGTGCGGATATGACGACCCGCAATTCGGTTCCCGCGCGGAACGTGTGCGCGATTGGGTCGATCGGGATCCTGACCAACGTGAAGTGGTCTGGCGACAGGCGCCGGCCCTCGCTCGCCAGGTACGTCGGGTCGGTAAAGAGGGGGGTCGAGTCGTTAGCATCGACCTGGTTGGAGCTGCGCAGGAATCCCGAGGTGACGTACTCCTCCTGGCCGGCCTGGGGACGCACCTCCGTGACGGTCGCCTGGAAGTCCTCCACCGGTACCGAAGCTTTGACCCACAGGTCGATCGTGGCGGGTCCGACAATGGTGGTCGGCGACGTGAAGGGCGGCGTCTGAAAGGCGATCCCGTCGGCCGCGGGGACGGGTAACCAGTCCCAACCGGGATCGGCGGCCCACGCGTTCGCACCGGCTGGGAGGCTTGTCCGTGGTCGGGCGTCGGGATCCAAGGTGAACGTCGCGCTGCCGTGTTGGGCGGATGGACGGGACCGCAACGACCCGTCCATCCCGAACGAAAGGGTCGTCACGTTGCCCGCTGGCGGCCAGCTGGAGAAGGCCGCGCTGTAGGTCGAGTCGGGGTTCCCCGGACCGGCGGCCCCGGCCCCGGAATCGAAGAGCACCTCCAGCCGCGGCGTCTGTGCCGCGAACTCCGCCCGTGCGACCGTCGCGGTGGGGGCGCTGGTGAAGCGAAGGGGCGGCAAGGGTGCTTCCGCCGACACCGAGGACGCGGTCGCCGCGAATTCGTCGAGCACGAGGGCGTCGAGACTGTTCGGCTGCGTCGGGACCTTGTCGGCCACGTAGACGTCGAGGAACTCGAGCCACCGGCTGATGGTCTGAGGGTCGGCCGAGTCGATGTGACCTCCATTCACCATGTTGGCGAATACGGGGGTCGTCTTGGGAATGGCGTCGATGAGCGCCGCCGACTGCGGTCCGGTCTGTTCGTCTTGGAGCGCCTCGGAGAAGAAGACCGGGACCCGCACGTGGATCGCCCAATCGAGCATGGACCGGCGGTCGAAGAGCGCAGGGCTTCGCCCGGGGCCCTCTCCCGGGGCAACCAGCTTGGGCCCGACCAGACCGGCCAGGGTCTCGGATTCCTCGTGTAATGCCTGGTTGGCGAGGCAGGTCGACGACGCCCCGTGACTGGCCTCGAGTTCTGCGTCGATCTCGTAGTAGGTCCAGGGCTGACCGACGTTGGTGACCGGCGTGGTCGAGCGGGGCTGAAGGCTGCCGTCCCGGTAGACGGCGGCCGCCTTGGCGTCGTCGATGCGCGCGTCGATCCACTCGGCGGCAAAGCCGTTGTTGTATATCCCACCGGGATACCCCGTCGAGAAGAGATCATCCGTCGGACTCAGTGGCGCGATGGCGGCGAGTCCGGGCGGATCGGTCCCGGCGGCGGGGAACTGCGAGAGCCCCGAGAAGCTGATCCCCACCATTCCGACCTTGTGGTTTGCGACCCAGGCCTGGTGGGCGACGATCTCGATGGCGTCGTAGGCGTCGTAGTCGGACGGGTATCCGAAGAGGTCGAATGCGCCACCCGAGCACCCGGTTCCACGCATCTGGAGGCTGACCGTGGCGAACCCCGAGACGCGTGCGAGGACCGCACCGACGTCAGTAGAGGAGTCGGGAAGAAGGTTCTGGTTTCCGCAGGAACTGCACCGTTCCCCCAGAGCGCTGTCGATCAGCGGCGGGATGGGGTCGGTCGGGCCGGCGACGTTGTAGCCGGAGTACTCGATGACCGTGGGGCACGGACTGCTCGCCGAACAGCTCTGGCCGTAGGGGTAGCGAACGGTCGCTGCGAGGGTGATGCCATCCCGCATCGTGATGTAGTTGAGCCCTTCGTGCATGGGTTGGTGCGCGTAGAGGGCGGAGTCGGTCCCTGGGTTCTGGCCGGGTGCGAGTACGGCGAAGGCCGGCGTGCGCCGTCCGGAGCTGTCATCGAGCCAGCTGTACGCGCGACCGGGGCGCAAGTTCCGGATTATCAGCGACCCCAGGGCGTCGGCGACCCCGGGATTGGACGCGGTGGTGACAGGTTGCCCCAGTCGCAAGAGGGTGATGCGGTCGCCGGGATTCGCACCGGTGAGCCATGCCTCGTCGATCGAACCGTTGCCATGCAGCGTCAACACGGGTCCAGAGGCCGCGGCAAGGGCGGAGGCCGGTCCTATGCCGCTGCCGACCGCGGCCACGAAGGCCAGCGCCGCCATCCAACCCGACGTCCTAAGTGCGAAGATTGCCGACCCCCGTCGCTCCAGACCGGCCCGTGTTCTATCAGACATGACCGCGGCCTGGGATCAAAGCTTCGTGCCGGTCGTGGGTGATACGTGGTAGGTGAAGTTCGTCGACAAAAGCGTGCATCGAGACGCGACTTCTCGCCGAAGCGGCTCTCGTGTTTGCCCTAATTGTGCGAAGTCAGTTTGTAGCCCGAAAAGCCTGTTCTGCCCTGTCGAACTCGCCCCGGACAAGCTCAAGATCGTAAGCCTGCTCCGTCAGTGTCGCCGGGTCCCACTGACTTCGCGGGGTTCCCACGAAATCTCCCCCGTAGACGTGGATGGCGCCCGTATACGCCGACCGGGCCGGGTTGTGGACCGAATGGATGACGTCGTCACCGAGCAGAAGCACAGCGCCATCCGCGAGTTCCTTACCCCCCGAAGGGATGACGGAGTCGCCGTCTCGGCGATAGAAGGTGTTGTCTTCTCGGCCGCCGTAAATGCCGATAGCGGCCCACATTCGGTGGTCATGAGGGAAGAGCGTCATCAGCGGGGGCCAGATGACGTTGAGGACTGTGAGATCGTCCGACCGGTAAAGGACGTGCAACCCGGCCGTGGATTCGACTCGGCTTTCGATCAGGGCCCCGTCGGCGACGAACCGAGACAGCACCTCACGAACAGCCCCTCTGGAATCTGGCTGCGCAATCGCCTCTATGCAGGCGACGACGAGCTCATCCGTTGTCATGACGCACCCCCAACGATGGAAACAACCGGCTCTTCATCTGGACAACGGACACATCCGGCTCGTCGTCACGGGTTCAATCTCTCGAAGAAGCATGGTGATCGAGATACGAAGCCAATTCACCGATGAGGTCTTCGGCGTCGACACGCGCACCATCCATGAAGCTCGACTTACGTCGCCGGAGGAACGGTAGGCCGATCACGTACATACCCGGCGACTCGACGACGCCTCCATCGTGCCTGACCATGCCCTTGCCGTCGAGCACTGCGACATCGAGCCAGGAGTAGTCCGGTCGAAAACCCGTTGCCCAGATGATGGTCTCGACTTCTCCGCTCTTGAGATCGAGTTCCAGACGCGGCGAAGAAGCCACCGCTGTCGGTTCGAAGCGGTGCGGCGATGGAACCGAATCGTCCAGGCCATTCGCTGTGGCCCATTCGTCGATGGTAGCGAGGAGCCGACCGAGCTTGAGGTCAGCCAACTCGCATTTGTTTCGCAACGAGCCGGAGAATTGCGCGCGACCATCGTTGATGCCAGCGAGTCGGCCAACGAGGTTCACACCGATGCTCGCCAGCGCATTGAGGTCGAACGTAGCCCGTTCCTGCGAGCCGGCGAGCTGCATGGACGGGACGCGCCGCGCTCGCACGATGTCGTCCACTTCGTCGTAGCGCTCGTCCAGCACGCCCGCCGCGTCCATCCACCAGTGAATGTCCCTGTCCCGGTAGAGACGGGGACCGCGCACATGCTCGCCGACTGCGATGACGACCTCGCGGCCGGAGCGACGTATCTCGGAAGCGATCTGTACTCCGGTAGCGGATGCCCCGACCACCATGACGGTGCCATCAGGGAGCTGGCCAGGGTTGCGGTACTCCATCGCCGTCATCGTCGTGACTTGCGGTGGGACTGCTGCAGCAAAGGCCGGCACGCTGGGAAAGTTGAAGGCTCCGGAAGCCAGAACGACGGTCGTGCAAAGCCATTCACCCTGGTCGGTGAGTACCAGAAACCCCCGGTCGACACGTCGCACCGATGACACTGTCGCGCCACACATCACCGGCGCGTCGATCAACTTGGCATACTCAGTGATGAAGTCGACGACCTCGGGGGCGCTCATGAAACCGTCGGGGTCGTCGGCGGAATACGCGTAGCCCGGAAGTCTGCACTGCCAATTGGGCGTGAGCAATCGCAGTGAATCCCACCTCTCGCGCCTCCACGAGTTGGCGACTTCGTTCCTCTCGAGAACGACGTGGTCGATCGACCGTTCGGCGAGACATCGGCTCATTGCGAGCCCGCTCTGTCCCGCGCCTACAACGACAGTCGTGGTGCGCACGAAACCTTCCGTGCTAGGTCGGTGACACTGAGTGTCAGCCGACCTCGACGCTCACGTTCGTGGGGTTCGTGATGATGTCGTACACGGCCGAGCGCTTCTGCGATTGTGCGACCAACGCCTTGATGTCGTCGGACGTCGCGTCGGCGTCGATCTTATAGGTCACCCGAATGTCACTGAAGCCGTTACGGACGTCGCTGTCCGCGCCCAGGATGCCTCGCACGTCCATCCCGCCCTCGATTGTGGCCGACACGCTATTCAGCTGGATCTCTCGGTTCTGCGCAACGGCGGCGACACCGGCCGTCAGGCAGCTGGCGAGGGCTACGAGCACGTATTCGACAGGCGTGGCACCGTTGTCCTCGGACGCAAAAATCTCTGGGTGGTCGGCATCAAACGAATACTTGGTCCGGTGGCTCTGCTCTTCACCAAGTCCGAAGAAGCCCTCCACCGTGGATCGACTATGTGTCCCGTTCTGCCACTCGCACGTCGCCCGCCATTGGAATTGCGCGGCCTCCGGCGTCTCGATCAGCGCACCGCGCGCTCCGAGTAGGGCCTCCACGTTTACGCCGTTGTTCACGGGTGTGTCTGTAGCCGTCATTTCATCAGCTCCTCGGTCAAATTCGGGCCGAGCACGCGTCCCGCGCGGTCCCCGGTCACCGCTTCGAGACCCGGCTCCCTGCGACCAACTCGCGCACTACGTCGTTCACGGAACCGGTGACAGCCGGTTCCCAACGCGAAGCTACTCCTTGGAATCCACGTTGAAAAGGGGGCATTCCCCCTTCTGGCAGCTGTGCACTGGAAGGTCCGCCTACCCCCGGTCGTCGCCTCCGAGACGCCCGAATACTACGGCCGAGCGCACCGACTCGGGCGTTGTATCCCTCAGCTCAGTATCAGGTACCGACCCCAGCGCGTCATTGACGGTAGAGAACGCCAGCCGGAGAGCCACGAACGCGGTGATGGCAAATATCTTCGAATCATCGAAGCCGGCATCGCGCAGCGCCTGAACATCCTGCGCCGAGGTGGAGTTCGGCCTTGTTGCCACCAGTCGAGCCCACCGGGCCAACGCTTGTTCAGTATCGTCCAGACCTTCTGTGCCGCCCCGGATGACGGCGGCGGCGATCTCGGGAGTCGTTGCCTCCGACAGTCTTTTGCCCCATGCCATCGAACAGTACGAGTCGCCCAAAGCTGACGCAGCAGCCGTCACGAGCACGGCCCGCTGAGTCGAGGAAAGAGATGCCGCGCTGGTTGTCTCCCCCATGAGGCCCGAGAGGCTGTTCAGGGCTGATGGGAAGTGCGCCCAAAGGCGCGCAACGTTCGTCACATAGCCGGCACCCTGAAGGTCCTCGTCGAAGAGCCGCTGGACCGCGGGTGAGTGCGACGGGGTACTGAGGAAGCCCGAACGGGATTGCTCCGCTTGGGGAGTCACACCGTCCCCGCTGCGCAGCCGGGCCCGAACGGGCTTCACCGCGAGGAGCCCGACGAGCGCGATCGGGGCACGAAGGGGGAGACCCTCGCGGATCCGCTGTCGCCCCAAATCCCTCGCCGAGTTCAAGAACGACTCCTCGCCGACTGCTTGAATCGCTTCGAATGCTGGACCTGTGGAAGCAAGAGCGCGGGCATAGGCCTCCGGGTCGGCAAACTCGAACACGAACGGGACGTCGACCCGTTCGATTTCCATGAAGCCCGCCTCCAAAAGGAACGCTTCGCCGACACCCGGTCTGCCAAGCGCAACCATGGCCGCCTGGTTCTGAACCTTTGCCTCGGCCGCCAGAGAGAACGGCGCAAATGCCCACGCGCCAGGTGACGCCTTGATGTGTCCCCAGACGGTGAGTCCGATGCGGCCCCCGGGGACGAGGACACGGTGCGCCTCAGCGACAGCCTTCGGAGTTGTGCCCCAGATACCGCGGAAGCTGGTGACGACATCGAAGGATGCGTCGTCCCACGGCAGCGCGTTCATGTCGCCTACTCGCAGGTCAGCTTCAGGGCTCCGGTCGTGGGCGACAGCTAGGAGGCGCGACGACGCATCAATGCCAGCGCAGCTCGCACCTCGCAACGCCGCAAGTTCGAGGGCAAGGCCAGCTCCGCAGGCGAGGTCGAGAAGCCGATCACCAGCCCCCACGCCCAAGCGGTGATGCATGGTGACGTATTCTCGAGCGTTTGTCGGTTCGCTGAGCGTGGCGAACTCCACGGCCTTCCGACCCCAGCCTTCATCGACGACTCGCCACTGCTCCTCGTCAGGAGAGGCGTTCGTCGGCTTCGTCACGGTCGAGACTCCGCCGTGGGCGACCGGGCCGGCTCGGTACGAGGAAGGCCGGGACCTGGGATGACAGGCAGCTCGGAAAGCCCTCGCAGCACGAGACCGTCACCATGACTCCAGTGCAGGTTCTCCGAAGGAACGGCCAGGGTGAGCTCCGGAAAACGTCGCAACAAGCCGCCGAGAGCGAGACAACCCTCCATGCGCGCCAGGGGGGCGCCGAGGCAGTGATGGATGCCGTGCCCGAAGGCCAGATGACGGGTTGCGGCCCGGTCTACGGCGAGTGACTCCGGTTTCGCATACCTGTCGCGGTCGCGGTTCGCAGCCGCCAAGCAGATGATGACTTGCGCCCCTTCGGGGATCGTCGCGTCGCCAAGGGTGAGGGGCTCAGACGCATAACGAAAGGTCGAATGGGGAACCGGCGCGTCATAGCGGAGGAATTCTTCGACCGCAGCTGGAATTGTACCGGGCTCGCTTCGGAGCTTCGAGAGCTGCTCCGGATTGCGGAGGAGTGCAACAACACTGTTGCCGATGAGGCTGGCGGTGGTGTCGTGACCGGCGACCATCAACTGGAAGATGCTCGAGAGCAGCTCCCTGCTGTCGAGGCTGTCGTCGCCGTCACGGGCTCTGATGAGTGCGCTGACGAGATCGTCACCAGGAGAGGTCTCCTTGCCGGCTACCAGGTCTCGGAGCATCGCCACCACCGCGTCTGACGCCGCCTTGGCCTCGGCGTACTCGGAAGGAGTCGAGGTCGGCACAAGCAGCTTGGTGAATTCTTGGCCAAGTCGAGCCCTGCCCGCCTGCGGTACACCGAGGAGTTCGCAGATAACCGTGAACGGCAGCGGGAACGCAAAAGCTGAGACAAGATCGACGCTGCTATCAGGACCACGATCCGCGATCGCATCGAGGAGATCGTCGGTGATGGTCTGGACCCGAGGGCGCAAGGCCTCGACGCGCTTCGGGGTGAAGGCAGCAGAAACGAGTCTACGAAGCCGAGTGTGGTCGGGCGGGTCCACGGTGAGCATGTGCCGGGCGAAATCCGGTCCCGGCAGCCCCTCGGCAACGACCTCCGAACTCTTCGCCAAGGCGGCATCCATGTCCTTGGAGAGCCGCGGCTCGTTGAGCGCGGCCATGGCCTCCTCGTATCGGACGACGAGCCATGCGTCGTGACCATCGGCCAAGGTCACCGGATGCACCGGGCCCAGCTTGCGGGCCTCTGCAAAGAGTGGGAATGGGTCGTCAAGATCAAACGACCCCCACGAAGCGAATGCCTCGATCATCGTCACCTCTCAGCTCCTGTGCGTCAGTCTAGCGATGGTGCACCATTCCCTTCCGCGCCAGCGCCATAACATGCTCCACCGGCTCGCGCCCAACGACTCCGAGACCTCGACCCACCTGAACCCAGGGCTCGTTGTCACAAGACGTAGTTCACCAGACGGGGTCGGGGCATGTTCGAAGCTCCAACGGTGACCTGACTCAGTCCAATGAGGTCCTGGTCTGTCTCACCGTTGCCGGCGAGTGCCGTCCGCCATCTGGTCTCCCTGGTCGCGAACCGGCGAATAGAACCGGTTGAGCGGACTCGTTCGTCAACCGCTGAGCGTCACGGTCTCGATAAGACCTTGTTGTGCACCACTCATCTCGTCGTATCAACCGAACGGGACTACCCGAGGCAGCGAGCTTTGAGCGAAAGCACAGCGTCTCTAACAACCCACCACAGGTGAGATTGCTGGTGACCGACGATGGCTTCGTTTTCGGACCGGGAGGACACGCGGCGACTCCGATGACCGTGCTCTTCAGCGATTTGGAGTCCGTCGATCTGATTGAAGGAACCCGCCCTCGGATGCTCGTAGTGACGCCGCCGATCGCGGATCGGGTGGGTCAGGTCGTACTGAAGACCATCCAGGGACGGATCGCCAGGTTTGCCGGTCTCCCGATCCAAGCAGTGGAAGAGGCGCTGAGGGTCCGGGGCGCCTCGGTCGAAGTTGAGGAATAGATCGGGTCTGAGCGTCTAGAAGCGTCAGCTCGGTAATGGTGGGCCGCCCGGATCTCGATCCCGGCACCTTGGGATGAAAAGTCGGGGCCTTCCCGTCGATGAAATTCTGCCGCGTCCATCGTCCCAGTGGAGTGGGGGGGGATTCCGGCGGTCCAATCCGAATAGCACCTCGTCCGGGCGTTTCAGTAGCAACAGTCGCAAGGTGACCCGCGAATTTCTAAAAGGCCGCAGCGATTCCTCTGCTCTCCTGCCAGCAGGCGCTGTAGGGTCGCTCGCCCGCTGATCCCATGTGGTCCCTGCTGATTGCTTTATATCCGTCCGAGGAAAACGGCCGGCAAACCGTCGGATCCCACTCAGCGCCGCGACGAACCATAGACAAGGAGACGGAATGACGGGAGCGATCAGCGAAGCAACGCGACGTCATCGGTTTGTCTCCTGGCGAGCGCCAGCCATCTCCGCGGTCGCCTCGGCCCTCTTCATAGTCGGAGCCTGGGTGTCCGGCTCTTCGCTTCCCGCTCGGCTGCGCGTGTTGTCAGACTCGCCGGCAGCAGCTGCGCGGAATTGTCAACCACCCACTGGCTGGCAGTCGACCAAGGCGACACCTGTGCCCGGCGTCCCGTCGGATTACGACCTCACCTCCTTCGACGGCACGACCATCCGTATCCACTGGTTTCCGGATCCGCTGGACTCGAGCGGGGACACGCACCCGACTGTGCTCATGGGTCCTGGCTGGGGCTCGGCCGGCGATACCGACACGTCGCAGGCCGGGATCCAAGGAGCGCTGAGCATCGCCCAGCTCTGGCAGGGTGGGTTCAACGTCTTGACGTGGGATCCCCGGGGCTTCGGCCACTCGGGAGGGGAGGCCGAGGTCGACAGCCCGAACTTCGAGGGACGGGACGTCTCGGAAATGCTCAATTGGGTCGCGCAACAAAGGGGCGTCCTGCTGGACCGGCCGGGCGTGCCTCGAGTGGGCATGGTCGGCGAGTCCTACGGCGGCGGCGTCCAGTTCGCCGCGGCCGAGCGGGACTGTCGGATCGATGCCATAGCCCCGACTATTGCCTGGCATTCTCTCGGAACGAGCCTCGACAAAAACGAGACCCCTAAGACTGGTTGGGCGAACATTCTCGCGAGCGTGTCGTCCACCGCAAAACTCGACCCCGAGATCACCGCAGCTGACAACAAGATGAACACGACAGGCACCATCAACGCTGAGGCGGTCTCCTTCTTCGACAGCCGCGGACCCGCCCAATTCCTCTCGCGAGTGAAGGTGCCAACCTTGATCCTGCAGGGAACGGTCGACGATCTCTTCACGTTGGACGAGGGAATAGAGAATTACGAGACGCTCCATCGCCAAGGGACCACCGTCTCAATGGCCTGGTTCTGTGGTGGTCACGGCGTCTGCCTGACGAACCCAGGCTCAGCCCTCGAGGTCGGCCCGCTCTCGCTCGCGTGGATGGAGCACTACGTCGCGGGCGACGCCACGGCGCGCGTCCTCAAGGGGTTCGCTTTCGTCGACCAGGATGGGACCTCTTATGCCGCTCCCGGCTATCCGCTTCCCGCAGGATCCCCGGTCGTGGCAACCGGAACCGGCACGCTCGCCCTCCAGGCCGCTGGCGGATCGGGCCCGCCGGTGGTGCCCGCCAATGCAGAGGCGGCCAACGTTGTCGATTCGGTGGCCTTGCCCGTCACCCCGGGCCCGGCGAAGAACGCGCTGAACATCACGGTGGCAATCACTCAAGCAGCAGTGCTGGTCGGCCCGCCGACGCTCTCCATGACCTACTCGGGCACCGTGGCACCCGGCACGCGGCCGACCCGGGTGTTCGCCCAGTTGGTCGACCCTGCCACCCGGATCGTTGTCAACAACCAGATCACCCCTATACCAGTCACCCTCGACGGGAAGTCGCACAGTGTCACCGTCCCGCTCGAAAGCATTGGGTACACAGCCAAGGCCGGAACGTCACTCGAACTACAGCTGGTCGCGACCACAGTCGCCTACATCACGCCGCGCCTCGGCGGGACGATCAACTTCGAGCGTGTCAGGGTGGACATACCGGTCGCAAAAAACCTGCATATCTTGCAGGCTGGCTGACTGCCGTTCAGCAGCGGCTGATCGCCGTCCTCGGGCGGAGACACTTAGTTCTCGTCCGGCAGGGTGCGGAGTAGGCCGAAGCGAGCGATTGTTGCGTTTTCGAAATGGGTGATGGCGCTGATGCGGTCGCCTTCGACTGTGATTACGAGGAGGCCCAGCCCCGCTGCTCGCGCTTATTCCCGGCCACCACAACATCGGAATCGGCGCGGCCGTAGTGGCAGCCTTCAGCCTCTATCGCCACCTTGCGTTTGCACCTGGACCATCCTGGTGCCAGGCGCATTCTCGTATTCGTCTTCAGCCTGCTTACCTACGGGCCGAACTCTGTATTGCTATCGCGTTCATTCTGAGTCCGCACGACGTTGATCTCGTGACCTACCTCTGCTTCGTAGTAATTGGATGTTTCGCTGTGGCGCTCAGCCGAGCGTGGCAGCTTATGGAGAGCACAACCGTCAGCACGCGGGATGTCCCCACTGCTTGAGGCGCTAGTGAATCCAAATAGCCCCAAGGTGTCCCCACAGACCGGCTCTGTGCCCGTTGCGATCCCGAGAGGTATCAGCGCGGGTCCTCAGAGATCAGCTGCTGCTCAAAGGGCACAGTTCCATCGAGCACAATGTACGCAAACCCCTCTGGTTCATCGCGTGTCATGTATCCCAGCTCGTCGTCGAACCATCGGTTCCACCGCTGCAACACTTCCTCTTTGGTACCCATCGCAGCATCCCGTGTGATTCCCCGCTCGATACAGATCTCCCTCGGGGCATCTACGAAGATTGCGACGCTCAAGAACTGGCGGAACTCTCGCCGAAGTGATCCGACGCCTTCGAGGATAAGGGCATCGGTTACCAGCTGATCGACGACGGGATCGTTCTTGTGTCCTGGCCACCATTGGGAGCGTGGGTAGCTCAGGGTTCGCTGCCCAGATTTTAAGGGTTCAAAGATCCGCTCCATGACTAGAGGCCACCAATCCTTGGGGTTGTCCCAGCTGGCGAAGTCGTCTGTATGGACGACCGCGGCGCCAAGCCGTCCGCTCAGAAGGTCGGCCAGAGTCGACTTGCCCGAACCTCCATGTCCGTCGATCCCGACGACCTTGGTCGTACCTGCTCTTGCGGGTCGCGCCTCGAGGATCGATTCCAGGTCGAACACTCGGGGGAACCTATCTGAGCGAACTGCTCCCGTGAATCCGAAAAAGGTCACAGTGATGCCAGTGACCCCGTTCGATGCTCCTATGGGCTGTCAAGCCCTAATTTCTCGTGAGGTAGGAGCCCGTAAACCTCGCGAGCGACGTAGCGCTTGAGACATCGCACGGCCTCCTTCTTGGTCAAGCCTTCCGTCTTCCGTCGATCGATGTACTCGGTGGTGCGCGGGTCGTAGACCATCCGGGTGAGCACGATGTGCCACAGGGCGGAGTTGGCCTGACGGTCACCACTGCGGTTGAGTCGGTGTCGTTGGTTCTTGCCGCTGCTGGCATCGAGCGGTGAGGCGCCGCAGAGGTGGGCGAAGGCCGCCTCGTTGCGTAGCCGTTCAGGGTTGTCGCCGGCCGCGACGAGGAGCGCGGAGGCGGCATCGGTCCCGATACCGAGCGTGGCGACGAGTTCGGGCGCGGTCTCCTTGACCAAGGGTTTGAGGATGGCGTCGAGCTCGACGATCTCCTCTTCGAGGGTGAGGGCCCGTCGGGCCAACATCCGGAGGCTGAACTTGGTCAGCGAGACGATGTCGCGCTTGGCGCCGGGTCGATAGGTCGAGGCGCGCTCGAGGAGATGGGAGACGCTGAGGCCCCGGAGCTCGGCCCGGATGGACTCGGGGGCGGTCGAGACGAGGTTGCGCATCTGGTTGAGGGCCTGGGTCCGTCCCTTGCGAGCCGAGGACCTCGCGACTCGTAAAACCCGCATGGACTCGACGTTTCCGTCCCTTGTCTTGGCCTCCCCAGCGGCGTCACCCGAGAGGGCGGCCCGGGCGGCCGAGATGGCATCTTCGGGATCGGACTTTCCCTTGCGCCGACGACGTTGTCGGTTGGGGCGGTCGACTTCGACGACGCGGATCCGCTCGGCTTGGAGATGGCGAGTGAGCCCGGCTCCATAGGACCCGGTGCCTTCGACACCGACGAGCTCGACCGGACCGAAGTCGGCGAGCCACCCCAGCAGCTTCTTGTAGCCGCTCTCGGTCGTAGCGAAGCTCGCGACGCCGAGGAGAGCACCTCGTTCGTCCAAGGCCGCCGCTACATGGACGTCGAGGTGCGTATCTACCCCGCCGGTGATGCTTCGTGCCACAGTGGTCACTGTCATCCCTTCGTTGGATTGGGTTGGGGTGACACCGCACCGAGCGGGACGACGGACAAGACAGCGACGGGCCTGTATGAGGCAGGCTCCTATGAGGTCACTCCGTCCAACCGATGGGTGTCGAGTGGGTGACCGGGCCAGGCCGACGGATCGAACTCAAGACAGTCCTTTCGGACGTCAGCCGGATTATTGGAGTCAGACCTGGCCTGGACACCCACTCACACGCTGACCAACTCCCTCACCGAAGTGGTGGATCACTCAGCGGCCACTTCAATCCTCGCTGCCGGTCTGTCTGACACCTGGCGGCACCACGGGGATGCGCGCGACCGGCCGCTGATCTGTTCCCCAATCGCCAGATGTGTGAGCGGTCTTCTCTTGACATCGATCGGCTTTGGCAGTCTGCTCCCGAATACTGTGAGCGGGATCCGGGACGAGTGAGGATCGGTCGATGCCGGACGAGAGCACACGGACTGTTTTGGTCGCCCTTGGAGCGGGCCTTGCGGTCGCGCTGACGAAGGCCGGAGCGGCGGTCATCACGGGTTCGGCGGCCATGGCCGCTGAGGCGTCGCATTCACTCGCCGATTCCGCCAACGACGTGTTCCTCTTCGTAGCTCAGCTCCGCAGCAGCCATCGTCCTGACGACCAGCATCCCCTCGGGTACGGGCGGGAGGCCCACTTCTGGACACTCATTGCCGCTCTCGGCGTGTTCGTCGGAGGTGCGGCATTCTCTTTGCGCGAGGGCATCGAGGAGCTGGTCCATCCCAGCACCACCAGCTCGTTCCTGGTCGCCTACGTCGTCCTCGCGTGCTCCACCGTCTTCGATCTGGTGTCGATTCGACAGTCGGCAGGTCAGATGGCAGCCCGGGCCCACCGTTACAATCGAGAGTTCCTCGAGGAGTCCCACGTCACCTCTGACACCACGCTACGGGCGGTGTTTCTTGAGGACGCGGCGTCGGTCTTCGGCGACGTGATCACGTTGGCCGCCTTGGGTCTCAATCAGATCACCGGTTCTTCCGTTTTTCAAGGAGTGGCGGCACTGCTGATCGGGTTGGTGATGGTCCGCATCAGTCTTCGCCTCATCAAACGCAGTCACGACTTCTTGGTTGGCGCCTGGGTCTTGACCCCTTCGGCTCTGCGAAAGGACGATGGCGACTTCACTCGTGCCCTCCGCCCTGCCGATGAGGAGCGAATACGCGCTTTTGTCCTCGGGTATCCCGGCGTGACGGGTATCCGCGAACTCCTCCTTACCTTCGTCGGTCCAGGCCGAGTCTGGGTCGTGGCCCGGATTGACGTCGATGGCAACCTCCGCGGTGCTCAGATCCAGTCGTTGGTTCGCGGTATTGAGTCGGGGATGAAGGCAGAATCTGAAGACATGTACCGCGTCGACGTCGTACCCATTGGCGAAGAACCCGCTGCACAGATGTAGGCCAGTCTCTCGTACTCGAAGAATGAGTGAATCTGACGTTCATCAAGCCGGCAGCAAGGCTGCCCCGGTAGCCGGGACGGTAGGGCACTCCGGCACAAGGGAGATACCGTGACGCCGTGGATTTTCCAGAGCTGTTGGTCGCTGATGCTGCCGAATGGCGGACCTGGTTGAGTGGCCACCAGTCCAAGTCGCAAGGAGTGTGGCTCGTCCTTGCCAAGAAGGGCACGACACACCCAACAACGCTCTCCTACGATGAAGCACTCGACGAGGCGATCTGCTTTGGCTGGATCGATGGGCAGCTCGGGCGTCGCGACAGCGCAACGTTTCGGCGACGATTCACACCCAGAGACGCGCGGAGCCCTTGGTCACAACGAAACGTCACCATCGCCGAGAGGTTGAGCGCCTCCGGCCGAATGCATCGATCAGGGGAGGACGAGGTTCGGCGGGCGAAAGCCGATGGTCGATGGAATTCCGCCTACGCCGGACAAGCCAGCGCGGAAGTTCCGGAAGACCTGGCGAACGCCTTGGCCGCCAATCCCCGTGCTCGAGCGAAGTTTCTCAAGCTAACGAGTGCGAACCGGTACTCCATCCTCTATCGGATCGAAAGCGCAAAGAAGATTAAGACCCGAACCAGACGCATCGAGAAGTTCGTAGAGATGTTGGCCCGGGGCGAAACGATCCACCCGCAAGATCCACGATTGCCTGAGTAGTCGGTGAGACCCGACAGAGCCGGTGCCCCTGTCTTCTGGGATGCGGTCAGTTGCTGGACCAGAGTCCGACATTTGGAGATCGAAGACCTATGCTCTCTGCGGTAGGTGACGAATCCCAATCGGACAATCCATTGTCGACCAGAGGTCGTCTCCTCGTCGGCGACCAGGGCAAGGAGCGGGCATCTGGAGTTCTTCAGCGAGCGTTCGCCAAAGGCCAGCTGACGAAAGATGAGTTGGATCAGCGACTGTCCGTTTTTTTGAGGCCCGCATCAGCAACGACGCAGACCCGCACTTGAAGACCTTGAGGAACACCAGCTGATTCGGTCCGACCCGAAGATGTGGCGCCACTGGTTGGACTGACGGCGTCGTGCCGATCTCACCCTTGAAGCACCAGGCTCCCCGAGGCCAGACTGCCCCAGTTCCCGGCCTGGGGAGCAGCTGGGACCATGCGATAGTCGATTGATCGCTGAGGCCTAGGCATCCGGTGCCGGCAGTTGCGGACGGATGCCACGCCCTGGCTGATGTCGGGCGGTTCCTCCCCAACAGACAGCGAACAAAGGCCTGCGATGCAATGGATCCTCGGAGTCCACGTCACCTCACATCGACATTGACCCCGTTACCATGGCAATCCGTCCATGTACGTCATCGACTACGTCATCTACAGCGTGTGGGTCGTCTTCTGGTTGGCGTGGCTGGTGGCTGCCCTGACAGCCAAGCGGGCAGCTCAGTCGCGAATGCGACAATTCGTCGGCTTTAGGGTCGCCTTTTTCGTCGTCGCGATCTTGGTCCTTCGCTCGGGGGTCTTCAAGGGTCACCATGCAATCGTGAGCAACCCCATTCTCCAAGGCATCGGCATGGCCCTGTTCTTGGCCGGGTTGGGACTGGCTGTCTGGGCTCGGGTCTATCTGGGACGGAACTGGGGCACCCCGATGTCCGAGAGGGTGGACGCGGAGTTGGTCACCACGGGGCCGTACCGGTACATCCGCAACCCCATCTACTCGGGAATCATCCTCGCCGCCATCGGGACGGCGGTAGCCGTCAGCTGGTATTGGCTCGTTGCTGTGGTGTTGATGGGCGCTTACTTCATCTACAGCGCAACCGTCGAGGTGCACACCATGGAACGCCTCTTTCCCGACGACTATCCCGCGTACAAGCGCTCGACCAAGATGCTGATCCCCTTTCTATTCTGAGCCGCCAGCTGGTCGGGGTGCCCCCGAATCCCGACCAAGCGAATGGGTCAGGGTCGCCCAGTTCGCTGGCTTGGCGCGTGCTCCGCGCTCGCTACGGCTTGCGGGCGGTCACGACCCAGTAGGCGCCGCCCAGCACGACACCCTCGGGCGTGGCGTACGGCTGCAGCGCTTCGAGGGAGGCCTTTGTGCCTGCCCGCACCGCTTCGGGATCTTTGCCCTCGACGAGTCGGCGGCCCATCTCGTCAGAGAGCATGAAGGCGACGACGTCCTCGGGGTCGCGCCCTATCCTCATCCCGTCCTTGTGCTCCGCGACGGTAACCGCCGACCACCCAGCGGACTCAAGTAGGCCCCTGGTCCGCTGGGCGTCCGCCAGGGCGAAGGGCCCCGGAGCGCCAGGTTCAGGCAGCTCGGGTATCCCGACGTGGGCCACCATCGCCATAGCCGGCACCGCGATCCACTCGTTGGCGAACATCTCCTGCCAGCACACGAAGCACAGGCGGCCACCCGGACGCGTTGTATTTGCCAGGTTGGCGAAGGCGATCCCCGGGTCGTCGAAGAACATGACGCCGAAGCGGCTCACGACAACGTCGAATAGTTGGTCGAAGGAGGCAGTCTGTGCATCGTCCCGGACGAAGTCGACGTCGACCCCTTGTTCCTCGGCCCGCCGCCGTGCCACGCCCAGCATGGGTGCTGAGAGATCGAGGCCAGTTACCCGCCCGCCGGGCCTTACGGCTCGGGCCGCCTCCAGGCTGATGGCACCGTTGCCGCACCCCACGTCTAGGACACGCTCGCCGCGCTTGAGCACAGCAGACGCCAGTAGTTGACGGCCGAAGGGGGCGAGCATGGTGTCGAAGCGCTCGGCCTCTGTGACCCAGACATCGGCCGGCCGCCCGTTCCAGTAATCGACCATGTCAGCGTTCGCCATGCACTCATTTCTAGCGTTGCCGTGCCTCCAGTGCGCCGAGTGTCAACGTCTGCTGTGTCAGCAAACGGCCGGGCTTGGGGTAGACCACTTCGCCGGCCCTGGGGTCATGCCGGCAGGCGCTCATCGATCTACCGTTGGGGCCATGGCCCGCAAGGCCGGCCCGAGTGACGAGGACTACGGCAGTGCTGCCCGCCTAGGTCTGCTCGGTGTGACCCGAGGCGAGGACGCGGATGTGGACTCCATCCTGGAGCAGCTGGCTGTCTTGCACCCTCGCAACAACACGTTCCCAGCCGAGGTCCTGCTCGAGCTGGCCGCCGAGGCCATCGAGGAGTCCGGAGCATCACCGGCCGACCCGATCAACTACGAGGGCATGCGCGATCGCCTTCTCCCCGAATACCACTTCCGCGGCAAGTCCCAGCAGCACAAGAGTCACTACGCCCTCATGGCCGCCGCCATGATCAGAGCCGGTGTCTACCCAGACCTCCTTGACGAGGCCTACGGGTGGGGTATCGAGGACATGTGGCAGTACGCCTTCTACGCCCTGGTGCTCTACGCCAGAGTGGCAGTCGAGCGGACCGGCCGTCCGCTCGAGGACATCGCAAGCGCCCTCGCCGGACGGCGGGGCATCGACCTGGAGGACTCTTAACCGCCGGCCACGAAGGCCACCACGACATGGGCAGCATGGCGGTCGAAGTTCTCCCGTCGGCGGTCATAAATGGTCGTCGTCCTCAGATCGGCGTGCGCGCTGCGATCTGGACGTCACGCAGCGGCACCCCCCCCGTCGAGTGCCACCATGATGAACGCGGCGCGCAGCATGTGGGGATGGACGATCCCGAGGCCGGCTCGCTTGCCGACGGAGCGGACCCAGCGGTGTGCGGTGCGCCGGTCGCCCTGCGGCTCGACGAGTTGCCCGACTTCGACCCATCGGCTGCAGAACTGGCTACAAGCTCGGCCACGGATGGCGTCGACAGCAGGCTGAACTGGGATGCGGTGGGCCGCCCGGGTCTCGATCCCGGCACCTTGGGATTAAAAGTCCCCTGCTCTTCCGGATGAGCTAGCGGCCCGGGACTGCACGATAACCCTCGCGTACCGGTGCATCGACGCATCGATCATCGACACTGAGCGCGAAGACTGGACCCTCAAAGCGAGGCGAGTCGAGGGACCACCGGTCCCCACGTCGTCTCGAGCCACCGCGATGGCTCGGAACCGGTGGATCGCACGACGATCGAGTCCACACCAGCGGAACGAAGGGCCTCCGCCTCCCGCAGGATCGTGTCCGGGTCGGCATCGTCGGCGATCATGATGAGCGCAGTGACTTCTATCGTCTCCGGGTCACGGCCCACCTCGTCGCAATGCGCACGCAGGACTTCGACCTTGTGCGCGACCGTCTCGGCGTCACCCATGACGTTGCACGCGTCGGCATATGCCGCGACGAGGCGGAGGGTCTTGCGCTCCCCACCCCCGCCGATGAGGAGCCGTGGCCGGGGCACGCTTAGCGGAGGCGGCGAGCACAATGTCTCGGCCAGCTGGTAGTGGGCACCTTCAAAGGGACCGTTGTTGTCACTCCACATCTGAAAGCAGATCCTTATGGTCTCCTCGAGACGCTCGTAGCGCTCTTTGAGCGGGGGGAAAGGGACGCCGAGGCCGCGATGCTCGCGCTCGTACCAGGCGGCACCGAGGCCCAACTCGGCTCTGCCGCCAGAAAGCACGTCGAGCGTTGTCACTGTCTTGGCCAACAGTCCGGGATGACGATAGGTGACACCTCCGACCAGGAGGCGGAAGCGCAGGCGCTCGGTCTTCGCTGCCGCGAACGACAACGTGGTGTAACCCTCGAGCATGGGCTCTTCGGCAGGCCACATCATCTCCATCTGGAACCAGTGGTCCATCACCGAGAGGGTGCGCACGCCGATCCCCTCGGCGGTCTGGGCCAGCTCGCCGAACGTCGGCCCGATGGCGGCGGCGCCACCTGGCCACGTGAAGCGCGGCACGTGGATGTCCAGCTGCATGGAGTCCTCCCGTCGTTGTCCCGACGGTACCCCGTAGGACGGATCCCCGAGCCATGCCCATTGGACGCGGGTCGTAGGCTGCTCGCATGAAGCTGAAGCACCACAGGTCACTCGCCGCGGTGCTGTGCGTGCTCGCGGCGGCCCCCATCACGCTTGGACTCATCGCGATTGTGCAGTCACCGGCATCGGCCCAGGACACGACCACGACGGCCCCTCCCCCGACTACGACGACCTCGCCCCCGACCACGGAACCAACGACGACGACTGTGCCGCCGACCACGGCACCAACCACCACCACGACGACCCACCCGACGACCACGACGAGCCGAGCACGTCCGACGACGACGACCTCACATCCCACGACCACGACCACGACGACGGCGGCGAAGTCAACCTCGAGCTCCAAGACCTGGGGCTGGGTTCTTCTCGCCGTTGTCATCGTGTTGGCGATCTTGCTGGTCGCGTTCCTCATCGCGAGGACCCGCAGACAGGGTCAGGCCGCCGACTGGCGACGCACAGTCCGCCCGGTCGTCACAGCAGCCGAGCTCGCCCGCGACCTCGTGCTGTCTCAGACCGAGAGCGACTCCCAACAACGGCGATCTGATGTGGCGGTGCAGGTGGACGAGGCCGTCGAAAGTCTGGAGCGAGCTGCCGCGTCGGCGCCTGACGACATGAGCCGAGGCTTGTGCACCCGGTGCGCTGAGAGCCTCCGTGGCCTCGCGTTCGCGATCGAGGCTGACCACCTCATGCGGTCGGGTGGCCAGCATCCGACGGGCGACCAGCTTGCCTCGGCCGACGCCGCCAGGCGGCACCGATCGGCCGAGTTGGACGAGGCATTGCTCGATCTCAAGGCTGCCGTCGCTGAGGACAAGTAGCTGCTCGGGGCCGAATGGCGCCAGTCGTCAGTCGGCGAAGCGGGTGACCAGCTCAGCCCCGACACGGCGCACAGTATCGGGAGTGCCCGTCGGCATGTTGAAGATGAAGTAGTCGACGCCGGCGGCCGCGAGCTCCTCGATCTGAGCCGCCAGCTCGTCGGGTGTGCCGACGTTCGAGCCTGTTGGCTCCTCTCCCGTCACCTGTTGCAAGAACGCCTTGGTTTCGGCGGTCTCCTGCGCTGCTCGCCGTGAGGACGAGGGTGGCCAGCCGGCTGACGGTGACCTCAGAGGGGTCGCGGCCGACCGCTCTGCAGTGATTTCGCAGCACGTCGACCTTGTGGGCGACCGTGGTGACGTCGCCGAAGAAGTTCGCCATGTCCGCGTAGCGTGCGACCAACTGCAGGGTGCGCTTCTCCCCTCCGCCACCGACCAGGATCGGGGGCCCGCCTGGCTGCGTCGGACGCGGCACGTTGCGGGCTTCGTGGATGCGGTAGTAGCGCCCGTCGAAGCTCGGCGCCTCCTCACGGAACATCGCCCGGCAGATCTGCAGCGCCTCCTCCAAGCGGTCGAGGCGCTCGGGCGCGGCCGGGAAGTCGAAGCCCAACCCTTCGTGCTCGACGTCGTACCAGGCGGCGCCCAGCCCGAGGATGGCGCGCCCGCCGCTGATGACATCGAGCGTGGTCACGATCTTGGCCAGATGAGCCGGGTTGCGATACGTGACGCCCGTCACCATGGCGCCGAGACGGACCCGCGAAGTCAGTGCGGCCAGCGCGCCGAGGACCGTGTACGAATCGAGCATCGGCGCGTCCGGGCCGCCCATGGGCGGCAGTTGGTAGAAGTGGTCCATCACCCACACCGAGTCGAACCCGGTCTCCTCCGCGGCGGTCGCCATCGCCACGACGCCGTCGAAGAGGCCAGCGGGTGCGACGTCGGTGAAGTTGGGGATCTGGAGTCCGAAGCGCATGTGCAGAACCTAATGGGGTGTCTCGCGGCGGCTGATCACCAGCCCGTGCGGCGGCGAAGCCAGGCGAGCGCCACCGTACCCTGGGCGGCCTGGAAGGAGCGGAGAGTCGGAAGCCCCGGTGGAGGTGGTTCGAAGGAGTGAGACACGAAGAAGCCCGCGATCGCTGCGAGCAGGACCGTGACGGTGTCGGCATGGAGCACCTGCTCCCGCTCGTAGCGGGCGAGGAGCTCTTCGGGCTCGGGACCGCCCTCCAGCGCGACCGAAGGGGCCCAGCCGACGACGTCGAAGGCCGGGTTGCCGACCGCGCCGTGCGGCCAGTCGACGAAGACCACGCCGTCTTGGGTGAGGAGCACGTTGTCAGCGCGTACATCGCCGTGCACGAGGGTCGAGCCGGCGCACGCTTCGGGCCAGCCCGACTCCAGCTCGGCCAGCTCATTGAGGTGCTGGCTCGCCCAAGCGTCGAGCCCTGGCGGCGCGCCGAGCGCGGCGAGCGAGTGCCACCCGCCGAAGAGCCGCCGGACGTAGACGGCCAAGGACTCGAGTGCAGGGGCGGGGCTCGGCGTGAGCGTGGCGTGCATGGCTGCGAGGGCGCCGGAGACGATATCGAACTCGTTGGTGTCCCACGGATGGCGGGGCGGCCTGCCGTCGATCGCATCGAATGCCAGCGCGACCCAGTCGGCGTCGTCATACGTCTCTACCAGGCGCGGGAAGGGTCCCGACGCCGGCAACGCCGCCGAGATCACCATCTCGCGCCGGTGCATTGATGGAGACTCCGGATTCAATTCGAGCCCGACGGCCTTCACGAAGAGAGCGTGTCCGGGCCATTGCAGGATCGAGGTGGCACCCGGCGAGAACCCGCCGCTGAGATCGCGCACCGTTTCCGGAGGGCCGCCACCCAGGTCCGACGCCCACGCCTGCACTACGTCGGGCACGTGGGCCCAGGGCAGGTGGACGCCGGCCGCGGGACCTGAGGGTGGTGTGCTCACGCGGCGGCGGATGCGTTACTGCGCGGCGACCCCGGCAACAGGCCCCGCAGCAGGTCCGGCCGCGGCCAGCGCGTCGTTGATCGACTCGACTAGGCGTCGGGCGGACTCTGCGGTCAGTTCGACCGCGACGCGGGCGCCCGGGCCCTTGGACGGATCGATGAAGTCGATGTTGAGCGTGTGGTCGAACGGCGCGTGGAAGGGATGGTCGAAGTAGACCTGAGCCGTGGTCACGGAGAACCAGCCCTGGGTGCCCTTGGCGCTGCCGGCGACGTCGGTGGCGACGGTGAGGTAGGAGCACATGGTCAGCCTCCCGCCAGGTAGCGGCCGTACCAGTCGAAGATGCGCTGCCAGCCATCGACGGCGGCCTCGGGGCGGTAGGCGGGCCGGTCCACCGTGAAGAACGCATGGCCGGCACCGTCGTAGCGCACGAACTCGTACGTCTTGCCCGCGTCCTTCAGCGCTTGTTCCAGCTCGTCGACCTGCTCGGGGCTCGGGAACTGGTCGTCGTTACCGAACAGGCCGAGCAGGGGGCAAGCGAGCTCGGGTGTGCGGTCGACGAGAGCCGTGACTTTGAGCGGGAAGCCCTCGGGGACCGTGCCGGTGACGAATGCGCCGTAACAGTCGACTGCGGCATCGACGGGCAGGCTCACCGCGGTGAGGAAGGAGTGGCGTCCGCCCGAGCAGTAGCCGATCACCCCAACTTTGCCGTTGGCGGTCGCAAGCGCCCGCAGCGCGTCGATGGCGGCACCGGCGTCACCGACGAACTGCTCGTCGGGAATACCCCCTGCCTCACGGGCCGCGGCTGCGGCGTCGTCGGGGTCGACGTCGAGGCCCTGCCGGGCGTACAGGTTGGGACAGATCGCGTTGTAGCCGTTGGCGGCGAAGCGCCGCGTGATCTCCTTGGTCCCCGAGTCCCACCCCGGCAGGTGATGGATGACCAGCACACCGGGGAACGGGCCGGCACCCGCGGGGAGCGCCTGATAGGCGTTGATCTCGGCCCCGTCGGGACCGCTGAGCATGACGTTGCCGGCAGAGAGGGCTTCTTCGGGTGGTGCGGGCACGGCGGCCTCCTTCTTCTGGTGCTGGACACGCCCCGCCGACCGTGCTTGGGATCGTCGAGCTGAGTGGTCGGGTGGGGCGCCGCCAACTTAGGGCGCCCGCCGGTGTCCGCGGTCTCCAACCGGCATGATTGTCCAGTGCGCGCCCTCGCTGCCGTCCTGGTTTGCCTCCTCGGCGTCGCAGCCGGGGAAGTCGCCACCGCAACCCAGGCCGCGTCCGCCGCGGGCGCGGCGCCCACGGTGCGCACCGTGCTCGGACCGGACGTCGTGAGCTCGCCGGCCGGACTTGCGCTCGATAATGCGGGCGATCTCTTCGTCGCCGACACGGGTCATTGCCGCGTCCTGGTCGTGCCGGCAAAGACCGAAGTGCGCTACGGGGTGCACCTGCGCGCCGGGCACGTGGCTTCAGTGGCCGGCGGCAAGTGCACGGCCACGGGTGGCATCGGCCACCCGACCGGCCTGGCGGTCAACGCGCTGGGCGACCTCTACATCGCGGAGGCGACAGCACAGCGCGTCCAGGAGCTCCGACCGACGGGCCGCTCGGCACCCGTGACGGTGGCCGGGACGGGGCAGCCGGGCTTCAACGGGGACGGCCTCACCGCCACCGCCAGCGAGCTGAACCAGCCGACTTCCCTCGCTCTCGACGCCGCCGGCGACCTCTTCATCGCGGACACCGCCAACTGCCGCGTGCGCGTGCTGCCGGCTGGTGCCACGTTGCTGTTCGGCCAGGCGATGGCGGCGAGGCACCTCTACACCGTGGCCGGCACCGGCGTTTGCGGCACGGCCGGTCAGGGGGGACCGGTCGCGACGGCGCAACTGTGGAACCCGGTGGCCGTGGCCTTCGACAGCGCCGGCGACCTCCTTGTGGCCGACAACGGCGACCAGTCCGTCCTCCTGGCGCCCGCACGCGCCGGGACGTATTACGGCACGGCGATCGGCGCGGGCGACATCGGCGTCGTGGTGGGGGGGACGGGGGGCTACCAGCCGTATCTGGAAGACGGTGTCCCCGCCGTGAGCGTGGCCTCGGAGCTCAACGACCCCCGGGGCCTCGCGATCGGCCCGACCGGTGCGCTCTTCGTGACCGACGGCCTCATGTCGGTCATCAGAGTGGTGCCCGCGACCACCGGGGTCATGTTCGGGCGGATGATGACGGCGGGCGACCTCTACAGCGTCGCCGGTGCGGTCCCGGTCGCCACGGCCGAGGGAGTCGGGGACGGCACCCGCTGGGTGCTCACCCGGATGGGGATGCCGATCGGCGTCGCGGTCTCGTCGTCAGGCGCTCTCTACTACAGCGACGGCAGCCTCGACACGGTGCGGGTCATAGGAGCGGCATGACATGAGCCGGTTCGGTCGACGCACCTTCCTCGCCTCCTCCACCGGCATCGCCGCCGGCGCTGCGATGGCCGGCGCGCTGGCGGCCGACACGGAGCCGGCCGAGGGTGACGATGCGGAGCAGCCCGTGAGGAGCGCAGTCGTGGTGGCGGGACCATCGGGCACCCTCCGGGCCTCGATGCGCACGGTCAACGGCCTCGTCGACCCCGTCGGCGTCGACCCCGACGACCTCTCGTTCGCCTGGACCCTGCAGGCCTCGGGACGCAGCGTGGCACAGATGGGCTACCGCATCGTGGTCCGCCGGACCGACCCGGCCCACAGCGGGCTCGCCTGGGACAGCGGCACGGTGCTGTCGGCTCGTCAGGCATTCGTCGTCTATGCGGGACCACCGCTCGCAGCGGACGCGGCGTACGAGTGGACGGTCCAGCCGCGCGACGCCGCAGGGCGGTGGGGGCCGGTCTCGACTCCGACCCATTTCACCACGGCACTACGCGCCGCCGACTGGCAGGCCCAGTGGTTGCAACCCGCGGGAAACTCCCAACAGCCCGATCGCGTGACCTACCTGCGCACCGAGGTCACCCCGTCCGCGGGTGCCCTCCGCCGTGCCACGGCCTACGTCTCCGCCGCCCACACCTACCGAATGTACGTGGACGGGGTGCCGGTGGACGCCTGGCCCAGCTTCTCCTACCCCGACGAGCAATACGTGCGCGCGGTCGACCTGACCAGCACCCTCGCGGGCGGTAGGACCAGCGCCATCGGCGTGTTGCACCGGTGGTACGGACCCGGCCAGGGCAGGCCCGCCTCATCCCCCGGGCTGCTCTTCCAGCTTTCGCTCTGGTACGCCGATGGCCGGCACCTCACATTCGGTTCGGATGGCTCGTGGCGTGAGCTGCCGGCTGAGTGGCTGCCCTCGCCGCAGCGCAATTCCGATGGCGGCGACTTCGTGGAGTGGGTCGACGGGCAGGAGCATCCCGAGGGTTGGTCGAGTCCCGGATACGACGACAGCGCCTGGTCCGGGGTGACGGTCCTCGGCCCGGCCGGTACGGCGCCCTTCACCCAGACCTACGTGCAACGGACGACGATCCGTGAGTCGACCGTCCTCCCGGTCAGCCTTCACACGCTCGCCGGCGGCGCGGTCGTGGCTGACTTTGGTGCCGTCTACGCGGCGCGGCCGCGCGTCGATTTCGCTCCGGGACAGGCCGGGAACACGATCTCCATGCGGGCGGGATACCTGCTCGATCCGGACGGGCAGGTCTCGACGCTGCACGGGACACAAGAGACCAACCTCTCGTTCTCCTACATCATGGGGACCGGGGGGCACCAGGCTTTCGAGGCATTCACCTACTTCGGCTACCGCTACGTGCAGATCGACAACCCGGGCCAGCCCGTGAGCAGGGACCAGATCATTGCCATCACCCGGCGCGCCGCCATGCCCGCAGTCCCGATGGCGACGTTCTCTTCTGACAACCGGATGCTCAATGCTGTCTGGCAGCTCATGACGCGCTCCTGCCTATTCTGCAGCCAAGAGCAGTTCATCGACACGCCGACCCGCGAGAAGGGCCAGTTCCTTTGGGACGCCGCCAACGAGTCGGAGGCAGTCATGCGGGTCTACGGCGACCAGAACATGAGCTGGCAGGCGTTGCGCGACGTGGTGCGGGGCCAGGCGCGCTATTGGCCGGATGGCCGGGTCAACGCGATCTACCCCAACGGGGACGGCGCTCGCTGGTACGGGACCTCCACCGCGCTCTATCCCGAATGGCTTTGGCGCTACTACGTGTCGACGGGCGACACGGACACCGCGGTGCGGTATTACACCTCGGCGTCGCGCGCGGTCGATTGGCTGTGGTCGGCACGCCAGGGCGGCACGGGGCTGCTCTACGGGTTGGGCGACACCAGCAACGGAGATCCCGTCTACGGCTACGACCTCTCGGTGGCGGCGGATACGGCAAGCAACGTGCTGTCTGTCAACGCCTTCCATCGCGTGGCCCAGCTGGCCACCCTGGCCGGCGACGCGTCAGGTGCGGCGACCCAGCAGGCACGGGCCACCCAGTTGGCCGCCGCTGTCAACGCGGTGCTGCGCCGGCCTGACGGAACCTACGTCGACGGCGTCGACGCCAACGGCGCGCAGAGCCAGAGTCGTTCCCAGGAGGCCAACGCGCTCCCGCTCGCGTACGGCGTCGTGCCCGCGGCCGACGTGCAGGCGGTCGCGTCGTATGTGGCGAGCCTCGGGATTGACCTGGGTCCGAACCACGGGCTGGAATTGTTGCGAGCGCTGGCGGCGGCCGACAGGCCCGACGCCATGGTGCACACGCTGACCGATGCGTCCATACCCGGGTGGGCCCACATCGTGGCGGTCGGCGGGACCTTCACCTGGGAAGAGTGGAAGCCAAGTGACCTTATCGGGGACTCCATGTCGCACGGCTGGGGCTCGTCTGGGCTCGTTGCCATCCAGGAATCCCTACTCGGGGTGTCCTTCATGGAGCCCAACCCCGACGGCACCGTGCGCGTCTCCGTTGCGCCCCCTTCCTCTGGTCTGTCCCGGGCCTCAGGCTCGGTCCCGACCGTGGCCGGCCCGGTGTCGGTGGCGTGGCAGCGTCGTGGTGGCGGGATGGCGCTCGAGCTCGACGTGCCGTCGAACGCGTCGGCGCTCGTCCACCTGCCCACCACGAATCCGTCCAGCGTGCGCGAAGGCGGCATCCCGGCGAGTCGAGCCCCCGGTGTGGCGGTGTCCTCGCCCTCGAGTGGCCGAGCGCAGCTCTCGGTGGGAAGCGGGAGCTACCGCTTCACGTCTTCGTGAGCGGCCGAGTCACCTGGGTGACCTCGTACGGTCTGTATCCGTATCCTTCCGTAATCCGCCACCCCAATTAACGAAAAGTTACTTATACGGCCACGAGGCACACGCCGAAGGAGAAACCGCACCCCGATCAGGAGGAACAGGTGGCACCGGCGGGCGGTGCGATCCCGCTGATCAGGTAGGCCTGGACGTGTGCCCGCACGCACGCGCTGTAGAAATACGCCACGTGGTTCTGCCCGTCCACAGTGAGCAGCGAGCTGCGAGCGAGTTCGTGCGAGACGTTCACCGCCCACGAGTACGGCGTCGCCGGGTCCTGGGTGGTGCCTACGAGGAGGATGGGCGGGGCACCGGCGGCCGTGACCACTCCGACCGTGCGCGTAGGCGGTGCCGGCCAGACCGCGCACGAAGCCTCGCCCCACGCGAGCAAGGGTCCGAACACAGGAGCCGAGGCCTTGAGCGAGTCGGCAAGCGAGGAGTAGGTCGCGAAGCTGTGGCTGACCGGATGGTCGAGACAGTCGATGGCGATGGCGGCGACAGCCCCATTGGACGAGCCGTTCTGGACGTAGTGCGACGACATGTACGCGGCCTGTGAGCCGTTGCCGGCGGCGTCCGAGGCCAGGGTGTCGGCCAACTGTGGCCACTCATTGCGCGAATAGAGCCCGTCGAGCAACGCGTCGTAGAGGGTGCCCGCCGACACCGGCTGGTTTCCTCCCGCAGCTGCCGGGTTGGGTAATGCAGCTGCCGCAGCGATCAGGTCGAGCAGCGATGTGGTCGGATCGCCAACTGGACGCCACGGGCAGGACGGCGTGCCGGCGCACCAGGTGAAGAACGACTGGAGGGCGGCCTCGAAACCGGCGGCCTGCTGCTCCGTCATCTGAGTGAAGGACAGCGCGGGGTCGATCACCCCGTCGAGCACCATCGCCCGCACGTGTGTCGGGAACAGCTGGGCGTACGTGAGCCCGAGGAGGGTGCCGTAGGACTGACCCATGTAAGTGAGGCCACTGTCGCCGAGCGCCTGACGGAGCAGGTCCATGTCGCGGGCCACGTCGACCGTGCCGACGTAGGGCAGCAGTGTGGGGACGGTTTTCTCGCAGTCGGCAGCGAATTGCTCGAGTGACGCGATCATCGCCTTCTGCTGCGCGGATGTGTCCGGCACCGGGTCAGAGGGACCGGGCGCCTGACCGGATGCCTGGTCGCACTCGACAGGATCACTGCGCTCGACCCCGCGCGGATCGAACATGACGATGTCGAAGTCGTCGAGCAGCTCCGGTGTCAACGAGTCGAGCTCGTTCGTCATGTCGTCGATACCCGAGACACCCGGACCCCCGGGGTCGATGACGAGTGAGCCGATGCGCGACTCGGGGTCATCGGCGGGGTGCCGCGCTACCGCGATGGGAAGGGTCGGACCTCTCGGGTCCGAGTAATTGAGCGGCACGACGAGGGTGCCGCACTGGAGGTCGTCCATGCAGGGAGTCCACGAGAGCGGGGTCACCGCGGGCTCCGTGATCGAAGTCATCGTTGTGGTCCTCGTCTGGCGGTCGTGGAGTGGTGCCGACTGATGGGAACGCGGCGATGGTGCTGTGACGCAGCACGCGAGGATCATCGCGGCCACGATGACCGCGATGATGCGCACTCCGACCCTCGTGTACCTCCTCGCCACGGACGAAAGCGTCGCGCGTCCGATTTCGGGAACAACAGCACCCCTCGTCGACCCGGCGGCGACCGTTCAGAGTCGAGGGCCGAGCGACCGGGGGAGCCAATGCGCGACGACGGGGACGAGGAACCCGGCGTCGAGTCCGGACACGCCGGCGCGTCTGCTCGGGCCGAACATGAACGCAGACACGCACGGGACCAGGCTCGCCTGCGGGCTCGCTTCGGGCGTCTGGCGCCCATCGTCAGCGTGCTGGCCGGCCCAAGGGCGGCGACCGAAGCCTGGGCTCGCGGCGCCGAGGGTGAGGAATTCGTCGGGCGCCAGATCGACGACGCCGTCGGCACCCACGGCGTGGCGTTGCACGATCGAAGGCTCGCAGGGAGCCGGGGCAACCTCGACCATCTCGTCGTCGTCGCCAGCGGCGTGTGGGTGATCGACACCAAGCACTACCACGGCCGGCTGGCGAGGAGACAGGTCGGCGGCTGGTTCACCTCGCGCGAGGCATTGACGGTTGGGCGCCGCGATCAGAGCCGGCTTGTCGCGGCGGCCCGCCGGCAACACGCCGCGGTGGCCGAGGCCCTAGGGCCGGGCGTTCCCGTCCGGGCTGCGCTCTGCTTCACCGGCGTGGAGCGCTCACTTCTCGCCCGGCCCTTCGTGATGGATCGCGTCCTCGTCACCTGGCCGAGGGCGCTGGTTCGGGCGCTCCGCGCTACGGGACCGTTGAGCTCGGCGGACTGCCGCGCGGTCGCTGACCGTCTCGCCCTCGCCTTTCCGCCCTATCGCCCCTCGGCGCGTCACGCGCCCGGCGGCACCTCCCACAACCCCACGGGCGCGCCTCCGAGGGGGTAGTGCCCCGGCAACCGCTCTCCAGACATGGCCCGCTCCATGCGCTGTTGCATGCCGGGCAGGAGCGTGCCGTCCTTGATCATCGCCATGAACGTGGCGCCGGCGTTGCCAACGTCGAAGAAGTCACGGTGCCACGACCATTTGAAGTCGCCGCCGTAGCGGAACCACGATCCGCCCAGACCGGCAATCTCGTAGAGCGAGCCGTCGGCCCGGGTGGCGTCGGCCACCTGCTTCCACAAGCCCAGTACTTCACCCTGCTGATCGTCGATCAGCACCTTCTGGTACGGATAGGTCCAGCCCTCGAGCCCGGCCATCTCGTGCCCGAGGGCGATGGCGCGGATCTCCTCGCGACCCACGGCCATGAACTCGTCGTTGGGCCCGACGTTCCAGCCGTAGGTGGCGTCCTCGGCGTAGAGGTCGGCCATGTGCTGCCAGTTCTTCTGTGCCTCACCCTGGCGGTTCGCCTCGAGCCAGCGCTCGACCATCTCCTCCAGTTCGGCACGCGGGTAAGCGGGCATCGTCCTCAGTCCTCCTCAATCGAGAGCGCATGGGTGGCGGTTGGGCTCGAGGATCGTGAGGTCCCCTGCTTCGACACCGAGAATAGGGTCGGCGCCTCGCCTGCGCTGGCGGCGTGACCCCGGCACAGGTCGCGGTCGACGGCGATCCTCACGACGCCGTTTCCGCGCATGTGCGGCGCCGGGACCGGACCGGACAGCGCTGCTCGAGTTGTACGACCATCTTGGAGTGGTCGTTTCGGTAGCTGTCGAGGGGCTGCGCCGCCACGAGCACCCAACCCTGGAGCAGGACCGAGAAGATGGCCTTCAGCTGCATCATCGCGAAGGCGGCACCGACGCAGCGGTGGCGTACGACGTACCGATCGCGTCCTCGGTTTCCCTGGCGAATGAGGTTGGGCCTACCGTTCGGGGGCACGTGCACGACCAGGAAGGCGAGGCCATGAGCCAACCGTCCGATCCCCGCGCCGCGGGCATCGCCAAGATGCAGGAGGTCTACGGCTTCACCGTGGACCCCTCCGACCTTCCCGGGCGCTACACCGCCATCACGGTCGACCACCTCTTCGGGACCGTGTGGACCGACGACACCATTGAGCTGGCCCAACGGCGGCTCCTCACCATCGGGGTGCTGGCCGCGCAAGACAAGCCCGAGCTACTCGAGATGCAGTTCGACTCGGCGCTCGAGCGCGGCGAGCTGTCCGTCGACCAGGTCCGAGAGGTCGTGGTGCACCTCACCCATTACGTCGGTTGGCCCATCTCGACCGCGGTCAGCGGCGCCGCGGAGACGATCATCCGCCGCCGCGCCCAGGCAGCCGCCGACGCGACGGACGGCTGACGTACGTGACCCGCATCGAGACCGAGGACGCCGCGCCCGGGGTGCAGGTCCTGACCTTCAACCGGCCCGAGGTCCGCAACGCGTTCGACACGGCCATGTACCTCGAGCTCACGGCCGCGCTCCGCGCCGCCGACGCCGACGATGGGATCGGTGCCGTCGTCGTGACCGGGAGGGACGGGGCCTTCACCTCCGGCGCGGACCTGGCCGAGATGGCTGCACTCGCGACGGGGACCAAGGTCGAGGGCTCCGATCGGGGCTTCCAGGGCCTGCTCGAGTGCCTCGGTGACATCTCGGTGCCGCTGCTCGCCGCGGTCAACGGCGTGGCCGTCGGGCTCGGCTTCACCATGCTGGCGCACTGTGACCTGGTGCTCGTCGACCGCGGCGCCCGCCTGCGCGTGCCCTTCTCCGAGCTCGGTGTGCCGCCCGAGGCGGCCAGCAGCTTCTTGTTTCCGGCCGTGATGGGCTGGCAGCGAGCCGCGCGCGTCCTCCTCACGTCGGACTGGGTGAGTGCCGAGGAGCTCGTTGACCTCGGGCTGGCCCTGCAGGTGTGCGACCCCGGCACCGTGCGCCACGAGACCGTGACGCTGGCGGCGCGGATCGCCGCGTTCCCGCGTCCCTCCACGCGCGCCATCACCTCGCTCATGCGGGCAGCCCGGCGCGACGCCGTGCGTGAGGCCAACCGGCGCGAGCAAGGTGCCTTCGCCCAGGTGCTCTCGGGGGCCGCGCGGGGCGGCACCTTGGCGGAGTTCGCGGCGAAGGCGCCACCGGCCTGACACGTGCGCCTCGGCATCACCGCCGCGCTCACCGACCGCGATCTGGCACCGGCCACGCTCGCCGTCGCGGTCGAGGAGCTCGGCTTCGACTCGTTGTGGCTTCCCGAGCACACGCACCTCCCGCTGCGAGAGGACCTGCCACCCGCGCTCGTCGAGGGCGTCCGCCTCGACGACTACAAGCGCTGTCTCGATCCGATCGTCGCCCTGGCCACGGCGGCCGCCGTGACGACCCACATCGGCCTGGGCACGGGCATCCTGCTCGCCGCCCAGCACGACCCGATCCTCCTCGCCAAGGAGGTCGCCACCTTGGACCACCTCTCCGGTGGTCGGGTGACGCTCGGCGTCGGCTACGGCTGGAATCGGGCCGAGGCAGAGGACCACGGCGTCGACTTCGGACGCCGGCGCGCCATGGTGGCCGAGCACCTCGCTGCCATGGAGGCGATCTGGTCGTGCGACGAAGCCGAGTTCCACGGCGAGTTCGTCGACTTCGGCCCGACCTGGTCGTGGCCCAAGCCACTCCAGCAACCCCGCGTGCGCACCCTGGTCGGGGGCGGCGCCACCGAGGCTGTGCTCGCCGCGGCGGCCGCGCTCGACGGGTGGATCCCCATCGGGGGTAGCGGCTTGGGCCGCGCGCTCCCCCGCCTGCGCGCGCTGGCCGAGCAGGCCGGCCGCGATGCGGCCGCGCTGAGCACGGTCCCCTTCGGGACCCTTGCGGAGAAGGGCAAGCTCGAGCACTTCGCCAACCTCGGCGTGTCCGAGGTCGTGCTGCGCATCCGGGCCGGCGACGAGCGCTCGGTCCGGGGCGAGCTCGAGGGACTCGCCCCGCTCGTCGCGTTCGCGGCCACACTGGAGCACGCATGACTGACCTCATCGACGACACCACCCCGCGGCCGGGCAGCACCACGCCGCTGCCCAGGATCATCAGCGTGGACGACCACATCGTCGAGCCGCCCCACCTGTGGGACACCTGGCTCCCGGACCGGTTCCGCGACCGCGGGCCCAAGGCAGAGCGCCGTGGCATCGGCGAGATGGAGCACATCGGCGGCGGCACCTACCGCCAGTCCTTCGACCCCGACGGGCCGCAGGCCGACTGCTGGGTCTACGAAGACCTCGTCTACATCAACAAGCGCCACGTCGCCGCCGTCGGCTTCGACCGCGACGACATGACGATGTCACCCATCACCTACGACGAGATGCGCCCGGGCTGCTACGAGCCCAAGGCCCGCATCGCCGACAACGAGGCGAACTGGGTCGAGGCCTCGCTGTGCTTCCCGACCTTTCCCCGCTTCTGTGGCCAGACCTTCCTCGAGGCCAAGGACAAGGAGCTCGCCGAGGCGTGCGTCGTCGCCTACAACGACTTCATGGTCGAGGAGTGGTGCGGCGACAGCGGCGGCGCGCTCATCCCCTTGTGCATCATCCCGCTGTGGGACGCGGTGAAGGCCGCGGCCGAGGTGCGGCGCAACGCGGCTCGCGGCGTGCGCGCTGTCTGCTTCAGCGAGATCCCACCACACCTCGGTCTGCCCAGCATCCACGGCGGCTACTGGGATCCGTTCTTCGCCGCCTGCGAGGAGACCGCCACCGTGGTGTGCATGCACATCGGGTCCTCCTCGAAGATGCCGGCGACGTCGGCCGACGCGCCCGTGGCGGTGGCAGCGACGCTGAGCTTCGGCAATGCCATGTCGTCCTTGACCGACTTCTTGTTCTCGGGCGTGCTCATCCGCTTCCCGCGTCTGGTCCTCGCCTACTCGGAGGGGCAGATCGGCTGGCTGCCCTACATCCTCGAGCGGGCGGACGACGTGTGGCGCGAGCACCGCGCCTGGGGCGGCGTGAAGGACATCGTGCCCGAGCCGCCGTCGACGTACTTCCACCGCCAGGTCTATGGGTGCTTCTTCCGAGACCAGCACGGTCTGGACTCGCTGGGCGTCATCGGGGCCGACCGCATCACCTTCGAGACCGACTACCCCCACACCGACTCCACCTGGCCCGACACGAGAGCCGTCGCCGAGCACCTCGTGCGGGACCTCTCCGACGACGACGTGTACCGCATCATGCGCGGGAACGCCATCGCCATGCTCGGCCTCGACATCGCGTGAAGCTCGGCGACGTCGTCAACCCCGACGCGTCCCACTGGGGCAAGCCGCTCGACGGCGTCCGCGTCCTCTCCCTCGAGCAGATGCAGGCGCTTCCCTTCGCCACCCAGCTGCTCGGCCGCCTCGGCGCCGACGTCGTGAAGGTCGAGGCACCGGGCACCGGCGACCTCGGGCGCAGCGCGATGCCCGCCATGATCGACCCCGCGGGTCGCCCGGTCGGCGCCACCTTCATGCGCAACAACCTGTCGAAGCGCTCGGTCGTCATCGACCTGAAGGCGCCAGCCGGGCGCGACCTCGTGCTCCGACTGGCGCCGCGCTTCGACGTCGTGGCCGAGAACTTCCGCGCCGGCGCGGCGGAGCGGCTGCGGCTGTCCTACGACGACGTGGTCGTCGCCCACCCGAGCGTGGTCTATCTCTCGATCTCGGGTTTCGGCCGCCCCGTGCAGCCCGGCGCCGATCCCTCGCCCTACGACGGCTGGCCCGCGCTGGCCTCCATCGTCGAAGCCATGAGCGGGGCCTACGAGTTCAAACGGCCCGCAGGCCAGCCGCCCATCGGCTCACCGATGGGCGGCCTGGGCGACATCGCCACCGCGCTGTTCGCGGTGATCGGCCTCCTGGCCGGGCTGCGCCAGCGCGACCGAACCGGACGGCCCCAGCGCGTCGACGTCGCCATGCTCGACGCCATGGTGGCCATGCTCGACGTCGTGCCCAACTTCTGGTCCATGGGCATGCCCATGGGCACTCCGTGGCCGGGCATCCTGCACGGTTTCCGCGCCGCCGACGGCTGGTTCATGCTCCAGGTCCTGCGCCCGCACCAGTGGCCGGACCTGGCCCGGGCGATCGAGCGGCCGGAGTGGGCCGACGACCCGCGTTTCGCCACACCGCAGGGCTGGCTCGACCTCCTCGACTCGGACGTCCGCCCGGCCATCGAGTCCTGGGCGAGCACGATGAGCCGCCGTGAGGCCTGCAACGCGCTGAACGCGGCCGGCCTCGTCGCCGGGCCGGTGTCCACTGACGCCGACGTCGTCGCCGATCCCCACCTGGCCGCTCGCCACATGCTCGTCGAGCACCCGCGCACCGACGGCGTCGACCAGCCCGTGCTCGTCCCGGGCCTCCCCGTCAAGTTCGCCGACGTGGCCGAGGGACCCGAGACGCGCGTGCCGTGGCTGGGCGAGCACACCGACGAGATCCTCGGTGCGGAGCTCGGACTGGGGCCCGACGAGCTGACAGAGCTGCGCGAGGCCCGCGTCATCGCCTGAGGGCCGCGCCGCACGCCGCACTCTCTTCGGGGGTTTCAGTACCGGGGCAGGGCTACGAAGGCCACCACGTAGGCGAACAACGCGGCGCCGACCAGCGTGCAGGCGTGGAACACCTCGTGGAAACCGAACACCCGCGGCCAGGGATCCGGTCGCTTGCGGGCGTACACCAACGCGCCGGCCGTGTAGACCGCGCCGGCCGTGAGTGCGAGGGCGAACCCGACCCAGCCGAGACCTCGCACGAGCTGCGGTGCCACCAGGAGCGGGCACCAGCCCACGACGACGTAGGGCAGGGCAACCACCCACTGCGGCGCATCGAGCCAGACCTGGCGCAACGCGATGCCGGCCGCGGCGCCGCTCCAGGCGAACGCGAGGAGCAGTGCCTGGGCCCAGCCGTGCAGGGCCAAGACGGCCACTGCGGTGCTCGTGCCCGCGATGCCGATGAAGATGGCGCTGTGGTCGGCCCGTCGCATGCGTCGCCAGGCCCGCGCCGACCAGCGCACGCGGTGGAACGCCGCGCTCGTCCCGAACAGGACGAGCATGCCCGCGACGTAGAGCGACAGGGCGGCGGTGGCCGCGGCGTCGGGGGCCGCAGCGATGAGGAAGGGCCCGCCGATCAGCCACGCCACGAAGGCGCCGACGTGGAGCCACCCTCGCAGGAGGGGGCGGCGCTCCAGTGCTTTGGCGTGCTCGTCAGCGCGCTGGTCGCGGACGGAGACGCTCACTGGCCCTCCTCTGGTTCGAGCCGGTCGGCCAGCTCCACTTCGCTGCGTGAGATCCCGAGCAAGAAGAGGATGGCATCGAGGTACGGCACGTTCAGCGCGGTGTCGGCCGCCTGGCGCACCACCGGCTTGGCGTTGAAAGCAATGCCGAGCCCCGCCGCGGCGAGCATGTCGATGTCGTTCGCACCGTCACCGACCGCGATGGTCCGGGCCAGCGGCACGCCGGCGGCCCTCGCAAAGCGCCGCAGCGCGTCGGCCTTGCCGGCGCGGTCGAGGATCGGCCCTTCCAGCTCACCGGTCACCAGCCCCTGGTCGAGAGCGAGGACGTTCGCCGCCAGGTGGTCGATGCCGAGGCTGCGCACCAACGGCGAGATCACCTGTACGAAGCCGCCGCTCACCACGGCCAGTTCGTAGCCGAGCCGCTTGAGCGTCCGTACCAGCGTCCGCGCGCCGGGTGCGAGGACGATGCCCTCGCGCACGGCCTCGAGGTCGGCTCTCTTCAACCCGGCCAGGAGGCGCACCCGTTGGCGCAGAGCCTCCGCGAAGTCGAGCTCGCCGGCCATGGCGGCCTCGGTCACGGCCGCCACCTCGGGGCCGCAGCCGCACCGCTCGGCGAGCAGGTCCACGACCTCACCTTGGAGCAACGTCGAGTCGGCGTCCAGCACGATGAGGTGCTTGGCCCGGCGGTGCAGCCCGGCCGGTTGCACCGCGAGGTCGACCTCCAGGCGCGCCGCCTCTTGCGCCAGCGCGCGCCGCAGCAGATCGAGGTCGGGCCCGGTCACCGAGAGCTCGTAGCTGTACACCGGGTACGAAGCGAGCCGGACGATCCGTTCGATGTTGCCTCCGCAACGCGCCACGCAGCCGGTCACACCCTCGAGCGCGACCGCGTCGACGTCGGGCGCGAGCAGCGTCACCAGGTGCCGGTCGGCCCCCTCTTCCACCGCCGACTCGACAAGGGGGTCGACAGAAATGTCCACTCCCGCACCGGCCAACGCCTCGGTCAATGCGTCGGTCAGCGCCTCGGTCAGCGCGGCACGCACCTCGTCGTCCTCGTGCGCGCCGTCCGACCCCAGCCGGACCTCGGCGCACAGGAGCAACCGTCCGTGTACCCGGATCTGCTCGACGTCGTCGACCGCCACGCCGTGGGCGCCGAGGGTGGCGAAGAGGCGCTGCGCGATGCCGGGGGCGTCCTGGCCCCGCACCGTCACCAGGAACGATGACGGCCCGACGTTCGCCGCCCTCATGACAGGGTGACGTCCTTCTCGGCGACCCACCCCGATCCCTCGACCCAGCGCCGCACGACCCTGGCGGGGACCCCGGCGACGACGCAGCGGTCTGGGATCTCGCCGCGCACCACCGCGCCGGCCGCCACGACGACGTGCTCGCCGATCTGCGCACCCGGGAGGATCACCGCGTTGGCGCCGAGCCAGCTGCCCGAGCCGATGCGGACAGGTGCCTCGGTCGGCCACTGGCGCCCGATCGGCTCGACCGGATCGAGGTAGGTGTGGTTCTGGTCCGTGATGTAGACGTAGGGCCCCGTCTGGATGTCGTCGCCGATGACGATCTCCCAGTGCCCCACGATGTGCGAGCCGCGCCCGATGAGGCAGCGGCTGCCGATGGAAACGACGGGGTCGGTGGGCATCTGCTGGCCCGGCGCCATGCCGGCCGAGATCGAGGTGTAGGGGCCGACGATCGTCTCGGACCCGATGTGGACCAGGTGTTCGTTGTAGACCGCGCCTTGGGGGAACAGGAGGCACGCGCCCGGCCCCAGGCGCCCGAAACGCTGCCCGCGCCGATCGCCCGGCCCAATGGCCCCGAGCTCGCCGGCGCCCTCCCACGCTGCGTGGACCAGCCGGGACAGAGGCCGGCGCAGCACCGGTGGGAGGGACCTGGCCCAGCTCACGCCGGAATGGTAGGTGGTCCGGGGGCGAGCCCGTGACGGGTGCTGCCCTAAGTCATCGGCGAACCCCTCGGTAAACTCGCAGTGTGCAGGCCCTCCCCCCAAACGGCGGGGCCGATTCGACGTCGCCCTCGGCCCCCGAGCCCGGACAACCCGGGTCAGGGCGACCGATTGACCGCCGCCAGTTCCTCCGGCTCACCGCACTGGGTGCCGCGGGCGCGGCGGGCGGCCGGCTCGAGAGTCGCAGGCGCAACTCCAAGAAACCGCACGCGCACGCCCGCCACCACCACAACGAGCCCAGCCTCCCGGCGATGGAAGCGACCACGCTCCCCAGCGGCGTCGTCGTGCCGACCGCGCCGTGGCTGATTGCGGAGAACTCGAAGACAGGCACCCTCAACTGGATCTGCAACCACGTGCAGCCGGACCACGCGCTCGAGGGCTTCGCCAGCCAGGTCAGCGCGGTGCACGGGGACGACGTCGCGCTCTTCGTCAACACTGAGGCGACGGCGGTGCAGACCCAGGTGTACCGCATGGGCTACTACCAGGGTTTCGGCGCCCGGCTCATTCTCCAGACCGACTTCGTGGCGACCACACCCCAGCCGGCGCCGACGCTGTCCGCGGAGGGAACGGTCAGCTGCCCATGGACGACGACCATGACGCTCAACGTGACCAAGGACTGGCCGCCCGGGTGCTACCTACTGAAGCTGGTGGGCAGCGGCGGTGAGGAGCAGTTCATCCCGCTCACCGTGCGCGACGACGCCTCGCTGGCGTCCTATGTGATCCAGAACAGCGTGACGACCTGGCAGGCCTACAACCTCTGGGGGGACTACAGCCTCTACTACGGCCGCACCAGTGCCGGCGGCTCGGACTTCGCCAACCGCGCCCGCATCGTGTCCTTCGACCGCCCCTATCCCCAGACCTGGGCCTCGGGCGCAGCCGACTTCGTGGGCAACGAGCTCCCGCTGCTCATGCACCTCGAGAGCCTGGGCCTCGACCTCACGTACTGGACCGACGTCGACCTGCACGCGCAGCCTGAACTCCTCATGAACCACAAGTGCCTCTTCAGCCTGGGCCACGACGAGTACTGGTCCCAACCCATGCGCCAGGGTGCCGCGCAGGCGGGCGCGGCCGGGGTCAATCTGGCCTTCCTCGGCGCCAACGCCTGCTACCGCCAGATCCGCATGGAGCCGAGCACGACCGCGCCCAACCGGCTGCAGGTCTGCTACAAGGACGCGGCGGAGGACCCGATCTCGAGCGAGCAACCGGAGCTGACCACCGTCAACTGGAACCAGGCGCCGGTCGACCAACCCGAGTCGACGCTCATCGGCGCCACGTACCAGTCTGTCGGGGCGAGGGCCTCCATGGTCGTGACCGACGCCTCCTCGTGGTTCTACGACGGGTGCAACCTGAGCGACGGCGACTCGTTCCCGAATGTCATCCTCGGCGAGTACGACCGCTTCGCGCCCGCGCTCCCGGGACCGCGCAACCTCGACGTCCTCGCGCATTCTCCCGTCCCCGGGCAGTTCAACTGGTCCGACGCGACCTATTACACCGCGCCGGGCAACGGCGGGGGCGTGCTCGCCAGTGGCTCGGCGAGCTTCGTGTCCATGCTCTCGACCACCGGTCTCATCCCGTCCATCGTGATCCCGGGCCCCTTCCCCGGCATCACCGATGTGGTGCGCCGGGCCATGGAGAACGTCTACGGCCGCTTCGGTCTCGGCCCCGCCACCTCCTATGGCAGCTCGGGCGGCAACTGGTCGGACATCTACACCGGCGCCGCCGCGACGGCGGAGGGCCCCGCGGGCACCACGTCGGCCTGAACGGCATCGACATCGCCCGCCCTCCCGCCGGCGGGGCAGACACCACGCCGGACCTGCGGCCAAGCCTGTATGACACCACTTTTGGATGCGGCGCACCTACGATCGGCCCGCAGACATGGGCACATCCGACGACTCTCGCCCCCGGGCGCGCCGCCCGATCGCGTGGGGAGCCTTGGCCGCCGCCGGACTCGCCGGTTTGGTGCTGAGCGCCTGCTCCTCCGACCCCGTGCACCACGACGCGGCGGCCAAGGACGCACCGACGACGACCACGACGGCACCGAAGCCCACGTGCCCGCTGACCGGGCTCGCCGCTCCCGGCGGCGTGGTCCCCCAACGCCCGGCCATGGCGGTCAAGATCGACAACTACCCCGCGGGCCGGCCCCAGTCGGGCCTCGACAAGGCCGACATCGTCTTCGAGGAGCCCGTCGAAGGCGGCATCACCCGCTACGCCGCGGTCTTCCAGTGCCAGAACGACGCGCTCATCGGGCCGGCCCGGTCCGCCCGCAACATCGACATCGGGATCCTCGGCCAGCTCGGTAGCCCGCTGCTGGCCCACGTCGGCGGCATCGATCCGGTCCTCGCCAACATCGACGCCTCGCCCATCGTCAACGTCGACCTGGGCGACTCCAACTCGCTGATGATCCACCCGCCGGGCAAGGTCCCGCCGGATGCGGACTACACCTCGACTGCCATCGTCTACGGGACCCACCCGACGATGACCACCCCGCCGCAGCCCCTGTTCTCCTACTCGACCGCCCTGCCCGGCGGCGGTTCGCCGGTGTCGACGGTCAACATCGACTTCTCGGGCACCTCCAACGTGACGTGGAAGTGGAACGGGACGACCAACACGTTCCAGCGCTACTACAACGGGACCACGCCTGACATCCTGGCCGACGGCGTACAGAACCAGACGCCCAACGTCGTCGTGCAGTACGTGCAGATCAGCTACGGCCCCTGGCTCGAGAACAGCGAGGGTGGGCTCGAGGTCCAGGCCGACCTGTACCCCAACGCCAGCGGCACGGCCGAGATCTTCCGCAACGGCATGGCCTTCCCCGCCACCTGGCACCGTGGCGCACTCGGTGACCCCACACAGTTCGTCAACGCGTTCGGCGTGACGATCCCGCTCGAGCCCGGCACGGCGTGGGTGGAGCTGGTGCCCAACACCATCTTGGCGACGACGACACCGTAACGGCGCCCTCGTGGCGCCCTCGACGGCGCCCTCGCCGCGTCCGCGCAACGCCTGGGCGGCGTCGCCATCGCGACTCAGACGGGCTTGCGCGCGACGACCGCCAACAACAGGCAGTCCTCGGCGGCGGCGAAGACACCTGGGTGCGCGCTCGCCTCCACCTCGTCGAACACCCCGGCCGACGCGGCGCGCCGCATCAGGTTCAAGCCCTTGCACTCCGTGACGACGAAGCCGACGCGCTCGAGGAGGGCCACCAGCTGCCCCGCGCTGTACTCGATCTTGTGGTCGTGGTTCATCGGCTCGTCCGAACGCAGCCGCCACACGGGCCCGTTGGGCGTGTCGAGGCAGAGCCACCCGCCGGGTGCTAGGACGCGGAAGGCCTCGCGTGCCACCTGCTCACCCTGGGCCTCGGTGACGTGCTCAATGGACTGGCCGCTGTAGACGAGGTCGAAGGAGCCGTCCTCGTAGCGCCCGAGGTCGACCATGGAGTGGAAGGCGAACTCCACCGGGCCGAGCTCGGAGAGCACCGTTTCGCCGGACGAGCCACCCTGGTAGATCTCGTCTCGCTCCTCGACGGGGAGGTCGACCACCACGAGGCGCTCGAAGGGATAGGGGTAGCCGAGGTGGACGAGCGCGCCGTCGGGCAAGCCCTGGTGGGTGCCGCCGAGGTCGAGGATGCGCGCCGCGCGGGGCAGGCCGGAGACGAATTCGCTGCGGCTCACGTGCATGGAGAGCAGGACGTTGCCGATGGGGACGCGCCGGCGGAACTCCTCGGAGTGGGCCAGCGCCTCGGCGACGCCGTGGCGCGAGAGCTCGCCCGACGCCAGCTTCTGGCTGTAGTCGGCACCACCTACCGCGTCGGGCTCACGGTCGAGGATGACGTTGAACGCAATACGCACCGACTGCTTCGGCGGCAGGAAGCGGAACGGCACCGTCGGGACCGCTCGGTCAAAGACGCGATAGACCCGTCGCTTCCACTCGTCAGCCGGCACAGTCCCCATTGTGGCTGCTGGGCTCGGCCGCACACGATCCCGGACGCGAAGCCCTCCGGACCATCACCCGAGGGAGAGACGGGAGACGGCCCGGAGGCTTCGGCCCTGTGAGAGGCGGGGTACTGCTCTGAGGGTCTTGCTTAGGAGTCGAGCGTGATGGGGAGGTCGTCGGAGTCCAAGGCGTCCTCGGCGGCGGGCAAGACCCCGCTGTCCTCGGTCGGGGCGAGGCACTCGCGTACCCGATCGTTGATCTCGGCCATCAGCTGCGGGTTCTCCGAGAGGAACGTCTTGACGTTCTCGCGGCCCTGGCCGAGCTGTTCGCCCTCGTAGGTGAACCAGGCGCCTGACTTCTTGATGAACCCGAGCTCGACCGCCACGTCGAGGAGGGACCCTTCGCGGCTGATCCCCCTGCCGTACATGATGTCGAACTCCGCCTGCTTGAACGGCGCCGAGCACTTGTTCTTCACGACCTTGACTCTCGTCCGGTTGCCGACCACGTCGGCCCCGTCCTTGATGGCCTCGATACGGCGGATGTCGAGCCGGATCGACGCGTAGAACTTCAGCGCGCGGCCGCCGGGCGTGACCTCGGGGCTGTTGTGGACCACGACGCCGTCGACCAGGTAGTTGTGGCTGTCTTCGACCTCGATGTCGAACCGTCGCATCGAGCGTGTCCGCGGCTTGACGTGGATGTCGGTCACCGGGAGCGCGACCAGCTCGTGACGCGTCGGCGTGGAATGCGGCTCTACGGCGAACCGTCCCCGGTAGGCCGGAAGCAACTTGTAGTCCATGCTCGGATGCACGAACGGTGCGATGAGTGCGTGAAACTTGGCCGTCTCCCCGTTGGCGAAGACCAGCAGCGCTTTCTTTGCGGCGCCGGAAGCCACCAACTTCGCCTGGATCCCCCAGGTGTCAGCCAAGTACGCCGCCAGGCGTTCCCGCGTCGCCGGCTCCATCGCCTCGACGCAGATGGTGGCCCGCCCGGTCCGTCCCGCCGTCCGGCGTTGCACTCCCTTGGAACGGATGGAGAGGTTGCCGTCGTCCATGTACCAGAGCGCGAGCGACAGCGGAGTCAGGCGCTTCAGGTAGTCGTCGTCGAGGACCTTTTTCCCGCCGACGTAGACCTCCTGACGAAGCGCCGCCAGCTCGGGTAGCGGCCGGAAGTCGTAGGTGACGACGCCGTCCGCCCGGACATGGCGGCTCGACCCCAGGTTCGAGAACAAGGACGCCTTCCAGTCGGCATAGGCCGTCTGCTTCTCGCAATGGCAGAAGCGGAACCGGGCCCCATGGCCACTACGCGTCGACGACAGGGAGCCGTCACCCATCAGGGTCCCGCGCAGCGCGTCCCACTGGAAGTCCGAGAGGTAGTGCGGCAATGCCTCGAGCACGTGGTCGCCGACTTTCAGCTTGCCGGCCTCGCGCCAACCACCCGGTGTCCGGATCAAGTGGTTCTCGGTGCAGGCCAGCTGGGCCCGTCCGTTCTTCACCGGCTTGGCCACGGTGATCTGGAGGAACTTGTCCGTGGTGCCGTTGTCGAACCAGTTCACGACCCGCTTCGGCACGATGGCCCCCACCTCGGGGTCATAGGACAGCACCTCGACGGGCATGCGCTGGTTGACGATCTTCCCGATCTTCTCCGTACTGCCGTCGGCCAGAACTACACGGGCGTTGTAATTAAAACACCCATACATCACGCCTATTTTTTCCCGCAGCTGGTTGATGAAGATGGCGATGGTGCTCGACTTCGACAGCGTGCCAGTCAACTTGCGCAGCGCCTGCGACATGAGGCGCGCCTGCAGGCCGACGTGGGTGTCACCCATCTCGCCCTCGATCTCGGCCCGCGGCGTGAGCGCGGCCACCGAGTCGACGACCAGGACGTCGAGCGCCCCGGAGCGGATGAGCATGTCGGCGATCTCGAGCGCCTGTTCACCGGTGTCGGGCTGCGAGATGAGCAGGTCGTCGACGTTGACACCGATCGCCCGCGCGTAGACCGGGTCCATGGCGTGCTCGGCGTCGATGTAGGCGCAGATCCCGCCGTTGCGTTGTGCCTCGGCCACGGCGTGCATGGCCAGGGTCGACTTTCCGGAGGACTCCGGGCCGTAGATCTCGACGATGCGGCCGCGGGGCAGGCCGCCGATGCCGAGTGCGAGGTCCAACGAGAGCGCGCCGGTGGGGATCGACTCGATGTTCATCCCGACGTTGTCGCCCATGCGCATGACCGAGCCCTTGCCGAACTGCTTCTCGATCTGCCCGAGCGCGGCGTCCAGCGCCTTGTCCCGATCCGTTTCGGCCATCCCTCTCTCCTCTGCTCCCGCTTCGCTTCTCTGTCGTCGTGTGTTCACTGCTTTTCGCTGCACGTTGTCCTGCTCTGTGGCCGGCTCGCTCGATCGGCGTCTCGTCGTGACCCTACGAAGAGGGTGTGACGGGTCCCGCTCGGGCGGCTGCCTGTTTGGCCACATTAACGAACACGTGTTCGTACAGCGCGGACCCTCGGCACGAGGGCCCGGGACAGAACGGTCGCTTCGGCCGCCGACCGAGCGGCTAAACCCGGTCGTGGGAAGCTGACTGTTCGCCGGGTGGGAACGGTGGAGAAAGGACATGGTGCTCCGCGGGAGAAAGCTGGTGGCCGTCGTGCTGGCCGGGCCCCTGGTCGGGCCCCTGGCCGTCGGGACCCTGACCGCCGTCATCGCCGTGCTGGCCGGCCCTGTCCAAGCCGCGACGGCGTCGAGCTCGAGCTCCCCGGACGCCACCACGCTCTACAAAGACGCCATCACCACCACCCACTCGTGGTCGGTCCACTACGCCTCGGACTCGACCGAGTCCGAGCACACGATCTCCGAGATCGGTGACGCCGGGCCGGCTTCGGGAAGCCAGACGGTGATCATGGGCAAGGGGTCGATCTCCATCATCGTCATCGGCGGCATCACCTATGTGAAAGGCAACGTCGGTGGCCTCGAGACGCTCGTCGGGTTGGACGCGTCCCAGGCCAGCCAGACCGCGAACCAATGGATCGAATTCTCCACCACCAACGCGTTGTTCGCTCAGGTCGTTGCCGGCGTCCGCTCGAGCGACATCGCACAGGAGCTGGCGTTGAAGGGTCCTCTGTCGCTCGCGCGTCCGCGCACCATCGACGGGACGGCGGTCGACGCGATCGAGGGGACGCAGAAGTTCGGGCGCACGACGAACCATGTTGTTCTCTATGTCCGCGCACACGGGTCGCACGTGCCGGTGGAGGAAGACTCGGTGAACACCAAGGGTCAGCACACCGCGGCCGAGCACATCGCCTATTCAAAATGGGGTGAGATTGTGCGTCCCAGCGCACCGCAGGCTGCCGCCTCCCTCGGACCGGTCAGCTCGGTGTAACCCAGGCGAGCTCTGGTTCCGCACAGCTGTGACTCAGATCCGTCGGCCCGAACCATGCGCCTGCGCCGGCCGTGGGACAATGGGCCGTTCCCCACCGGGCTCGAGCGAGCGCACGACGCGCCACCAGGCCGGCCCATCAGGAGAGTGAAGGTCATGCGTCCATTCCCCATCCGCATCGCCGCGGCCGTCGCTGCCGTGGCCGGCACGAGCCTCGGCGCCCTCGGCGCATTGGCGGCCGGACCGGCGCCGCTCGCCGGCGCCGCGTCGAACACCCAGAGCGCGCAGGCTGAGTACAACGCGGCGATCAAAGCGGTCGGGACCAAGGGGGTGCACTTCGTCTCGACGGCGTTGCAGAACGGCGTCAGCCTCACGGTGATCGGTGATACCGGCACCACGTCGGGTGCACAGAAGCTGACGGTGCAGAACGGGAAGACCATCGAGCACATGAGCGCCATCGTGGTCGGGTCGACTGGATACGTCTCCGCCAACGCAGCCGCCCTCCACCACGTCATCGGCCTCACCACGAGCCAGTCGTCGAAGTACGCCAACGAGTGGCTGTCGTTCCCGACGTCCAACAGCTCGCTGGAGGAGCTGGTGAACGGGCTGCTCGACTCGCAAGTGAGCTCCGAGCTGCAGATCAGCGGTCCGTACACCTTTACCACTGCCACCACCGTGCAGGGCCAGCACGCGCTGGCGGTGCGCGGCTCCGTGGCCACCGACAACGGCTCCAAGGTCCCCGTCGTGCTCTACATCCCGGCGACGGGTCCGCCCCTGCCCATCGAGGAGGTCACCAACCCCGGCAAAAGTGGCCACGGCTCGACTATCCACGGCACCGTGACGTTCACGAACTGGGGCGAGAAGACGACCGACAAGGCGCCGGCCCACGCAGTGTCACTGCTGAAGATCGTGCCGCCCTCGTCGACCAGCTCGACGAGCTGAGCCGGGCGGCGGGCTGATCCCGTGTCGCCCCTGCTCGAAGCCGTGCGCGGCGACATCACGGCTGAGTTGGTCGACGCCGTCGTCAACGCGGCCAATGCAGGTCTGCGCGGTGGCGGTGGCGTCGACGGTGCCATCCATCGGGCGGCCGGCGCGGCGCGACTGCAAGAGGCCTGTCGCGCCATCGGGGGCTGCGCGGCCGGGCACGCGGTGGTGACGGACGGCTTCGCCCTCCCGGCGCACTTCATCATCCACACCGTGGGCCCAGTATGGCGCGGTGGCACCGCGGGCGAGCCCGAGATCCTGGCGTCGTGCTACCGGTCCGCGCTCGCCGTGGCGGACGAGGTCGGAGCGCGCTCGGTGGCTTTCCCGGCGATCTCGACCGGTGTGTACGGCTATCCCTCCGGAGAGGCCGCCGCGATCGCCGTGACAACCGTCGGCGCGGCGGACACCCAGGTATCCCTCGTCCGATTCGTGGCCTTCGACGAGGCAACACACGCGCACTACGTCGCGCTCTTGACCTGATCCCCTCCTGACCTATTCCATCCGCACCGTACGACGTCTCGGTGCCCCCATGCGGGCGGATCTCAGCGTGAGGTCAGGTTGTAGATCGTCACCCCGCCCACCGTCTCGGCGGTGAAGTGCGACTCGACCCACGAGGTGATCTGAGACGCGTCGTCACTGGAGCCCCCGCCCCCGCCGCCGAAGCCGCCGAAGCCGCCCCGGCCGCCGAACCCGCCGATGCCGCCCCCGCTGGCGATGAAGTAGTGGATCTTGCCTTCTGTGACGTACTTCTCGAACTGGGCGAGTGTGGGGGCCGGATCGGTCCCGTTGAAGCCGCCGATCGCCATAATCGGTTCACCGCTGGCCAACTGGTAGCCGGCCGCGTTGTTCGAGTTCACGGTCGCGGCGGCCCAGGTGTAGCGGCCGGCGTCGGCTTGCAGCAGTTTGGTGAGCGCGGGGTTGGACTGGCTGGCGTTGAGGAACCCGCCACCACCGCCCGCCCCACCCAGACCGAGGTGGGCGCCACCACCGAAGCGAGGGGTCGTCCCGCTGCCGTTGCTCGTACCGCCCGAGACGCCGCCGCCGGGGAACCCGCCGGCGAACGCGCCACCACCCGCTCGGGCGCCCGGGAATCCGCCTTGACTCCCGGTTCCGCCGGGGAAGGCGACCCGGCTGCCCGGGAACCCGCCACCGCGCCGGAACCCGCCGCCGGGGAACCGCCCGGCGAATCCGCCCGGGAACGCCCCGCCGGGACCACCTTGCCCACCCGCCGGCGTCGGCGTCACCGACGGGATCGCGCCCTCGTGCGGCGTGCCCGCGGTGGCCACGGTCGAGAACGCGGGCGCCGCCAGTGCGGCCCCCAGGCCGAGGATGGCGACCACGCCGACGGCCAGCTTGGGGACGGAGCGCAACAAGGGTAGTGCCAAGATGGCGACGACGCCGAGTATGCCGACGACCGCGACGAAGGGCCGCAGCGCCGGGAACCAATTGGACGTCCGGCCCAGCAACACGTAACTCCAGATGACCGTTGCAGCCAATCCGGCAGCCAAACCACCACGACCGACCCAGGTGGCGCGTCGCTCCCACAGGCTCATGGTGCCGATGCCCACCAGCGCGCCGAGCGGAGGTGCGAGCGCGACGGTGTAGTAGGGGTGGATGATCCCCTGCGCCATGCTGATGACCAGGCCGGTGCAGACCAGCGAGCCGCCCCAGAGCAACAGCCCCGCCCGCTCGCGGTCTGTGCGACGGGCACGGATGGTGACGAGGAGGAGCACAGCACCCATGACCAGTGCGCCCGGCAGCAGCCACGACATCATGTTCCCGAACGAGTCGTTGAACAGCCGCGTCCACCCCGTCGGGCCCCACATGGACGCGCCCCCGACGCCTCCGCCCACGCTGCCCGACTCGTTGCCCGTGAGGCGACCGAAGCCGTTGTAGCCGAAGATGAGGTTGAGGATGCTGTTGTTCTGTGAGCCGCCGACATACGGGCGGTCTGCTGCCGGTGTGAGCGCGACCGCCGCGACCCACCACCCGGCCGCCACCACGACGGAGACGCCCATGAGCACGACCTGCCACACCCGGCGCCACCATCCGGTCGGCGCGGCGAGGAGGTAGACGACGGCCATCACCGGGAGGATGAGGAAGGCCTGCATCATCTTGGTGATGAAGCCGAAACCGACGAGCGCCCCCGCGAGGACGAGCCACTTGGTCTGCGCCTTCTCGAGGCCGCGCATGGTGGCGTAGGTCGCGCCGGTGAGGAGCAGTGCCAGCATCGCGTCGGGATTGTTGTAGCGGAACATCATGGCGGCCACCGGAGTGAGCGCCACGACCGCGCCGGCCAGGATGGCGGCCTCCGCGCTGAACCAGCGCCGGACGGCGAGATAGACGAGGCCAACGGTCGCGACGCCTTCGAGGGCCTGGGGCACCAGGATGCTCCACGAGTTGAGCCCGAAGATGCGGGCCGAGATCTCCATCGGCCACAAGAAGGCGGGCGGCTTGTCAACCGTGATGAAGTTGGACGCGTCGGAGGAGCCGAAGAAGAAGGCCTTCCAGCTCTTGGTGCCCGCCTGCACGGCCGCCGAATAGAAGGAGTTGGCCCAGCCGCTCGCACCGAGGTCCCACAGGTACAAGACGGCGGTGCCGACGAGGAGGATCAAGAGCGCTGGGCGCACCCAGGGGGCGTCGCTCTCCTTGCCGCGGAAGAAGCGGACGAAGCGTCCGGGGCGCGGGCCCGGCGGCCAGGTCGGCCCGCTCGGCGCACTGGATTCGCCGACGGGAGTGGGAGCCGGGTCGAGTTGCACCGGGAGATCGAGGACGCCCACGGAGGCGTCGGCGGGCGTGAGGTCCGTCATCGTGACTCCTCTGTCGATTCGGGTGTGAGGGGTGTGCGTGCGCTCGGCCGGAAGATCCAGGCCCGCAGCACGGCGAAGCGGACCACGGCGGCGAAGGCGTTCGCCACCGTGAGCGCGATCACCTCGGCCAACAGGACTGACGGCGCGAGCCACTGCGCCACCGCCAGGCCGAGCGAGGTGAGACCGACGCTCACCACGAACAGGCCGCCGGCGACTGCAAACAGGCGCCCCCGGCGTGCTTGGCCGTCGGTCGTGCGCGACAGCTCGCGGTGCACCGCGGTATTGAAGAGGGTGGCGATGGCCATGGCCAGCGCGTTGGCACCGTAAGGGCCGACGAGGGGACGCCACGCGACGAAGAGGAACAGGTAACCAAGCGTGGAGACGACGCCCACGCCGGCGAAACGCAGGAGCTGGTCCGCGGTGACTTCGTTCGATCGAATGCGACGCAGGCCCTTTGGCTTGCTCACGAGGAGGCGCCATACCCCGCGTAGATCGGCCGCTGCGGTGGCCACGATGTCGACGCTCGAGTCGGGATCGTCGACCCAGTCCACGGGGACCTCTCCGATGCGCAGGCCCAGGCGCTCGGCCGTCACCAGCAACTCGGTGTCGAAGAACCACTCGTTGTCCTGCACCAGCGGCAGCAGCCGTTCGGCCGCGTCACGACGCAGCGCCTTGAAGCCGCACTGGGCATCGCTGAAGCGGCCGTGGAGCGTGAACTTCAACAACAGGTTGTAGGCACGCGAGATCAGCTCGCGCTTCGGGCCGCGCACGACGTGCGCGCCGCGGGCGAGACGCGACCCGATCGCGACGTCGCGGTGCCCGGAGAGCAGCGGCGCGACGAGAGGCAGCAGCGCCGGCAACGCGGTCGAGAGGTCGACGTCCATGTAGGCGACGACGGGGGCTTGACTCGTCGACCACGCGGCTCGCAGCGCGAAGCCGCGGCCCTTGCGGGGCAGACGCATGGCGGCAACACCTTTGAGCGAGGCCGCCAGCTGAGCCGCGACCTGTGCTGTGTTATCAGTGCTCGCGTTGTCGACCACCGTCACGAGGGCGCGGAACGGAAAGGAATCGTCGAGGAACCGCCGCAGTTCTCCCACCCGCTCGGCCAGCTGAGCCGCCTCGTTGAAGACGGGCACCACGATCTCCACGTCGACCGGGATCTGGCGCGGGTCCACATCGGCCTCGTAGGGAGCCAGGGCGGTCATGGCGCTCATGCTGGCGGGCGGGTCTCCGGGCTCCGTGAACCTCGGCTGTGGGCCCGGTGTGAATCGTGCTCGGCGCACTGTTGGCCGTCTCACGAGGAGTTCTCAGGCCAGCGGTTGCGGGGACGGCGGTACGGCACTCACCTGCGCCGGGTTGACCTGCGTGGGATCGGCCGACACGGGGATCACCTGCGCGGGATCAGCCGCCCCAGCCTCCGCCGCCGCCGCAGCGTCAGCCGTCGGGAGGTCGGCCCGGACCGGATCGACCAGGTGGCTCAGCGGGATGCGGACGCTGACCGCCATGCCCTCGCCCGGTGCCGAGGTGGCTGTCACCGTGCCACCGTGGGCGGCCACGATGGCCCACACGATGGAAAGACCGAGCCCGCTGCCCCCGCTGGTGCGCGAACGCGCGGGGTCGACCCGGTAGAAGCGCTCGAAGATGTGGCGCGCCTCTTCTTGAGGCATACCCGGTCCGCTGTCGCGCACCTCGATCTCGGCCTCGCCCCCGATCTGGTCCAGCCGCACGGTCGTGGTCGTGCCCTCGGGGGTGTGGGCCCGCACGTTGGCCAGCAGGTTGTCGACGACCTGGCGCAGGCGGTCCTTGTCGCCGGTGACCTCGACGGGGCGCGCGGCCCAGAACCGCACCGGCCACTCCGGCCCCACTGCGGTCGCCGTGCGGACAGCCTCGGAGGTCAGGGCGACCAACTCGACCGGAGCCCTCTCCATCGGAACGCCCTCGTCCAGCCGGGCCAGCGTCAGCAGGTCGTTGACCAGTCGGTCCATGCGAGCGGTCTCGGTACGGATACCCGACACGATGCGCGGCAGGTCGTCGAGGTGCTCGGCCCCGCCGCGCTCGAACAATTCGGCGTAGGCCGACACGGCGGCAATGGGCGTGCGCAACTCGTGCGACGCGTCGGCGACGAACTGGCGCAGATGCTGTTCCGACTCCTTGAGACGGGCCTCAGAAGCAAGCCGCGCCGCGAACGCGCTCTGGATCCGCTCGAGCATCACGTTGAGGGCGCGGGCCAGGCGTCCGACTTCGGTCGACTGCTCGGCACCGGGGACGCGGCGGTCGAGGTTCCCCGCCGCGATCGAGTCCGCCGTCGCCTCGACGTCCTCTAAAGGCTTCAGTCCCAGGCGCACCAGCCACCAGCCGCCGAGGAGCGCCAGGACCAGCGCGGCAGCGGTCACGGCGAGCTCGGTCAAGAACAGTGTGTGCAGCGTGCTCTCCTGGTCGGTCAGCGGCTGTGCCAACACGGCGATCACGTTGGTCCCGGGTTCCTTCACGGCTCGCACACGGAAGGTCGGGCCGCCGGAAGCGATCGAACCCGTGGTGAAGTAGACCTCCTGGCTGCCGTCGGGCTGGCTCGAAAAGCCGGTGATGGGATCGGGTAGCTGCGGTCGGTACGAAGAGGTCCCGACGTAGGCCGGGCACTCGAGCCCGCTAAGCACGGTCCCGTTCTGGGTTACGTCGGCGCTGTAGTAGATGCCGAACACGTTCGGACCTCCGCTGCCGCCTCCAACGAAGCCTCCACCGATCGCGCCGTTTCCGCCGCTGACGATGGGATTGGCGCCCCGCCCGCCGTCTTGCGGGCTGATGCAGGCCAGCGTCCCGGTGACCACGTTGACGGGGACCCCGGGACGGCGCTGGGCCAACTGCTGATCGACCTGGTTGTACAGCGAGCTGCGCAGCGCGGAATAGGTGGCGAAGTCCGCCACGACGAGCGCGACGATTGCGATCGCACCGACCGCGAGCAGGAGTCGCAGCCGCAGCGACACTCAGGCAGCTCCGTTGGCGGACTCCGGCTCGCGCAGCGTGTAGCCAACGAGCCGGATGGTGTGGATCAGCGGCGGGCCGTACTTCTCGAGCTTCTTGCGCAGGTAGCTGACATAGGTCTCGACGACGTTGCCGTCACCGCCGAAGTCGTAGTGCCACACGTGATCGAGGATCTGAGCCTTCGAGAGCACGTGGCGCGGGTTGAGCATGAAGTAACGCAGCAGGTTGAACTCGGTCGCCGTCAGGTTGATGGTGTTCCCGGCGCGATGCACCTCGTGGGCGCTTTCGTCGAGCTCGACGTCCGAGAAGCGCAGCACACCATCGTCCTCGGGCTCGTAGCCCGTGCGGCGCAGGATGGCGTGCACTCGGGCGATGACCTCGGCCAGGGCGAAGGGCTTGGTCACGTAGTCGTCACCGCCCACCGTCAGGCCGGCCAACTTGTCTTGGAGCGTGTCGCGCGCGGTGAGGAAGAGGACGGGGACCCGCACGCCGTCCACGCGCAGGCGCCGTGTCACCTCGAGGCCGTCGAGGTCGGGCAGCATCACGTCGAGGATCACAAGATCGGGCGGATCCTCTTGGGCCTGGGCCAGAGCCTTGCGCCCGGTCATCGCCTCGTCGACGACGAAACCCTCGTAGCGCAGCGACGTCGCCACCGCATCGACGATGGACGGCTCGTCGTCAACCACCAGGACAGCGTGGTCCGTTGTCGATCTTCACTTGTCCTTACCTCCCTGCCCTCAGAGTCGCACCCACGAATACCGATCCAGTGTGACCTGGCTGTGGGCCGCCTGTGAGCGCGGGCGCCCGGCGGGACCTCGGGCGAGGTGTCAGGCAGGAAGAGCGTCGAGCGCGCGTCTGAGCAGGTCAAGGGACGTGATGGCCCCGTACTGGCGCACACGCTCGCGGTCTCCGGGGACCCGCAACTCGCGGGTCAAAGTAGGTTGTCCCGGCAGGTAGAGACCGACGAAGAGCGTGCCCGGAGCCACACCTTCTTGGTCGTCGGGCCCCGCCACCCCGGTAATGCCGAGCCCGACATCGGCGCCGGTCACCCGGGCGGCACCCTCGGCCATCGCCGCCGCGGCCGCCTCGGTGACGACCGGCCCGGCGGGCACCCCGAGCACGTCGAACTTGACCTGCGAGTCATAGGCGACCACTCCGCCGCGAAACCACTTCGATGCGCCCGGCACGTTGACCAGACGCGACGCGATGAGGCCGCCTGTGAGTGACTCGGCGACGCCGAAGCTGAGGCCACGGGCGATGAGGCGGGCGGCCACCGCGACCTCCATCGACTCGTCGTCGACACCGAAGACGATGTCACCGAGGCGCTCCGTGATGGCGCGTCGGACCTCGCCTTCCTCCTTGTCGAGCAGCGCGGTGACGTCGCTCAGCGTGCGGGCGCGCGCCGTGATGCGCACTTTGATGCCCTCAATGCCCGATGCGAGGAAGGCGAGTGTCACGTCACCACTTGCGTCGAGGGCGTCGAGCGCATCGATTCGATCTTGGAGGGACTCGGCGAGGGCCGACTCGCTGGCTCCCCACGTACGTAGCACGCGGCTGGTGATCACGCCCTCCTCGCCGGCCTCGGCCGTCCGGGCCCGCAGGTCGGGCAGAATGCCGCGCTCGAACATGTCCATCATTTCGTAGGGGACGCCCGGTACCGCGTAGACGACCTTGTTCCCGACCGGGCAGATGAGGCCGGGCGCGGTGCCACCGGCTTGAGGGATCAGGTTGGCACCGAGTGGGACGTCGGCCTGGCGCGCGTTGTTCTCGGACATCTCGCGTCCGCGCTCCCTGAAGAACGCAGCGATGTAGTCCACGATTGTCTGGTCCCGCACGAGCGGGACATTCAGAACCTCGGCGATGGCCTCGCGTGTGATGTCGTCCTGAGTCGGCCCGAGCCCGCCGCACATGATCACGCCGTCGCTGCGCGCCAGCGCGGTGCGCAGCGCCAGCGTGATGCGCTCGTGGTTGTCCCCCACCGCCTGATGGAAGTGCGACGCCACGCCGTTGGCGGCCAGGTGCTCGCCGAGCCAGGCGGAGTTGGTGTCCGCGATCTGGCCGAGCAGGAGCTCTGTGCCTACCGCCACGATCTCGATTCTCACGGGGTGACCTTAGGTGGCGGAGGGTATGTGCAGCGCCCGGCGTCCGTCGAGCAGGTACTCGGCACCGGTGTAGAGCGTCAGCGCGCAGGCGAACCAGACCATGGCGATCTGCAGGTCGTGCTGGTCGGCCAAGGGCGGGATGATGCAGACGCCGATGGCCAAGTCCTGCACGAGCGTCTTGAGCTTGGCCGTCTTGCGCGCCGGGATCGACACACCGCGTCGGCCCACCCACGAGCGGTAGAGCTGCATGCCGATCTCGCGGGCGGTGATCAACGCCACGGGCAACCAAGGTAGGTGGCCCTGGACGGCCAGCGTGATCAGCGCGCCGAGGACGACGGCCTTGTCGGCCAGCGGGTCGAGAAAGGCGCCTGAGCGGGTGGTGCCGTGGCGGCGTGCCATGTAGCCGTCGAGGCCGTCACTGGCGGCGAGGATGAACCCGGCGACGACGTTGATCCACGACGCGCCCCACGCCACCAGCATGAGGACGTAGACCGGCGCCGCGAGCAGCCGGGCCACGGTGACGGCGTTGGCCGGGGTAACCAGCGCACTGGGCCCGAAGGTGAAGCCGGGGTGGGCTGGGTGTTCGTGTGTGGCGTCGCTCACGATGCCGTGACCCCGGCGCGGCCGTGCTCGCGGTCCGACGTTGGCACGGCGGACAGGTCGGGACCCTCCGCGCCGACGATGTACACGTCGACCAGGCTGCCGACCTGGAGCGTCGCTGGTAGGTGGACGATGCCGTCGATCTCGGGCGCCTCGTGCACGGTGCGGCCCTCGCCAGGCGCGTCGACGACCACGGTACGACACTCGCCTACGAGTTGGTCGCGCTTGGCGGCGGTGATGGCGTCCTGGAGCTCGCTGCACTCGCGCAGACGCTCGAGCGCGAGCTCGGGCGGCACCTGGTCCGCCAGGCCGGCGGCGTGAGTGCCCTGCTCGCGGGAGAAAGGAAAGAAGCCGGCCCAGTCGAGCTGTGCCGCCTCGATGAATTGGAGGAGCAGGTCGTGGTCGCGCTCGGTCTCGCCGGGATAGCCGAGAATGAACGAGGATCGGAAGGTGGCGCGCGCGTCGGCGGCGCGGATGTCCTCGATGCGACGCAGGAAACGCTCGCCGTCCCCCCAGCGGCGCATACCTGCGAGGAGTGGGCGCGACACGTGCTGGAGGGAGAGGTCGAAGTAGGGCACCCCGGTCTCGAGCACCGTCTCGATCAGTTCGTCCGTCAGGCCCGACGGATACAGATAGAGCAGCCGCGTGCGCTCCACGCGTGCAGCGACGGCACGGGTGAGCGCGGCGATCGGCGAGGGTCCGTGTGCGATGCGGCCGGCCCGGCCGGGCCCCGTGCGGTCGCGCCCGTAGGAGGCGAGGTCCTGTGCGACGAGCACAATCTCGCGGAGGGGCGGCCTCTCGGCGACGAAGCCGCCGGCGGAGCCGACGTCGGCGGCGGAGCGAAGTGCATCGACCTCGGCCAAAATCTCCTCGGGGGAGCGGGAGCGCTGCTTGCCCCGGAAGGACGGGATGGCGCAGAAGCCGCAGATGCGGTCGCAGCCCTCGGCCACCTTCACGTACGCCCAGGGGACACGGGCGGCGGGCCGAGGTAGTTCCAGCAGGTCGAAACCGGCGCCCGCAGCGGCGGCGGACGCCGGCGCAGGCAATACGGTTCGAAACGACACGGGAACCGCCGCGGGAGCAACGAGGTCACGGCCGAAGCCGGCGACGAGGTCGACTTCGGGCAACGCCTCGCGCAGCTCCTCCCCGTAGCGCTCGGCCAAACAGCCGGTGACCACGAGTCGCGCTCCGGCGGGACCGCGGTCCGCCAGGTTCAGCACGGTCTCGATCGACTCCTGGCGTGCCGCATCGATGAACGCACACGTGTTCACGACGACGAGATCGGCGGCGGCGAGATCGTGAGCCGGCGCATAGCCCTGCGCCTCGAGGTAACCCTCGAGCTTGTCCGAGTCCACTTGGTTCTTCGGACAGCCCAGGGTCTGCAGCCAGTAACGGCCCACGACTTCTCGCACACTCCTCGCACCAGGCCGCCGCCGCCAATGTGACGGTGCGCGGCACGCCCGCCGCAGCGGGCCGACCAGCGGTCGCCCGGCACCGAGTGCCGTGCTCCCCCAGCGGAGAGGGAGGGATTTGAACCCTCGGACCCGGTTACCCAGGTCAACTCATTAGCAGTGAGTCCGATTCGGCCGCTCTCGCACCTCTCCTTGACCCTTTGGCCTATATTTGGTCTATATTCCCTGCGTGGGGCCACAGACCGGGCCAGCGAGACGACCCAAGGGTACAGGGTCGGTTCAACAGCGAGGCCCACGCACCTGGCGCCTCCGCGTCTTCGTCGGCACCGACCCCGTCACGGGCAATCCGAGGCAGCGCACGAAGACCGTCGAGGCCAAGAACCAGACCGAAGCACGGGCGGCGCTGCGGGCGTGGCAGAAGGACTTGGACGAGGACCGGAGCGCGACGGACTCGACGGCGACCGTCCGCTCGCTCATCGAGGAATGGCTGCGCCACAGCGAAGCCCGAGGCCGGGCCCCCCGGACACTCCACGACGCCCGGCGGTCGGCCGAGACCGTCATCAATCCCGAGTTCGGCAACGTCCCGATCACCGAGCTGACGCCCCGGCACCTCGACGAGTGGTACCGCAAGCTGGCCACCGGCGAGGGCCGTGACCGTCCGCTCAAGCCGGCCAGCATCCGCCGCCACCACGCCGTGCTCTCGGCCGCCCTCAGCCAGGCCGTCCGCTGGGGCTGGATCGACCGCAACCCGGCCGAGCGGGCCCAGCCGCCTCCCCTGGGCCACGTCGAGCTCCAGGTGCCCACCGTCGAGGAGGTGCAGGCGCTCCTGTCCGCTGGAGCCAAGCGCAACGAACGCTGGGGGATGCTCCTGTCCCTGGCCGTCCTCACCGGGGCACGGCGCGGTGAGCTCTGCGCCTTGCGCTGGACCGATATCGAAGGCGAGAGGATCAGGATCCGGCGCTCCCTCTACCGGGCGGGGACGGACCGTGGGGAAAAGAGCACCAAGGGCGGGCGTGAGCGTTGGGTCGTGGTCGCTCCCGCCGGCCGGGCGTTGCTCGAAGCCTGGCGTGCTCGCTGCGCCGACGTAGCCACAGCGATCGAAGTGACACTCGTGCCCGACGCCTTCGTCGTCTCGCCGCTGCCCGATGGCAGCAGGCCGGTCAACCCCGAGACCTTCTCCTCGGTCGTCCACAAGCTCTGCGCAGAGCTCGACATGCCACACGTGCACCTGCACTCTCTCCGGCATTTCGCCGCCACCGAGATGCTGGCGGCCGGCATCGACCCGCGCAATGCGGCGGAGATCTTGGGGCACGCCAATCCCACCCTCACCCTGGGCTTGTACGGCCATGCCACGTTGGACCGGCAGCGCTCGGCGGCCGAAGTGCTGGCCCGGACACTGCTGCCACCGACGCCCGAGTGACTGGCTCCTCAACCTCTCGGCCCGCAACGGAACCGCCGCTCTCCTCGTCAGGCGATCTGCGATCGATCCGCCTCACGATCACGTTGGGCGGCGAGCTTGGCCACATGGATGTACCAGCGACAACCAACCTTGACGGCTGGGAGCTTGCCCTTGCGGCACTGGCGCACCACCCCGAGAGGGCTGAGACCCAGCAGCGGAGCGATCTCCTCGGGTGTGGCCAGCTCAGTTGGCGCATCGCCACCAGCCCACGGGGGCGAGGACCCACACGTTCCAGACCGTCCCCGTACGGCACCATGGGGATAGTCCTGGAGCCAAGGAAGTCCCGCTGGGTAACCGGCATAGCGCCTACATGCTCAATGCTCCGAGAAGTACCACGTACCTCCCACTAGGAGACTGTTGAACAAACCAGGGCCTGGGCGTAACTTGGAGTGCAAGCTCAGGACATGTCCGACCGAAGCGCCGACACGAAGAGGGTTGAAGTCGGCCACCCAGGTGGGCAATGCCCGAAGAGCGGTCCCTCTTTGACGGCCTGAGCTTGCGCGGAGCGGATCATGCCGATCCGATCTGCCATCCTCCCTGGTGTCCAAGTCCGAGGTTCACCAACCCTCTGAGGTTGATGGCGGCGACCCGAAGCGAGAGGCCGAGGCGGTTCTTCTCGACGCCGCGGAATCTGACCCGTCGGTGATTGTCGGCCACCAACCAGGCGAGAGAGCGTTCGACCATCGGTCGAAATTGTCTGTAGTCGGCGGCGAAATCGCCGTCGCGCCAGGCCCGCCGGGATTCGACGAGTTCGGTGTCATAGCGGTGAAGGCGAAGGGTGCGACCATCTTTGGATCTGGTGCACCTGGTGCGAAGCGGGCACCCTTGGCAGTAGCTGCCGAAGAGGGCGGCGCGCCCCGCTGTGATGGTCACGGTGTGGCCGGCCGGGCAAGTGGCCGTCCCAGTGGCGAAGTCCACGATGAAGTCGTCGCGGTGGAACCCACCGGTGATGGTTGTTGAAGTCGGCCACGGCTTGATGGCCCGATGGTGTTTGGCCTTGGCTAAAGCGCCCAGGGATTCGCCCGAGCCATAGGCGCCGTCGCCAAGGATCTGCAGACCCGGCTCCTCGTCACGCAAGAGTTCGATGCCCGTCGACCCGTCGGGAGCGTTGGCCGGAGTGAGGGTGGCGGAGGTGACCAGCCCGGTCTCGGGCTCGATGGCGATGTGGGCCTTGTAGCCGTCGCGGTATTCAGAACGCGACTTGTGCATGTGGCGGGCCTCGGGATCGACGGTCGAGATGATTCGGTCTTCGGCCACCCTCTGGGCGATCTTCCAGGTGCCGTCGTCGTCTTGTTCGACGTCTTGGCCGGCCACGAGGGCCAAGAGTCCCAGGGCCGAGGTGGCCTCGGCCTCCTCGGGCTCGTCCTCGAAGGCGCGCAGCAGGGCCAACGCGTCGTTGACGAGTCCATCGACCAGGGCGGCCTTGGCGACGGGGTCGTCCCAGGCGATGAGCGGTTTGCCGGCGGACTCGTAGTCATGGGCCGAGAGTTGGACATCGGTCGCTCCTGGGACGACCCGGCGCACCCGTCGGATGGCGGCGATCAGCCGGGTCACGGTGTCCTGGGTGGCCACAGCGTCGTCGAGCAGGGTCGAGTCGAGGGCCCGGCGTGTCTTGCCTTTGAGCACCCCGGTGGCATCGATCACCGAGCGCACGGCGTCGAAGATGCGCTCAGGACGATCCGACTTGCGCAACCGGGTGCGCCAATAGGTGAGGACCGAGAAGTCGAACCCCTCGTCATCGAGAGCCAGGCCGCAGGCCACCTTCCAGCTGATGCGGTCGCGCAGGGCGCGAGCCGCATCACGGTCCGAGAGACCCTCGAGGGCCTGGAGGACCATGACCGAAGCCACCACATCGGCCGGGATCGACGGTCGACCGCGACCCGACGGGAACAGGTCCTCGAACATCTCGTCGGGAAACAGGTCATGGCGGTGATCGGCCAGGAATGCCTCGACACTTCCCTCTGAGACCAGCTGGCGACACAGTGCGGCGGCGTCGAGCAGCTCAGGGTTGGATTCGCTCCGTCCTTGCACCCACCAATTCTCGACGATCCAGGCCCAAATCGCGAGCATCAAACCGCGATTTGTTCAACAGTCTCCTAGTCGGCCAGCTGGCCTCCGGGGAAATCAATAAACTTCTCGCGGCTCCCTGAGGGCCGCTGCGCGCATAAGCAGGATCGCTGTTCCATCACCTTGCAGCTGGTCGAGCGCGGCGAAGCGACCGGCCAAGGTGAGAACCAACGCCTCGATGGGCCCGGTGACACCCAGACCGTCGCCGGCCGACCAATCCGCGTCGGTCGCGATGGCGTTAATGCCCTCGAATAGTTTCGCGCCGGGAAAGAAGCGGTTCGTCCAGAGATCCCGAGCGACGGGGATCATTCGCCGATCGGGAATGTGGCGCGGTCGCTCAAGTGGTCGGCGGATGTCTATCTGGTGAATGACTATGTCCTCAAGCATGGACAAGGACGACAGGCCAGGTAGATGCGTGCGTGCGAGAACCACGCCTCGGTAATCCTCGAGAAGCATCGCGACGGGAGCTGCGCCGCGCTGTCGGGCATCCTTCGCGATGTACCGGTTAATTCGGAACCCCGATGTCACGAATCCCCAGGCAGCCTGTGCAACGGTCATGCGAGTCTGGCTCACCATGTGTCCTACGACATCTCGAACTCGCCATTCAGCGCAGAGCGAGGGGGCGTCCCATTGCGCAGCTGTGAGCGCTTCGAGCAGCTCCAATAGGGATTGGCGTTCGTGGTGAACATCGGCCCAGACATCGGTTCCGGTTGACTTGGTCATGTGTGTGTTCCTTCGTTCTCAGGAGAGCGATTTCCTCTCAAGCGGCGAAGCTGAAGGTGAGTACCGATCAGCAAGGAGCCGACGTAGGCCGCTTCGCGGAGCGTGTAGCGGTAGATGCTGACAAGGAAGTCCCGGATCCATGGGAAGTGAACCCCTTGGTAAAGAGCCACATTGGCAGGATCAACTCGAAGAAACCGCCGATGACCAGCGCCAACATCCCTGCGCCGTGCGTCACGTTGATGAGGTTGAACATGGCCAAAACGCTTCCCAGCACGAAGATGGGATAGCCGATGACGCCCAGCATGGAGAGGTTCCTCGGCACGACCCTCGAAGTCAGCAGGGCAGACGAGAGGACGAGGCCTGCAGCACCAGATACCACGTAGACCGCAAGCACATACGCATTCCAAGGCGCGTGGTTTGTCAGGAAGTACACGCCCACTCCCACAAGTGTGAGGCACTCCGTCACCCTCAGCGCCAGGTAGGCCCGCGCTCGAAGTGGTGCCGACGGCGTGAGTATCCTGCGCATGGAGGCGCCGTTGACTGCGACGGCAAGGCCGCAGCACACCAGAAGGAACACGCCGACGACGAGGGCAGTGTGGGCTGTCCCGTTCGAGAAGTACGAGCGGATGAGCGCATTACCGATCGCGAAGGTGAAGGTGGCAGCGAGGAAGCACAGTCCGACGAGGACAGAGGTCTTGCTGACGGATGTCGTGGTCGGCGTCGGAGTGGTCGGCCAACACGTGGTGGGTGTCTGATGCATCGCTTGGCCCAGTTTCGCTGTCTTCATGCTCTCACTCCGATGGTCAGGGCCGGCTCCAAGTGCGCCGTCTCTAGGTGCTCCGTCTCCGACAGATCCACCACCGGAGCGGCCGTTCCCCGGGAGGCGGCCCGCTCGGTCCAGATGTCGAGCACGAGCAGGCTTAGGTTCGACACGACCGCTGCGCCGATGATCGTCGTGATCAACGCCATGAGCCCGCCGGTCACGTGATACCCGAGTACGGCTCCGACCAGCGCACCGGCACCAGCGGCACCCATGCCCTTGGGCCGCATCGCCTTCGGCGTGTCGGTGCGGACCCAGCCGGCGTAGACCCCGAGCCAGATCGGCACCGCGGTTGAGACCACTGCCAGTAGCTGGTCATCGAGCGGCTGGCTCGGCCAGAGCCAGAACCGCAGTATCAACAGTGCGCCGAGGAACCATCCGCCGAGTCCGAACACGACCGGACCGGCTGAACGGATCCATGCGCCCGTCTTGCGGCCGGTTCCGCCTCGGCGGCGGATCCGGATCGCCAACACCACGAGACAGATGACTGCCACCAAGGCGACGACGACCATTGTCGCAAGAGCCTTCTCGGCAATCCCTGTCTGCGTGTCCGATGTGGCGAAGCTGACGTCGTTCGGGGTGTAGCGGGACGTGTCGACCTGGCCGGTGGCGTAGAACGTGCTCAGAAGCTGCGTGCTGGCGCTCGGCTCGTAGGAAAAGAAGTCGTCCACGTGTCCGAGTCCGGACAAGATGACCTGATGCCCGTTGGAAAGATGCGGCAACAACTCCTTCGTGGCGTTCTGAGCCGGTGTCTCGAAGTCGAGTGTCCCGCCGATGAGAAGCGTCGGGACGCTGGAGTTCTGCACGCTGGTGTACTGGTTCTCGCTCGGATTGGCCGGCCAGGCGTGCACGAGGCCTCCTGCCCCCCACAAGAACTCCCCGAGGGGATTGCCGATGATCGAGCCCCGGTTCGCGCCGGAGCTGAAGTAGCGCTCGACGGGCTGCGCGTCGGCCATCCCGATGCTGGCAAACTCGCCCCAGACGAACGACTGGGGAACGACGAGGTTGGCCATCGCCGAGAGGAACCACAGGCCGCTCGGGTCGCCGTGCGAGGCGGAGATCCACGAATTGAGGGTCATCGGCCCGGACAGTGGCGAATCCACCGAGGTCGCCTCGGTGAGCCCGAGGAACGTCCCGACCAAGACGTTGCCCGGCTTGATCGGCAGGGTTAACCAACTGCTCGGCATGTGTGCCGCCGTGTGCTGCACGCTCGCGGCGAGGTTTTTGGTCCGGGCGCGGCAGGCAGACTGCTTCGCGCACAGCGCCGAATAATGCTCGATCCCTTGATCGATCTCGGCTCCGCTGTAAATGAAGTTTCCGGGCGGGTTGACCCCGACCATCACCGAGCGGTCGACGCTCTTCGGGTACATCCACTGGTAGATCATTCCCAGACGGGTCCCGGCACTCTCACTGAGCAGGTCGATGCGCTGGTAGCCGAGAGCGACGCGAGCGGCCTCGATGTCGCCGGCCTGCTCCTCCAGCGTGTAGCCGGCGAGGTCTACGCCGCTTCGCTCAAGGCGCTGCGCGCACGAGGCGAAGGCCTGGGAGTACGCCCTCAGGGACGCTTTGGCGAGGTAGTCGGCGGAGTTCTGGAGCGCCGCCGTCACCTCGGGACAGTTCAGCACCGAAGAGCCGTCGACGCCGCGGTAGCCGACCATGACGACATCGTGCTGGGCGACCAGGCGGTTCGCTTGGGGAAACGTCATGTTGGTAATGCCTGGGCCGCCGTTGAGATAGAAGATCGGCGCCAACGGGTGCGATGAGTGAGCCAGGATCCGGGTCACCGGCAGCGCGATCAGGCGCGACCGGGGGTCTGCCCGGTTCTCGGGCACGACGAGCGTTCCGCAGTCGGCGCGGTAGGCGCCCTTCTCGGTGGCATAGGTGCATGGGTGCATGGTCAGCTGGCCGGCGTGCGCCCCCTGGGGGACCGAGACCGCGGCATCGCCGGGTGCGAACCCGATGTACGTCAGACCGAACAACATCACCCCGATCACCGCCAGGGCAACGATCCGGGCCCAGGTGAATGCGCGTGGTCTTTGCGGCGGCGGTCTTGGTTGGTCGACTGCCACGGTCGTGCGGTCGCGCTTGGTCGGATTGATCTCCTCGCTCATCGTTCTTCCTTTCGTCGACCCTCGTTGTGCCATGTGTCGAACCTAAGGTGCGATGGCGAGATCGGCATCGTCGTGAGGCTGTGTTGGCGCTCCTACCACCCGACGATTGCGACTCCTACGTAGGTAGGAGGCGGGAACGGAAGGAGGGGAGTACGTTCAGCGGGTGAACCGAGTCGAACATCTCGCCCGCGCGTACTGGTTCGACCTGCTGATCGCGCTGGTGGCATTCGTGGCGATGCTCGACGTGGTTCTCGGACGCGGTTCGTCCGGAGCTCCGACAACGACGCTGTGGTTCTGTCTTCCCGCGCTCGCGATCCTGGTGCTTCCCCTGTTCGCGCGGCGATGGTTTCCGTTTGCGGGACCGGCGGGATACTGGATTTTGGCTGCGGGTATCTCGTTCGTCGACCCTCTGTTGATCCCGTATCCCAACTCCCTCTTCCTGATCGGGCTGGTCGCTGCATTCCTACTCGGGAACCTTCGGGACCTCCGACGGGCCGGCCTCGGACTCGCGATCGTGGTCGGCGCTTCGACGACCCTCGTCTACAACATCCCCGGAGTCTCGGTCGATCAGCTCGTCTTCATTCCCGTCGACTTCGCCGTGGCGTGGATTGCAGGCCTAGCCGTCCGCGCGCGGGTCGAGCAGGCCGAGGTGGCGGAATCACATGCGACCCAGGCCGAGCAGGAGCGGGATGCAGCTGCGCGCGTCGCCGTGGCCGAGGAGCGGGCGCGCATCGCGCGCGAGCTACATGACATCGTCGCGCACGCCGTCAGCGTCATGGTGCTGCAAGTCGGCGCCGTCAGGCACCAGCTTCCCGACGCGATGGCCGAGGATCGCAATGCGCTCAGGAGTGTCGAGCAGGCCGGGCGCGGAGCACTGGCGGAGATGCGCCGTCTGCTCAGTGTGATGCGCCGTGACGGCGACGGCGTCGAGCTCGCACCTCAGCCCGGCCTTGACGGGCTCGACTCGTTGGTGCAAGAAATCGGCCGCGCCGGGCTCCCCGTCGAGCTGCACCTCGATGGGGAGCGTTTCCCGCTCCCACCAGGGATTGACCTCTCTGCGTATCGGATCGTTCAGGAGGGTCTCACCAACGCGCTCAAGCACGCCCGCGCCAGCCACGCGGAGGTCACCGTCCGGTATGGGCCCGACGAGGTAGAGATCGAGGTGCACGACGACGGGACCGGCGCGACGCCGAGCGACGGCTACGGCCACGGACTGATCGGCATCCGCGAGCGCGTTAGACTCTACGGCGGCGAGATGACCGCAGGCAGGACAAACGGCGGCGGGTTCACGCTCAGCACCCGCCTGCCACTCACCTCAGACCGGCCATGACGATCCGAGTCCTCATCGCCGACGACCAGTCCATGGTCCGCGCCGGCTTCCGAATGCTGCTCGCCGGCGAACAGGACATGGAAGTCGTCGCCGAAGCAAGCAACGGACTCGAAGCGGTGGCCATGGCAGCGCGGTATGACCCGACCGTGATCCTGATGGACATTCGCATGCCAGAGCTCGATGGGCTCCAGGCCACTCGCCGGATCCTCGCCGCCGACAACACAGCGCGTATCCTGATCCTCACTACCTTCGGACTCGAAGAATACGTCTACGAAGCCCTCAGCGCCGGCGCGAGCGGATTTGTACTCAAAGACGATCCCCCCGAACAGCTGATCGAGGCTGTCCGCACCGTCGCCGCTGGGGATGCGCTCCTCTCACCCGCGATCACCAAACAAGTGATCAAGAAATTCACAAGCATCCCTCGCCACGAGCCGCCGAAGGAACTTGACGGGCTCACCGCACGCGAGCAAGACATTCTTCGGCTCATCGCCCAGGGCCTTTCCAACGCAGAGATTGGCGCGGAGCTCTACATCAGCGAGACGACCGTCAAGACCCACGTCACGCATGTCCTCCAGAAACTCGGCCTCCGCGACCGCGTCCAAGTCGTCGTGCTCGCATACCAAACCGGGTTCGTAACGTGAGCCACGCCCACCTAGTCTCACTGCGGTCACAAGTGTGGCTGCCGCCGTTGCATCGATCCGCGCCGCAGGACCATCTCGGAGGCGCTTCCGTGCGTCTCCGGAGGAGCCGTTCTGAACGCGGAAAACGACAAAGTGGGGATTCGGGTGGATGCGGAGGTGGCTCCGCCTGACGCGAGATGCGTCCCTGGGCCGGCAATGAGGCTTAGTCCCATACCTTGACCTTCGACCAGTTGAGCCCATCTGGTGGGAGGTCTAGGCCGCCTGCCGCAAGGTGGCGGATAAAAGAATTGCCTCGGTAGAGACGCCCGGTTCGCCGGCTCGGGGTGCATATTCGACGAGGCCATGCCAGCGGAAAGACGCCCGGCGGTCTACCGTTGGGTAACGTGGCTGGGAAGCAGCGGCGTCCGACCCGAGACGATCGAGCGGAAGTTGTCCGTTCGGTGCTGGCCGACCTGAGCTCGGGTCAAGAGTTCGACACAATCATCGAGCGGCTCGCCGTCCTGCACCCCAAGAACAACACCTTTCCCGCAGAGGAGCTCCTCGAGCTGGCGGCCGACGCCATCGAGGAGTCGAGCGCCACCCGATCTCATCCGATCGCCTACGAACGGATCCGTGAGAACTATCTGCCCGAACGAGTCTTCCGGGGCAAGGTGGAACACCACCGGAGCCACTACGCGCTGAGTGCGGCGGCCATGATCCGAGGCGGCGTGTACCCCGACCTCCTCGATGAGGTCGGGTGGTGGCACAACGACGATCTGTGGTTCTACGCCTTTTTCGCTCTTGTGATCTATATGCGGATCGCCGTAGAGCGTGGTGCGCGGTCGTTCGAGGAGCTGGCTCGAGCTCTGGCCCGCGCGGCGGGGTGTAGCGCTCGACCAGTAGCTGGGTCTCATCCGCCGGCCACGAAGGCGACGACGACATAGGCGGCATGGCGGTCGAAGTTCTCCCGCCGGCGGTCACAGATGGTGGTCGTCCTCGGATCGGCATGGCGGGCGGCGAGTTGGACGTCACGCAGCGGTACTCCGGCATCGAGGGCGGCCATGATGAAGGCAGCCCTCAGCATGTGGGGATGGACGATCCCCAGCCCGGCCTTTTTGCCGATGGATCGGACCCAGCGGTGGGCTGTACGCCGGTCGAGTCGTTCGCCGTCTTGTCGATGCAAGATCGGGCCCTCGCATCGCTCACCGAGCACGAGGTCAATCGTGCGAGCCACCCGTGGGACGAGGGGGATGACGGCGGGCTTGTTGCCCTTGCCGATGATGCGCAGCGTCCGATGGCCTCGGTCGAATCCCAGATCCTGCGCGTCGGTGGCACAGGCCTCGCTCACTCGAAGCCCATTGAGGCCGAGGAGCACCGCCAGGGCGGCATGATCGCGGTCGTAGCGCTCGGCGGTGAACAAGAAGGTCCCGAGCTCAGCGCGATCGAGGCCGCGGCCCTCGCTCGGGTAGACCTTGGGGCGGCGGACGTACTGGGCCGGGTTGGCACTGATCCTGCCGTCGATGTGGGCGAAGCGATAGAGGCCGCAGATGGTCGAGAGCCGCCGATCGATGGTCGAGGCGGCCAATCCCCGCTCTTCGCTGGCCGCCCGCCACAGCTCGATGTGGGCCCGCTTGGCCTCGAGAACCCCGAGCCCGACACTGTCGCACCATTCGAAGTAGCTGCGCAGGTCGAAGCGGTAGGTCTCGAGGGTGCGTCCGCTGTAGCGGGCCAGGAAGGCTGCTGCGGCCAGGTGGGCTTCTTCGAACGGGCTCGCTGTGGCGCTTACCAGCACGGCGGTGTTTACATTCGCTGTGGTCATCGTCTTCCTCCTTGTAGCGAAGAAGACAGCGAACACCCGGTCATGCTCCATCGTCTTTCGGGCACAATGAGAAGGTGGAACTTGTGGGGCCACCAGTGCCTGAATGCTCGAATTGTGGAGAACCGCGAGACGGCGGGGTCTTCAGCGACGACGGAGACGTCTACCTCTGTCCGAAGTGCCTGGCGTTCCATGATGAGTACTTCAGGATCATGGCCAAGATCGACGCTGATATGAAGGCGTTCAACTTGAAGGACGTCCACGGCGACGGATCTCCCGCATAACCGGCGACGCTCCTATCAGTTGTCAAGCCCTTTTTTTGCGAACAGCGGACAGAACAGTGATGAGTCACTCGAGTGAGGACATGCTCTTATTAGGTCACGCGTTCACAGAGCGTTGTCCCAGACCGTGGGCCGGCGAGTCGCCGGAAAGTCAGCCCCAAAGGACGACAGTTAGGGGGTGAGCCAGACCCACGGTCCGAGGATTCAGCCGCGAGGCAGGTAGCGGTAGAGCTCGCGGGCGACATAGCGCTTGAGGAGGCGGATGACGTCTCGCTTGGAGCATCCTTCCTTCACTTTGCGCTCGAAGTAGGCGGTGGTCTGTGGGTCATGTGCGATGCGGACCATGACGATGCGCCACAGCGCGCTGTTGGCCTGGCGGTCACCTCCGCGGTCGAGTCGATAGCGACCGGTGCTCTTGCCCGATGAGGCCGGGATGGGGGCGGCACCGCACAGATGGGCCCAGGCGGCCTCTGAATGGAGGCGTTGGGGGTTGTCCCCGGCGCTGACCAACAGAGCGGCCGCGGTGTCAGGCCCGACGCCGAAACGGGCCAGTAGCTCGGGTGCAGTGATCTTGAGGAGCACCTCGATGCGCTCGTCGAGCTCGGCGATCTCGTCTTCCAGTCCTTGGATGCGGCGGGCCAACGAACACAACGATGCCTTGTGGGCGACAAGCACCGGATCTCCTGTGCGCGACGGCCGGAGCCTCGCCGCCTCGCTCACCAGTGCGCTCACGCTCAAGCCCCTCAGGCGACAACGCAGCTGGTCTGGCGCGGTGATCACCAGGTGGCGCATCTGCGTCAGCGCCTTGACCCTGGCCCCTCGGGCCGATCGCTTGGCGACAATGAGGACCCGGATGGCCTCGCCGTCCCCGTCCTTGGACTTAGAGATGCTCTTGGCCCGGCCACCGAGAGCGGCTCGAGCGGCCTCGACGGCGTCGAGGGGATCTGATTTGCCCGAACGACGACGCTCGGCCCGGTTTGGCCGGTCGACCTCGATCACCTCGACGTCTGCTCGGCGCAGGAACCGGGCCAGGCCCGCGCCATACGAGCCCGTGCCCTCAACCCCGACCTTGGTCAACACACCGAAGCTCTCCAACCAGGCAAGCAGCGCCTTGTAGCCGGCCGGGTCCGTGTCGAAGCGTTCCGTGCCAAGAAGTGCTCCGAGCGGGTCCAGGGCGGCAGCGACATGGACGTCGAGGTGAGTGTCAACGCCACCGGTCACACCGCGCGCAGCTTCTACGATGGTCATGGTCATCCCTTCTCTAAACGGTGTTAGGGATGGCACGGCCGTTCCGGATCGGAGCGACGGGCGGTCCGGGTTGTTCTAGCAACCCAGACCAATCACCCCAACTCGGAGACGGGACGTGCCGCTATCAATGTGCGAGACAGGTTGAACCTGCCGGCACCCCCGAAACTATTTTGGACCCGCAACGCAGCGGTGGATCCCGCAGAGCATTGTCACTGTTCGGGGGCAGGGGCTCCTGGATCCTCGCTGGTCGGTTCTACTCTCAATCCTCGTCACCTGCGGGAGTTAGGAACTGATTTGCCAGACCGATCCAATCAGGACTGCTTGATGTACCAGCCGAGCGTCGACCTGACCTGATTGATCTGGATGCCTTCCCCGCGAATCTCTTTGATCAGAGGCATCATCCGTTCTCGGCTCAAGGTCACGAACCGACATCCAGGGGTCCCCACCGCCCTCAGGACGATGCTTCGCTCTCCACACTCTACGGATGAGATGTCACACCACTTGGCAAACCACCAGTGATTCGACGGCTCGCGCTCGACAAAGCGAGACAGCATGCGTTTGAGCACGCGTGAACGGACGTCGACTGTGATGCCCTCTACTCCGGTTGATAGTGAGGCAAGGGGCCAAGACACGCTCAACGTGCCCGCCCTTGCAGGAAAGGACGCGCCGCCGTGAATCGGATGCCTCATGGGCCCAAGAGTACGTCCGATGTGCAGCACCCTCCCGGCGAAGTGAGGCACCCTGACGGCACCCATGGGTACGATTGCGGCATGACTCGGGCTGTTGTCGTTGGGAACGGCGGCGGCGGCAAATCAACCCTCGCTCGCGCCCTCGCTGAGCGTCACAACCTGGCGTGGTGTTCGGTCGATCAGATTCAGTGGGCTCCGGGTTGGGAGCGTGCGCCCGAGGATCTCGTAGCGGAGCACATTCGTTCGGTGATGGCTAGTGATCGTTGGATTATCGACGGTTGGGGGCCTTGGCCATCGATTGAAGAACGCATGGAACTGTCGGACACTCTCATATTTGTGGACCTGCCTTTGTGGATGCATTTCTGGCTCGCCGCGGAGCGCCAAATTTCTATCGCCCGCGGCCAACCACGAAGCGATCCTGTCGAAGGATGCGACGACCTGGCAATAACGAGGCGCCTCTTCGAAACAATCTGGCACGTTGATCAGATCCTAAAGCCGCAGCTCTTGGAGCTCGTGGATCGGTATGCGGCAGGACGCGACTATCACCACGTCACGACACTCGAACAGCTCGAAGAGTTGGCCGCCGCGTAGGTCTCGACGATGGCAGCGCCTATCTCCGACAGCCACGAGTGATGAGGGCAACCTGTCCCTTCGCGTGTGACCACGGGTCACCATAGATCCGTGGCAAGCCGCTGGTTTCTCATCGTCCGCGATGGGTCCTGCCCTGAATGCGGACTGGTCGCCTCTTCGGTGGCAGAGGGCGACCTCGGTACCGCCATCCTCGGGGGAGCACGACAGTGGGACGACCTGCTCAGCCGACTCAGCGACACGCCATCGCTCTCGGCTCGTCCCGCGCCCGGGGTGTGGTCGGCACTTGAGTACGCATGTCATGTCCGTGACACGCTGACACTCTTTGCCGATCGCATACAGCTCGCGATCGACATCGAGAATCCGCACTTCGAGTATCAAGACCAGGAGGCTGCCGTCGTAAGTCGTCGATATAACGACGCAGATTCACAAGAGGTAGCTGCCGCTATCTTTGCCAATGCCGACCGTTTCGCCCGGGTGCTGGATACGTTGCCGACGGGTGCCTGGGTGCGTGGGGGGACCCGGCTGGAGGATGAGTTCTTCGATATCGCCCTACTCGCGCGGTTCGCTCTCCACGAGGTTCTCCATCATCGAGTCGATGCCGAGCATTCCGCGCTCGCCAATGGCTGAACCTGAGGACCGTCCACTACCCGGCGGATGGGGGCACTAGGTCCAGATCGGGCCGACCGTGGCAGCTGCGATTCTGATTGCGCTTGCATCAAGAGTGGTGCAGGTTTCGGGAAGGTCAGCAGCAGGCCAGGCAACCCAAAACTCCAGATCACCTTCGGGCGGCAGATCAACCATGAATCGATGCTCCGCCACATAGGTGCCGCCGCCTCCGCCCAAACTTTCCAGATGCCCTTCTGTGCCCGGCCCGTCAAGGTTGCGGTACGACGAGCCGTCGGCGAATCGCACGCCGAAGAGGACGACGCCTGTCGGCACGGACTCTTCGCCTATCGAAGCCGAGAACCTGGGAAAGTTGAACCCACGAGGACCCCGGCCACTGACTAGGGGCCGTCGCAAATGGGCGACAACGCCAAAGGTCACAACCAGCGGATAGGCAACGACGTTCCGCAAGAGGACGGCGCCGTCTGACGAACGACCGAGCATTACATCGGTGACTACCGTCTTCCCGAAGCTCTCGTCCCACGGAAGAGCTGAGCGTGGCTGCCGTTCGAACTCAGGCGTCGAGACCTCGATTGGGGAAAAGAAATCCACGTGGAACCCTACCCCTGGGTTCGGAAATTCCTGCCTCCTTCACTGGTAGGGGATACTCAGGTCTTGGTACGTCGAGGTCGAAAATAGGGAGATGGAAGGGACCGGGAATTACCCACAGCCAGATTCGGCCGTCGAGGTCTCCTATACGCTCCAACGACCCGAGGCTAGGGCGGTGCTTCACGGCTTCTGGGGCAGGCGCCTCCTGCGACTCAGCCCAGCCTGCTTTATTCTCATTGCGGCCTACGTCCGGTTGGTTGGCCCTCCGTACTGGGTAAGTGTTCTAACCGGACTGCTTATATTCTCAGCCACGATCCTCGTGGTCATGGCCCTGTGGGACCAAAGCCAGTTGCCCTCGCTCTGTCGGCATGTGCACGTGAAGTGGAATCCCGTGGGGGTTCAGATTGACACTCCCTCCGGCACGTGGGGATACCACTGGGGGTCCGTACGCAGCTGCAAGGCGTCTCCTCGATTCGTCTCGATGCGCTTTGCCGATGGCAAATGGATTCACGTGCCTGCGAGGGCGTTCGCTTCCAGTTCTGACCGGGATCGGGTCCTCGGATTCGCGAGCAGGGCTAGTTTGATCGACGTTCAGGAGGGACCTGAGGAGCGGCAGACGGAGGCGCACGGGCGCCACTGACCCGGCGTTAGGTGACACCCTTAACCGGATGTCTGACGCGGGTTTTGGGGCACCCTTCGGACACGGATCCGTTAAACTGGTCCATCCACCGGATGCTCAGGCGGCCGATCCGACGAAACATTCAAACCGCTTGCGGAGAACAAGCAAAGCAACCGGCCCTCAGAGCCCGAGAAGTGTATCCATGACACAAGCTCCGGCAATAGGCGACGGGGAATCATCGCTCTAGCAGTGGGTCACAACGACCTGAAAAATTGATTGCAACCTGGTTCGGGCGACTACTTCGCTGTCCTTAGACGGCCTTGGCTCCCGTCACCAAGCGTTCCCGATCGAACATTCGGGCGACAAATCGCAAAAGCAACGCATCAGTCACCAGCAGCCCGACGGCAATGGTCAGCGCCACCAGGAACGTCGGGCTCACCACACCGACCGCCAGCAGAATGATGATGACCACCGGGGGAAAGCTGGCCAGCGTGGCCAGCTGCTGGGCGACTCGCGCTTCGCTCGCCCGCACCGACACGGCCATGCCCACCACAATGCCCCAGCCGGCCAAAAGAGGGGCGAGGAGGAACAGAGCGAGGATCACCGGGCCGTCGTGGAAGACGGCCGTGGAGGTCACAGAGTCAGCGAATAGCCAAGTGGCCACTAGGAAAAGGGTGAACACCGCGTAGGACATCGCCAGCGTGGGAATCATGACCGATGTCGCTTTGCCCACCAGGAACTCCTGCTGGCGTAGAGGCGTGGTGAGGAGCGGTTCGAGTGTTCCCTGCTCGCGCTCGCCGACCACGGAGTAGGCAGAGAGCGTGCTGGGCATGATCGTCGGGATCAGCAGGAGATAGAGGAGGGGCAGGATGAGACTCTTCTGCAGCGCCGCACCCGACGTGGTCGGCGTAACTATGAAAATGGTCACAACGGGCTCAACGAGAAACAGAAGGGGCAGGACGCACATGGTCACGACAATGGACCGTTTGCGCCGGTAGTCCCGCAGCTCCTTGCGGACGACGGCATTGATGCGAGGGGTATCGAGTCCGATCATGGTGTGTTGACCTCGACGTCCTCGGCAATCAATTCGAGGTACACGTCTTCGAGAGTGTGCTGCGTCTCACCGATGGTGAGGACATCTGCTCCCGCATTGACGAGGCCCCGCACCACCTCGGGTGCGGCCACCTTCGGCTCCGACACCGAGAGCACATAGGAAGTCGGACCCTCGGTGCGCCAGCTCTCGACACCTTTGATGCTGGTGAAGAACTGCTGGGGGCCTTCGACCGGTTCGACGGTCGTGACGATGAGCGACTTCTTGAAGAGCTGGTCCCGCAAACCCGCCGGTGTGCCAACAGTGCGCAGCGTGGTGTTCATGATGGCCACGCGGTCGCAGAGCTTCTCGGCCTCGTCGAGTCGGTGGGTGGTGAGGAAGATGGTCACCCCCTGCTGGCGAAGCCCGACGATCAGGTCGTGTACTTCATGTGCGGCCACCGGGTCGAGGCCCGAGGTCGGTTCGTCAAGGAACATGACGGCCGGATCGCTCATCAGTGTCCGGGCCAAGCTCACCCGCTGGCGGAGACCCTTGGAGAGCCCGCCGCACAGCTCGTCGGATCGGTTGGCCACGTTGACCGCTTCGAGCGCCTTTTTGATGTTCGGCCCGGGATTGCGCAGCCCGTAGAGCCCGGCGAAATACTCCAGGTTCTCAGTCACGGTCAGGCGCAGATAGAGGCCCGAGGCTTCGGGCATGATGGCAATGTGCTGACGGATGTCCACTTGGTTCTCGGGCCTGAGTGGGATCCCGGCCACGGTGGCGGTGCCCGAGGTCGGTGCGATCAGCGTTCCGAGGGTGCGGACGGTGGTGGTCTTGCCTGCTCCATTGGGGCCTAGGAAGCCGAACACTTCCCCGTAGGCGACCTCGAAGGACACTTCGGAAAAAGCAGTCCGCTGGCCGAAGCGCTTGGTCAACTGCTGCACGGCAATGGCAGCTGGGCCCGCCTTGCTATCCAGAGTTGGCGCACTAGTGATTTCTTTGATGTTGGTGATCGCCCGGGCTCCGGAAGCTGAACCAGCGGCCACCATCTGTGGTCGCGGTACGTCCTCGTCGTTGCCTTGTTCGAAGACACTCTTGCCCGCGTCATCCGGTGTGAGGCTGACCCAGACGTCGTGCTTGAACAGACTGGCCAACATCAAGAAGATCCAACGCTGGGCGATGAAGGGGTGACGGGCTCGCCGCCGGCATGTGAGTCCGACGACCTGCCCGTCCGCCACCTCGAGGGATTCCTTCGGGCTGCCTAGGAACCGCATCGATGAGACCTGTACGGTGTGATGTCCAGCGTCGACCGATAGATCGATCGTCTCGTTGTTGGGAATGGAGCCGACGACGCTCCCGTCGATAAGCACGTGCCATGCTCGACCGCCTTGAGAAGTGCCCGACCCTCCGCTCTGGCGTGAGATCCTGAATGTCGCCGCTGCAGTTGTGGCGTTATTTGTTCCGGGTTCGAGTCCGACGGAGCTTACGAACCGCTCACTCGCAGCCGTGGGAGTTGGACTCATCTCTAGCGTCCGGCGAGTACGGATGATTGCTCGAGGACGTGTTGCACCTTGCGCACAATGCCGGCGCGGTTGATGAGAAAGCCAGGCGGGGTGACGCTGGCGGCGCCACCTATGTGAATCTCGGTTTCGCTGATACCCGCGACGATTTCAACAAGGGCCTGCTCCCACCAATGCCGCTTGACCAGGATCGAATTGAGATGACCCGATGACTCGTGGTGCACGTGCGAGGCGACGGTCGGCAGGACCTTGTAGCGAGATCCGAGTCCGTCCCGGAGAATCTCGCTCACCTCCTCGACCGTGACGTCGGAGCGGGGAAGCGTGATGGTGGGCATAGGAGCCGGCTTTCGATTTCAATCTGACTGACTCAGTCAGTTTACACTAGTCCCATGCCTCGTGTCCCAGCCAGTGAGCGCATGCTCGAACTAGCCAGAGCCGCGACCACGGAGTTCGGACGCCTGGGTTATCGCGGTACCAAGACGGCGGAAGTGGCGACCAAGGCAGGCATCTCAACGGGTTCCCTCTTCAACTACGTCGAATCCAAAGAGGCGCTGTTCCATCTGGTCTTCCTTTTCGGCTTCGAGATGACCTCCGAACGCCTCCCGGCCCTGCCGGTAGCCACCCCGGCTCCGGGCGCGACGTTCGCCGTCATCGAGGCGGGACTGGCCCAGATCCAGATGCCGCGCATGCGAGCGGCGCTGTCTGAGGAACAGCCGGCTGATGTCGCGCTGGAACTGCGTGAAATTCTTGAGGAGCGCTACTCCCTTATCGAGCACTACTGGCCGGTCCTCGCGGTCATCGAACGGTGCGCTGTCGAAATGCCGGAGCTGGAGGCCGCCTGGTTCGGCCTGATTCGCGCTGAAATCCTCGAGGAGCTGGTCACCTACCTCGAGCGTCGGATGGCCGAGGGGTTGCTTCGACCCATGCCCGACTCTCGGGTGGCAGCGGGAGTCGTCACCGAGTCGCTGTCGTGGTTCGGCTGGCACCGACGCGAGGGACGGGACTCCTCCCTCTACGACGACGATGCGGCTAGGCGCACGGTCATCGAGTTCATCTGTGCCGCGCTGGATCCACAAGTCAGCCGTTGAGCACAGATGTTGTGCTCGCTGAAGCAGATCCACCACGAGGTCGACCCCAGTTCGGCGAAGGTCGCTTTGGCGCTCCAGAGAGGGTTCTGGTGTCCCACTTTGACGGCGTCATTGAAGTGGGGCATGACACCGAAGGGTGTCACCCCAGCCCGGCAGCGAGGATTGAAGTGGCCGCTGAGTGATCCACCACTTCGGTGAGGGAGTTGGTCAGCGTGTGAGTGGGTGTCCAGGCCAGGTCTGACTCCAATAATCCGGCTGACGTCCGAAAGGACTGTCTTGAGTTCGATCCGTCGGCCTGGCCCGGTCACCCACTCGACACCCATCGGTTGGACGGAGTGACCTCATAGGAGCCTGCCTCATACAGGCCCGTCGCTGTCTTGTCCGTCGTCCCGCTCGGTGCGGTGTCACCCCAACCCAATCCAACGAAGGGATGACAGTGACCACTGTGGCACGAAGCATCACCGGCGGGGTAGATACGCACCTCGACGTCCATGTAGCGGCGGCCTTGGACGAACGAGGTGCTCTCCTCGGCGTCGCGAGCTTCGCTACGACCGAGAGCGGCTACAAGAAGCTGCTGGGGTGGCTCGCCGACTTCGGTCCGGTCGAGCTCGTCGGTGTCGAAGGCACCGGGTCCTATGGAGCCGGGCTCACTCGCCATCTCCAAGCCGAGCGGATCCGCGTCGTCGAAGTCGACCGCCCCAACCGACAACGTCGTCGGCGCAAGGGAAAGTCCGATCCCGAAGATGCCATCTCGGCCGCCCGGGCCGCCCTCTCGGGTGACGCCGCTGGGGAGGCCAAGACAAGGGACGGAAACGTCGAGTCCATGCGGGTTTTACGAGTCGCGAGGTCCTCGGCTCGCAAGGGACGGACCCAGGCCCTCAACCAGATGCGCAACCTCGTCTCGACCGCCCCCGAGTCCATCCGGGCCGAGCTCCGGGGCCTCAGCGTCTCCCATCTCCTCGAGCGCGCCTCGACCTATCGACCCGGCGCCAAGCGCGACATCGTCTCGCTGACCAAGTTCAGCCTCCGGATGTTGGCCCGACGGGCCCTCACCCTCGAAGAGGAGATCGTCGAGCTCGACGCCATCCTCAAACCCTTGGTCAAGGAGACCGCGCCCGAACTCGTCGCCACGCTCGGTATCGGGACCGATGCCGCCTCCGCGCTCCTCGTCGCGGCCGGCGACAACCCTGAACGGCTACGCAACGAGGCGGCCTTCGCCCACCTCTGCGGCGCCTCACCGCTCGATGCCAGCAGCGGCAAGAACCAACGACACCGACTCAACCGCAGTGGTGACCGTCAGGCCAACTCCGCCCTGTGGCACATCGTGCTCACCCGGATGGTCTACGACCCGCGCACCACCGAGTACATCGATCGACGGAAGACGGAAGGCTTGACCAAGAAGGAGGCCGTGCGATGTCTCAAGCGCTACGTCGCTCGCGAGGTTTACGGGCTCCTACCTCACGAGAAATTAGGGCTTGACAGCCCATAGGAGCATCGAACTGGGCTACCCCCGCCGACGTCTTCACCAAGAGTGGTATCGCTGCATTGACGCGCCGCGGGGTGGTCCGAAATGGACCATTGGTGGCTATAATCGAACCAGTGGTCAGTATTGAACTGGAACGAATCGAGGCACTCGAACTTCTCGGGATGACCTTGGCGCACCTCAACGACGCCGAGGCGAGAGCGGATATGTCGCCTCGAGTACCGCTCCTGATGACTATCCGGGACAAACTCGCCCGCGGGCTCAGGGAGGAACAATGAGCTATTCCGGCGCCGATGTACATGCGGCGACCATGGCAATGGACAAGTATCGAGGTGGAGATGATGGCGAAACCGGCTCTGCCCTCGTCGTAGTCGGCCTCAGCGCAGAACGCGTCGAAAAAGAAGCAGCAATTCGCGACGACATGATTCGCGTCGCCCACCGGGCTGGCGCGTCGATCCGCCAACTCGCCGAAGTATCGGGGCTCGGCCGAAAGTCTGTGACGGCCATCATTTCCTCTGACCACCCCTGACCCGCTGACAACAGCTATTGGAGCAGCGGAAGGCGCCAATGCTGATCCTCACGCCGGCGTACTGGGTCACCCCGGTCATTTCCGATTACTCGGTGACGACGGTGGCTCCCTCTTCTTTCAGTGCGTCCTGGATGCCTCTGATTGGGAGACCAGTGAACCTCGCCACCTTTCCCTCGGTTGTGGTCAAGACAACCTGACCCACCTGGTCGGCAATCGGCAGCGTGACGACCAGCAGTCGGGGACGGCTTCCCTCGATGAGATCAACTGACTCCAAGTCCGTGAACGGCACGGTCAGGGGACTTCCCGAATGCCCAGCGGGTCCGAATACCAGGCCATCCTTCGTCACGGCCACGTCCGAGCGCGTGGTGTAACGACCACCACCACATCGATCTTCGCTCGTTGTTCTAACTGACGTCGGCGAGTTCTGCCAGGTTCACCTCCTCGCTGGTGCTGATGAGCACCTGGAGCCGGGCCTTGGCGAGGGATTCGATGCCCATGTAGCGCCGGGCGACGGCCCACTCGTCGTGCTGTTCGGCGAGCACGGCACCGACCAGGCGGATGACCGCAGCACGGTTGGGGAAGATGCCGACGACATCGGTGCGCCGCCGGATCTCTTTGTTTAGGCGCTCTTGAGGGTTGTTCGACCAGATCTGGCGCCAGTGCTCCTTGGGGAAGCCACTGAAGGCCAAGATGTCGGCCTCGGCCCCGATGAGCATGTCGGCCGCGTCGGCGAATCTCTCCGCGAGCTGCTCGACGACGCGGGCGTGCTGGAGGTGGACCTGTTCGGTGTCGGGTTGGTCGAAGATCGAGCGGATGAGAGTGGCCACCATCGACTGCGCGGCCTTGGGCACCTTCGTGAGCACGTTGCGCACGAAGTGGACCCGACAGCGTTGCCAGGCAGCCCCGGGGAGCACCGAGGCGATGGCGTCGACCAGGCCGCCGTGGGCGTCAGAGACGACCAGCTGCACGCCGCTGAGTCCCCTCGCCACCAGGCCGCGTAAGAACGCCGTCCAGCCCGCCCCGTCCTCGGTGGTGATCAGGTCGAGACCCAGGATCTCGCGGTGTCCCTCGGCGTTGACACCCGTGGCGATCACGACGGCGACGTTGACGATGCGCCCACCTTCGCGGACCTTCTGGGTGAGTGCGTCGACCCAGATGTAGGTGTAGGGCCCGGCGTCGAGGGGGCGGTTGCGAAAGGCCGCCACCGCGTCGTCGAGGGACTTGGCCAGCTCAGATACCTGGGATTTTGAGATGCCATCGATCCCCATCGAGCGGACCACGTCGTCGACCCGGCGCGTGGAGACCCCTTCGACGTAGCACTGGGCGACCACGGCGACGAGGGCCCGCTCGGCCCGACGTCTCGGCTCGATGAGCCAGTCAGGGAAGTAGCTGCCGGCGCGCAGCTTGGGGATGGCCAGATCGATGGTGCCGGCTCTGGTGTCCCAGCGCCTCGAGCGATAGCCGTTGCGCGAGTTCACCCGCTCGGGGCTCACCTCGCCGTACTCGGCATTGCACAGGCCCGACGCCTCGGCCGACATCAGCGCCTCGGCGAAGGTCTGAAGCATCGTCCGGACCAGGTCAGGGTCGGCCTCGAGCAGGTACTTGCGCAGCAGCTCTGCCGCGCCCATCGTGTTAGTGACTTCCACCGCATCTTCTCCTTCGCGTTCTTTCGACGGAACTTGAAGATTGATGCGGTGGTCGTCGCGTCCGGGGGATGGTCAGCTCGTCAAGAGCTCACCGGCGCCAAATCGGTACACCACGCCTGTGGACGTGAACCTTCGTCACCAGCAACCTGATCTCTGGGTATCTGCCAGTTGCGGTGTGGCGTCGAGCGAAGCCAGCGGCACCTGGCAGGCCTGAGTGGTCGAACGGACCGACATAAAAGGCCGCCCTTGACATCCAATCATCTGGGCCGGAGCTGTAGAGGCGGCGGCTGCGGAACTTGTCGCGTTGCACTAGAACCGCCACGATTGCTGTCAGTGCCGCGACCGTCACAATAACCAAGATCCCTCCGGTCCCGCCGAAGAACAGGACCAGTATCAATGCGACGATCACGAGTGGCGCAAACCCGCGGAAGATCGCGAACCCTTTTCCCCTGGGTATCCTCCGAGCTGACGGTGACGCACTCGGCGCCGAATGCACCGCGACCCGCACTTGGGCGGCTGGCAGGAGCCGGTCGTCAGGCATGATCCATTATCAATCGGCGGAACGCTTCTAGGCGAGCGATCTGTAACCCGCGTCAGTCCCGGCGGACTGGGCGACTACTTGTCAGTCGCCTCTGGCTCCGCCGAAAGGGCTTCCCACGCTGAATCTCGGATTGCCTCGGTTGCTTCGCGCATCTCCGGCGAAAGGTTCCGATCAACGACTTCTTTCGCCAGCCCCAGCGAAAGGCCCTTGTCCCGGAGAAGCCGCACCACCGCAATAGGCGAGTCGCCTGCCTGTAGGCGTTCCTTCGTAAAGTCGTCCTCCTGGGTCACCAATCTCCACGGTACAGGGACCGCTCACGGGTCATATGTGACGCGTAACCGGCGTTTTGGGGCAGGGGCGGTGGCTCGGCGGATTCAGCCCGTTAGTGAGAATGGGTCTCCACGGCAGAGTCAAGGTGCCCGTAAGTCATCGAATGTGGGCTCAGGGACTCGAAGGCGCAACCACGCGCCACATGAGCACGTGGGTCCCGACCACTGGTTCCTCGTAGAAGTCCCCCAGGGGTGAGAAGCCCGCCCGCTCGTAGAACGAGATGGCGCGGACGCGGGCGCCGCACCACAACAGTCCTCCGCCTGCTCCGGCGACGTGATCGACGACACTGTCGAGCACGAGCCGACCGAGACCTTGACCGCGAAAGCCATCCGCAGTCGCCATCGCCCTGAGGCGCCATGCGTTCGCTCCTCCTCTACCAGTGGCGATGCGGGCCTCGGGAGGCATTTCCAAAAGTGCCTCAGGTCCGGCGTGATCCCGGTCATGACGAGCCCACGGTTCCCACGGCGGAGCTTCGCGCTGCACCGAAGCAGTCGCAACTACGGTGCCGGACGCCCTGTCACGGGCGACATAGAACGCCGTGTCCGGATCCTCGTCGCCGCGAAGTTTCACTTCGTCGAGCCTCTGGTGCGGTCGGAGCACGCGCCAGCGCAACTCGAAGGTATCCAGTGCTGGCGCTCTCTCCACCAGGACATCCACGACGACACGCTAATAGCGATCTGACCCGATAAGTGCCCCGCTCCCGGTGTTGAGGACACACCACGGGCATACGTCTGACTCCGGAGTCTCCTACCTCGGATGCGACAGGATCTCTTGGACGGCATCCACCACAGAGCCCACCATTACGTCCGGGGGATCCCCATCGCTGGGGTTCCATTTGCGTCCCCGGTGGAGCCAGATCGTGTGCAGTCCGACCGCTCGACCGCCCGAGATGTCGGGAATGGGCGCATCTCCAACCATCCAGCACGCTTCTCGATCAAAAGCTTCGCCCCGCGTGCTGCGCTTGATGGCCTCGTCAAAGATGCGCCGGTCAGGCTTCTCGACACCGAGTTCCCCCGATCCACAGAAGGCGTCCACGACCGAAAGCAGACCCAGGCGATCGGCCTTTTCCGCCTGATGTGGCATTTCACCATTGGTCACGATTCCAATACGCCAACCGTTCAATCGCAGCGACACGAGCGCTTCGAGCACCCCGTCGTCGGGCCTGCAAGTGTCGAGATAGGCGGAACGTTGTGAGGCAAGCAGATCGTCAACCGGCTCTGGCAGTCCGAACTTCGACTTCGCGTTGATCCACACGGCCCGTCGATCTGCGTATCCGTCCTCGTCCATTTCACAGAACCACTCGACTTCGGCCTGTCCGAGTCCCACCGACTCGACCCACCACTCGGCCCACGCTCTATAGGCGCCGGCTCGGTCAAAGAGTGTGTTGTCGAGATCGAACAGAGCAATCTTCATCGGAGACACCGGTGTAATTGTGTCAAACCTTCTGAAACACACAATCACCTGCTCGTAGCGCGCCGCTACTCCTAACGGATACGAGCTGATGGGTGCCACCTACGTGCCGTTCAGCCACGCCCAGGCGAACAGGGGCAGTGCGCCGATCCGACGAACCGAGGCGACGAATGGTCCTCACAGAGTCAACAATTCAAACTTGCGGCCTGACGACGTACTCCTGCCCTTGAGGACGAAGGCGGAACTGGGCACGGCAGAACTGCGTCGCAGCAGTGTGATCGTGGTCCAGTAGGACCCGCCTTGCTGGCTCACCAACACGCCAGCGTCGTCGAGGCACGAGCTTGTTCCATCGACCTTCATGCACTGCAAAGAACCGAAACGGGCGCTCATCGATGCGAAGAACTGAATCCCTTTGACCTGATGCGCTTTCAGGCCACCAGTCAGTTCGTTAATGTCGCCGAGGACCACTCCGGGGATGAACGGGGTCACTGCGAGAAAGAAACCGTTCGAGAGTTGGAACTGGCCAGGGCCGCTGCAGGTCCAAGCAGTGACGCCGGCGGCTCGTCGGCAATCCCATGCTCTTGTTCCCCTTTCGATCCACTGCGAGGCGTACCCCGCCAGGGACTGATAGAGAAACGACCATTTGCCCGGTCCCGTGGTGAAGGGTCGTTGCCTCGGCGACGCCTCCTGAGCGACTTCGACTGTGCCTGCTAGTGAGCCTTGCGACACCGCATAGACGGCCGAGAACGTTCCTGATTCGCCCAGCCTGTCCAGGGCAACGAAAGTGTTTACGGTCTCGTGGGACGGGAGTGAGGCGGCTCCGGCTTGGGCGCTCCAAGATGTCCAGGAGCACGACAGCACGATCAGGCCAAGTGCCGCTGCTCGAACCAAGCGACGATCCATCTATGGGTCTCCCGGCGATAGATCGTATCGGTGCGTAGCGCCGCTGTCCCGGCGAACGGGGACGTTCACATCGCGAGCGCCCAGAAGCAAGTCACATGGACTGACCAGTCCTGGTCTGGCGGGAAGAAGGCGTGCAGGTTCCACTGCTCATCCAGCGCCAGGACGGCGAAGAGGCCCTCTCTGACTCTCCGTGTACATCGTCCATGCATTGTCGGCTTCAAGCACACGAAGGCCGATCGAATAAGGAACACCGGCGAGGCGCTCCGCGTCGCTGGCAAGACGACGGTCGCTGGTGTACCACTTCGGTTCTCCAACCAGCTCGCCCGGTTGATAGTAAACGGGACCCTCCCAGTCTGATGGCCTCCCATTTCCCACTGACCAGAGGTAGTCGTGCTGTACCGAAAGGACCGCTCTCACTTGCTCGGGTTCAAGGCCGTAGTGGGCCACGATCCAGGCGATTTCGTCCTCGGGGCGCCAGAAGCGACTCGTGACGTGCCGGCGCTTCTCGGTCATGACGCGATCGCAACGTCTGAATCATGAGCGATCACGTGGGTCACGAAGAAAAGCTAGCTCGCCAGCCGCTGGGTGGCACCCCGTCCCGGCGATCGGGGTCGGACTCCGATCACTAAGACGATCGCGAGGTGCGCGATGCATGACAGCGATCGTAGGTTCTCGTTTGCCGTCAAGTGAGGCTTATAGACGGTGACCGGGTCCCCTTGAACTGATCCACCCGCTGTGCGAGTCCAATGCCTCAAGATGGGGCAAGGAGGACAGCACAGATGAAGCAGCGGCGACACACGCCCGAGCAGGTGATCCGAAAGCTGGCTGAGGGCGACAAGCTCTTGGCCCAGGGCAAGACCGTCGAGGAGGTAGCTCGGCACCTCGAGATCTCCGAGCAGACGTTCCATCGCTGGCGCAACCAATACGGCGGGATGAAGGCCGAGGACGCAAAGCGGCTCAAGGAGCTCGAGAAAGAGAACCAGCGTCTAAAGAAGATCGTGGCCGACCAAGCCCTCGACATCGACATGCTCAAGGAGTTGGCTGAGGGAAACTTCTGACCCCGGACCGTCGCCGGCGAGCTGTTCAAAAGCTCACGGTCCGGCCCGGGGTCTCAGAGCGCAGGGCCTGTCGTGTGGTCGGCCAGGCCCGCTCCACCCAACGCCTCGCTGCACCAGTCCCCGGCGACGAAGAACTTGCCCTGCGCGCCTTCTTGCGTGAGTTCTCGCTGCGCCGCCCCCGCTGGGGTTGGCGACGGGCCGCCCGGGCCGCCCGCAACGCCGGCTGGCGGGTCAACGACAAGCGGATCCATCGCCTGTGGCGCGCCGAAGGCCTGCGTGTGCCCTATCGCAAGCGCAAGCGCCCGTTGCGCGGCATCGGGGTGGCGACCGGCGCCTTTTGCCTGATCCGACCCAATGTGGTGTGGGCTCTCGACTTCCAGTTCGACCAGACGGCCGACGGGAGGAACCTCAAGCTCTTGAACGTCATCGACGAGTACAGCCGTGAATGCTTGGCCATCGACGTCGAGCGTGCCATCGATGCCGACGGCGTGGTGGCCTGCCTCGAACGCCTGGCCACCGAACGCGGGGCACCGGCCTACGTGCGCTTTGACCACGGACCCGAGTTCATCGCCTATGCAGTGGCCGACTGGTGCCGCTTCAACGGAACCGGCACCGTGTTCATCGACCCGGGCAGCCCGTGGCAGAACGCCTGGATCGAGAGCTTCAACGGTCGCTTACGCGACGAGCTCTTGAACGGCCAGCGCTTCGACTCGCTCCTCGAGGCCCAAGTCCTCCTCGAGGACTGGCGGATCGACTACAACATCAACAGGCCGCACAGCGCACACGGCTGGCTCACACCAGTCGAGTTCGTCGAGGCCTGGCTGCACCGACAACAGCTCACACTCGCATAGCGAGTGGATCAACAATCGGGATCCCCTCAACGGCAGCGAGAGCATCGTCAGCTCAGGTGCTCGATTTCTGGCACGAACCCAACCCGCACAGGATGGGGAGGTGCGGCGGCTTACGAGGGTCGTAGATGTAGACGAAATGATCCCCAATGGTCACTGCCTCGCAAAATCCCGCGGTTGAGCACGCGAGCCCTTGAATACCGTTCTGATCGCCCGTTGAGGGCTGGATGGCGTTGCCCCAACGATCACCGTTCCATTGCTGAAGGGCTCCATCGTCAAAAGCCGCGACGCAATCCGAGGATGAAAGGCAACTGACGAACCCGTTCCCATCGTTCGAGTGCACCACGCCAGTAGCCCTTTTGCGCCATGAGCGGCCATTCCAGGTAAGGGTCCTAGAGGACCTTCCGCCCACGGCGAGGCAGAAGGACTTCGTAGTGCACGAAGCAGAGAACGAATCGATCCCCCCCGTCCCAAACGCTTTGGGCGAGAACCACTCCTTGCCGTTCCACTGCACGACGCGCTTATTCGAGTCGGCGGCGACGCAGGCTGTGGGGGCAGAACACGACAAGGACCAGAGCACGGTCGGATTAGTCGGGACGGCGGCCAGGACCACCTGGACGGGTGACCATGCGACGCCGTTCCAACTCGAGACCACGCCGGCACTGCCCTGAGAGCCCCCAAGGACTCCACCGCCGACCATACAGAACGTAGGCGACACACACGAGACCGATTGCCAATGCGTCTTGAACCCCTGCTCGAATTGAAGCGGGTATGCCCGTGATCCCGCCGCGCTGAGGATGACCACTGCGTCGTCGGTGGCGATGGCACAGAACGTGCGGGTAGGGCACGAGAGGCCGTAGGCGTCGAAACCGACAGCGCCAATCGGGGCAACGTGGGGGCCGCTCAATATGTAGAACTGCCCGCTGAAGTCACTGGCTATGCATGGGCCATCGGGCGTGCAGGCGACACCAGTCGCCTCGTCCTTAGCTCCCGGGAGTGAACCGGTCGAAACCGCGATCCCGGGTGGGTTTGTGTGTGCTGCGGCTGTGGCAGAGCCGATCGTGGACATAGTTGCCGCGGCGATCAGCGAGCAGGTGGCTCGAATCATCACGCTCCTTGAGCACCGCGTCAATGCCCGCCTTCCGAAGCGATCGCCACCCATTCCTGGCATGTCAGTTGGAAGATTACGTTGGAACGGACGACGCACATTGTCGGCGTTCTGGGCGCCCTTAGTCCGTGGCTGAGGAATGCTGAGAACTCGCATATACCGCTGCCTGCGTGCGAACCAGGTTGACCAGATTGCCCATGGCGAGGTTTGGGTCGTCGAGGTGAAGACCCCAACTTGAATCGGGGTTGGAGTGGAGCGTCGGCACACCACGAGCCGCGACAACCTTTAGAACGTGGGCGCCGTTGCTGGTGTCGCAACTAGCAGAATACAAGCCGTCATATTCAATCCACGGAGTGGGCGAGTTGGGTGGCGACGATCCGAAAATCCCGTTACTAACGCTGCCAGCCACCTGTTGGGTCGGTAGCTGGGTTCGGTACATCGATATGAGCTCGCCGCTACCACCGGCCAGATTTGCTGGATTGGTGCAGACATCCTCGACTGCGTGGCCATCAATCGACAGTTGCGGGTAAACGCCGAACATCGGGTTCAAGGGTGGCGATTGGGAGTATGCGTTGAAGTCCACTATGCATCCGGTTTGCATCGAAGAGTCACACGGACCGATGGTGGCAAGCGGTCCCTGTCCCACTTTGTACACGGGAAGATTGGCCCCGGTGATGATCGCCGATACGAGCAGCTTGCGCACGGCTGGAACCTTGTCGATGTGCTGTGTCAACAACTGGGCAAGTTGGTAAGTTCCCTCCGAATGGCCTATCAGTACGATGCCCCGGCCGTCGTTGTAATGCTCTAGGTAATCGTTCCAGTCGTTGAGAACGCTCGTGTAGGCGACCTTCGCTTCCTTGGCAATGGCTGTGGCTCCGGTCGCCAGCCCCGTGCCCTCTCTGTACATCGGGGCGAAGACGCGGCAGACCTGCGAGAAGGGCGACGCCTCTAACTCGGCGATCGCCGTCTCTTGCGGATCAATGTCCAAATTGGCGTTCGCTGCCTGCTGATGAGTGATGTTTGGATAGAGGTAGAAGCAGTCGATTGGTGGATTCGTGGCGTCCTTGTAGCGCACGACGTGACGTGACCCGTTGGGCTCGATGACCGTCGTGACGAGAGGTGCGGTGCATGGGTCCGGTTGCTGGCCTGGGCGGCAGAGCCACACGGTTCCTGCTGGGTCAGGCTTCGGTTGGGTGAAAACGATACCGCTCGCCGGATGAGAAACCGCGAGCATGAAGGACACGAGGAGCACGAAAGGCAGAGCCGTTAGAAGCCGTAGGAGTGGGCGGCTCACAGGGCCACTTTGTCACAGGGAGGCAAAATGGCGATGTCGAGACGGCATGGTTCGATCAGGTAAAGCGCGATGCATAGCCGGAACTGGGACATCCTCCGCCGTTGCGAGCTAGTGCCGCGTCAGGCAACGCCTGCGTCATTGCCCGGCGCTGCTCCTATTCGAAGTTCCGAGACTCGGCCCCTGGGTAGTGCAGCTTCTCGTTCCAGCCACCTTTCTCCGATCAATCACTGGCGCGCTCGGCGAGAAATGCTCGGGCCGCTCGCTTCGAACTGAGAGTGTGCAGCGTCGCGTGCTGCCCGTACTCGGAGATGATCGCTCGTTCTCGTTCAGGCTGCTTACGACGATCCCGCCAGTTGACCCAGACCGCTCGCCATTCATCGCGCAACCGTTGGATCACAGAGTCGTCGCAACCGTCGGGCATCACGGTGCCAACTGGCCTTCGAACTCCACGCAGGAACGCCCGAGCGGCGCAAACCCACCACGGCGTATCGAGGACGACAACTGTGTCGGCTCGCTCCAGGCGAAGATCGAGCGTTTCGTGATAGTTGCCGTCGGCGATCCAGCCGTCGCCCGCAAGCAGACTGCGTTGCTTCACCCGCCACTCGTCATCCGACGGCCTGACCCACCCGGGCTTCCAGTAGTGGAGGTCGAGATGGATCAGCGGTAGACCGGTCCTCGCCGATAAGGCCCTGGAGAAGGTGCTCTTCCCGGATCCGGGCATCCCGGTGACGATGACGCGATGGCCAACCGGCGCCGATGCATTGTCCATCAAGACCAGTGTCCCAAGGTGTGTTGGAGGAGGGCAAACGTTGTTTGCCGTGGCACGCAGTGCCGTCTACCTGGCGAACTGGGACGGGAGATCTACTCGTTCCTCTTAGCTTCTAGCCGAGTTAGCCATTCTCGGGCCTTAGAGACATCTCGTCGTTGGGATTCAGGCAGCTTCTCGTTGTCGGATAACACCTCGGCCAATAGCAAATGTGCCGCGTCAAAGTCGCCGACGTTCCATTGAAACACTGCGAGATTCTGGCGCTGCTGAAAAGTTCGTGAGTCATCACTCCCGTAAGTCGAAATCAGCAGATCAACACCCTTCGAAGCAACACGCACGGCTTCGTCACCTTCGTCAAGGTCCGACAAGGCGCTGGCCAGACGGGAGTGGGCCCCGTGTGTCACGCTTTCGTGACCGGGCAAATGGTCGAGAGCATGTTCGAGTAGTGGTCGTGCTTCTTCGGAACGGTTGGCAGTCTGAAGTGTGATTCCGAGCTGCGCCTCCGCGCGACACGCCCTCCAGCCGGTGATGCCTTCTGCGTCCCTCCAGTGATCAAGCGCTCTGCGTTGGAGCTGGATGGCTCTGTCGAAGTCGTTCAGCCGCCGTGCGGCAGTGGCGACATACTCCATGGCAATGATCGCCCGTCGGCTGTCCTCGCCGCGATGCCCCTTCTCGATGAGCCAGTCCTCCTCGCGTAGGGAAAGAGCTGCTTCCCAATCCTCACACCACTCGTAGACCTCTGCGACCTTGGTCAGAGAAAGGTCGACAAGTGTGTGAGGAAGATGATGGGATCGAAAGATCTCGAGGCATTCTCCGGCCACATAAAGAGCGCCGACCTTGTCGCCTTCGTCTCGGAGCCGTCCGAGCAGGTGCAGCCGCAGCAGGATCTGCACCCTGGGGATGGAGGTCCAACGGGGCCAGCCTTCGCCCAGGAACTCTTCGATGCTCTGGTCGCCTCGGCGGTCATAGGTCCAATCGAAGGCCCGTTTGGAGATCCGCCAAATCCTCCCCGTGCTCGGAGCACCCAGATACCGATCACCGCGGCGAGCGACAGGATCGCAAGCCCGAGAACGGACCGCCTGTGTCTCACCACTGCAGCAGCGTAAGTCATGCGCTCAGACCCGGCGTACAGGGATGCCTCAAGACTCGTGAGAGTCACGCGGTTCCTTTTGCGTGTTACCCGTTCGGATCAGGCGGAACGTACCCCGCGCGAGCCCCTGCGCGATGTATAGCGCCGTAAGGGAGAATATGGCACCACCGACCCATCCGGCAGGTCCCGGGTGCCCTGACACTGAGGTGTAAGCCAACCAGACGCAGATGGCACAGATGGCCGTCAGAAAGAAAAAACCACCCCGCGCCGACCGCCAGCTTCCGAAACCAGGTTGGTTCCGGAGTTCTTGAAGCTCAGAACGCTGTGCCGCCTTGCGTTCAGCGATCTCTTGAGCATCCCGCTCTTCCGGAGTTAATTCATCGCCCCACGCGTCGACCACGACCCAGAATTTACGATGCCGAAAGCGGGATCGCTTAACTTCGGCTGACCGGTCCTGCTGCTATCTCCCTATCCCACCGATCCGGCGTACGAAGGGCACCTAAAAGCATGTTCAGGTGCCGAATGGCGGTGGGCCTTCAGATACTCGAGGCCAGAGCCCGTCCAAAGACACCGGATGACATGTGAAGCACACTTCTCCGGCGGGGTTTGAAGGCAATGCCCGCGGCAGCGGATTCTCCGGATGAAACGGCGAACCGCATTGCGCGCAGCAGAACACAGGCTCCGACCTCGTGCGCCACACGCCCGTCAGGGTGAACATCTGAAGCGCAGATTCGTAGATCTGATACCGAGGGTCGCTGTCGTCGTGTTTGTCGAATGCCTTGGAGAACCAGGGTCCTGGATGTTGACCGACCAAAAACCCATGCAACCAATAGCTGGATTCAACTGAGCACGTACCGATGTCCGACAGCGAGGTTGAATATGCGGCACGTTGGTTCGTCCAGAAGACATAGAAGCGCCCCGGAAACGTAAACCCCCCTCCGGTGATGTAGCCGCCCAGTCCGGTCTCATTGCGCGAAACGACCCACAGTCTCCGATCTATGTCCCACGTTCCATCGTCCAACGGATCAGTGCCCACCTGCGAGAGTTTTGTCGATGTAGAGACGGGCCGCCGCCGATCCGGCGTTATGGGTCAGGTCTCGTGTGGATGGCCGTAATGTTCTCGGCCTCGCCCGAGTCTGTGTCGTTGAACCGCCCAGGATTGTGGTCTCGGACGCTCTCTACGAAATCCTCGATGATGTCGTGGTGTAGGTGGGTGACTCCGAGGAGCCATCTGGCGAACGGCAGGGCCTGGACCGGCGGGTCCACGGAGTACACGGCGAGATCGGTCCATCGCCCCGCTGGGGATTCCCTCTGCACGGTCCATCCAGGACCATCGCTCCATACGAGACGAAGGCTCTGACCTTGATCGTCCTGGCCGACCAGTTCGTAGCTGGCTGACCTGTCCTCTCCCATCCAACAAGTGTCCCACCGTCCCGGCAGCGAGGATTGAAGTGGCCGCTGAGTGATCCACCACTTCGGTGAGGGAGTTGGTCAGCGTGTGAGTGGGTGTCCAGGCCAGGTCTGACTCCAATAATCCGGCTGACGTCCGAAAGGACTGTCTTGAGTTCGATCCGTCGGCCTGGCCCGGTCACCCACTCGACACCCATCGGTTGGACGGAGTGACCTCATAGGAGCCTGCCTCATACAGGCCCGTCGCTGTCTTGTCCGTCGTCCCGCTCGGTGCGGTGTCACCCCAACCCAATCCAACGAAGGGATGACAGTGACCACTGTGGCACGAAGCATCACCGGCGGGGTAGATACGCACCTCGACGTCCATGTAGCGGCGGCCTTGGACGAACGAGGTGCTCTCCTCGGCGTCGCGAGCTTCGCTACGACCGAGAGCGGCTACAAGAAGCTGCTGGGGTGGCTCGCCGACTTCGGTCCGGTCGAGCTCGTCGGTGTCGAAGGCACCGGGTCCTATGGAGCCGGGCTCACTCGCCATCTCCAAGCCGAGCGGATCCGCGTCGTCGAAGTCGACCGCCCCAACCGACAACGTCGTCGGCGCAAGGGAAAGTCCGATCCCGAAGATGCCATCTCGGCCGCCCGGGCCGCCCTCTCGGGTGACGCCGCTGGGGAGGCCAAGACAAGGGACGGAAACGTCGAGTCCATGCGGGTTTTACGAGTCGCGAGGTCCTCGGCTCGCAAGGGACGGACCCAGGCCCTCAACCAGATGCGCAACCTCGTCTCGACCGCCCCCGAGTCCATCCGGGCCGAGCTCCGGGGCCTCAGCGTCTCCCATCTCCTCGAGCGCGCCTCGACCTATCGACCCGGCGCCAAGCGCGACATCGTCTCGCTGACCAAGTTCAGCCTCCGGATGTTGGCCCGACGGGCCCTCACCCTCGAAGAGGAGATCGTCGAGCTCGACGCCATCCTCAAACCCTTGGTCAAGGAGACCGCGCCCGAACTCGTCGCCACGCTCGGTATCGGGACCGATGCCGCCTCCGCGCTCCTCGTCGCGGCCGGCGACAACCCTGAACGGCTACGCAACGAGGCGGCCTTCGCCCACCTCTGCGGCGCCTCACCGCTCGATGCCAGCAGCGGCAAGAACCAACGACACCGACTCAACCGCAGTGGTGACCGTCAGGCCAACTCCGCCCTGTGGCACATCGTGCTCACCCGGATGGTCTACGACCCGCGCACCACCGAGTACATCGATCGACGGAAGACGGAAGGCTTGACCAAGAAGGAGGCCGTGCGATGTCTCAAGCGCTACGTCGCTCGCGAGGTTTACGGGCTCCTACCTCACGAGAAATTAGGGCTTGACAGCCCATAGGAGCATCGGACTGGGGCAGGGAAGGAATGATCTAACCGACCTCGATAACTTCGCCGAAGGCCTCGCAGTCGGGATTTTCACAGATGAAGCGTGGGTCGAGAACGTGTCCTGCATCACCCGGTAGAGCAGTCACTCCGCAAAAAGGGCAGATGGGAGCGCGACCTTCGTCGTCGATGCTCATTCGTTCACCGCATGCCGTTACTGAGAATACGTTTTACATCTAAGCCGGCGTAGAGGGCCCGCCCGGGTAGCAACGACGCTCCCACCGTCGCTACTTGAGAACGGACCCGAAGAACTGCTCACTGGCCTTCCAGTGACGCTCGGCGGCGTCTGGGTCGTAGCTCGGGTTGTCGGCAACGGCGAAGCCGTGATGGGCCTGATAGGTCTCGATGGTGTGGATGACCCCGGCCTCGCTCAGGGACTTCTCCAGGAGATCCCTCTGATCGTCGGCGAACGACTGGTCTTCAATCGCCCCCGCCACATACACGGCGGCCTTGATCGCGCTCGCCTTGTGGTGGGGGCTATCAGGGTCGTCGGCCTTGGCGAGATTCCCACCGTGGAAGGAGGCGGCTGCGGCGATACGCTCGCCCAGGTTCGCAGCGGTGATGAGCGAGAGCCGGCCGCCCATGCAATAGCCGGTGGTGCCTACGCCGCCCGGATTCTTCTCGGGCAGCGAGTCCAGGTAATCGACGAAGGCGCCGGCGTCACGCACCACCAGGTCCGCCGTGTAGCCCCGCATCATGCCCATGATCTTCTCCGCGTTCTCCTTGGTGGAGAAGGCGGTGCGCATGTCGACTTGGTCGTAGGGGCCGTTGCGGTAGTAGAAGTCGGGCACCAAGACCACATAGCCCAGATCCGACAACCGCTCGCCCATCTGCCGGATGGTGTCGCGCATCCCCCCGGCATCGGGAAACATGATCACCGCCGGCCAGGGTTCCTCTCCAGCGGGAACGCTGAGTGCGGCCGGGCAGATCCCATCTGCAGTCTCGATCTGCACAGAGCGTTGCGTCACCGTGACTCCCTTCGTCGTACTGGTGCTCGCACCTTACCTGCGGTCCTCACGGGTCGGCGCCGGGTGCGAGAGCCCGCGTCGGGGTCTTTCGGCAACTACTGAATAGTTTCGAATGTCGGATCCGCGCGTCTTGCCCCAAGCCAATGTACTGGGGCAGCCCCTGCACCGGGTCAGCCTCAAGTGAGGGTGGCAGTCGTAAGCGTCACGACGAGCGGCCTCGTGACGATGCCGCGAAACTCGGTCCGTATGAGGGACTCCAGCTCGTCGAGGAGACCCGCTCGGGCAGGCTCTTGCATCATCTGGGTGCCAGAGTACGAGAGCATCAAGTTTCGGTAGTCCGTTGCGCTGTACGTCTGGTTCCAGTCGTACCGACGGACGGCAACAGAGTCGAAACGGCGATCTGCGTCCAGCACTGCACGGATCGCTGGATCAGCGCTTCCACGAGGAGGGGCAGGGGGTCCAGTGTGTCCCTGTCCATACCGCTCGTATATCGGCTGACCAGCGGCGAAGAAGCCCGCATCGTCGGGCGAGTCGACTTGGATGAGGTCGACGACCGCCACGAGGCCGCCCGGTCGTAGGATTGCAGCGGGCCGGTCGGTCTGTGCCTCCTGGGTAATCCAGTGGTAGGCAGTGGCGGAGAACACGGCGTCGGCCTCACCGGCCTTGATCTCCATGACTTCGAAGTCACCGACTTCTATGCGTAGCCGATCCGAAAAGAGGTTCGAGCGCAACGTAGCGGCCATCTCAGGACCGATCTCGATGGCGAGCACCGACGCTCCTCGGGCAAGGAGATCTTTCGTGGCCTGGCCCGTTCCGGGACCGACCTCCACGATTTCCGGCTGAGACGGCAGCATCTGAAAGAGGGCGTCGAAGAGGTCGGTGGGATAGGAAGGCCGCACCTTGTCGTAGATCTCAGCGGCCTCGTTGAACGAAAGTCTGATGTCGGCTGGTCGCACTCTCACCATCTTGCCCGAGTCGGACCCACTGCCCCCATGGTGCCGTACGGGGCGCCCCTTCGCCGGGATGAAGTCACTTTCCAATGACTCGGATCCGTCGGCGGAGCCAGTCGGCAAACCACGACTCGTCAACGTCGTGCGCGGCCACAGCAAGGATGGCCGCCTCGGCTTCGTCGACATCAGGGGGGTCAGGATCCCAGACGACATCGTTGAGATCGAGGAACAGGACGAGGCACGCCCAGCTCGCCCTCTTGTTGCCGTCGGGCAGCGGGTGATTCCACGCCAGATGACAGGTCAGCACCGCCGCCTTGTCGATGAGATCAGGGTAGAAGTCCTGATCGCCGAACCCGGCCTGAGGGGCGTGAAGAGCCGAATCGGCCAGGTTGATGCTGCCCGTGTTGGCCAGGACCTGTGCATCGATACCAGTCACCTGTTCGGCGAGCCAGAAGAACTCCGGCAGGGAAATGAACCGGGTCAACGAGCGAGCCGGTCGAGCAGTTCCTTGTCTCGCTCAAGGAGCCGGCCGGCTCGAGTGGTGAAGTCCTTGTCGGCGCGAACCCTGTCGATCTCCGCAGAGAGCGACTCGATAATGAGCGCGTTCACACTGGTGCCCTTGACGCGCGCGACTGCCTCGGCCTGTTCTGCCAACTCCTCTGGCAACCGCACGGTGGTCTGCTTGGTCATGACATCATGATATCACGATGCGTCCGATCCGACATCGATCGGCGTCAGCGACTTCCATATGCTCGAGAAGGCTTGGCCTATAAGTGGGCCTATATTTTCGCATCCGCCACTCTCCAGAGCCCGCGCATCGTGCCTGGTTAGGGATTTAGGTGTCCGGAGATTCGTGCCTGAGTCCCTCAAACCCCGGGTTAGCAGTGAGTCCGATTCGGCCGCTCTCGCACCTCTCCGTGCTGGTCAGAGGCTATTTCTAACCCCCGACCACCCGTTGTGTCTCAATCGTGTCTCAATCTGGTGGCCTGGAAGTGACAAGCAACCAGGGAGAACCAGCGATGAGCACCAAAGCGACATACGGAAGTGGAAGCCTAACGGAGTCTGCACCTGGCTCCGGTGTGTGGCGCTACCGCTACCGCGTCGACGGCAAGCAGATGCGCGCCACGTTCGGGAGCAAGGCGGAACCCCTGTCCGAAGCAGGCGGAACGGGCGGTGCGCAGCCTTGAGCCGGTCGCACCGGTCGCAGCTGCGAAGTCGGGACGGACGTTCGGTGACGTGCTCTCGGAATGGCTGGATTACGGACGGACCACACAAGGCAGGGAGTGGGCACCTCGGACGGCCGACGACAACGGCAAGCAAGTGGAATCTCGCATCCGTCGGGCGCTCGCTTCGCACCGGCTAGCCGACTTGAGGGCTGCAGACCTTGAGAACACCTACACGTCGTGGAGTGCTGACGGACTCTCGGACAACACGGTTCAGCGGTGGAGCTACTGCCATCGTGAGGCCAGACTGACACGAGGACCGGCCAGGCTGGCGCGGGCCAGCCGTACGCAGTGCAAACGAGCGATCCGCAAGGGTCGCTCGTTTCACGTACTGCGCCGAGCAGTCCCTAACTACACCTGATCCGAGAGATACGCACTGTGCGGTCTAACCTCCGCCGCGCAGTGCATTCAACATCTGCACGATGACATGGTGTGCATAGAGATCCTGCAACGACGACTCGCTTGCCTCTGAAGCACACACCATGCAATAGCTGGTTCTCGCGTGGGACTGCCGTCCTGCTACACACGCTCGGGACGCACCGAAACGGCCCAGTCATGAAGTCAGCTGGGCCGTTTCTTCGCATCGGCGTTTCACTATCCACCGGACTAGCGTCACGCCACGCCAGCTAGCCGATCAGGAGGAACCCATGAAGCGATTTATCCCTCGTCGTGTAGCCATCCTTGCGGCTGCAGCAGTCGCAGCAATCGGTGGCTCAACTGCAGCTTGGCTCGGTGCCAGTGGCGCATCCGGGTCCCAGCCATCAGCCTCCGGCAGCACCCTGACCGTCACGATTGATGGATTTACCTTGGATTGCAATAGCAATGTTGCCGCGGACGCCTCGGTCAGACTGTTCGTCGAAAGACCCGACGGAACCCACCTGCAGACGGTGATTGACGCCAACGACTGCGTCAACAGCGGGGACAACAATCAAGAAGGCCCTTACAGCATCACGGTTCCAAATGCTGTACCGGGCGTCTATCAGATTGGGCTAGTGGGCGAAACAACGACACCGGGTACATTTGTGGCGTTCGGGCAGGCGGTCACTCCCTACGTGACCGTCGAGAACAGCGGAGCGCAGATTAGCGCATCTCCTGCTGAGAACGGTGGGGGCACGAGCACACCGTACGCTGAGATCGTTTCGACCTTTGTCTACAACCCGAGGTGGTTCTGAACCGGCGAGCAAACTGAAAAAATCGTCATCCTCTGCCGCACCGAAGATCGAATGGGTAGCTGTAAAGAACTTTTAGTTCGGAGCGCTTTTCAGTTTGCTGAAGTGATCCGAGGTGAAGGTCACAAGATGGCGGTCGTCGGATCTGCCAACGACGAACGAGGTCGTAAACGTTTTTCCATGCCTAGTTCTCGCACTGACAGGTAGCTCCTGTCCATTGGTCAACGGACCACCGCGATCCGGGACAATTACCGACACGACGCCCCAAACGATGCTCGACACGCTCGGCGACACCGCCACCCGTAAGTATGTTGCGACCATCGCGTAGGTCAGCCTTCCTGTTCCTCATCGGCACTCGCACGCCACTTGAGACCACTGACAAGATCGGTGATCGCCCGAGCCCGTTGCCCAGATCTCCGGCGCACGCCTGACCAATCCGGGATCAGCCCGATCCTCACGCGGTCTGCCGCGTCGCCATACGCGGTCTGCCGCGTCGCCATACGCGGTCTGCCGCGTCTCCATCGCGGAAGAACTGCCCGCGTACGATGCGGTCGAGGCGAGGGATCAGTCGAGGTGGCAGGCTTGACTGGTGGAAGGGTCCGGCGCGCTGACGACGTACCTGGGCACGGCACCCGGGGTGTGGAAGACCTACGCGATGTTACGGGCAGGTCGACTTCGTTCCGATGCGGGACAGCGGGTCGTCGTGGCCTGGGTCGAACGCCATGGCCGGGCCGAGACACGAGCCCAGGTAGGTGACCTGGAGGTAGTGCCAGCTCGCGCGGTCGCCTACGGGAGCGGGACCTTCGCCGAGCTCGATGTCGAGGCGGTCATGGCCAGCGGGGACGGCGTCGCCTTGGTCGACGAACTGGCCCACACCGTGGTCGGCCCGACCAGGCGCAGGTGGCAGGAGGTGGCGGACATCCTGGCGGCCGGGGTTGACGTCATGACGACCGCCAACCTGGGCAACTTGGAATCGGCCCGGGACCACGTGGCGCAGCTCACCGGGGCGGGAACGGTGGAGTCGATTCCGGACGAGTTCGTGCGCTCCGGGGAAACCGTGCTGGTCGATCTACCCGCCGATGCCCTCCGTCGGCGCATCGCCGACGGAAAGGTGTACTCGGCCGACCGGGTGGGAGGCGCGCTGGCAGATTACTTCCGGGTGTCCAACCTTCAGGCGCTCAGTGCCCTGGGGCAGGCCTGGATGGATGGAACCCTCGTGCCGGTGGCCGAGGAGATGCTCAAGGCGCGGGGGCTCGTCGCTGCGTCCCGCCCGACCGTGATAGCGGGAGTCTCGGATACCGGCTGGGGCCGGCACGTCATTCGCCGCGCCAGCGAAGGGGCGCTCGATGACGACGCCGATCTGCTGGTAGTCCACGTCAGCCTCGACGACGGGATGATGACCCACCGGCGATCACAAGCCCACGCCGAGCACCGGGACTTGGTCACAGAGGTCGGAGGCTTCTACGTCGAGATGACTGCGGGGTCGGTGCCCGAGGGCCTGGCCCGAGCGGTGCGGGACCACGGCGCTTCCCGACTCGTCGTGGGCCGGCACCGCTCCCGGCTAGGAGAGATCGTGCACGGCTCGGTCGTCTCTCGCCTGCAACGACTGCTCCCGGAGGTGCGGATCGAGGAGGTACGTGAGGAGTCGGAGTCACCAAACTCGAGCGCCTGACGAGGCCACAGGCGCCCACCTGGTTCTTCGTTCAGTCTGCATTATCTCGGCACAGCCGAGACGGTGGTTGACATCGAGTCTCCCGTCTCTTTGAGGGTAGGTTCGTTCGAGGTCAGTGGCCCACTTCGCCGAGCCGGCGACGCGTGCTCCTGCTTCTCAGACTGCCGGCGGGCGAAACGTGAAGACCTCCACCAAGAATGACCGCTATGCGGTTGATGGCGAGCTCGCTACCCTATTCAGGAGGGAGACGAACCTCAAAGACGGGAACTGGGTCGGCGAACCCTTTGAGATCGAGCGCTCCCCTTGAATCGAAATCAAATCGCTTCCCAACACAGAGTTCACGTACTGCTGTCGAAACGGCGATGCCGCCTGGAGAGGCCACACCGCAAAGTCGTGCCGATAGTTGAACCGCCGCCCCGAACAAGTCGTCTCCCTCCGTAACCGGCTCCCCGACACTGATGCCAACACGGAGGTGAATGGGCCGCTCTGCATGTTCATTTCGGTTGCGCAATGAGCGTTGAATGTCTATCGCCGACGCGACAGCAGCCGTCACGGACGTAAATGACGCCATGATCCCATCACCCGTGTGCTTCACCTCGCGTCCGCCCTGGTCTTTCAATACGGTTCGCACGATGTCGTCGTGCTCACGAATGAGCAGCATGAATCCTTCGTCGCCTAGCTCCTGGGTCTGCTGCGTGGAGTCACAAAGATCGGTGAACAGAATTACTCGAACAGCGGAGTCGACGTAAGCCTCCCCTGCTTGGTGTCGCGGAACCTCACCAAGGAACGCGTTTATGGGTCCGTTGCCCACCTCGATGATGTTGTCAGCAACCAAACCGTGTGCCTCTCGGTGCACAGTCTCCAACGACTGTCGGTCAGGCCCCTCTGCAAGACAAAACACGGTCCCTTCGTCAGCATCGAACCAATAGGTGACGTAACGAACTTTGTACTTCTCCTGAACAGCGAGGTCGAGTTCGTGCGCCGCGGCGATGTCGGCAGCAGTCGCACCAGGCGCCTTGTGTCGATCAAGGAACAAGGCCATGCCCCAAGGCTAATTCAGTGGCGATTCCCTGTGAAGGCCGACGGGTGACCGTTCACCTGAGCCCGTCTCGTATCCTTTTGGCGGGCATGAGCAGATGGCACCGAGAGAGCCAAAGGCCACTTCCGGCTCTTGGTCACCCGCTCCCTAGGCCGTCTCGCTGCCGGCGGACTGGGGCATCTCCGCTAAGCCTCGATCCACCGATGATCTTGGGTTAACGCGATGAGGCCGTCCCTTTTGACTGGCGGTTGACGCCACCAAGCCTCGTGCAGCGGATCACGGGCGATCCGGGCGTGACGAGGCAGGCCTTCAGATGATGGATGGTCGATGTCAGCGCCTGGTGCCGTTGTCCGCGGTGCGCCGCCCGCTTGATGGTTCTCCTACGTCGGAACCGGTGGCAGGCTCCGCAAGAGGGTCAGCGCGCGCAGAAACGGTTCAGCCCAGGGCCACTGCGTCGGGGTGCGCAAGGTCGGGACGCCCGAACGGCTGACGAGGCGGCCCGGTACCGAGAAGAAGCGGATGCGGACGGTGCGCGCCACGGTGAAATGGTCCTCGGGCGTGATCTGCCCGAGCATGGCCGTCCAGCGGATGAGGTCGTGGGCCAGCGCGGCACAGACGAGCCAGGCCGCGTTGGCGAAGAACTCTCCAGAGGGCAGGTGCTCGAGGCCCGCACCTTCTTTGAGGTCCCGGATGGCGAGCTCGACGTTGGCGTGGGCGCGGTGGAAGGCGTCGACGTCGACGGCGTCACCCTCGAGGTCGGTCACGAAGGCGAAGTGGCGCCACTCGGGCCAGAGCGTGGCCTGGCGGCCGATCAGTCGGGTGCGCCGCACGATGAGCCGGCGTCCCTTGTAGGTGCACTCGGCGACCTCGGCCACGCCACCCGAGCTGTAGTTGATCGGGGTCCAGGCCGACTCGTCGACGGCCGCGATGGCGCTGACCACGGGTTTGTGCATCTTGACCCCCATGGTGAAGCCGATGTCGAGGCGCTCGAGGGCGCCGATGGTGCGATGCGACCAAAAGCCCGCATCGAAGCGCATGATGAGCTCTCCGGCCGCGCCGGCCCGGCGCACCCGGGCGACCAGCTCTTCGACGAAGCGCACCGCGCCGCGAGAGGTGTTGGCCGCCCCCTTGCGCAGGCGGACGTGGAGCACCTCGCCGGTGTCGGCGCGCGTGGCGACGAGGGGGTGATAGCCGAGCACGCGGGTGTAGCCATAGCCCGCACCGCCCTTGGCCTTGCCGCACACCTCGCAGATGGTCGAGTCGAGGTCGATGACCATTTGCTCGGACCCAGGCCCCGCGCCCAACGCCCAGGTCCGGCGCAGCGCTTCGGCGAGCACGGCGTCGAGCTGGCGGACGTGGCCGAAGGTGAAGGCGCGCAAGAAGGTCCCAAGCGTCGACGGTGCCATGACCCGGTGTGGAAGCACCGCTGCCGTAGCCCCCGAGCGCAGCACGTCGGCATGGTCGATGTGTGAGCCGCCCGCCACCATGGCGTGCACCAATGTCAGCACCTTGCGCCCCGGCATCGCACCCCCGACCCGTCCCAAGAGACCGACGGTGGCATTGACGAGGGACTCGAGATCGAGGCGAGCGACCAGCGTTGCGACCAACAACAAGCCGGCGTTGGCGACCAGATTGGGCTCGTCGAAGGTCACGCCAATCCGGTCGATCCTGCGCGATACTGACCCCACAGAAAGTGCCTCCTGGTGCTGGGTGAATCGTGTCTTCGAACAACACAAATTCTCCCAGGCAGGGAGGCACTTTCCGCGGATGCGCGGCCTTCTACGCAGCTATCTCATCAGTGGATCGAGGCTAAGTCAATGGGTGAGCAATCCATAGCCGAGTTTCGTAGCGCACACGAGCGACCGAATCTGGAAATTGCTCGAGAAGCAGTCCCCTTACCTGGGACAGAAGTCGCCGGCGCTGGACCCTTTCGAGCGACGCGATATTGCTCTGGCTTCGGTGATCGGTCAGCCACAACTCGATCCCGATCTCACGCATCCAAGGAAAGACCTTCGGCTTGTCAACCGTGAAGAGTCCGCTCTTGACGAGGTCCTCTGCCCAGTCGATGTCGCGGTCGAGATCGAAGGGTCCCTGGGCAGGTTCGCTCGATGGCGTCCCAGTAAGCATCGAACCACGCTTCACCATCGTCTCGGGCGTGAGACCACCATGCTGCCCATCTACCATCGGGATGAAGGACGCGATGCGCCTCATCGACTCTCAGTTGCTCGTCGACCCAGTGCCACGACTGGGCGTAACAGAGGAGATCCGCACAGTGATCCAATATCGGCAACCGTGCTGCGTCACCCCTGATCGCTAGTAGTTCGGGGGAGCGCTCAATCGCTCGTTGCAACATGTTCGGCCCGATGTCGACGCCGATTACTGTTGCGCCTCGCCGGACGAGTTGGCGCGTCGCGATGCCTGTCCCGCATCCTCCCTCCACGACGAGAGCGTCTTGGAGAGGCTCCAAGGTCTCAAAGAGGTCCTCAGGATACGCGGGACGTGCGGCGTCGTACTCATCAACAACACCGTCGAACAGCGACACACTGGCAGTATCGCCCGCGTTTGGCCTCAACGTGGTTTTAACCACGCCTTATCCAGCGTGCTGGGACAGTAGTTCTACGGATTGGTTTCGAGGCCCTGATCGATCGCGCTCAGCATCTCTCTGGCGCGCCGGGTGTCTGGATGGTCCGTTCCGAGCAAGCGGATCCTCTTTGTCAGAAGGTTCTCGCATATCACCTTGGCTTCATCGACTTCATTGATCCATTGGAGAGTGGTAGCGAGGTTTTCGAGCGAACTCAGCGTCGTCAAGGCATCGGGGCCCAACGTCCGATTACGGACCTCAAGGATGCGCCTGCGTAACTCACACGCTTCCGAAACCTGCCCGAGTTGGAACAGGGAGGTGGCCAGGTGCGACGTAGTCTTCATGCAGTCTTCAGTCTCGCCACCGCCTTGTTGTTCGTATCGATCTACAGCCTCTTGGAGTAGGTGGCGTGACTCGGGAAGGTCACCGACATTTCTAAGAGTGCAGCCGAGCCACTGCATGGCCAGCAAAGTCAGCTCATTGTCCGGTCCCAAGGCAGCAGTCCGACCAGCGAGTACGTGCTCAAAGAGGGGTAAGGCTTCCCGATGCCGACCTAATCGATCAAGGTCGAACGCCTGGAATGCTTCCGCCGTGAGCACATTCGGATCGTCTGCCCCAAGCTCTAGCCGGAAGTGAGCAGCGATATCGGTCCTGATCCGGACGGCTTCCTCGTACCGCCCCAAGCGCTCTAATCGCTCTGCAACCTCGCGTTTGGCGTTAATCGTCATCGTCGATTCGGGACCACGATGACGGATGGACCAGTCCAGAGTGTCTTGCGCCGACTGAAGCGCCGACTCGGGATCCATATCGAACCTCTCGGCGGCGCGACTTCCTGCCTGTGCGATCCGATTGCGCAACCAGGGGACTGGCCCCCGTTTGGCTCCTTCCGGCGATGGCACCTCGCCAGCGTATTTCGCATCAGATGGGCGGACCGATCGGCAGCTTGATGGTGCCGTCGAAGCCCTCGCAATCAATATCGGATCCCCTTCCCGAGGCAGTCAGCGAGACGCGAGGCGGACATCAATACGTAGCGGAAGGCGCATTCGGCTCACACCCGGCTGGCCGCCACTACTGCGAACGTGAGGCTGCCGGGGGTCGCCTCATCGGTTCGCCGACCCGCGAGGTGGCCCGGGACGTCACCCCGAGAAGTGCGGGAGAGTCACCCAGGACGGCCGGCCCGGGTCGTGGTACACGGCCTGCTCTGCGGACCGCAGCGTGGTGGCGGTAGCAGGCGGATCTCCGGTGCCGAGATTGCGGGCGTAGACGGGGTGGGCCCCACTGGAGACCAGGACCCGCAGGCGATGACCGGTTCCGAAGGTGTGACCGATGGGCCACAGGGCCACCGCCGCCGTGAACGTCCCGTCCGGATTTCGGCGGATGGACGCAGGGTCAAAGCGCTGCAGACCGTCGCACACGTTGTCGGACCGGCCGTCGGGTGACACGTCGCAGATCCGGACGAAGAAGTCCGTATGATCCAGGCTTGAGCCGACGTGAAGCTCTGCCGCCACCGGACCGACGAGCTCGAGAGGCTCGCCCAGCTCGTCTGAGGTGTAGACGAGGACGTCGTGGCGCGCCTCGAGAGGCCGGTTGTCTATGCTGCCCCCGGTAAGCATGCCGATGCCGCCCATCGACGGCGTGGGGTCGGCGGGGTCGTAGCGGTAGCGGTCCGGCTCCGACGGTGTCTCCGGCGGCGTGAGCGCCAGGTGGCTCCCGCCATGGAGGTACCAGCGGGTCGGCTCCGAGGTTGGTGGCCAATCCGGCAGGTCGCGCCAGCGTCCGCCTTCGCCCTGCACGTGGACCTTTACCGGGGTGGGGTCGAGCAGTCCCTCCCGGCCGAGTAACCACGTATCGAACCAGTCCAGTGGGGCGTCGGTCATGCCGCCCTCTCCTCCCCCGCCGAGGTGTCCGCCGGCACCGATGCGCAGATGCACGGGGGCGGGCGATGCGCGCAGGACGGCGTAGTCCTGCACCACGCCGGGCAGCGGGTAATCGTGCCAGCCGTCGACGAGCAGGGTCGGCACCGTCCAGTCCGCCAGCAGGGGCCGGAAGTCCACAGGATCCCAAAAGCCATCCCCAACACTGCCGTGGGTGAGCTGGTCGTGATAGAGCTGCAAGTCGACACCGGTGAGCCGTAAGATCACCTCACCGAGAGGTAGGTGGTCGAAGCCCGCCTTCAGCTCGGCCATTTGCCGCTCGATGCCCTCGGGGGAGATGTCGGTGGTGGGGACGGCGTCGGCCTGCTTGTTGAACTGGGTGGCGCCGGCGTCCCAGGGGACAATCACTTCGAGCGCCAGCGAGCCTCCCGGGTACCACGAGTAAGCACGCACCGAAGTCGACAGAGCGACGGCCATGGCCTTGAGGTGCGGCGGCCTGGTGGAGGCCAGCGCCCACTGAGTGAAGCCCATGTAGCTAGCACCGAACGTGCCCATACTGCCGTTGAACCAAGGCTGCGATGCGATCCAGTCCGCTGTGTCTCGCCCGTCCGGCGCTTCGGCGAAGTAACTGTGCGTGCCACCCGACCCGTCCGTGCCCCGGCACGCCTGCAGGACGTAGCGGTAGCCGCGGGCGGCGAACTCCGGGCCCATGGCTGAGGCGAAGTTGGCCCTGCCGTACGGTGTGCGCTCCAAGATGGTAGGAGCGTCGTTGATGCCCACGGGGTGGTAGACGTCGGCCAGGAGCCCCGTCCCGTCAGACACCGTGACCTTGACGTCCCGCTCAACCTCGACTTCGTTGGTGCGCTCCCGCATGCCGACTCCCTTTGCGACCGGACCTCCAACAGTTCGCGAGTAACAAACCCTATGTCAAGGCCCCCTGGCCTGGAGTAGCACCGGGTATTGGTTCGTTGGTTCTTTGACGCTGATCTGGGTTTTTGAAGCGGTGGCTGTGCTCGGCCTATTGCGCGTCATACAGCAACCGGACAAGCTTAAAAACGCTTTCGCTTGACGAAGGGAGGACGGGTGCGCCTGGTCGAGACCGACTACCTCATTGTGGGCGCCGGTGCCACTGGGATGGCGTTCGTCGACACGTTGGTCGCCGAGTCGGACGTCGACGTGGTCATGGTTGACCGGCGGCATCGTCCTGGCGGTCACTGGCTCGATGCCTATCCGTTCGTACGTCTCCACCAACCGTCGGCGTACTACGGAGTTAACTCGCGTGTGCTTGGCAACGACCGCGTCGACGACTCCGGTCCAAACGCCGGCTTCTACGAACGTTCCACGGCTGCGGAGATCTGTGACTACTACAACCGTGTGCTTCAAGAACACCTTCTTACTTCCGGACGCGTGCGGTTCCTCCTAATGTCTGATTATCGCGGCAGCGATGCCGGCGGCCATCACATCATTTCCCGGCTGACTGGTGCCGAGACGACCGTGACGGTGCGCCGCAAGTTCGTCGACGCCACCTATGTCGAGTCATCGATACCGTCAAGGCATTCCCCGATGTACGAGATTGACGCGGGCGTGCATGTGATCCCGCCGAACGCGCTTGTCGACCTTGACGAGCCAGCAACAGGGTTCACCGTCATCGGCGCGGGCAAGACCGCGATGGATACCTGCAGCTGGCTCCTCGATGCGGGCGTCGATCCAGACCACATCCGTTGGATCCGGCCGCGCGATGGGTGGTTCTTAAACCGCGCCTTCATGCAGCCTCTTGAATTGGTCGCGTCGTACATGCAGCTTCAAGCGCGCTGGGTGGAAAGTGCCGCGGTTTGCGGCAACGCGACCGACTTTGTCCGCCGGCTTGAGGCTGACGGCGTAATGATCAGGATCGACCCGAATGTGGAGCCGGGGGTGTTCCGTGGCGCCACGCTTAGCCTGCTGGAGCTGGACGCTCTTCGGAGCATCGAGAACGTGGTGCGGCTCGGCCGTGTCCAGCGCATCGGAACCAAACACATGGTGTTCGACGAAGGCTCTCTCTCCGCGGACGCACGGCAGATTTACGTCGATTGCACTGCTGAGGGTCTGCCGCCGGTGTCCCCGCGTCCTGTCTTTGAGGCCGATCGAATCACCCCTCAGTACGTCACCATCGGCGTTGCCCCCTGGAGTGCGGCCACCATTGCGGCCGTTGAGGCATCGGGCCAGGATGAGACTCGCAAGAACGAGCTGTGTCCACCAGTCGCCTTCACGGGCGAAACATCTTCGCTCCTACCTATTTCGCGCGCCGGCATTGCAGGTCTTGTCGCGCGCTCTGCTGAACCCGAGCTTTCGGCATGGACCGAACAGTGTCGGCTCAATCCGGCACGCGGAGCAGCTGAGCACCTTGACGAGCCCAAGGTGAAAGAGGCGTTCACATCGCTCGCTGCCAACATCGGATCCGCGATGGAGAACCTCGAACACGTGCTCGCCTGAACAGTCGCGGATCAATCTGATATGTGCGTCTGCACCCTCAACAAACCGCCATCCGAGCGGACATTCGGCATGTAGCCGAGTAGCGACATGGGCGGCGGGTCGCCGCGGGCACACGTGCTTGGGTCGCGCTCCGTTGTGAACCGTCGTCACCCGGTGCTGGCGACCAGGTCCTCTGCTCGGAGTAATCCCCTATGCAGCGACCTCGGCGAGCAGGGCGTCGATCTGGGACATGCATGCCCTCATGCCTTCGGCTACGCCCGTGGCGATCGCTCGCTCCATCCCTTCGAGCGAGTCGAAATGCGTCGTGAGGATCATCCGCGTCGCGTCGCCCACCCCTTCGATGTCGATCTCCATGCGAGTCATGGAATGGCCGTCGCTTGGCGTTCCGTCATCGTCGACGATGGCGTCTTCGACCACAAGCCTGGTAGGCGCGTCGACCTCAATTACGTTCCAGGTGCCGTCGAATCTTTCGCCGTCCCCGGGTCCGGACATGAAGTAGGTAATCGTGCCGCCCGGCATGAGGTCGTGATGCTCGAAGGTGGCCGGGAATCCTGGCGGACCCCACCACCGCTCGAGTAGGCGCGGGTCGGCCCACAGCTGCCACACGTTGGTGATGGACGTCTTGAACACCGCAGTGATGACCATCGTCTTGGCCTCTGCGTTCTTGTCGATATTCCAAACGGTCATTCGCTTTCCTTCCCAGTGGTTCCGTTGAGGACGCCTTCGAAGCGTTCGAGGCGGGCCCGCCACACCGTTTCGAGTTCATCGAGAAGCGCGCGTGCGCGGCGAAGTTGATTGACTTCGCCGCGCACAAGTTGTTCCCGTCCGCTCCGGTGCTTTGAGACGAGACCGGCGTTGACCAGGACCTCGACGTGCTTCTGCACCACGGTGAGGCTGATCGGATACAGCCGGCCGAGCTCGCTCACGGAGCGCTCACGGTCGAGCGTCTTCGTGACGATGTCGCGCCGTGTTGCATCGCTGAGTGCGAAAAACAACCGGTCGGTCCGTTTCTCGCGCTCCTGAGTTCCTACAACCATATGGTTGTAGGATTACACCTCTCGCCGACGATGTCAATCGGGCAGGGCGAACGGTGTTCGCCGGGAGGTTGTCCCTGGACGCGTGGCACAGGGTCCGTGACCGATGCCACGCTTGACCACGCTCACCGCCGGCGCAGGGGGCTACCTGTCGCCCACCCATCAGCTACGTCAACACGAGCCACTGTTTGCCGTCCAAGAGCTCTCGCACGACATCGAGCTGTCCGGCGTGACACGCCGTCTCGACAATGACATGAAGGATGATTTCTCGAAGGGAGTCGATTCTCCAATCGCCGAATTGCTCAGGTGGCCACCACAGTGGTTTGGCTTCGAGAGGAATTGGGTCAATGATTTGATTGGCCCGGGCGGTCTCTTCCAGGTATCTCTCGAAGACATCTGAACCGGGCACTTCTGAGCCCACCCTCCAGGCTTTATCGCCTTTCGCAAGTCCATCGATCGCATCTTGGTCGCCAGCCACCACTGCTGAGAACCAGAATCGCTCGACGTCCAATGTCAGGTGCTGGACGAGTCCGAGGATCGTCCAGCCCGAGGGCAACACGGACCTCCGCAGGTCTGCTTCTCCGAGCCCATCGAGGATTCCCAGAACATGGCTGCGTTGAGCATCGAGGCGTGCGAGTAATGCCGAGGTCTCTGTGTGTTGCGTGGATGGCGGCACGCTCCTATTTTCCCGCAATTCTTAGATTCCATACCGAAGATCTTGGTGATGTCCCACCGTGCCGATCCGACCGATCGACCGATCAAGGCACGACATCGCTGTGCCACGTGTGCTCTCGTCGGCTCTAGTGCCTGACCTGCGGCCCCTGTCCCCTGTGACAACAGCGAAGGCCTTGGCCAGGTATCGGACGTCACCCCAGGCCACCGGGGGAGGGCAAAGTCTGGCCAATATTTTTTTGACTTCCCGACGGCGTATGGGGCAGCGTTTTCACTCTGCGCTCACACCACTGGAGTGTGCAGAAGGGTGGTCAGCTAATAGAAAAACCAGAAACAAGCCGCTCACGATTTTTCAAAGTACATGATGAGGTCGATTTGCATGACCCACCCAACCCAGCGGCTGGAGCCTCCTACGACTCGCGCAGTTCTAACGGCGCTCGTAGTGACCGTCGGAACGGTTTCGAGCACGCTCTAGGTCGTGCTCTGGTACACGCAGAGTCCGGTTCACAGCGGTGCACTGGGGCACGCTGCAACCCACCTGATTTTGGCCTCATCTTGCATGAGAGACTTGCCGAATGGCTAGCTTAGACCTGGTCACGCTCGTCGTGAAGAGCTATGACCCGGCGATTGAGTTTTTCGTTGAGAAGCTCGGATTTGAGTTGGTAGAGGATTCTCCAGCAGTTACGAACGACGGACATTCGAAACGATGGGTCGTCGTGCGTCCGCCAGGAGGTCAGACTGGCGTTCTTCTCGCACAGGCCGATGGAGAGAACCAAGCTTCCATTGTTGGACGCCAAGTGGCCGGTCGTGTCGGCTTCTTTTTGCGTGTAGACGATTTCGCTCAGGCACACGACCGAATGGCGTCCGTCGGTGTCGAGTTCGTTAGCCCTCCACGCACCGAGCCATACGGAAGAGTCGCTGTGTTCTTGGACATCGCGGGCAATCGCTGGGACTTGATCGGTCCTTACTAGACGGGGCGCACGCCGCCAACGACTACACCCAAGGCCGGCGGACTGGACACTCAGTGAAGACGCACTCGTTGGCTCAACGGGCGACGGCCAAGACGATTTGGGATGTCAGGTGGGAGGTAATGGCTCCGCTGCGATCGGTCAGCCCCCGCAGCTTGTCGGCGACGGCCGAACCTAGGGCAGCCCGTACGTCGCTGCTGAGAGCACCTATCTCCGCTGCCAACCCTGAAGCGGCCAAGCTGCGGTCAAGTTGAGGAGCGCCGCCCTCAAAACGTACCGACCGAGCCATCTCGTCTACGGAGACTTCGCCAAACCCTGCGGCAGTCACCATGTCCGCCAAGGCCCGTGGCGCATGCATGCCCCACGGTCCCCCGGCATAGCGTTCTGCCGGGTCGGGACCCATGACCTCACCGATGGCGTCCCTGAGGGCGGCGAACGGAGGGCAGGTGTCGACGCTGGACCATATGGCCACACCCCAATCGGCCACCAGGGCGCAGTGCCCGACGCATCTCAGCTAACGCTCCCTGGCGGTCGGGAAAGAACTGGAGCCCCTGCTGGCAACAGACCACGTCGAACGAGGCCCCTGCAGCGGCGAGGGGTACGGCAAGGCTGAGACGGTATTCGATCGGGGATCCGCCGGCGACACTTCCTTTCGCCTCGGCAACTGCGAGCATCGCAGCGCTCAGGTCGGTTGCAAGCACGTGACCGGATGGGCCTAATCGAGCAGAGGCCAGCCGTGCCACGGTGCCAGGCCCCGTGGCGACGTCCAGCAGTCGTTCTCCCGAGGTGACCACTAGAGCGTCGAGGAGATACTCACCCTAGGGCGTGAACATGGGCCCTACGAGCGCCTCTTCGTAGGCCTCCATCCCGTCGGTCGACGCCGTCGCAAACGCGGCACTCCATTCGTGTGCTTCGTCGTCGCAGCCGGCTGACATGCGAGCCGGGCCTCCCTGCTCGAGCGCAATCGCGCCGATCCTAGATGAGTTCCTCGGGTACTGGGACACTCACTCGCAGCCCATCCTTAGACCCGAGAGCGACTTCGTGACCTACCGTCGATTCAACGCCAGTCCCTACTTTTGGGGGACGTACAGCGCGCCGCAAACCGTCTGCGCTCGACGTGGGCTCGGAGGTGTCAGGGGCAACTCGGCTCCGTCGGGCATACGCGTGATCGACGCAGTCACTCCGGTAGCCGCATAGGTGGTGAAGTTGATCAGAGTGCCCTTTGGCACGACCGTCCCGAGGACGTTCGTACTTCTCTTGGTCAGCGTAAGGTCGCCCGACACCGACGATGTGTGCGGGTTGAAGATCAAGATGAGGCGATCGTGGGGGGTACTCAGGGCCAGACCTACACCAACCCGACCCGAGGCGTCCTTCGTCCGTCCGAGCAGGGTGACGCCGGGAGGCCGTTCCACCACCTTCAAGAGCGCGGCTCGCACCGCGGGGCTCCCCCGACCTGGTCACCGGCTGGGCAGCAGCCCCCGCTGATCACCTCGGCGAAGCTTCAGAGCCACGACGCCGAGATGACCATCGCCAAGGCGGGGCCAACTGCTCCGGGCAGTATCCATGTGGCGCGTTAACCGCACGCAAATCACCAGGTGCCGAGGCTGACGGTTCGTCAGAGGGCTCTCGCCGACCTGCTGAGGGACCACAAACGAATCGTCGGACCAGCGGAATACGCTCAGGCCTCACCATGGGCACCTTGGTCCGGCGCGACCGCCTCCTCACCACTCTCGAAATGCGGCACGAGCTCACGCTCTGTGCACTCGTCGCGCCCGCCGGCTTCGGTCGCACCGTCCTCATTGATCAGGCCTCGGGAGCCCTAGGCCCGCACGCGCGGGACATCCGCTACGACTGCGCGCCTGAGGACGCGAGCCCCGGTGAGCTCGCCCTTCGGCTGTCAACCATCGTGACTGAGGCTTTGGGGGGTGAGCCCGGGACCCACCGCTTTGACGCCGTTCCCGGATCCGTCGAGTACCTGTCTTCGGCACTGGCGGCCTGCGACCGCCAACGACCCACTGCCCTGTGTCTCGACCGCTTCGAACGAACTGGGACCGCTGGCACCGAACTCCTGCGCGACCTGGTCACGGATGCACCCTCTGGGGTGCACCTTGTGGTGTCAGCTCGACACTTGGAGCACGTGGGTCTTGGACGCCTGGTCGCGACCCGCAAAGGGCGCCTCCTCGGCTGGCGTGATCTCGCCTTCGACGCCGTAGAGCTCTCTCTCTTTGGCTTTCCCGACGAACCCATGGCCTCCCCGGGCGACACGCCTGCGTTGTGGCCCGCTCTCGCCTCCCTCCACAAGCAGGGTACCCCCGACCTGATCACCGACTACTTGCTCGAGGAGGTGTTGAGCGATCAACCGACGCACGTCGTCCGGGCTCTGGCCGCACTGGCCGCCATTGGTGGCTGCACGACCGAGGATCTCCCCGATGCGACCGGGCCGGTGCTGAAAGGTTTGTCATCGACCGTCCGCGACGACATCCTGGACCAGATGGCGGAGCTGCCCCTCGTCGGACGCGGATCCGTCGGATGCTGGCCCCATCCGGTGTGGATCCGCGCGACTCGTTCTGTTCTCGACGAAGAGGACCGCCGTCTCGTCGTCGACGCGCGGATCGGAAGGTTGCTCGACCGTGGCGCGGTGAGCGAGGCCGGTCGGATGGCTGTGGAGGTGTCGAGTCCGAATGCCCTCCGCGCCGTGGTGCGGTCCGCCCTCGCCTGCGTTCCAGTCAGTGCCTCGGTCACAGACTTGCGCGCCTGGGAGCGAGCCGATCTCGTCGGTGCCGACGGTCCCGAGGGTATGTGGCTCGATGCCATCCTCCGCTCCCGTGAGGATGACGAGTCGATGCAATTCCTGCGGCTTGAGGAGGTCCGCCGAACCTTCGAGGCCTGCTGCGATCTTGACGGCGAAGCCGGTGTCCTTTTGCAACTCGGCAACCTGGCGCGGGCTCGGAATGACACCGGCGCGCTCGTCGCTTTGCTCGCGCGCGCCCAGGTGCTGGCCGACCGCGGTGACGATCGGGCGGTCAGTCTCGTTGCGCTGGGTCACGCCATCTCCGCCCAAATGGCTGGAAGACCCGCCGACGCGGTACGAGCGGTGGATTCGATAGCGGCTGGTTCGCTCCCAGCCGATTGGGCGACCCAAGCGCTCATGATCCGGGGAACCAATCTGCTGCTCGACGGGAGGGTCGAGGCCGCAGTGGCGTGCCTCGAGGCAGCGACTGGGGAAGGCTCGCCAGGGACGCTCGCCACCGCTCATGATCTGTTATCTACGGCTCGATGGCAGGCCGGCGACCCCCACGGGGCGCTAGAGGATGCCTCACTGTCCGTGTCCCTCGCCGCCGCCGTCGGACCACCGGCTCGGCTCCAGCTGTCTCAGTCCTGGTTGGCCTGCTTATTCGCCGCCACAGGTCAGGACAAGGAGACGAACGCGCTGCTTGAACAGATTTACGGGGGTGGCCGGGTGTTGTCGGCCGAGGGGGCGGCCTTAGCGGCGGTCGCTGAGGCGCTGCTTCACATCGACGATCCAGACGCCGCCCGATCTCTTCTCGAATCGACCGACGCGGTCGACCGGCCAGTCCGATCCTCCCTCTGGCGACGAGCCCTGCTTGAGGCTCTCTCCCCCCTGGCACACCCACTTCTGCAGGCGACGCCGCGCCTGGGTTCGATCGGGCCGTCGCCGCCGGAGCGGCGGGACGGCGGGCGCTTGCAGGGGGGCCGCCTGCCGAGGCCCACCACCGCCCTTACCTCCCGTCTGGATGGTGTGTGGCGACCGCGGCTTCGACGGCCGTGGTCCTCTTCGGCATCGGCTCGGTGCGGCGCGATCATCGAGTCGTTGACCATCCCGCGTGGCAGCGCGCTCGCGTGCGCGAGCTCTGCCTCTACCTGACCCTTGTCGGCCAAGCACCCCGGCATCAGGTGGCGGCGGCCCTGTGGCCCGATCGCGACGAGCGAAGTGCCGGCCAGAATCTCCGAGTGACATTGAGCCACCTGCTCGACGTACTCGACCCAGACCGCGAGCGTTCCCGGGGAAGCCGGCTATTGCAAGAGACAAGCGGTGCGATCCACCTCGACCCGAACTCGGGGCTCTGGGTCGACGTGTGGGAGGCTCAGCGTCATGCCCAATTCGTGATGACCACATCGGACGATCAGCGTGCGTCCGTCCTAGCCCATGCTCGGCGACTCCTTGCGACCTGTACCGGGCCTCTTCTCGATGCGACACCCGTCGGTGATTGGTGCAACCACTACCGCAGGCGCCTCGATGACCTTGTGCTCAGTGCTGCCGGCCGGGCAGGTGCGCTGTCCCTTCACAGCGCCGACCTCGGATTGGCCGTCGACTTCGGACGCTTGATGTTGACCATCGACCCGTGGTCCGAAGACGGTCATCGCCTGGTTGTCGAGGGGCGGCTGGCCCGAGGAGATTTGGACGGCGCTCGACGTGCCCTGCTCGAGGCGATCAGTGTTCTCGACGATCTAGGTGTGGCGCCTGGAATGGCGCTCGTCCTGCTCGGGTACCGGCTAGGCCTAAACCGCAAAGTGCCGTAAACGGGGACCGAGGGCACACTCTGGACGACTGTCGGTTGTGACCAGCGGCCGCAGAGCATCATCGCTGATCGCTTGACGCGCCACGTCCATGAGGAACCCGATCGAATAGGCCTCTCGACTGAAGAGCATGAGGTTCCCGGATCGACCAACGCAGGTATCACGTGCGCCGGGAGGGTGAGACGCCCAGAGCCTCAACCCAGGAGGCTGCCTTCGCAGCTGTAGGACCTTGCACCTCGGTCGAAGGCCGCCGACGGACCGAAGCACATGCCAGGCACAGAAACACCGAGACGCCGAACAGGTAAGTGAACCCGACGATCCCGAAGAGCAAAGTGGCGATCGACAGACCCCAAGCCAACTGACTGGCCCCGAACTCACCTTCTCGCCTCCGCCGGTGCAGCGCGAAGCCGACGAGAGCGACCACACCGAGGACAATCGCGGTGAGCACGACCTCAGACAAGGCGTAGGACTCCATGTAGGTCTTTGTAGGCGGAACCACCCATCCCGCACTCGTGAACTTGGCCCGCTCCGTGACGTGGACAAAGAAAGCCAGCACGAACTGGGCCGTCGCCCAGGCACTCGCCAGAACCAGAAAGACCACCGTGAGCGGATCAAGCCGTTTCATCGACACTCCCTTCGAAACTGGCACAGTTTCCCACGCGCCGCCGCCCACCGCCGGCACGAATCATGCATACCTCTGCGGGCGCCTATCCCTGCTGCGTACTTCGATGGTGAGCCGTCGCGGCGTGGGGATCGACTCCGACTCCGGCCGGATCGACATGGATGATCGCCTCGGAGAGGTTCGGGACGTGGTGCAGGAGTTCGTGGTGGGCGACTTCTGCGATCTCATGTGCTCTCGCCACAGACAGCGTGCCATTTACGCTGAGCCGGACCTGAGCGAGAAGACGGTGTCCCATCCATCGGGCGCGGACCTCAGTCACCGCTACCACCCCAGGAACAGCTGCGACCGTCTGTGAGATTCGAGTGACAACGGCCGGATCGACCGCATCGAGCAGTCGCTGCCCAACGCTGCGAGCCGCCTGGTAGCCGACCATTAAGATGGCAGCCGTGATGACGACGCCCACCACGGCGTCGGCCCACTCGGCTCCGACCGCTACGGCGATGGTGCCGATGAGCACGAGCAACGAGGTGACGCCGTCGGTCCGGGCGTGAATGCCATCGGCTTCTAACGCCGCTGAACCGATACGGCGCCCCACCCGGATGCGGTACTGGGCGACCAGCTCGTTCCCTATAGCCCCAACGACGGCGGCAGCCATTACCAGGCCTAAGTCTGTGATCTTCTGCGGGTGGAGCAGGCGGTCGACGGCCTCGTACCCGGCGAAAGCGGCCGAACCGACGATGAGGGCGAGAACAACGACACCGGCCACGTCCTCGGCCTTGCCGTAGCCATACGTGAACCGCGACGTCGGTGCTCGTCGTCCGAGCCGGAACGCCAGCCACAGAGGTATGGCGGTCAACGCGTCCGCAGCGTTGTGCAAGGTGTCGCCCAAGAGAGCGACCGAGCCACTGGCGACGACCACGAGGGCCTGGATACCGGCCGTGACGAGCAGAATGGCCAGCGAGATCGCCACCGCCCGGATGCCGTCTCGACTCCCCTCTAGCGCCTGGTCCAACGAGTCCTTGGCGTCGTGTGAATGCGGAGCAACCAACCCCCTGAGCGCACCGCGGAATCCCCCGTGGTGCTCGTGCTCACGACCATGGCCCTCGCCGTGGTCATGATCATCGCCGTGTTCGTGGTGATGGTGTCCGACGGCGTCGTGAGAGTGACGTGGGTGCGTTCCCGATCCGTCGTCTGCTCCAACCACACAACCAGTCTTGTTTCCGCGGAGGTCGACCGCATATTGCGATTGGATCGCATCTGCGTCTTCATCGTCGTTGCCCGCGAAGCCTGGGTGACAAGCATTCTGTGATGACGAGCAGGCAGACTGACGACGATGAGCGCTGACTCCGGTTACCGGGTCCAACTCTGGGACTATTACGACCGCCGAGCCCAGTTTCGAGCGCAGGACGCATTTGCCCAAGCCCCGCAACGAAGCAGACAGGTGCGCAACGCCCTCGAGTACTGGCACTGGCTGGGAATCGAAGCTTCTGCTCCAGAACTAGAGGAGGAGGACGCGAAGGTGCGCGAGGCGCTCCACTCGCTTGGGTCGGCCACGTTTCTCGAGGTCGGCAGCGGCCCAGGTACGTATACCTCGAACCTTCCGGGAAGGGGGAGCGCGCTGGATCAGAGTGAAGCTGCTCTCCGGCTCCTGCTCTCCCGGCTACCGGGGGTTCCGGCGATTCGGGCAGATGCGCTCCACCTTCCTCTTCGTGCCCGCTCCGTCGATCGCGTGTTCGCAACACACATCTATGGCATCCTCGACCGACCGGACCGACACGCGCTTTTGAGCGAGGCTCGCCGCGTCGCAGATGAACTTGTCATCCTCGATGCAGGGCGTCCGGCCGGGGTGCCCGCGGTGCAATGGCAGCAACGCACTTCTGGGCTTGACCAAAAGCCCTATCGTGTTCTGCGACGGCATTTCGACGCGCACGAGCTCGCCGACGAGATCGGTGGACAGGTTCTCTACGCCGGCCGCTTCTACGTCGTGGTTGCCTCGGTGACCTGAAAGCTCCCAAACCACTCAGGCCGTCAGTTGCCGGCCAAAGTCCGTGTGTGGTCGAGTGCGAGTTGCCCGATGTTCGCATCGAAGTCGAAGAGCTCGCCATAACGGCCCCAGTCGATGGCGATCCTGAGCTGCTGTCGAGCCTCGTCCTCGGAGAAGCCGCGCCGGAGGAGATCGAGGAAGAAGCCCTCACCGAGATTCCCGTCCTCGGTGGTCTCGAGGGCATTGCAGATCGCACGGACGAGCGGCGCTCGCTCGCGTGCTCGACGGGCGAAGATCTGCTTCGACTCGAGAATGTCGGCGGCCACGAAAGTCCGGCCGTCGTCGGTGACCTGGAGGTCGGCGTCGTCCACCTCGGCCAATCCGAGGACCTGCGCCGCGTCGACGAGCGGGAGCAGGTCGTCGACCTCGAACGTCAGCTCATGTGCGAGCTTCGGTAGATCCTCGCGTCCTCCGTGGGCGACGAGGATCTCGAGAAGGCCGGACATACCGCCCACACTGGCTTGGGGCAAGGGGGTGTCGATGGGGGATCCCTCCCCCGGGGCAGCCTGGGTCCATATGTGTGCGGGTGGACGAGTATCGCGACCAGTCATGAGGCCGTAGATCTGATCGACCAGAGCCCCGAAGCTCTCATCGTGGCGGTTACGAGGTTGCGGGAGCATGCACGAGATCTCAGTTCGGATCCGTCCCGGATTCGCCCCGAGCACGAAGATGCGGTCGGCCAGGATCACCGCTTCTTCGATGTTGTGCGTGACGATCAGCATGGCCTTGGTCGGAAAGTCCTTCTGTTGCCAGAGCCGAAGGAGCTCCGCCCGCAGGTTCTGAGCCGTCAACACATCGAGCGCCGAGAACGGCTCGTCCATCAGCAGGGCGTCAGGCTCGACCACCAGGGCTCGGGCGAACCCCACCCGTTGGCGCATTCCACCCGAGAGCTCCTTCGGGTAGGCGGACTCGAAACCGTCCAGGCCGATGGCGTCGATCGCTCGCTCAGCTCGCTCGCGCCGCTCGCGCCGGTCGGTCCCCAGGGCTTCGAGCCCAAGCTCGACGTTCTGACGAACGGTCAGCCACGGCAGAAGCGCGAAGCTCTGGAACACCATCGCCACGCCGGGATTGGCACCATTGAGAGCCTGACCCCGATAGCTGACGCTTCCCGCTGTGGGGGCGATCAGTCCCGCGATGCAGCGCAACAGCGTGCTCTTCCCCGATCCGGAACGTCCGAGGAGGGCCACAATCTCCCCTTCACGGAGATCGAGCGAGATGTCGTCGAGCACCGGGAGCGGGCTGCCATCCGGCGAGACGAATGTTTTGGTGACCTGCGAAACCTCGATGATGGACGCCGGGTGCGCCCCGGCGCCGCCCGCCCTCAGCTGTGTCGTCGTCACCACGATCGTCCACCCTCTCGCATCGCACCGGCCCGGTGCAACGCCATCACGTTCATAGTGTGAACCGGCGCTCGGCCAGACCGTAGAGACGCCGCCAGAAGAGCCTGTTCGCCAACACCACGAAGGCGCTCATCACGATGCCACCGGCGATCAGGAGCGCGAACTTCCCTTGGATCGAGGCGGTGGCGATGTAGTTGCCGAGCCCGTAGGCGTGGAGCGTGTGGTGATGCCAGCTCACGAGCTCGGCCACGATGGACGCGTTCCACGCGCCGCCGGCTGCCGTGATCCCTCCCGTCACGTAGGCCGGGAAGACGGCGGGCAGGATGACCTGGCGCCAACGTTGCCTGCGGCTCAGTCGCATCACCACCATCATTTCGCGGAGGTCATTGGGGATGGCGCTCGCACCGGCGATGACATTGAAAAGGATGTACCACTGCGCGCCGAGCATCATCAACAAGATGGCCCCGTAGTCGAGGGGAATTTCGAGATCGATGAAGATCAGGGTGGCAAAGGGAAACAGGAGAATCGCTGGGAAGCTGGCCAGCACCTGCACGACCGGCTGGGCGAATCGGGAGAGCTTCGGGCTCATGCCGATCTTCACGCCCACCGGCACCCAGATGAGCGTGGATATCACCAGCAGGATGACCACCCTGGCGAAGGTCGCCAAGCCGAATCCGATAAGGCTCGGAAACCTCGCGAAGCCGAGGTGGGCATTGAGGTAGATGATCCCGATCACGGTAACCGCCGATAAGGCCGTGAAGATGACCGCCCAGAAGATGACGTCGCCCACTTGCCGCTTGCGAGGATCAGTCCGGAGCGGGTATTCGGCCAGCCCGAATGGCCTGGTAACCCGGTCTAGCAGGCGCCCGACCGGACGGCTCACGCGGCCCGCCAGCTTGGGAATCGACGACCGGCGCAGAATGTCAAGCACGATGCTCTTGGGCTTGTCCGTACCTTCCGAACTCTCGAGGCGGAACTTGTCCGACCAGGCAACGAGCGGCCGGAACACGAAGAAGTTCGTGCCGACCACCAGGATCACCATCACCCCGATGGCGATCGACACCTGCGTGTAAGAACCATCGGCGATGGCGGCCGCCATGTAGCTCCCCATGCCCGGCAGGCTCTCCGTGATCCCCTTGCCCTTGATGAACACGGTGACCGCTTCCGACGCGGTCAAGAAGAACCAGCCGCCGCCCATCGACATCATCATGTTCCACACCAAGCCGATCATGGAGCTCGGGACGTCGAGCTTCCAGAACCGCTGCCACTTGGTCAGCCGGTACATCCGCGCCGCCTCGTCGAGCTCGGTCGGCTGCGCAATGAGGGAGTGGTAGAAGCTGAACGTCATGTTCCACGCCTGCGACGTGAAGATGACGAAGATCGAGGCCAACTCGAGGCCGATCAGGTTGTCCGGGAATAATGCGATGAAAAAGGTCAGGGCAATGGGCAGGAAGACCAGGATCGGAATCGACTGCAAGATGTCGAGGATCGGGACAAGGACCTTCTCGGCGCGACGCAGGCGAGCTGCCGCCGTGCCGTAGACGAGGGTGAACACGGTGGAGAGACCGAGGGCAATGAACATGCGGAGCAACGACCGCGCTGCGTAGTACGGGACATTCGCTATGTCCGTAGAGATGACGACTGGTGTTCGGCCGGGGGTGAAATTGACCGACAACGACCGGCCCAGCCGGACCACGATGTAGAGCAGGGCAATGATCCCTGCTCCGACGACGACATCGACCCCGCTGATCCGGCGTCCCCGTAACACCTCTCGGATGGGGAGGGTCTGCCGTACGGACATCGCGCATGTCCTTTCTCGGCCACGTCAGGTCGGGTGGAAATCTATCGATGAACGCGCCTCTGGTTACCGGCTGATGACTCTTCACGACTGTTGGTCGCTCCGGGGAGGAAGAACTCCCCGAGTCGTGACATCCCCTGGAGCCAATCGGTAGTCGTTAGGGCAGGTCTAACTTCCTCAGTGGACCCGTCTGCCTCGAAGAGTTCGACGACCTTCTCGAAAGTCGGTAACGAGTCCGATCACGAGACTCGCGCCTCAAGCGAGGCCCCGGGCTTCTTCGACCCGGTGCTTCCACGCGATGGCCAAGCCGAGGACAGCAACATAACCGGCCAGGACCAGCCAATGGCTGAGCGCCAGGGTATGGCCGTCGAGGGCCGCCAGGGCCAGGGCGTCGTGGTGGTAGCTCGGCATGAGGTGGGCAATGAACTGGAGCGATCCCGGCATACGGTCGACTGGCGAGAACAGGCCTCCGAAGTAACCGATGACGAACATGAGCCCCGTGACGACAGGGAAGGCCGCCTCGGTCGTCACCAGGAAGCCGATGAAGACGCCGAGGACGGCGAACGGGAGGGAGGTGGCCCACAGCAGGACGGTAAGTCCCACCCACGTCGTGGCCGCCAGTCGGACGTCGCCGAAACCCGCACCGGTCACTTCCACTAAGACGATGACCGGGAGCACCACAAGCATGCTGGCGACGACCTTGGTGCAAACGTACGACCAAGCCGGGATAGGGGTGATACGTAGCTGGCGGGCCCATCCGGACGCTCGCTCCATCGAGAGCCGAGTGCCGCCCGCATTGAGCGCGGCTACCAGCGCCCCGAATGAGCACATTGCAACCATGAGGTAGACGCGCCACGGCACGGTGCCGTCCACCACCTTGCCCGCCGGTTGGTCGCCGAGAAAGAGGAGATAGAAGATGACCGGGAAGCCGACGGTGATGGCGAGGAACTTCCAGCTCCGCAGCAGGCGCCCCACCTCGAACCGACCAAAGGCGAGGAGTGGCGTCAGACGGCTGCGGCTGTCATCCCGAGGGTTGGCACGGGTGGGTTGACGTCCCGACGACTCGTAGACCGGGCTCGACGGTATGAGGGAGAGTTCGGTCACGGACCGCCTCGTCGTGCAGTGCCAGAAGACGGGACGGTGGGCATCGCTGGGCGCGCGGCCTTGATGGTGCCGCAGCCGGTCAGCTCCACGAAGGCCTGCTCCAGCCCAGCCCCGGTCACCTCCAGGTCACGGAACGAGATGCCACGGCCGACCAGGTCGCGAATGGTGGCGTCGGCATCGAGCGAGTCGATCGAGACGCCGGTACCGCAGACGTCGACCTCCGTGACCCCGTCGAGCTCCGAGAGCGCCGTACGGTCCGGCCGGTCGGTGACAAAGCGCAGCCGGCGGGTCGCCACAGCCGCCTTGAGGGTGGCGCCGGGGCCGTCGGCTACCACCTGGCCGTGGTTGAGCACGACCACACGGTCGGAGATCTCGTCTGCTTCCGCCAGGTGGTGAGTGGCGAACAGGACCGTGCGCCCCTCATTCCCGAAGTCCCGCATCATCCGCCAGAAGCCCTGGCGGGACTCCACGTCCATGGCGGAGGTCGGCTCGTCGAGGAAGACGACCTCAGGGTCGCCGGCGATGGCGATGGCGAAACGGACCCGTTGAGCCTGACCACCCGAAAGACGGTCGGTTCGCCGGCGCAAGAGCGTTCCGATGTCGGCGCGCTCGACGATCTCAGCGAGCGGCAGGGGTCGCCGGTAGAGCCGCCGGACCAGTCCCAGGGCCTGGTCGACACGGACGCCGGGGGGCAGACCGATGCCCGAACCGGACTGGAGCATGGCGCCGACCCGGCCGTCGGAGACGGCCCGGCGCGGGTCGCTCCCGAGAACCTCGACTCGTCCTTCCTGCGGTCGGACGAGGCCGAGCAGTACGGAGATCGTGGTCGACTTCCCGGCTCCGTTCGGTCCGAGCAGTGCAAGCACCTCACCTTGAGGCACCTCCAAGTCCAGCTGGTCAAGCGCAGTTCGGGGCCCGTAACAGTGGGTGACGCCCTGGAACGACAGCGCGACCGGCCGTGGGGACACGAGGGCATGCGCTCGGGGCAGTACTGCTGAAGGAAGAGACAACTGCGCAGCTCTCCGGCGGCTCAGGCCGCGGTCGCTTGATGTGACGGGCTCACTCTACTGCCGGCCAATGCGGGCGGGCAGGCGGGGGGCAAGGATTGACGGAGAATTAACAGCCCCTTCACCATGGACAAACTCCCAGCGAGGAGCGCACGCCGTCGATCATCAGGGACTCTAAGGACCTGCTCACTCGGGCTAACAGCACGTCTCCTGCCCTCGTTTACTTCGATCCGACTATCACGTTGTAGTCGTTGTCCGTGGCGACGCACAGCTCTGTGACAGGGCACGACACAGCGATCAGCCATCGTCCTGGGTCGACCTCGTCAACGGTCCACGCCGTGGCCCCGGCGGTGGGTTCGTGGGTGGTGATCACGTTGCCGTGGTCATCGGTCGCGACGCAGAAAGTCGTCGCGGTGGCACACGACACGGCGAAGAGGTGGTTCGTCCCATCGATGTCGGTGTAGGACCATGCCCCGGCCCCGCCGGTTGGGTCGGTGGAGGTGACGATCCCACCGCGGGAATCGACGGCGATGCAGAAGGTGGTGCTTGGGCATGTCACCGAGTCGAGGCTGCTGCCGTCGACCCCAGTTGTCACCGTCCAGGCCGAAGCGCCTCCGGTCGGGTCAGTACTGGTCAAGATGTCTCCGCGGGAGTCGACGGCCACGCAGAGCGAGACAGTCGCGCACGTTACGGATGCGATGACACCGGCCGGATCGAGGAACGGGTCGGTGACCCAGTCGGACGCCGGACCGGTCGGATCGGTGGAGGTGATGACGCCGCCGGAACCGTTGGTGGTGAGACAGAGTTTCTTCGTCGGACACGAGATGCTCGTAAGGCTCTGGCCGCCCGCCACCTCGGTGTCGGTCCACGGAGCCGTCTGGCTGGACGGGTGCTTTGAGGTGAGCACATCGCCCTCGCCGTCGGCCGCGACGCACAGCTTCGCGGCAGGACACGAGATGCCCTCGAACGGATAGAGCTCCCCGCCATGCACGTCGACGGCCCGCGTCGACCACGCCGGCGTGCCTCCTTTCGGCGTGGTCGAGGTAATCGTGTCGGCGACAGAGTCACCGCCGATGCAGAAGGTGGTGGTACTGCAGTCGACGGTGTTGATCGGGTGGGTGAGTACCAGCCCGGTGGCGGTGCTCCACGTCGGAGGGTTGTCCGTCGGGTCGGTGCTGGCGAAGAGGTTGCCGGCGGCGTCGCCGCCCGCACAGAGGTTCGTGGCCCCGCAGCTGAGAGCCGAGACCGTGGCGGAGGTGACGTTGTCGCTAACCCACGTGCCCGAGGTGCTTCCGACGTCAGTGGAGGTAAACACGTTGCCGTCGACGTCGCCAACGATGCAGAGATCTCCGGTGGTACACGACCCCGACTCGAGCTGGATGCCCGACCCGGAGTTCTCGTCGATCTGGGTGACCTGCCAATCACCGCCGGCGGCGGTCGGGTCGTTCGTGGTGATCACGTCGCCGTTCAGGTCGGTGCCGACGCAGACTTCGGCCGAGGTACAGCTCATCGTAGTGATCGGGTCGACGGCGTCGACGTGCTCCAGATTCCAGGACTGTTCACTCGGGTTGCCGGACACGAGGACGTTGCCGTTGTCGTCGCCGCCGACGCAGAGGGTGCTCAGGGGACACGACAGAGAGATGACGGGCCGGCTGTCGACGTGCACACCGGCCCATGCAGACGCGCCGCCCGCGGGCTGGGCGGATTCGTAGATGTTCCCGTTTTCGTCGCCGGCAAGGCACAGCGTCGTCGACTCGCACGAGATGGACACGCCGGTCCAGCCGACAGGGGCGATCGCCCAGCGGCCCACCCCTGAGGTGCCCGGATCGGTGGAAGTCAAGATGTTCCCTCCGGCGTCATCGGCGACACACAAGGTCGTACTGGGACACGACACGGCGTCGATACCGATGTCGCCGTCGACGTCGGACTCGTTCCAAACTGAGGCTCCTCCTGACGGGTCCGTAGAGGTCAAGATGTCGCCGCTTTGGGTGACGGCGACGCAGAGATTTGCGCCAGGGCACGATTCGCCAGAGATCTCGCTCGGGACGCCGTATTCGGGGACGGGCTGCACCGACGTGAGCGACCAGGTCAGCGGCTTGGCGGCTGCCGGGGTCGCAGCCAAGGCGAGGAGAATTGCTCCAGCAATAGTGGCCGACAACGCCGCGGCTCGGAATGCGCGCAGCCTAATCACCTTCGAAAGGTACTCCCCAAGAGGCGTGCTGCCTAGGGCTTCAGTGAGAAGTGGTCCGAAAGGCCTATAGAGATGAAGCGCGCCAACGAGGCTGGACTCAACTGGCAGGTTTCGGCGCTCGCGAAAGAGGACTTTCGGCGTCGCTCGGCGCAGAAGCGCGCCGAGCGTTCACCCGGTGTGTGTGTGTGAAAGGAGTTCCAACCTTCAGTCGAACGCGTGAACACCCAGGGAAAGGGTGTCCGGGTGTTCGGGATGAAGCAGTTCCGCCAACAACTCGACGCCGTCGATCACTCGTGGTCCCGGGCGCGAGAAGTACGCGTTTGCGTCGACCGCGACGATCCGACCAAGACTCGAAAGATCCGGACGTACGAGGAGTGCGCTGGCCTGAGCTACCGCGCCATCGAGGTCGAAGCCGCACGGGCTAAAGACGGTTATGTCGATTGCCTCGGCGTCGATCTCCTCCCAAGTCAGGCGGTGGGAAGGCTCACCTGCCGTCGCGAGCACGGGCTCGCCCCCGGCCGCCTCGACCATGTCTGGAACCCAGTGACCGGCGTTGAACGGAGGATCCGGCCACTCGAGAACGAAGACTCGCGGCCGAGGACGTCCCGTGACCCTGCGGCGTACTGCCTCGAGCCGGTCACGAAGCGTCGCCATAAGGTCGTCGGCCATCGACTTCGTACCAGTGGCTCGGCCGACTCGCCCTATGCAATCGATGACGTCGTCAAGGCGGCTCGGGTCAAGAGAGATGACGTCGGCGCGGCAGCCGATCGTGTCAAGTGCATCTTGCACCGCCCCTGACGGCACCGCACACACCCGACACAGGTCCTGGGCCAGAATCACGTCTGGACAGATGGCCCTGATCCTGGCGTTGTCGAGCCGATAGATCGGTTCGTCCACCGCGAACAGCGCACTGACCTTCGCATCGATATCCGCGGGACTTTGGAAGTCCTCAGTGTCGAGCGCCGTACCGGACACCACTGGCAAGTGTCGGGCTGCCTCGGGATAATCACACTCGAAGCTGACTCCGGCGAGTTGGTCGCCGAGCCCCAAGGCGAACACGATCTCGGTCGCCGATGGTAGCAACGAGACGATTTTCATTGCCCCATCATGGTGCAGCGACCAACCGAGCCTTGCGTGCGGATCAAAAACGTGTGTAGCGTCCAATCGGCAGTCACAGACTGTCAAAGGTGGTTCAGCGGGGAAGCCGGTCGAAGTCCGGCACTGGTCCGCAGCCGTAGGTGGCTGAGCAGGTCGCTCGCCACAAGTCGGAATGCCGTCGAACTACTGGAAGTGGATCCCTATCCGTCGAGACATGCGGCAAGGATCCGGGTGGTCTCCGGTGATTTGACGACCGGGCCTTTCGGGTTCGTTGCCCCGGAAATTGGAGTCGTCCCGTGAGGTTCCGTCGAGTCATTTCACCAGCAGTCCTCGTGGTCTGCACCGCCGTGATCCTTGTTGCGTCAGCCGCAGCGGCGTCAGCCTCGAAGCCGTCGCTGCCTCAACCTGTCTCTGCCCAGGCGGGAGCCACGTGGCTCGGCAGTCAGTTCACAGCGCAGGGCTACATCCCTACGTCAGGCGATTCCGGGACGGCCGATCTGTCGGCGACTGCGAACAGCATCTTGGCGTTGGCCAGCGCCAACGTCGATCCAGCGACGGCTGCGACTGCGCTCTCCTACATGGAGGACAACGTGGATACTTACGTGACGCAAGAAGGGGCAGACGGGCCGGGGCAGCTCGCGCTTCTGATCCTCGACGCGCATGCGCTGGGTGTCGATCCGACGTCGTTCGGTGGTACCGATCTGGTCTCTCGCCTCCTGGCGACCCAGCAAGCGTCAGGCCACAACCCGGGGATGTTCGGAACCCAGAAGCAACTCCATGAGTTCCAGGCCGGTGTCTACGACCAGGGGCTGGCCCTGGCTGCTCTGGCTGCGGTGGGTGACACAGACGGCACGGCGATCGGATCGGCCGAGTCGTGGGAGCTCGACCAGCAGTGCCCGGACGGCGGCTGGACCAGTTTCAACTCTGTCAACAATCCGTGCAACGGATCGCCGGCCGACTACGAAGGACCCGACACGAACTCGACCTCGCTCGCCATCCAAGGGCTTTCCGCGCAAGGCGACCTCAGCGGCTCCGCCCTCAGCAAGGCCGACGGGTTTCTCGTCGACGCTCAAGACAGCGACGGCGGTTGGGGGTACGAGCCGAACACCACCAGCACACCAGGTTCGACCGACCCCGACTCGACGGCGCTCGTCCTCCAAGCCATCCTCGCCATGGGGTACGCGCCGAACAAGGCGCCGTTCAACCAGAACGCGAATCCTGTTTCGGTGCTGGAGTCGTTTCAGACGAGTTCGGGTGCCGATCAAGGGGCATTCAACTATCCGGGCATCAGCGGACCGAACATCATCGCCTCGTACCAGGCGGTTCCAGCGGTTGCGGGTGTCATTTTCCCCTTCAACTTGTTCGTGACGACGACGTCCTTGCCGGCGGGAACGCTCAACCAGCCGTACAAGGCCAAGCTCACGGCGAGCGGTGGAAACGCTCCGTACACGTGGTCCCTCGTAAAAGGCGATGGGACGCTACCGTCGGGGCTGACATTGAACAGCTCAACCGGCAAGATCACGGGTACGCCGACGACAACGGGTAGAACGAACTTCGTCGTAGAAGTCACTGACACCAAGACGATCTCGTCTCCCCATCACAACAATGTCGGTTGGGCGTTCCTCTCGATCACCACGTCGTCCTGAGCGCAGGCCATGCGGAACCACGTCGGCAAAGGACGCGGAGGACTCCTCGTCGTGATGGGTCTTGCCGCAGGTGGACTCGCAACCGCAATAGCTCCCGCGGTCCCCGCCCTGGCGAGCGGGCAAGTGTGCGCAGGGGTCGTCATTGACGACGGCATGGGCGCAGCACCGGTGACCCAGGGTGCCTCAGTCCCTCCGGGTTCGAGCGATCTGGACCTCTTGAGCGCGGCCGACGACACGTTCACGCAGAACAATTCCGGCCTGATATGTGCCATCAACAACTATCCACCCAATGGCCTACAAAATTGCCTCAACGCCGCACACGGCCTCTTTTACTACTGGTCGTACTGGGAGGGCGACCCCACGACCGACGCCTGGACCTACGCGAATGTCGGACCGGCGGAGCACACCGTGACGGCCGGGCAGTCGTACGTCGAGGGTTGGCGCTACCAAGACCCCGGCCCAGATTCCCCCGACGCGACCAAACCGTCGGTGACGCCCGCCGCGGCCTTCGCCCAGGCCTGTTCCGGAGGGTCCTCGTCGCCACCCCCCGGCGGAGGAGGCACAGGTACAGCCGGAGGCGGATCGGGCGGCGCGGTAACCACCACGACGGGCGCGCCGGCGACCTCGCCCGCGACCTCAACAGCAGGGACCGGCTCGAGCGCGCCCGCTCCCGCCGCTGACTCCAGCGCGTCCCACCCCAGCACGTCCACGACCCTCCCTTCGGGAGGGGGAGCCGGTACCAGGTCTCCACAAACGGGTACCCAATCCCAGTCCACGACGACAGTGCAAAAGACCCAGACGACGGACTCGATGTCCGAGCGGACACCCGGCAATCAAGCCCTGGCCAGCGCGGCGCACAAGAGCAGCTCCGGGGGGGACCCCACCCTGCCGATCCTGCTGGTCGCTCTTTTGATCGGGCTGATCGGCGCGGCAAGCTGGTTCAAATGGCGACGGAGGCCGGCCGAGGAGTGAGCGCTGCCCGCCTGCGCCGCCCCGTGCACCCGCTCGCCTGGTGGGCATGGGCGGCGTGCTTGGCCGTCGCCGCCATGCAGACGACCAATCCGAACCCGTTCCTGCTCTTGCTCATCGGCGCAGTGACCTGTTTCGTGGTGGCCAGCTGCCGCGGCAACGACCCGTGGTCAAGGTCACTTGCCCTGTTCCTCAAGATCGGGCTGGTCGTCATCGCGATCCGTGTCGCGATCGAGATTCTCTTCGGACAGCGGGGAGTTCCCGGCCACGTCCTCTTTACCTTGCCGCACGTGGCGCTCCCCTCGTGGGCCGTCGGTGTCAGCATCGGCGGTGCTGTGACGCTCGAGTCGATCCTCACCGCGTTGGTGTCGGGTCTGCAGATCGCCGTGATCCTCGTGAGCTTCGGCGCCGCGAACTCACTTGTCAGCCCTTACCGACTCCTCCGTTGTCTGCCATCCGTGTTGTACGAGGCGGGGGTCGCAGTCACCGTGGCCCTGTCGTTCACCCCAGAGCTGATTGAGACGATCTCGGCCGTGCGCAACGCCAGGCGTCTGCGCGGCATCCCCACCAACGGCCTGCGCGGACTGCGCGGCATCGCGGTGCCGGTCTTGGAGGGTGCGCTGGACCGCTCGTTGGAGTTGGCCACCTCTATGGACGCCAGAGGGTACGGGAGGCGCAACCGAATGGGGCACGCACACGCGCTTGCGGTCGGAACCACCGGTGTCGGTCTCCTCCTGGCCGCTGTCGGCGTCTACGGCGTGATCGACGCCGGGTCGCTCTTCGGCTTGGGGCTGCCGATCATCGCTGTTGCCGTGGTGCTCTGCGCGCTGGGCCTGACCGTCGGAGGTCGGCAGATGGACCGGACGCGCTATCGACCGGACCGATGGGGCTCCCAAGAGTGGGCCATCGTGGGGTCCGGTCTCGCCGCGGTTGGGTCGATGGCCGCGGCGCACGCGCTCGACGTGCCCGGAATGTCCGTGTCCTTCGTACCCCTGGCTGTCCCACCGCTCCCGCTGCTGCCCGTGGCGGGGATCCTCGTCGCGGCGCTGCCGGCCTTCATCGTGCCGGTCCGACGCGGCGCGACAGCTCCGGCACGGTCCGAGCTCGGAGCAGCAGTCGCATGATCCGTTTTGATGACGTCACCTTCCGCTACGCCGAGGCGTCAGGCCCCACGCTGGAAGCCGTCACCCTCGAAATCCCAGAAGGGGAGTTGTGTGTGGTCGTCGGCGAGACGGGGACGGGGAAGTCCACCCTGCTGCGCAGCGTCAACGGGTTAGTCCCACACTTCAGCGGGGGCACCTTGGCCGGCAACGTGACCGTCGACGGGAGATCGACCAGGGACCACCGGCCGCGCGAATTGGCCGACATCGTGGGCTACGTCGGCCAGAACCCGCTCGCAAGCTTCGTCACCGAGCGTGTCGAGGACGAACTGGCCTACACCATGGAGAACCTTGGTGTGGTGCCCGAGGCCATGCGCCGGCGGGTCGAGGACACGATCGACCTGCTCGGCCTCCAGGATCTGCGGGACCGGCCGCTCCGCACCCTCTCCGGCGGCCAACAGCAGCGGGTGGCGATCGGCGCCGTGCTCACGGCGTCGCCGCGCGTGTTGGTCCTCGACGAGCCGACGTCGGCTCTCGATCCCGCAGCGGCCGAAGAGGTGCTGAACGCTCTGGCCCGGCTCGTGCACGATCTCGGCCTGACGGTGCTGATGGCGGAGCACCGGCTTGAACGCGTGCTCCCCTTTGCCGACCGGCTGGTGCTCGTGCCCGGTGGTGCTGCACCACTCGTGGCTGGTCCACCTCAGGACATCATGCGTCACGCCACTGTCGCGCCACCCATCATCGAGCTGGGTCGACTCGTCGGGTGGGATCCGCTCCCGCTGACGGTACGAGACGCCCGCCGCGAAGCGGCTGGGCTGAGAGAGCGCATCGCGCCCATGCGCCATGCACAGAGCAACATCGAGAACGAGGAGCGAGACGAGGTTGCGGCTTCTCTACGGAAGGTCGCGGTGCTCTACGGCCGAGTCGTGGCGCTGGGGTCTGTGGACCTCGAGATCCAAGCCAGCGAGGTCATGGTACTAATGGGACGAAACGGCTCCGGGAAGTCCTCGCTGCTCCAAGCCCTGGCCGGCGGGCGGAAACCTACCAGTGGGTCGGTGCGCGTGGGGGGGCTCGACCCGCACCGGATGAGCCCCCAAGAGCTGATTGCGCGCGTCGGCCTCGTGCCCCAGGACCCCGGCCTGCTCCTCTACGGGGAATCCGTCGAGGACGAATGCAGGCGGGCCGACCGGACGTCGAAGCTCGAGCCGGGCACGACAGCGTCGACGCTGTCCAAGGTGCTGCCGGACGTGCCGCATGCACGACACCCGCGTGATCTGTCCGAAGGACAGCGATTGGCGCTCGCGCTCGCCGTGGTGTTGGCACCGGCGCCGCCGGTGCTCCTCTTGGACGAGCCCACACGGGGTCTCGACTACCCCAGCAAGGACCGGCTCATCGAGATCCTGCGCGAATTGGCGAGCTCGGGTCATGCCGTGGTGCTTGCCACGCACGACGTGGAGCTCGCAGCCAGGGTGGCCGACCGCGCCGTGGTGCTGGCGGACGGCGAGGTCATCGCCGACGGACCCGCGCGTGAGGTCGTCTGTCACTCGCCGGTCTTCGCACCCCAAATTGCCAAGATCCTTGCTCCCGACGAGTGGCTGACGGTCGGAGAAGTGCAAGAGGCACTCGAGGCCGTCCCCGCATGAGTGTTCTCGAGGTGCGAGGACGGGAGCGACGGGTCCCGGCCATCCGGCTTGGCCGCCGCTCCGCCTTCTTGCTCGCGCTGACGAGCGTGTTCGGGGTCGTGGCCTTCGGCTGGCCCCTCCTGATCCATCAGCACGCCGGAGCAAACACAGCACACAGCGGGGACGCACCGTGGATCTTCGTGGCGCTCGTTCCGCTGTTGATCGCCATCGTGATGGCCGAGTTGTCCGAGGGCGGGATCGACGCCAAAGCGATCGCGCTGCTCGGCATCCTGGCCGCGTGCTTTTCTGCGCTCCGTATCGCAAGCCCCGGCATCGACGGGTTCGAGCCCGAATGGTTCCTGCTCATCTTGTCTGCACGCGTGTTCGGACGCGGCTTCGGATTCGTCTTGGGGGCGCTGGCTCTCTTCGCTTCGGCTCTCGTCACCGGCGGCGTAGGACCATGGCTGCCGTTCCAGATGCTCGCGGCGGCCTGGATCGGCTTCGGAGCGGGATCGCTGCCGCCGGCCCGAGGACTCGCAGAGCGAGGGATGCTCGCGGCCTACGGAGTCGTGGCGGCCCTCGCCTACGGGTTGCTCACGAACTTCTGGTTCTGGCCTTTCGTCGGATCGAGCACGACGTATTCGTACGTGCCCGGTGCCGGCGTGGTGGACAACCTGCACCGCTTCCTGCTCTTCGATCTCACCACCTCGATGGGATTCGATCTCACTCGTGCCGCGACCTGCGCCATCCTGATCCTGGTGCTCGGCCGCCCGGTGCTTGCTGCGCTGCGCCGGACGTCGCGCCGCGCTGTCTTCGAACCGTCGCCCCAATTCGTCGAATGAACCCGTATTCGACCGTGTGACGACGCGTCAGGCCATGGCGGGCTGTGGCGAGGCCTCCGGGATCTCGATGCTGTCCCTCTCGATGAGCTCGGGTGCCCGCTCCAGGTCCACTTCGATATCGGCGAGAATGCCCGGCCGCCTGCGGTTCACGATGAAGAGCCATCCGGCCCCGACGGCCATCCACCCCAAGAAGATGTAGGGAAAGAGGTTCACGGGCCACGCCGGCTGCGGATAGAAGCTCCCGATGGTCGGCACCATGAGACACAGGACGGCGACACAGGCCAGGACCACGTTGCGCCAGCTCAACTCACCCAGCTTCTTGAGGTACACCGGAGCCGCCACCGTGATGAGGTAGTAGGCCACCAGAAAGCCGAAGGCGGCCAAGGTGCCAGCGTCGCCGAAGGCGGTCAGCGGGTTGGTGAAGATCATCAGGAAGGCAGGGAGGGCGAAGATCATCGCGATGTAGAGCGTCACCGCCACGTGCGGCGTGCGGTTGGTGGCATGGGCGCGCCCAAGGTGCCCCGAGAAGATCCCATGCCGGGCCATGGGGTACATGATGCGAGAGCCGGCGTTCAGACATGACAGCGAGAGGGAGAAGAAGCTCACCATGGCGCCGATGGAGACCGGGATCCGGAACCAGCTCACTCCGTAGGCCTGCGCCAAGAAGTTGAGCGGAGCCGAGGTCCAGCCGGCGCCGTAGTTCGAAGTGCCCGCCACCTCCACGTAGGCCATGAAGACCATGAACGCACCGGTGATGAGCAGGCTGGCGATCACGGCGCGGGGCAGGTTGCGCCGCGGGTTCTTCGCCTCAGCCCCCATCGTCGTCGCCGCCTCGAACCCGACAAGGGAGAAGATACAGGCGACCACGGCCAGGCCCATGCCCCGCACGTTCACGCCGCCGAGGGAGAGCTGCTTGGTGTCCACCGAGAAGCCGTGCTTGAACAGGATCACGAAGGCCAAGGCGGTGATGCAGGCGACGGAGGCGGCCTCGAAGACCATCGTGAGGATCGAGGAGACCCGGATGTCCTTGTAGGCGATCACCCAACACGCCACGGCGCTGATGGCAAAGAAGATGATCGGGTGCACCGACCCGTGGTACCCGAGCGCCGAGAGCAGCTGGCCGCAGAAGACGGCGAACCCGCACAGACCGGCCACGGCTATGAAGTAGTAGGCCCAGATGAGTGTCCAGCCCGAGAAGACGCCGGTGCTCGGGCCGAGTCCTTTGGCCGTGTAGGCGTACATGGAACCGGCGAAGGCCGACCGCTTGGCGAACTGGTTGAGGCAGAACACGACGAAGAGCAGCATCACTGTGCCGAAGGCGTAGGCCAGCCACGTGCCCTGTCCCGCACTGGCGAAGGCCAGCGGGATGATCAGCACCGCCGTCATGGTTGGTGAGATCACAGCGAGCGACTGCGCGAACAGGGACGGTAGGCCCAGCGCGTTCGACCGCAACCCGTGCATCTTCTCCATGGCCGAGGCGTCTCTCGTGCCGGCAGTCGTTGTCATCGTTGCTCCTTTGTCGTGGTCCTCGAACGGATATGTGGTTGTCGATCGGCCGTGCTCAGGCGGGGAACGACTGGTCCTCGAGCAGGAGGTCCTCGTAAAAGGCGCCGAAGGCTCGCTCGGGGTGTGCGATGGCGATCTCGAGCACCCACAAGTTGGGGTTGGGCCGGAACGCCACCTCGGCCAGAGGACCGTCGTAGTGCGCCGAGTGGGGGTAGTCGGAGAGCCGGTGCCCCGACAGGTCCATGTTCAACTTCCACCCGTAGCCGCCGGCGACCTCGATGGCGTGGTCGTAGAGCTCCTTGCCGCTGATGCCCTCGGCGAACCACGTGTCGCGCACCTGGTCCCAGATCAGACGTACCTCCTTCTTGGCCCGTAACTGGTCGGGGTCGTCGCCGAACACGAACGTCTCGCCGGCGTCACCCTCGGTGTCGCCGTAGATCGGCCCGATGTCGATGAAGAAGATGTCGTTCTCTCCGAGCACGACGCCTGGCTCCGACCGCTCCATGAAATCCTTCGTCGTGTTGGGTCCGCAGCGGACGATGATGTGGTGCCAGCCCCGACGCATCCCCATCTCCGTGAGGGTGTCGCGTGCGATGACCTTCGCCTCTTCCTCGGCCATGCCGGGCAGCACCTGGTCCGCAATCAGGTAGACGGCCTTGCGGGTGCGGGCCCGGACCTCCAAAAGACTGTCGAGGGAGAAGTTCTCCCCCGTGCCTTCGAGTTCGGCCATCGTCATCGTCATGGTGGTTCTCCTCCTGCTCGCTGGTCAGTGGTCGGTGATGGATGCGCTGAAGAGCGGGTGGTTGCGGAAGTCGTTCGGCGCGTCGGCCGCCACGACGAGGACCTCGGCGGGACCGCCCTCCGCGCCGAGCCGATGCGGCCGGTTGGCGTCGAAGTGCGCCGACTCGCCCGCCTCCAGCAGGTGCATCTGGCCGTCGAACTCCAGCCGCAGGCACCCCGCCACCACGAAGATCCACTCCTCGCCCCGGTGACGTGCCGGCTCCGGGGGCTCGCGGTCAGGGCTGATGGTGATCTGCAGTGCCTCGAGCGTCGTGGAACCAGGAAAGCCACTGCACGGTGCGATGGTGAGGCCGTTGGACTCATGGGTCGCCGTCCCCGCGGGTACGTGGCGAGAGCGGGTGCGCCGCGCCGCTCGCCGAGCAGGGTGCTCATGGACACCCCGAGCGCCCGTGACAGCGCGATCAGCGCGGCCACGGACGGCTGGCGGTCGCCCGACTCCAGGCGGGAGAGGTGGGCAATGGACAGCTCGGCGCGCTGGGCCAGCTGCTCGAGCGTCAAGCCGGCCCGGGTGCGCTCCTCGCGAAGACTCTCGGCGATGGTGCTGAGTGCTTCGTTGAGCTCCATCGGCCGATTGTGGGCCGGATTTGCCTCAGAGGCAAGAGAACTTGTCAGAGTTCACGATTCAGAAATATCCGCGAAACGGTGACGAGATCCATCGGATGCCGCCGCGTCGGTTCCGGCCGCCACCAGGGCGGCGAACCGGTCAAAGACCAGGTCACGCCATGGGCTCAGCGTCTCGAGGGCGGGTGTGGTCGCGCTGCGGATGGCCGGTGCTCCGCCCGGGGACCGAGCGGCATCCGCCGCGAACACCCGAAGGAAGCCGTCCACTGCCGCGTGCGTGACCTCCAGGTGGAACTGCAGGCCCCAGGCCGCCCCGCCGTAGCGGAAGGCCTGGTTGGGGTAACGGTCGCTCGCGGCAAGGTGCACCGCGCCCGGCGGCAGGTCGAAGGTGTCGCCGTGCCAGTGGAGCACGGGAAGGTGCTCGGGAAGCCCGGCGAGAAGGGCGTCGTCGGCGCGTGCGGGTGACAGATCGACCATAGACCAACCGATCTCAGCTCCGTCCGCCCCCGGATAGGCAGTCCCGCCGGCCGCCAGCGCGAGCAGCTGCGCCCCGAGACACACGCCAAGCGCCGGGAGCGCGCCCGCCAGCGCGTGGCCGAGCAGCGCGATCTCGGCGCGCCGGGTGGCGAAACCCTCGTCTGAGCAGGCCGACATCGGACCGCCCATGACGACGATGCCGTCGTGGCTCGCCGAATCGGGGGGCAGCGGATCACCGGCGAAGACACGGCGGACATCGACTCGGACCCCGGCGCGCTCGAGCGCGGCACTGATGGCCCACGGAGGCTCGGCCTCCACGTGCTGAACCACGAGACAACTCGTCATGGTGCCGGACATGGAGCGTGCGCGAGGGCGACTCGCATGCCCAACCCTCCCTTCGGGCGTCGGGCTTGTCGCCCACACGATAGTTGCCCGCGATGCGGGCAGTCCGCGTTAACATTGCCGAAACACCGCCCCGGTGACCGACCCGGAGTGACCGAATGTTCGAACGAATACTGCTGGCCCTCGACGACTCTCCCGCCGGCGAGACGGCAACCGTCTTTGCCGGCGCTCTGGCGGCCCGCACCGGCGCGTCGGTGCACGTCCTCCATGTCAACGAACGCCTGGTGGGCGGTTCCGGTGTCACCTTGCGTTCCCGCTCGGAGGCCACCGACCTCGTGACCGGCGCCGTGAGCCAGCTCGTAGATGCCGGCGTGCGTGCCGGTGGCTCGGTGTGCGTGTCCTCTTACCGCCGCGTGGCCGACCAAATCGTGGCGAGCGCGCGCGAGCGTGCGGCTGGAGCCATCGTGCTCGGCTCCAACCGCAACCGGAGACTCGGCCGACTCTTCTCGGCCAGGGTCCGCGAGCGCACCACCCGCCTGACCTCGCTCCCCGTTCTGACTGCGCCGGCGCCGCTCACGGTCACCCCGCTGGACGGGTCCCAGGCGTGGCTGAGCGATCTCGACCGCGCCCTCGACTCGATCCTCGGGTAACCCTGTCGGCATGCGCCCCGGTGGGGGCGTCCTCGGGTCGCGGCGCCGTGAACTGCCGTTGTGGTTGCCAAGCAGTAGCGTCGGGCCGTGCATGAGAAGCGATCGCGGACACTCCTGAACCGGTGATGGCGCGGACGCTTGCGGCGCTGATAATGGTCAGCATCGCCCTCAGCAGCGTGAACTCGGCAGCCGGCGCAACAGCTGCGAACCCCGGTCCGAAGACGACAACAATCGTGCTGCAGGCACCTGCCGCGTACAGGCCGAAGGCACCACCAGGTGGGGGCACCGACGACTACCACTGCACCCTGCTCAACCCCCACCTGAAGCACAACGCGTTCATCACTTCTATTGATTTCCAACCCAACAGTCCCGAAGTGCACCACGAGATCACCTACGCCGTGCCCCCGGATCTGGCGGCGGCGGCCGAGGCGCAGAACGACGGGGGCAAGGGGTGGACCTGCTTTGGGGAGTCCGGCTTGGACACGGGCGGAGCCGCACGGTCGTTGAACGGCGGCACACCTTGGCTCACTGCGTGGGGACCGGGGCACAACATCTCGAAGGAACCCGCCGGGACGGGCGCGCCAATGCCCGCCGGCACCCTCGTCATCATGCAGGAGCATTACAACATGCTGGTGGGCGACAAGCCGGTCCACTCCAAGCTGACGCTCACCACCGTGCCCGCCAGCACACCCCTACGCCCCCTACGCCTCAACATCGTGGCGGCCCCGCCGGACATCCCGTGTGCACCGGGAGTCACGGGGCCCATGTGCAACCGGGCGGCCGAATTGGCCAGCGTCGGTCAGCGTTTCGGGATGGGCCAAGAGGCGCTGGTCGACGGGCTGGAATCGATTTGTGGCAGAAACCCGTCGGACCCGCCCGTCGGAGACACCACGACGTGCACCTGGCCGATGTACACCACGGGCAACATCGTCGAGCTCGCGCCGCACATGCACCTGCTCGGAGTGGGCATGAAGTTCGTCCTAAACCCTGGCAGGCCCACGCAGCAGACCTTGCTCAACGTGACGGACTACGACTTCCACTACCAGCGCGGCTACGTGCTGTCGAAGCCGGTCCCTATCACGCCGGGCGACACGATCGGGATCACCTGCACCTACAACCCCCAGCTCCAACAGGAGCTGCCCATCCTGCGCAAAGTTCCACCGCACTTCGTTACCTGGGGAGACGGCTCCACTGACGAGATGTGCCTTGGTCTGATCTTCACGACGCCACCCACGACTGAGGCCGAATCGGTTGCGCTCGCGCACGCGTTCTCTCCCTCGGTCTGATCCGCGTTGCTCGATGGCCACCGGGCGAGCCGAACTCGTGGCCTGAGATGAGGGGAAGGCCGCGACTCATTTGAGCTCGATGAGCGGGCCCGGTGGTCAGTCGCCGTCCCAGCAACCCAAGATGACGTCGGCCACGGTGAAGGCCACATCGGTCGAGCTGGTCGGGGGGACGCCGAACTGAAGCGGCAGGCCCGAGACGTCGACCAACAAAACCTTCCAATCCTTGCGCACCGCCACGTCGCCGCGGGACGTGCGGAAGGCGCCCTGACCCAGGTTGCCCAGCCTCTGGGTGTCACCCAGCTGGGTTCCAAGCCCACGGAAGTACGCCACGGTCTGGCTCCAGCTCGAGAGCTCCTTCACCGAGAGCTCGAATGACCCGTTCCGGTAGCCATAGCGACAGGAATACTTGTGGTCGACCCAGGTTCGGTCGCTCACGGTAGCCCGCACCCCGAGCACCTCGTTGATCTCACGTTGGGTCTTGGACCGGCAGACCATGAGGGCGATCGGGGAGGGGTTCCGCCCCGCCGGCTGCGGCCGCTCGGCCACCGTGGCGGTGGCAGACGGAGGCCCCGTCCCGCACGCCCACACCAGGAGAATGAGGGGAGCGAGGGCGACGATCGTCATCAGCCGACGCACGCGGGTGAGGGTAGCAGTCGTTCTTGCCATCGAGGGATCGGTTGGGTAACACCGGCTATCTTCTCAACGCCCTCGCTCGCAGACGGAGGACCATGCCGACGACGAGAAGGCCCGGGACAGCAAAAGCGATCAGATGGAAGGCGCTCGTGGCGCTGACTGCCGTCGGCGTGCTGGCCACCGCTTGCGGCTCGGGAGGCGGCAATGCGGCACCGACCCCCACCAGCCACACCGCCACCAGCAGCCACGTCGTCGGTGCCACCACCACGACGGCGTCTGGCGGTGAGGAGGCTCCCGCGGGGACACCCCCGTACTACGAGGTGAACACGGGCACCGTGACGGGCATCGGCACAGTCCTGGTCAACGGGCAGGGCCTCACCCTCTACATCTTCGTGCCCGACGATCAGCGGGGGCAGTCGACCTGCTACCACGCCTGTGCCTCAGGCTGGCCGCCGCTCCGGCTGCCCACCGGGGTGACGGTACCGGTGGCCGGGGGCCACGCCGAGCCGTCGCTACTCGGGACGACGACCCGAAAAGACGGCGGCCGGCAGGTCACCTACAACGGCTGGCCGCTCTACAGCTGGGTCGGCGACACCGAGCCCGGCCAAGCCACCGGGCAAGGCATCGACAGTCTGGGCGGCTACTGGTACGTACTCTCGCCCAGGGGCCAGGTGATCAAGACGAAGCGATAGCGCACGTCGACGAAGAGAACGGCCTCGTTCCGAGATCTGAACGGTGGAAACATTTTGGCGTCAGACTGCCGGATTCACGTCGCGCTGGCGGCGTGTCATCGCGGTTCACGCGTCGAGCGCGACCGGAACGGGATAGGAGGACGTGGCGAAAACGGTCGTCCCGAAGAGCAACAGCGTGAGCACGTGCACGGAGGTGCACCACAGGCAGATGGCGTCGATTGCGAAGAGCTCGGCGTACAAGAGGTATAGGACCGTGCCGAGCCCGACCACCGCCCAGGCCAGCCGGCCGATCCGGACGAGCGGCTCGGGACGCAGCCACATGGGCGGCAGCTGCAGCACCAGCATGATGGCGAAGAAGACGAGGCCGAGCACCGCCACGGGCACGCCGGCCACCGCTGAGTACGAGCTGGTGGTGACCTTTAGACAGTTGACGATCCCGTTGTCCGAGCAGGCCAGCGTGCTCGAAGCAGTGAAATGCTCGTAGGTGAGGTAGCCGGCCACACCGAGCCCGAGCGCGCTGAGGACCGTCCCGACCACACCGGGCCACCGGGGCATGGCCTCATCCACCGTGGACCGCCGAGCAGACGCTGGCGGGCTCCTGGTTGGAAAGCGAGCCGCAGATCGTCGCGATCAACTGGGCGGCACTGGCGTCGATGTTCGCCCCGATGTCGGTCGAGTTCTCGCCCACCTGAGCTGCCACGGTGGAGAAGGGCAGCCCCTCCAGCGGGGTGAACAGGTACTGGGCTGAGGGGAGCACTTCCTTCCCACCGAAGTCGACGAATGGGAACGAGCTGCCGTTGGCTTTTTGCCACAGCGTGAGCTGGGCCGCCGTCGGCGTCTGCAGCGGCGCATAGCCGTCCCCCTGCGGCTTGTTCGTATAGACCTCCACGGGCGTGAACGTGAAGTAAGGACTCGTGTACGTCGTGCCGTAGAAGGTCAGGGTCGGGACGTCGCCATCCTCGTTGGCCGAGTGGATGCGACCGGGTTGGGGGCTGAACGTGCCGAACTTGGACAGCGCGACGTAGAGAGCCCACCGCTCGGCCGCGCAGTGCGGGCAGAACTCGGCGCCGATGAACAGCATCTCGGGCTTGCCGTTCGCCCTCAGAGTCGCCCCGTTGACCGATTGCGGCGTGGTGACGATGCCGCTGGTCGGCGCCGCGGCGAGGGTCGAGATCGGAACCGACTGGAGCTTGGCCAGCGTGGCCGCCGGGATCGGGGTGCCCGCGGGAGGCGATGCCTGATCGACCGTGCCCGAGCCCGAGCCCGAGCCACCTCCGGCGACCTTGACGATCACAAGCACGCCGACGATGACGACCACCAGCGCGATGGAAAAGATCGCATAGGTCCGGGTGCGCGCCCGGCGTTCCTGTCGTGCGGCCTCCTGCTTGGCCACCTGACGCTCGGCGAAGCGCTGCCTGGACGCTGACTTCTTTGCGGGTGAAGATGCTTTGCCTTTCTGCGACTGTGGTGGTCGTTGGGGGCGATCGTTCGGCATGACTTGTCTCCGGATTCTCAATAGGCGACACGCGGGTGGTCAGCTGAGGGCGCCACGCGCCGTCGGCCATGTCGGGGCGGGCGTGCTCGGTGCACGCGCTCTGAAGGACTGCGGCGCGTCGGGCGCCGGCGACTTAGCTGTAGAGAAGGTGCTGGGGCGGCCGGAGCAGCCGTGAACGTAAGCCCGCCGGCAGGGCGACCGCTGCCGGGCGCAGGCGGCGGACGGCGCAGAGTGCGAGGAGGACCAAGATGCCGGCGCCGACAGTGCCGGCCAGCGTCAGGGTGGGGACTGCCCACGAGGACGACGGCGACCCACGGCTGCACGACACCGCGGCACACTCGCTGCCCGACGGAACCGGTGCCGGTGCCGCCGCCGTCACGATGGCGGCGCTGCCCGACGCCCGTGCCGCCTGGGAAAGCATGGAGCCTGGCACGAGGCAACTCACAACCAAGGCCGCAAGGGTCACCAGGAGCGAGGGCCACCTCGATGCCACGATCGGAGGCTAGACCTCGTGCAGCGCGGCCAGTGCCCGCGCCGAGGAGCGATGAGACGGGGGTCGACATGTGACGGTCATACCGTTTTCACGCGTGCGCTGTCCTCTCTCCGTGCGGGGGTCGTAGTCTCGCTGCGAAACGTGGCCTTCTGTGCCTCGGCGAGGAGTTCTCTCTTCGGACTCGTCGCCATAAGGGGATGGGGAGCTGCGCTTCGGGCTCAGGATGGGCATGCCTACTACGCTTTGTAGTATATGGAAGAAACGGCCAGGCTGGCGGCAGCCTCGGCGCGCCAGTGAATCAGTCGACCTGTCAGGCCCGAGGGGTGCTCGTTGACCGCCACTGACCTGGCCGTCCCCGCCTCGGGCACCGAGGTATCCCTCTCAATCGGTGGGATGACCTGTGGCGCGTGCGTGGCCCGGATCGAAAACAAGCTCAACGCGCTCGATGGCGTCGAGGCGCGGGTCAACTTGGCATCAGAACGAGCCAGAGTACGAATCCCGCCAGGGACGTCCCTCGCAGTCGTCATCGAGCGAATTGAATCAGCCGGCTTCACGGCGGAGATGGTCGATGACCTCGTCTCTCCCCACGTGGGTGCGGAGGCTGACCGCCGAGTGCGCTACCTCGGTAGACGGCTCGTCGTGGCGGGTCTTCTGTTCATGCCTCTCGGCGATGCCTCCATCGCTTTTTGGATCGTGCCGTCGCTGCGCTTCCCCGGTTGGCAGTGGATCCTGCTGGCCGTGGCTGCTCCGATTCTCACCTGGTGCGCCTGGCCTTTCTACAAAGCGGCGATCAGAAGCGCCCGGCATGGGATCGCCACCATGGACACCCTGGTGTCGATGGGTATCGTGGCCGCTACCGCGTGGTCCATTTATGCGATGTTCTACCGCGATACGAGCGACGTCGCTCGATCGTTTCGCTACGTGCTGGATCACCAAACGAGCGGGGCTATCTATCTCGATGTGGCGGCCGGCGTCACCACCTTCCTTCTTGCCGGCAGGTACTTCGAAGCCCTCAGTAAACGGCGGAGCGGCAACGCTCTGCGTGCTCTCTCCGCTGTTGGCGCCAAGGACGTCGCGGTGCTCGACGACGACGGAACCGAACAGCGGCGCCCGATTGCCTCACTCTGCAAAGGAGATCGGTTCGTCGTTCGACCCGGAGAGACCGTCGCCACCGACGGAGAGGTCATCTTCGGGCAGTCAGCTATCGACCGCAGCGCGATGACCGGTGAGTCGATGCCAGCCGACGTGACGGTCGGTGACACGGTCCTGGGGGGCACCGTGTCGGTGGGAGGGCGCCTCGTGGTGCGCGCCACGAGACTGGGGGCGGACACGCACCTGGCTCAGATGCTCCGGTTGGTCGAGGACGCACAGAATCAGAAGGCAAACGTACAACGATTGGCAGACCGCATCGCCGGCGTCTTCGTCCCGGGCGTGATCGGCATCGCACTCGTCACACTGGCTGGCTGGCTGCTCGTCGGCGGAGCGAACGAGGAAGCGTTCAGCGCAGCGCTGTCCGTCCTGATCATCGCCTGTCCCTGTGCGCTGGGCCTGGCTACCCCCACTGCGCTGATGGTGGCCTCCGGTGAGGGTGCACGATTGGGCATCTTTTTCAAGGGTTACCAGGCACTCGAAGAGTCGCAGGAGATCGACACCGTGCTGCTCGACAAGACGGGGACCGTGACGGAGGGCGCGACGGTCGTCGAACACGTCTGCGGTGTGGATGGGGTCTCGAGCCACGACCTGCTGCGGTGGGCCGGATCGCTCGAACTGGCGTCGGAACATCTCGTGGCCAAGGCGGTCGTTCAGAGGGCCCGGAATGACGGGGTCGACGTGGTCATGGTGACGGATTTCGAAGCGCTCGCCGGTCTGGGGGCGCGTGGGATCCTTGACGGCCACGAAGTCAAGGTGGGGCGACGCGAGCTCTTCTCGGATCACACCCTCTCGGAGATGCCCGACTCGCTGACATCGCAGTGCGCGGCATGGGAAAGCGAAGGACGGACAGTGGTGCTCGTTGGCCGAGACGGGATCATGCTCGGTGCGTTTGCTGTCAGCGACAAGGTGCGGTCGACTGCGTTCTCCGCCGTACGCGACCTAAAAGCCCTCGGTTTGCGTTGCATCCTCCTCACCGGAGACCACGAGGCGGCAGCGCGCACTGTTGGGACAGCGCTCGGTGTCGATGATGTGATCGCGGCAGCCTTGCCCGCGGACAAGGTTGCCGCGATCAGGCAACTCCAACGGGAGGGTCATCGCGTTGCGATGGTGGGTGACGGCATCAACGACGGCCCGGCCCTGGCATCCGCCAACCTCGGTCTCGCCGTGGGCTCCGGCACCGACGTCGCCATGGAATCGGCCGATCTCATCATCATGCGCGACAACCTGACCGCAGTTCCAACGGCAATCACGCTGGCTCGACGCACGTATCTCACTATCCGGACCAATCTGCTCTGGGCGTTCTGTTACAACGTGATCGCCATTCCCCTGGCCGCGTTGGGGTTCCTCAATCCGCTGATCGCCGGGGGCGCCATGGCACTCTCGTCCGGTTGTGTGGTGTGGAACAGCTCTCGGCTGCGTCACTTCTCGACCGACGTCAAGCGCCAGGCTGGGCGGGGAGCCAGACCACGCACCGGTCTTCGGGCAGCGACCCTCACCTCCCGCTAGAAGCCCAGATTCATGCTGGTGAGGGCGATGAACACGAGCTGCCTGTTCTGCTTCTCCGCGTGTCGGCCGATCTGAATTCTACCTGCTGTAGTAGTAGAAAGGTGCACCATGACCGACGTGGAAGTCGAACAGAGCCCGCCGATCGATCCGCCACGTCGGTCCTTCTCGCTTGTCGGGACTCAACGGACCCTCCAGATCGTTTTGGGTCTGTTCTGGCTCCTCGACGCCGGTTTGCAGTTCCAGCCGTTCATGTTCCGCAGCAGCTTCACCACGACGTACCTGCTGAACAATGCTCAGAACCAACCCGACATAATCCGATGGATCATCACCAATGTGGGGAATTTCGTCGGCCCCCACGTTGCCGTGTGGAACACGTTCTTCGCCCTCATCCAGGTGGCCATCGGCGCCGGGTTGCTCTTCCGGCGCACCGTGCGCCCAGCCCTCGCAGTTTCGTTCCTCTGGGCCTTCGGCGTCTGGTTCTTCGGCGAGGGCCTCGGTCTGCTCTTCACCGGATCGGCTTCTGCACTTACGGGAGCACCGGGGTCGGTGTTCATGTACGGACTGATCGGGTTGATGGCCTGGCCTCGATCGCGGACAATTCCAGGCACTGAACAACCGGTCGGACTGGCCTCATCGGCGGCCGGTCAGGGAATCGGAGGAGCGACCACTCCTCTCCTGGTCTGGGCTGGGTACTGGTCGCTCGCCGCAGTCCTGTTCCTGCTTCCGGACAATCGGACGTCAACTTCTGTGTCGAGCGCCATCAGTGGAATGTCGTCCGGCGAGCCCGGTGCGTACTCCCACTTCCTCAACAGCTTCGGCAACCAGTTCGGCAGTGGCGGCGTCTGGACGACGTGGTTGTTGGCAATCGCCTCCCTGATCGTCGGGTTCGGGCCACTCCTGTTTCGACGACCGACTCCTTTCCTCGCCCTGGGAGGTCTCCTGTCCGCCTTCTTCTGGGTCAGCGGCCAGGGTCTCGGCGGCATCTTCACCGGTTCTGGTACAGACCCCAACACCGGTCCCCTCATCATCCTCTTGGCCTTCGCCATGGTGCCCGCCGCGTTGCCGGACGCGTCGACATGGCGCTCCCCCCTTGCCAGGGCGCTCTCTCGTTCTCCCGTACTGGTCCTCGGGGGCACGGTGGGTCTCCTCGTCGCCTTGTTCCTGAGCGCCGTCTATCCGGTGAGTGCTGAGGAATCGTCGAGCACAGCGATGTCGGGCATGACCGGCATGTCTGGAGCCTCGATGAGCGGCACAGCCGAACAGACTGCGGCGTCGGCCGCGTGTACGAGAGGAAACAACGGTGCCCCCAGAGCCGGGTTGGACGTCAACAACACGCCGAACATGATCATGGCGGGGCCGGGCACAGGCATGAACATGAACGGCGCAGACGCCAGCGCCGCCAGTGGCCTCAACACCACCAAGGCCAACTGGAGCTACACAGGCCCCGCGCTGCCGACGGCGGAGGCACAGGAACTGTTGGCGCAGGGAGAGAACGGGCCTTCCGACATCCACATGCTCAAGAGTGGGTGCGCGTCCGAACCCACCTTCTCGGAACAGATCAATGCCACCCAATACGTCCAGACCACGAGTCAGGCGGTCGCGCGTTACTCCTCACTCAGCGCCGCTCTCGCCGCCGGGTACGTCCCAGTCTCACCGACGACGTATCCCGTCGTCTATTACGTCAATCCGGCCATCGAGGCGGCAAATGCCGCGGCGGGCAGGACGCTGGACCCGCAGAGCGTGGATGGCCTCGTCTTCGCGCAGACACCCTCGGGTCAACATGTGCTGGCGGCAGCGATGTACCTCCTGCCGTCGACCGTGACTCCGACCATGCCCTACGGCGTCTTGGTCCAGTGGCACCAACGCACAGACGTCTGTGGACCGAGCAGCGAGTCCGCCGCGAACTCCCTGCAGATCACAGGCGTGCCACCTTGTCCGGCGGGGAGCATGCAGCAGTCCACGCCGTTCATGACCATGGTCTGGCAGGTTCCCGTGGCCGGAGGCCCTCTGGCCATTCAGCCACCGGACATCCAGATCGTCGAGGCGGCGGTCATGGCGACGGGAACGTGACGGAGACTGTGCGCTCCATCATCTCCACCGGGTTGTAAAACGTTGATCCGCTGGATCTCACCATCGGGCCCTTCGCGTCGCGTCCCAGGTGCCTTGTTCATCCTGGCATTGGTCCTTGCCATCTGTTTCGCGGTTCCGACCGGCGATGCGGCTTCGAAGACGCCACTGCCGGCCGGTCGCAGCCCCTCGCCTATCGCCACGATGATCTGCAAGCCCAAGGCGAGAGGAGAGATTGCCTCGGCGCTCGGTGAGTTCGCCACCGTCTCCCGCCCGACCTGGTTCGACCACCTCTACTCGTGTCGGTACAGGTATCCGACCGGTTCGATGGTGCTGTCGGTGAAGGAGCTCTCGAGCTGGGCGCAGACGAAGAGCTACTTCCGGACGTTGGCGAAGCAGATGGGAATTTCCCAGTCCATCAACGGGCTCGGGCAGGCGGCGATCGAGACCAGCGACGGATCGATGATCGTGCGTAAGGACTGGAAGGTCCTCCTGGTCAATTCGGCAGGCCTCCCCCCTCAGTTTGGCCAGCCACCCACGAGCTCTCGGGCGGTCGCGCAGGCGGTCGCAGACGTGATTCTCGGTTGTTGGGACGGTGACTGAACCTGGGCAACCGATCGCTTTCGTTCGGGTTGTGGACTCAGGGCAGCGTGCGGCTGAATACAAAGGACACTGGAGTGCCTCCGAATTTGGCCACCACATGGAAGTTCGATAGACCTGGCTGCAACAGCACGAAGTCGGTGTAGTGGCCGGCGGCGACACGTAGCTGCCTGAGGTTCTGAGCCGCTCCGCCGGCGACACTGGCGACCACCAAAGGCTTCACGCTGGCCAGATCCTTCTCCGACCCACTGAAGATGATGTGAAACTGGTTGATACCTATCGTTCCCGGGTCGAGATACATCTCCACCGAACCACCATGGGGCAGCGCGACGGTCGTGATCGAGGGCAATTCGGGAAGGAGGGACTGACCCCGGGCGGGAGATACCAGCTCGCTGACCACCGTGAAGCTGGCGAACAGGAGAACCGGAAGCAGCACCGACACGGCGACACCTCGTCGGCCCTCCATCAGGCGGGGTACGTGGATGTTTGACAGCCCGGACCGACCCAACCGCGTCAAGCGAAGGCTGTTGAGGACCACGAGGAGGCTGGAGAGCCCCATGGCGATGGCCGCGACCAGCGGGTCGAGGAGTCCGAACGCAGCCAGTGGCAGCGCTGAGACGTTGTAGCCCATTGCCCACCCAAAGTTCTGCAGAATCACCGAGTAGGTCGATCCGGCAACGGCGACGGCCGCCGGCACCCCCTCGAGGTCGTTGCCCAGCAGGGCTATGTCGCTGTTGGCCAGAGCCGCCTCCGACCCGCTGCCGATGGCGCAGCCCACGTCGGCCGCGGCGAGCGCGGGGGCGTCGTTGATGCCGTCACCCACCATGAGCAGATGTCGGTGATCCTCACGCAGAGCGGTGAGGGCTTCGACCTTATCCGCCGGACTCAAATTGCTCCGGGCAGACGTGATGCCGAGCTCGGCGGCCACCGTTTCCACGGCCGGTGCGCTGTCTCCACTGAGGATGGATGAGGAGAGTCCGAGTGCGCGGAGGTGGGTCACTGCTGAACGCGCCTCGGGTCGCAAGGGGGTTGTCACGGCGATCGCCCCGACGATGTCACCGTCGCGCTCGACCAGCACCACGGTCTCGCCGCGAAGGTAGCGTTCCGTCACCGCGCCGGCAATCGGCTCCGGCAATCGCGACAACGCGACCCGGCTCACCTGAATCTCGTGGCCATCCAACCTCCCGATCACGCCGACCCCTGGCAACGAACGGACGTCGGTGGCTCGGATCTCCGATCCGGTGCTGGCCATAACTGCGAGGGCAATCGGGTGTTGACTTTCGGCTTCGACCGCCGCCGCGAACGAAAGCACTTCCTCGTTCGAATACGCAGGCATCGCAATCACGGAATTCACTTCTGCGTGCCGTTCGGTGAGAGTGCCGGTCTTGTCGAACACCACCCCGTCGATTTTGGCCAGCCGCTCGAGAACGTCCCCGTTTCGGATAAAGATTCCGAGGGCGGCGGCTCGCCCACAGCCGACCATCATGGCGACCGGAGCGGCAAGGCCCATAGCGCACGGACAGGCCACCAGGAGGACGGCCAGGCTGCTGAGGACGGCCCGGCCGGCGTCGCCAACGACCAGCCACCAGGTGAAGAAGGTCACGACGGCACCGATGAGGACTGCGGGAACGAACACGCCGCTGATTCGGTCGGCGATCCGCTGCAACGGCGCCTTGTCTCTCTGTGCGTCCTCCACCAAGCGTTGCAAGTGGGCAAGGACCGATGCGTCGGCCACGGAGGCGACGATGAGGACCAATATGGCGTTCCCATTCCGAGTTCCCCCGGTGACGAAGTCCCCCGGACCTCGATCGACCGGCAGCGGCTCTCCGGTGAGCATCGACTCGTCGACAGGCGACCATCCGGACAGGACGGTGCCGTCGAGGGGAATCGCCTCGCCCGGGCGGACCCGGATGAGGGCTCCAACGGGAAGGCTCTCCGGCGGGACCAGGACCCCTTCCTCGTCCTCAACATTCAGGACCACCCGCGCCGTCGGTGGCCGGAGCGAGAGCAAGGAGTGCATGGCCTCCGCCGCCCGCGTGCGCGCCCGCATTTCGATGGCGCGTCCCGTCGCCAGGATGGAGACGATCAGCGGGGCCATCACATCGTGCAACCGCGCCGCGAAGGCGCCTCCGCCACCGAGGTGCACGTGCCGGCCGCCGAGAGCAATGGCCTCGACAGCGCTCACAGCCAACGCAGCCAACGTTCCCAGCGCGATGAGCGTGTCCATGCTGGTCGCCCCGTGCCGAAGTAGGCGCGCGCTGTCTCTCAAGAACGGCCAGCCTCCGACGATCTCTACGACGATGGCGAGAAGCAGGACAGTCCATCCTGCCGTTGGCGACTCGGGACCGGCCAACGCAACCAGGAGAGCCACCACCGACAGTGGCCACGAGATGAGAACCCGAACGTCCCAATGGTCCGGATCCCCATTCGATTCACCGGTCTGGCCGCGAACGACGGGCGTCGCTGTATAGCCCGTATCGCTGACGGCATGACAGAGGGCTTCGGGGTCGAGCCGATCCGGGTCGTAGGCGACATAGGCCCGAGTGGTGGCGAGATTGACCGAGGCGCTCACGACGTCCGGGAGGCGTCCGAGCGCCCGCTGGATCCGGGTTGCGCAGGCACTGCAGTGCATGCCGCCTAATTCGAGCTCGGCGGTCGCGACCGAAGGCCCCTCCTGCTCGACGAGGGGCGCCGCCTCAGAGGCCGCCGTCTGCATCGGACTGCTAGCTCACTGGGGTGGCGGAGTACCCGACTTCGGCGATAGCGGCACGGATGTCGTCCACGTCGAGCATGGACGGGTCGTACTCGACCACCGCGTGTGCTGAGTCGAGGTCGATCAAGGCTGCCGTCACGCCCTCGCGTTCGTTGAGTGTCTCCTCGATAAGCGCGACACACGATCCACAGTGCATGCCTTCCACCGAGAGCTTGGCGACGGCAATCTGAGCACCGGATATGCCTGTGGTTCCCGACGGAGTCACTCGGCCATGCTATTGCGCGTCTACCTGCCCAAATCAGGCGGCCTGCGATCGGTGCAGCTGGGAGGTGCCGCAGGTGTCCCCGCTGGAAGGTGGATTCCCGGCCATGTCTCGGCCTCGACTCCCTGGGGTCTCGACTCCCTGCCCTCTTGAGAGGGCGCTGTCGGAAGTCTCGTGACGTCAGTTGCGTGAGTACTACGAGTGGTAGTAATAACTACCACTCGTAGTAGCGATTCCGGCCACGAGGTGGTGGGTGATGAGCATTACCGAGGTGAGAGCCAGCGATGCGCCCGTCGCGGTGATCGACTCGAGTGAGGTCACAAGTAGCTCCATCGAGCAACCCAAGGACCTCCAGCGGACATTCCAGCTCGTGCTGGCAACGGTCTGGCTTCTCGACGCGGTGCTGCAACTCCAACCGTTCATGTTCACTCGGGGCTCTGATGGATTCAGCGGCATGCTCAACACCCTCGCCGCGGGCAACCCGCGCTGGGTGGCGCACTCGATCAGTTGGAACGCATCGAACGTGTATCACAACCCGGTCCTCAGCAACACTGTCTTCGCACTCATACAGTTCGTCATTGCCTTCGGGATCGTCTGGAAGCGATCACTCAAACCCGCGCTGGCGCTCTCCATTGTCTGGTCCCTGGGCGTCTGGTGGTTCGGAGAAGGTCTCGGAAACATTCTTCACGGTGGGGCAACCCCATTCGGCGGCGGCCCCGGTGGCGTGCTCTTCTACGCCGTCCTGGCGATCCTGCTCTGGCCGCGCGCCGGCGCAGACCGACCGTTCGTCGCTGCTCGGAGCGTCGGTGTGACCGCCGCGAAGGCGATCTGGGCGGTGCTCTGGGCCCTCCTCGCCGTCTTGGCCCTCGTCGGGTCGGGTCGGTCGCCCCAGGCGCTGCGCCACTTGGTGGCCGCCTACACCGAACAGCCCGGTTGGCTTGCCCGCATCGATCGGGCCACTGCATCGATGTTCCTCCATCACGGCACGACGGACGCAATCCTCCTCGCCGTGGTCTTCGCAGTGGTGGCGGTCGGGGTCTACCTTCCACCGCAGTTCACCAAAGTCACGCTCGTCCTCGGGATCGTGGCCTTCGTGTTCATCTGGGTCGCCACCGAGAACTTCGGGGGGATCCTGGCCGGCGGGGCCACCGACCCAAATTCGGGACCACTGGTCATTATCCTGGCGTTGATCTATTGGCCGTTGGCACTCGCTCGCACTACCACCACGGGTGTCCGGTGGACATGGACAGCGGGCTCGAAGAACGGTCTCGTCCGATGACACCCACCCCCGCTTGGCTCTATTACCTCTTCGCCGTAGCCATGCTTGCTGTGGCCGCCTACGGCCTCGTACTCCTGGCTGTTTCGGTCTCGACGCGCAGGACCGCCGGCTGGGACGTCGACATCGCCCACCTCTTCATGGGAGTGTCCATGGCCGGCATGTTCATCGCCGACTGGGCCTTCGGCTCGAGCGCGATCTGGGAACTCATCTTTGCGGCGCTGCTCGTCTGGTTCCTCGCACAGAGCGTGCAATCGGTGATCACGTTTGGCATCCATCTGACCCACTATCTGATTCATGCCGCCATGAGCTTCGCCATGCTCTTGATGTACCTGTTCCCCGCTGGCGCCCCTTCCGGGTCCATGGCTATGTCGATGGCGTCGTCGTCGAGTGCGAGAATCGACCCCGGGCTCAGCTTCCTCTTCGCCTTCGTGTTCTTCGCATCCGCCATCTTCACGCTTGCCTCACCCACGAAGGGCGTCTCCCATCACGGCAGGCATGCTCGGGCCTATGCCATGAGCGGGACGGGCGCCGGACCGGTCGAAAGTCAAAGCGGGCCTGCTCCAGCAGCCGCTCGCGGCGCCATGGAGCAGATCACCGCTCCATGGCTCGAAGACGCCAGCCATGTCGTGATGTGCGTCGGTATGGGCTTCATGCTGATACTGATGATCTAACAGTCACCTGAGAAGCATGCGAGGGCCCAATCACGCGACTGGGTCTGTACTCGTCGGCGACCGAGGCTGTCTGTAAGCGGACCTCAGTCCGCGGGGGTGCGCTGAGCGAGGGCATCAAGGAGGACAGCCACCTCCGAAGACGACAGCGTGTCGGCGAAGCAGACAAGGGCCGCGCTCGGGTCGCCGTCGGCAACCAGAGCCTGACGCATGACGACGGCCGTGTGGGCCCCCCGCACGCCAATGGGAGCGAACCGGATGGTGCGACCGTCCCTCCGGCGACTCAGAAGCCCCTTATTGACGAGGCGGTCGAGGACAGTCGCGACTGTTGTATAGGCATGTCCAGGAAGCGCGTCAGCCACTTCACGTCCCGTCGGCTCGGGACCCGGCAGGTCCCACACGAGACCCAGCACTCGGCGTTCGAGATCGCCGAGCGTCACGACACCGCAAGCGCACTCTGCACATCTGCATGGATCGCACGAGCACATCGGATTGCTACATTTCGTTGCCGCGCTCATCAGCCTGCTCCTGATCCCGGGTATCCGGTAACAATGGTACCGGGAGCGTTTATCCATCGGGCCGGTCTCATCGGACCATTTGAGCCTGAACAATTGAGGTGCGGGGATGACGTTCACCCCCGGGGAATCCACACGATGTCGCGATGAGTGCGAGGGGTGGCGGCGGGCATGTTCTGCACCTACTGGGGTGCAGTGAGCGAGGAAAGCGCCGGACCACTCGAGTGGTGCCGGTCCGTCCCGAAGGGCCAGGCCGAGCAACTGGCGACTCAGATTCCGGAACTCGAGCTGCGTGAAGAACCCGGTACACCGCGAGGCCTTCGTCGAGCTGGGACCGGGCGGTCGGGTGAGTCCGGCTCAGTGAGAGGTTGTCTCCGAGTCACCTCGAGACCGGGCGCGGGAGCACGGCGCAGGTCCGAGCGACCTGGGCATGCGGGTCACCCAGACTGCGACTTCGCCGTGCGCACGTCGTGGTCGTTCCGGCTAATCGCACGGTGGCTCGCCTCATCGCTACTGTGACGCTCCGAGCGACGGCTGCTGGCGCTGAGCGCGTCAACGTCCAGCGGTGGCGCACAGCGGGGAGCACGAAGACATGGCGATGGGAAACAGGCCCGAGGTCAAGACCGCCCCGGCTCCGATCGTGGCGCTGGACGTGACGTTGCTGGCAGAGGTGCTCGCTACCGCGCTCGCCCGCGTGCCGTTCCGTCACCCGTTTCGAGGGCAATCATCGCTCCCCTCGAATCTCGGCATTGCCGTGACACGCGAGGTCATGCGGGCCTTCATGGGCTTCACCTCGGCGTTGCGCATTCCCGAGTTCCGCTCCCTCGAACTCGTGGTGGACGAGGTCTGCCAATGGGTCATGCCCCCGTTCGTCCGCTCGCTCGACGTGGACGGGCACCCCAGCACGTTCGGCGGGGTGCCCGGGATCCTCTACCTGCCTCGCGCCGTCCCTCCCGCCGGGGTCATCCTCTACCTGCACGGGGGCGGCTACATCGGCACCTCGCCGACCATGTACGCCTTCTTCACCGCCCGGATATGCCGGGAGACAGAGTGCGCCATGTTCGTCGCCGACTACCGGCTGGCCCCGGAGTTCCCGTATCCGGCCGGCGCCCAGGACGCGTCGGCTGTGTACCACGAGTTCTTGGACCGAGGAATTCACCGTGAGCGAATCTTCCTCGCAGGGGACTCGGGCGGCGGAGGCCTCGCCAACACGCTCTTGCTGGACAACCACACGCGCGTCACGCCGGTGCACCCAGCTGGCCTGGTGCTGTTCTCCCCCGAGGTCGATCTGAGTCTCGACGAACCGTCGGTCACCGAGAACGCCGAGCACGACATCTTGCCCTGGAACATCCCCACTTCGTCCTATCTCCACGGAGTGGACCCTGACGCCGCGTCGATTTCTCCTTTGACGGGAGACCTCAGCGACTTCCCTCCGACTTGCGTGAGCTGGGGTGGCGACGAGATGTTCCGGGACCCGATCCGCCGTTACGTCCAGCGCCTGCGCGACGCCGGCGTCCAAACCGACGCTCGCGAATACGAGGGCATGTTCCACGTGTTCGAGATGTTGATGCCCTGGGCGGACGACAGCCGGGATGTATTTCGCCGCGTCCAACACTTCATCCACGGCCTTCTCAGCGACACTCCACCTCCCCGGACGTCGTTGAGCCGGCTGCTGGGAATCGACGATTGAGCGGTCCGCAGCTCTCGGGCCACCATGGGCTCCGGGACCCGCCAGCTGATCCCCCAGGCGGTCAACGCGAACCGATCGTGTCGGCGATCTTGCGCAGATCCGCCCGGAAGTCCGGATGCGCAATGTCCGTCAGGAGGTGCGCCCGCTCGCGAACGGTGAGCCCGGTCAGCTCCGCCGCGCCGTACTCGGTGATCACGACGCCGGTGTGATGCCGTGGGGTCGACACAACCGAACCCTCCGGAAGAAGTCCCGCGATGCGTGACACAACCTCGCCGCCGCGCACGACCGTAGAGCGCAGGCAGATGAGCGAGTGCGCATCGAGGTGCAGCTCGGCGCCCGCGACGAAGTCCTCGTGGCCTCCGATCCCTGAGATCTGCCGTCCGTCGATGTTGTCTGCGACCACCTGGCCGTAGAGGTCTACCGACAGCGCACCGTTGATCGACACGAGGTTGGCGTTGCGCGCGATCACCGTTGGATCGTTGACCACCTCGACCGGAAGGAAGGCAACGTCAGCATTGTCGTCGAGCCACTCGTAGAGCTCTGCCGTCCCGAGCGCGAAGGTGGTCACCGACACGCCGTCGAAGATCCCCTTGGCGTCGTTGGCCACCTTGCCCGCTTGGTGCAGGCGCATCAGCCCGCTGGTGAACATTTCCGAGTGGATCCCGAACCCGTCGAGGGGTCCCTTGGCCAGCTCCGAGGCCACAAGGTTCGGGATAGCACCGATGCCGGTCTGCAGCGTCGAGCCGTGGCGCACGTACGCGAGGGCAAGGCGGGCAATCTCGTTGTCCACCTCATCGGCTGACGGCTCGGGCAAGGCATACGGGACCCCGGTCGCCTCGACGAGCACGTCGACCACCTCCACGGGGATCGTGTTCTCGTATTCCGGTGGAAGGCTCGTGGTCCGCGGCAGCTTGGGGTTCACCTCGACCATGAGCAGTCGGTCAGGGTCCGCGCCGGCACGCAACAGCTCAGGGCGCGTCGCCCCGAGGTGCAGTGACAGACTGAGGTTGCCGCGCGCATCAGCCGGTGCTGCTTGCGCCACCATGATGCGGGGCGCGAAGCGAGCCATGATTGGTGCCATCTGACGAAATCCGCCGGGAACCAACTCGACGTGGTGACCCATCGAATGCAGCAGCCGTTCGGCGGGACCGAAAAACCCGCAGCGGTAGCTCACGCCGGGTTTGGTGAAAACGTCGTAGAAGTTGAGACAGAGCGCGCCACCGAGCTGCAGGTCCTGCCAGTCGTCGCGGCTGCCAAGCGCCGTCAAGAAGGTGTCCGGATTCGCGGGCCCGAGTCCGAAGCCGATGGTGTCGATCGGCCTGACCAGGGCGACGGCTTCCTCAGCAGTGCACGTCGTTAGCATCATCCCACTCTCGCACTAGCGGCCCTCGCCGATGGGGGACTAGGGTGCCGTCCGCCGGACTTCAGCGCACCGTAAACCATGACTTTCGGCTCTACCCTCGTTGAGGGTGCGTCCGCACAATGTGTGGCACACCCTCCTCTTCCCAGACAACGGTGCTTGGAGAATGGCGGCCACCCCCCTCGGTCGCCATTTTCCAATTCTGGGATCCACCTGATTCATCTCGGGTTTGCTGGATTCGCGCCCTTCTCCACAAACGCGTTGCGCGTTTATCAACGGAAACACAACAAGTCGCAGCTCCACAGCGAGCTACCGGCGGACGCACAACGCCCGCTGGTGGCAAGAGATCGGGTGACGGAGGCCCGGAGCGATTGGAACACGCGTTTGGCGCCATGTCTTCGGTCTCGACACGCCGCAGGAGGGACAACGCACGCGGCGACGTCGGTGGCCGAGGACGTCGACGGTCACTGACTCGCTCGGGTGGCGGTCGCGTCCCTGCGGGCCTCATCGACGGTCCGCTCATTGGGCCGGGCGGCGAACGTGGCCGCCTGGGTGCGCCGTTCCATCGGCAGTTTGGCCAGAAGATCCGTGCCCAGTTAGGCGAGAAGAATGGACACGTAGTTCTGCCCAGGGTCGATCTGGGGGCCTTTGCGCAACCGCGCCAGAGCGCGATCGGTCCATGAGGAGAAACACGCCAAGCGACACGGCCCCCGTATTCGCATTCGGGGCGGTTCCGGGCTACTTGCCGTGACCGGCGGGCGAGACACCTCGATATGCTCGTCATCGACTATGGCACCCGATCACGCACCAGGCACCGGCAGGATCGTTGCGGGCATCGACGGCTCCGATGGATCATTGGGGGCACTCTCGTGGGCGGCCCGCCAAGCTCATCTGACCGGCAGCGTGCTCGAAGTCGTCATGACGTGGGAATGGCCGTCCAGCTTGGGCTGGGCCGTGCCGGTCCCCGAAGATTTCGACCCCGAAGCCGATGTCCGCAAGACGCTCGAAGCGGCGATCGACTCGACCCGCGTTAATTACCCAGGAATCGCTGTGGAGGGACGCGTGGTCAATGGGCACCCAGCGCCCACCCTGGTCGGAGCAGCGAAGGGCGCGGACCTGCTCGTCGTCGGGAGCCGCGGACACGGCGAGTTCGTCGGCATGTTGATCGGCTCCGTCAGCGAATACTGCGTCAGCAACGCCGAATGCCCGGTGCTCGTGCACCGCGGCACCACCTAGCACGCCCCGCGCGTCTCCCTCGTCGCTCGCTTCGAAGGGACACCTTCAGGCCGGCGCCGCGTGGGCGCGGTCGATGCCACGCAGCCGTTCGAGCCGGTCGTCGCGCAGCTCACGCATTCCTGGCCCGCCACTCGTCGGAGCTGCCACATCGATGCCGATGTCCAGCAGCGAGGCGAGCGTCGCCTGCACGCATGACTGGAGCGCGGCCAAGTTGTACCCGCCTTCGAGGAAGAGTGCGAGGCGCCCTGGAGGTGCGAACTCCCGGGCGACACGAGCGAGTTCGGCGTAGTCGCCGCTCGAGAGCTCGAGGTTGCTCAGAGGATCGGCATGGTGGGCGTCGAAGCCACACGAAACCATCACCCAGTCGGGAGTGAACTCCTCGATGGCGCCGCGGGCCTCGCTGTCCAGGGCGGCGCGGACAACGTCGCCGGTCGCACCGGGCGGTAGCGGGAGGTTGACGGTCAGTCCGGGCGCGCCCTCACCTCCCACCTCACCGGCGCTTCCGGTGCCGGGGTAGAGCGGATGTTGGTGGGTCGAGACATAGAGGACATCGGCGTCGTCCCAGAAGATGTCCTGGGTGCCGTTGCCGTGGTGCACGTCCCAATCGATGACGAGGACGCGCTCTCCCAGTGCCGTGCGCGACGCCGCTGCGACGGCGACGTTGTTGACCAGGCAGAACCCCATAGCCTTCGTGGCCGTCGCGTGATGCCCAGGAGGACGGACCGGGACGAATGCGAACCCCTCACCGCGCCGTTCGAGCTCGGTGAGCGCCTGGAGCCCAGCACCCGCGGCCCGACAGGCGGTGATCCACGAGTCACGGCGCACGTAGGTGTCGGCATCGATGTTGCCACCCCCCTGTTCGCAGAACACCCGTAGCTCGTCCAGGTACTCCGGCGAGTGCACCCGCGCTAGCTCCTCCATGGTCGCCACGCGAGGCCCGGCCCGCACCACGCCGTCTCCCAGATTCAAGGCGGCCACACCCTCCATGACCGCCCGAAGCCGAGCGGGCTGTTCGGGGTGGCGCGGGCCGCCGTCGTGCTCGGAAAGGCCCACCGGGTCGGCGAGGACGAGCATGGTCATACCCGCCTCATGCTAGGAGCGAGCGGACTTCTCGCCGTATACAACGCGACGGGACACCCGGAGGGCAGAGAGCGGCCGACCGCTCCTACGCTGAGGGGCGATGGCGACGCTCATGGACGCATGGGTGGTTGACGAGCCCGGCCCGATCGATGCCGGTCCCTTGGCCCGGGTCGAGAAGGAGGTCCCCGAGCCTCGACCGGGCCAGGTCCGCGTGCAGGTGCGCGCCTGCGGGGTGTGCCGCACGGATCTTCATCTGGCCGAGGGCGACCTCCAACCGCGACACAGGCGCGTCACGCCCGGACACGAGGTCGTGGGCGTGGTCGACAAAGCAGGCCTCGGCGTGTCGCGCTGGAAGGTGGGCGACCGCATCGGCGTCCCCTGGCTCGCCCACACCTGCGGCGTCTGCCGGTTCTGCACGAGCGGGCGCGAGAACCTGTGCATCAACCCGCTTTTCACCGGGTGGGACGTGGACGGCGGCTATGCCGCCTACACACTGGTGGAGGAGGCCTACGCGTACGCCCTGCCCGACACGTTCGGCGACGTCGAGGCCGCACCGCTGCTTTGTGCAGGCATCATCGGCTATCGGGCGCTCCTACGCGCCAACCTGCCAGAAGGTGGGCGACTCGGCATCTACGGCTTCGGTGGCTCCGCCCACCTCACCGCCCAGATCGCCCTGGCCCGCGGCGCCGCGTCCACGTCATGACCCGCTCGCCCGAGGCCCAGCGCCTGGCCCTTGCTCTCGGTGTACGCAGCGCAGGGGATTCGGACGCGGCTCCGCCCGAACCCCTCGACTCGGCGATCCTCTTTGCCCCTGTGGGGACGCTCGTGCTGCCCGCGCTGGCGGCGCTCGACCGGGGCGGCACCCTCGCCGTCGCTGGGATCTACCTGAGCGACGTGCCCCCATTGCACTACGAGGACCACCTCTTCGAGGAGCGCACGCTGCAGAGCGTGACGGCGAACACGCGGCACGACGGGGAGGAGTTCCTGGCCGAAGCGGCTCGGTACAAGATCCGCGTCTCCGCCACTGCGTACCCCATGGCTCGGGCCGACGAGGCGCTCCGCGACCTCGCCCACGACCGAGTCAACGGGGCGGCGGTCCTGGTGGCCTGAGGTCGCCCGGCCCTACCCGCCCCGTCTCGGCGCAGGCGCCGGCGCCGGCCTTGACGCCCATTTTCTTCCGGGCGCCGGGCGCGACCAAACGAGGGTTACGAATTCAAGGGCACTCGAGAGGCGCCGACGGTGCCCCAGTCGATTCACGTCAAAGCGCTGTCACAGGGCCCTTGGCGATAGGTCCTGGAGCTCTCGACTGGGGCACGCACGCCGGCAGTGCGATCAGGCGGTAGATCGCTGAGTCCATTATTCCCGATCCGGGAGCCTTTAAACACCGAATTTCAGGTAAATTTTGAAAGGGTTTAGATGAGGGATTCTACCTGGTCAGCCGCCATAAGCACGGCTACCAGCTCTCTATCCCGGGGGTAGGTCAACGCCCGCATGGCGTGCTCCAAGCTCAGCCACCGCAATTCGTCGACTTCTTCATTCGGAGTGAAAGAACCTCCCTCGGCGGCCATCACCCAGTAGGCGACCGCCTTCGGACGACCCTTGCGGTCGAAATACTCGGTGTGCCCGATGAAACGGATCAGGCGGCAGGCCATGCCCGTTTCTTCTCGCACCTCCCGGAGGGCGGCGAGCTCGAAGGTCTCGCCCGCCTCGAGTTTGCCCTTGGGAAATGACCAGTCCTGGTGCGCCGGTCGGTGCACCAGGACGATCTCGAGAGTCCCGTCCTGGCGACGGACCACGAGTCCGCCCGCCGCCTGTACGACCTCTGTTGGTGTCGGGAGCTCAGCCGTCATCGCCCGTCGCGCCACTAATTGGGACACTACTGCCGCGACCTGTCGAATCCGCGGCAATCGCGGTGCGCGTCCGCCCCGGTGGATCCGGCAGCCGGCATGGGGCGAGGACAAGGCGCCTCTGCCCGGCGTCCCGACGACGGCGACCCAATGCCCCCGGCTCAGAGCCCGCTGTAGCCTGAACACAGTGTCCGATGCGAGGGGAACCGGAGCGGGGGAGGCACAGCCGGAGGACCCCGTCGAGATCGAGTGGCAGTTCGACGCGCTCGACCTTCGCCCCGTCGAACGATGGCTCGCCGCGCTGCCCACGCTCTCGACCGAGGCCTGTGACCTCGGGACGGTCACGGCCTTGGCGCGCACCCCGCGTCGCCTCGTCGACTCCTACTTCGACACCGACGACTGGCGCATCGCTCGCGCCGGCTTCGTCGCGCGCACGCGACGCCGGGGCCGCCACGACGAGGTCACGCTGAAGGACACGCGACCTGCTGGGAGCAACGGACTGCGCCAGCGACTCGAGGTCACCGAGGTCCTTCCGCCTTCTGGGCTTTCCGCCCTCGGACCCGACGGACCCGTGGGACGACGAATGCGCGCCATCGTCGGTGCGCGACACGTGCACGAGGTGCTCCAGGTCCGGACGAGGCGTCGGCCCTTTGCCCTGCGCGTCGGCGGCGTGAACGCCGCCGAGGTTGCGCTCGACGACACGGTCATCGTTGTCGGAAACGGCCAGCGGCCAATGCAGCTGCGGCGGGTCGAGGTGGAGGTGCTCCCACAATGGCTCGAGGCGCTCGAGCCGCTGGTCGAGCAGCTCCGCACGGCGTGTGGCCTGCGGCCGGCGCACCTGTCCAAGTTCGAGGCGGGTCTGCTGGCACTCGGTCAGGAGATCCCCGGCTCCCCCGACCTCGGGCCGACGGCGATCGACGCCGACAGCACCATGGGCGAGCTGGCTTTCGCAGTCGTTCGAAGGCAGCTCGGCGTCCTGCGGGACAAGGAGCCGGGGACACGCCTCGGTGAGGACCCAGAAGAGCTGCACGACATGCGGGTAGCGACGCGCCGCTTCCGCGCCGCGCTCGCGCTCTTCTCGGGGGTACTGCCCGTCAGGGCGCAGGTCTTCCGGGAGGAGCTGGGCTGGTTGGGTCGTCTCCTCGGCTCGGTGCGCGACCTCGACGTCCAGCTCGAGGGGCTGGTCGATACTGCCGGCGGCACCGCTGGCTGGAGCGCCGACGCCCGAACGGAGGACCTCGACCCGCTCGAGGAGCTCTCGGCCCTCTTGCAGCGCGAGCGCGACGCGGCCAGAGCTGCCATGTTGAGCGGGCTCGACTCGGTCCGCTGGGAGCGCCTGACCCGCGGCCTGGCCGCGATGGTGCAGCAGGGGCCGGCGCGCCGTTTGGTGTCGACCCGGACGCGTGCGGTGATCGGGATGCCCGACCTCATCGTCGAGCGGCACACCGCGGTGGCCAAGGCAGCCAGACGAGCCAAGAAGTCCGGGTCGGTGGGTGACTTCCACCGGTTGCGCATCCGCTGCAAGCGGCTTCGCTACGCCCTCGAGTTCAGCGGCGAGGTCTACGGAGGGCGTACCTCTCGCTACGTCCGCCAGCTCACCGCGCTGCAGGACGAACTCGGGCTCATGCAAGACGCCGAAGTGGCATCGATACGCCTGGCCGATCTGGCGACGGGCGCGGGCGACTTGCCGCCGGCAACGGTGTTCGTCATGGGGGGTATAGCCGAGCGGCACCGGCGCGAAGTCGATCGGCTCTTGCGACGCCTGCCCAACGACCTGAAACGGGTGCGCGGACGCGAGTGGCGCGACCTCCTCGACGTCATGGAGCGGCGGCGCAGCGCGGCCGAAGCCGCTCGGCCGCCACTGCGCAGCACCCTGCGGGCCGTGCCGGCGCCTCCTGCTCAGCTGGCGGAGGCACCCGAACGGGCCGACGCCGCCAGTCCCGGCGCGCCGGCTTCGGCGACATCCCCTCTCTCGCCCGTCACGTCGGTCAGCCCGGTCGCATCAGCCACTCCGACGGCACCGATCTCGCCCGACCACCCCGCCACTGTGCCCGGGCTCAGTGCACTGGCGCCCCCGCCGCAATCAGGCCAAGGGGAATGATCCGGCGTCCTCGCCCATCACGAGACGGGGGTGCTCGGTGAGGACGAAGTGCAGCTGGTCCGTGTCGAGGAACCGCTCGATGTCGGCCCAGATGTCCCCGAAGTCGGGCTCTTGCATGTGCGCCCGGTAGGCGTCCATGCTCTCGAACCACTGCACCGTGACCCCGTCGAAGCCCGGGTCGGCGTCGTCGGCGTAGTCGTCGAGCGGACGGGGGTGCTGCTCGTAGCGCAGGACATGCTGGCCACTCTTGCTCGCCGCGATGAGCGGGCCGTGCACGTCGCGCCAGTGCGCGTGGAACTCTGCGGGGGTGAGCCCCTCCTTGCGACGGAGGACGCACGTCAGCCTGATCATCGGGACCTTTGACCTCCTGTGCCGAGCAAGCCGGCGCGACGGACGCACCAGACGCTCGCACGTTAGGCGGTCATGAGCCGGTCGGTGCGGTTGAACCGCCCGAACCGCTACGGCAACGTCAAGGAGAGGCCCGAGCCCGAGCCGCTCGAGTTCGCGCCGACCGAGACGCCACCCACCGAGACCGGTGGTGTGCTCGGCAGTGGCAGCGACGGCAGCGGCACCGTCACCGTCGTGCCACTCGAACCACTGCCCGAGGGCTTGGTCGTTGTCGTGGTCGTCGACGTCGACGTTGTCGTCGTCGACTTGCCGGCCGAAGCGGACGACGAGACCGAGCCGGACGGCGCGCTCGAGTGCTCGCCCGAGGAGGACCCGCCGGCCGACGAGAGCGAGCCCGTCGTCGAGCTCGCACCACCGGCTGCGCCCAGGCCCGCGGTGGAGCCAGGCAGGCTGTCCGCACCGCCGGACCCGATCGAGCCCAACGCCCCGAGGGAGCTACCGAGAGGAGTGAGCGACGCCAACCCGCCCGATCCGGTCCCCGGACCGAGGAGCGAGCCGAGCCCGAGCTCCTCGAGCACCGCGGGCGGCAGCCCTGCGGTCGGCAGCGACCCGATCGGCAACAGCGCGCCCAGGTCTGAGAGCATGCCGGTCACGTCGGAGACGACGCCGTTGAGGCTCGGCAGGAGCTCGTCCACCACGACGGTCGGATCGCTCGAAGCGGACCCGAGACCGCCGAGGGCGCTGGTGACGCTGCCGAGGATGCACCCGACACCCAGGTCGCTCTCTGTGGTGCAGCCGAGACCGAGCCCGAGCAAGCCCGAACCCGAGCCGACGGCGCCGAGACCGGGCTGATCCGACGCCGTGGCGGGTGAACCCGCGACGGAGACGTTGCCCGAGCCCGACGTCGTGAGCCATTGCAGCGGGTCGCCGCCTTGGGCCAGCGCGCCCGACGGCGGCGAGAACCACGCAGTGGTGGCGTCCGCCGAACCCCCGCCGGACGCGACGCGGTACGCCTGGTCGACCGCGGTCGCGAGCTGCTGGCTCGGCCCGGCCGCCGAGGCGAGGGGGCGGACAGACGCGGGATTGACCGTGAGGTAGCCGCCGAGACCGCCGAGAAAGGCACCGATTGCCGCGCAGGTGAGTCCACCGGCCCCGACCAATGCGGCATTGCGATAGCGCGAGAGCCCCCGTGCCCCCTCGCCGTGGGCCGGCACCTCCTCGGCGGCGTGGATCCCGCCGGCGCGGAAGGCTCGGTGCAGTGGTGTCGACGAGGCTGCGCGCTGGGCGCGGATCGATGTCGGCGCGACAGGCGGCCCGCCGCTGACCTCGGACGCGCGTGGCCCGCTGAACGCGTCGCGCGACACGGGTGCGACACCGGCCGCAGCGTGGGCGCCACTCGAGCCGAACTCGTTGTGCAGCATCTCGTCGTACGCCTGGTCGAAGTCCATGGAACCGTCCTCCTCCAGTCCAATGACCCCTCACCTTGGTTCTCACTCTGGAAACGGCACCGCGGCGCCACCCTTGCGGCGGGGGTCACGCGCCCGATTCGGCCCCCTCGCCGGAGGGGGGTGGACCCCTCTACTCAGGTGACGGCCCATCTGCCGATGATCACCACTCCCCCCTGAACTGGGAGAACGACCGTCATGGCGTATTGGCCGGGTGCCTGCCCTTGGTCACCGCACCCACCTCGGCGGGGCGGATCAACAGGCGGTCCGGCGTGAAGAGCAACGCGTTGGGCGGCCAGCACGTGTCGAGCGCGAGGCTCGAGTCAGTCGCGTTGGCCACCGGCGACCCTGCCGGCACCCGGCCACCTGGCACGACGCGCCGTGGCTCTGGCACGCGATCTTCGCCATGGTGGCCCTCTCGCTCGCGAGTTGGACGCTTTGCGCGTGATGCTGGTGCTCTTGGTGGGCGAACGCATAGCTCCCGGCGAAGATCGCACCGAAGAGAACGACCACACCGACAACGGCCATGCCCACCGCGCGCAGACCGCTCTCAGGAGGGTGGAAGCCGACGCACGCTAGCGCAGCACCGGTTCCCGCTGCATCTCCTTCTTCCTCTTGTCCCTACGAAGACCTCGGTTCGTCCTGGTGTCTCTGGCGGGATCTATTCCGAGTTGGGCCCCGAGCGCTCGCGTCGAACAGGCTGCCACCGGGCCTGCCTCCGAGACCGGAGGGGGAACAGAGGAGGTCCCGAAGGCCGGGCCCGGTGGCGGTCCGCCGCGCGACCCGAAGGGGTCGCTCGACCGGGGTGGCTCAGGGGCCACCCCTGTGGCGGGCGAACGTAGAAAGCGAACGAGTGAACGAGACGACATGGCGGCTGGCGGTCGAAGTCATGGGGCCTAGAGCCGCGACGGCCAACGGGCCAACGGCGGCAACCCTGCGGCGACCTCTCATCTGGCTTACCCCCCTTGCCGTCCCCGCCACACGCCCGGGGGACTCCTCACTGCCTCCCCAATGAAACGGGGGGCCTCCTGAAATCTTGCGTCCGCCTGTGGAATAATTCGTGTCCCGACACCCCCGTTGGCGGCACATGCCCTGCACACAAACGGGTCTGCAGCGGTGGGGATGACGGGCAGCTCTCGTACCCTTTGGCCGATGTCCGCCTCCCACGCCCTCGTGATCGCCTTGGCGGGCGTGGGAGCGGGGATCTTCAACGGCGTGGCGGGAGGCGGCAGCTTGATCTCGTTCCCGATCCTGCTGGCGCTCGGTTACCCGGCCCTCACAGCCAACATCACCAACACCATCGGGATCTGGCCCGGCTACGTCGCCTCGGCCGCCGGGTACCGCCGCGAGATCGGGGATCAGTCCCGGCGGCTGGTGCGCCTGACACCCGTCGCCCTGGCCGGGGGCATCGCGGGGGCGCTGCTCCTCCTCACGACGTCGGCGGCCACCTTCGACGACGTCGTGCCGTGGTTGGTCCTGGGGGCCGCCGCGCTGTTCGCCGCCCAGCCCGTGTTGCGGCGGGCCCTCGACCGCGACGCCGCGCCCCCCGCACGCGCACGGCCCTGCTGGTGGCCGGGGTGTTCGCCGCGTCGGTTTACGGCGGCTACTTCGGTGCCGCGATGGGTGTCATGTTCCTCGCCGTGCTCGGTCTGGCCTTGCCCGTGTCGTTGGCCCACACCAACGGCCTGCGCGCCGTCCTCTCCATGATCGTCAACGGGATCGCCGCGGTCGTCTTCCTCATCCACGGCGGGCTCGTCTGGGAAGCGGTCGGGCTGCTCGCGCTCGGCAGCCTGGTCGGCGGGTATGTCGGCGCCCGCCTTGCCCTCGCGCTGCCCGCGCCCGCCCTGCGCGTCGTGGTCGTGGTCATCGGCGTCGGCACCGCGGTGAAACTGCTCGTCTGAGGCCTCTTGCCGGTGTCAGCCAGCAGGTGTCAACCAGCAGCAAGCGGGTACGGGCCGATCACCGCTCCCGCCAGCGCGCGCCGTTGGGCCCCCCGGGCCTCCGCGGCCTCGTCGGCACCGACGACGACGAGACGCACCCGCGCTCCGGGCGCACACTGGCCGAGGCGACCGTGGTCCGCCGTCGCGACGACGGCCAGCACCGGGTACCCGCCGAGCGTCGCGTGGTCGGGGAGCAGCACGACCGGGTCGCCATCGGGTGGGACCTGCACCGCACCGGTCACCACGCACTGCGAATCGAGCTCGCCTCGGCCCGCGACACGCAGGCCGGCGTCGCCCCGCTCGGCGCGCAGCCGGATCCCGACCCGGTTGCTCTCGGGTGTGACGCAGAACACGAGGTCGCCCAGACGCGCCAGCGCGTCCGCCACGAACCACTCCGGGTGCGGCCCGGGAACCACGCGCAGCTCGACCGGTCGGTCGGAGGCGAGCTCGGTGGCGGCGCCGGCCACGAGGTGGTCGCCCAGAGGTGGTGCCCACGGGCCCGCCCAAAGCTGGCGCCCGACCTCGAGCGGGCCTGGACCCAGCCGGCACAGCTCGTCGCTCGCGCTGGACCCGAGGGCGAGCGGCCCGAGCAACCCGCCCGCCACGCCGAGATACGTGCGACAGCCGCGCCGCAGGGCGCGCGCCTCGAGGGCCTGGCCCGGCGCGAGCGGCAGTAGCTGGCCGCCGGGCACCGCTGCACCGTCGACGCGCACCTCGGGCGCCGCACCGACAATCGCGACGTGGCAGGGCCCGAGACAGCGCAGGCGCGTGCCGCCCCCCGTGAGCTCGAGCGCGCCGGCGCCCGGCGGGTTGCCCACCAACGCGTTGGCAAGCGCGAACGACGTCGGGTCGGCCGGCCCCGCAATCGGGACGCCCACCGCCGCAACGCCGCGCCGGCCGCCGTCCTGGAGCACGGCGCGTAGGCCCGGTGCGACCACCTCGAGCACGCGCCGGGCCCCGTCGGGGGGTGACCAGGCGGGCGGGTCCGAGACCGATGGCGCCGTCGGGTCACCCGCAGCCGCCGGGCGGAAGTGGACGCGGTCCCCCGGGGCGAGGGCGGCGTAGGGGGGCTCGGTCGCCGAGAACAGCGCGAACCCGGTCCGCCCCACGAGGTGCCAACCGCCCGGCGATGCCGTCGGGTACACGGCGGCATGACCGTTGGCCAGCGCGACGGAACCCGCGGGCACTGCGGGACGCGGCCGGTCGCGGCGTGGCACGCGCGCCAGCGCGGCCGGGAGACCCTCGAGATAAGCGAAGCCGGGAGAGAAGCCCATGACCGCGACGGTGAGCGGCCGCGCCGTCAGGTGCGTCACCACCTCTTCGGGTGAACAGCGGCTCAGCGCGGCCACCTCGGCGAGGTCCGGGCCGTCGAAGGCGCAAGGGATCGTGACGAGCCGGCCCGGTCCTAACGCCGCGGCCGTGAGGTCAGGCGCGGCCGCGAGCACAGCCTCCACCGTGGCGCGGGCGGCACCCAGGTCCGGCTCTGTGCGCGCGCCGGTCTCGGTGAGCACGACGGCGACGGTGCCGAAGCCGCAGACCACCTCGGCACCGGCGACCCCGGCCCCGGCCCCGGCCCCGGCGAGCGCCGCCTCGAGCGCGGGCGCCAGTGCCCGTGCCCCTGACGCGTCGTGCACGCCGATCACCAACGCGCTGTCACCGAGAAGCCGGACCTCGCCCGCCGGGACGGAAGGTGTCACGCAGGGATCGGCGCCCGAACGTCGATCCCGGCGCCGGCCAAGACCGAGCGCACCGCCGTCGCGATGTCCACCGCGCGGGGCGTGTCGCTGTGCGTGCACAGCGTGTCGACCCACAGCGTCAGCACGCTGCCGTCGCTCGCCGCGACCGCACCGCGGGCCAGGCTGAGTGCCTGGGCGGCGGCGACCTCGGGATCGTCGAGGACCGCGCCCGCAGTGTGACGGTCGACCAGGCCGCCGTCGCGGCGGTAGGCCCGGTCGCAGAACCCCTCCTCCGAAGCCGTCATACCGTCGCGCAAGACCATTGCCACGGCGTGGCAGCCCGAGGGCAGTACCAACGAAACACGGTCACCGAAGCTGTCGCGCACCGCGTCACGGAACGTCTCGTAGATCGCACCACCCTTGCCCACTTCCTCGTACAGCGCGCCGTGGGCCTTGACGGACTGGACGGACGTGCCGGCGTCAGTGCAGACGCGGTCGAGATCCCGCAGTTGCGCCGAGAGCGACTCGCGCAGCGCGCCGCGGTCGATGTCCATCGGCTCGCGACCGAAGCCGGCGCGGTCAGGGTAGGAAGGATGGGCGCCGATGCGTACCGAGTGCACCAGGGCGGCCGCCACCGTGGCCTTCATGGTCTCCTCGTCGCCGGCGTGGCCCCCACAGGCGACGTTGGCGGTGGTCACCAGGCCGAGCAGGGCCCGCTCCACCTCGACTCCGGCCGCATCGGTGGCCTCCCCGACGTCCGCGTTGAGATCGATGGTCCGGTGCGTTGACATGGCTCAACCAGCCTCGAGCCGCTCCACCACCACACCGTCGCGGTAGACGACTTGCTGGTGACGCCGCGTCGGGACGCGAGCGCCGCCGATGATGGAGCCGGTCATGTTGAGCGGGTCGGCGCCGGCGACGACCACCTGCTCGCCGTCGGCCGCACGCCGGTGCACCTCGCGCAAGTCCTCGAACGCCTCGGGCAACGCGTACTGCTCCCCCGAGAGACCGGCGACGAAGCGCCCGCCGAGCGCGACCCCCCGCGCCTCGAGGCGGCGCAGCGCCCACACCACCTCGCGCCAGGGCACCTTGAACGACTCACGACTCCACAGCTCCCAGGCGACGATGCCCCAGCGCGCCAGCAGCTGGTACGCCACCGCCTCGGCCAACTCCTCGTTGCCCGGCGTGAGCACACCGTCGTCGACCGCGGGCACTCCGAGCACCTCGGGCCCCGGCAGGAGTGACCAGCGGCCCTCCCCGATGCCGGTCCCCGCAGGCGCGCGCCGCCGGGCCAGGCGACCCGAAGGACGGCGGACCGTCCGGGTACGCCACCGGTCGCGCGCGGAGAGCAGCGAGCGCACGGCCGAGAACGCGTCGGCCGTCACGAGGCCGCGGGCGACGAGGTCCCAGAGCCCCTCGTCCACTTCCGCCGGGAGCCGGCCGGTCAGGGAGGACAGCTCGGGACGGAAGCAGGCACCGCGGACGCGCAGCGCGGCGAGGACGTCGGCCGCCGCGCCAACTGTCGGTTCGGGCGCGCCCGCACCAACCCGCACGGCCCGCAGCATCGGCACGAGGTCGTCGCGCACGACGAACGCCAGCGGGGTGGCCGGTGACGGGGTGCCGCTGCGCCCTGTCCGCTCGACGCGCGGTGTGAGGCGTCCCCAGACGATCTCGCCGGAGAGGCAGAGCTCGTCGAGCCAGCGCGGGTCGTAGCCCTCGACGCGGGTGGGAAGGATCTGGGCCTCCCACTCCGAGGCCGGCGCTTCGATCCCCTGCAGCTGCTCGAGCACCTCGAGCAACCCGGCCCGGCCCTCCATCCGGTGCCCGGTCGTCGCGTGCTGCCAGCGGGTGAGGAAGCGTACGTAGTCGGCGATCGGAACCGGGTCGACGCTGCCACGCCGCCGGCTCCGGCTCGCGCCGTGGAGCCGCACCAACAGGTTGCGCGCGCACCAACGACCATCGGGCAGCTCGATGGCGGACCCCCGTGCTTCGAGACGGGCCAAGGCGGTGCGGGCCCGCGCCTCGCTCAGCGGCGCGCCATTGGGCGCGCCGGAAGGCAGCGGGGCGTCGCCCACCAGGTCCGCCACCGTGACGGGTCCGGCGAGCAGGAGGTGGCCGGCCACACAGGCGGCTGCCGCGTCGTCGTCGAGCCCCAACGCCTCGGCGAGAGACCGTCGCTCGGTGGCGACCCAGCACCCCTCGGACAATCCGGCCCGACCCTCGGCGGCCAGCTCGTCGAACCAGGCCGCCCATTCCTCGACGGGCCGGGCGGCCACCAGCGAGAGCAGCAGGTCGTGCACCTCGTCGGCATCCCGGGGGCGGGGCTGCACCTGCTCGAGGACCAACGCGACCGCGTCGGGATCGAGCGGAGCGAGCTCGCCGGCCGGCACCGGAAGCCCGTCGGGCCCGAGCTGGCCGAGGCCGCGGCGCAGCGACAACGCCCGGGTCCGGCGTTCTTCGAGCGGCGCGTCGTCGAGATAGGTGTAGGGCCGTCCGCTCAAGATTGCGTGCGAGAAGGGCGAGGGCTCCGACGACTCGACCGTGTGCACGGCGATCTCGCCCGACTCGACCCTGGCCCACATCTCGACCAGTCCCTCGACCGAGAGCCCTTCGTGCAGGCAGTCGTCGACGGTCTGGCGCGCCAACACGTGGTCGGGCACACCGACCGGGCCCGTCGGCGCGTTCTCCTGGCAGGCGGCGAGGCCGGGCCAGACCGCGGCGAGAAGGTCGTCGGCTTCCATGCGCTGAAGGTGGATGGGGCGGCGCTTGCCTCCGTTCATGCGAGGCAGGACGAGCGCGCGGGTCAGGTTCCAGCGCCAGCGCGCGCCGAGCATCGGATGCAACAGCACCGCCTGGGTCAGGACCTCGGTGGCCTTGGCGCTCGACAACATGGACTGCACACGGGTCAGAGGGAAGCTGTGCTGGGGGCCGAGGGAGAGGACAACAGTGTCGTCGTCCGCCGCTGCCTGCAGCTCGAAGTCGAACGACACACAGAACCGCTTCCGCAGCGCCAGCCCGAGCGCCCGGTTGATGCGCCCACCGAAGGGCGCGTGGATGATCAGCTGCGAGCCCTCGGTGTCGTCGAAGCACCGCTCGACCACGATGCGCTCGTGTGTGGGAAGGTGGCCGAGCGCCTGGAGTCCGGCCGCGCAGTAGGCGACGACCTGTTGGGCCACCTCGGCCGAGACCCCGGCCCGTTCGCGCACGAACCGACGCGCGGCGTCGCCGTCGGCGTCACGCAGGAGCGGCTCGAGCACGCGGCGCAGGTCGCTCACGGCCTCGGAGAGCTCGGCCGTGCGGGCCGGTGCCTCGCCCAGCCAGAACGGGATCGTCGGAGGGAGGTCACCGGCGTCGTGCACGCGCACGGTGCCGACCTCCACCTTGGCGACGCGCCACGAGTGCGTCCCGAGCAAGAAGATGTCCCCGGCCGTGGCCTCCACCGCGAAGTCCTCGTGCACCGAGCCAACCGTCACCCCGTCGGGATCGAGGACGACGCGGTAGTCGCCGGTCTCGGGGATGGCGCCGCCGCCGGTCAATGCCGCCAGGCGCGCACCCCGGCGCGCCCGCAACCGGCCGTTGACTGCGTCGTGATGCAGGTGCGCGCCACGGCGCCCGCGCCCCGTCTCGATCCCCCAGCTCGCCAGCGCGACGACGCTGTCGAAGTCCTCCCGGGCCAGCGCGGCGTAGGGCGCAGCCTGTGTGGTCATCGCCCACAGCGCCTCCACGTCGCGCTCGTCGGTGGAGGCGACCTCGGCCACGAGCTGTTGGGTCAGTACATCGAGCGGCGCGATCGGCGGCTCGAGGAGGTCGAGGCGGCCCTCGCGCACGGCGGCCAGCAAGGCGGTGCACTCGACGAGCTCGTCGCGCGTCGTCGGGTAGAGGCGGCCCGCCGGCGTGCCGTCGCGATGGTGGTTGGCCCGGCCGACCCGCTGGAGGAACGTCCCGATGGCGCGCGGCGAGCCGATCTGGCACACCAGCTCGACGGGGCCGACGTCGATGCCGAGCTCGAGGGACGCCGTGGCGACCAGGGCGCGCAGGTCGCCCGAGCGCAGGCGCGTCTCGACGATGCGCCGGCGTGCGGCCGAGAGGCTCCCGTGGTGCGCTGCCACCAGCAGCGACTCGTCCACGTCACCCCCCTGGTCCGGTTCGTCGTCGGCCAGGCGCTCGGCCAGCTGGTGGGCCACCCGCTCGGCCATCTTGCGCGTGTTGACGAACACCAAGGTCGTGCGATGGTGCCGCGTGTGCTCGGCGATGCGATCGAGGATGTCGGACATCTGGCCGCCGCTCATCACCGCCTCGAGCTCGGTGGAGGGGAGCTCGATGGCCACATCGAGGTCGCGGGCGTGGCCGCAGTCGACGACGACCGTGGGCGGCCGGCCTTCGTGCACGCCCGACAGCAGCCGGGCGACCATGTCGAGTGGACGCTGGGTCGCCGAGAGCCCGATACGCTGGAGCCGCCCTCCGCTCTCGGTCACCAGCGCATCGAGGCGCTCGAGGCTCAGTGCGAGGTGGCTGCCGCGCTTGTCGCGGGCCAGCGTGTGCACCTCGTCGACGATCACCGTCCGCACCCCTCGGAGCAGTGCGCGCGACGACGGCGCGGTCAAGAGCAAGTAGAGCGACTCGGGCGTCGTCACCAGCAGGTCCGGTGACTGCTTCCGCATGGCCGCCCGCTCGGCCGGCGGGGTGTCGCCCGTGCGGATGGCGATGCGCAACCCGGGGTCGGGGTATCCCAACCGGGCCGCCTCCTCCCGGATCTCCGACAGCGGGACGTGGAGGTTCTCGTGGACGTCGACCGCGAGGGCGCGCAGCGGGGAGACGTAGAGCACCTCGGGCGTCCCGCCGGTGCGCTCGCCCGTCTGCGCCGCCCGATAGGCAGCGTCGATGGCCACCAAGAACCCGGTCAGGGTCTTGCCCGAGCCGGTCGGCGAGGCGACCAGCACGTCTCGACCGGCCGCGATGGCCGGCCAGGCGCCGGCCTGCGGGGGCGTGGGACCAGCCGGGAAGCGCCGGGCGAACCAGCTGGCCACCGCAGGGTGGAAGAGCGACTCGGGCGTGGTGGCGCCTTTGTCGGGCACCGTGGGCACGCTGAGCACGTCGGTCATGCCTCTATTCCACCAGGATGTCGTGACGGGGGCGACGCGAACGCGTCGAGGAGGCGCTCAGGTGGGCGGCTTGCGGCCCCAGCAGGCGATCATGGGCGGCTGGGTCAGGTCGAGGTCGCCAGCGGCTACCACGGCCAGGTGCTGGTCGATCTCGGCCTCCGTGGCGATGCCGTGCTGGACCAGTTCGTCACGGATCAGGACGACGGTCGCCAACTCCAGCTGGTTGCAGGCCGGGTCGCTCACGGGGAAGTGGGCATCGGCTGCCACCTCGGTCAGACCCGCCTCCCTGAGCCGGCGGGGCAGCGAGCGCCCGTAGGCGAGGTCGACGCCGCGCTCGGCCAGCAAAGTACGGAAGCCACGGCGCAGCCGGTTGGCCAGCACCTGCGCCGGACCCGTCTCCTCCAGGCAGCTGAGCGGCTGCAAGGCAGGGTCGGCGTCCTCGAGCACCAGCATCCCGCCGGGCCGGAGCGCAGCCACCATGTTGGCCAGCGCCTGGTCCCGCTCGGGCACGTGCACCAGCACGAGCCGCGCGTGCACCAGGTCGAAGGGCCCGGCCGGTGGCGGGTCGCCGGCGACGTCGTGTTCGAGCACCACGACGTTGGGTGCCACCACGCCGGCCGCCCACGCCACGTTGATGTCGGTGGCGAGGACGGAGCCCGTGCGCCCGACGCGCTCCGCGAGATGTGCCACCACCGAAGTCCCGCCCGCGCCCACCTCCCAGCAGTGCCAGCCTGCGGCCAGGCCGACCGCGTCGAGATGCCTGAACGTCGAAGGGTCGAAGAGGTACGCGAAGGCCGTGAAGCGGTCCATCGCCTCCGGGGCGTCATTCGAGAGGAGGTAGCCGTTCCCGGTCACGAACCGGCAGGCAAGGGAGCGGCGGCCAGCTCCTGCGACGTCCCCACATAGCGGTCGAGGACGTCAGCGACCTCGGCCCGCCCCTCCTCGATGAGTGCTGCGGTAGCCGAGAAGTCCCGGTACTGGCCTGACGGATCGCCGCCGCCGCTGAACACCACGACCTCCGCGCCGGGGGGCAGTAAAGCCAGCTCCCGCACGAAGCGAGCGTGCACAGCGACGAAGAACGCGGTCAAGGCCGCCTCGGCCGGACGACGCGGCGGGCGCGGGTGATAGTGCAGCGGCCCGCACAACAAGACGTAGATCCGGTCACAGCCGGCTGCGAGGGCCCGCGTGATCGGCACGTTGTTCACCACGCCGCCGTCGACGAGCACGTCGCCGTCGATCGTCACGGGCGGGAAGATGGAGGGGATGGCCGACGAGGCCAGGATCGCCTCGACGGCCGGACCGTGCGTGATCCAGCGCTCCCGCCCGTCCGTCAAGGACGTCGTCACCACTTCGATCGGGATGGTGGCGTCCTCGAGATTCTCGTAGTCGATGCCTGCCTCGATGATGGCGCGCAGCCCCGCGTTGGCGTGCACCGCGGCGCGCTTCTGGAAGAAGGCCCATGGTCCGTCGAACGTGCCGCGCGGGAAAATGTCGGTGCCCGTCACGCTAAGCCAGACGGTGGCCATCCGCTCGATGCCCTCGAGCGTCGGGTTTCCCGCGTAGGCGGCACCGTTGATGGCGCCGACCGAGGCGCCGAACACGCTGTCGGCGCGGATGCCGCGCCGGACGAGCTCCTCGAGCATGCCCACCTGGACTGCCCCGCGACTGCCTCCTCCCGCGAGGACGAACGCGGTGCGCCCCGGCAACGGCCCGGGCGATCCGTCGAGCTCGTCCGGGTGGCGGGAGAGCCGGGCACGGAGGCGCTCTGCCCACCTGCGCGGCGGCGCGCCGTCAGTCGAGGCGGGGTCGCTCACGGCCGGCCCCGGGGGCGCTCGGACCCATGCGCCCGTGCTTCCTGACGCTTCCGCCACGCCTGACGGCCCGCGATGTCGTGCCGCACGGCCCACCTGATCACGATGACGATGAGGGCGACCATGGCCACGATGAAGATTGCGAACACGATGAAGAACGCGGCGTCGGTCGACGCCAGCGGAGGGAGTACGGCGCACATGCACCAGCCAGGGTAGAGGAGGCGTCACACCCTGCGGGCACTCTGGCGTCATGGTCCTGGTGGCTCCCTCCCCCTTGCTCCCGAGCACCGCGGTCGCCGCCGGTGCGGCGACGGAGGCGGGCTCCGGGCGTGAGGTGCTCGCCCTCCTCCGGGGCGACATGGCCGCCCGGCCCCACTTCGACCCCGGTCTCGCCGGCGGCGTGCGCGCCTGGCTCGAGGACGCCGCCTACGAAGCCGTCTCGGCGCGGAGCGACCGCTCCGGGACCCTCATGCTGGGCTCCCGACAACTCCTGGGCTCCGCCACCGAAGAGGCCAAGACGGGCACGACCGCACGGATCGTCGCCCGCGTCGTGCACGTGTTGTTCCGTCAGCTCGTCCACGGCGTGGACATCACGGATCCACTCGACGACGGGATCGAGGCCCTGCGGGCGGCCGGCGATCACGTCGCGGTGCGCGAGGTCGAATCTCTCGATGCGCGCGCGCGTCACGGCCTCGCTGCCATGCTGGCCCGCCACGTCGCCAACCTGTCCGGCCTGGTGCCGCGCTTCGCCCCCGGATGGATGCCCCGGACGGAGGACTACGTGGCCATCCCCCTGGCCGGAGGCCGGGTCGTGCTCCAGGGCGTGTTCGACCTGCTCGTGGGCGTCCCGCAGACGGGGACCGCGTCGCTCTGCGCGCTGGGGTTGTCCACCGGTGGCCCCTGGGATCGGGAGCGGCGCACGCTGCATTTCCTCGCGCTGCTCCAATTGCTTCGATCCGGCACTCCCCCTTTCCGACTGGCCCTCTTCGAATCGGCGTCGGGGCGCTACGGCGTCGAGGACGTTCGAGAAGAGCACCTGCGGGCAATGGCCGCGCACGTCGCCGGCTGGCTCGCGCAGCGTGACACAGTGCATGACTGACATCACCGACGCGCTGCTGGCGCCAGCGACACAGATGGAACCGATGTGCTGGCAGGCCGCACTGGCCGACGCCAGGTCGGTGCTCGCCGACCTGGCGGTGCGCGGTGCCTGCGCCGGCCCGTTCCGCATCACCGAGCACGACGTGCGAGTCGCTCTCCGGCACGACACCGCCGAGCCCGGACCGGAGACGGCGTTCGCCTGGACCGCGCGCACCGCGCGTCGTGCACTCGGGCTGGCCGCCATCCGTCTTCTCCTGGGCGGCAGGTCGCGCTCGCCGCTGGAGGCCGTCCGCGCGCGCATGTGCGAGTCGGCGCGTTGGGTGCACGACGGGAGCGCATGCGCGTCCCAGCTCGACCGCTGGGTGGCGGGGCTGACAGACGCCGGGCGCGCGGCCGTCGAGGCCGAAGCGGTGACGTGGGCGACCCGGGTGTGGTGCGCCCTCGACTGGGCCGCGTTCGACACACCGCCGGTCATCGGTCGCGACCGTTGGTGGGACAGTCCCCATTCCGCGCTGCTCGCCCTGCGCGGCCGCGCCGAGGTGCGCACCACAGGAGCACATCTCGTCGTCCTGAGTGGACCGCGACGTGACTCCGTGCGGTCCGAGCTGGCGCTCGTGGCCCTCGTCGAGGCGTTGCGGTCCCGATCGCCCGTTGCGCCGGGCCGCGTGGTCGGGTGGTGGCCCGAGTCCGGTCATATCGTGCGGCTCGAGGCCGAACCCACGGTGCTGTACCTCGCCACCGAGGCGGTGACGCTGGTGCTGACCGGGGGCGGCGCCAGCGGACCGGTGCGGGCGGCGGCCTGAGCCTGCAGGCCGCCGCTTTCAGGCTCAGGCCGGGGGGCGAAAGGATGGGGCGCAGCGTCCTCTATCGTTGGCTCCCCCATGGGAACGCGCGACGACATCAGGAACGTGGCCATCGTGGCGCACGTGGATCACGGCAAGACCACACTGGTCGACGCCCTGCTCCGTCAGACGGGTGCGTTCGGCGCCCATCAAGAGCTGACCGACCGCGTGATGGACTCGGGCGACCTCGAGCGCGAAAAGGGCATCACGATCCTGGCCAAGAACACGGCCGTGCGCTGGGGCGGCGTGAAGCTGAACATCGTCGACACGCCGGGTCACGCAGACTTCGGCGGCGAGGTCGAACGAGGCCTCACCATGGTCGACGGCGTGTTGCTCCTAGTGGATGCGTCCGAAGGTCCTCTTCCCCAAACCCGGTTCGTGCTGCGTAAGACGCTCGAGGCGCGCCTGCCGGTCGTGCTCGTGGTCAACAAGGTGGACCGCGCCGATGCCCGCATCGGTGAAGTCGTGCACCAGGTCGAAGAGCTCTTCTTGGATCTCGGCGCCGACGAACACCAGATCGACTTCCCGATCCTCTATGCCAACGCCAGAGCCGGGTGGGTGAGCACCGAGGCCGGCGTGGAAGGCACCAATGTCGAGCCCCTCTTTCGGACCATCGTGGAGCACGTCCCACCTCCGTCGTTCGACGACGACGCGCCGATGCAGGCACTGGTGTGCAACCTGTCGGCCTCCCCCTATGTCGGCCGGTTGGCCATCTGCCGGATCCACAACGGCACCCTGACCAAGGGGGGTGACGTGGCGTGGTGCCGTCTCGACGGCACGATAGAGAAGGTCAGGATCACCGAGCTCTATGTGACCGAGGCGCTGGACCAGGTGCCGGCCCAGAGCGCCGGCCCGGGTGAGATCGTCTCGGTCGCCGGCCTGGCCGAGGTCACGATCGGTGAGACGCTGGCCGACCCCGACAGGCCGGTTGCGCTGCCCGCCATCACAGTGGACGAGCCCAGCCTCGCCATGACGATCGGCATCAACACCTCCCCCCTGGCCGGGCAGGACGGGACCAAGCTCACGGCCCGGCTACTGAAGGCGCGCCTCGACGCGGAGCTCGTCGGCAACGTCGCCATCCGGGTCGGCCCCACGGAGCGACCCGACATGTGGGAGGTGCTCGGGCGAGGTGAGCTGCAGCTGGCCGTGCTCGTCGAGACGATGCGGCGGGAAGGCTTCGAGCTGACGGTGGGCAAGCCGCAGGTCGTGACCCGGGAAATAGACGGCGTCGTGCACGAACCGGTGGAGCGGGTCTCGGTGGACGTGCCCGACGAGTATCTCGGCGTGGTCACCCAGCTCTTGGCGCTGCGCAAGGGCATGATGCTCGAGATGGTCAACCACGGCAGCGGCTGGGTCCGTCTCGACTACCGCGTCCCGGCCCGGGGTCTCATCGGGTTCCGTACCGAGTTCCTCACCGAGACCCGGGGAACAGGCATCCTCCACCACGTCTTCGACGGCTGGGATCGCTGGCAGGGCGAGCTGCGCACCCGGCGCAACGGGTCGATGGTGGCCGACCGACGCGGCCTGACGACGACGTTCGCCCTCATGAACCTGCAAGAACGCGGCACGCTGATCGTCGGCCCCGCCGAGGAGGTCTACGAGGGCATGATCGTCGGTGAGAACGCCCGGGCGGACGAGATGGACGTCAATCCCGCCAAGGAGAAGAAGCTGAACAACATCCGCTCGTCGACGGCCGAAGAGTTCGAGCGGCTGACGCCGGCGATGTCCTTCTCACTCGAACACGCGCTTGAGTTCATCGCGGAAGACGAGTGCGTCGAGGTGACGCCGAAGGTCGTGCGCCTCCGCAAGGTCGTCCTGGACCAGGCGATCCGAGGCCGGCAACGCAGCAGAACCCGCGACGCGCGGGAGCGGGCGCAACGAACCTGACGACACCGACGGATCGGAGGGCCTGGTGGGGATGGGCGCGTTGAAAAACGAGGGGTTCGACCACATGACCGTCGTCGTGAGCGACCTCGACGGGGCGAAGGCGTTCTTCGGCCTGCTCGGCTTCGTGGAGCGGATCGCAGTCGTCGCGCAAGGAGAGGCGATCTCGCGCTACATGGGGATCGCCGACTGGGAGGCCGACCACGTGACGTTGGTACTCGAGGGTGCGCCGGTGCACCAGGAGGTCCAGCTCCTGCGGTTCCACCATCCGGCCGCCGCCCCCGACGAAGGTGCCGGTTCGCTGGCGCGTCTCGGCTTCAACCACGTGTGCTTCCGGGTGGCGGACATGGACGCCATGCTGGCGCATCTGGCCGGCCATGGGGTGACGCCGCGGGGCGAGATCTTGGACTTTCACGACCGTAAGCTTGCGTTCATTGACGGCCCCGGCATCGTCGTCGAGTTGGCCGAGTGGTCACACGGGGCCGCTGGCCAGGCCGTCACGTAGCATTGCCGCACCCGGAGGGATGGCAGAGCGGACGAATGCACAGCTCTTGAAAAGCTGCGAGGTGCAAGCCTCCGTGGGTTCGAATCCCACTCCCTCCGCTCTGGGGTCTCGCGAGACATCGCGGACACGCGAACGTACGCCAGGCTGGCCGACTGCGGTGTCGCGAGACATCGTGGACACGCCAACTCCCAGGCATTTCAGTTGGTCGATTTCCTAACCGCGGTGGTCGGACCGAATCGTCTCACCGCTAACCGACCCATCCTGTTTGCTGCAAGCCACCCTTCTTCAGTTGTTTGGCATCGGAGCGTTGACCAGACCCAGACCCTGCTCCCTGCGGAAGATCGCCCGTCGCTCCCATCGAGGAGGTAGCGGTCCGCCCCGTCGACGCTCGACTTTGCCGTCCGAAAGTGCTGTGACCGAATAGGTGAAGCCACTCTGTCGTGAGGCCAAGGTTGCCGCGGCGTGGTCGGCCAGGGTCTCAAGGGGACGGACCTCCTCGCTGCTCAACTGGACGGGCCGCGAATTGGCGAGGACCACGGTACCCAGGCAAGCCCTCTGCGCCCAGAGTGGAAGGACCACAACAGCGCGGGCGCCGGCATCGCGCAGTGACTCCGTTCCGACAAAGCCTCGGCCGAGCGCATCCGCACCCGAGTAGCACGAACGGACGTCTTTGACCAAGAGGCTCAGGAAATTGAGTTCGGCGGAGGACAAATGGACGAGAGTGTCGTTCAGCGGTCCGGCGACGGCCTCGACCTTCGCTCCGGCGGGCCCGTTCAGGATGAGAGCACCCGAGTCCATCGCCGAGGCATCACGCAGGCACCGGAGAACGAGACCAGGCATCTGAGCGTTGTCGGGAATGCCGGAGATGGCCACCGACGCGCGGACGGTCCGGTCCCAGGATGACTCCTCGAGGTGGTCGCCGATGACTCGGAGTCGCTCAGCCAGAAGCCCTGCGCACCGCTCCATCGTGGCAAGAATGCCGGCTGGCAGCGGGACGAGTGACTCGACGTTGAGTGCGCCAACAGTCCGGTCCCCGGTACGGATCGGCACACAGATTTCTGAAACGACACCAGGGATGGCCTCGAGGTAGTCGGGGTCAGTGGAGACATCGGAAACCACGATGGCACGCCCCGTCTTCCATGTCCGACCAGTGATCCCGGCCAAGCCCGACATGCCATCGAGAATCTGCCAGAGGCCGCGCTGGGCCGTGCAACGGAGCTCACCATGTCGCTCGAGGTAGGCGCTCGGCATGATCTGGCCCATTCGGAAGAGATGCTCGACGACCGCCGCGCACGCCTGGCGCGAGGTGGCGGCACGCTGGAGGCAGTCGACGAGCCGGAGCTCTGCAGGGGTGCCGGTTCCCCAGGATCGAGGCCACGAAATGCTACGCGAGCGGTCGGCCGGGCGGACGGTTGGCCAGGCGGGCGCCGGGCGCGAGAACAGGTGCCCCTGGACCAAATCGACCTCGGCATCGCGGAGCACCTCGAATTCAGCTTCGGTCTCCACGCCCTCCGCGATCACGCTTGTACCTACCTCGCCAGCAAAGGCGCACATGGCGCTCACTAACGCCCGACGGTTCCGGTCGCGGTCGAGAGACCGAACGAGTTCCCGGTCAAGCTTCAAGAAGTCGGGCACCAGTTCGATCACGTGACGCAGGCTCGAATAGCCGGCGCCTGTGTCGTCGATGGCCACGCGGACACCCCGAGAGAGCCACGGCGCCATTGCGACGCGTAGGCGCTCGTAATCACCTACGGCCTCTTGCTCGGTAATCTCGATCACCAGGCGTTCCGGCAGCCGATCGAGAAGCGCGAGTGCGGCGTTGTTGGCGAGAAGCGAGGGGCTCAGGTTGACGAACAGCAGCCTGTGGTCGGGTGGTGGACCGAGGTCGGCGGCTGCCGCCAGACATGCGAGCTCGAGTTCCGCCCGCAATCCCACCTCGTCTGATCTGGCCAACCACCAGTCGGGCCGACGCCCGGGGTCACTCGGCATCCGGGCGAGTGCCTCGTACCCCACGATGAGCTGGTCCGCCGACCGGATGACCGGTTCGACGACGGACTCGATGGCTCCCGGTTGACACAGCTCCAGGACAGTTCGACGCATCGCGTCATCAGGATCCCGTGGCGCAGCGGAGCTGGCGGCGAGACGAGCCATTGTGATCTATCGACCGGTGGACGAGGAACCTTAAGGCCAGGTCAGACAGTGCAAGTCGCGATGAGAAGTTCAGGCCGGCCGGGGTGCGATCGATCCAGAAAGTTAGATCACCAGAAACACTCGAGAGTCAGGAGGCAACCGAACGCCGCGCCGTGGCGAAATTCAGCGTCCTGTCCAACTGCTTGCGGAGCGACAGGGGTGGGTTTGAAAGGTGTCTTAGGCTCTCCGCTCTCAAGGAACGCGGCAGGAATCCGCTCATGAACCCCTGGTGATCGGATGCTTCCGATGTCCGCCCCACCAACCCAGCGACTTCTACTTATTCAGACCCCCAGAGATCCCATGCAGGGGCCTTACAACATCATTGGTGTTCGGGGATTCACCGACGACCATCACGCCCCGGCCGGAGGGTCGGCCTAGATGTGTTCTTGTTCGAATGCAGCTCCGTTAGGAGAGTGCTCGCTGACGGCAGTCCACGGTTCCTGGGAGCCCGGTGGTAGGACTCCTCGAACCCGGAAGAACGTTGCCAGATACCCTGAAGGCGATGGATGTGGCCTTTCCTTGGGACCCACTCGCGTACCCCTTCGATGTTCCTTCGCACTCCTTTCTGTGGTTGGCGGGACGGACGGAGCCTCTCTCTACTGCGAGCCTGATTCCCGACCCAGCGACACGGCGATACGCGGTCCTTGCGATCGGTTCGAACGCTGCCCCGGCCCAGTTGACCCGAAAGTTCGGCGACGACCGATTCCTCGATCCGTCCTCGCCAAATGGGTGCATTCCCGTGCTCACTGCGGAGGTGGACGGAGTTGATGTCGTCTACGGAGCCCATCTGGCGGGGTATGGCGCGCTGCCGGCCACTCTTGTCGACACGGCCGGTTCGTCGGCTCACGTCTTCGTGACATGGTTGACGTCAAGGCAACTCGAACGGATGAACGAGACCGAAGGGCTGGGTCACTCGTATCAACTTCGGCGAATAAAGGGAGTGCGCAGTCAAGGAAAAGATGTCGACGGTGTCGTGAGCTATGTCACCATCGCCGGTGTCGCGGTCCTTGGTGGTAGCCCTCTTGGCCTTGTGAGCATTGATGCACCAGGCTCCCCATGGCCGAGAGGGTCACAACGTCATGCGTGGGACATCCTTTCCGTCGACATGGGCTTTAGCATTGGCGGCAAAGATCTCTTGGATCGCGTGCTTCGCTCACGACTTTGGCGGGGAAGGGTCGAATCGCACCTGGCGACACACAGGCTTGCTGAAACGCAAGCACCCGTGGTGGCCTGGTCATAGTCACCGATCTCAGATGACCGCGCCCCTCGTTACTGCTCCATTGTGAAACTATGAGCCGAGTCGGTGTTCGCCCTACTCAGGCGCTTGCGAGTTGACAGCACACCGGGGCCTCCGCATTCGAACGTTCCCGACGTTGGGGCAACGTGCGCATAGTCACGTCCGACGGCAATGGTGAAGTAGCCCTGGTTCGCTCGACGGTTGTGAGTCGGGTCGAAGGCCACCGCAACCGCCCGGCCGGTTGTCCCCAACCAGTCGTTGACCACGACCTCCACCCAGGCGTGCGAACCTCCCTCGCCCACCAGATGACCTGACACGTAGCGGGTGGGAAGGCCGGCCGCCCGACACAGAGCCAGCATGACGTGGGAATAGTCCTGGCACACGCCCTTTCCCCCGGCAAGCGCCGACGCGGCGTCGGTACGAACGCCGGTGACGCCACATTGATAGGTCAACGCCTGGTGGGACCACGCACAGATGCGCTCGGCGAGATCGAGATCGCCCGAGCTTGCACTCGACAGGTCTCGTGCCGCCTCGGCCATCATGTCATTGACCTGAGTGAGCGGGGTAGGTGCCAGAAGGTGCCGTTCGTCGAGAGAGGCGGATGGCAACTCAATGAACTCGCTACTTCCGCGATGGCTCAGCAGCGCCCACGCATGGAACTCGATGTACTCGGCCACAGTAGACGCTCGCACCTCGACAACGTGGTTGTTGAAGCTGTCGGACGTCACCTCCAACTGCACGGGTTCGCCTGACACAGTGAGCCCGTGATCGAACCGATACTGCCTCCCGTGCTCGGCACGTGGTACGACCATCAGCCGATGGTGGAGTCGCCGTACTGGACTCGCATAGGTGTAACGGAACCGCTGCTCCAGCAGGTAGAGGTCTTCCTCACCCGGGAAGGCGTCAGTCAACATCGGCGACCTCGTCGGCCCACACCCTCATGCAAATTAGCTCAGCGCCCCCCCAAGTAGTGACCATCGCTGCGTCAAGCGCGTCTCGTCCCTTGGCGATCACGACTCGTCCACTCCGACGCTCGTTGTTACGAGGATCGAACGTCCACCAGCGGCCATCGAGCCAGACCTCGAACCAACTACAGAAGTCCATCGGGGGCTGGGGTAATTTCACGCCTATGTCGGGCAGATATCCGGCGACGTAGCGGGCAGGCACGTTGAGCGCTCGACAGAGTGTGATGCCAAGCTGCGCGAGGTCACGGCACACGCCGGTACGTGACTGCCAGACGTCGTAAGCAGTCGTGACCGCCGTACTGGCGCCCGCTTCGTAACGGATGCGTTCGTGAACCCAGTCGCACACAGCCTGGACGCGGGGCCATCCAGGCTCCACGGGCTCGAACAATTCCCAAGCAGCATCGTGGAGCGTGTCGGGCCAGCAAAACCGGCTGGGGAGCAGAAAGACAAAGGCCTCATCAGGAAGGTCCTCCAAGGCAGAGGCACCTGCATCCACATCTGATTCGTCGGGCTCGGGGGACACTTCAAGGGTGGCGTCGTAGCGCATGACCGACCGTCCAGCCGGAAGACTCATGCGGTCGCACTGGTTGCCGTATGCGTCGATATAGGTATGCGTCGAAGCCGGAGGTTCCCAGGTCTCCGAGACGATGCGATGCTCGACGTTGGGGTGGGGCCGTACTTGCCACAGCGACGGCGTCACCTCCAACGCCTCAAACTCGAACTGGCAGCCAACCCGGACGAGCATCCGAAAAGCCTGGTTCCTCAGAATGAACTTGTCGCTTCCTGTGTGTGTCGATCGCATGAATTTGCCTATTACGCCACCATTCGACACCCACTGGGATAACGGGAACGAAATCTGAAAACCCAGGAATTCATTAGGGTTCAGCCGGTGATTCCACGGTCAGATCTAGAGCGCTTTGGGGTTCGAATCCAGCTCCGTTAGGAGTGCTCGCTGGCCTATTTCCCTGGGACTTAGGCCGAGCCGCTTGGACTACTGCTGGCTGGGCAGCTGGGGTCCACTGGCCGATGCATTCCCTAGCGGGCTCTCATCTACCGGTGCCCCTTTCACCGGCGCCGCCGCGCCGTTCGACGATGCGGCCGGGAGGAGGGATTGCAGGCCTCCGATTATTCCGCCCAGCTCCATCGGGACGACGATCTTGGTTGATGGTGCGGTCCCAACGTTCTTCAGTATCTCGAGGTATTGGAGCTGCATGGTGTTTCGGTCCAAACCCTGTCCGACCACCGAGATCTTCTCGAGTCCCGCCGCCAGCCCCTCCGCACGAAGAATGGCGGATTGCCGCTCCCCCTCTGCACCAAGGATCGCCGCCTGCCGGTTGCCCTCCGCGAGCGTGACGGCGGCCTCCTTCTGACCCTGGGCCTCTGTGATCACCGCCCGTCGAGTTCGCTCGGCCGACATCTGACGCGTCATCGCATCGAGGACGCCCACGGGTGGGTTCACCTCCCGGACCTCCACCGTCGTCACCTTGACGCCCCAGCGCTCGGTCACGTCATCGAGCCGGACACGAAGGGACGCGTTCATCTCCTCGCGCTTTGACAGCACATCATCGAGCACCATGTCACCCACCACGCTGCGGAGCGTCGTGGCGGCGACATTCTGGGCTGCTGCGGCGAAGTTCTGCACCTCCAGAACCGACATGGACGGATCAACGACTTTGTAGAAGATGATGAAGTCGATTGAGATCGAGGCGTTGTCCTGCGTGATGGCAGTCTGAGCTGGGATCTCCAAGAACCGCTCGCGTAGGTCAACCAACATCGTCCTGTCGGTGACCGGGTTGATGAATACGAGCCCCGGACCTCTAATGCCCAGGGAGCGACCGAGCCGGAACAGCACGACCCTCTGATACTCACGAACGATTTTCACCGAGAATCCGAGCGCGATGAGAACCGAGAAGACCACCAGCCCAACCACGATCTCGAGGACGATCACTGGTGCTGGTCCATTGCGTTGCTCTCCCGAAGATCAAACAGTCCATCGACAGGAATGGTCTGGGCATCCTCACCCCAAACCTCGAGGCGTACACCGACGGCGCGAAGGACTTGCACCGACGTGGAGGCGGCTACGGTGCCGTTGACAGAGATAGCCGACCAATGCTCGCCCCGGACACTGACGATGCCCTCGGGCGCCAACCTGCTGACAGCGATTCCCTCCGCCCCCTCAAGTGGACTGCGATGGTGGCTCTCGGTCACGGTGCCGCCCCCCGACAGGCCCTTCCACGCCAGGGCCCCCACTCCCACGCCCACAATGACGTCGGTTCCCAGAAGGGTCCAGAGCACGGGTCCCGGCCCGCGTTCGGATATCAGGTAGATGAACCAGCCAGCGACGAGAACGGCTAACGCCACTGCGACGACATGAGCGTGCGGTCCGAAGTGAAAACCGACCACCGCGCCGAGACAGAGCAAACCGAGCAGGACTCCCGTGATGATCCACATGGGCGCCACCTCACTTGTTCGTTCTGGCCCCAGACTACTGCGGCTGGCCTCGAAGGGGTCCCGCGATGGCAAAGCTGGGCCGATGGCGCGCACCGATTGTCCGTGGCCGGTTTCCACTCCGCAGTTTTGGCCACCAGAAGTACGCACCCCTCGCGGTGATTTCCGACTCTACGTGAGCTTCGGGCCACCTCCCTTCTGGCGTGCCTCCTTGAGGCGGAAGGACTCTCCTGAAGTGGCGACCAGGACGCTGTGGTGGAGGAGTCGGTCGAGCAGGCTGACGGCCGTCGTGTGCTCGGGGAGGAAGCGGCCCCAGTCCTCGAAGGGCCAGTGCGAGCCGATGCCGAGGGAGCGGCGCTCATAAGCCGCGGCGACGATGCGGAAGAACAACTGGGCGCCGTTGTCGTCCATCGGGGCGAAGCCGATCTCGTCGATCAGGATCAGGTCGGCTTTGAGGATCTGTTCGATCACCCGACCGACGGAGTTGTCGGCCAGTCCGCGATAGAGCGTCTCAACCAGATCGGTGGCGGTGAAGTAGCGCACCCGCTTGCCGGCGTCGACGGCTTGGTGTCCGAGGGCGACGAGCAGATGGGACTTGCCGGTTCCCGCCGGACCGACCAGACACAGGTTCTCCTTGGCGCTGATCCACTCGAGGCTGGCCAGGTAGTCGAAGGTGGCTCGGGGAACCGACGACGCGTCCACGTCGAACTCGTCGAGCGTCTTGGTCACCGGGAAGGCGGCGGCGGCCAGGCGAGCCCGGGCGTTCGAAGCGTCACGCGAGGCGATCTCGGCCTCGATCAAGGTGCGCAAGAACTCCTCGGGCTTCCAGCGCTGGGTCTGGGCCACCATCAACAGTTCAGGCGAGAGACGACGCATGGCCCCGAGACGGAGTCGCCGCAGCCCCGCTTCGAGGTCGGCGGCGAGAGCGGGAGGGGTCGTGCTCATGACTCAGTCCCCATGGCGTAGTCACCGAGCGAGCGGACGGCGACCGCGGGCAGGTCGACGATGAGCGCGTGACCGGGCTCGCGTGGTCGGGCCACTCCGGTGCCCGCGGCGAGGATGGAGCGCACGTCGTGAGCTCGGAACCGCCCGAACTCGACGGCGCGCTCGATGGCGGCCACGAGAGCAGTCCTGCCGTGCGCCGCCTCCATGGCGCACAGCTCGACGAGGTCGCCGGCGAGGGTGGTCGACCCCCGCGCCGCGGCGGCCTTGATGAAGTCCTCGGCGGCCGGCCCGAGCGCGACGAACGCCTTCTCCGCCGCGGTCTTGGGCCGCACCGCCCGCGCGGGTAGAGGTCGCGGTCCGCCGTAGTGGTCGTCGCAGATCGCGGTCTCACCAGGGGCGACAAGCGCGTGCTCGGCGATGATCTCGCCCAAGAACACGGCCATGACCACCCCGTCGCCCACCCGGAGCTCGACGGTGCGACCGATGTGGGTCGTTGGCACCGAGTAGCGGGCTGAGCCGAAGCGCACACAACTCAGGCGGTCGACCTTGCGCAGTGCAACCTTGCCGATCCGGGCGCGGAGCTGGGGCAGGTCGCCCAGCAAGGGGCGCTCGATCTCGAGGCGCTCGGCGGGGATCGCCGCGATCTCGCTATGCATCTGCGCGTTCACTTCGAGGCACCAGACCCGGCCCTTGGCATTGGCGTTCACCAGGTCGGCGACGCTGAGCTCTTCGGGGATCATGAGATCGGACTTCACGTAGCCGACGAGGTTCTCGACCAGGCCCTTGGACTCGGGGTCCGCACCTTCACAGAAGTCCGGACGGGTGCCGTAGTGGGTGACAAAACGCACGTAGTCCGGCGTCGGAACGACGAGCCCGGCCACCGTGGCGCCCTTGAGGCACCCCATGCGATCGGTGAGGAGGGTTTTGGGCACCGCGCCGATCGTCTCCATGCACTCGGCTAACGCCGCCAAGGTGGCCTGCGCCCCGAGATTGTCGGCGAAGTACACGAAACGGAAACGGCTCCAGGCCAGCACGGCGCAGAACACGAAGAGCGGGCCGATCTCGCCCCAGTCGAAGACCAACACGTCGCCCGGCGCCCACACCCCGGGTCGCCGGCCCCGGTGATGGTCCACCCGCCACTTGGCCTTGGCCTCGGCCACCGCTCGGCGCAGGTTGCGCGCCGAGCCGGTGTAGCCGGCAGCCCGGACCATCGCCAGCAGCCGCTTGGCCGAGATCCGCCCATCGGTGCGTTCCACCCGCTCGGCGACGATGGTGGCCACGTCGTCGTAGTTGTGGGCGACCACCTCGACACCGGCTGGAGTCGCCTCGACGGCACGGGCCTTGGCCACGGCTCGCTTGATCGTCTTGTCAGTAGTACCGCAGATCGCGGCTGCCGCTCGATAGGAGCCCACCTCTTGGAAGGCAGCATTCATGTCCATTCGTTCCCTCGCTGATTTCATGGAGGTATCCCCTCGGTCGGTGCGGCGGTTGGATAGCACCGCCACCGTGACCGGCCGGGGGGACCCTCATGTGGATGCTTCAGCGAGGGGTGCGGACTTCTCGTGGCCAAAAACGGGGACTTCTGATGGCCATCAGTGCGGACTTTTCATGGCCATAAGTGCGGACTTTCTCGTGGCCACGGACACCGATTAGTCCCGACATTCAACGATGGCTCGGACCATCCCATGGACCACGGCCGTCGGTTCAGCTATTACTCCTGCTAGCGGTCATCTGAATGGACGGGTGGGGGTGTAGGCGCCTCCGGTCGGCCGGCGCGTGCTCACCACGGTCGACCCCTTCACAAGGACCGCGAGCCGATCAGAGCCACGGTCCCTCCACCCAGACGAGCCGACATCCTGGGCTGGGACAGTTCTTGTTCGAATGCAGCTCCGTTGGGGGTTCCTCTGCGGTGGTCGACAGTGATCCAAAGACAGCGGCACTCAAGCAAGCGATCTCAAATACACTTGCTCAGTGGAAAGGCCTCACGGTCGTCATTAGCGAAAACCATCGAGGACCAGAGAAGATCCCGAACATCTGCTCCGACAGTGCGGTGTGGCTTGCATGCCCTTGGCAGACATGATCACAGCCGAGGATTGGACATGCTCGTAGGTCTTGCTGAGTTCCTTTGACCTGGGAAAGCAGGTGGGGGGCGCTAGCCAAGACGATCGAACAACCTCTGAAGCGACCGGGGTGAGTTTGCATAGTGTCTCAGGCTCTCCGCTCGCGTTTGGCACCCACCGGGCACTACTCCCATGCGGCTGAGAAAGCTGCGGCTTCGTTCCGCCGGGCCACCCGACTCGGCGGATGGCTCTACGAGCAGTTCCAGGTGCCCTTCACGTGCACCAAACCGTGACTCTTCGATCCGGGCTCCGGCTGGAGCGTGACGTCCACGCTCCCGGTGGCACCCTTCACCTTGAAGCTTCCGGACTTGGTGTACCACGAGTTCTCGATGCTGCCGTTGACCTCGGTGCTGAAGGAGGATGAGCCAGCGAGCCCGTGTGGCTTCCACGTACCACTGTGCGGCGCCGTATAGAAGAGGGACCATTCGTTCCCCGAGTGGCCCTTGAGGGAATGGTAGAAGTCGATCTCCCCCGACTGGGCCGTGATGCCGGGGCAGTCGGACTTCGGCGTCGTCAAATGGCCGCTGACCGCTCCGCTGAAGGTCACGCTCGCGCCGCTCGGTGTCGACGCGCCCGCTCCACCTGAACCGCACAGCGCGAGAACCGTCCCACCCGCCGCCGCCACCCAACAGATGGCTACCGCCCCCACGCGCAGCTTCACAGACAGCCAGTGTAGAGCCACTTGCAGGTGCCTGCTCGGGAGATCGCTCCGTCTCGAACGGGAACGGACGGTAGGAGCGCCGCAGAGGTAACGATTGCAGACCCTCCTTCATACCGAGAGCCCAGATGAACCCGTTTGTGGGTCCGCTACGCGGAGTGCTAAGCCACAGCGGGGGCGGGAGGTGGACCCAGACGGGAGGCGCAACGGTGCAGGTGCCCATGCGAGTAGCCGTGACCATCGGTGCCTTTGTCCTGTTCGTCATGGTGGTCGGCCAGCCAACGGCTGGAGCGACCACCTTGCCTCAGCTGAACTCCACGGGCTCGAGCTTCGCCGGCGTGGCGATCTCGGAATGGGAGGGGCAATTCGACGAACTCGACGGTGGCAACATCAACTTCACGGTATCCAGTTCCATCATTGGGTTGAACGTCTTCTGCAACCAGACGGTCAACTTCGCCGCCACTGACATCTCCTACGCCACCCGCCAATCTGATTGCAGCCCAAAGCAGGTGCCATACCCCTACCAGTACATCCCCGACGTCGGCGGGTCCCTCGCCTTCGAATACAACCTCAAGGGCTCCAATGGCGTGCCGATTACGAACCTCGTTCTCAACGCTCCGACGCTGCTCGGGATCTTCACAGGCGCCATCAGGAACTGGCACAACCCGGCCATCCAGGCATTGAACCCGAGCACACCCCTGCCGCACCAGCGGATTACCGCCTTCTACCGCAGCGACCCTTCCGGCGAGAACTATCTGTTGTCCGACTACTTCTCGAATGTCGACCCCGGCCCGCTCACGGCCTTCCAACAGGAGGCGAGCGTCCCCACCACGCCGGGCACGCCGTCGGCGACGTGGGCTGCGTTCAGCAACGGCGTTCCCCCGAACCTGGACACCTTGGTCGGGAAGGACGGTGCCGACGCCGTCACACAGGGGGCGGCGCAGAACCAGGGCGGCATCGCGTATGTCGAGACCGCGTACGCCAAGGACGTCGGCCTTCCCGTTGTCTCTGTAGTCAACGCTGCCGGTGCGGCCGTGCAGCCGACCGCGCAGAGCACTGCCGAGGCGCTCCAAGGGGTGATCTTTAACTCCCACTTGATGGAGAACCTCGGCGGCGTCTTTGTCAACGCGACCGCCGATGCTTATCCATTGTCCGAGTACAGCTATTTCGTAGCTCAGTGCGTTCCGAAACAGGCGGCGAAGCAGGACTTCTCGTGCGATGGCAGCGGCAAGGTCACCATGAGCAACGAACAAGGAGCGGAACTCGCCCGGTTCATTACCTACACCCCGTGCTTGGGCCAGGCCAGCATGGCAAAGCTCGGGTACACCCCGCTGCCCCCCATGTTGGTCGAGGACGATTTTCAGGCCGCAGGGCGACTCCCAGGAGGCACGACGCCGCCACCGCCAACCCCAACGAACTGCCCCAACCCAACCATTACGGGTTCGTTTACGAAGTGAGTACGACCCACAGCGGTCCGAGCCTCGCTCCAACGCAGGGTCAGAGAACGAAATTATCGTGACGGCCGAGTAAGACCCTTGTCGGCGAGCAAAGGCGGGTGCTAAGCCAGCAAGGGGCGGCGGTCACAACTGTTTCACGTCGAGGAGAGACCCGGACGGGAGGCGCGGGGTGCGGGTGTCCATACGAATCGTCTTGGCGGTCAGTGCCGTTTCTTTCCTCTGCGCCGCGCTCGTAGGCCAGCCGACCGCTGGAGCGAGCATGCCTCAGCTGAACGCCACGGGCTCGAGCTACGCCAGCGTGGCGATGTCGGAGTGGGAAGGTCTGTTCAACGAGCAGGATGGGGGAAACGTCAACTTCACTGTTTCCAGTTCGATCGTCGGCCTCAACGACTTCTGCAACCAGACGGTCTCCTTCGCGCTCAGCGACCTCTCCTACGCCGCCGGGCTGTCCGACTGCAGCCCGTCACAGGTCCCTTACCCCTACCAGTACATCCCCGACGTCGGCGGATCCCTCGCCTTCGAATACAACCTCCAGGGCCCGAATGGCAAACGGATCACGGACCTCGTCCTCAACGCCCCCACACTGCTCGGGATCTTCACGGGCTCGATCAACAACTGGGACAACGCGGCCATCCAGGCACTGAACCCGGGCACGCCTATGCCCGACGAGGCGATCACCGCGTTCTACCGGAGCGACCCTTCCGGGGAGAACTACCTCCTGTCGTACTACTTCTCGGATCTCGACCCGGGCCCCCTCTCCGCCTTCCAGCAGGTGGCGGATGTCCCCACCACGCCGGGCACGCCGTCGGCGACGTGGGCTGACTTCACCAACGGCGTCCCCCCGAACCTCGACAGCTTGATCGGGGTCAACGGTTCGGACGCGGCCTCGCAGGAACCGTTGCTGACTCACGGAGGCATCTCGTACGTCGAGACTGCGTACTCCAAGAACGTCGGCCTTCCCGTGGCCTCGCTGGTGAACGAGGCCGGCGACGCGGTCCAGCCCACCGCTGAAAACGGCATCGAAGCGCTTCAAGGGGCGACGTTGAACGCCGACTTGAGCGAGAACCTCACCGGCGTCTTCGACGACACCGCCGCTGACGCCTATCCGCTGTCCTCTTACAGCTATTTTGTCGCCCCCTGCAGCCCATCCTTCGCAGCAGCCGAACAACCACCGACGACGTGCTCCGGAGACAACAGTGGCGTCTCGCCCATCTCCACTTCCCAAGGTGCCGAGCTGGGACAGTTCATCGACTTCGCCGTGTGCTCCGGTCAGGCCCATGTCGCCCAACTCGGCTACGCGGCCCTGCCTGAGCAACTGGTCGAGGATGCCTTTGCCGCCATCGGCCGGATCGACGGTGCGACCGAGCCGCCACCACCGACCGCGACGAACTGCCCGAACCCGACCATCACCGGGGAGACCGACACCATCTCTGCAGCCGCCCCGCTGATTTCGCAGGCTTCCGTCGGACGCACCACGCTGTCAGTCCCTCGTTCTTCTACCATCGTCGGCGACGCCTGGGTCCTGGCGGTCCGAGTGTCGAATTCATCGATCCACGTCTCTTCGGTCACCGGCGGTGGCGTCGGTGACCATTGGACCAAGCTCGCCTCGGTGAGCGATTCGGACCAGGACAGGGACATCGAAGAGTGGCTGGGCCCGATCTCCAAGACGGGGTCACGCGTTCTCACTGTCCACTTCTCCGGAGACGTCGCGGGGACGCGCGTGGAACTCGGCGCTCAGGAGTTCTCGAGCAGCATCGGCGCGTCGACTGCCTGGACCGAGGATGTCGGTGCCAGCGCGACAAACGACACTTCGTCGTCGACCATCACGTACCCGACACTCACCCCAGCGTCGAGCGGTGAGCTCTATGTCGGCTTCAGCCGAGCCAGCTCCCGGTCTTATGCCGGCAGCACCCCCGGATTCACCTACGAGTCTGGAACCCCGAACAATCTCTACATCTATGACCCGAACGTCTCGTCCAGCGTCTCGCCGGCCGGGTCTGAGCAAAGTGGCCTTTCGCTCACCACGGGGGCGTTGATCGAAGCCAGCTGAACCGCCCCGGGCGCTTCCTGGAGACTGATCCCACCAAGACGACTCACGAAGTCGACCCGACCCGACTCGACCGCAACGATTTACCCGCTTGGCCACCGCACATTCACGGGCCAGACCCGGGCGGGCACGCACAGCGGCTTGCGGTAGCGCTCGACCCTACCCGTCGTGGGGTGCAGATCTAGGTATTTTAGTTGACACTTGCGTAAGAAATCACTTACGCTTTGGCAATGGAGGCTGCGCTCAAGGCACTCGCAGAGCCACGTCGGCGAGAGATCCTGCGGCTCGTCTGGTCCGAGGAACTCCCGGCCGCCGCGATTGCCGCACGTTTCACGGAGGTGACTCGATCGGCTATCTCCCAACATCTCGGGGTGCTGCGGGAAGCCGGGCTCGTTGTTGAACGCCGCGAAGGCACCCGCCGCTTGTATCGGTCGAACCATCACGAAATGGCAAAGCTCCGTTCGTTCCTCGATGACTATTGGACCAACGGTCTCGAGCGACTCCGTGACGTTGCGGAAGCCGCTGAAGCACAGAAGGAGAGCATTCATGGCTGAGCTCGTACGCGAGATCGTGGTCGACGCCAGTCCGGCGACCATTTTCGAGTACCTGACCGTCCCGGAGAAACATGTTGCGTGGAACGGCACCAGCGCGGAGCTCGACCCTCGGTCCGGCGGTGTGTACCGGGTGATGGCGGGCGGAGTCCATCAGGCCGCCGGTGAGTACGTAGAAGTTGTTCCGAACGAACGGGTGGTCTTCACGTTCGGGTGGGATGAGCCGGATCACCCGATCCCTGCCGGGTCCACGCGGGTCGAGATCCAACTCATTCCCGAAGGAGACAAGACTCGAGTGCGCCTCATCCACAGCGGTCTTCCCGCCGACGCAATCTCGGACCACACGGGTGGCTGGGACCACTATCTCGGACGTCTCGCCGTCGTCGCCGCAGGCGGCGTCGTTGAGGCAGACAAGGCGCCCGGTGCGTAAGGCCACGCGTGCGCAGAGCACTTTGTGGCGGCCTCGCTGAGGAACGGAGCCCCATGAGTACCCGCCAGACCTGGACCTATATCCATGCTGAACGAGCCGCAATGGCGGACACATGGACCGGGCTTTCCGCCGACCAGTGGACAACATCGTCATGGTGTCAAGGTTGGTCTGTTCAGGACACGGCCGGCCACATCCTCGCCGCGGCCGAACAGACTCCGTTCAACTTCTACAAGGAGATGGCGGCAGCTGGGTTTCGGTTCAATGTCTTTGCTGACCGGGCAGCCAAGCGCCTCGGGACGCTGAGCGCACCAGAGCTTGTCGACCGCCTCCGCGCCCGAACGGCCACCACGAATCATCCCCCCGCTCCCGTGATCGCCATGCTGGGCGAGATCGTGGTGCATGGCGAGGACATCCGACGCCCGCTGGGCCTCCGCCATCGCTACGCCGAAGGAGCCCTTGTCGCCGTGGCGGACAACTACAAGAAGACGAACCTCCTCATCGGGTCCAAGCGCAGGATCGCAGGTCTCCGCCTTCGAGCTACTGACTGTGATTGGGCTCACGGCGAGGGCCCTGAAGTCAACGGTCCCCTCGCGTCGTTGATCCTGGCGATGGCTGGACGCACGGGGGCTCACCATGACCTCGAGGGCGACGGCCTACCCATTCTTCAGGCTCGAGACTGAAGTAGCTCTTCCGAACGCCCCCCGCCGACATGCCCTCTACTTAGGTCGGGAGGTCGGCATCGTGTATTTAGGTCGGGACGTCGGCGTCATGTTCCCGCCTCAGTTGGAGTCAGAGAACGTTCCGGTCCCGGCCGCGCCCAGCGTGCCCGGGGACCCTGGGGAGCCATTGGTCCCTGGACTGCCATTCGACCCGGACCCCGGCCCGCCGTAGAAACCACCTCGGGTCCCGGTGCCGAGGGCTCCGCCGCTCCCCGCAGATGTACCCGCCGCGCCGCCCTTCGACATGTCGGAGGTGAAGGTGTCGGTCGAGCCGGCGAATCCCCCGTGGACGGTCCACACCGCTCCGCCGATGGCGTCCCCGCCCGCCCCGGAATCGCCGCCGTTTCCGCCGTTGCCGCCGTTGCCGCCGTTGCCGCCAGTGCCGCCCGAGACACCGGTCACCACGCTCTCGCCCCCGTTGCCGCCCGCGCCGCCGGCACCGCCGGGCCCACCCGGTCCGGCCGAGTTGCCGGTTCCGGCCTCAGCCAGGCTGTCCGTGAAGGTGCTCGTGGTCGCCTTGGCGGTGCCCGTGAGAACGGCAAGGGAGCCTCCTTGGGCAGCGCCGCCGGCACCTCCCGCGCCACCTTGGCCGCCGGTGTCGCCGCTCCCGCCCAGGCCGCCGACCCGACCCGGCTGTCCGGACGAGCCGGGGCCGATGCTGCCGGACCCTCCGGTGCCTCCACCCCCGCCGATACCGCCGGAGGAGCCAGTTCCACCGAGCCCGCCGTCGCCGCCGGTGGCGGTGTCCGATTCGAAGCTGCTCGCCTTGACGGTCAGGCTTCCGTCGTCGGCGATGGCGCCGCCCTCGCCCAGTCCACCCACGCCGCCGCGCCCGGCGCCCGGCCCCGGAGTGCCGTCCGCCCCGGCAGCCCCCACCACGCCCTTGCCGCCGGTTCCGGTTTGACCGTTAGGTGTACCGCTCCCGCCCGATCCACCATCGCCGCCTCCGCCACCGTTACCGCCCTGCCCGCCGTTGGGACCACCCCCGAAATCCGGGTACCCGTTGCCGCCGTTGCCACCACTCCCGCCTTCCGCAGTGTCGCCGCTGAAGGTGGCATCCCGGATGGTGGCAGTCCCCATGAGATACACGGCGCCGCCGGCGCCAACCCCGCCGGACCCGCCGGGCTTGGCGTTGAGACTGGTGGAGGCCGGGCTGGCCGAACCCGACGCACCCCCGCTCCCACCGGGACCGCCGTTGCCGCCGGGACCGGTCGGGGAACTCGTACCGGGAGCACCTTCGCCGCCGAGCCCACCCTGACCGCCAACTCCCCCTTCGCCACCGAGCCCACCTGCGCCGCCGCCGCCACCCGACCCCGCCCGGGCCATGTTCGCGTCGAAGCTCGTGGTGCCTCCGACCGTCAGTGTCCCGATGCTGTAGATCGCACCGCCCTCGGCGATCCCCCCTGGCCCAGCTGCACCTGGCTTGCCTCCCGGCTCAGCTGCCCCGGCATTACCTCCCGCTCCACCGGCCTCGCCGGTCGCCCCGAAACCACCTTCGCCCCCGGACCCGCCAAAGCCGCCGTAGCCGGGAGCGCCTCCGAAGCCGCCGTCGCCGGCGTCGGCGTCGTTGTCGCTGAATGTGCAGTCTTCGAGGTTGACGGTGCCGGCGCTATAGATAGCCCCGCCAAAGGCGTCAGCCCCGGCGCCTCCCTTGCCTCCCTTGCCCGCGTTGCTACCGTTCCCGCCCGCACCGCCGGCCGCACCGGTACCGCCAGCGCCACCGGAGCCTCCGGTGGTCCCGACACCACCCGTGCCACCCTGACCGCCCGTTCCGCCGGTGGCGTTGTTGCCCGCCACGTCCACCGACGTGAGGTCCAGCGTCCCCGACGTGACGTCGACGGCGCCACCCTGGGCCGGCGTCCCCGCCTTCCCCGCCTTGCCGGCGGTACCCGAGGCGCCCGGCTGGCCGGGTCCCCCCGGAGAGGTTCCGGTTCCGGTCGCTCCGTTCGCACCCACGGTGCCATCGACGCCGTTCTTCCCATTGGCGCCATTCGCCCCCTTGGCTGCACCACCGGAGAGAGTGAGACCGCTTATGGCAAGAGTCCCGCCGGTCACGTCGAAGAGTTGGGACGCGTCGTCACCGTAGATGTCGACGGGGGAGCCGGTGACCGCGACAGTGAGGTCAACCGAGGCCGGGATCTTTACCGGACTGGTCAACGTCAGGGTGCACGACGACGACGTGTCGATGGTGATCGTGCCACTCGACCCGGCCGCGGCCACGAAAGCCGACGTCGAACAGGTGGTGAGCGTGACTGTGCTGGCGCCGGCGGGAGTAGGCACCCACGCCAAGGCGGCGACCACCAGACCAGTGGTCGCAATCAGCGGTACCGACCGCTTCCAGCTTCGCCGCTGACTGCTCATCGCTCCTCCGTCCGTCGTCCCACCGTCCGGGCATGCTTGAGTCGAGCCTACGGCCACGTGGTCCCGCCGTCTACGGGCGCCACGACCACGACGGTGGTTTGTTCGAATGGTGTCTTAGGCTCTCCGCCGTGATGCAGGCGGATCGCACAATGGACCTGTTGCTCGAGGAGCGACGTCCGCTCGTCGTCGAGCCGGGCCGCCGCGCCCGGCCTCTGACACGCCGCGGTCGATGGGTGATCGTCATTACTTCGTGCACTGTTCTCGCCGCCGTCGTGGGGTATCTCGTCACCGACCAGGTCCAGCAACGGGACCAGTTCAATCACTCCCGGGCTGCGCTCAGCCGAGACCGAGCCCACATTTCCGCGGTGTCGGCGCAGCTGGCCAGCGTTCAGCACAACCTCGTGGTCCTCACCCACCAGCTCGGGAACGACACCACCGCGTTCGATCAGGATGCCTCGCAGCTCAAGGCCGCGCAGACGGCCCTCAGCGCCGCGCAGGCACACGTGACACAGCAGGCGACGTTGATCACGTCATTGCAGACCTGCCTCGGTGGCGTCGAACGAGCCCTCAACGCGCTCGCCGTCGATCATCGATCGCGTGCCTTCGCCCTGCTCGAGTCGGTCTCCTCGAGCTGTACGACCGCGGCGGCAGCGAGTGGCTGACATCCACGGTGCACGCCGCCGTCTTGCCGTCACGTGTGCCGCGCTGCTTGGTCTCGGGGTCCTCGCCGCGGCGATCGGGACTGACGTCGACGCGCGGGCCCGTGCCCGCGGCGAGGCGTCCGCACTCCGTACCGCCGAGTCACACCTGGCAACTCTGCGGCATCGTGTGACCACCACCCGGGCCGCCACGACACGCACGGAGACCGAGCGCGACCTCCTGGTTGCGTCGATCGCGTCGACGCTCAGCCGGCTGGCCTCCACCAATTCCTCTCTCTCGAGCGCCAGCGTCCACGCCTACCTCCAGGGGGCCAACATCAGCACCCTGCAGACTTGCCTCGGGGGCGTGCAGAACGCGCTGACGCAGATACGCGCCAAGAACAACAACCAAGCGGCCCAGGACATCTCGGCGGTGTCAGGGCCCTGCAGGCAACTCGTGGGAAGTGCGAGCGCGGGTCTCGTCTACCCCTTCGACTTCCCCGATCCCGACGTGATCCTGGTGGGCCAGACCTACTACGCCTACGCAACGAACTCAGTGGCCGGGAACATCCAAATGATCTCATCGAGCGACCTCGTCAACTGGACCGCGATCGGCAACGCGCTCCCCAGCCTCCCATCGTGGGCGGCGGCCAACCTGACGTGGGCTCCGGCAGTGGCCACCCTCAACGGGCAATTCGAGCTCTATTACGCCGTCGACGTCGCTGGCACGAGGGACGAGTGCATCTCAGTGGCGACGTCGGACTCGCCAGGGGGTCCCTTCATCGACAAATCCACCGGGCCGCTCGAGTGCCAGAAGCTGCTCGGTGGGTCCATCGACCCATCGGTCTTTGTCGCCAGCGACGACACGCCGTACCTCGAATGGAAATCCGGCGGCCCCGGTTCCTCCGCCATCTGGTCCCAACAACTCAACCCCACCGGCAAATCCTTCGCGACGGGGACCAACCCCACACTCCTGCTGACGCCGGATCAGCCCTGGGAGTCGGGCACCGTCGAGGCGCCCGACCTCGTGGCCACCGGCGGGCACGACTACCTCTTCTTCTCGGGGAACAATTGGAACAGCGCCGGCTACGGCGTCGGCGTCGCCACCTGCACCGGCCCTCTCGGCCCCTGCACAGACAACTCGACGAGCCCGATCCTCGCGAGCGGAGACGGTATCGATGGACCAGGGGGCGAGTCGGTGTTCACCGATGCCACCGGCGATTTCTTCATCGCCTTCCACGCGTGGGTGCCCGGTGCGGTGGGTTTCCCCAACAACCGGGACCTCTACATCCGCCACCTCAGCTTCTCGGGCTCCGTGCCCAGCGTCGGCGGGCCGGTGGGCTAAGCACCTGCCCGGCTGGCCGCCAGCTTCTCGGCTCGAGTGGCTATCCCGCTCGCGTCGAGACCGGCACAGATTGCTGCGAAGCCGGCCCTCGGGCCCCGCCAGCGCAGATCGTCGGTGTTGCCGAGGAGCGAGCGGTCTACCCGGAGCGTCGCCAGATCCTTGAACAGCCGGGCGTGTTCGATGTCGTCGCGCAGCGTCGCCGCCAGCTTGGCCGCGCCGCGGACCGTGACCTCCCACTCGGCGGGATCGGCCGGGATGTCCTCGAGGTGCACCCAGCGCGCCAGCGCGGCGGCGGCCGACTTGGCGCCCCACCCGGCGAGCCCCGGGAACCCGTCCGCGCTGTCGCCGACGAGGGCCAGGTAATCGGGGATCGATGAGGGGCCGACGCCGAACTTGGCCACGACACCCGACTCGTCGATCAGAAGGTCCCTGCGGCGATCGAGCTGGACGACGCGCGTGCCGGCGACACACTGCCCGAGGTCCTTGTCCGGCGTGCAGATGATCACCTGCTCGACGCCGGCATCGTCATCCGCCACGGCCGCTGCGCTGGCCAGGGCGTCGTCCGCCTCGAGCTCGACCATCGGCCACACCACCACGCCGAGCGCGGCGAGCGCCTCTTCGAGCGGCCACGCCTGGGACCACAGGTCCGGGTCGATACCCTCACCGGTCTTGTAGCCGGGCCACAGCTCGTTGCGGAAGGACTCGATGACGTGGTCCGTCGCGACACCAACATGGGTGGCGCCGTCGGACAGCAGCTGGAGCACCGAACCGAGCACGCCGCGAACAGCCGCCACCTCTTCGCCGGCCGCGTTGCGATGTGGTGGGGCGCCAAAGAAGTGGCGGAACAGCTCGTAGGTCCCGTCGACGAGGTGCACCTTCATAGATGGTCCGAGTCTGTCATCGGGCGGGGTCGAGTGGGGCTGGTGTGAACGTTCGTCCGGCGGCCGCGCGATTTGTCACATCCGATCGCTAAACCGGGTCTTCTCACCGCTCAGTACGAATTCGACGTCCGAACCTCGACGGACCCCCGCAGACCGCAGCCGTAGGTTGGGAACAACCCACCGCCAGCCGATGTTGCTGCACTGACAGACGTCTTTGCGCCCAAGGAGACCCATGTCCACCGATCACAAGGGACACGGCATCATGATCGAGCTCGACGACGGGCGCACGGTGCCGTCCTGGCTCGTCCTCGCGCTTGTCTGCATCGGCCAGTTCATGGTCGTCCTCGACGCATCGATCGTGAACGTGGCGCTGCCTTCCATCCAGCGTGACCTGCACTTCAGCACCTCGAGCCTGCAATGGGTGGTCAACGCCTACACGCTGACCTTCGCCGGTTTCCTCCTCCTCGGTGGCCGGGCCGCCGACCTCTTCGGGCGGCGTCGCATCTTTTTGGTGGGCCTCGCCGTCTTCACGGCCTCGAGTCTCTTCGGGGGCTTGGCGCAGAACGAGGCGTGGCTGGTGACTGCCCGGGCGATGCAGGGACTCGGTGCGGCCATCCTCGCCCCGGCGACACTCACGATCCTCACCGCCACCTATCCCGAGGGGACCGCACGCGCCTGGGCCCTCGGGGCGTGGAGCGCCGTCTCCTCGGCCGGCGCGTCGGCCGGCGCGCTTCTCGGAGGCATCCTCACGGAATTCTTGAACTGGCGCTGGATCCTCTTCGTGAACGTCCCCGTCGGCGTCATCGCCCTGGTGGCGGCACGACGGGACCTCCCCGAGTCGAGGGCGGAGATGGCGCACCGGCACCTCGACCTCGGCGGCGCCGTCACGGTCACCGCCGGGCTGGTCGCCCTCGTCTACGCGCTGGTACGTACCGAGAGCTACTCGTGGGGCTCGGCCGAGGTCCTCATGCCGCTGGTCCTGGGCGTGCTGCTCATCGCTGTCTTCCTGTTCCTCCAGGCCCGCGTGTCCAAGGCACCCCTGGTGCCACTGCGGATCTTCGCGTCGCGCTCTGTGGCGGGTGGCAACGCAGTGATGTTTTTGCTGTTCGGCGCGCTGTTCGCCTCGTGGTACTTCGAGACGCTCTACATGCAACACGTGCTGGGCTACAGCCCGCTCCAGGCCGGGTTGGCCTTCTTGCCCCAGACGCTCCTGATCGCCGCGGGGGCCCAGGTGACGTCGCGCCTGGTGCCGCGTCTGGGGCCCCGTCCCCTGATCCTGCTGGGCGCGCTCGTGGCCTGCGGCGGGTTGGCATGGCTGGCCCAGATCAGGCCCGACAGCACCTTCGTGGGCGACCTGCTCGGACCCTTCATCCTGATCGGTCTGGGCATGGGCCTCGCCGTGACACCGATCGCCGTGGCAGGCACTGCGGGGGTGAAGCGCGCCGAGGCCGGCCTGGCGTCCGGTCTCTTGAACACGTCGCGCACCGTGGGTGCCTCCATCGGTCTGGCCGCGCTGGCGACGGTCGCCGCCAACCGCACGTCGGGTGCGCTGGCCGGGAAGCTGGTGACCTCGGGCCGGACCGCCGCTGCGCTGACTGACGGCTATGCCCTGGCATTCAGCGTGGCCGCCGGGTTGCTCCTCGTGACCGCAGTGGTGGCCCTGGCCACCTTGCCCTCGCTCCGTGACCTGACCGCGAACGCCCAGGCGTCCCGAGAAGCTGCGGTCCCGATCCTCGAACTAGAAGAGGCGTAGCCCACCCGGGCCCGATAGTGGCCGGGCCCGTCAGGTCGCCGCGATGGTGCCGCACATCGCTCGCGCGGTCAGCCTGCGGGTTCCTCCAGCTGTTCCATGAACTCGAGACGGATCCCTCCCGGTGCCTCGACGAACGCAATACGGCGCGTGCCGAAGGAACCCGTCACGGTGCGCGGACCCCACAGGACCGTGTGACGGGCCAGCTCGGCGTCGAGGTCGTCGACGAAGAGGGCGGGGTGCAAGAACCCCTCGTCCGGCAGCGCGCAGGCGTCCTCGTAGATCGCGTGGGTGAACAAGGTGAGCGCCAGCGTGCCGAGCTGGACGTCCGCTCGCCGCCCGTTCTCCCACGCCACCGGCTCGGTCACCGTCGCGCCGGCCGCCCGGTACCACTCGCACGCGCCCTCCAGGTCGGCGACCTTGATGGCCAGGTTGGCCATGCCGGTGACGGCCATCAGTGCAGGGGCGTGCCGTAGAGCGAGCCGAGGTCCTCGGCGATCAGCTCGAGTCGCACGCCGTCGGGGTCGGAGAAGTAGAGCGAGATCTCGCTTTCGATCTGCGTGGGGATCCCGGCGGCTTCGAGCTGGGCCCGCGCCGCGTCCCAATGCTCCCTGTCGACCGAGATCGCGAGGTGGTGGAACCCGCCCAGCACTTCTTGGTAGGGGCCGAGCCCGAGGCCGGGGAAATCGAAGAAGGCGAGGCTGTTGTCGTGGCCCAGGTCGAAGAACAAGTGCGTCGAGCCCTTGTAGTCGCGGTTCTCGAAGAGCTCGACCAGTGGGAAGCCGAGGAGCTCTTGGTAGAAGCGGATCGTCCGCTCGACGTCGGAACACAGTAGCGCCAGGTGGTGCACGCCGCGCGCGTCGAGGGTGGCCGACCTGCAGGATCCCGGAGGTACGCCGCCCGCAGGCGCTCTCGCTCGACCGCCGCCGCTTCGAGGTCGACTGTCACAAACCGAGCAGCCAGGCGGCGTTGGCCCCCAAGATGTTTGCCCGCGCCGGCTCCGCCAAGCCCACAACGGCACGCTCTGCGGCGCGCATCGGGTCCGCCACCCCTTCGGCGTGGGGCCAGTCGCTGCCGATCATGAAGGTGTCGCCCCCGACCTTGGGCACGAGACGGTTCGGCATCTCGTACGGCAGCGCGGCCACCCGGACCTGGCGCAGGAAGTAGGCGGACGGACGCTCGGCGAGCGAGCGGAAGGGCTCCCCATGACGCGCCGCGTAAAAGTCCGATGCGCCGTCGAGGTGGAGCAAGAAGTGCGGGACCCAGCTCGCCGTCAGCTCCACGACACCGATGCGAAGCCGGGGGAACCGCTCGAGGACTCCGTTGAGGATGAGGTTGGCCAGCGCCACCGCCGGTGCCATGTACAAGAAGATGGAATCGAAGAGCTGCTCGCCGTCCTCTTGTTCCCCTGTGCGCCAGGCCGGGTGCAGCGGGCTTTCGAACTCCGAGACGTGGAAAACCGGTGCCACACCCTCGTCGCTGAACGCGGCCCACACGGGATCGAAGTCGGGAGCGGACAGCGGCTTCCCGTCGACGGGAGCCGGTGCGACCATGGCGAGGCGGAGGCCCTGGGCCCGGATCCGCTTGATCTCCTCGACCGCCCACGCCGGGTCGTGCAAGAGCACGTGCGCCACACCGAAGAGGCGATCCTTCCCGTCGTGACACACGTCGGCCACGAAGCGGTTGTACGCCCGCGCGTTGGCGCGCTGGGCCTGGCGGTCAGAGGCCAGCCTTTGCTCCCACAAGAGGCCGTAGTTGGGGAACATCACGGCGGCGTCGAGCCCGAACTCGTCGAGCGAGGCGAGCCGCGCCCCGGCGAGCCGGTAGTTGTCCGGCACGAGCTCGTCGAATGACGCCGGCGCTCGCTCGCCGCGCAGCCGGCGCTGACGGTCTTCGCCGATAAGCACCGAGCGCTCGGGGATGGGGACCTCGAGCGGGGTCAGGTGAGTGCCCCGCCAGGTCAGCCACGGCCACCCCGCGTCGTCGTCGGAGATGGACAACGCATCGGGACGGTTCGCCGGGTCGATGTACTCGGACCAGGTCGTCCTCGATTCGAAGAGATGCTGGTCGACGTCGATGATCTGCAGCGTCGTCATGGTCCCTCCTGCCGCGTCGCGCGACGCGGCTTTCCCCTAGTCTCGCCGGGAATCGGCGCGCGGTCCAACGAGAGCCGGCCCAGGGCAGTGCCCGAGCGCCTACTCGATCGAGTCCCGCAACCCGCGCAGCCAGTCGTCCGCGGCCTGCCAGGCCGCGTCAGCTTGACGCCGCTGCTCGGCTCCGTGTTCGCCCGCCGCCGGGTACGAGCCGAGGAACTTCACCTCGGCCAGCCCGGCGTGCAGGTCGCGTAGGCAGTCGGCCACCAGCTCGTCGCCAACGTGGCCGGTCAGGTCGATGACGAAGCAGTAGTCGCCGAGGCCCTGCTTGGTCGGCCGGGACTCGAGCTTGGTCAAGTTGATGTTGCGCGCCGCGAACTGGCCGAGGATGCCGTGCAGGCTTCCGGGGTGGTCGGCTCGCTGGAAGCACACGATGCTCGTCTTGTCATGGCCGGTGGGTTTGGGCACCCGCGTCCGGGCGACGAGAACGAAGCGGGTCTGGTTGTCGGGGTGGTCCTCGACGTCCTCGGCCACGACCACCAGGCCGTAACGCTCGGCGGCGAGCCGGGGGGCGATGGCGGCCTCGCCGGGCCCACCGGACTCGCCGAGGGTCCGGGCCGCGTCGGCGGTGGAGTTGGCCGCCCGCTGTTCCGCCTCGGGCAGCTCCCGGGCCAGGTACTTCTGGCACTGCGCCAGGGCATGCGGATAGGAGGACACGGCGCGGATGTCGGCCAGGGCCGTCCCGGGCCGGGTCAACAGATGGAGATGGATGTCAATGACCACTTCGCGCTGGATGTGCAGGTCCACGTCGTGGATGAGGCCGTCGATCGTCGCGCTCACCGTGCCCTCGATCGCGTTTTCGATGGGCACGAAACCCAGGTCGACAGACCCCTGTGCCACCGCATCGAGCACCGCGGTGATGGAACCGAGGGAGCGCTGCTCGGCCTCGGCCAGGTCCGGCTGACTCAGCAGCGCCTCCTGGGTGAACGTGGCTGCCGGGCCGAAGTACGCGACGGTTTTCACAGGCGGGGTCACAGTTGGGCAGGATAGAGCAGGTCATGGACGCTTCTTCGCTTCGAGCGCTGGTCGAACAGGTCGCCGCGGGCCAGTGCACGCCCGACGACGCAGTACGCCAGCTGCGCCGGCTGCCCTACGCGGACCTCGGCTTCGCCCGCGTGGACCTGCAGCGTGACCTGAGGCTCGGCATGCCCGAGGCCGTCTACGGGCCGGGCAAGACTCCCGAGCACTGCGCATCGGTGGTGCAGGAGCTCCTTGGCGGTACCGACGGGCCGGTGCTCCTCACCCGTGCGAGCGAGGACCAGGTCAAGGCCGCCTCGGCCGTCGCCGCCGCCCTGGGCGCGGGACCGGGGACTGTCTCGGACAGCGGCACCTTCTGCACCGTCGTCTTTCGCCCCGCCACAGGCCGTCACGGCTCCGTCGTCGTGGTGACCGCGGGCACCGCCGACCTGCCGGTCGCCACCGAGTGCATCGCCGTCCTGCGCGCCCTCGGCTTCGACCCCACCGGGCTCACCGACTGTGGGGTGGCCGGCCTGCACCGGCTTCTCGCCGAGGTCGACACCATCGCGATGGCCGACGCTGTCATCGTGATCGCGGGCATGGAGGGCGCGCTGGCCAGCGTGGTGGGCGGGCTCACCCCCGCGCCCATCGTCGCGGTGCCGACCAGCACCGGCTACGGCGCTGCGCTCGAAGGCGTCACGGCGTTGTTGACGATGCTGTCCGCCTGTTCGTCCGGCATCACCGTCGTCGGCATCGACAACGGATACGGCGCCGCCTGTGCGGTCGCCCGGCAGCTGCCGTGAGCGAGGGCGGCGGCGCAACGATCGCCTGGTTCCACTGTTTTGCGGGGATCGCAGGCGACATGGCCCTGGGCGCCCTCGTCGACGCCGGTGCCGACACGGACGAGGTGCGCGGCCTGCTGGGCCGCCTCGACCTTCCGGGCTGGGACCTGCGGTTCGAGGAAGCGTTGCGCGGTGGGGTGGCTTGCACACGCGCCATCGTCAGCGGGGACGACGTGGTCATCCGGACCCATGGCGCAATCGCCTCGCTCATCGCGCAGGCTGCCCTGCCGGACCGGGTCACCCAGCGAGCCCTGGCCGCGTTCGGTGCTCTGGCCAGCGTGGAGGCAGCGCTGCACCGCCGTCCGATCGACCAGGTGCACTTCCACGAGGTGGGGGGGCACGACGCCATCGTCGACATCGTCGGGACGGCGGCGGCGCTCGAGGTGCTCGGAGTCGACGAGCTCGTAGGTTCGGCTGTCGCCACCGGGACCGGCATGGTGCGCAGCGCCCACGGACGGCTACCGAACCCGGCCCCGGCGACAGTCCGCCTGCTCGAGGGAGTCCCCAGCTACGGCCGCGACGTCGGCGTGGAGCTCACGACGCCCACCGGCGCCGCGCTCGTCACGACCCTGTGCACCTCGTTCGGACCGTTACCGGCGATGACGATCGCTGCCTCTGGTTTCGGCGCTGGGACCGCCGAGCTCGACGACCTGCCCAACTGCACCCAGGTGGTGCTCGGCCGGCGCGCCGCCGCGGAGTCGGTGGGGACCGGCCAACCTCTCGTCGTGCTCGAGACCAACCTCGACGACGTCACCGGGGAACAACTGGGCCACGCACTGGCCAGCGCGCTCGACGCAGGTGCGCTCGACGCGTGGATCAGTGCCGTGACCATGAAGAAGGGGCGGCCCGGCCATGTGCTCCACGTGCTGGCCGACGCCGGGGATGTGGCTGCGCTGCGCGCGGAGATCGAGCGGGTGACGGGCACCATGGGCGTACGCGCCACAGCCGTCGAGCGCTGGCCGGCGTCCCGCGAGCTCGGAGAGGTCACTGTCGACGGCATGACCGTGCGCATGAAGGTCACCGAGGGACGCGCCAAGCCGGAGTTCGATGACGTCGCCGTCGTCGCGAGAAAGACGGGATCCACGCTGCACGAGGTCGCCAGCCGCGCCGAGGAGGCCTGGCGGACCGGACAATCCCGGATGGGTGGCCCGGAGGGCGAGCCCGCCTGATGGCGAACGCGATGTTCGAGTTCGACGAGGACATGACCGACATGATCCTGGCGGCGTGCCGCGTGCGCCTGCGCATGGAGCCGGTCCCGCTCGACTTCGGTGGGCTCGTCGCGTCGCTCGACGCTGAGCTGGCCGGCCTCATGCGTCCCGAGGGCAACGACGCGACCCACGTCTTGAAGCTCTTCGTGGACAAGCTCTCCACCGCGGTCGTCTCGTGCGACAGCCCCCGCTTCCTCTCGTTCATTCCGGCGGCCCCGACCAAGGCGTCGCTGCTCTTCGACATGTTCGTGTCGTGCTCCTCGCTCCACGGCACCTCCTGGCTCGAAGCGGCCGGTGTCGTGGTCGCCGAGAACCAGGCGCTCGCGGTGCTGGCAGAGCAGGCCGGCTTCCCGGCGGCGGCGGGCGGCTGTTTCGTGGCCGGCGGCTCGGCCGGCAACCTGTCCGCGCTCATGGTCGCCCGCGACACTGCCGCGCACCGGCGCCAGACCGAAGCGCCGCAGCGGCCCCTGGTTGCGGTCAGCGCCGATGCGCACTCGTCGGTCGGCAAGGCCCTGCACGTGCTCGGCATGGGGGTCCTGACCGTGCCCGCACTGGACCACCGGCTCACCGGACACGCGCTGGGTGTCGCGCTGCGGGACGACCCGCGCGGGCGCGACGTGGTCGGTGTGGTCGCCACGGCGGGAACGACCAACGCGGGCATCGTCGACGATCTCGACGGTGTGGCCGATGTGGCCGACGAACAAGGGCTGTGGTTCCATATCGACGGCGCATACGGCGGCGCGGCGGCGCTCTTCGCGCCGTCGGTGCGGGATCAGTTCCGGGGTTTCGAGCGCGCCGACTCCTTCATCGTCGACCCGCACAAGTGGCTCTTCGCCCCCTTCGATTGCGCCGCGTTGCTCTACCGCCGGCCCAACCTGGCCAAGGCGGTGCACACCCAGGACGCCCAATACCTCGAGGTGCTCCACAGCGAGAACCCCGAGGAATGGAACCCGAGCGACTACGCCTTCCACCTGACGCGCCGAGCTCGCGGGTTGCCCGTGTGGTTCTCCCTCGCCGTCAACGGGCTTGACGCCTACCGCGACGCGGTCGAGGCCGGTCTCGCCATCGCCCAGCACGCCGCCGAGCGCATCGAACGGGCGCCCAACGTGGAGCTGGTGCGCGACCCCGGGCTCTCCATCGTGCTGTTCCGGCGGCCCGGGTGGACCAGGGCGGACTACGACGCGTGGTCGGCGCGGCTCCTGCACGACCAGGTTGCCTTCGTCACCCCGACCAGCTGGGAGGGCGAGACCGTGGCGCGGTTCGCGTTCTTGCACCCCAACACCACGGTCGAGATGGTCGACGAGATTCTCGCCTCACTCGACGAGACGTGACCAGGCGCGACGGAGCACGATCCCCATCGTCTCGACATCCTGGGCGCCGGGCACGGGCCAGGCGCCGTTGAACAGGAAATAGGGCACCCCGGTCACGTCGCGCTCGCGGGCTGCGGCCTCATCGGCGCGCACCTCGAGGGCGAAGGCGTCGCCGGCGAGGACCTCGGCGGTCAGGGCCTCGTCGAGGCCGGCGGCGGCCGCGACGTCGAGCAGGACGCCGTGGTCCGAGAGCAGCTGGCCCTCGCTGAAATTCGCCGCGAAGAGCCCGTGCACGACCGCCCCCTCGCTCGACGTCCCGCGCGCCGCCTGCGCCAGCCGGTGAGCGTCGAAGGTGCTGCCCACCTGCACGCGGTCGAAGTCGAATGTGAAGCCCACCTCGGCACCGAGTGCCGTCATTTGGTCCTGGAGCGCGCGCACCCGGTCCGTTCCGATGCCGTACTTGGTGGCGACCGCATCTTCCCGCGACACCGTGCGGCGTGCCGGCGCGCTCGGATCGAGCTCGAAGGAACGGTGCACGAGGTCGACCTCAGCGCTGTGCTCGAAGGAGGCCAGCGCCACGTCCAGGCGGGCCAGGCCGAGGGCGCACCACGGGCACGCGAAGTCGGACCAGACGTCGATCTGCATGCACCGCTCACCCTAGAGGTGGCCGGTGTGCCGCTGACGCGGCGGCGCCTCAGCCCGCGGCAACCGCCAATTCCAGCATCGCCCCTGCCGCCAGCAGCCGTTCCTCGCTCTTCGCCGCGCCGATCAGCTGGATGCTCGCCGGGAGCGGCCCGCCCGTCGGCACCGGCAGGGACAGCGCGGGCACCCCGGCCAGGTTGGCGGGCAGCGTGCAGCGCGACACCAAGAGATCGTCGCCTTCTTCGGGACGCGGCGGAAAGATGGTCAGCGTCGGCGTCACCACGAAGTCGACACGTTCCAGCACACGCTCGAGCGTCGCCTGCCACTCGCGCTGGCTCTCCCATGCGGCCTGCACGACCGCGTCGTCGAAGGCGCCTCCCAGCTCGAGTCGCTCCCGCACGTCGTCGCCGATGCCCTCGGGGTCCTCGGCCACCAGCATGCGGTCGGAGTGCCAGGCCTCGACGACGAGCAGGAGGCCCGCCTGGATCAAGGCGTCGTCCCACCCCGGGACGATGAGGTCGTCGCAGGCCCACCCGACCTGGTGCAGCGCGCGGTCGATCGCCGCGGTGATGGCCGGGTCGGCGTCGATGGGCAGGCGGGCCACACTGACGTCGCCCACGTCGGCCACGTCGAAGCCCGGCTCGAGCAGCTGCATGCCCGTGACGAGGCCGCCGACGTCGCGCGCCAAAGGGCCGACCGTGTCGAAGCTCGGCGCCAGCGGCCACACGCCGTCGAGCGGGAGGCGGCCCCACGTCGTCTTCAGGCCGGCGACGCCGCAGCAGGCGGCGGGGATGCGGACCGAGCCGCCGGTGTCACTCCCGTAGGCCACCTCCGCCTCCCCTGTCGCCACCGCCACCGCGGAGCCGCTCGACGAGCCGCCCGGGACGAGCGCCGGGTCCAGCGGGTTGACCGGCGTCCCGTACCACGGGTTCACTCCGGTCACGCCGAGCGCCAGCTCGTGGAGGTTGGTCCGCCCGACGATTCGCGCGCCGGCGTCCCGGGCGCCCTTCAGACAGGCGGCGTCCTGCTCGGCGGGCGCGGCGCGGCGAGCGACAGCCCGGCAGCCGGCCGTCGTGACCTCGCCCGCCATGTCGATGAGGTCCTTGACGGCGAGACGCACCCCTGGGCCCGACGTGTCGTAACGGGTGATGAAGGTGGTAGCCGCGCTCACGTGGTCGGCGTCGTGGGTGTCGTGGCCGTCGTGACCGTCGCGCCCGGCGGTAGCTGGAAGAGGGACGATGCCGGCGACGCCGAGTAGTTCGTGATGGCGAAGGTGGTGGAGTTCGCGGCCACCTTGACATAGCCCAAGATGCCCTGCGAGGTGCTGCAGATGGTGCTGGTCCCGGTCACGCCCGGCGCGACGAGGTCCACGCAGTTCATGTCGAAACCGTTGAGCGACATCGTCGACGAGCTCACCTTGTCCCCCGCCAGCCCGGCCACCAACGAGGCGTCCTTGAGGAACGAGACCCAGTGCGAGGGGGTGTAGATGTCGAAGATCTGCTTCTGGTCGGCGGCGTTTGCACCGCTCAGCTTCTGACAGGACCAGGCACCGGTGGGCCCGCTCTGTGAGCACGAGTACTCCCCGGAGGAGTTCACGATCAGCTGGACGTTCGACGCGCTGGCACCGGTCTGCGTCTCGTGGAACGCGAGCCCGCCGCTGGCGGGGTCGACGGCGTAGACAACAGTGGCCGGCGCGACGCCCGACGTCATGTAGGTCGCCTCGAAGGACGTCGTCTGGTTGGACTGGAGGCCCTGGGTGAACGAGTCGATCGTCGCCTTGTTGCCGTCCACGTCATGGACCGCCTGCTTGACCTTGTTCACGACGCTGCACCCCGCTGCGACCACCCCTCCGAGAGCGAGGGCGACGACGAGAACCCCGACCTTGCTGAACTGCGACATTCGTGCCTCCAAGACCGTGCGTGCCGCGAGCAAAAAGAACGCGCCGAGGCCAGGTTACGAGAGGGCAACCTCCGTTGAGGTGGACCCGACGCCGGCGCGCTCGCGTCCCGCTCCCGCCCGGGCGCCTCGAGCCGAAAGGCGTCAGTCGGCCGCGGTCGGCGCCGGCACCGCGCCCGGGTCGACCTCGGCCACCTCCTGGACGCCGCGTTGAAGGCCGAACAGCGCGACGAGGGCTGCAAAGGCCATGATGCCGCACATGACATAGAGCACCGTCTGGGTGGCGTGCGCGAAGTCGACCGAGACGAAGTGCGGGATGGAGGACACCGAGCCGCTCGCGTTCTGGGATTGCGTGATGCGGCTCGCCTCGGCGGGGGCATTGGGATCGCCCATCTTGCGCAGGCTCGTCGTGAGGTGCGAGCGGAAATTGAACAACAGGATCGTGCCGAGCGCGGCCAGGCCCAGGCTGGCGCCGAAGTTCCGGATGGTCTGGGTGATCCCGGTCGCCTCCCCGTAGGAGAGGTTGCTGGCCCGGTTGACCGCGTCGGTATTCGCCGGCCCGAGCATCATCCCCATGCCCGCGCCGGCAACGATGACCCAGATCTGCTGCTTGGAGAAGCTGAGTGTGGTCGCCTTGGAGGCCCAAAACCCGAAGCCGACCGCGGCGATGGCGCAGCCGAGGACAACGGCGCGCTTGGCCCCTTCGCGGTCGAGGATCCGGCCGCCAACCTGCGCAAGGACGACGAACCCGACGAAGAAGAACAACAAGAAGATGCCGGCCTGCGACGCGCTCTTGCGCAAGGCGATCTGCGCGTACTCGCTGGCGAAGAAGAACACAGGGATGAAGGCCATCATCGCGATCAACAAGACGAGGTTCTCCATCGCGAAGGGCCGGATGCGGAAGATCTCCACCTTGATGAGCGGTGACTCGGTGTGCAGCTCGACGATCACGAAGAGGCCGATGATCACCAGGCCCGCGACGATGCAGATCCACGTCCCCGGGTTGCTCCAGCTCCAGAGAACGGATTGTTGGAGCCCGAAGATGCTCAGCCCGATCCCTGCTGCGATGAGCACTGCGCCGCGGTAGTCGATCGGCGCCCGCTTGTACTGGGTCTTCGGCTTCGAGACCGCGATCAGGACCAACGCAATCACGGCCACGGGGATGTTGACCCAGAAGATCGCCCGCCAGGTCCACTCGGTCAGGAAGCCACCGAGGATGGGGCCGATCGCGGTCAGACCGCCGGCGATCCCGAAGAAGATGGCCAGCGCCTTCCCGCGCTCGCGCAAGGGGAACGTGTTGACCACGATGGCCAGGGCCGCCGGGAACATGAGGGCGCCGCCAGCGCCCTGCACGACCCGGAAGGTGACGATCCAAGCCTCGGCCACCGACCCCGTCGGCGTCAGGCCACACAAGGTGGACGCTCCCACGAACACGATCACCCCGATCACGCACATCTTCGTGTGGCCGAGGATGTCCGAGAGCCTTCCGCCGAGTGCGAAGAGCGCCGCCAGCGCAAGCAGGTAGCCGTTGACGACCCACTGGACGCCGGTCGACGACAGGCTCAGCTCACGTTGGATGTTCGGCACCGCGATCGAGACGATCGTCTGGTCGATGAACGTCATCGCGACCGCGAAGATCATTGCGGCCAACACCCAGTTGCGACCCTGCATGCGTTCGCTCACCCTGCCCCTCCCGGCTGAACCTCACGGAGAGGCTAACGCCCAACGCGGCGGCGCGACCGCATTGCTCGGGGCCGCTCGCCGACCGATCGTTCGGTGATATTCGTTCGATGCGCGGGCCCGGGCACTAGCTTTCGTGTCGTGGCCGAGTCCACCGATCCGAATTCTGCTCTAGCCACGACAACGGGGAAGAAGCCGGCCTCCATCGAACGCATTCAGCGCTTGGAGAAGCTGGAGCAAGAACGCCTCGAGGAGAAGGAGCGCAGGGAGGAGCGCAGGCGTCAGGTCATTGCCGGGGCAAAGCCGTCGGGTGGACGCCACGATCTCGTAGATCGAATCGAGCAGGTCACGAAGTACCCGATGGCCCTCCTGGGGCTCGTGTGGCTTGTCCTCGCCATCGTGGTGCTGAGCACTGACGTCAGTGGCTCTCCCTCAACGCTGGTTGTCGGCAGTCTCTTCGCGCTCTGGGTGATCATGCTGGTGGAGTACCTCGTGCGCCTGGTGATCACCCCTGACACGCCCGGCTACGTCAAACGGCGGTGGGTCGAACCGGCGACTGTGATGGTGCCGCCGTTCCAGGGCTGGCACATCGTCGGGATCGAGAGGATGAGCCTCATCGTGCGTGAGGGTGAGCTGCGCGTGGAGTCCATCCTGAGGCACCACAGCCTCTTCCGGGTGCTTCTTGCCGTCGTCGCAACGATCTTCGTCGGGGCTTGGCTCGTGCTCCTCTTCGAGGAGAGGGCGAAAGGCAGCAACATCCACGATTACCCCGACGCCCTGTGGTGGGCGATCGTCACTGTGACCACCGTGGGGTACGGGGACCGGTACCCGGTCACCGAAGGTGGCCGCATCGTGGCCGTGATCCTGATGCTGGTAGGAATCGGTCTCATCGGCACGCTCACCGCCACCGTTGCGTCCGTGTTCATCAAGGAACACACGGATGCCAACAAGGAAGAGTTCAAGAAGGGCCATGCCGACCTGGGCCGGCAGTTATCGGTGATCAGCGACCGGCTGACCGATGTCGAACGTCGACTCGGCGCCACGCCGGCGGCGCTGGCAGCGGTGGATGCGGAGGCAGGACCCGAGAACGCCGCGAACGCGCCGTTCGAATCAAATCCCTGAACGTCGTGAAATCTGCATCGAATAGCTTCTGGAGTCAATGTGAAAGCGAGAGATCGGGAATGACCTTATGAAACGAGGACTCACTGCTGCGTTGGCGCTCGTCGCAGTCGGTTGCGTCCTGCTCGTCATTGTCTTCTGGAATGATTCGGCTCATTGGTTCCTTCGCTACACCGGTGCGGATGCCGAGTCGGGAACCTGGTATGGGTTCTGGTCAGGTTTCGGTGGTGCGATTCCTGACTTTCTCATTCTTGGCAGCATCATTACCGTCTACCGCCACCACAATTGCCACGTCAAAGGATGTCTCCGACTTGGCAAGCCGGTCGAGGGCACCCCTTACCTCGCTTGTCCGTTGCACCATCCCGCTCACGAGGGCAGCAAGCGAGCGGTGTCAGAAGACGTCATCAGGCTCGCCCACAAGGCCCACCTCGAGCGTGAGGCTTCAGTGCCTGTACCCGTTCAATCGCCGCCGACGGTGTAGCGATACACGTTCGTCGTGCGCTGCTCGAAGCCGAGCTTGACGTAGAGGCGATTGGCGTCCTCGCGATCGGGACGCGATGTGAGGTCGACCGTCCTCGCCCCGATCGACGCCGCGTGCGCCAGCGCCGCGTCGACCAGCGCGCTGGCGACGCCCTTGCCGCGCGCCGCCGTGTCGGTGACGACGTCTTCGATCCACGCTCGGCGTCCGGTTGGGATCTCGAAGGCAGCCAGGGTGAGGGTCCCGACGATCCGCCCGTCGTCTTCGGCCACGAACATCGTGGTGTCGGGGTCGGCCACGATCCGCGCCAACTGCTCGAGCGTTAGGGGCGGCGCGGAGCGCGAGAGCTGGGGCAGCAGGGTGGTCACCGCCGCCACCAGGTCGGCGTCGGCCGACGCGGCGACACGGACCGAGATCACGTGGCGCCGGCGGAGGGCTCGCCGCGCCACATCGGGTGGCGCACGCTGTCGTAGAGGACGTCGCGGCGCTCGCCGTTGATGGCGGCGAAGACGTGCTCGCCCCAGCGCTCCGAGCCGACGAGCGGGTGCGGCAGCGCGTCGCGGCTGAACCAGCCGACGTCGCGCGTCTCGAGCGGGTGCGGCAGCAGCTCGCCACCGATGGCGCGGCAGTGGAACAGGAGAGAGTAGAGGGGAACGCGGGTGAACCCGAGGCGCAGGCCATCGAGCACGGCGATGAGGCGGACGGGCTCGACGTCGATGCCGGTCTCCTCCTCCACCTCCTTCACCACCACCTCGGCGGCCGAGTAGCCGACGTCACACCAACCCGTGGGGTAGAGCCAGATGCCCGAGTCGGCCCGTTGGATGAGCAGCAGCTCCCCCTTGTCGTTACCGACGGCCGCGCCGACGGCCACCTTGGGCGTGACGTAGCCGGGGACGCCCTTGCCGACGGTGTCCATCCACTCCTGCACCAGTCCGCCGGCGTGGTCGGGATCATCGACTGCGTCATCGGCTTCGACCCGGATGTCGGCCGCCACCTTGAGGATCTCCTCGAAGCGCTCGCGCTCATAGAGGCTCTCGGTGAACCCCAAGCCTGTGCGTGCGATGCCCGATAGGGCCTCGCTCCAGCGCAACAAGGTCTTGAGGGGGACGCTTCGGTCGTCGCTCTCCTCGCTCTCCTCGCTCGAGTCCACGGCCGGTGACGCTACCGCGGCCCGCCCCGTGCGCCAGAATGGGGCGTGCCCGTCAACGAGGATTGCCGTCACTACGTCATGCGGACGACGCCTCGCGGCGAGCGCCTCGAGCGCTGCAAGGTCGACGCCAACGAGCCGCTCCCCTTCGCCTGCCCCGAGGGCTGCGTCTTCTACGAGCCGCGCAAGGTGTCCTCGGCCGGCTGGCACGTGGCCCGCGACCCCGACCAGCCCTAGTCGCTGCCGGCGCAGCTCAACCCTCGAGGACGTCTCCCAGCAGGTCGACGGTGATGCCCTCGCCGCGCAGCCAATCGAGCGCGGCCTCGACCTGGGACCCCTCGCCGTCTATTTCGCAGACGATCCAGCCGCGGTGCTCCTCCACGTCGGCCCGGCGGATGTTGGGCTCGACGTCGAAGCGGCGCACCAAGGTGGCGAGCACGGCGCGCCGAACCTCGGACTCGGGGAACGTGAGCCTGACCTTGACCCTGACCACGCTCACAGTGGCGCACCCTCCCGCTGCGCCAGGGTGCGGTTGAGGCTGCCCGAGCGGAACCCCTCGAGGTCGAGCGCCACGAAGGCGAATCCCGCCGCGCGCACCGCGGCGACCACTTCGGCCCGGCGCGCCACCACCTCGGCCAGCGCATCGTCCTCGACCTCGACGCGGGCGGCGTCGCCGTGGTGGCGCACCCGCAGCTGCCCGAAGCCCAGCGCGTGCAGCGCTGCCTCGGCCTGCTCCACCGCGGCCAGACGGCCGAGGGTCACCGGCGTGCCGTAAGGCAGGCGCGAGGCCAGGCAGGCGGCGGCTGGCTTGTCCCAGGTCCGCAGGCCGAGGGCGCGCGACCAACGACGGATGTCGTCTTTGGTGAAGCCCGCCTCGACAAGGGGGAAGCGCGCACCAGCGGCCGCGGCGGCCTGCTGGCCGGGTCGGTGGTCGCCCAGGTCGCTCACGTTCACCCCGAGCACCACGGTGGACCCCTCGGCCTCGGCCAGCGGCCCGAGCACATCCATCAGCGCGGTCTTGCAGCGGGCACAGCGGTCCGGGCCGTTGGCCACGTAGACGGCGTCCACCATCTCCGCCGTCGGCACGCCGACCCAGCGCAGGTCCCATTCGTCGGCCAGGGCACTGCACTCGCGCGCCTCGCTGCGCGCCAGCGACGGGGACAGCGCGGTGGCGCAGAGCACGGCGGAGCGACCGAGCGTGTCGTGCGCCACCTTGGCCAGCAGCGACGAGTCCGCCCCACCGCTGAACGCGACGACGACGCGCCCGAGGTCGCGCAGCTCGTCGCGCAGGTCGTCGATGGTGGCGTTCATGGTCGTCCCCCGGCCTCAGGCACCGAGCGCGCCGAGCACTTCGTCGAGCGTGCCGACCATGCCGGTGTAGAACGGGCCGAACTCGGCGTAGCGCGCCGAGGCCTCGTCGAAGCGCATCTGGTAGACGCAGTCCTTGAGGTCGTCGGGGTGCACGCCGAAGAGTGTCACGCCCCACTCGTAGTCATCGAGCCCGGTCGAACCAGTGATGACCTGGAGCACCCTGCCGTGGAAGGTCCGCCCCACCTTGCCGTGGCCGCGCATGAGCTCGGCGCGCTCCTCGAAGCCGAGCGCGTACCAGTTGTGCCCTTCGGCCCGGCGCTTGGACATGGGGTAGAAGCAGAAGGCAGCCTTGCCCTCGGGCGGGAGCTGGGGGAACAGGCGGGCCTGGCGCATCGACTCGGGGATGCTCGCCGCGTACTCGGAGATCTCGGTCAGCGAGACGTAGGACTGGGTCGGCACCAGCCCGGCCTCCGTGGCCTCGGTCTGGAACTGGCGCAGCCGCCAGACGTCGGGGCCGAGGGCCATGAGGCCGAGGTCGGCCTTGTGCCCGAGCAGGGCGACCGGCACGACCTGGTAGCCGTCGGCCTCGGCGGCGCCCACCGCCTTGCGCAGGACGTTCGCGTCGAAGTCGGGCGCCAGCCGGCAGAAGAGGTGGAGGACCCCCCAGCCGGTCGTCGGGGTCAGAGCCACGCCGTCAGTGTAGAGAAACCCAGGAGAAGTCCGAGAAACAGGTGCGCCCGACCTCGCGGCCGGGCGCACCGTTTCAGCCTCGGTTGGGGGTGAGGCGGCATCAGTGTCGGCCCCACGTGTTGCAGCAACGTGGCATCACCGTGACACCGCTCCCCAGCTTGCTTCGGACCGCCCCAGCAGAGCGGCCCGCGGGCAAACCTAGGCCCTAGAAGTCGTCCATCCCGCCGCCGGGCATGGCGGGCGCATCTTCCTCGGGCTTGTCGACGATGACCGCCTCGGTGGTGAGGAACAACGCCGCGATGGAGGCCGCGTTCTGCAGGGCAGAGCGGGTCACCTTGGCTGCGTCGATCACACCGGTCTTGAAGAGGTCCTCGTACTCGCCTGTGGCTGCGTTGAGCCCGTGGGCGCCCTTGAGGCCGCGTACCTTCTCGACGATCACGCCGCCCTCGAGGCCGGCGTTCACCGCGATCTGCTTCAGCGGCTCCTCGACGGCCTTGCCCACGATGCGGGCACCGGTGGCCTCGTCGCCCTCGAGCTTCTCGGCCCCTTCGAGGATGGCGGTCTGCGCGCGCAGCAGGGCGACCCCGCCGCCGGGCACGACGCCTTCTTCAATCGCGGCCTTGGTCGTGGAGACCGCATCTTCGATGCGGTGCTTCTTCTCCTTGAGCTCGACCTCGGTCGCCGCGCCGACCTTGATCACTGCGACGCCGCCGGACAGCTTGGCCAGGCGCTCCTGGAGCTTCTCGCGGTCGTAGTCCGAGTCCGTGTTCTCGATCTCGGTCTTGATCTGGTTGATGCGGCCCTTGATGTCGCTCTCGGTGCCGCCACCCTCGACGATCGTGGTCTCGTCCTTGGTGATGACGACCTTGCGGGCGGTGCCCAGCAGGTCGAGGGTCACGTTCTCGAGCTTGAGGCCGACCTCTTCGGTGACCACCTGGCCGCCGGTGAGGATGGCGATGTCCTGGAGCATGGCCTTGCGGCGCTCGCCGAAGCCGGGCGCCTTGACGGCGACCGAGCGGAACGTGCCGCGGATCTTGTTGACCACCAGGGTGGCCAGGGCCTCGCCCTCGACGTCCTCGGCGATGATCAGCAGCGGCTTGCCGCCCTGCATGACCTTCTCGAGCACCGGCAGCAGGTCGCGCACGGCGCTGATCTTGGAGCCGACCAGGAGGATGTAGGCGTCCTCGAGGGTCGCCTCCATGCGCTCGGGGTCGGTCACGAAGTAGGGAGCGATGTAGCCCTTGTCGAAGCGCATGCCCTCGACGAGGTCCATGTCCATGCCGAAGGTCTGCGACTCCTCGACGGTGATGACGCCGTCGCGGCCGACCTTGTCGATGGCCTCGGAGATCATCTCGCCGATCTCGGTGTCGGCGGCCGAGATGGAGGCCACCTGGGCAATCTGCGCCTTGGACTCGTTGACTTCCTTGGCCTGGCCGTGGATGGAGCTCACGGCCGTCTCGACAGCGGACTCGATGCCCCGCTTGAGCGACATGGGGTTGGCCCCGGCGGCCACGTTGCGCAGGCCCTCGCGGACCATGGCCCAGGCCAACACGGTGGCCGTGGTGGTGCCGTCACCGGCGACGTCGTCGGTCTTCTTGGCCACCTCTTTGACCAGCTCGGCGCCGATCCTCTCGAAGGGGTCCTCGAGGTCGATCTCCTTGGCGATGGAGACACCATCGTTGGTGATCGTCGGTGCGCCCCACTTCTTGTCGAGCACCACGTTGCGGCCCTTGGGGCCGAGGGTGACCCGTACGGCGTCCGCCAGCTTGTTCATGCCGGTCTCGAGCCCGCGGCGGGCCTCCGAGTCAAAGGCGATGATCTTGGCCATCTGGTCTATTCCTCCATTAGCACTCTCGTCCTGTGAGTGCTAATACAACCACCTTAGGCGGGACGACGCAAGGGCGAGCGCGCCGAGCGGCGATCGGAGGCTCTCGGGTGGTGTTCGGAATGCCGGCGGCCCCCGGGGATCGGGCCTGAGCTCTCCTGGGGGCCCGGGTCAGCCCTCAGCCGCCCGCGACGGCGGGGACGATGGAGAGGGTCTGGCCTTCGCTGACCGGCGTCGCCAGGCCGTCGAGGAAGCGGACGTCCTCGTCGGCCAGGAAGACGTTGACGAATCGGCGCAGGCTGCCCGACTCGTCGAAGAGCCGGTCGGCGAAGCCGGGGTGGGCGGCGTCGAGGGCCTTGAGGGCCTCGCCCACGGTGGCCCCTTCCACCTCGACCTCGCCGGCACCACCGGTCAGGGTGCGCAGCTGGGTGGGGACGCGGACGGTCAGGCTCATCGCGTGGGCTCCTCGTGCTCTGGGTCGTGTGCGGCGGCGCCGCTCTCGACGGTCTCCTCGAAGTCCATGGCGGCGTCGAAGGCGGCCAGCGTGGGTGAGATGGTCGCGGACGGGCCGTTGCCCGGTGCGTTGCTGAGGGCCTCGACGGTCTTGAGGCCGTGCCCGGTCACCAGGGCCACGACCCGTTCGTCGCGGCGGATGGCGCCTGAGGCAGCGAGCTTGGCGAGCGTGGCGATGGTGACCCCGCCGGCAGTCTCGGCGAAGATCCCCTCGGTGCGCGCCAGCAGGCCGATGGCCTCGATCACCTCCTCGTCGGTGACCGCCGCGCACGACCCGCCGGTGCGCCGCATCACCTCGAGCGCGTACCAGCCGTCGGCGGGGTTGCCGATGGCGAGCGACTTGGCGATCGTCTTGGGCCTGACCGGCCGGATGGCGTCGCTGCCCTGGAGGAAGGCGGTCGCCACCGGCGAGCAGCCCTCGGCCTGGGCCCCCGAGACCCGCACGGCGGGCTCTTCGGGCAACAGGCCCACCTTGCCCAGCTCGGCGAAGCCCTTGGCCACCTTGGTCAGCTGGCTGCCCGAGCCGATCGGCACCACGACGTGGTCGGGGGCGCGCCAGCCGAGCTGCTCGGCGATCTCGAAGGCCAGGGTCTTGGAGCCCTCGGCGTAATAGGTGCGAACGTTGACGTTGACGAAGGCCCAGCTCGGGCGCTCACTGGTCAGCTCGGCGCACAGCCGGTTGACGTCGTCGTAGGTCCCGTCGACCGCGATGACCGTCCCGCCGTACACGGCGGTCATCGTCACCTTGGCCGCCTCGAGGTCGTGGGGGATGAGGACGACCGAGTCCAGGCCGGCGCGGGCGGCGTGGGCCGCCACCGAGTTGGCCAGGTTGCCGGTCGAGGCGCAGGCCGCCACCTTGAAACCGAGCTGGCGCGCCTTGGTGAGCGCCACCGAGACCACGCGGTCCTTGAAGGAGCCGGTGGGGTTGGCGGTGTCGTCTTTTATCCAGAGCTCGCCCAGGCCGAGCTCGGCCGCCAAGCGGTCCGCCCGGACGAGCGGGGTGAAGCCCGCGCCGAGGTCGACCGGATTGTCGTCGTCGACCGGCAGCAGGTCCTTGTAGCGCCAGATGGTGCGGGGCCCGGCCTCGATCCGCTCCCGGGTGACGGTGGCGGCGATCCGCTCGTAGTCGTAGGCCACCTCGAGTGGCCCGAAGCAGTAGTCACAGACGTGCAGCGCCTCGGCAGGAAAGGCTCGCTCGCACTCACGACAGCGCAGCCCAGTGACGAAATCGACCATCGGTCCTCCTCATCGGTCGGGCATTGGCACCAGGTGCCCCCTGCCAGGGGAGCACTGGTTGCCGCGACGTCAACGGGCCCGTCCCTCAGTCGCTCTGGATGATGCTCGCCATCGTAGCCTGGTTGCGGGGGCCGACTCAATGCATCATGGCTGCTTGAATCGGGGGCGTGCCCCACACCTACCACCACGGGGATTTCCCCACGAGCGCCGTGCTCGAGGCCAAGGCCCGCACGGGGCGGACGGTCTCGGTGTGCATCCCGGCCCGGGACGAGGGATCCACGGTCGGCTCGGTCGTGCGGGCCGTCGTCCAACCCTTCTTGACGGCGCACGGCGGCAACGGCCTGGTCGACGAGGTGATCGTCCTCGACGACGGCTCACTCGACGACACCGCCGATCAGGCGCTCGACGCAGGCGCCCGTGTGGTCGCAGGCCCGGGTGGCGCCGGTGGCAAGGGTCAGGCCATGGCCGCCGCGCTGGTGGCCTCGGACGGCGACGTCGTGGTGTTCCTCGACGCCGATGTGGCCAACACGACGCCGGCCTTCGTCACCGGGTTGCTGGGTCCGCTGCTCGCGACCGACCACGTCGCCCTCGTCAAGGGCTTCTACACGCGGCCGCTGCACGGCGAACCGACCGGGGGCGGCCGGGTCACCGAGCTCGTGGCGCGCCCGGTGCTCGAGTTGCTGTTCCCCGAGCTGTCCTGGGTGCGCCAGCCCCTGGCGGGCGAGACGGCCGCGCACCGGTGGGTCTTCGAGAAGCTCGGATTCGCCGGCGGCTACGGCGTCGAGCTCGGTCTGCTCATCGACGTCGCCCAGACGCTCGGTCCCGACCGCCTGGCGCAGGTCGACCTGGGCGAGCGCATCCACCGCAACCGGCCCCTGCACGAGCTGCGGCCCCAAGCGGTCGACGTGCTGCGCGCCGCGCTCGAACGCGCACCCGACTCGTCGCTGCCGCGGCGCACGTGAGGGCGGCGGGTCTCCCGGGGTGAGCGGCACCCTCGTCGTCTCCAACCGCGGCCCGCTGAGCTTCCGGGCCACGGACAGCGGTGCCCTCGAGCCCGTCCCCGCCGCCGGCGGGCTGGCCTCGTCGCTGCGCCGGCTGCTGGCGGGCAGCGGAACGACGTGGGCCTCGGTGACGATGGGGGCGGCGGACCGCGAGGCGGTGGCCCGAGGCCTCATGCACGAGGAGGGCCTGGACCTGGTCCCCGTGGTCGTCGACGACGACACCTACCGCCAGGCCTACGACGTCGTGGCCAACACCACGCTGTGGTACGTGCACCATCACCTCTACGACCTGCCCCTGCGCCCCCGCTTCGACCGCCACTGGCGGGCGGCTTGGGAGGGCTACCGGGCCTACAACCGCGCCATGGCCGACGTCGTGGTCGAGCACGCCGGCGAGGGCGACGCCGTGCTCGTGCAGGACTACCACTTCTCGTTGCTGGGCCGGATGCTGGCCGAGCGTCGCCCCGACCTGCGCACCGTGCACTTCTTGCACACGCCCTTCGCCGCGCCGGCCATGTTCGGCGTGCTCCCCGACGACGTCGCGGCCGAGCTGCGCGACGGCATGGCGGGCTACGGCGCGTGCGGGTTCCACTGCCACGCCTGGGAGGTGTGCTTCGCGGCCTGTTACGCCGTCGCGGGTGAGGAGCCGCCGCCGACCTTCGTCGCACCGCTCGGCACCGACGAAGTGACACTCGAGGAGGAAGCGACCTCCCCGGCGGCGCTGGCGGCCGCGGCGGCGTTACGCACCGAGGTGGGCGGCCGGCGCATCGTGGCGCGGGCGGACCGCATGGAGCCCTCGAAGAACATCGTGCGGGGCATGCTCGCCTTCGAGGAGCTGTTGGAAACCCACCCCGAGTGGCGCGGCGAGGTGGTGCACGTCGCGCTGGCGTATCCCTCGCGACAAGGCCTGGCCGAGTATCTCGCCTACGCGGCCGATGTGGAACACACGGCGGAGCGGATCAACCATGGGTTCTCGCCGGGGTCCGGTTCGGGATCGGGCGGGACCGGCGGGTGGACCCCGATCATCCTCTCGGTGGGAGACGACCGGGCCCGGTCGCTGGGCGCGCTGAGCGTGTCGGACGTGCTCCTCGTCAACCCGGTGCGCGACGGCCTCAACCTGGTGGCCAAGGAGGGTCCCCTCGTCAACACCGCGCAGGGGACGCTCGTGTTGTCGCGTGAAGCCGGCGCCTGGGAGGAGCTCGCACTCGGTGGCCGGGGGGCGATCGGGATCAACCCCTTCGACGTGTCCGGGACGGCGGAGGCGTTGCATGCCGCGCTGTCGATGGGGACGGCCGAGCGGGCCGAGCGGGCCGCCGCGTTGCGCGCGGCCGTGCAGGCGCGCACCGACGCCGACTGGTGGGCCGACCAGCTCGCCGCCGCGCGGTGACGCCCACGCTCACATGGCACCGGACGGCGGCGTGACACCGGGCGGCGGCGCGACGGTGCGGTTAGGTCGCGGCGGCAGCGTGCGCCAGCGCCCCTAACAGCTCGACGGCGCCCGTCGCGCCGCGCACGGTGAGATCGGCGCGCGCGGCCACCTCGGCCGGGCTCTCGCGATCGACCGCGGCCACGCGGACCACGTCGAGTGGCTCGCTGCTCGCCGCAGCCAAGTCGCCCAGCGCGGCGAAGGCGGGCAGATCACCGATGTCGTCGCCGAACGCGGCGAGATGCCGCAGCGGCCCGGGTGCGCGTGATCGCCCCGTCTCCTCGTCGTGCTCTCGCACGAGCGCGCGCACGACGGTCCCCTTGTCGACGCGGAGCGGCGGGCGCAGCTCGCGCTCGTGCCGGCCCGGGTGCACCAGGAGCCCATGCTCGGCGTGCTGGCGTTCAGCGAACGCTTCGACCCATCCTTCCTGGTCGAGGGCCTGGCGAAAGTGCAGGGTCACGGTGAGGCCCTTGGGCTCGACATAGACCCCGGCAGGCGCCGTTGCGGTCGCCTCGGCCACGACCGCGTCGATGACGGCCGCCCAGGCGTCGTGCTCGGCGCCGTGCAGCGCGCGCTCGAGGCCGTAGAGGCCGGCCAGCGTCACACCGGGCGGCTGACCGAGAGCATCGGCGAGGAACGCGGTCGGACGCCCGGAGATCACCGCGACCAGCGCGATGCGGCGGGCCAAGTCAGCCAGCAGCTCGGGCACGCCCGGCAGCGGCTGGGCCGTGCGAGGGTCTGACACGATGGCCGAGAGCGTGCCGTCGAAGTCGAGGAACAGCGCGCTGCGCGTCGGATCCGACGCAAAAGGCTGCAACAGCCGGGGCAGGCGCGCCGCATCGCCGCCCGCGCCGGCCTCCGCGCCGGACAAGGTCAGGGAGTGCCGCCCGTGGTGCCCGTGCCCGTTGTGCCCGTCGTGCCTGTTGCGGCCGGTGCGGCCGTTGTGGTCGTCACGGTCGCAGCCAGGTCCGCGCCGATGACCACCACCACGTCGACACCCGTCACACCGCTGACCGGCGTCGAGCTCGTGACGGGCAGTACCTGAGCCGGCTTGACACCGATCGCGGTGGCGATCGTCGCCGCCGGCTGCTGTTGGCCCGTCTCGTAGTAGACGGCCGACGTCGTCTCCATCGTCGACGCGTCGATGGGCGTCTGCATGGACCACCCGCCCGAGCTGATAACCGTCGTGTAGTGCGCGGCCAGCCCATTGGTGCTCGTTGCGTTGGCCACGACGACACTCACCGAACTCGGCGCCACGGTCGTGGTGGTCGTCGTCGCGCCTTTGCCCTTGTCACCCGCCTTGGTCGTCGTCGTGGTCGCGGCACCATGGTGACCGTGCCCCGCTGTCGTCGACGTCGTGGTCGAGCCGCTCGCCGCTGCAGTGGTGGGCGTCGTGGCCGCGGTGCTACTCACGCTGGGCCGGGTCCCCACCGCGACGAGCACGGCCACCGCCACGACGAAGACGACGATCACCGCCGCTGCCTTGACGACGGAAAGCGAGCCGGAAGTCCCGGTTGTCGGCTGCTCTCCATCCATCGCGTGTCCAGCCTGCCGTGCGACCCCGGCCAACGCAAGCCTTTCCGCTGGTGAGAAGGAGACCGGGTCGCACCGCCCTGTAACCTGAGGTCAGCGCCCGAGTAGCTCAGTTGGTAGAGCACTTCACTTGTAATGAAGATGTCGCGGGTTCGATTCCTGCCTCGGGCTCCAGCGGACGACGTCTCGTGCGCGGTCGCCTGCGCTGGGTATGAGTCAGGTCGCGTGAAGCACGCGGCAAGTACGTGCGACCGGGGAGGTCCTCATGCTTTCGGATTTCAAGAAGTTCGTCCTGCGGGGCAACGTCGTCGACCTGGCGGTCGCCGTCGTCGTCGGCGTCGCCTTCACGGCCATGATCACAGCCTTCGTCGCCGACCTCATCACTCCTCTCATCGCGGCCATCTTCGGCAAGTCGAACTTCTCGAATCTGAGCTTCAGCCTCCACCACTCCACCTTCAGGTACGGATCGTTCGTCAACGCCGCGCTGTCCTTCGTCATCGTGGCGACCGTCGTGTTCTTCGCGGTCGTGGTGCCGCTGACCGCACTGATGCGACGACTCAACGTGCTCCCCACGGAGGAGCCCAAACCCGAGACGCGCCAGTGCCCGCAGTGCCTGAGCGACATCCCTGTCGCGGCGCACCGCTGCGCGTTCTGCACGTCGGAGGTCCCGACGGCAGTCGCACCCGCATCCTCGTCCGGGTCGACGACGTGACGCGACGCGAGCGTCAGGCGTCTCCGGTGGCCCGCCCAATGAGCGCATTGCACGGCAGGTTCTCGTCGAGGACCTTGTACGCCTGCTCCACACCGGACACCGGCAGGCTCCCCGCATCGAGCAGGCCCACCTGCACGAGCAGCGAGGCCTGGTCCCAATAGATGCGTTCGAAGGAGACCTTGTCCCCCTCGAACCCCGCGACGACCACCACCGGGAGCTGCACGAAGCGACCGGTGGGCGCGACGCCGGGCAAGAACGTGTCCATGACGATGTCGTGGGTGAAGCGCATCACCATTTCGTCGACGACGCGGCCAACACCGACGGTGCGCGACACATGGGTGATGGCGGTGTCGGCGGGCCAGTGTCCGATGAAGTGGGCCCCGTAGAAACGGCGGACGTCCTCGGCATCGACCCCGCCGGCCAAGGTGGGGACATGGGTCACATGGGGTGCTGCAGTCATGGTGCCCATGGTGGCGTCGAGGTCCCTGGTCTCGAACTCGTAGGCGACGTGGGCGTCGAACACCGCCCCGATGTCAGGTCCGATCGGCGCTGCACTCTCGTCGCGCATCGTCCGCCCTCCTTCGTTCCCCCTGGTCCTGGCTGCGTGCCCAGTCTGGCACCAGGCCCGGAACGATCTCCGGAAGGTCCTTCAGCCCGGCTGTCGCTGCCCCGCCGCCGAACGCTGGCGCGCCACCTCGAAGCACGCCACCGCGCCGGCGACGCCGACGTTGAGGGAGGGCAACGCGCCGTGTTGGGGGATCGCCGCGATGGCGTCGCAGCGCTTGCGCACCAGCGGCGCCAAGCCCTTCTCCTCGCTGCCGACCACCACCGCGACCGGGCCGTCGCCGAGCGGGAGGTCGTAGAACGACTGCGCGGCCTCACCGGCCAGCCCGATGGACCACACACCGAGGTCGCGCAGGTCGTTCAGCGCCGTGGGCACGCCCCCCACGACGGCGAAGGAGAGGTGTTCGATGGCACCGGCCGCCGTCTTGGCCACCGTCGGCGACAGACGGGCCGAACGGTGGCGCGGCAACACGACCCCCCTGACCCCGGCACACTCAGCGCTGCGCAAGAGGGCGCCCAGGTTGCGCGGGTCGGTGATGCCGGCCGCGACGAGGAGAAAGGGCGGCGCGCCCGCCCGGTCCGGCCGGCACAGGTCTTCGAGGGGCACGGGCTCGAGCGGGCGGGCCAGGGCCAGCACGCCCTGCGGTGACTCGGTGCGCGCTTGGGCGTCGAGCCGCGCCCGCGGCACGGTCTCGATCGGGACGCGCAGGCGGCCTGCCAGCTCCTCGATGCGATCGAGCTGCGGCGAGGGGTCCTGGTCCTCGGCGAGCAGCACCCGGCGCACAGGGCGGCGCCCGACCGCCAACAACTCGAGCACGGCCCGACGGCCCTCCACCTGATCGCCGCCCAGCTCGCTCAGGGCCTCGGGGCGGGGGCGCCCGCGGGATCCGGAGCGGCCGCGGGGATCGGCGGGCGGTTGGGCCCGGCGCCCGGCTGCACTCTGGCGTGGGGCACGCTCTGCGGCGCCGCCTCCCCTGGCGCCACCGCGCGGCACGGCGCGCGGCGTGGCGCGCGGCGGCCGACGACTCACGACGGCTCCAGCAAGACGACCGCGAGGCAGGCGATGCCCTCGGCTCGCCCGAGCGCCCCGATGCCCTCGGCCCGCGTCGCCTTGACCGAGATCGGTGCGCCCACCACGGCACCGAGCCGTTCGGCCATGGCTGCCGTGTGCGGGGCGAGGCGGGGTGTGTCGGCCACGACCGTGCAATCGCCATTGACGCACGCGTAGCCCTCCGCGGCCCCCATGCGCACGACTTCGCTCAAGAGGGCGAGGCTGTCGGCACCTTCCCAGACCGGGTCGGTGTCGGGAAAGTGCCGGCCGAGATCGCCGAGACCAAGCGCGCCCAGAATGGCGTCGGCCAGCGCGTGGGAGACGGCGTCGGCGTCGCTGTGGCCGCCCAGTCCCCGGGCGCCCTCGATCACGACGCCGCCGAGCACGAGAGGCCGGTGGGGGTCCTCGGAGAAGCGGTGGATGTCGATGCCCTGGCCGATGCGCATCCTCAGCCCCTCCGCTCCGCCAGCAGGCGTTCGGCCGTGTCGAGATCGTCGGGCGCCGTGATCTTGAGGTTGCCCGGCTCGCCGGGGACGACCAGGACCCTCCCGCCCACAGCCTCGACCAACATGGCGTCATCGGTGGCGGCCGCACCGGCCGCTGCCAACTCGTGGCCCAAGCGCAACGCGGCGGCCCGGAAGGCCTGTGGCGTCTGCACCGCCACCAAGCCTGCCCGGTCCAGCGTGCTCGTCACCCGTCCGGTCGCGTCCACTGCCTTGATCGTGTCACTCGGCCGCATACCAGGCACGGCACCGTCCACGTCCCCGCCGTCGAGCGCGGCGACCACCGCGTCGAAGAGCGCACGCGAGGCGAGTGGCCGTGCCGCGTCGTGCACCACGATGACATCGGCCGCGGCGGGGACTGCGGCTAGCCCGCAGCGGACCGAGTCCGCACGGGTTGCTCCGCCGCGCACGGTCGTGTCGGCGCCGTATGAGTCCGAGTCCGCCAAGTCCGCCGCGTCGAGGGGAAGGACGAGGACGACCCCGGCAGAGCCGGGCCGGCATGCGTCGACGGCCCACTCGAGGACAGGACGCCCACCGATCAGCGCGTACTGCTTGGGGGCGCCGAAGCGGGATCCTGTGCCGCCCGCCACGACGATCGACCACACCGTCGCCATGCCCGTGGCGTGACCGGTGCGACCGGTCAGGTCAGCGCGTCGTTCAGACGCTCTTCGGCCGTCTCCTCGTCCACGTTGAGCGCGAAGGTCAGCTCGGACACCAGGATCTGGCGCGCCCGCTGGAGCATGCGCTTCTCGCCCGCGGACAGGCCCTTGTCCTTGTCGCGAATGGAGAGGTTCCGCACCACCTCGGCCACCTGGTAGATGTCGCCGGAGCGAAGCTTCTCGGAGTGGTTCTTGTAGCGGCGGGACCAGTTCGTCGGCATGCGCGCCTCCTTCTTGCGCAGCACGGCGAACACCTCCTCGACCTCCTCGTCGTTGATCACCTCGCGCAGCCCGACACCCTCGGTGTTGTCCGCTGGGACGTTGAGGATCAGGTCGCCGTAGGCCAGGCGCAGCACCAGGTACTCGCGCTTCTCGCCGAACGCGACCTTGGTCTCGCGCTTCTCGATGACGGCGGCTCCGTGGTGGGGGTAGACGACTTTGTCTCCGACCTTGAAAGACACAGGACTGGGACTCCCTTGGGTGAATCGGTGGCGCCCGCACGGGCGCACGGCTGCGCGGGCACTGCTCTGAAAGGATGCCGAAGGGGCCCGAAACCGCTCGGCGTGACAGACCATTCTACCAGACGACGTCGCTCATTCGTATCGCTCGAAGATGCTGGCCTCCACCAGGCGGGCCAGGCCGTCGCGCACATGTCGGGCCGTGGCGCCGCCGATACCCTCGACCGACTCGAGCTCCGCCGCCGACGCCGAGAGGATCTCGGGCAGCGAGCCGAAGCGCTGGACCAGACGCTCGATCAGCGTTTCGGAGAGCTGCTGGGGCAAGCGGTGCAGCAGGCGGTAGCCGTGTGGTGCGAGCGCGGCCTGCATCTGGTCGGAGGAGCCGGGCAGGTTCAACGCGGTCACGACCTTCGGGAGGTCCATGAGGGCGTCGGGCAGGAGCGAGCGCAGGTGCGCGATGCCCGTATCGTCGGTGTAGTCGCGCAGCACGAGCATCAGGCTCTCCTCCGCGCCCGCGCGCAGCTCCTCGGTCTGGAGGTGGATGAGGCGCCCGTCGGAACCGAGCTCGACGAGGTGACCCTCGATCTCCTCTGCGATGCGGCGCACCATCTCGCCCGGCTGGAGCACCGAGACCACGTCGCGCACCGAGACCGAATCCTCCATCTCGAGGCGGGTCAACGTGGCCAACGCGTCGTCGTAGCGCGTCCGGAAGCGCTGCAAGGTCGACAGGGCCTGGCTCGAACGGTCGATCAACCAGCCCGCCGACTGGGTCGTGTGCTTCCGGTCGTTGCGATAGACGGCGATGGTCGCCATCGCCTCGGAGACTGCGATCACGGGCACGTCGATCGAGCGCGCGACACGCTCCGCCGTGCGGTGGCGCGTCCCGGTCTCGGAGGTCGGGATGGTGGCCTTGGGCACCAGGTGCACGTTCGCCCGCGCGATGCGAGAGGCGTCCGTCGCCAGGATGATGGCACCGTCCATCTTGGCCAGCTCGGAGAGGCGCTGGGGGGTGTACTCCGCATCGAGCAGGAAGCCTCCGGTGCAGACCGAGAGGACGGCCGGGTCGTCGCCGACGATGATCAGTGCCCCGTGCTTGGCCTGAAGGATTCGGTCCAGTCCCTCCCGGAGCTTGGTGCCCGGGGCAATCATGGCCAGTGCCTCGTTCAGAGGCTGGCTGCCGCCGAGGTCGGACACCCGGGCATCGTATCCGGCCCGCTCCGCGGATCGGCCGGTTCGCAGGTCGCGCAGCTCAGTGCGTCCGCGAGCGTCCGCACGCCCACGATTCTGATCCCCGCTGGGACGTCGTCGCCGAGGCCGTCGACTGACGATGCGGGCACGAGTGCGCGGGTGAACCCGGCGCGCTGGGCCTCGGTCAATCGACGCGCCGCGCCCGGAACGGCCCGCACCTCGCCCGCCAGTCCGAGCTCGCCGAACGCGACGAGGTCCGCGGGCACGGGCCGCCCGGTGATCACCGACGCCAACGCAAGCGCGACCGCCAGGTCGACAGCAGGCTCGCTCACTGCGATGCCCCCCGCTGCCGCGACGAAGAACTCCCCCGTTGCCGGCACCGGTACCGTGCTCCGGCAGGCGAGCACCGCCACGAGGAGGTTCGCCCTCGCCGCGTCGATGCCGAGCACGTGCGGGCGCGACGCGCCGCCACCGCCAGGCCCAAGCAGTGCCTGCACCTCGACCAGCAACGGTCGCCGGCCCTGCAAGACCGGCACCACCATGCTGCCGGGCACGCCCGCCATGCGGTCGCCCAGCATGAGGGGACCGGGGTCCGCCACACTTCGCAGGCCGTCGTCGCGCATCTCGAAGATGCCGACCTCGCCCGTCGGACCGAAGCGGTGCTTCACCGCGTTGAGCACGCGCAGCGCGTGGTGGCGGTCGCCGTCGAAGGAGAGCACGGTGTCGACCAGGTGCTCGACCGCTCGGGGCCCGGCCAGGTCCCCGTCCTTGGTCACGTGCCCGACCAGAAGGAACGGGACACCGCTCGACTTGGCCAGGCGCGTCAGGCGCTCGACGCAGGCCCGCACCTGGGCCAGGCTGCCAGCCGGCTGGGGCAGCTCGGGGTCCGAGATGGACTGTAGCGAGTCGACCACGACGAGGGCGGGCCGCGCTCGCCCGACCGCCTCCTCGATCGCGTCGACGTCGGGGCCTTCCAGGGCGAGCAGGTGCGCGGGCACCGGGCCGAGGCGCACCGCCCGGCCACTGACCTGGACCAGTGATTCCTCGGCGGAAGCGAGCATGACGTCGAGGCCGCGGCGTGCCACCGAGGCGAGGACCTGGAAGAGCAGGGTCGACTTGCCGATGCCCGGCGGGCCGAACAGCAGGGTGACCGAACCCCCGACCACACCGCCACCCATGACGCGGTCGAGTTCGCTCACGCCCGTCGGGATCGGGCGCGCCGCGGTCGTCGAGACCTCGGCGAGGGGGACGGCGCCGTCCCCCGCAACGCCCCGGCGGCCCGAGCCCGGCGCGGCTCCCGCAGCGACGTCGGCACGGCGGCGAGCGTGTTCCACTCGCCGCATGCCGGGCAGCGCCCCACCCAGCGCAACGAGGTCGTGCCGCACCCCCCGCACTCGTAGGACTCACCGGACCGGGCACGTACGTGCTGGTTGCTCGCCATGGCGGGCACGCTACGGACCCGGTGTCACAACCAATTGGTGACCCGGCCCACGCAGCGCCGTCGGGCGCAGCACGGACGTCGGAGCGGTGACAGGCTCGAGGCGTGGACGTACCGAGCAGCCGAACACGCGACGATTGGCTCGCACAGCTGGGCGACGCCGACGCCCATCGGCGGCTGCTGGCCGAGCTCGCGTGCCTGCACCAGGTCGACGTCCACGCGGCCGACGCGCCGGCGGTGCTCTCCGGTTGGGTCCGTGTGGCGGCGTGGAACGTGCAACGAGGCCGGCGGCCCGACGCGCTGGCGGCCACGTTGCGTAAGGCCGGTGCCGAGCTGTGCCTGCTCTCCGAGCTCGACGCCGGCATGGCCCGCACGCAGAACCTCGACACGACTGCCTGCATCGCCCGCGACCTCGGCGCCGGGTCGGTCTTTGCCGTGGAATTCGTCGAGCTGGGCCTCGGTGACGAACACGAGCGGCGCGCCGGCGCCGGCGCCGGCGCCATCAACGAGCGCGGCCTGCACGGCAACGCCGTCATCGCGACCGCACCCCTCGAGGACCCCGCGGTGCTACGCCTGCCCGATGTCGGCCTGGGCTGGTTCGCGGCCGACTCGACCCAGCCCCGGGTGGGCGGACGGATGGCTGTGCTCGCCACCGTTCGCCTCGACGGCACCGCCGTGCAGATCGCGTCCACCCACCTCGAGAACCGCTCCGACGCGGCGCACCGCGCCGAGCAGATGGAGGCACTCTTGCGCGCCGTCGATGAGCGAGGGAACGGCGGCCCGGCCGTCGTCGGTGGCGACTGCAACACCTCGGGCACCGATTTCGCTGAGCTCGCCGACCGCGCGCGCGTCCGGGCCATGCGAGTCGAGGACCCGACGCGTTTTACCTGGCCTGTTGCCTACGAACCTCTCTTCGAGGTGGCGCGGGCGTACGGCTACAGCTGGACCGACGCCAACGTCGCGGCGCCGACGACCGAACACGACGGCCGCGGGCTGCCCGACCATGTGCCAATCCGCCTGGACTGGCTCTTTGTGCGCGGCCTGGTGGCCCGCCGCCCAGCCGTCGTCGCTGCGGGTGGACTCTCTGACCATCACATGGTCAGCGTCGGCGTGCGGCTCCCGTGACCGTGTTCGTGCGCGCCGCGCTGCGGCCGGCTGACGAAGAGGGAATCCTCGCCGTGGTCGGCGCGGCCTTCGCCGACGACACCCGGGACGCCACCGAGGAGATTGCCATCGTCCGCGGCACGTGGGCCGCCTGTGCGACGGCGTCGCTCGTCGAGCTGGTGGCTGATGACGCCGGTGTGGTGGTGGCGCACGCGTTGGCCGCGCCCGGCCGCCTCGACGGCACACCGTGCGCGGTCGCGGGAGTGGCACCGGTGTGCGTGGCGCCGTCGCACCAGGGCCACGGCATCGGTACCGAGCTCATGCACGCGCTCGTCGCCGAGGCAGAGGCGCGCCGATGGCCACTGCTACTGCTGCTCGGCGACCCCGCGTTCTACGGACGCGTCGGCTTCGACGCCGCGAGCCCGCTCGGCATCCACTACGCGCCAGCCGGCCTCGACAGTCCGCACTTCTTGGCGCGCCGACTCGGCGGCGCGCCCGGCACGCGGCGAGTTCACGTACTGCTGGGAGCCGGAGTAGGTCGCTACTCGGGATCGGCACCGGCGCCGGCCAGCTCGAGCGGCGGGGGCTCGATGCCCTCGATCGCCCGGAACGTCAGCTGCGTGCCTTCACCGTCGATCGGCGACTCCTCGACGTCGACGACGATCGTCTCGCCGACCCGGAACTCTTTCCACAAGATGCGCTCGGAAAGCGGGTCCTCGACCAGCTGCTGGATGGCCCGGCGTAGCGGACGAGCTCCGAGCTGCGGGTCGTAGCCCTTCTCGGCCAGCAGCGCGCGCGCCGCCGGCGTGAGCTCGAGTCCGATGCCCTGGTCCGAGAGCTGCCTGACCGTGCGCGCCATGAGCAGGTCGACGATTTCGGTGACCTCGGCCCGCGACAGCTCATGGAACACGATGACCTCGTCGATGCGGTTGAGGAACTCTGGCCGGAAGTGCGCCTTGAGCGCCTCGTCCACCTTGGCCTTCATCCGCTCGTAGGTCACGGCCTCCGACGTCTTGGCGAAGCCCATGTTGGACTTGCGCAGATCGGCCGTCCCGAGGTTCGACGTCATGATCAGCACGGTGTTCTTGAAGTCGACGGAGCGACCCTGGGCGTCGGTGAGCCGCCCGTCCTCGAGGATCTGCAGCAGCGTGTTGAACACGTCGGGGTGCGCCTTCTCGACCTCGTCGAAGAGGACGACGGAGAACGGCTTGCGCCGCACGGCCTCGGTGAGCTGTCCGCCCTCTTCGTAGCCGACGTACCCGGGGGGCGAACCGACGAGGCGGCTGACCGTGTGCTTCTCCATGTACTCGGACATGTCCAGCTGGATGAGCGCGTCCTCGTCGTCGAAGAGGAACTCGGCCAGCGTCTTGGCCAGCTCGGTCTTGCCGACACCGGTCGGCCCCAAGAAGATGAACGACCCGCTCGGTCGCTTGGGGTCCTTCAGGCCGGCCCGCGTGCGTCGGATGGCCCGGGACAGCGCCTTGAGCGCCTCCTCCTGGCCGATGACCCGCTTGTGGAGCTCGTCCTCCATGCGCAGGAGCTTGGCCGTCTCCTCCTCCGTGAGGCGGTAGACGGGGATGCCGGTCCAGGCGGCCAGCACTTCGGCGATGACCTCCTCGTCGACGACGTCGAAGAGGTCGACGCCCTCGGCCCGGAGCTCGGCCTCTTGGGTCTCCTTGAGGTCGAGACGCTCCTTCTCCTGCTCCGCCAGCTTCTTGGCCTGCTCGAAGGCGCCCTTCTCGATGGCGGCCTCTTTGTCTGCCCGCAGGCGCGTGATCTCCTCGTCGAGCTTCTTGGCGCTCGGCGGCGTGGTCATGCGGCGGATGCGCAGCCGGCTGCCGGCCTCGTCGATGAGGTCGATGGCCTTGTCGGGGAGGTAGCGGTCGGCAAGGTACCGGTCGGCCAGGTTGGCCGCGGCGACCAGCGCCTGGTCCGTGATGCTGACCGCGTGGTGCGACTCGTAGCGGTCGCGCAGTCCCTTGAGGATGTCGATGGTGAGCGCCACACTCGGCTGGTCAACCTTGACCGGCTGGAAGCGACGCTCGAGTGCGGCGTCCTTCTCGAGGTGCTTGCGGTACTCGTCGATCGTGGTGGCGCCGACCGTCTGCAGCTCGCCGCGGGCCAACATCGGCTTGAGGATGGAAGCGGCGTCGATGGCGCCCTCGGCAGCACCGGCACCGACCAACGTGTGGATCTCGTCAATGAAGAGGACGATGTCGCCGCGCGTGCGGATCTCCTTGAGCACCTTCTTCAAGCGCTCCTCGAAATCACCGCGGTAGCGACTGCCCGCCACGAGCGCACCGAGGTCGAGCGTGTAGAGCTGCTTGCCCGCGAGCGTCTCGGGCACCTCGTTGGCGACGATCTGCTGGGCCAGGCCCTCGACGATGGCCGTCTTGCCGACGCCCGGCTCGCCGATGAGGACCGGATTGTTCTTGGTGCGCCGTGACAGCACCTGCATGACGCGTTCGATCTCTTTTGCGCGGCCGATGACCGGGTCGAGCTTGCCGTCACGGGCGAGCTGGGTCAGATTGCGGCCGAACTGGTCGAGGACCGGCGAGCCCGACGGGCTCTCGCCCGAGCTGGAGCCCTGGCTGGCGCCGACCGACTCCTTGCTCTGGTTGCCCGACATCAGCTGGATCACCTGCTGGCGCACGCGGCCCAGGTCCGCGCCCAGGCTGACGAGCACGGTGGCGGCCACGCCCTCGCCCTCACGCACGAGGCCGAGGAGCATGTGCTCGGTGCCGATGTAGCTGTGACCCAGTTGCAGCGCCTCGCGCAAGGAAAGCTCGAGGACCTTCTTGGCCCGCGGCGTGAACGGCGGCGAACCACTCGGCGCGGTACCCGCCATGCCGATGGTCTCTTCCACCTTCTCGCGCACGGCCTCGAGGGAGATCCCGAGCGATTCCAGCGCCTTTGCCGCAACTCCCTCGCCCTCATGGATCAGTCCCAGGAGGATGTGCTCGGTGCCGATGAAGCTGTGGTTCAGCAGCCGCGCCTCTTCCTGCGCAAGCACCAACACCCTCCGTGCCCGGTCGGTGAAACGTTCGAACACCCTGACCGCCTCTCCTTTGTCTCCCTTGAATCTCGGCCCAGTGTACCTGTGGCCTTAGTCGAACACGCCGCAGCCAGGAAGCACGGCGTGACAAGGGAAACCTCGTGGACGCCATTTCCGGCGACCCCTGCTAGCTGGCGTTTGTCGAGATTCGGCAGCCGTGCCGTAACGTTTGGGTAGTGAACCCGACCGAGGCCCTCGGCCTGCCCCGCCTGCAAGAGGCACTGCAGCGTCTGGAGCCCCTGCTCACCGCCTCGGTGGTGACTGGCGACGGGTTCTTGGACGAGGTGACCACCCACCTCATTGCCGCCGGGGGCAAGCGCCTCCGGCCCCTGCTCGCGCTAGCCAGCGCGACGGCCGGCGAGCGGGACGCGACCGACGACGACCTGATGGGAGCCGTCGCGGTCGAGCTCGTGCACCTGGCTTCCCTCTACCACGACGACGTGATCGACGAGGCGACGATCCGCCGCAACGTCGAGAGCGTCAACAGCCGCTTCGGGAACCTGGTGGCCATCGTCGCCGGCGACTACCTCCTCGCTCGCAGCGCGGCCATCGCCGCGAGCCTGGGCACCGAGGTGGCCGCGCTCCTGGCCGACACCCTGGGCCGACTGTGCCAGGGCCAGGTCACCGAGGTCCGCTCGGCCTTCCAGATCGGCCGCAGCAGAGACGACTACTTCGCGGCCATCAGCGGCAAGACCGCGGCGCTCACCGCGACGTCGTGCCGGATCGGCGCGCTCACCGGCCGGCTGCCGCGCTCCGAGGTCGACGCGTGCACCGAGTACGGACGCTGCTTCGGCATGGTGTTCCAGATTCGCGACGACATCCTCGACATCACTGCGACCGACGGTCAGCTGCAGAAGCCGGCCGGCCAGGACCTCGCCGAGGGCATCTACACCTTGCCGGCGCTCGTCGCGCTGGAGGACCCCGATGCCGGCCCGGATCTGCGCGCGCTGCTCGGCCAACCACTCGCGCAACCCGAGCGGGACAAGGCGAAAGGCATCGTGCTGGCGTCGCGCGGCATCCCCGCCGCCGTCGACCAGGCTCGTGTCTATGTCGAAGAAGCCCGGCGGGCCTCCGAGGGGATCGCCCGGTCCGCCTTGCGCGACGGCCTCTCGCGACTCGCGGCCGAGCTCCTCACCGACCTTCCGGGTTAGGGCGGGCGCTCAGAGCCCGCCGGTGTTGCCGGTGGTGCCGGTCGTGCCGGTGGTGCCGGTGGTTCCGGTGGTTCCGGTGGTTCCGGTGGTGCCGGTCGAGCCACCACTGGTCGGCGACGTCGTCGGAGTGGTCGATGTGGTGGTCGAAGTCGACGCGCTACCCGACGCGGTCGTGGGCGCAGTCGTCGGCGCAGTCGTCGGCGCGGTCGTCGGCGCGGTCGTGGTCGACGAGCCCGTCGCGGGCGTGGTGGCTGTCGTTGGCGTCGTCACGGCCGAGCCTGCCAAGGCGCACCTGGCCTTCGCCTTGGCGAGTCGGTCGTTCACCCTGGACTCACGTTTCTTTACGTGCGCGATGCGCGCGGCGATGGCGTCCGCCCTCTTGGTGCGGCCAGCCGCCTTGGCCCTGGCCTCTCGGGCCTCAGCCTTGGGCACCCTGGCGTCGACCCTGCGCTCGAGCCTGGCCACCAGGGCCTCGATCTTGGGCAGCCGTGAGCACACAGACGCCGTCACGGCGCCGCTCCCGGTGCCCGAGCCGGGCGGCGTCGACGCCGCGCCGGCCAAGCCGGCGGTCCCGAGCGTGAGTGCGCCGACGGCGGCAGTCCCTGCGATCAGTGTGCGAACCATGGGTCCTCCCCGGACGACTCTGGTGCGTTCTGAGCCCATTCTGCGGGAGAGATGTAAGAGAGGTGTGAGGAACGCGTGAGGGGATCCGGCTAGAGGCGCGAACCCCCGGACCCCCCCGGGGCCCGGGTCACCAGCGGTTCAGCCGGCGCTCGATCCCGTGGTCCCTGTGCTTCCGGCGGTGCTGGCGTCGGCGCTGCAGGCCGCCTGGGCCTTGGCCAGCCGCGCGTTGACCTTGTTCTCGCGGTTCTCGACTCTGGTGACCCGGTTCGCCAGGGCGTCGGCCCGCTTGGTCTTGCCTTCGCTCTTCAACTTGGCCTCGCGCGCCTGGACCTTGGGCAGGCGCGCCGCCAGCTTGGCTTCGACCTTTTGGACCCTGGCCTCGATCGCAGGGAGCTTGGCGCAGCGCGCGGGCGTGGTCGTGCTGCTCGACGGCGTTGTCGCAGCGGCGGCACCAGCCGTGCCGGCCAGGCCGGCTGCGCCCAGGCTCAGGGCCCCGGCGACGGCAGTGCCGGCGATGATCTTGCGGAACATGTCTGTCCTCCTTGGACGTCCGTGCACTCGGCACGCTGACCGCCCTCCGGCGGCATCACCCACGCTGCACGCCAGTTGTGAGGGAACCGTGAGCGGGGTTTGAAGAATGCGCCTGAACGCGAAGAACGGGTGGAGAAATGGGCTGGAATTGATCAGCCAGGCTCGGGACGGAGCGTGGGGAAGGCGATGACCTCGCGGATGTTGGCCACGTCGCCGAGGAGCATCACCAGCCGGTCGACGCCGAGCCCGAAGCCCGACGTCGGAGGCAGTCCGTACTCGAGCGCGCGGAGATACTCCTCGTCGACCTCACCGGGCGCCTCCTCGTCGCCCGCCCGGGCGGCCGCCACCTGCTCTTCGAAGCGGGCGCGCTGGTCGTCGGGGTCGACGAGCTCGCTGAAGCCGTTGCCGAGCTCGCGGCCGGCGACGACCGGCTCGTAGCGCTCGACGAGCTCGGGCCCGTCGCGGTGGCGTCGCGCCAGCGGTGAGACCTCGGCCGGGTAGTCGGTCACGAAGACCGGTCCCCACAGCTCGGGCTCGGTCGTCTTCTCGTAGATCTCGAGCAGGATCTTGCCGGGCCCCCAGGCGTCGTCGACGGTGATCCCGACCTCGCCGGCGGCCCGGGCCATCTCGTCGCGCGGCGCGCGCACGTCGAGGGTCATGCCGGTGGCCTCGGCGACGAGCTCGGTCATCGGCGCGCGTCGCCACGGCGCGGTGAGGTCGAGGGGGCGCCCGCCATAGGTGAGGTGCGTCGTGCCGCACAGATCCTGGGCCAGCCCGGCCACCAGCTCCTCGAAGACGGCCATGGTGTCGGTGTAATCGGCGTAGGCCTCGTAGAGCTCGAGCATCGTGAATTCGGGATTGTGGCGCGGCGAGATGCCTTCGTTGCGGAACACGCGGCCGATCTCGAAGACCTTCTCGAAACCGCCGACGACGAGCCGCTTGAGGTAGAGCTCGGGCGCGATGCGCAAGAAGAAGTCGGTGTCGAGCGCGTTGTGGTGCGTGACGAACGGGCGCGCCGCCGCGCCGCCGAGGACCGGGTGCAACAGCGGCGTCTCGACCTCCACGAACCCCCGGGCCCACAGGCGCTCGCGCAGGTGCTGCACCACCTTGCTGCGCAGCTGGAGCAATTGGCGGCTGCTGTCGTTGGCCCACAGGTCGACCTCGCGCTGGCGATAGCGCGTCTCGATGTCGCTGACACCGCGCCACTTGTCGCCGAAGTTCCGCCGGGCCTGCGCCAGCAGCACCCACTCGCTCACCTTCACCGACAACTCACCGCGCTTGGTCCGCACCACCTCACCGCGCGCGCCGACCCAGTCGCCGAGGTTCAGCCTGACGAACTCCTCGAAGCGCTCCGTCACCGCCGCCAGCGCGAACAGCTGCACCGAGCCCGAGCTGTCGCGCAGCTCGGCGAACGCGAGCTTGCCCTGGGGCCGGAAGAACATGATGCGGCCGGCGACCCCGACGGTGACGCCGGACTCCTCCCCGGGGGCGAGCGACGACCAGGCCTCAACCACGGCCGCCGCCTCGTGCGTGCGCTCGTAGCGATAGGGAAAGTCAGGCGGGGCGTCGCTCATGCGCGGCCGCTCACGACGTCACGTTGCGCTCGTACACGATGCGCAGTCCGTGCAGGGTCAACCAGGGCTCCACGTGGTCAATGGTGTCCGAATACGGGGCGATGAGCGAACTGAAGCCGCCCGTCGCCACGACCGTCGAGGGGCCCAGCTCCTCCATGAAGCGCTTGGCCAGTGCGTCGACCAGTCCGGCGAAGCCGTAAAGGGTCCCCGCTTCAATGGACTCGACGGTGGAGCGGCCGATGACGCTGCGCGGCTCGACGAGCTCCACCCGGCGCAGGGCGGCGGCTTGCTGGTAGAGGGCGTCGAGACTGATGGCCACGCCAGGGGTGATCGCACCACCGAGGTACTCGCCCTTGGCGCTGACGGCCTCGACGGTCGTCGCGGTCCCCATGTCGACGACCACGCAGGGGCCGCCGTAGAGGTCGTACGCGCCCACCGCGTCGGCGATGCGGTCGGCGCCGACCTCCTTGGGGTTGTCGTAGAGGATCGGCATCCCGCTCTTGGTGCCGGGTCCGAGCACGACGCACGGCACCTCGGCGAACCAGCGGCTCGCCATCTGGCGCAGCTCGGTCGTCACGTGGGGCACCGAGGAGCTCACCGCGATGCCACTGACCGACGACGCGATGTCGAGGCCCTCGAGGTCGAGCAGCTGGGTCAGGAGCACCGCGTGCTCGTCGGGGGTCCGGCTGGGCACCGTCGAGAGGCGCCAGTGATGCGTCAGGCCGGCGGGTGCCGTCGGGTCGCGCTCGCTCCCGATGCCGACCCCGACACTCTCCTCGACGACAGCCACGGTGTCGGTGTCATCGCGCGCGTAGAGGCCGATGACCGTTTCGGTGTTGCCCACGTCGATGACGAGGAGCACTGATCTCCTTCCCTCCTCTTTCCTTGCTTTTGTTCCTTGCTTTTGTTCCTTGCTTTTGTTCCTTGCTTTGTTCTTTCTGTGCTTTCGATTTTTGTGTTTCCGTTGCTCCGTGTATGCCTTGATCGCGCTGTTCCTAGGCCGGATCAGACAGCGAAGCCGACTCCTCGGTCCACACCAGGTCGAGACCGAGGTCGAGCACCGGTGCCGAGTGGGTGAGGGCCCCGACCGAGATGCGATCGGGCCCTGCCGCCGCGTAGTCCCCGACGGTGGCCAGCGTCACCCCACCCGAGACCTCGGTGAGGATGGGTCCGGTGGCGTCTCGGCGCGCCACGACGATGGCCTCGGTGACGGTCGCGGGATCCATGTTGTCGAGCAGGACGGCGTCGGCGCCGGCCTTGGCCGCCTCGGCCACCTGATCGAGCGTGTCGCACTCGATCTCGACCAGCCGTCCGGGCCAACGCGCCAGCGCCGCGTGCACCGCGTCGGTGATGGTCGTGCCGGCGAGGTGGTTGTCCTTGACCAACACGGCGTCGGAGAGTCCCGCCCGGTGGTTCGTGCCACCCCCGGCGCGCACGGCAGCCTTTTCGAGCACGCGCAGCCCCGGCATGGTCTTGCGGGTGTCGAGGATCTGGACGGCGCGGTTGCGCTCGTGAGCGGCCTCGACGAACTTGGCCGTGAGGGTGGCCACGCCCGAGAGGTGGCCGAGAAAGTTGAGCGCCGTCCGCTCGGCCGTGAGGATGGGACGCAGGGGACCCGTGACCTCCATGAGCGTCTCGCCCGCCCTCACGGTGTCCCCGTCGATCACGCGCCACTCGACGGCCAGCTCGGGCCCGACGCGAGCAAAGGTCTCGGTGGCGCAGTCACGCCCGGCCAGCACGCCACCGCGACGCGCGCGCAGTGCGTAGCGCGCCGTCACGCCCTCGGGCACCAGTGCCGCCGTGAGGTCGCCGTCGGGGCCGAGGTCCTCGGCCAGGGCGCGCGCCACCGCCTCGCGCACCGCCCGCGCATACGCGGAGTCGGACTCGCCTCCCCCGCTCATGCGCCACCACTCACGCGCCACCACCGCTCACGAGTGGGTCGTCGGGCGCCCCGTGGACGAGGCGGCACCGCCAGGCCGGGTCGGTCTCGGGGTACTCGCGTCGCGAGTGGGCGCCCCGGCTCTCGGTGCGGGCGAGCGCGGAGCTCAACAGCGCGTCGGCCAGCTGCAAGAGGTTGGCCAGCTCGCCCTCGGCGATCGATCCGGCGCGCGCGCCGAGCACACCTGCGATCTCCTCGACCACGGCGCGCGCGCTGGCGAGGGACCCGGCGCTGCGCACCACCCCTGCGCCGCGGGTCATGGCGCGCTGCAGCGTGTCGCGTAACTTGGGCACGTCCGCGCCGGGCTGTGGCAGCGGGCCGAACGGCGGCACGGCGGGGTGGCGGGTGAGCACACGGGCGTCGATGCCGTCGACCGGCTCGGCGCCCAGCACCGCGCGCAGCGCGCCACTGGCCTCGGGCCCCTGGGCGCCGGCCGAGATGTGCTCGGCCAGGCGCGCCCCGAAGACCATGCCCTCGAGCAAAGAGTTGGAGGCGAGACGGTTGGCCCCGTGCACCCCGGTGCAGGCCACCTCGCCCACGGCCCAGAGCCCGGGGAGCGCCGTGGCGCCCCACAAGTCGGTGACCACACCGCCCGACAGGTGGTGCGCGGCCGGCGCGATGGGGAGCCAGTCGCGCTCGGGGTCGAGCCCGATGGAGGACAGCGAGGCGGCGATGGTCGGAAAGCGCGCCGAGAAACGCTCGAGCCCGGTGGCGTCGAGCCAGAGGTGGTCCACGCCCTGGGCCGCCATGGTGGCGGCCATGGCGCGGCTGACCACGTCGCGTGGCGCCAGCTCGTCGACGAAACGCTCGCCCTCGCGGTCGCGCAGCAGTGCGCCGTGGCCACGCAGCGCCTCCGACAAAAGGGGGCGCGGCATGGCGGGGTGGTGCAGCGCCGTCGGATGGAACTGGACGAACTCGACGTCGGCCACCGCGACGCCGGCACGCAGCGCCATGGCGACGCCGTCGCCGGTCGACTCGGGTGGGTTGGTCGTGACCGAGAACAGCTGGCCGGCGCCGCCGGTCGCCAGCACGACGTGACCGGCCCGCACCTCGACCGGCTCGGTGCCGGCCGGACCCGGTGGCAGGGCGCGCACGCCCACGCAGCGGCCGTCCTCGGTGAGCAGCTCGAGCGCGAACCAGCCCTCGAGCACCGCGCTGGCCGAGCGGTAGGTGGCGTCGACCAGCGCGCGCTCGACCTCGGCGCCGGTGGCGGCGCCGCCCGCGTGCACGACGCGCGGCGCCGAATGGCCGCCCTCGCGGGCGAGTGCCAGCGATCCCGTCGCTTCGCGGTCGAACTCGGCACCGAGCGCGATCAGCTCATGCACGCGCCCGGGGCCCTCGTCGACCAAGATGCGCACGGCCGCCTCGTCGCAGAGCCCCGCGCCGGCGGCAAGGGTGTCGGCCAGGTGCAGGTCGGTCGAGTCCTCGTCGCCCCCGAGCACCGCGGCCACGCCGCCTTGGGCCCAGCGCGTTGCCGCCTGCGCCAGCGCGCCCTTGGTCAGGACGCCGAGGGTGAGACCAGGTCCGCCCGCCGGGACGGGTCCGGCGAGCCTGACCGCGGCGGACAGCCCGGCGACACCGCTGCCCAGGACCAGGACGTCGAAGGGTCCCGGCCGGGCCGCGTCGGTCACGCGGGTTCGGTCAAGGTCAGCTCGGCATCGAGCTGGGCCGACACCTCGTCGATGACGCGGTTGCGTCCGTCGACGTGGACCACGCGCGGCACGTAGCTCTCGAGCTCGGCGCGCTCGTAGTCGGCGTAGGTGATGATGATCACCTTGTCGCCCGGCGCCACCAGCCGGGCCGCCGCGCCGTTCAGGCAGACCTGGCCGCGCTCACCTTCGATGGCGTAGGTCTCGAAGCGCGCCCCGTTGTCGATGTCGAGCACGGCCACCTGCTCGTAGGGGACGATGTCGGCCAGCGCCATCAGCTCGGTGTCGATGGACACAGAGCCGACGTAGTGCAGGTTGGCGCCCGTGACGGTGGCGCGGTGGATCTTCGACTTCATCATGCGGCGGCGCATCGGCTCAACCTGTCCTCTCGAGTTGGCGGGCCACAGAGGCCGTGTCGTATCGGGCCACAGCGGACGCGCCGTCTGCGGATCGTGTGGATGGTGCGGGTGCGAGGTCTGCGGAGACGTCGTCGGCCCCCTCGAGGGCTGCGCTGTTGTCGATCAGGCGGACGGTCCCGACGCGCGCGGCAATGAGCAGACGGGCCGTGGCAGGGTCGGCGACGGTGGCCGCCTCGGCCAGCGTGGCGGCGTCGACCACGACCGCATAGTCGAGCTGCACCAGAGGCTCGGCCGCCACGACGGCGCGCATCACGTCGGCCAGGGCTGCGCCGGAGCGCTCCCCGGCCGCGACGGCGGCCCGGCCGGCAGCCAGCGCCCTCGACAGCACCGTGCCCGCGGCGCGCTCGGCGGCGGACAGGCGCACGTTGCGGCTCGAGCGCGCCAGCCCGTCGTGCTCGCGCACGATGGGGCAGCCGACCAGCTCGACCGGCAGCGACAGCTCGCTCACCATGGCGCGCACCACCGCCAGCTGCTGGAAGTCCTTCAGGCCGAAGTAGGCCCGGCACGGGCCCGCGATGGCGAACAGCTTGGCCACCACCGTCGCCACGCCGTCGAAGTGCCCCGGGCGCGCCTCGCCCTCCCAGGACTCGCTCACACCGCGCACCGTCACCGTCGTCGACGGCGGCTCGGGCCATGACGGGTACATCTCGGCCACGCTCGGCACGAACACGACGTCGACCCCGACCTCCTTGCACACCCCCAGGTCGCGCTCGAGCGTGCGCGGATAGTGCGCGATGTCCTCTGGGTCGCCGAATTGCAACGGGTTGACGAAGACGGTCACCACGACGGTGTCGCACTCCGCCCGCGCCCGCGCCATGAGCGAGAGGTGCCCGTCGTGCAGCGCACCCATGGTCGGCACGAGGCCGACGCAGGCGCCGCGGGTGCGCGCCGCATCGAGCTGCGCGTGGCAGGCGGCGGCGGACTCGACGACTTCCACGACCTCGCCCTCAGACCGTCGCCGGCACGGCCGGCACCGTCTCGTCGGTCGTCGCCCTCTGGCCGCCGTCGCTGGTCGCCAGCCGCGTCGCCAGGGCCGCGCCCGCCTGGTAGGCGCTGCGCTCGTCCTCGGGCAGCGCGTCGAGGTGGCGGCTGAGGGTGGCCCAGTCGCCCCGGCGCGCCGGACCGGTCAACGCGGCGCGTGCACCCAGCGAGGCCACGTCGTCGACGGCGGCCCGGGTCAGCGGCAAGAAGGACTCGAGGTCGAGCCCGACCGAGGCTGCCACGCGCTCGACTTGGCCGAGCAGCGCCACGACGTGGTTGGCGGCGATGCAGGCGGCGGCGTGGTAGGCGGCGCGGTTGTCGTCGTCCACTTCGACGAGCCGGCCGCCCAGGCACTCCACCATCTCGCGCGCCACCGGCGCGCCGGCCACGGCGAAGGTGACCCCCGAGGCGAGGCGGGCCGCCCCGACCTCCCCGTTGGGCAGCGGGACGAGTGGGTGGACGGCGGCGCGGCGCGGATGGGGCGCCAGCACATCGAGCCCGAGCGAGCCCGAGAGGTGCACCACCGTCGTGGTGGGCTCGGGGAGGACGGTCGCCGCCACCTCGGCGACGGCGTCGTCGGGCGTGGCGATCACGAGCACGTCGACGCCACCGGCGGCACCGGCGATGTCGTCGTGGCGCCCGCGAAAGCCGGCGAACGCCCACCCGCGCGCGGTGAGCGCGGCGGCGAGGGACGTGCCAGCCCGGCCGGGGCCGATGATCCGGATCGAGTGCATTCGACCTCCTTCGGCGTTCCAGCCCCTTGCGGGTGCCGTTCGCCTACAGACGATGCGAAAACTTCACCTACAGACTACCCACACGGCTGACTTCCCCACCAGCCGCCCGGAGCTGCCCCGACGTCACCAGATCGGGCGCGAGGTCAGCCAGGGGCTGGAGGACGAAGCGCCGCTCCCACATGCGGGGGTGCGGCACCGTCAGGTCCGCCTCGTCGACGGTGGTGCCCTCCACCCAGAGCACGTCGGCATCGAGGGTGCGCGGACCCCATCGCTCGGCCCGCACCCTCTGCGCCGACTCCTCGACGGCACGGCAGCGTTCGAGCAGGCGCCGTGGCGGATCGGCGGTCGCCAGCTCGACCACCACGTTGAGGTACGGACCCTGGCCCTCGGGCCCGCCCACCGGCTCGCTCTCGTAGAGCGGCGAGACGGCGACCACGTCGCCGCCGGCGCGCAGCCCCTCCACGCCGGCGCGCAGGTAGGCGGCACGATCCCCCAGGTTGGAGCCGAGGCCGATGAAGGCGCGCCGGGTGGCGCCGGGCATCAGCGGGCGCGCCGCACCCTGACCCCGGTCGAAGCCACGTCGAGCGCCAGCGGGGGGCGGAGCTTGCGCACGGTGACCTCGACGGCGTCGAGCCGCGGATCGCTGACCAACAGCGCGCTGGCCAGCCGGCCGGCCAGCGCCTCGAGGAGGGCGTACGACCGCCCGCCGACCACCTCGGCCGCGGTCTGGGCCAGTGCGCCGTAGTCCACCGTGTCGGCCAGGTCGTCGCTCTCCTGGGCGGGGGCCATGTCCAGCCAGGCCACCACGTCCACTGCGAAGGGCTGGGCCCGCTCCCGCTCCTCGGGCAGGACACCGTGCACCCCGGTCACCCGGAGGTCACGGATCTCGATGCGGTCGGTCACCGCACGCGGCCGCGTGCAGGCATGCCCTCCAGCTCCGACAGCAACTCGCGTCCGGGCTCGCCCATCGCGTGCCCCACCACGTGCTCGATGAGCGCCACCGCCTGGGGCTGGTTGGTGATGCGCTCGGACCACACGAGGTATCCCGCCAGTACGCCCATGACCCGGTCGCCCAGCTCGTCTTGGTGCACGAGGATGCGTAGGCCGGCCGCCAGTGACTCGTCGATGTCCTGGTAGCACTCGGCCAGCCCCGGGCGGGGGTCCCCGACGCGCTCGAGGGGGTAGTGGGCCCAGGCCAGGCCCTCCTCGTCGTAGGCCGCCAGGTTGTGCGGCGAGGGCAGCAGCGAGATGATGCGGCCGAAGCCCTGGACACGCAGCCAGATGATCTCTTCCTGGCGCCGCACCCGGCGGTGATTGACCGAGAAACCACCAGGGCGTTCGCTGGCCGCGAGGTGGTCCTTGATCACCCAGGTGAAATTGCGGGGCGGGATGCCGGCCGCCCACTTGCCCTTCATGCGGCTGGACCATACAGCCGGGCCAGCTGGACCGCGGCCCGCACGTCGTGGGCCCGCACCATCCCTGCACCGGCCACCAGGGCTGCGGCCGCGGTGGCCAACGAGCCCTCCTCCCGCTCCGCCAGGGGGGCGGGGGCCTCGGCCCCGCCCGGGCCCGCCGCCAACACGCCGAGGAAGCGCTTGCGGCTGGTACCGACCACCACCCCGGCGCACCCTGCGGCGTCGGCCGTCACCACCAGCTCGCGCAAGTGGTGGAGCAGGGAGAGATTGTGCGCGGTCGTCTTGCCGAAGCCGATGCCGGGGTCGACCCACACCTCGGCCACCCCCGCCTCGCGGGCTCGGCGCGCCCGCTCCAGCACGAAGCCGTACACCTCGGCCACCACGTCGTCGTAGCGGGGGTGCTCTTGCATGGTGCGCGGCTCGCCCTGCATGTGCATCGCCACCCAGCCCGCCCCGGTCGCGGCCGCCACCTCGCAGAGCGTCGCCGAGATGTCATTGAGCAGGCTGGCGCCGGCAGCGATGGCCGCCCACGCCACGTCGTCTTTGACGGTGTCCACCGAGATCCGCGCGCCTCGCCCGGCGGCCTCTCCGGCCAGAGCCTCGATCACGGGCACCACGCGGGCCAGCTCCTCGTCGGTGGACACCGGCGCCGCTCCGGGGCGCGACGACTCACCGCCGACGTCGAGGACGTCGGCCCCCTGTGCAAGGAGCGCGTGCCCCCAGGCGACGGCCGCGTCGGTCGTGGCGTAGAGGCCGCCGTCGGAGAACGAATCAGGCGTGACGTTGAGCACGCCCATGACGAGGGGGCGCCCGCGGCCGGCGCGGGCGGTGCTGCCCGCGCCCGCGTCCCCACGCGGATCAGTGACCCCGGATGAACTGCATGGCCTCGGCCCGGGTGGCCACGTCGGAGCGGAAGAGCCCGCGCACCGCCGAGGTGACCGTGACCGTGCCCGGCTTCTTCACACCGCGCATGGACATGCACAGATGCTCCGCCTCGATCACGACGAGCACACCGCGCGGCGTGAGCACCTCGGCGATGGCATCGGCGATCTGCGTGGTCATGCGCTCTTGGACCTGCAGCCGCCGCGCGTAGCCGTCCACCAGGCGCGCCAGCTTGGAGAGGCCGGTGATGCGACCGTCCTCGGCCGGAATGTAGGCAACGTGAGCCTTGCCGAGAAAGGGCACGAGATGGTGCTCGCACAGGGAGGCGAAAGGGATGTCGCGCACCATCACCATCTCGTCGTGTTCCGAGGCAAAGGTGACCTTGAGGTGCCGGGCCGGGTCGTCGTGGAGGCCCGAGAACAGCTCTTCGTACATGGCCGCGACGCGCGTCGGCGTGGCCAGCAATCCCTCGCGCGTCGGGTCATCCCCGATGGCGCTCAGCAGCTCGGCCACGGCGCCCTTGACCCGTTCGACGTCGACACTCACTGGTCCGTCCCCTTGTAGCGGTGCACGCCCCGCAGGTTGCGGTAGCGCTCGGCGATGTCGAGGCCGTAGCCGACGACGAACTCTGCCGGGATGGTGAAGCCGATGTAGCGCAGGTCGAGATCGACGCGCTGCTCGCCCTCTTTTACCAAGAGGGCGCACACCTCGACGCTCTTGGGCTGGCGCGCGGCGAGGTAACGGCGCAGGTAGTTGAGCGTCAGCCCGCTGTCGATGATGTCCTCCACCACCAGGACGTGGCGCCCGTCCAGCTCGGAGTCGAGGTCCTTGACGATGCGGACCACGCCCGAGGTCTTGGTGGCGCTGCCATAGGAGGAGACCGCCATGAAGTCCACGTCGACCGGAAGGGCGATGGCGCGGCAGAGGTCGCTCATGAAGAGCATGGCGCCCTTCAGCACTGCCACGAGGAGGGGCGGCTCGTCGGCGTAGTCAGCGGTGATCTCGGCTCCGAGCTCGGCCACCCGAACCGCCAGGCGGTCGGCGTCGACCAGCACCGCCCCCACGTCCGGCTCGGCCCAGGCCGGGACGCCCGCTCCGTCCTCGTCGGGGGTCACCGGCGTGACACTACCGGAGCGGCTCGGCTCCACCCGGAGGCGGCCCCGCGTGCGGCGCAGCCGCCACCCCCCGCTCAGCTCGGTCCCGACGGCGACACCGACGGCCACGCGCACGGCTCGGTCGACCTCGGCGTGCGTCGGCGGATGCGTCCGGCCGGTCTCCGCGCGCAACCAACGTCGCAGCGCACGGCGCGCCAAGGGCCGGCTCGCGTCCGCGACCGCACGGGCGTCGGCGGGATCGGGCAGCGCGTCCGACGCCAACGAGTCGAGCAGCGTCACCTCGTCGCGCAGCACGCCGGCCTGGCGGGCGAGGAGGGGAACCGGATCGCGACCCGCGACCTCGGCGCACAGCGGAAGCAGCTCGTGGCGCACGCGGTTGCGCACGAAGGCGGGGTCGTTGTTGCTGGCGTCGCACACCGGGCCCAGTCCCGCCGCCGTGCACAGGGCGTGGGTCTCGTGGCGGCGCAGTGCCAAGAGCGGGTGGCGCGGGCCGGGCACCATGCCCGCCAGCCCATCGGCGCCGGCTCCGCGTAACAGGTTGACCAGGATCGTCTCGGCCTGGTCGTCCATGGTGTGCCCCGTCGCCACCCCGGAGGGCAGCACGGCGAAGCGCGCCTCGCGGGCGCGGGCCTCGAGGTTGGGCCCCGGCGTCACCATCGCCCGGCGGCGCTCGACCCGGGCTCCGACGCGTCCCGCGACGGCAGCGACCACGTCGGCCTCAGCAGCCGAGCCGGGCCGCAGGCCGTGGTCCACGTGGAAGGCAGTCACCGCACAGCCCGCCGCGCGGGCGAGGACCAAGAGGGCGAGCGAGTCGGCGCCGCCCGAGACCGCACAGGCCAGCGGCGTACCCGCGGCCGGGAAGGTGCAGCGGGGCAACAGGCCCCGAGCCAGTGCGCCGAGGGGGTCGGCGGGATCCGAGAGTGCCGCGAGCGTGGACAAGTCGGACTGCTGGGACGGGTCGGACTGGTCGGACTGGTCGGACTGGTCGGACGCGACGGTGGCGCCCTCAACCACCGGCCCGGGCCACCCAGGAGGCCGGGTCCCGGATCTCCTCGAGGCTGGGGAGCCACTCGGGGCCCTCCCAGACCCGGGCGAGCAACGGCGGGCCGCCGGCCGACTCCACGGCCTCCACGAAGCGCTCACCTTCGGCGTACTGGCGCATCTTCGCATCGAGGCCGAGCAGCTTGGACATCAGCTTCGCCAGCCCGTGCGCCTGGGTGCGCCGCTGGTGCAGGACCTGGGAGAAGTGCTCAGCACCCGGCACCTCGCCGGCGCCGGCGCGGTCCATCGTGACGTCGCCGTGGCCCTCGAGCAGGCTCATCATGCCCGAGATCCGCGACAGGGCCTGCTTCTGTTCGGGGGTGGCGAGCATGCCGACCACGCCCGCGTCACGCGTCGGGTTGCGCCCGGCCCGTAGTTCGGGTCGCGGCGCGCTTGAGCACCTCGGCGAGGCCGGAGGGGTCGCCCGAGAGCGGCCCGACCAGTTCGGTGACGAGGCCGACGAAGTAGTCGCGCAGCCACGGGACGGCAGTGAACTGGAGCCGGTGCGTCACCTCGTGCAGCGCAAGCCACAGACGGAACTGGCTCGGCGCGAAGCCGTACTGCTCCTCGACGGCGACGATGTTGGGCCCCACGTAGGACACCAGGTCCTGGTCCTCCGGCGACGAGTCGTCAATGAGGAGGTCGTACTGGCCGAGCACCCGCGTCGCCATGTAGGCCAACATGAGCCCGAGCTGGGTGCCGGCCACCGCGCGGCCCACGACGAGCGACGGGCCGCCGAGCTTCGCGCCGCGTTTGCGCTGCAGCTCGAGGAGCGCCGGGCTGACGAGTCGCTCAATGGAGCGGACGTTGGCCGCGGCCCAACCCGGGCGATCGGTGACCTTGGCCCGCGCCGTGCCGTGCGCCGAGCGCAGTCCGGTGGCCTCGCTCACCAACACCTCCGCCCGCTCCGTCAGCTCGTCGAACTGACCCTGGAGGGCGGAGGAGCGGTAGGTCGCCGGCGAGGGCTTGAGGATCGAGCGCGCCCGAGGCAACGCGCTGGGCCAGGGCCCAGTCGACCATGGCCGGACCGCCCAGAGGGATGTCCGGGACCGCTTGCGTGACGTCAGTGCTCGCCGTCGTGCTGCCGGCCTTCCTCGTCGATGGCGGCCGCCACCCGGTCGATCAGGGTCTGGGGCACCCGCTCCTTGCACCGGTTCGCGATGACCCGGCGCAACTCGGCCTCGAACTCTGCTGCACCATTGCAGGGACCACACCAGTCGAGATGGACACGGATCTCCTCGCGCCGCTCCTCGGTGAGCTCGCCGTCGAGGTAGTGGTACAGCACGTGCACCGCTTCCACGCAGTCCACCGACGCGCCGAACAACGCGTCAGGAGCCACGGCGTCGGACCGTGTGTCCCTGTTGTCCCCTACGTCTGCTCCGCTCATATCCCTCAACCCCCCGGCACACTGCCGACGAGGCCTCGCGCCTCCGCCACGTCGTGCAACGCTTTTTGCAACGCTCTTCTTCCCCGGTGGATCCGGCTCATGACGGTCCCGATCGGCACGTCCGTGATTTCGGAGATCTCCTTGTAACTGAATCCCTCCACATCGGCCAGCAACACGGCCATCCGGAAGGACTCGGGCAGCGATTCGAGCGCGGCCTTCACGTCCTCGTCCGTGAAGCGGTCCAATGCCTCGTCCTCGGCGGAGCGGCCCGGATCGCTCCCGCCGGAGCCCGCCAGGCGCTTGTAGAGGTACAGCTCCTCGACGTCCTCGACGTCGGTGGTCTCGGGCCGGCGCTGGGCGGCCCGATACGAGTTGATGTAGGTGTTGGTGAGGATGCGATAGAGCCAGGCCCGCAGGTTGGTCCCCTCGGTGAAAGAACCGAAGGACCTGTAGGCCTTCAGGTACGTCTCCTGCACGAGATCTTCGGCGTCCGCCCGGTTCCGCGTCATGCGGAGCGCCGCCGAGTACAAGCCCGGCATGAATTCCATGGCGACGTCGGTGAAGGTCGCCTGATCTGCCATGGACCAACCCTACCCACCCGGCGATATCGTCTCGGCCGTGACCAAAGCACCCGAGGACCCGGCCATCGACCTCATGAGCGGCGAGTTCTTCGGGCGGGAGCCCCACGACGCCTTCGCCTGGATGCGGGCCAATGCCCCCGTCTACTACGACGAGGCCAACGATTTGTGGGCCGCCGCCAGCTATGCCGCCGTCAAAGCGGCCTCCGTCGACACCGAGTCGTTCTCCAGTGCGGGCGGCATCCGGCCCAAGTTCCCGCCCCTGCCCATGATGATCGACTTCGACGCGCCCGAGCACGTGCGGCGGCGGCGCCTGGTCTCGGAGGGATTCACCCCCAAGCGGGTGCGCGCCATGGAGGACAAGCTCCGCATCGTCTGCGACGCCATCATCGACAAGGTCTGTGAGCAGGGCACCTGCGACTTCGTGCAGGACGTGGCGGCCCCGCTCCCCCTCATCATGATCGGGGACATGCTCGGGGTCGCACCCGAGGACCGCGACGACCTGCTGCGATGGTCCGACGACATGTTGAAGGGCCAGGGATCACCAGATCCCGAGGCGATGATCCGTGCCACCGACGCGTTCATCGGGTACTCCGACTACATCCACCCCGTCCTCGACGAGCGGCGCTCGAGCGGCGACACCGAGGACCTCGTCGGCGTGTTGTGCCACGCCGAGATCGACGGCGACTCGCTCGACGACGACTCGCTGGTCCACGAGACGCTCCTCATCCTGATCGGCGGGGACGAGACCACCCGCCACGTGATCAGCGGCGGTGTCGAAGAGCTCCTGGCCCATCCCGACCAGGTGGCGCAGTTGGCCGCTGACCCGGCCGGTCTGATGCCGGGCGCGGTCGAGGAGATGCTGCGCTGGGTGTCGCCGATCAAGAACATGGCACGCACGGCGACCCGGGACGTCGAGCTGGACGGCGCGCTGATCCGGGAGGGCCAGGAACTGCTCCTGCTCTACCCGTCGGCCAACCGGGACGAGGCGGTCTTCGAGAACCCCGACACCTTCGACATCACCCGGAGTCCCAACCCGCACATCGCCTTCGGTTTCGGCGCCCACTTCTGCCTGGGCAACCAGCTGGCCCGCCTGGAGCTGCGCGTCATGGTCGAGCGCGTGCTGGCCCGCATGCCCGACCTCGGCCTCGCCGTCGAGCGCGGGGCGCTGGACCGGCGCGTGGCGAACTTCATCTCGGGCATTGAGCAGATGCCCGTCGCGTTCACGCCGTCGCCGCCGGTCGGCGTCGGTCCCGTGTGATGCCAGAGAGCGAGGGGGACGGCGAGAGCGGCCCCGGCGGCCCCGGCGGTCCGGGGATCGCCGGCTGGTCGATCCTCGTCACCGGGGGTGGGAGCGGCATCGGGCTGGCCACCGCGACACGTTTCGCGGCAGAGGGCGCGCACGTCACCATCTGCGGGCGCACCGAGCAGAAGCTGGCCGACGCGACGGCGCGCATCGCCGCGCTGGCAGCAGCGGGGGCGACGGCCCGCTATGTCGTGGCCGACGTCACGGTCGAGGAGCAGGTCGCGGCGGCCGTGGCGACGACGACCGAGGCGACGGGGCGCATCGACGGCCTGTTCGCGTGCGCAGGCGGTTCGGCCCACATCGGGTCCGTCTTGACCGCCGACGTGGCCGCTGTGCGCGCCACCGTCGATCTGAACCTGGTGGGGTCCGTCATCTGTGTGAAGCAAGGGGCGTCGGCCATGCAGGCGCAGAGCGGAGCCGGCTCCATCGTGCTCATGTCGTCTGGTGCCGGGCGCTTCCCGCACCCGCATCTCTGGGCCTACGGCGTCTCGAAGGCGGGGATCTGCTTCCTCACCGAGACGGCGGCCGAGGAGCTCGGGGCGCTCGGCATCCGCGTCAACGCGGTGGCCCCTGGGATCATCGACGACGAGTTGATGTCCTTCATCACCGCGGGTGGCGACCTCCTCGACGACTACCTCGCGCAGATGCCCCTGGGCCGCGTCGGCACGGTCGACGACGTCGCCGCAGCCGTGCGCTACCTCATCGGGCCCGAGTCGTCCTTCGTCACCGGCGAGATACTCGGCGTCGACGGTGGCCACCACCTTCGGCGCGGTGCCGACTACTCACTCCTGTTCGGGGACTGACCGAGCGCTCGGTGCCGGTCACGGTGCTGCCGGCGAACCGAGCTCGGGGTGCTCAGGCGCGCTGGGCCAGTTGGAAGAGCCCCGAGTCGATGACCGTCTCGCCGCGCTGGGTCTCGGTGCGGAAGCGGTAGAAGCCGGGCGCATCCGTCCCGATGTCCCAGACCGAGATCGTCAGCGTGTCGCCGGGCATGGTCGGCTTCGAGAAGCGGGCGCGCATGGCGCCGAAGCGTGCGGGATCCGAGGCGCACACGGAGTGCAACAGCGCGCGGCCGGTGAAGCCGTAGGTGCAGAGCCCGTGGAGGATCGGTCGGTCGAATCCGGCCCGCTTGGCGAAGACGGGGTCCGAATGCAACGGGTTGCGGTCGCCGCTCAACCGATAGAGCAGCGCCTGATCAGGACGCGTGGCATAGGACACGACTTCGTCGGGCTCGCGGGCCGGGAGGGGCTCGGCGGCGAGCGCGGTCTCCTGGTCGCCCTCGGGATTGCGCGGCCCTCCGAAGCCACCGGCGCCGCGGATGAAGAGGGCGGTGCGACTCGAGAACGCGAGCTCGCCGCTGCCGGCGTGGCGTGACTCGCTCTCGAGGACGACCAGGCCCGCCGACCCCTTGTCGTAGATCCCGGCGACCGTGGTCACCGTCGAGACGGTGCCCGCCGGCGGGATCTCGCCGTGGAGACGGATGGACTGTTCACCGTGCACGAGCATCGCCGGGTCGTACTCGCCGATCGACAGGACGGCCCTCCCGCCACCCTGCCCGATGATGGTGGTGAAGGTCGGCAGCACACGCTGGGTGATGCCGATCGAGTTCTCCGTCGTGAAATCGAGCTCGAAGCCGGTCGGGTCGAGTGAGCCCGCGCCGACGCCCAGCGCGTAGAGCAGCGCGTCGGTGTGCTCCCAGGAGCGCTCTTCGGAATCGGACGTATTGCCGACTGCCTCGGGGTTCAGTGCCATCGGACTCTCCTCGTTCTGCTGGCTCGTTGGCTGTCCTGTATATCTGACGTAGTTTGATGTTACATAGATTTATGGCATACTTGTCAAGTGGACCTGGCGACGAGGGGCCAAGGCGAGATGACCATCGACGAACTGGCGGCAGCCAACGGGACGACGGCCCGGCGCGTCCGCTCCCTGCAGACCCTCGGCTTGGTGCCGCACCCGTCGCTGCGCGGTCGCACCGGGATCTACGGGCAAACCCACCAGGACCGCCTGGCGGCCGTGTTGCGACTCCAGCTCGAGGGCTTCTCGCTCGAGTCGCTCGGCGTGCTCTTCGGGGCCCTCGACGATGGCGCGTCACTCGCCGATGTCCTCGGCCTCGCTCAGCCCCTCGCCGCGCCAATCGGTTCCCGGCTGCCGACGGCCGACTCGGGCAGCGACGCCGCTGAGCTCTACGGGTTCGCCGAGCTGCAGAGGACCGACCGGGCGCGCCGGGCGAGGCAGGCCGCCGGGAGCCCGTTGCTCTCTGTCGTACCCACCACGGTCTGGGACGAGAGCGAAGCCTCCTAGACGCTGCGTATCGTCGAAGGCCAATGCCCGACGGACACGCGGTTCCGTTCCTGCACTGGGCCGACGCGGAATCCCTCGGCGCCTCGGTGGCGGTGACCACCAGGCATGGCGGAGTCTCCGAACCTCCCTACGACACGCTCAACCTCGGCTTGCACGTCGGCGACAGGCCGGCGGACGTGGCGGCCAACAGGGCGCGGGCCGCGTCGGCGTTCGGCACCGGGCTCGACCGGGCGGTGTTCGCACACCAGGTCCACGGCGCCGGGGTGTCCGTCGTCGGCGCCGATGCGGGAGGGCGCGGGAGAGCCAGCGACGACGATGCGATCCCCGACACCGACGTGCTCGTCACCACGACGCCGGCCGTCACGCTCGTGATCATGGTCGCCGACTGCGTGCCGCTCGCCCTCGTCGATCCCGATGCTGGTGTGCTGGCCGCCGTCCACGCCGGGTGGCGGGGCACGGCGGCCGGAGTGACCGGCACGGCACTCGCCACCATGTGGTCCCTCGGCGCGGAACCCGAGCGCGTCCGGGCGTATCTCGGGCCTGCGGTGGCGCCCGATCGGTACCAGGTATCCGACGAGGTGCGCCACGCGCTCGCAGGCGCGGTGGGGCAGGGCGCGCTCGACGAGGGCGTCGCCCGGGCCGACGGACCCGGGCACTGGCTGGTCGATCTGATCGCGGCCAATCGTCAGCAACTGCGAGAGGCGGGACTGCGCGACGATCACGTCAGCGTGAGCGGGACGACGACCTCGGACGGCGACTTCTTCAGCGACCGGGCCCAGCGTCCCTGCGGACGGTTCGCCCTGCTGGCGCGCCTGCACGGGTGACGGGCTGACCGCCCGACGGCGGGTCGCCTCGTAGCATGGGGACGCGCCCCCGAGCGGGGCCCAACCCCTCATCTGTGATGGCTCCCGACAACCCGTTCCGCTACGACGGCTACGTCATCGACTCCGCGCGCAACTCCGTCATCTGTCGCTACGCGACGGCGGAGCAGACCTTCACCGAGCGATTCACCTTCGAACGCGGCGGCGAGTGGGCCGGCCCCGCGGTCGAGGCCGCCGTGCGCCTGCTCTACCTGGTAGCCGGGGTGTCGTACTACAAGACGACCGCCGCGCCGGTCATCGACCTCGGCGACCTGGCGACGAGTTCTCTCGAGCGATCGTTCTTGGTCGAGTACTACAGACACGGTCTCGGCGAATTCGCCTACCGCAACGACCTCGACCTGCGGGACCTGCGGGTCACCGGTCCGGACCGCTCCGAACCCCCGGTGCCGGCCTATGAGCCCGAGCGGGGCCGGCCGCTGATTCCCTTCGGCGGCGGCATCGACTCCATCGTCACCGTCGACGCGCTGTCGCTCGACCATCCCGAAGCGGCCCTGTGTGTGGTCAACCCCCCCGGTGACCGCTTCACGGCGATCGAGGGCGCCGCCGGCGCCTCGGGCCTGGCGGTACGACACATCGAACGCGAGATCGACCCCTTGGTGCGACGCTCCGCCGAGCACGGTTTCTTGAACGGCCACGTGCCGGTCACCGCCATCATCACCGCCGCGGCGGTCGTCGCCGCCGTCCTGGAAGGCCGCGACGCGGTCGTGCTGTCCAACGAATGGTCGGCCTCGGCTCCAACGCTCGTGGCCGAGGGGCAGGCCGTCAACCACCAGTGGTCGAAAGGTGAGGAGTTCGAGCGCGCCTTCGCCGACGTGGTGCAGGCGAGCCTCGGTCCGAGGCTCGCGGTGTTCTCCTACCTGCGGCCCCGCAGTGAGCTCTGGGTCTCATCGCAGTTCGCGCGCCTCACCCAGTACCACCGGGTATTCCGCAGCTGCAACCGTGCCTTCAACCAGGATCCGGCCGAGCGGCTCGACCACTGGTGCGGGCGCTGCGACAAATGCTGCTTCATCGACCTGATCCTCGCCCCGTACATGGACCGCGCCGAGCTCGCCGCCGTCTTCGCCGGCGACGAACCGCTCGACAACCCGGCCAACGAGGAACGCTTCCGCACGTTGCTCGCCCTCGGCCCCGGTGCCAAGCCGTTCGAGTGCGTGGGTGACACCGACGAGTGCCGCGCCGCCACCCTCCTGGCGGCACAGCGGGGCGACCGAGCAGACACGGTCCAGTTGCAGCGTCTCCGCGACGCGGTCGCCACCGCGTCCCGCGCCTCGACCGGCCGTCGAAGGAACGGGACCACGGCCGGCAGCGACGGGGACGTCGCCGCGCTCCTCGAGCCCCGCGGCGCCCACCGCATCCCAGATCGCTATGCGCCAACCGATCTCCTGGTCCGCGCTCGCTGACGCCTCGGTCGGCGTCTGGGGTCTCGGCGTCGAGGGCCGGGCCAGCGTTCGCCGTCTGGGCCTCATGGGCGTCACACCCGTCCTGGTCGACGACGCGCCGAGCGCCGAGCCACCATGAGGGTCTCCCTGTCATGTCGACGGCGGCTGGAGGCCTCGACGCGCTGACGCGCTGCGAGGTCGTCATCAAAGCACCGGGCATCAGCCGCTACCGCCCCGAAGTGGCCCAACTCGAGGGGGCGGGCGTCGCTGTGTGCGGGGGTCTCGGTCTCTACATGGAAGAGGCCGATCCGAGCAGGGTGGCCTGCATCACCGGGACCAAGGGCAAGAGCACCACGACCGCGCTCGCGGTGCACCTGCTCACCGCGCTCGGCTATCGGGCCCGGGCCGGCGGCAACATCGGGCACCCACCGTGGGACCCCGGGGCGGGCGAGGAAACGGGCTCCGAGCCCGAGCCCGAGCCCGACTACTGGATCATCGAGACTTCGAGTTTCCAGGTGCCCGACCTGGCCCGTGCCTCCCACGTCGTCGCCGTCACGTCGCTCTCACCCGACCACCTCGACTGGCACGGGACGGTCCGGCGCTACTACGAGGACAAGCTGTCGCTGTGCACCAAACCGGGTGTGACCGTGGCGCTGGCCGAGGGGAGCGACACGGAGCTACGGGCGCAGACTGCGCTGCTCGGTCCCCACCTGCGCTGGGTGAATGCCGCCGCAGTGGAGCACGACGCCGCGTGGTCCGAGTCTCTCAGCCTCCCGGGGCCGCACAACGCGCGCAACGCATCCATCGCGCGGGCCGTGCTGACCGCACTCGGCATCGGGGAGGCCGACGACGACGAGCGTCTGGCGGAGGCGGCCAGCGGCTTCGGAGGATTGCCCAGCCGCTGCCGCTCGCTCGGTCGGATCGGGGCGGTCGAGTTCGTCGACGACAGCCTCTCGACCAACGTGTTGCCCGCGCAAGCCGCATTGCACGCATACGAGACCCGGGCCGTCGCCTTGCTCGTGGGCGGCCACGACCGCGGCGTCGACTATGAGCCACTCGGGACAACCCTCGCCGCGCGCACCTCGCCGACCTTGGTCGTCACCATGCCCGACAACGGACCGCGCATCGGCGCCGCGGTGCGCGAGGTGACCGCCGACCGCGTCGAGATCGTCGACGCACCCAGCCTCGAGGGCGCCGTCAAAAGCGCGTTCACGTGGGCGGCGTCGAATGACGGTGCGGATGGCGTCGTGCTGCTCTCGCCCGCCGCACCAAGTTTCGGGCGCTTCGCGGACTTTCGCGCCCGCGCCGCCGCCTTTGCCGAGGCCGCGGCGCGCTGCGGCACCCTGAGCTAGCGGCACCCTGAGCTGGAAGTCTGCGCTCGGAGGCCGCACGAGGGCGGATTCAGCAGCTGGCGCCCGCAGGCGCCATCTCCTCCCGCTCGCTCAAGAAGAGCCACCACGAGTCAGCGGACACGATGGCGGCGGCCTGGACCACGTCAGGGTCGGCGCCCAGCTCGGTCAGCGCCTCCATCGACCATCCTGCGTGGTCGAGCTCCTGGGTGCGGTGGACGTCCCAGAAACGGGTTCCGTCCTCGTCGAAGCCGTAGTGGAGGCGAAGCCCGTCCGATTTGGAGCCGGCGATGTCCGACGCCTGGATCTCGTAGGCCGCTACCATCGCCAGCGCGGCCGCTGGGTCATGCGTCGCCGTCGTCCGCACGACGGCGAGCAGCGCCGCCGTGGACGGGGTGGCGCGGGCCTCGGGCTCCGCTCCGGCGGCCCGAGCGAAGGACTCGAAGAGCTCCGCGTGGGGCTCGGGTGTCCCGAGCTCGTCGGCCAGGTTCGCTTCCACGAGCTCGCGCGCTCGCCCCTCTGGCAACGCGGCCGCGATGGCCGTCAACGTCACCGGGAGCTCCCGCTCGATGTGCCGATACTGCTCCGCGTACGCCGCAAGCTCGCCCTCGGAGAGTGTCCCTGCTTCCCAGCGCCGATAAAAGGGGTGCGTGAGCAAATGACGCCCGACGATCGCCTCCGCCAGCACCTCACGAATCCTTTGAGTGTGCATTGCGGCACCTTATCCCGTGTCGCCGGCCGACACCCGAGGTGCGCCTGACCTCCGACGCGGCACAATCTCGGCGTGCTCAGCCTGGTCTGCTTCCTGGTGGGTGGGCTGCTGGGCTGGGGCGCCGCACACGGCGGCCCGCACATCCGGCGGGTCTGGCCCGTCGTGTTGCGTGTGCAGATCCTGGTCACGTCGGCCACGCTGTCGTTCGCGGCGGCCTGGCGGCTGACCTCGGCAGGCCAGCTGGTCGGGCCGCTTGCGCTGGCCGCCGGGCTCTGGCTCATGCTGGGCGCGGCGCAGATCACGCGGGGGCCGCGCAGCGCCGGCGAAGGCGCACTCGAGGCCTGGGCCGTCAGCCCCAACAGCGGGTTCTGGGTGGTGCCGGCGGCGGCCGCATTCGCGGGGTCGACCGGGACGATGATCGCCGTCCTGGCCAACGTCATCACCTCTGCTTGGGGCGCGGTCTGTACCCACCTGATGCGTCGCGACGCCCCCATTCGCCAACGCCGGGCCACGACCTGGGTCGACCAGTCCCCGATCCTCGCCTCCGTGCTGGGCTTGCTGCTCCACCTCGTCGGGTCCGCGCCGGGCGGGACCGCCGACGTCTTGACCCTGGCCGGTCCCTTGCTCGCCTTCTCCGGTGCGGCCCTGTTCACGGGCTCGGTGATCCATCCCCACAACCTGGGCGTGCCCCGCACCGAGCACGCCCTGCGCCGCTGGTCGTGGTTGACGGCCCTACGGGTGGCGTACTACCTGGTCGTCGCCGTCGTGGCGGGCATCGCGTCCTCGACGCCCCTCGTCGTCGTGGCGGTCCTGAGCGGCCTGAGCGCACCGTCGTTCCAGCCGATCCAGCTCGCCGTGCTCTACGGCTACCGCTGTGAGCTGGTCGTGTCCGCCGTCCGTTGGGGCTGGCTGCTGGCGCCGCTCGGGCTCGGACTGGCCGCAGTCGTGCGCTGACGCCCGCAGCTACGTGAACTCGGGTGGGCGCTTCTCCAAGAAGGCCGCGATGCCCTCGGCGTAGTCCTCTCCCGCGTACACGTCGTGGCGCAGCTGGTTGATCCACTGCGAGTCCTGAGCCGAGAGGGCGACCGCGCGCACGAAGGTCGTCGCCTGCAGCTTGTACGCCCGGATGGCCTCACCGGACCGGCTCCGCACGGTGCGCGCCAGCTCGTAGGTGCAGGCTTCGAGCTCGTCGGGGGTGACGAGGCGGTTCATCACCCCGACGGCGTACGCGCGATCGGCGGCGATGAGGTCGGCCGTCATGATCAGCTCGTTCACCACATTGAAGGGAAGGCGGGCCAAGAAGTACTGGATCCCCGACGCCGAATAGGGCAGACCCAGGCGTGCCGGCGTGACTGCGAAGGCGGCCGTGTCGTCCCCGACCACCATGTCGCAGTTGAGCACGAGATCACACGCCCCACCCCAGACGGTGCCGTGCACCATGGCGATGACTGCGCCGGGGTACCCGCGCACCGCGCGCAGCAGTTCCTCGAGGGGATCCCCGAAAGGAAGCGGATCGACACCGCGCACCGGCAGCTCGTCGATGTCATGGCCGGCCGACCAGACCGCCGTCGGCTCCGCCGTCCGGAGCACGACCGCGCGCACGCCGGCTGCCTCGAAGGCCTCGACCGCACGCAGCATCTCCTCGACCGTCGCCGACCCGAGCGCATTGCGCTTTGCGTAGTTGTCAAGGGCCAGCGTCCCGATCTTGTCGTCGATGCTGGTCCGAACTACCGGGCTCATCAGCGATGCTTCAAGATCTTGTCCAGTTGGGCCACCGTCAGCGCCGGCCTGCCCACGGGGGCGTGACCGGGACGGAGGCCGTCGAGCGCGAGCTCCAAGAAGCGCAGTGAAGGCTTGGACGACTTGGTGTCGCAGACGTCCGCGATCGACCGGACGGACATGAGCACCACCACGAGGTCAGTCACCGCGACGTCACGGCGCACGGTCCCGGCGAGCTGGCTGCGCGTCAGGATCTCCTCGAGCAGCGGCGCGGTCCGGTCGAGCCCGGTACCCGTCGAGCGCCACGGCGAGGCCGAGATGGTCGCCCGCCAGCAGCTCGGGACGGCGATACAGCGCCGGACGAACTCGAACACTGCGTCCTCGGCCGGCACCTGGGCGAGCACCTCTTCTGCGATCTGGCGGTTGCGCTCCTGGGCCGCTTCCACCACCGCGTTGAGCAGGTCGGCTTTGTTCGGGAAACGGCGGTACAGCGTGCCGACCCCGACGTCGGCCCGGGCGGCGATCGACTCCATCGACGCTTCGAAGCCCTCCTCGGCGAACACATCTCGCGCGGCGACGAGGATCCGAACGAGGTTCAGCTCGGCGTCTCGCCGGAGCGGGCGCGGCTCGCCCGCGCTGCCGGTGCCGTTCACGGGCACAACGGTGCCGCGCGCGTTCACGCCGGCTTCTCCGGTGCGAACGCAATGGCGCCGACCACGACCTCGGCTTCGGCGGTCAACGCAGGATGAGCTTCGACCGACACGATCGACGGGCCGTCTCGGCGCGGAATCATGAACGCGGCCGCGGCCGCGATCAGCATCGCAATACCGCTGGCCGCGAACGCCAGCACGTAGCCCGCCTCCTTGGGATAACCGTTCGGGAGCATCTCCCCGATGACCAGGCTCGTGGCGACGCCGCTCCCCAGCGCCGCGCCGATGTTCCGGATGTTGGTGTTCATCCCGGTGGCCACGCCCGTCTGTTCCACCGGGACCGCCTCGATGATCAGGTTGGCCATGGACGCGTAGCCCAGCGCCACCCCCACGCCCAGGAGCCCGGCCGCGGCGTAGATCGTCCACGGCGCGCTGTGCGTGAGGGTCAGCAACAGGTAGCACGCCGCCGAGAACAGTGCGCCCGCGATCAGCACCGCCTTGGACCCGATCCGCTTCGAGAGCCGGCCCGTCAGGGGCGCGATCAGCACCATCGCCGAGGCGAACGGAAGGAGATAGAGGCCCGATTGCGTGACCGACGCCCCGAACCCGTAGCCGGCAGCGCTCGGCGTCTGCGCGAACTGCGGAACCGTGATGAACATGGCGAACATGCCGAAGCCGAACAGCAGGGCAGCCAGGTTCGTGCTCCACACGGCCGGGATGCGCATCATGCGCATGTCCACCAGGGGAGAGCGGGAGCGGGATTCCGAAAAGATCCAGAGTCCGAGCAGCACCGCGGTGGACGCAAAGAGCAAGAGCACGGTTGGGCTGTGCCAGCCCCAGGTGGGCCCGTACGAAACAGCGAGCAAACCGGTGACCAGCCAACCCGACATGAGCAGCGCACCGAGCCAGTTGATGTGCCCGCCGGTGCGCACCGGCGATTCGGGCACGAAGATGAAGGTGGCGACGGTGGCGCCGAGCGCCATCAGCAAGGGAAGCCAGAACAGCCAGTGGTACGAGAGGTGCTCGAGGATCGGTCCGGCCAGCAGGATGCCGCCCCCGACGCCCAGCCCCAAGATGGCCGACAGCACCCCGATGGCTCCGGCCACCCGCTCCGGTGGGAACTCGTCGCGGATGATGCCGAAGGCGAGGGGGAAGACGGCACCGGCGGCGCCCTGGATGACGCGACCGACGAGCATGATCATGAGCGACGTCGCCAATGCACTGACGAGTGTGCCGACGCTGAGCGCGATCAGCACGATGACCATCATCTTCTTCTTGCCCGTCGTGTCGCCGAGGCGACCGAGAATGGGAGTGGCGATGGCGGCGCTGAGCAGATACGCGGTGAGCAACCAGCTCGCGCTGTCCTCGGAGGTATGCAAGGTGTGCTCGAGTTGGGGAATGGCCGGAATGATCAGCGACTGCAACAAGCTGAACGCGAGCGCGGCGGTGGCGAGGACGACGAAGGTGACACCGGAGTGAGTTCGCGCGCTCGCCATGTGGTTGGTCCCCCAGAGCCGGAACCCCGAGTTCCGGTTAGGCTAGCAAAAGCGGAACGACCGGTTCCTGATCACCGGCCTCACGGCGCCGGACAGCGCACGACCAGAGAGAGGTATCCCGGCGCATGACCCAAGTGGTGGCACCGCCTGGCGCCGTCAACGAGCGGCACAAGTGGATCGCACTCTTCATCACGACGCTCGGCATGCTCATGGCGACGATCGACGCCTCGATCGTTCTCATCGCGCTGCCCGCCATCTTCCGGGGGATCCATCTCGATCCCCTCCTGCCTTCCAACACGTTCTTCTTGCTCTGGATGATCCTGGGCTTTCTCATCGTCACCAGCGTGCTGGTCGTGAGCCTGGGCCGCCTCGGTGACATTTACGGCCGCGTGCGCATGTACAACCTCGGCTTCGCCGTCTTCACCTTCTTCTCGCTGCTCCTCAGCATCACCTGGATGACGGGGACCGCCGCGGGGATCTGGCTCATCGTGATGCGCATCTTCCAAGGCGTCGGCGCGGCACTCCTCATGGCCAATTCGGCTGCCATCCTCACCGACGCCTTCCCACCCGACCGCCGTGGCTTCGCACTCGGCATCAACCAGGCGGCCGCCATCAGCGGGACGTTCATCGGGTTGCTCCTCGGCGGCCTCCTCGCCCCGATCAACTGGCGCCTGATCTTCCTCGTGTCGGTGCCGATCGGCCTCTTCGCGACGATTTGGGGCTATTTCGCCCTCCACGAGGTCGGACACGGCTCGCGAGCCAGGATCGACTGGTGGGGCAACATCACCTTCGCCATCGGTTTGATCCTGGTGATGGTCGGGATCACCTACGGGATCGAGCCCTATGGACACCACCCGATGGGCTGGACCAACCCGGTGGTCCTGACGGAGCTCGGTGTAGGCGTGGCGTTCCTCGTCTTGTTCTGCTTCATCGAGGTCCACACCGACGAACCGATGTTCCGCCTGCAGCTCTTCAAGATCCGCGCCTTCACCGCCGGCGTGTTCGCCAGCTTCCTCGGCGCCCTCGGCCGCGGTGGCCTGATGTTCATGCTCATCATCTGGCTACAAGGCATCTGGTTGCCGCGACATGGGTACGCCTTCAACGTGACGCCGCTGTGGGCGGGCATCTTCATCATTCCCCTCACGGCCGGGTTCATGATCGCCGGTCCCCTCTCGGGGATCCTCTCGGACCGTTATGGCCCGCGTCCGTTCGCGACTTTCGGGATGATCGGCACCGCCATCTGTTTCGCCCTGTTCGAACAGGTGCCGATCAACTTCTCCTACCCCACCTTCGGGGTGTTGCTGTTCGCTATCGGCGTCTGCATGTCCTCGTTCGGCTCGTCGAACCGCACCGGGGTCATGAACAGCTTGCCGGCCCGGGACCGAGGGGCCGGGTCCGGCATGAACACGACGTTCCAGAACTCAGCGCAGGTCCTCTCCATAGGGATCTTCTTCACCCTGATCATCGTCGGCCTGTCCGACACGCTCCCCGCGGCGCTCGTCAAGGGCCTGACCGCGCACGGCGTACCGGTGGACACTGCCGTCTCCATCTCACACCTGCCGCCAGTCTCGACGCTGTTCGCGGCCTTCTTGGGCTACAACCCGGCCAGCCACCTCATCGGGCCGCACGTGCTCTCCCAGCTCAGCCAACACCAGCGCGCCACTGTGACGGGTGAGCGCTTCTTCCCGAGTCTCATTGCCGACTCGTTCCGCAATGGACTGCACACCGCGTTCGACTTCGGCATCGTCATGTGCCTGGTCGGCGCGGCGGCGTCGTGGACCCGGGGCGGCAAGCCGCTGCCGAGCGAGACCACTGACGAACCGATCACGGCGGACTTGATCCCCGAGCCGGCCTCGGCCTGAACCAACGCCGACGGGGCCGGCCCCCCGACCGGCGCGGACGCCGCGGCCGGGAGTGAACTCAGGTTCCGGCCGCCGCCATGCCGACGATCGGCCGGTTCAACACGAGGGAGCCCGTCGACCCGTAGAACCCGGCATCCCCATAGCCGAAGATGCCGCCGTCGCTCGCCACCAACCAGTAGCCGCCGCCGTCGGCGGTCGCCGCCATCGATACCACCGGCCTGTTGAGCGCGAGCGAGCCGGCCGAGCCGTGGAAGGTCGCGTCGCCGTAGCTGAAGATGCCGCCGTCGCTCGCCACCAGCCAGTAGCCCTTCCCGTTCGGCGTCGCCGCCATGCCCACGATCGGGCGGTTGAGCGCCATGCCGCCGGTCGAGCCGTAGAAGGTCGCGTCGCCGTAGCTGAAGATCCCGCCGTCGCTGGCCACCAGCCAGTAGCCCTTCCCGTCCGGCGTGGCCGCCATCCCCACGATCGGGCGATTGAGCGCCATGGCGCCGGTCGAGCCGTAGAAGGTCGCGTCGCCGTAGCTGAAGATCCCGCCGTCGCTGGCCACCAGCCAGTAGCCCCTCCCGTCGGGTGTGGCCGCCATGCCCACGATGGGGCGATTCAGCGTCATGCCGCCGGTCGAACCGTAGAACCCGGCGTCCCCATAGCTGAAGATGCCGCCGTCGCTCGCCACCAGCCAGTAGCCGCCGCCGTCCTTGGTCAGTGCCATGCTCACCACCGGGCGGTTCAGCGGCCGGCCGCCCTCGGAGCCGCAGAAGGGCAGGTTGCCGAAATCGAAGATCCCCCCGTCGGACGCCACCATGTCGACGCCGTACGGCGAGGTCGGGGCGCTGCAAGAGACCTCGCCGTTGACGTTGGGGAGCTGCATCGGCGCGACGAACAGCCGCCTGGCCGCTCCGCACGAATAGTTCGTACAGCCCGCGCTGCCTCCCTGCCACGCCGCGTAGGCCAGCCAGAAGTTGCCGTCAGCATCGGAGAACACAGAGCCGCCACCCGGACCGAGAACCGATCCGTATGTGCCCAAGATCTGCGTTTGCGGGCCACACGGACCGAGCGGACCGCTACAGGTCGTGATCCCCTCGGAGTAGTTGGTCGACGTGTAGATGCCTGCCGAGAAGACGAGATAGAAGCCACCGCCGGCGGCCGCCATTGAAGGGTCCTCGACCGTGGCCTCCCAGGGATAGTCGACGGTGTCGTTGGTGAGGAGAAGACTCGGGCTCGAGCCGGGCGCGAATCCTGTCCCGCTCGAGTTGAGCTGCTGGGACCAGATGTAGGCCGGCGCAGACGACCCCCCGTCGTTCTGCTTCCACACCAAGTAGGCGAGCCCGGAACTCGGGTCGACGAAGGGTTCGGGGTCGATCGACCCCGTCGATTGACATTCCATCGGGCTGTTGGCGACGTCGGAGAACTGGACGTCGTGCGCTGTGATGTTCTGCGCCGTCGCCACGGCAAGGCAGTCGTAACCGCTGTCGGAACTGTGGCCCGACTGCGCGGCGTCATAGAACATCACCCAGTGGCCGTCGTAGTGGAAGACCCCAGGCGAGGTCTGCGTGTTCGGCTCCTCCCACGTCGAGGGGTTCGGGAGCGCAGAGGAGCTGTAGCAGGTACCGGTGTAAGGGCCGTATCCCGAGGACGGCGAGCTCGAGACCAGGGCTGCGATGTTGTTGCCAAGCGCGTTGCCGGTCGTGAACGCGTAGTAGATGCCCTTTGAGTAGACCACCTGCGGATCGGCCGCGTCGCCGCTACCGGCGTAGTCGTAGGCGGGCGTCCCTGTCCCGCACGCGGGAGGTGCGAACGCGGGCGACCCGCTCGGCGTGACGGCGACACCGTAGGAGTTCGCCGCCGTCGCGTCGCTCCCGGCCAAGGTCGTGCACGCCGCCACCACGAGCAGTGCGAGGAGTCCCGCTCCCGCACCACGCAGTTGCTGCTTCATCGACCGACCACCTCGCGCTCGTGTCACCGACCCGGGTCCGGGCATGGCACATCAACGGCCCAGGTGAGGTATCGGGCGATTCGTCGTCGATCCTGAGTGAAGCGGGCCCGCATTGGGAGCCTCTTGGGAATGGCGTCCACACGAGGTTGACGTCCACTGCAACGGGGCGTGCGAACGTCAGCGTCGCCGCCGCATCCCGTCTGCGGTCACGGGACGCTGTGCGCTCCCTCCGACGGACTCGCCAGCTCGCCGAGCCGACGGAAGGTGTTGCAGTAGAAGAGGCGGCCTCCAGGCGCTCGCCAGTCGGCCCATTCGGTGTACGCGCTGGAGTCGGTGCCGCCCAGACGTGGCGCGACGTGTTCGATCATGGTCGAAAAGGTGGCTTCGGCGTCCTGGTTGTCGAATTCGTAGAAATGCATGTAGCGAGGATCCCTCGCAGCCACGTTCTCGTACACCGAGATCTGTGTGAAGCCCGGAATCCCGGCAGCGGCTATGTGGCGGATGTGGACGAAGTCCCCCCAGTCGCGCAGGCTGCGGGCAAGTTCGGGCGCCCGTGGACTGATCCAGACGATCATCAGGCCCAGGGTCGGGCCATCGGTCAAGACCCCCTGGCTCGGGCGGGTCGTCCTCTCGAAACAATGGGCCTCAGAGGATCGGGGGTCTCGCGACGGTGCCGCGAACTCGTCGTCGGCCTCGACCACGGTGAGAGTGCTGCCGTCGCGTACACGCATCGGCAGGTCAGTGCGTCCGAGCGCGCAGTTCTCCCACCACGTCACCCGGCGTGCACCGGAAAGCTGCATCAGTACGTGCGCCCGGGCGAGTGACGACTCCGTCGTCCCGTCGCCCAATTCGAGATAGAGCCGCGAGTTACAGCGGTCCTCCACGTCGACCTACCTCCCCATGGCGCCGCACCTCGGCCGAAATGACCGAAGCGGTCACGTTAACGGGGGGTCAAGATTGTCACCAGCCCGTGTGGAGCCCGACGCCTGATCCGAGCCGACAACCTGCGCATGACCAGGTGGGCGGACGATCGGAGGTCAAACGGGATTGTCGCGTTTTCGTCACTCAGATTTCCGTTGACCGCGCCCGCCCCACCAACGACAATGCGCCGTGTGTCCGCGGTGCCCGAACTTTGGGCGAGGCGCATCAACGATCCGACGGAGGTAGTGATGAAGCGGTACAGGCTGACGCTGTTCGCAGCGGCACTGATCGGGACGATGATGGGAATCGCACTGCCCGCAGGAGCACAGCAGTCTGACGCCGAGTATTGGGGTTATTCGTGGCCCAGCACCACGGTGCCGAATCCGACGCCAGACGACTTCCAAGGAAACGTCGTCCAGGTCGCCACGTCCAACTCGACGTGGTACGCCGTCAAGGCGAACGGCTCCGTGAAGGCATGGGGTGTCGGCAACAAAGGACAGCTGGGCAACGGGACCGAGCAAAACTCCATGACACCGGTCACCGTCCAGTTCCCCGCCGATGTGCACATCGCCTACATGGCCGACACGTCACCCCAGGCATCGGCCCTGGCCGTGGACACCACTGGCCAGGTCTGGGGATGGGGATCGAATTCCTATGGCGAACTCTGTACGTCCACCAAGCACATCGACGTTCCCATCAAGCTTCCGTTCACCGCAGCGACGGCTATCGCTGGCGCCGGCGATCACACGCTCGTCGTCAACGATGGTGCGCTCGAAGCCTGCGGTGGCAACGTGGACGGGGACCTTGGTGACGGCAGCACCACGCAGTCCTACACGCCCGTCACCATTCCCTTAACCGGTGTCACGTCGGTGTATGCCTCATGGCGCAATTCTGCGGCTCTGACATCGACTGGTCAGCTCTATTCGTGGGGTTACAACGGGCTCGGCGAGGTCGGCAACGGTACGACGACCGATGCCTGGTCACCCGTGCCCATCACGCTTGCGGCTTCGGTCACGTCGGTCGCACTGGGTGGTTCAGGTCGGACGAACGGCCAGGTTTTGGCGATTGCCGGTGGGCACATGTACGCATGGGGTAGTGATGCGTGGTCGCAGTTGGGGGACGGACAGACCACGACGGCTGTCACGTCACCCGAAGCAGTCAACACTCCCGAACCGTTCGTCACCGTGAAGACGGGTGGCCAGACTTCGTACGGCATCGGTACAACCGGGAACCTGTGGGCATGGGGTGACAACTCCATGAATCAGATCGGTGCTGCCTATCTATCTTCTGACCCGACACCTGTCGAAATCGCGATCGGCATCATCGAGGTATCCACCACACTGGCGACCGTGGAGGACTTGTCGTGAAACCACATGGGCAAGATCACCGCGCCCCGGCCAGGGAAGCTGGAGCCTGATGTCGGATTCGAACCGACGACCTGCGCAGCACGCGGCTCGGGGACGCACCAGAATTTCGCCAGGTCACGCCTGATAGCGTCACCATCGTAGGTGGGCCGACGAGACATAGGATCGTGGGTGGCGAACCGTCGGTGATCAAGCTCGTACGTGTGCTCGGCAACGTGTGCGCAGTCGCGCCTGACGGCGACGTCGTCGAGATCCCGAGCATCAGCCAACGGCGACTTCTCGGGCTACTCGCTTTGCACACGACCCAGCGGCTGCGCACCGACTGGCTCGCCGACGTGCTCGATATCTCTCCGGGGGCGCTGAGGAGATCCGTGTCGCGACTGCGTGCGGTGCTCGGCCCGGACTCCCTGGTGACAGCGACCACGGGCTACACCCTCACCTGTGACGTCGACGCGGTCCTCTTCTGCAATCAGGTCGCGAGAGCATCTGACGCGACCGACCGCATCGCGACCCTTCAGCAAGCCGTCGGACTCTGGGGCGGAGCCGTCCTCGAGGAATTCGATGGTGAGGACTGGGCGCGCGGCGAGATCGCCCGATTGACGGAGATCCACGGGGCTGCCGTCGACGATCTTGCCGACGAGCTCATCTCGGCCCATCGGCCGGAGGATGCGATCGCTCTCCTCGAAAGTCAGATCGCCCGGTATCCCTACCGAGACCGACCCCGTGGCCTCCTCATCCGTGCGCTTGCCCTCGCTGGTCGCCAGGCTGATGCGCTGCGGGAGTTCCAGAACTATCACTCAGTCCTCGCCGATGAGCTGGGCACCGAACCCTCGCCCGAGGTCGTGCGGATCGAGCGAAGGGTTGCCACCGGATGGGACGGGGCCAGCTCGGGAACGGGCACTGACGAGACCCGTGGTGCGGCTGTGTTTCCGATCCCGGGACAGCTCTCCCGGAGCGATCCCTTCGTGGGTCGATCTGCGGAGCGCGAGGCACTGCTCGCCGAACTGGCGCTGGTGACCACCACGGGCTTGCGCTGCGCATTCGTCACGGGGGAAGCAGGCATGGGAAAGACGACGCTGCTCGGCGAGCTGGCGCGGTCCACCGAGGGGATGGGCGTCACCGTCCTCTGGGGCACCTCGGACGAGACTGGAATGCCCCTCGAGCCCTTCCGCACGAGCCTCAGCGCCTGCGTCGATCATGCTGACATCGACCTGCTGAGCGAGCACGTGACCCGATGCGGGGGCGAGCTCGCGAGGCTGTGTCCGCGCCTTGTCACTCGAGTACCGACCGCTCCCCCACCCACTGAGTCGGACGACGCGACGCAGCGATTTCTCACGTTCGAAGCGGCAGCAGACCTCCTGTCGCGGATTGCGGCACGCGGACGGCTCCTGCTCATGCTCGACGATCTCCAATGGACCGAACCGACGGCCCTCCTGCTTCTGCGCCACTTGACGCGCTCCCTCGCGACCGCACCGGTGCTCCTGGTCACGAGCAGGCGTGAGCCAGGTGAGCCGGCGTCCGATCAGCTGCGCGCCGCGCTGGCCGAGCTGGAGCGGGGCCAGGTGCTACGGCTTCCGCTCCCCGCCTTCGGCGACGACGAGATCACGGCTCTGGTTTCGGACCTCCTCCCGTCAACCCCGGACACGGAGCGGAAGCACATCGCGGCGAGGGTGCGCGAGGAGACGGCCGGCAACCCGCTCTACGCCAACGCGGTCATCAGGCATTGGGACCAGGCGGGCGGTCCCGGCGGGGAGCGGACAATCCCACCGAGCCTCCGTGAGGTGTTGTGGAGCCGAGTCCACGCGCTCGGGACCGACACTGCGGATGTGTTGACCGCTGCTTCGGTGCTCGGATCCGAGTTTCAAGAGGACCTTCTCATCGAGATGGTCAACATCGCAGAGGCACACACACGAAGAGCAATCGATGCCTCGGTGACAGGTGGCGTCCTGGTCGACGTGTCGACCTCGCGCCGGACTCTTCGCTTCTCGCACGCGCTGATTGCCAATGCGCTCTACGGCGATATCGGCGTTTCGACCCGGGCTCAGCTCCACGAGCAGGCGGTGCGCGTGCTTTCCAAACGAACGGACGAACTGAGCCCGGACGTGGTGGTGCAGCTCGCCAGGCACAGCACCTTGGCCGGTATGGCGTTCGAAGCGATCCATTGGTCGACGCTCGCCGGCGACGACGCGCGCGGGCACCTGTCACCCTCGGAGGCAGCGGGGTATTACCAGAGCGCCCTCGATGCGGCGGTCGAGCTCGGACGACCGCTGGCCGAACGGGCAGATCTGCTCGTTCGGCTCGGCGAGGCGCAGCACGTCGCCGGCGAAGCTTCGGCTCTGACCACGCTCGAGCAGGCCGCAAACCTGGCACTGACCAGCGGCAACAACCTGGCCCTCATACGGGCGGCCCTGGCGGCGGACCGCGGCTTCATGCGAACGGACGCCGGAGCACCCGAATTCCTGGCGATCGTGGAGGCAGCCGTCGATGTCGCCGATCGCTCCGACATCTGGACGTATGCACGCCTGCTCGCTCTACTCTCCCAGAGCCTCGTCTTCACGCCCCAGGCGGCACGCCGAACCGCTATCGCGGAGAAGGCACTGGCGCTGGCCGAGTCGGCGGCGGACCCTGCTCTCCTGGCCCACATCGCACCAGCTGTCGTCTCGGCACTCTGGGCGCCGGGGAGCGCGCCGACGCGCAGTGCGGTTGCGGCCAGGGCACTCACCGCGGCCGAATCCTCGGGAGACCCGAGGCTCGAGTTCGCGGTGCGTGTGGTCGCCTACAACGTGTCGGTGGAATCGGGAGACGCGGCGGTGGCCGCCCACAGCCTGACCCGGATCCGCGCCACTGCTCGAGCAGTGGGCGAGCCGCGGCTCCGCTGGATCGCAGGGCTCTACGACACATTCGACGCAATGATGGCCGGCCGGCTGGACGAAGCCGAGACTCTCGCCTCGTCCAACCTGGAGCTCGGGACCGCCATCGGGGCCCCTGACGCGTTCACGCTGTTCGCAGGCCAGTACTTCGTCATCGCCAACTTCGCGGGCAAGCACGGGGAGCTTCTTTCGCTCGTCGAGCAGGCCGCCAAGGAGAACCCCGGTATTGCACCCTTCGAGCTCGCCTATGCGATCACCTGCGCGGTCGTCGGCCGCCGGGACACGGCGCAGAAGGTCCTACAGGCTGGCGTGGCCAGCCGTTTCGCTGACGTCCCCGCGGACAACCTGTGGATGACGCAGGTGATCGGCTATGCCGTTCTGGCGATCGAGCTGCACGACACCGACGCCGCCGCTCTGTTGCTGCCGCTCATCGAACCATTCGCGGCCGAGGTGGCGTTCAGCGGTCTGACCAGCCAGGGACCGGTTGGCGCCTACGTAGGCAAGCTGAGCTCACTGCTCGGCCGCCACGAGGAAGCCGAAGACCACCTGCGAGCTGCCCTGGCTACCGCCAGCGCCTTCGGTTGGGCGTACCACCGAGCCACCACGCTCCTCGCCCTGAGCCAGGCTCGATACCGGGGGCGGGGTCAGCTGGACCCCGAAGCCCGGTCTTGGCTTCACGAGGCGTCGGATCTCTGCCGTCGCCTCGGTTTCCTGAGTTGGATACCCCAGATCGACGAACTCGCGGCGACGATCACGCGGCCTTGACCACGCGCTCCTGACGCGCTCGTGACGCGCCCAGAGGAAGACGATGCGTCCTGGTGCGCGCACGGCGCCAGAGCGGAGGTCTATCCAATGGTGACTCGATTCCGGACGTACTGCCGGACGATTCTGGTCGGACCACTGATCGTCGGGGGGGCAATCGCCGTCTCGGTGGTCGGCGGATCGCAGTCCGCTCCCCCGGCTTCCGCCACCACCCCGTCCGCCTGGACCGCCTATGTCGTGAGCTACAACGACGACGCCGTCATACCGGTCAACACGGCGACCGACGTGGTGGGCACCCCGATCACCGTCGGGAGCGGGCCCTCGGCCATCGCCATCACGCCGGACGCCACCACCGCCTACGTCACGGACGAGGGCACCACGAACACCGCTCCGGGCTTCGTCACCCCCATCGATCTGTTGACGAACACACCGGGCACGCCCATCCCCGTGGGTTCCGGGCCCGACGCCATCGCCATTACTCCTGACGGTCTGACCGCCTACGTAGGCAACTACAACGACGACACGGTCACCCCGATCAATCTGGCGACCAACACGCCGGGCACGCCCATCCCGGTGGGCGCGGCGCCCACTGCGATCACCATCAGCCCCGACGGCTCTACCGCCTACGTCACCCAGGCCTATGCAGACGATGACATCCCGATCAACACCGCCACCAACAAGGCAGGTCCCGGCATCCTCAATACCTACAACGGCTTCGCATCGGCCATCACGCCCGACGGGTCGACCCTCTACACCCCAGACTTCACCTACAACGGTGTGGCGACGCTCGACCCGGCGACTGATGCCAGAGGCAGCATCGCCGCGCTCGACGACCCCGAGGGAGTCGCCATTACCCCCGACGGAGCCACCGCCTACGTGACCTACGCCAACACCTTCGGCCCCAGCGGCCACCAAGCGAGCCTGCTGCCCATCGATACCGCCAGCGGCACCTCTGGGACGCCGATCGCACTGGGCACCAGCGCGGCCGAAGGCATCGCCATCACCCCCGACGGCGCCACTGCCTTCGTGACCGATCAACTGAGTGGGACCGTCACCCCGGTGGACCTGGCATCGAGCACGGCCGGCACCCCGATCTCGCTCGGGACCAGCGGGACCAATCCGGTAGCTATCGCCATCACGCCCGACCAGGCGCCCGTCGCCCATCTCACGGTCACCTTGGCGCCCAACGGCTCCCCCTCCACCCTCGACGCTTCGGCATCGACCGTGGCCTACGGGACCATCGCTTCCTACGACTGGAATTTCGGCGACGGCACCACTGAGACGACAACGACACCCGTCGTCACCCACACGTACAGCGGCGGGAGCTACACCGCATCGGTCACCGAGACCAGCTCGGCCGGCACGTCGACCTCCGAGGTGTTCACCGGTCAGACGGCCACGACAAACGGAGGACCCCAGGCCACGGCGACCGCGCTGGGGTCCCTGGCCGGTGGCGGTCCGATCGTGGCCGGCCTGAGCCCGGACATCGGGTCCACGGGCGGCCCCACGGTGGTGACCATCACCGGATCGGGCTTCACGGGGGAGAGTGGGGTTGACGTGGGAGGTCAGGCCGCCACCGACGTCGTCTTCAACAGCGACAGCTCGCTCAGCGCCACCTTGCCGGCCCAGTCGGCCGGGACCGACGACGTCATCGTCACGACGCCGATCGGATCGAGTGCCACGACGCCGGCGGACCAGTTCACCTACTCGGCGTCGGCGCCTCCGGTGAGCGTGACCTGCCAAACGAGCGACTGTCCAATCCCTGTCGTCCAATTTGGTGACTCCCAAGGCGATTCGACCACGGTGTCGTCAACAGTGAGCTCGGACTGCAACGTGTGTAACTACGTGTCGTCGGAGTCCGAGGGACTGCCGCCCCCCTGCTCCGACCCAACGGGTTGCTGTCCGGACGGCATGGGCTACACACAGGCGGAGATCTCGGTGGGCGAGTCCGACGACGAGAACACGTCCCCGATTGACGTCCTGACCGAACAGATCGTCCAGGGGCAAGCCGCGTACGCCGAGGGCGTGCCCTATCCACCTCCCCCCGTGCCCCAGAGCACGGTGTGCGCGGAAGCTCAGGCGCTCTCGAGCGGGTCCTCCGCCAGCGCTCGAGGATCCACTGCGAACATGTCCCCCGCGGGCAAGAAGTTCGGGCAGGACCTCCTGCTCACGAAGTGTGGCAAACCCGCGGTCGCCCCCTGTGTCAAGAAGGTGAAAGTGAGCGGCCGTGATGTGGTGACGACGGTCATCGTGCCGGTGAACGAGTCCGTGACCTTGACGGTCGGGCCTCAAGAGGAGACGTTCAAGAAGGTCTCGCCCGACAGCGGTGCTACCGGATCGAACCTGTCCATCAAGGGAACAAACTTCACCGAGGTGAACGCAGTCACCATCGGTGGGGTCGAAGCTTCCATCGTGTCGGAGACGGCCAAGAAGCTGGTCGTGACGGTTCCTCCGGGCGCCAGCACGGGGCCCATCACCCTCATCGGCTGGTCCGGAGATGTCACGTCTCCATCAGCGTTCACGGTTACCTAAGCCCTTCGCTGCGACCGCAGGTGGGAACCCCCTACCAGTAGTCGCCCGAAGTGCCGATTCTGACCATGACGCTGCCGAAGACGGATCGTCCGCACTACGGCGAAGGCGGCGAGGTCAGAGTTGGAACAAAGGCGTCCAAGCCCATCGGCTGGCTGAGAATGCTTCTTCGAGGCATCCGCGAGCGAATTCGATGATCTGGCCGGTCGTCATGGCACCCGATCGGCGCGTTCCCTGGGTGCGCTCAGGTGCCCTTCTGCTTGGTGGCGAAGTCCAACCCGCCGTTGGTGAAGGGCTTGACCTTGATCACGTTGGCCGCGCCTTCGTGGTAGTTGGTCTTCGTCGGAGTGAACGACCCGAGTGCTGCGCTGTTGACCTCGGCATTCGAGAAGTCAAGGGCATGGAAGTCGGGGAGGGTCCGTTGGCCACTTCCGTCCCCCACGCCGATGTCCCCGATATATGCGTCTTCGCAGGAACTGGCCGTCGGAACCGCGTCAGTGTCGCCGTTGGTGTTGGTTTCGTCGGTGGCGGAGACCGTCGTGCCCGACGGACCGCAGCTCACCACGAGCTGCACGGTGTCGCCTTGCGCCATCACGACTGCCGCGTACTCGTACGTACCGTCGATCTCGAGGGCAATATCGAGCTCGGGCTTGTTCTTCTTGCTGCAACCCAGCACGAGGTATGCCCCGCTGTATGGGGTGGCGTCGCTGGAGTCGCTGTCGTACACGTTGGCGAAAGCGTCGACAGCGTCACCCTTCGCACACGTGTACGTGGGGATCACGACGTCGGTGCTGATCGTGCTCACGTCTCCGGTGGTGTTGTAGGTGGCGAGATAGCTGGGCGTTGCCGCGGACGCGGTGCCGGAGGACACGAGGCCAATGCCCAAGGCGAGCGACGACGTGACGCCCAGCAATCCGATCCGACTGAGAATTGAGCGCGAGTCCAAGGGGTCGACCTCCAGTGCGTCCGCCGCCGTGGCGTGGGCCTCAGCGTCGATCCTCACACGCCGGTTGCGGGGTTGCAAGCGGAGAGTGCGGAGCAGATCGTAGGGGCGGTCATTCCTGCATATCCGTCCCCTGACGTGACGAGAAGCGTGACTGGAACCGTGCTTATTGACTTGGGGGCCTGAGGGCGGATTCGAACCGCTGACCTGCGCATTACGAGGGAGATAAGACGAATGTCTCCCAGTCCCAGCGCAGTCCGATGAATCCCGTTCTGTCCTGGTCAAAAGGCCGTGAGTCAGTCGGCCCAAGAATGAGTCGGACAACGAGGGACTCATTGGGACCGAAATGTTGGGACGGAGCAGTCGAAGACGGGTCTTGCCACAGCGAACTCACGCCCGATTTGGCATTCCTCCCCAGTTGCCCCCGTCATCGCACAACTGCGCGGATAGGACACTGGTTCCTCGATACGTCAACGGCACTCTTCGAAGTAGGCCCCGTTGTCAGTCCCGCCTCCGGCTTGTGCCTTTCCGTACGAATTGGAGGATAGCGATGTGCTTTTGGGTGTCACGCTGCATGAGGTCGACCAACAGGCCGTTCAGCGACTCGTCCTTTGTGTTGCGAAGCTCTCGCTGGAGTCGTTTGAGTCCGGCAGCATCCTCATTTTCATGTTTGAGGAGGCGCTCGGTAGCCTCGAGCACCGCCTCCCGATCAGCTCGACCAAAGTCGATGATCGGGACGGCAGGTTCTTGCGCCTTCATGAGCGCAATGGTTTCGACTGATTCAGCAAGTTCCGAAAATATTCTGTGATGTCGAATCTCGTCTTCGATAAGCAGGTTCACCAGATAGTGAAATGCTCGGGACACGGTTCTGTCGGCGATGTCCGAATACTCTTCCAGTAACGCTCGCTCCGCCGCGATGTGGCTATTCAAATGACCGAATAGGGCCCGATCTGTAGCTGAGGGTCCAGCCGAAGACTCGTTCGTCATGTCGATCATGTTTCTCTCCCTCGCATGGGATGATGTCGTTCTGTGATTCGATCGTGAGGCTAGGTGACGTCAATCATCAACTTCCTGGGCCATTTCGGGACCAACGCGAAGGTCCCTTTCAATAGGGGACAACGTCCCTAGTTTGGTAGGCCTCCGGCTAAGAGGAAGTTCCGGCCGCCACGCTGGCGATGCCTCCCCAAGCACCCGACGCAACCAGCTGGAACGTCGCGCCTGCACGTCGCGCAGGCAGTCGGGACCTTCGGTAAGTCGGGTCAGGACTTAGGTCCCTAGATGGAGCTTCTGAGTGAGCTTCACTGTTACCTATGCCATTCGTTGCACTGGTCGCAGCCATCATCAACCTGAACGGCCCTGGTCATTACGTTCATTGGGGCTTCGTTCAGATCTCGGTCGCGAACCTCGTCGTGATCCTCCTCATGATCGCCATATTCGTACTTGCGATCTTGTTGCCATTCCCCAGGCGAAAGGACCCGAACCAGTGAGCACCGACACCGCCTCGGACACTCAACACCCCGACCACCACGAGTCCCGTCAGTGGACGGCGCGGGCGCGGAGTGCCGCCGTCTCCGCGCTCCCGCCGGAGCGACTGCTGCCCGACCGCCAGCCCGCCTACATGGCCTCGTGGGTCTATGTGTTCGGGGTACTTACCGTCGTGAGCCTGGCCTGGGTGATCGCCACTGGCTGCCTGCTCGCCGTCATGGGTCCGAGCTGGTGGCACACCTCCTCCGTCGGGCTCTTCGCGAACTCCCTACACCTATGGAGCGTGGAAGCCTTTTTCTTCTTTATGGTCATTCACCTGTGGGGAAAGTTCTTCATGGCGGCCTGGCGCGGTAACCGTCGGTTGACGTGGGCCACAGGTGTCATCTCCTTCGTCGTATCCGTGGCGGCCGCCTTCACGGGGTACCTGTCACAGCAGAACTTCGACTCACAGTGGATCTCGACTCAGGCCAAGGACGGGATCAACGCCACCGGTGCTGGGGCCTATTGGAACGTCCTCAACTTCGGGCAGATGCTGATGTGGCACATCTTTCTGCTGCCGATCGCCGTGGCCGCCATCGCAGGTATGCACGTGTTGCTCGTTCGCCGTCGCGGCATCGTGCCGCCCTTCGCCGAGGGCGAGCAGGCAGACGAGACCACAGCGGACTACAAGACCGGGGCGCCCGCATGAGCGTCACCGCGAGGCGCCGCTTCAATCCTGACCGAGACGTCAAGGAGTGGACGGGTGCCTACGTCCCCTACGACATCTTGAAAGAGGCGTTCGTCGCGCTCGTCGCGGTCGGCGTACTCGTCGTGCTACTTGCCGTCGTGCTCTCCTCACCCGACGAGCATGCGATAACGCTCAAGTCATGGTCGACCGCTGACCCGGTCGACTTCGCCCAGACGGCGATCACCGAGCTGGACGGGACGAGCGCCACCGCTACCTACGGGCCACCGTACAACTCCACGGCGGACTCCTCACAGCACATGGGCTTCTTCGAGCCGGAGCAGTGGTTCGGCGTGCACCAGCCGATCGACACGGCGAAGGACTTCGTGATCGGCCCACTGCGGACTCTGCCGAACCAGCCCGGGACTCGGGCGGCCCTGACCCTCTATCAGCGTGCGCCAGCGGCACAGCAGAGCGCGTGGACCACCGCCTACGAGAAGGCTGTGACCAACGCGACCGACGTCAACGGCAGGCTCAACGTCCCCGCCGGTCGCTACGGTCCGGTCGGCGTCATCATCGGCTCACTGACGGACATGGCACAGACAGGTGGCCTCGACGGCACGCTCTTGAGCGAGGGGCAGTTCTACAACACCAACTACACCAAGCCCTTGCTCTTTCTCGCCGACGGCACTTACCTAGCCGACCAGGCCCAGGCGCAGCACCTCTCGGGGACCCAGTGGGGAATGATGAATGAAACCGGGAACTACCCGGGTCAGGCATGGCTGTGGCTGTACACGATGTGGTACCAGGTCGCGCCGATGAACACCTCGGCGAACGGGGACCTGGAGGTGTGGACCATCATGATGGTCCTCACCCTCGGGCTGATCTTTCTCCCCTTCATCCCGATCCTGCGCTCCATCCCCCGCTGGACCCGCGTGTACAGGCTGATCTGGCGGCAGCACTATGGCTCGATCGCATGAGCGGCCCTTTGAGATCGTTTCATGTAGGGAACGCGCTCTACGCTCCACACCGAGTGCTCGTATCGCCTTGTTAGTGGCCAGTCAGGGCTTCGATCAACCGCGCGTAGTCGATGAGATGGCGGTCGCTCAGAAAATGAGATCGGATGCGCATCCGAGCCCGGCGCCCCATAGCTGCCATCTCGTCTGGGCTCGCAAGTAACTCCGTCAGTGCTCGGCCGAAAGAGTCCAAGTCGGAGGGTTCGCTCAGCAATACCCCGGTTCCTGGCGCCACCTGGTCGACGATGCCTCCAACCGCGGAAGCCACGACTGGACGGGACTTCCACATGGCTTCGGCGACCGTAAGACCGAAACCCTCCTCGAGGCTCTTCTGCACGACGACGGTCGCTCGGCGTTGTATCGCATTGACCATCAGTGCATTGACTTCAAAGTCGTCCATCGGCAAACCAACAAGCCGTATGGCGCGTCGCCGGTTGGGCGAGAGGTTCTCCCAGAGCGTCATGCACTCGTCCAGGACTTTGCCGCCTTCGGGATCGTCTGAAACTGCGTTCACCTCGGGTCCCACTAAGACAAGTTTCAGACCCGTATGCCCAGCGACCATTGTGGCAAAACCCTTGAGGACTCCTTGCATGTCCTTGAGGTGGTCCCAGCGCGATACCTGAACGACCAGACGATCATTCCGCGACACCGGACCCGCGCCACCGAGAACCGACCGAGTCGAAACAGCAGAGTCCCCGTCGTCATCGAAAAGGCCGACCTTGACCATGAGCCTGTCCACACGGGCATCGTCCAAAGGTTGATTCTTTGCGGTATACGGGTCGATAGAGGGCGGAACGATGAAGACAGCAGCTCCGTCGAACAGGAGAGGGACAAAGTCGCGGTGTGAGAAAACGTAGGCACGACAGGGAACCAGGTACGGCTCGAGAAAGTTCCAACCCTCCTCTGTGTATTCGTTTGCCCGCTCCGTCCCGATGTGGCATCGCCACACGACCAAAGCCCCGCACTCAGCAAGGGCAGCGGCGAGACCCACCGTCTGCGGATCATGCAAAATCACAACATCACCTTCACGTACCTGGCTCGGAAGTGCGGCGACGTTCTCGGCCATCACTGCCTCGTAGTGGTCCGCTTCGGGCCGGCCCAATGCGCCGGCGTCCCCCCGCGCTCCATGGAGCCGATTGTGGAGTCGTTTCGTTGTATGGAACAACTGCTGGTCACCCTCGATCACAACCCAGTGGGCATCGATACCGGTCCCGACGCAATATCCGACGAGGCTGTGCAACATTTCTGCGACACCACCTCCGACAGACGTCGAGCTGATGTTCCACACCCGAGCTCCGTTGAGAGCAACCCGTGCCTGATCGGCGGCACGGGTGAGTTCGTCAAAACGTACAGCTCCGATCAGACGAGAGAGGCGCTGGAGGGAAAGAGCCGTCACCTCGACCTCACGAGGCTCGGCCATTCCGACATCATGCCGCATCAGGCCGGACCGCCATGGTCCGTGAAGGAGGACGCAACCCGCTCGCGCAAAGCGTCGGATGGTTGGGAACCCCTGATGCGGTTGCTGTCACCGCCACAACCGCATCGTGCGACGGTCGTCAGAAAACGATCTCGCGGGTCTGGTTCAACTCATCACTCTTGGTGGGGGCCGCTCACGTGTCATCTGGGAGCGTTGCGTGAACAATCACCCGACCCGTCACCTCGTTCGGCGCAATGGAGATCAAGGCGTGACGTCGTCCGCCTGCCCATGCCTCGAGATCGAGGGAGGAGAGGCGAAGCAGTTCGTCGGGGTCGTCGACCAGGCGAGCTCTTCCGCTCACCAGGACGCTCCAACCCTCGCTCAGAGTGTCATCAATCCGATCAACCTCAAAACCCACCATGGGCAGCGCCTCGAGAGCAGCGGCCTTCTTCACATCAGTGGTCAGCACGATTTGTCCCTCTGAGTACTCGAAGTTCACCGGAACGGCGACGGGTCCTCGCTCCGTGGTGAACACGATTCGCCCGATGCCTCCCACTCCGAGATGGGCCTCACACTGCTCCCTGGTCAGAATCTCAAGGATCGGGTGATGACCGGCCCGTCCCAGCCCGAGTGGGCGGTCGACCTGACCTCCCTGAAGGTCGATGGCTGAAGTGCCCAGCGCCAGCGCGAGAAGACCCAGTGTGCCGGCGCTGAGGCGAGCGCCGGCGTTGTGCTCGAAGTACTCGAGGTATGCGGGATCGATGCCGCAGCGTTCTGCCAGATCTTCGACGGTCATGCCGAGCTCACCACGGCGGTGCGCTACGCGCCGAGCCAGGTCGCCGGGTTGGGTCCTGGCGGAACGGGCAGGTTCGACGCGAGCGGTCACGGTGTCGCTCCGGCTGGAACGGGCTCAGACGTCGTGGTCGCGCCCGACGTAGAGCTGGCGGACTCGCTGCGGTACACGAGCACAGGACACTGGGCATGGGTCACACAGTGTTCGCTGACTGAATCAAGCAGGAGACCAACAAGCTCCCCGTGCCCTCTCGTTGCGATCACCAGCAGCGCCGCTCCCTTGGACGCGTCTTCCAGGACGGAGCCCGCATTGCCTTGGACGACGCGACCATGAATCTGCAGATCCGGGTGCTCGGCTCTCTTCTGTCGAATCAGACAATCCAGCATCTGTTCTGCACTTATTTCCGGAGCAAAGTCGGGCGCGATCGGGACCAAACTCATAGGGACATGCCAATCCCACACCGCAACAACATCAACGTTCGACTGACTCAATGACGCATAGCGGAGCGCCCATTCGAGTCCCGCAAGGGACGCTGGCGAGCCGTCGACGCCTACAACAACTCTGTCCGAAGTGGAAGTGGATTGGTTTTCCGTGGTCATGAGTCCTCCTCGTGCCGCACTCTTCTATTTTCTCGAGATGCTCCGTGCCTCAACTAGGGACCAAGGTCCGATGACCTAGGGACTTATCGCCCTTCGAGCTCCTCGAGGACCTTCGAGACACCCTCGCAAAAGACCGTCACGTCGGGTACCACCTCAGGGTTCGAGTACACGCCGAGGGTGAGCTGCCCGTCGTAGGAGAGAGCGGCCACGCCCAGACCTTGGTTGCCCAGCAGGGGGACGATTGGGAAGGCCTCGAGCAGACGGGCGCCTAACAGGTACAGAGGCACCGTCGGCCCCGGGACGTTGGTCACGATCAGGTTGAAGATCGGCTGGTACCGCAACAAGCGGGTGGCTCCAGCCAAGACGCCTTGGGGGGTGGGATCGAGCAGCCGGAGCGCGACCCGGGGCACATCCTCCCGGTGCTGATTCTTTTGCCTCTTCGTCCTCGAAGTGATCGCTGCCAACGCGCGTCGGGGATCGTCCTCGGAGACAGGAAGACGCACGAAGAGAGCGGAGACCCCGTTGCCCATGGCACGCCCCTCGCCGCCCTCCAGCCCGACGGGGACCACGGCCTGGAGCGTCGAGGAACAGCCGAGTTCGCCGCGTGCGGACAGCAGGGCGCGCAGGCCGCCTGTTACCGCGGTCAAGACGACGTCGTTGATGGTTGCATCCTGTGCATGTGCAACAGCGCGCACCACTTCGAGGTCGGCGCGGATCAGGTGCACCGCTCGCTGGACCCCGATCTGACGGTTGATTGAGGACGGTCGAGTAATGAGGCCCGTGGGCAGCATGGCCGCCAGCGCTACACCCAATCGTTGCCCCGAACGAACCCGGCGTACGGGATGGGCGATCGACCACCCGACCCAGGCCGGCACGCGCCACGCCACGCCGGCGAGGTGGTACAGGTCGTGGAACGCGCGTTCGTCCTCTGTCGGGACCTGGACGGGAACCCACTCAAAGTCCGGGTGAAGGTCGGCGGGCTCGGGCGACAGATCCAAGAGGACGGTGGCCAGTTCGGCCGTGGAGATCCCGTCGGCCATCGAATGGTGGAGCTTTTCGACGATCGCAACCCGATCATCGACCAGCCCGGTAACGAAGACGAGCTCCCACAATGGGCGGGATCGATCCAACGGCCGCGCAAGCAGATCACCGCACAGCTGGAGTAGCTGTGCCTCGTTCCCCGGAGTGGGGAGCCGGCACTCTCGGACATGGTGACAGATGTCGAACGACTTGTCGTCCTCCCACGTCGGTGGTGCCTGGTGCCACAGTCCGGCGTGCGCCTTTTGCCGGAGTCTGGGCACGAACTGCAGCCGGTACGAAACGAGCTGTCGGAGGTCGCCAAGCCGAAGAACTCCGCGCTCGTTCAGCTGGGACCCTCCCTCGAAGATCCCGATGGACGCCAGGTGCATCGGCGTCCCCTGGTCCTCGAGAAGCAGGAAAGCTGCATCAAGCGCAGTGAGCGAGCGGTCGATCGACATGGTCACGGGCCTCCGTCAGCGAACGATTGTCGTCGTGCAGGGTGCGTGGTGGAGCACGTACTCCGAGACCGAGCCGAGGAGCACGCCTGTCGCGTGGCCGCGGCCCCGAGTACCAACGACGAGGCTCGAGGCCCCCTCGCAGACCTCGGTAAGGACCTCGCCCGGCAGGCCACCAAGGACGGTCTCGCCCTTGGTGACCAGGCTGGGTTCGATAGACCTGGCTTGCTCAACGGACTCGTTCACAATGGTGGTCGCGTCTTCGGGGAGGACTCTGGGCAGAAACCAGGACTCCTCTGAGGGGATGCTGAAGACGCAGACGATCTGCAAGATGGCACCCGTCCGGGCAGCCTTATGGGCGGCGTGGTCGAGGGCGCGCTTGGCGTTCTCGGAACCGTCGACGCCGACGACCACCCTCAGCTCGCCTTGGTCTCTGGCCACCGGTGGCTCTTTGCTCATGGCCTAATTCCTCCCCACTCGCGGTATTCGTTCCGAGGACCAGGTTCGTCTGATGTCTGATCACCGACTACGGAAGAAGGTCCCACCATCAAGATCCATGGGTCCCGTCTGTCCGGGAGAGCCAGGTGATGCGCGTGCTCGAAATGGGACGTTGGTCCGTAGTTGTGGTCGCCACGGAGGTCGCACCATTGGGGTGAGGACAAACGTGGAGGTACGACGGTGAAAGCACTTGTGTACGAGGGACCGGGCCGAAAGAGCTGGATCGAGGTGGCCGATCCCACGATCGAGCACGACGGCGATGTCATCGTGCAGGTCGACGCCACGACGATCTGCGGTACGGATCTGCATATCCTGAAGGGTGACGTGCCGGAGACGACGCCGGGCAGGATCCTCGGACACGAGGCCGTCGGCACAATCGTCGAGGTTGGCCCTGGCGTGAAGACGCGCGAAGTTGGTCAGCGCGTCCTGGTCTCTTGCATCTCGGTTTGCGGACTCTGTCGTTTCTGCCGAGAAGGCCGCTACGGGCAGTGCCTTGGAGGCGGAGGCTGGATCCTCGGCCACCTGATCGACGGAACCCAGGCTGAACTCGTGCGGGTGCCCTTCGCCGACACGTCGACCTACCTCGTACCCGCCGGGGCGCGGGACGAGGAGGTCTTGATGCTGGCTGACATCCTCCCCACGTCCTACGAGGTAGGGGTGCTCAACGGTCAGGTCCAGCCGGGTGACACTGTCGCCGTGGTCGGCGCGGGACCAATCGGACTCGCCGCCATCAAGGGGGCGCACCTGTTCTCGCCGAGCCACGTCGTGGCCATCGATCTCGCCGATGCCCGATTGGACGCCGCCAAGCAATTCGGGGCCGATGTGACGATAAACAACGGATCGAGTGACCCCATCGCCGAGATGCAGGCTCTGACCGATGGCCTGGGCGCGGACGTCGCTATCGAGGCGGTGGGCGTGCCCGAGAGCTTCGAGTTATGCACCGCACTCGTCCGGCCGGGCGGCCGCGTGGCCAACATCGGAGTACACGGGAAGCCAGCGACACTGCATCTCGAATCCCTCTGGATCCGCGATGTCACCGTGACGACGGGACTCGTCGACACGCACTCGACACCGACCCTGCTCCGGCTCCTGACTTCGGGCCAGCTCGACGGAGGCCAGTTCGTCACCCACCACTTCGAGCTGGGCCAGATGCTCGAGGCATATGACACCTTCGGGCGTGCGTCGGAAACGGGCGCGCTGAAGGTCGTGATCAGCCGCTAGGACTCGGGCACGGTGGCGATGGACCCAGGGATTCAGGCGGGCGCCGGTCCTCCGATCTCTGGCCAGAGAAGCGATCGTACCTCTGCCGCGATCTGGAGATCCTCTCTCGCCCGGACCACGAAGACTCGGACCCGAGAGTGCGCTCCCGTGATCTCCGCGTCTAACGGCGCCTCTGCATTCGCGTCGTTGTCGAGCGACAACCGGAGATACCCCATCGTCGACAACACCTCGGCTCGCAACCCAGATGCGTTCTCCCCGACCCCGCCCGTGAACGTCACGGCGTCGATACCGCCCAAAGCGCTGGCCATCGCCGCGATCGCCGCTCGAAGTCGGTGCACGTACACATCGAGAGCAAGTCGGGCCGCGCCGTGACCGTCGGCGGCGAGGGCCTCTACCTGTGCCATGTCTGACGAGCCAGACAGCGCCTGCAGCCCGGATTCATACTCGAGCGCGTGCGCGATGTCACCGATGGGGATTCCTTGCTCTTGAGCTAGCCAGATGACCAGGCCGGGGTCAATCGAGCCCGAGCGGGTGGCCATGACGAGTCCCTCCAGAGGAGTGAAACCCATCGTCGTGTCGACCGACCGGCCCTCGAGAACAGCGGCCAGAGAGGCTCCGGCACCCAGGTGGCAGGTGACCACCCGGACACCTGCGCCGGAATGCCCCATGAGCTCGATCGTGCGTCGCCACGCGTAGGCGTGGCTCAGGCCGTGGAAGCCATAGCGACAAACACCGAACCGTTCCCGCCATTCGAGTGGCACTGCGTACGTTGCCGATGCTTCGGGCAGGTTGGAGTGAAAGGCCGTATCGAAACACCCCACAGCCGGCACTTCACTGAAGACCTCGCCAACGATGTCGGCGGCCCGGAGACACGCCGGCTGGTGGAGCGGTGCAAGGGAGATGAGTCCGCGGAGAGCCTCGGTGGCCGCCGCGTCGAGCAGCGTCGGGCCGACAAAGTGCGACCCGCCGTGCACGACACGGTGGCCGACTGCAGCTATCGGCCCGGCGCGCTCAGTGAGGAATCGCTCGAGCGCGGCCGGATCGAACTCGCCCCGGACGGCCGGCAGATCCTCGCTCTGCACCACGGCGTCGTCGGCGCTGAGGACACGCAGCTTGAGACTAGAGGAACCTGCGTTGACGACGAGCAGGTTCATCGTGCGTGGTCGCTCCAAATCCAGTCGGTGATCTCAGGAGGATCCTCGCCGTGCATACGGGTATAGGCGCGGGCTCTGAGGCGCGCGTCTTGCATCTCCTGGCGCAGGCCTGCCGCTCGCTCGCCGAGGCCGGGCACACGGTCGATCACGTCAATCACCAGGTGAAAGCGGTCGAGGTCGTTCAGCATCGTCATATCGAACGGGGTCGTGGTGGTGCCCTCTTCCCGATACCCCCGTACGTGCAGGTTGGCGTGGTTGGTGCGGCGGTACGTGAGCCGGTGGATCAACCACGGATACCCGTGGTACGCGAAGATGACTGGTCGGTCGCTTGTGAACAGCTCGTCGAACTCGGCATCGGAGAGGCCGTGCGGGTGCGCGGTCTGGTCGCACAAGCGCATGAGATCGACCACGTTGACGACCCGTACCTTGAGCGACGGAAGATGCCGCCGCAGCAGGTCGGCTGCGGCCAGAGTCTCGAGTGTGGGAACGTCCCCCGCACACGCAAGCACGACATCGGGGAGGACTCCGGCGTCGTTGCTCGCCCACTCGAAGATGCCAAGGCCTCTCGTGGAGTGGGCCACTGCGTCCTCCATCGAGAGGTACGTCAGGGCCGGCTGCTTGCCGACGACGATGAGATTGACGTAGTCGCGGCTTCTCAGGCAGTGGTCGGCGACCGAGAGCAAGGTGTTGGCGTCCGGAGGCAGGTAAATCCGTACCCGATCGGAGTTCTTGTTGACCAGATGGTCGATGAAGCCGGTGTCCTGGTGGGAAAACCCGTTGTGGTCCTGGCGCCAGACGTGGCTCGTCAGGAGGTAGTTCAGCGACGCGATTGGGCGGCGCCACGGGATGCCCTGGCAGGTCTTCAGCCATTTGGCGTGTTGGTTGACCATGGAGTCGATGATCGGGACGAATGCCTCGTAACAGTTGAAGAGGCCGTGGCGGCCGGTGAGGAGGTAGCCCTCCAACCACCCTTCACAGAGGTGCTCGCTCAGGACCTCCATGACCCGACCTTGCTTTGCGAGGTGCTCGTCGGCGGCGTGGAGCTCGGCCTCCCAGACGCGTTCGGTGGCCTCGAACACCGCCCCGAGCCGGTTCGAGACCGTTTCGTCCGGTCCGACCAAGCGGAACGTCGTGGGGTTTGCTGTGATCACGTCGCGCAGCAGCTCCCCGAGCACCCTCGTCGGCTCCACCCACCCCGTGCCCGGGTGATCGACGGGTACCCCGTAGTGGGTGAAGTCCGGCACGGTGAGGTCCTTGAGAAGGAGCCCGCCGTTGGCATGGGGGTTGGCGCCCATGCGGCGCATGCCCGACGGTGCGAGCGCTGCCAGCTCGGGGCGGAAGCGCCCGGATTCGTCGAAGAGCTCCTCGGACCGGTAGCTGCGCATCCAGGTTTCGAGCAGAGCGAGATGCTCGGGGTTCGTCCGGACGTCGCCGACAGGCACCTGATGGGCGCGGAACGTGCCCTCGACCGGCAGGCCGTCGACCAACTTGGGGCACGTCCATCCTTTGGGCGTACGCAAGACGATCATGGGCCAGACGGGACGATCGCTCGAGGTGCCGCGGCGCGCAGCCGTCTGGATGTCGGCGATCTCGTCGAGGGCTCGATCGAGCGCCGCGGCCAATTGCTCGTGCACATCGAAAGGGTCGTCGCCCACCACGAAGATGGGGCGATGGCCGTACCCCTCGAGCAGCCACCGCAACTCGTCGTCGCCGATCCGGGCCAAGACGGTGGGGTTGGCGATCTTGTAACCGTTCAGATGGAGGATGGGGAGCACCGCGCCGTCTCCGACGGGATCGAGGAACTTGTTGGAGTGCCAGGACGCTGCCAACGGCCCTGTCTCCGCCTCGCCGTCTCCGATGACGCAGGCCACGATGAGGTCTGGATTGTCGAACGCCGCTCCATAGGCGTGGACGAGCGAGTACCCGAGTTCTCCTCCTTCGTGGATCGAGCCCGGGGTGCCCGGCGACACGTGGCTGGGGATGCCGCCCGGAAAGGAGAATTGACGGAAGAGCTGTCGGAGGCCCTCCTCGTCCTGCGTGATGTGGGGGTAGACCTCGCTGTAGGTGCCCTCGAGATACGTGTTGGCGACGATTCCCGGTCCACCGTGTCCGGGCCCGATGACGTAGATCATGTCGAGGTCCCGGGCAACGATCACGCGGTTCAGGTGGGCATAGACAAGGTTGAGCCCTGGTGTCGTCCCGAAATGGCCCATCAAGCGCGGCTTGATGTGCTCGGCGCGAAGCGGTTCTCGCAGCAACGGGTTGTCGAGGAGGTAGATCTGACCGACCGAGCAGTAGTTGGCGGCCCGCCAGTAGGCGTCGATGGCATGGAGATCGCTCTCTCCCAACATTGCCACCGCCTGCTCGTCTCCACGTCGGAGCACGGACGGCACTCCTCCCGGCGCAGGTTGTGTCGTCACCGGGGACCCGCGGAGGCGGACGCCGCAGCCGACGTGGCCACGGCGGCGGGCTCGTCCGCCCCCGGCGCGCTTCGAAGACACTGCCTCAGCAACATGACCAGACCTCCTCGTCGAACTTCTTCGAAACCCCCACGTGATGTCAGGTGTTCGCCAACTGCGCGGCAATACCTTCGAGCAGACGGCGACGCTCGGCCAGTGTCCTGCGGAAGCCCGCATTGTCCGTGTCTGCGATCTCCGAACTCAGATCACCAAGTTCCGAGCGCAGGACCGAAGCAAGCTCAACCACTGCGTCCCGCCCAAGACGCAAGTTCTTCGGCTCCGCCGGGTGCCTGTGCGACTCGAAAGCCGGCTCTCTCTGTTCACCTCGGAGATCCGGTTCGACGGCGCGACCCGTCACCTTGAAGGGGATGATCTCGAACACGCGAACCCCCGGTTCGCTCACGATTGGGGTCGGCAGGTTAGCGCCGAGTCGGGCAACCTCCTCGTACGGCACGGCGTGGGCCACACCCTCGACCACGACACTCCAACCGGAGCGTCGAGACGCCGTCGCTTGGTCGGTCTCAAAGGTGACCGCCGTGCCGTCCAGGTGAAATGCGGTCCAGCCTGTTCCGAGCCGAATCACGATCCCGCCCTCGACCACCGTGAAGTTCACCGGAATGACATAGGGCAAGTGAGCCCCGTTGATCGCTACTCGTCCGACCCCCGACGATGCTGCTGCACGCGCCAGTCGGCGCCGACACGCGTCTTCGCCGAGTACCGTCGAACCTCTTGGGTCGAGTTTCATCACGATCGGGCCTTTCGCATCGAGTTTCACTGTGCCACCTCTACCGGTGGATCGCCATGGCTGACGGTTCGGCGGAGCACACCCACCGCTCTCGCCGCCACGCTCTCCGTCGTAACTCCCCCCAGCGTGAAGGGTTGCGTACAGCGGCTCGCTCCCCGCTTGTGCCACATATCGCCCTCCCAGACCGAGATGCGTCGCCAAGGCACGTCGACCTCGAGCTGGATGTAGGGATTCCGGTCCATCCGAGGGGGAACGGCGACAAGACCATCGGGTGACATCCACAAGGTCAGTATCTGGCCGTGCCGGCCTTCCGCCGGACGTTCCTCGACGAGGCCACCTCCGCCGTCACGGTTCAGCCGCTCGGCAATGTCCCGGAAGACAGGCGCTGCCACTCGTTCGAACATGCACGCTGCCGCGTGCGCAAAGCGCTGACGGCCAAAGAGTTCAGCTCGTGCCCGGTCGGCTTCATCCTCTTGCTGACGGGCGTAGGTCGCCAAGAGAGCATCCACAGCACTCAGGCTCACGTCCGCTGGTGTGGTCTGACCGGCGGCCACCTGTAGTGACCCGCCGGGGAGACCGTGCGATGAGTCCGAATCGCAAAGCGAGCGCATGATCGTCAGCGCACCACGATCGTGGTGCAGGGCGCGTGATGGAGGACGTACTCGGACACAGACCCCATGAGCAGTCCGGTCGCCGCTCTGTGGCCGCGGGTGCCAACAACCAGGGCAGCAGCTCCCTGGCTCAGTTTTGCGAGCACGGCCCCCGCACCACCGAGGACAGCCTCACCCTTGAGGACGACATCGGGCTCGAGCTCTTCGGCCTGGCAGAGAGCGCCGGAGACGACGGCCTCGGCCGATCCCTGGTAGAGACCGAGTGGCGCGATGAATCCCCCTGTCGCTGGCATCTCCTTATACGCCGTCACGACGTGGAGCAGGGCGCCCCAGCGAGCGGCCTCCCTGACGGCGAACTCGACGGCGCGGGTAGCGCAGGCCGAGCCGTCGGTGCCTACGACGATTCGAAGCTCGCCGAGGTCTCGACTGTTCGGGTCATTCGGTTCCACTGCCGTCTCCTCAGGGCCGCTGTCAGGTCTGTTGCCATCGTCCCCGCATGCGCGCCCACTCGCGTAGGGAAGAAGGTCCCGAGGACCAGGGACAGCAGTCCCAATGTGGCTGCGATGGGTTCCCCAGCGGCCACTGGGAGCGATGAATGCGACGATGGTCCTCTATACGAACCAGCCAGGGGCGACCATGCTTCGAAACGCCCACTGATTCGGAGGAGGAAGACCCATGCCAACGAACAACCAGACGCACCAGACGACGCGACCGGCCGAGGCCCTCGATGTCATGGCGCGTCTCGAGTCGATGTTGGACTTCTGGAGGTCGCATGTCGACGAGTTTCTGGTCCAGCTCGACCTTGCTCACATGGAGATCAGGGACAGCGCTGCAGCGCACGAGGAAGCCGCTGAGGAGTTCGGCGGCCACTTGGAAAGACGAATCGCTGAATTTCGTCGGTCCCTGGCGCAGCAGCGAGAGGTCGTCGCCGGTATCAAGCAGGACATCTCCCAGGCAGCATCGGCGGTAAGCGGTAAGTGATGAGTGATGTCTGAGCCACCCGAAACGAGTCGTCTCGAAGCCGCTGTCCCAAAGGGAGACCAAAGTCCCCTCGAATAGGGACTTTGGTCCCTACGCGGACCGGCCGGCCGGACCACAGACTCCCACGATGGCAACGCCAAGCGCTCGTCGTCATCGACCCGGCTGCTCCCGAGGACAGGCTCAGACTGGCGCCGACCAGCTCAGCCGGGTGCCACCTGTCTCAATGGACAGGATCTCGAAGGTCCCGCTCAGCTTCTCCGCTCGGTTTCGCAGATTCATCAGGCCATGACCAACGGCGCCCGCGGGATCGATCTCGAGCCCTCTGCCGTTGTCGATGATCTCGACCAGGACGAGGTCGTCGTCCACGCTGATCTCCACGCTGCAGCGAGAGGCGCCGGCGTGCTTGGCCGCGTTGGTCAGTGCCTCGCGCACAACGGCCAGGATGTGGTCGGCGACCCGTGTTGGGACGGTGTTGTCCAGCGGACCGACGAACCGCACCTCGGGACGCGACCCCAGCATCGGCGTCAGCTCGTCGGCCAACTGAACCACGGCGTCGCGCAGCCCACCCGGCAGCGAGGTATCGCCGAGCTCGAAGATGGCGGTCCTGATCTCGGTGATCGTCGAGTCGAGCGCATCCACCGCATGCTCAACGCGGTCGTGCACCTGCGGGAGATCGTCCAGCCTGGCCGCGCCGGCCAGGCTCATGCCGACGGCGTAGATCCGCTGGATCACCCGGTCGTGGAGATCCCGCGCAATACGGCCACGGTCTTCGAGTACGCTGAGCGACCGCACGCGCTCGTGCAAGCGATGGTTCTGAATCGCGATGCCCGTTGCCAAGGCAAGCGCTTCGGCCAGCGCCTCGTCTTCGTCGCTGAATCCTTCGGCACCGATCTTGTCGGTCAGATAGAGGTTGCCAAAGACCTCGTCTCGAACCCTCACCGGAACCCCAAGAAACGACGTCATCGGGGGATGGTTCGGGGGAAACCCGTAACTGTCAGGATGCTCGCTGATCCGAGCCAGACGCAGGTGCACGGGGTCGGTGATCAAGTGCCCGAGGACGCCCCGACCGGTCGGCCGGGCGCCGATGGCCCTCTCCGCCTCCTCGTCCAGCCCGACGGTCAGGAACTGCTCGAGGCCGGTTCGCGATTCATTGAGCACACCGAGAGCGCCATAGCGGGCGCCAACCAGCGAACATGCTTCCGAGATCATGGTCCTGAGCAAATGGGTCAGATCGACGTCATTTGTGATCAAGAGGACCGCTCCCAGGAGCCGTTGAAGCTTCTCGGGATCGCTCACCCTCGTGTAGGGCATCCTCCGAGCCTAGTGAAGGAACGCTGCGGTCTCCGGCGCGCGGTCCAACGCTGCGTCGCTGGCACAATGGACTGATGTCAATCCGCGTCTTTCTCCTCGACGACCACGAACTCGTTCGTGAAGGTATCCGGAGTCTGCTGGAGGGCGATCCCGATATCGAGGTGGTCGGTGAGGCCTCCACGGCCTCGGAGGCATTGACGCGGGTGCCGTTGGCCAAACCGGACGTGGCGATCCTGGACGTCCGGCTCGAGGAGGGCAACGGCATCGAGGTTTGCCGCGACCTGCGTTCGGTCAACCCCGAGCTCACCTGCCTGATGTTGACAAGCTTCGCCGACGATGACGCGCTCTACGCAAGTGTGATGGCCGGTGCGGCGGGCTACGTCCTTAAACAAATAAGGGCGCGCGACCTCATTGAAGACGTGAAGAAAGTGGCAAAGGGCGAGTCGCTGATGGATCCGAGGGCGGTTGCTCGCGTGGTGCAGAGGATCTCGAACCCACCGAAGACGGATTCCGCCACGGGCTCCCTCTCGCCCCAGGAGCTACGCATCCTGGAGCACATATCCGAAGGGATGACGAACAAGCAGATCGCGGAGGCAATGTTTCTGGCCGAGCACACGGTGAAGAACTACATCACCGGTCTGTTGCGCAAACTCAAGATGTCGAGCCGCACCGAGGCCGCGATCTACGCAACAAAACGAAAGGGTCAGGGTTGGGACTCGCGCGAAGTCTGACAGGTAATTCGGGCGTCATGTGGCCCAAGAATCACCGATCACGCTCTGATGCCCCGGCGCTGGGCTTCTCGGCCACGTCGATGCCTGCTCGACGTTCGGCCTCGGCGGATCCGTCGGTGTCCGAGGGCCGCTCGGTTCTCGTTCGGCGCTTCGGTGGCGAATCAAGGTCCACCCCATCGTGCCGGAGTACCGCCTCAATGTGGCGGCGTTCCGACGTGGGGTAGGAAAAGTTGGTCGCGTGCGCGTCGATCCCGCGCTCGGTGCAGAGCGCGATCAGAGCTCGGTCATAGGCAATTTCGGCGGCAAGAGCCGAATATGCGGAGCCCCCTGGGGGAGGCGTGACTGCCCGAAGTTCCTCTCGGCAGAGCAGCGCGTACTCGATCAAGTCGGGACCGTTCAGATCGGTAACCCACTGGTCGAGTGCGCTGGAGAGAATATCGACGTACATACTCACGTCTGCCAGTGTGACGTTCCGGCTTGGTCGCAGGATAGGGACGTTCTTCCCATGTGCACCCTTTGTGGCGCCGTTTAGGACGTTCGTCCCGTCAGGGTCAATGACCATCGTCCCGGTCGATGTCGTTCGCTGATCAGTCCACCGGATGCGCTCGGGTCCGGTCGGCGCCTGTTTCGGCCCGGGCCGGACTTCATTTCTCACCCATGGGCACACCAGAAACCGGCGTCACGGCGGTGTCGACCAGCTTGAGACTGGTGCTACCCAGGATGGTCGTCGTAGGTTCCAACCAGGAGGACGTGCCAGTTCGCTCGTCGTGCGGCGCGGGCGGCCTCAGACTGCGGGGTCGGTGCCACGGGAAAGCGTAGCGACACCGTCCCGTACTCGAAGTGGCGCGAGACATCGAACCCCGAATGGAAGAACACGTCCAACATGGGGTGGTTCTCGTGCAGCGTCTCAGCCACGAACGTGCGGACGCCGCGCTCCCTCGCCGCGCTGGCGAGTTCGTCCATCAACAGCGAACCGATGCCGTGATGCTGATAGTCGTCCGCCACGACGAACGCCACCTCTGCGACGTCAGACTCTGGCTGGCTATCGTAACGACCCACTCCGATGATGCAGTCGTCGAGGAGGGCGACCAGTGCCAGCCGATTCACGTAGTCGACGTGTGTGAACCGCTCGACCTCCTTGGGGGACAGGTGGGGATGCAGCGAGAAGAAGCGGAGGAAGCACGACCGGTCGGACAAGTGGTCGTGGAACGCCACCAGCCTTGCGCCGTCATCGGGGCGGATGGGTCGAAGTCGAAAATGTAGCGCTCCATCGCCGGAAGCGACCTCGCGCTCGAGATCGGAGGGGTACCCCTCGAGACGCGGGCGACTCTCTCCCGTATATGAAAGTTGAGTCACCCAGCGCTCCCCTCCCTCCACATCGTCTACGTCTATTCAACGGTACGGACACGGATTGCTCTTGTCTAGGGACCATGGTCAGGGTGACCCTGGGACGTTCGTCCCAGTCCGGGGGCCTATCAGATAGGGACCTTGTCCCCCATCGAAGAGGACCTTCGCGTAGATCCCAAATTGGCCCTCGCACTTGATGATTGAGGGAGGCCACCTCGCACGGAGGGGTCACTAAAAGGGGGGGACACCTCGATGCGACGCAGAGTTTTTGACGTGTTGGTGAGCGCCGGCGGCGTGCTGATGGTCGTGGTGCTGGCCGTCGCCGGGGCACTGCTCATGGTCGGCTACAACTTCGCTAACAACAACGTGCACAACCAACTGGCGCAACAGCAGATCATGTTCCCGCCCGCAGCGGCATTCACTCATGCCAAGACCGGCACCGAGATCACGCCGTCGATGATCCCCTCGGTGAGTCAATACGCGGGGCAGGAGCTCACAACCGGAGCCCAGGCTCAGGTCTACGCCGATGACTTCATCGGGGTCCACTTAAAGGAGATCGGTGGGGGTAAGACGTACGCACAGCTGAGCGAAGCCGCCCTGAACCTCCCCAAGGGATCACCGGCATACACAGCGGCGGAGGCGAAGGTCCAAACCGTCTTCCAGGGAACCACGCTGCGCGGACTCCTCCTCGAGGCCTACGGCTTCTCGGTGTTTGCTGAAATCGCTCTCATCGGTGCCATCTGTTCCTTCGTGCTCGCGGCGCTGATGGCGGTGCTGGTCGCCTTCGGCTTCATCCACGCACGCAAGACACCCGAGACCGAAGAGATGATCTTCGCCACGCAGACGGTTGTCCGGGAGCCGGCCCTCGTCTGAGCCCTCTCGGCGCTCGCCAATCGAAGCCACCCGGTCCGCGTTGGGCCGGGTGGCTTCGCGTTGACATACCGTCTGACGCTGGTGACCTGACGATTGCCTTTGAAGACCGACCGAGGAGAGACAGCATGAGCACCGGCGCCATCGTCACGATGGGCCTCACGAAGAGGTTCGGGCGGGTAAGCGCACTCGAGAATCTCGACCTCGAGGTCCAGCAGGGTGAGGTCCTGGGTTGCCTGGGTCCGAACGGCGCCGGCAAGACGACCACCATCCGGTTGCTGCTCGGTCTGCTCGAGCCGTCGTCGGGAAGCTGTCAGTTGTTCGGCATTGACGCCACGCGCCACCCCGTCGAGGCTCATCGACGCGTGGCCTGCGTCCCCGGTGAGGCCGACTTCTGGCCGAAGCTGACAGGGATGGAGACATTGCATCTCCTGGGCCGGGTCCACGGTCGGGTCGACGAGAGCTACAGGGACGAACTGATCGAACGCTTCGAGCTCGACCCTTCCAAGAAGGTGCGGGCGTACTCGAAGGGCAACCGCCAGAAGGTGATCCTGATCGCCGCGCTGATGACCCGGGCGCATCTCTTGATCCTCGACGAGCCGACCTCGGGCCTCGATCCGCTCATGGAGCAAGTCTTCAGAAGCTGTGTCGGCCAGGCGAGGGAACGCGGACAAACGGTGTTCCTGTCGTCGCACATCCTGAGCGAGGTGGAGGCCCTGTGCGATCGGGTCGCCATCCTTCGGGCGGGCCGCCTGGTGGAGCTCGGGAGCCTCCATGAGTTGCGACACCTGGCCGCCGTCTCCGTCAACGCCACCTTTGCAGGACCCGTCCCCGACCTCTCGGCGGTGCCGGGGGTGAGCCATGTCATCGCTGACGGACAGTCCGTTCATCTCGACCTGCGGGGGTCGGTCCGGCCGCTCATTCGGGTGCTGGCCGACACAGACGTCACCGGGCTCCAGAGCAGGGAGCCGTCGCTCGAGGAGCTGTTCCTCGGCTACTACGGCGCCGACGAGACGAGTGGCGATGGCAACGGACGCCGCTAGTCCATCGACGCGCCGGGGAGGACTCTCAACCGTCCTTCGTGGGTGATCTTCGAGAGAACGGCGCGCGCAGCCGCGAAGTCTGGCCTCGTGTGGGGCTATGTGTTCGGCACATTCATCGCCTCGTCGGCGTGGAGCTATTCCAGCATCTACAAGACCCACGCCCAGCGCGACGCCCTCGCCGCGACGTTCGGCGACAACAAGGCGACGATCGCGCTGTTCGGGCCGTCACCCGCACTGGAGACCGTCGGCGGATTCACCGTGTTCAAGGTGTCCATGACCCTCATGATCGTGGGTGCGATCTGGGGCCTCCTCACCAGCTCGCGGCTTCTTCGCGGCGAGGAGGACGCGGGCCGCTGGGACATGCTCCTCTCGGGCAGGACGACCCGAGGCGGGGCAGCGCTGCAGGCGCTCGGCGGATTCGCTGTGTCCGCTGCCGTCCTCTGGGCCCTGACCTCCCTGATCACCTCCATTGCCGGCGTGTCGTCGAAGGTAGACATCGCGCCCGGTCCAGCGCTGTTCTTCGCTCTCGCCCTCGTCAGTCCCGCCCTCATGTTCCTTGCGGTCGGGGCGCTGACGAGCCAGCTCGCGACGACACGACGACAAGCGGCCGGGTATGGCGCGGCGGTGCTCGGCCTCAGCTACTGCCTGCGTTTGGTCGGCGACGCCGGCATCGGGCTCCACTGGCTCTGCTGGCTCTCACCCCTCGGCTGGTGCGAACAGCTTGCACCGCTCACCGAGAGCAACCAGTGGCCCCTGCTCCTAATCGGCGGCTTCACGGCGTTGGTCGGCAGTACCGCCGTGCGACTGGCCGCGAGCCGAGACGTCGGATCGAGCGTCTTCCCGGACCGGCCCGACCGTCCCGCCGATCTGCGCCTGCTCGACAGCGAACTGGGGCTGAGCGTCCGACTCACCTGGACCGTGGCCGTCGTGTGGTTGGCCGCGCTGGCAGTCTTCGGCTTGCTCCTGGGCCTGGTGGCCAAGGGCGCCGGCGACACCCTGTCGGGATCCTCCCTCCGAGAGACCTTCGACAAGCTGGGAGCCGCCGGCGGTGGGGTCGGTGCGTACCTTGGCGTGACGTTTCTCATCGTCAGCGTGCTCATCGCCTTCGTGGCTGTCGGCCAGATCGGAGCTGCGAGGAGCGAGGAATCCGAGGGACGACTCAATCACCTCGTGGTCCGCTCGGTCTCGCGCGTCCGATGGCTCTCCGGGCGTCTGGGTCTCGCTCTTGTCCTGCTGGTCACCGCTGGTCTCCTCGCCGGCGTGTGCACGTGGGCGGGCGCCGCGACGCAGCGCTCAGGCGTCGGCGTCGACTCGCTGGTGGGCGCCGGCCTGAACGCTGTCATTCCCGCCGTCTTGCTCTTGGGTGTGGGCGCGCTGTTTTTCGGCTTCTGGCCCCGGGCCGCGACGATTGCCGTCTACGCCGTCGTGGCCTGGTCCCTGCTCGTCGAACTCGTGGGAGGGATCGGCGCCGTCAGCCACTGGCTGCTCGATACCTCGGTCTTCCACCACGTCGCATCGGCGCCGGCCGTGCCTCCCAATTGGGGGACCGACGCCGTCCTTGCCGGGATCGGCCTGATCGCCGCCATGGCCGGCCTGCTCGGGTTTCGACGTCGTGACCTCGTGAGCGCCTAGCGGCGCGTGTCGGACGTCACCCCATGGACTTTGCGAGAACCATGGGCCCGCCGCTCGCTGTCTCCAGCGAACCTGTCCGATCAAAGGCGAGCCGGCCCGTCTCGATGACTCTCAAAAGCGCTGCCACGACCTCTGCGTCGTAGATCGTGCCGGCTCCGAGCCGGAGTTCCTCGACGGCTGCGTTGAGACCGAGTCCCGTTCGATACGGTCGTGCAGACGCCATCGATTCCGCCACGTCGGCGACGGCAATGATCCGACTGCCGATGAGGATCTGGTCGCCCTTCAACCCATTTGGATACCCTGACCCATCACAGCGCTCGTGGTGTTGGAACACCATCTGTGCGACACGCTCAGGGAAATGGACCCGTTCCAGCAGGTCGAATCCAGCCTGGGTGTGCATCCGGACCACCGCCATCTCAGGCTCGCTCAGCCGCCCTGGACGCGAGAGCAGGTCCGACGGAACCGACAGCTTGCCGATGTCATGGATTCTTGCCGCGAGTTCGATCTCCTCGATGTCTCGAGCTTCAAGATTGAGCTCGGACGCGACAGCGCCCGCAATGCGAGCCACCCGCTCTTGATGACCAGCGGTGTACGGGTCACGCAGCTCCACTGACGCCGAGAGGGCACTCACGACCGCCCGGGTCAATGTTGCCTGACTCTCTTCCAGTTGCTTCCGGTCGGTGATGTCAATCACGACGATCGCGATCCCGATGACCTCGTCGCCGACCTTGACTGGATTCAGGTTCGTGAGCCAGGAGTGGATCTGATCCGGGTCCGTGGCCGTCGGGCCCGACACCTTCTGATTGACAACGGCGTCACCGCTGTCGATGACCCGCCGGTAGATGGGCTCCAGCGTCGGCCACAGCGCCGGAACGACCTCCGCGACCCGTCGACCGATCTGGTCTTCGACCTCGCCACCGTTGACCGAAGCGAGCATCGCGTTGATACGCAGGATGCGAAAGTCTCGATCCACGTAACCGAATCCAACTGACGCCGTTCCTTGGAGTGAGTCGATGATCGATGACGCCTCGACCGTCGCACGATTGGATTCACGGAGGCTTTCCTCGAGGCGGTCCCAACCCGCCCGAGCAAATACCGGATCCACAAGTTCCTGACCGGCACCATGCCGGGCCGGAATACTGGTCGCCGCGTCGCCGATGGTGGCGGTGCGAGCGCGCCCATTGGCCTTGGCCCGGTAGAGACCCTGATCGGCATCGCGAAAGAGCCTCTGGCTCGTCGGTTCGACGGGATCCAGAGCGGCGAACCCGACGCTGATGCGCAGTTGTGCTTCCCCGTCTGTGAAGCTCCGGATCATTCGCTCGGCCAGGTTGCCTGCACTTACCAGATCAGTCTTGGGAAGGATCACCGCGAATTCGTCGCCACCGACTCGGGCGACAGTGTCGATCGACCTGCTCGCCCGTCTGAGGATCGCCCCGGCTTCGGCGAGTGCCGCATCCCCGGCCGCGTGGCCATGCGCATCGTTGAACGACTTGAACAGGTCGACATCCGCGACGAGCAGGCTCAGGGGCTCATGATGGCGCAGCGCCCGGTCGATTTCGATGCCCAGGCGGTTGTAGAACGCGCCATGACTGAGACAGCCCGTCAGTGCGTCCGTGGACGCTTGGTGGTGGAGGTCTTCGACCAGCCGATCTTCGTGTTCCTCGAGACGCGCGCGGTACAGCGCGGACGCCGAGCACAGCACGGCTGTTCCGATCAAGAGGGCTAACAGGGCTGCGATGTCGCTTGCCGCGGCTTCCACATGTGCATCGGTCCACGCCACGACGCCTAACTCGCCGAGCGCGGCACAGCCACAAATCGTGACCTGTTTCGGCGGAAGGGCCAGGGCGGCACTCATAACCGGGAGGGCGATCAACACCACCAGCGGACTGTCGAGTCCACCATCCAACACAATGCAGATGGTCAGTGCCAATCCCGCCAAGAGGGTGGACGCGACCGAAAATGAGACACGCCACGGAGCGGTCGAGACCCTGCCGATGAAAGCCAGGGTCACGATGGCGGCCACCAAGGTGAACGAACTGATGGCACATGCCGCGAGTCGGTGGGGCCCATTGGAGGTCGCGACGAAGTAAGACAGCACGAAAAGGCTCCCAGCCGTCAGGGTCAGATACCCCAGCCGACTGTGAGCCGTCCAGAAGATTCGCTTCTGCGTCTCGAGCGGGTCAGCAACCGGGTCGACGGCCTCGTCGTCGACGCTTTGTGGCCGCTTGAACCCGGTGCCCGGGAAAAGACTCACACTCACCGTTCTGTATCGGTTGGTAGGGGGCAGACCCTAAGGAATCGCAGCCCTCATTGGGGCGCCGAGAAGCCCTCTCGTTCGAAAGTGCCCTGGAAATTGCTGAGACAAGGCGTTCTCTGGGTTGTGTCAGCGCAAATATGGTCTCTGACCTGGGAGCCTGAGAGCGGATTCGAACCGCTGACCTGCGCATTACGAGTGCGCTGCTCTACCGACTGAGCTACCCAGGCAGACGTCCTCTCCGACCAGGTACGGACCTTCTCTACCCCGGGCGGACGACGGTCAGCAGTGTACGCGCGGCTGAGGTGCCCCATCGACGGCGCTCACCCGTCCTCGCCTACCGAACCTCCCCTTCCGGCACGAGCGCCGACGCTGCGCTCGTTTCTGCTGGTCATGACCGGCCACGGTGCTCTTGGGCGATCCCGACCACGCTGCCGGCTGTCACTGTGGTGCACCCGCCCGGCATTCAACCGGGTTCGGCCGCCATGGTGGCCAGTCGGTGCAGTCCCATGGCCAGTGCGGCTTCCTCGCCACTTCGCAACAGGATCGCGACGCGCACGTCCCCGGGTCCTCGCCGTTGGCGAATCGTGCGGGCGAGCTGAATCTCCGCGGCGGCGATGAAGGGCGGAGAGCTCATGCGGCGGGCCAACCGCAACGCCGCCTCGAAGTGCACCTCGGACAGAGCCAGGTCTCCCATCGCCCTCGCCGCGAGGCCCAAGTATTGATCGGCTGGCCCGATACACGCGGCCGCAGGCGCCCGGATCACGACGGCCGTGCCTGCGTACGGTCGCATCTGCTCGTAGATGCTCGCGGCGATCTCCCTCGTCTCGCTTCCGAGGACACCGCAGGCTGCGGCCGCCATGGCGATCGAGACGCCTTCGGATTGATCATCCGCCACCTCGTCCCATCCTATTTCTGTCAGCAGGCGCAGGTCCTCCAGTGCCTGTTCTCGCTCGCCTGTCTCAGCATGGATCAGTGCCAACGTGGCCCGAACCATCGGGTAGTCGACAGACGCCTGCGCGACGATGGCACTGAACGTGCTGTCCTGCGATGTCAGGTCACCGCGTGCCCACCAGGTCCACGCCATGAGAGCGCCGTAGAAGCTCAGCGCCAACTCGTTGTGCGCTCCGGCTGCTTCCACCCCTTGGCGGCCGAGTGACTCTGCCTCGTCGAAGTCTCCCGCGAGGGCCGCCATCATCGCCGCGAGGTTGTAGGCGTAGGCGGCCTCGACCGGGTGCACCGGACCCGTGTCCCTCGCCCGGAACCTCGTGATCTCCGCGTGGACCGCTTCGACATGGCCCTGCGCCAGGAGCTCACGGATGCACCACATGTGACCGTGCAGCGCCAAGAGCTCGTCACCGATCTCCTCGGCGATCTCGCCAAGCTCAGTCCCGGTGGCGAGGCGCTCTGGCGCGGGGCCAATTCCCCACAGCGCGTGCATCCGGGCGTTGAGCGCATACCCCAGCGCGCGCCGGTCACCCAGCCGGCGGGCAATCGCCACCGCCTCGCTGTTCAACGCGAGGGAGTGCTCCAGCACACCGGGCTTCCGGATCCCGTAGGAATAGATCGTCACGAGGCCGAGCCGCGCCGTGACCATGGCGCGCAACGAGGTGTCCTCGTCGGGCAGCGCGGCACGCGCCTCCTCCAGCAGACGGAGGTGGTCCCGGTTCGCCGCCACGATGCCCAGGTAGCTCAGGGGGCCTGCCCGTAGCGCCACCCCGGCCAATCGCTCGGCATCGCCCATTGCGCGCGCCAGATCGGCCGCTCGCGAAACGGTCACGTTGGCCTCGGTGCTGTCCCCGGCGCGGTTCTGCGCCTCGGCGAGCCCCATGAGCAGGTCACAGCGTGTTGGCGCGTCCTCGGGCGTGTAGAGCTCGCAGATCTCGAGCGCCCGCGTGAAATGGCCGACCGTTTCTTCGAAGGCGAGGAGTCGCAACGCCCGCTCGCCCGCCGCGACGGAATAGCGCAGGGCCTTGTCGGCATCGCCGAGCGGCGCGCCCATGAAGAAGTGAAGTGCCACCTCGTTCACGTAGCGGTCGAGAGCGCCGGCGTACGCGCGCTCCATGGCCAGCGCGATGGCGTGATGGAACCGGACGCGTCGCCCTCGGAGGAGCTCGCCGTAAATCGCCTCGCGCACGAGAGCGTGGCTGAACCCGTAACGACCCTTGGTGTCCGCGCCGACGCGCCGAAGCAGGCGCGATTCCTCCGCCCGGTCGAACGCGTCGAGCCGGCCTTCGGGGCTGAGACCTGCGGCCTCTGCCACGATGGCGGCGTCGAACATGAGCCCGCCCACAGCCGCCACCTGCAGCAGGTGGATGACGTCCTCGGGAAGTCTCGACACTCGGCGCGCGACCAGCTCTCGGATCGCCTCGGGCGGGCTGAGGTCGGGGAGGACGGGAGTGGCGTCGTCCTCGTCGTGGTGTTCGTCCGCCCGGGACTGGAGCTGACGTAGGAGCTCGTCGAGGAACAGTGGGTTGCCGTCGGTCAGCTTGTAAAGCTGCGGTACGACCTCCGAGGGGACCTCGGGCCAGGCCTGGGCAAGCTCCTCCACGGCAGCCGGACTGAGCCCCTGCAGGTGGATCGACTCGACCGCGCGCGACGCCCGGATGTCTGCCAGCACGGGCCGTAACCGATGCTCGGAGAGAACCTCGGCGTCGGTGTACATGGCCACGATGCCGAGGCGGGAGCCATCGGTGCCGCGAAGAACGTGGCGCAGGAGCAACAGCGTCGGCTGGTCGGCCCAGTGCAGATTGTCGATGACCAACAGAACGTCGTGATCGGTCCCGAGCTCGTTCAACGCGGCGGTCAGAGCCTCGAAGAAGCGAAACCGGTCGTTCTCCGGGTCACCGCGCTCTTCTGAAGGCACGGGGGAATGCTCTTGGAGCCGGGGCACCAACCGGGAGAGCTCGGTCAACTGCCACTCCGACATGTGCGAAATCACGTCTGCCGATAACGAGTGGAAATAGCGACCGAGTGCCTCGGCGAAGGGCTGGTACGGCGCGACGGGTTCCTCGTCGCAGCGACCCCACAGCACCAGCGCCCCGCGGGCGGCGGCGCGACCAGAGAAATCCTCCGCCAGGCGCGACTTGCCGATGCCGGGATCACCGTCGATGAGCAGGAGCCGGCCACCGCCGTCTGGCACCGATGACCACCAGCGGTCCAGGAGGGCACACTCGCTGGCCCGGCCGACGAGCGCTCCTTCGAAGACCGGCACGCGCGAGCCCCACCCCGCCGAGGGAACCCGCTCCTCAGACCGCGCGTCGCCGGCCTCCGGTGGCACCGGGAAATCGAGTGCAGCGTCGTGCGCGAGGATGGCGTGCTCGAGCCAAGTCACCTCGTGACCCGGTTCGATGCCGAGTTCTGCCACCAGCGACGATCGCAGGTCTTGGAACACGCGCAGCGCCTCGGCCTGGCGCCCCGACCGGTACAACGCCAGCATCCGTTGCGACCACATACGTTCTCGGAGGGGATGGGCGTTCGTGAGCGTCTCGAGCTCCGCAGCCAGCGCGTGATGCTGCCCGAGGGTCAACCCGGCGTCGATGCGCGTCTCGGTCGCGGACAGGCGCTGCTCTTCAAGGCGCCTGGCCTCGGCGCGAGCGAACGGCTCGTCGTGGACCTCGCTGTACGCACCGCCGCGCCAGAGTGCTTCGGCCTCGCTCAACAGCCGGCTGGCCTCTCTCGGGCGCCGGCGCGCCAGTTCCCGGCGCCCCTCGGCAACCAGGTGTTCGAACTGGAGGACGTCGGTCGCGTCGGCCGGTACGTCGAGCGCGTATCCCGGCGCTCGGGTGACGATCACGTCGGGGGCGCCCGCATCGCGTAGACGCTTGCGCAGACGCGAGACGGTCGAGCGCAGCGCAACCTCAGCCCCCACACCGTCGTGCCCAACCCACAGGGAATCGACGACGCGGTCGACGGGGACGACGAGACCCCGGTCAATGAGGAGCCGCGCCAGGAACGCTCTGGCCTTTGGGCCGCCTATATCGACGACGCGTCCGTCCCAGACGACCTCAACCGGTCCGAGCACGCGCAGCTCGAGCCCCGACACCACGCGGGCGCGGTCGGGCTCGCCTACTACCGGAACCACCGGACCGAAACGCTGACCGCCACTGCCTACCCCCTGACGCCACTCGGGAGAATGAACGAGACTCTAGTGTCGCCTCACGGCGCTCGCTCAGGAGCTGCCGTTCGTGCCTGGGAGCGGGACCGTTCGACCCGATTCCGGGGCTTTTCTGTTCGCCAGGTCCTATGCCGCCAAGTCGGCCAGACGCACGAAAAGCGACTGCAGCAGCAACGCCTCGTTGGGGTTCCGCACCAGCGACTCCGACGCCTCGGTGATCAAGCCGACTGCGTCCGCGGCGCCCCGTACGTCGGGATCGCCCACCGCGACGGTCCCCGCCTTGGCTGCGCTCACGACGCGGCCACGATACGAGCGCGCCAGGACCCCGAGGCCGGCGCGCAGCGCGTCGGTACGGAACCGCCGCTCTTCGCGCTGATGCCGATCCACGATCTCCTTGCGACCCGGAAGACCACGCTCGCCCATCTCCTTGGCGGACGCCGTGAGCGCGTCGATCTCGCGCGCGTGCTCGGCCCGCAACGGCTCGACGGCGCGGTCGGCCGATTCGAGCACGCTCCGGGTCAGGCCCGCTGCCGTGGTGCCTTCGCTGCGCAATTTCTCGGGCACCGACGCCCAGAGCTCGAGCCGGGCGGCCACGTCGGGGTCGTCGACCATGACCCGCGCCCGGTCGGGATTGCCCCCGCTGCTGTCGGCGACCACCACCGCCATGTCAGATGGCACGCCCGACGCGGTGAGCCAGGCCACCAGCTCGGCGCGCGCGACGGGCGGGAAGTCCACCTCCACGCAGCGGCTCGCCACCGTGACCAGCTCGGGCACCACCTGGTCGGCCAGCAGCACGAAGACGGTGTCGCCGGGAGGCTCCTCGAGGGTCTTGAGCAGCGCCGGAGCGCGCAGCGCGGCGAGGTGCATGTCGAGCACCACGATGACCTGTCGTTCGCCGCGCAAGGGACGGCGTTGCGCGAGAGCGACCACCTGGCGGATCTCAGCAATCGAGACGGAGGCGCCGCTCCGGCGAACGACATGGAGGTCTGGATCGGTCCCGGCCAGAGCCGCGCGGCACGTTGTGCACTCACCGCACCCACCCTCGGGACACAGGAGCGCGGCCGCGAAGCCATGGGCCGCCGCCAGGCCGCCGTTGCCGGCTGGCCCGCGGAAGAGGTACGCGTGAACCGGATTGGCCGCCGCCGCGCGCAACGAGTCAACCGCCTCGTCCTGGCCGATCACGCCGGCGAAGAGCGCCCGGACCGGGCGCTCGGTGGTCACCGGCCGAGCGCCGGGGTGTCGTTGAACCGTGCGCGCACGGAGGCCACGATATGGGCCGCCACGTCCGCGATGGCCATCTCGCCGTCCACCACCAGCCAGTGGTCGGGATCGGCGGCCGCCTGGGCGAGGAACCCTTCTCGCACGCGCGTCGCGAAGGCCGGGCCCAAGCGCTCCATCCGGTCCAGCCGCGCGGGGCCGCCAGGTCCGGCGGCGAGACGTGCTGCCGCCACCTCGACCGGGACGTCGACCAGGATCGAAAGATCGGCCACCAGGCCGTCCGTGGCCCACTCGATCAGCGAGCGCAGGGCGGTGGGGTCGAGGCCGCGCCCATAGCCCTGGTATGCGATCGTCGAGCCCGCGTAGCGGTCGCTCACGACCCACTCACCGGCGGCCAGCGCGGGCCCCAGCACCTGGCCGACGTGTTCAGCTCGGTCCGCCGCCAGCAAGAGCGCCTCGGCTCGCGGTGACACGGCGGGGGCGCTGGGTGCGAGGAGCAGCTCGCGCACGCGCGCGCCGAGTTCAGTGGCGCCCGGTTCACGGGTCAGCCGGGCGCCGAGGGTGTCGGCCAGGGCGCGTGCCTGGGTGGACTTCCCACAGCCGTCAATGCCCTCGAGCGCCAGCAGACGACCCCGGGCGACCATGTCAGAAGGGTTCGGCCGGCGGTGCCTTCATCGCCGGATCCGCGGCTGCGGCCCCGGTGGCAGCGGCCTTCTTCGCGGCCGTCGCCTTCGTCGCTTTCTTCGCTGTCTTCTTCGCAGATTTCTTGGCAGCCTTCTTGGCTGGTGCCGCCTTCTTGGCGGCCTTTTTCTTGCGCGTCGACGGGCCGGCGGCGCGGCGCTCGGCCAAGAGCTCGGCGGCTCGGTCCATGTCGATCGTCTCGACGGCGTCGCCCTTGCGCAGGCTGGCATTCGTCGTGCCGTCGGTGACGTAGGGGCCGAACCGTCCGTCCTTCACGACGACGGGCAAGTTGGTGGAGGGGTCGGTGCCGAGCTCGCGCAGGGGTGCCGCGGACGCGCGTCCTCGGCGTTGCTTGGGCTGCGCGAACAGGGCCCGCGCCTCATCGAGGGTCACGGTGAGAAGCTGATCCTCGCTCGCCAAGCTGCGCGTGTCCGTTCCGCGCTTGACGTACGGGCCGAAGCGGCCGTTGTGCGCGACGACGTCCTCGCCCGTCTCGGGATCGGTGCCCACCGTGCGCGGGATACGGAGCAGGTCGAGCGCCTGCTCGAACGTCAGCGTCGCCGGGTCCATGGAGCCGAACAGTGACGCCGTGCGCGGCTTGTCGCCGCCCTCGACGAGCTCGCCGACCTGCACGTAGGGACCGAAGCGGCCCGCCTTGACCTGAATGTCGAGCCCGCTCTCGGGGTGCGTCCCGAGCACGCGGTCGTTGGAGGGTGCCGCCAGGATCTCCTCGGCGCGAGGGATCGTCAGCTCGTCGGGCGCCAGGTCGTCGGGAATGGAGGCTCGGTCCTCGCCGCGCTGGAGGTACGGGCCGTACCGGCCGACGCGCGCCACGATGGGCTGGCCGTCGCTGCCCTCGCCGAGCGGGATGGAGTTGACCTCGCGCGCGTCGATCTCAGCGAGATGCGCCGCCACCGTCGCCTTCAGGCCGAGCGTGTCGACCTCGGTGCCGTCGGTCGCCATGGCGCCCGGCGCGTCGCTGCCGAAGTAGAAGCGGGTGAGCCAGGGAAGGACCTCTTCGGTCCCCGACGCGATGTCGTCGAGGTCGTCCTCCATCGACGCCGTGAAGCCGTAGTCGACCAGATTGCCGAAGTAGCGCTCGAGGAGGCCCACCACCGCGAAGGCCGTGAAGCTCGGCACGAGCGCCGTGCCCTTCTTCCACACGTAGCCCCGGTCGAGAATCGTGGTGATGACGCTGGCGTAGGTGGACGGCCGCCCCACGCCGAGCTCCTCCATCGCCTTGACGAGTGAGGCCTCGGTGTAGCGGGCCGGCGGTTGTGTGGTGTGCGAGCCCGGCTCGAACGCGGTGCCCTCGACGCGGTCACCCTCGGCCAGCGCGGGCAGCACCATCTCCTCGGCGCTGTCGGTGTCGGGGTCGTCCTCGTCGCGTCCCTCCTGATAGGCCCGCAGGAACCCCGAGAAGGTGATGACCCGCCCGCTCGCCGAGAACTCGGCCTCCTGGCCCGCCGCCAGACCGCTGGGCACGTCGGCCACCAGGCGCAGCTGCGCGCTGGTCCCGGTCGCGTCGTTCATCTGGGAGGCCACCGTGCGCATCCAGATCAGCTCGTAGAGGCGGAGCTCGTCCCCCGACAGCGAGCGGCCGACCTGTTCGGGCGTGCGGAACGCCTCCCCGGCCGGGCGAATCGCCTCGTGGGCTTCCTGCGCGTTCTTCACCTTGCGCTCGTAGCGCCGGGGCGCGTTGGGCACGTAGTCGGCGCCGAACATCTCGCGGGCCTGGTTGCGCGCCGCGGTGAGCGCCTGGTCCGAGAGGGTGGTCGAGTCGGTCCGCATGTAGGTGATGTAGCCCTGCTCGTAGAGGCGCTGGGCCACCTGCATGGCGCGCTGGGCGCTGAAGCGGAGCTTGCGGCCGGCCTCCTGTTGCAGCGTCGATGTCATGAAGGGAGCGGCGGGCGAGCGCCGGAAGGGGCGCTCGGTCACCGAGCGCACGGTGAAGCTCTCGCCGGTCAGCGCGCCGGCCACCGAGGTCGCCTCGTCCTCACCCAGCACTCGGGTGGCGGCCTTGCCCGTCTCCTCCCCGCGTTCGTCGAAGTCCTTGCCCGTGGCGACGGTCGTCCCCCCCAGGGTGACCAGCGTGGCCCCGAAGCCGTTGGGAGCTGCCGCGTTGGCGAAGGTGCCCTCGACTCCCCACCAGGTGGCGGAGTGGAAGCGCATCCGGGCCCGCTCGCGCTCGACCACCATGCGGGTGGCCACACTCTGGACACGTCCGGCCGACAGCCGCGGCATGACCTTGCGCCACAACACCGGCGAGACCTCGTAGCCGTAGAGGCGGTCGAGGATGCGGCGGGCCTCCTGGGCGTCGACCAGCCGGCGGTCGAGGTCGCGCCACTCGTCGACGGCGCGGGCGATGGCCGCCGGGGTGATCTCGTGGAAGACCATGCGCTTGACCGGCACCGTCGGCGAGAGCACCTCGGACAGGTGCCACGCGATCGACTCGCCCTCACGGTCTTCGTCGGTCGCGAGATACAGCTCGTCGGCCCCCTTGAGGAGCTTCTTCAGGTTGGCGACCACCGACTTCTTCGGCGATGACACGACGTAGAGGGGTTTGAAGCCGTTGTCCACGTCGACACCGAGGCGCGCCCACGACTCCCCCTTGTAGGCGGCAGGCACCTCGTCGGCACCGCGCGGCAAGTCACGGATGTGGCCGATCGAGGACTCGACGATGAAGTCGGGGCCGAGCATCCCGCCGATCGTGCGCGCCTTGGCGGGCGACTCGACGATCACGAGCGCCTTACCCACGGGGCACCCCGCGGGGCATCGGTCGGAAGAGTGAAACGGAGGGCATGATCACGTCAGAGTGGGGGTCCGCCGACCCGCCTGTCAAGGGCGGCTACTTCCGGCACGTCTCCTGCTGATCGATCTCTTAGCGGGCTGAGCAGGTCAATCGGCCGCAGCGACGGCCGCCTCAGCGGGTGCTGTATCAGCCGCGTCTGCGTCCATCGCCTCGCTTCCGCGCTTGGAGAAGGCGAGCGCCGCCAGCAGGACGACGAGCGAGGCCGCGGCGATGCCGAGGCGCGCACCCGTGTCGTGGCGCAGGGAAATGACCGCGGGCAGGATCAGGAGCGAGACGAGGTTCATCACCTTGATCATCGGGTTCAACGCCGGGCCGGCCGTGTCCTTGAACGGGTCGCCGACCGTGTCACCGATGACGGCAGCCTTGTGGGCCTCCGAGCCCTTCCCGCCCTCGTTGCCGTCCTCGATGTACTTCTTGGCGTTGTCCCAAGCGCCACCCGAGTTCGACAGCGTGTTGGCCATCAATTGCCCGGTCAGGATCGTCCCGGCCAGGAAGGCCCCGAGCGCGAGGTAGTTGATCCCGAACCCCACGATCACCGGGGCGAGGATCGCCAGCAGGGCGGGTGTGGCCAACTCGCGCTGGGCCGCCGCCGTGCAGATGGAGATGACCCGTCCATATTCGGGCTTCTCGGTGTAGTCCATGATCCCGGGGTGCTCGCGGAATTGGCGCCGCACCTCGAGCACGACCGTCCCCGCCGAACGACCGACGGCCCTGATGGCCAGGGACGAGAAGAGGAAGGCAATCGAGCCACCGATGAGCAGTCCGATGAAAGTCGTCGGGTTCGCGACGTTGATCTGGATCACACTGAAGAGCTTCGAGCCGGTTGCGTGCAGGCTCGGGAGCTGTTGGCCGATGGTCTCGATGAACGAAGCGAAGAGGGCGACGGCCGCGATGACCGCCGACCCGATGGCCACACCCTTGGTGATGGCCTTGGTGGTGTTCCCCACCGCGTCGAGGCTCACCATCACGCGCTCTGCCTCGCCGGTGAATTCGCCCGACATCTCGGCGATGCCGGCCGCGTTGTCCGACACCGGCCCGAAGCTGTCTTCGGAGACCACCATGCCGGCCGTGGCCAGCAACCCGATGCCGATGAGGGCGACCAGGTAGAAGGTCAGCTCGATGTTGCCGTCGCCCAGCCCGATGGCCACCCCGATGGCGATGGCGATGGCGATGATGGCCCAGACGGAAGACTCCAGGCCGATGGAGATCCCCGCCAGCACCGTGGTGGCCGGGCCGGTACGGGCCGACGCCGCGATCTCCTTGACCGGTCCTCGCTCGGTCGACGTGAACTGTTCCGTGATCTGGCTGGCGACCAGGGAGAGGATGACTCCGGTCAGCACTGCGTAGAACACCTTGAGGTCGTGCACGTAGTACTGCGCCACCAAGAAGGCGCCCACCACCGTCAGCACTGCGGCCAGCCAAAAGCCGCGGTTGATCGGGGCCAGCGCGTTGCGATCGCTCTTGCGGGCGCGCACGACGAGCACGCCGATCACCGAGGCGAAGATCCCGATCGCCGGGACGATGAGCGGGTACAGGACGGCCGCGGTGGGGTTGTGGCCGATGGTTCTGAAGGCCGAGTACCCGAGGATGAGCGACGAGATGATCGTGATCTCGTAGGACTCGAAGAGGTCAGCCGCCATGCCGGCGCAGTCACCCACGTTGTCGCCCACGTTGTCGGCGATGGTGGCCGCGTTGCGCGGGTCGTCCTCGGGGATGCCGGCCTCCACCTTGCCGACCAGGTCGGCCCCGACGTCCGCCGCCTTGGTGAAGATGCCGCCCCCCACGCGCATGAAGAGGGCGAGGAGAGACGCGCCGAAGGCGAAGCCGATCAGCACCGCCGTGGCCGAGTTCTGGAAGATCAACACGATGGCCGTCGCCCCGACCAGCCCGAGGCCGACGCAGAGCATGCCGGTCACCGCGCCGGTGCGGAAGGCCACCCGCAGCGCAGCCGCCATGCCGCCGCCCCGAGACGCCGCCGCCGCCGTGCGGACGTTGCCCCGCACGGCGATGCTCATGCCGATGAAGCCCGTCAGCCCCGAGAAGGTGGCGCCGAAGAGGAAACAGATCACCCGGTAGAGGCCGTCCTGTTGGAAGGTCAAGGCGACGTCCCCGTCCGGCTTCACCACTTTGGTGGCCGTGAAGAAGATGAGGATGGCCAGCGGGATGATGATCATCACGATGGCCCGGAACTGCCGACCCAGGAAGGCCTGGGCCCCCTCCTGGACTGCTTGCGCGATCTCCTTCATCTTGACTGTGCCCTGGTCGAAGGAAAGGACATTGCGGGCGAGCAGCAAGCCGGCGGCGATGCCGACGATGCCGGCGAACAAGCAGATGTACAGCCAGGTCTTGTCTGCCCCGCCCAGGTGGAAGGCCTGGTAGCCGCCCTCGGCTGCGAGGAGATTGATCATTCCCGGTGTGCCCTTTCTGTTCCAGTACGTCTTGAGGTGAGGAGGCGGTGACGCCCTTGCCCATGCGGTGCGGCAGCGTTCGGCACCGCGGCGATCGTTGTCATGACCCTGCTCGGAGGGCGCGCCAGAGAGGTCGCACCCGACGCTTGGCCGTCGGGCACGTTAGCGACTGGCACACCGGCGGGCAATTTCGTTGTCGGCGCGGGTGCCTCTGACCTGGGTGAACGGCTCAAGATTCGGCCGGATCGTTGGGGGCGCCCTGGACGAGCTCGAAGGAGGGATTCAACATCGCAGGGCGGCGGCCCCATGCGCCGACCATGCCCTCGGCGACCAGGCGCGCGCCGGGCTCGATCCCGGCGATCTTGGGCCGGCCCTGGAACACCAGAAGCAGGCCGCCGGTTCCGTCGCTCAGGACGCACTCGAGGTTCGAGGTCCCGGCCCGGGGCTGCACCCGGACCGACTTCACCCGTCCTGCCACCCTCACCCGCTGGCGTGGCACGACCGCGGCGATGGGCGTCGTGGCCCCGGCCCGCTGGGCCAGCGTCTCGTCGGCTGCCAGCACGGTGGGGGGTCGACGCGGCCCGTCCCGGCGGCCCATGCGGTCCACCCCTGTCCGCCCTTCGGTGTCGATGGGCACGTCGCCGTCTCCTCGCATCCGTCCCAGGCGCGCCGCCCGCTGCACCGACCGCCCGTACGAACGCGCCTGCTCCTCGTAGCGCCCGCCCACCGCGAAGGGAACGATGGTGGCCGCGACATGGGGCACCTGGGCGAGGACCGCCGCGAGCTTGTCCGCGGTGCGATCGTGCAAAAAGCGCTGCCAGACGCGGGCGAAGCTGCGCCGCGGCAGCAACACCGTGCACTCGGTGTCCCCGTCGAGCGTGGCGTCGGCCACCAGCTCAATGGCGGCGCGGCCGAGTCGGCGGTCCGGGCACTCAATGATGTCGAGGGGGAGCCGGGCCAGCCCCAGCCGGCTCCAGTCGGACTCGAGCTCGCGCGCCGCCTTGGCGTCGATGTCGAAGTGCACCGCCCGAAGGTCGTCGGGTGACAGCGTGCGCGCGTACTGCAGGGCGCGCGCGGTGGCCATGTCGAGGCGGTCGACCAGGACGACCACGACATGGCGGCGCAGGACGGGCGCCTCGGACGCCTCCACGACACCAGTCTCGAGCATCTTGGCCTCGCGGACGTATTGGTGGTGCAGGCGGATGAGCCCGATATAGAGGAGTGGTCCGACCACGAAGATCAGCCATGCCCCCTCCTTGAACTTCGCCACCGAGAAGATGAGCACGACCGTGAAGGACAGGAAGGCCGAGAAGCCGTTGATCGCGACGCTGCGGCGCCAATGGCCCTCCCGCGCCGTGAGGTGGTGTTTCACCATGCCCGACCCGGCCATGGTGAAGCCGGTGAACACGCCGATCGCGTAGAGCGCCACCAGCCCGTTGACCTGCGCCTTGTACGCCAGCACCAGCGCCAGCGCCACCCCGGCCAGGACGAGGATCCCGTTTGAGAAGGCCAGGCGGTGGCCGCGGCGAGTGAGCTGGCGGGGCAAGAAGCGGTCGCCCGCCACGAAGCTCGCCAGGTAGGGAAACCCGTTGAAGCTCGTGTTGCCGCCCGTGTAGAGGATCAGCATGGTGGCCAGCTGGACGATGTAGAAGCCGAGGTGCCCGATCGGGCTCGCGCCGAAGACAGCCCTGACCTCCTGGGAGACCACGGTCGGTGAGCCGTTGGCATAGGGCACGGCGTGCGTCCAGCGTGCGAGCAGGGTGACACCGAGCACGAGGAAACCGAGTGTCGTGCTCATGGCGACGAGCGTCTGGCGGGCGTTGCGCGACTCGGGCTTGCGGAAGCTGCTCACCCCGTTGGAGATCGCCTCGAGACCGGTCAGCGACGACCCGCCGTTGGCGAAGGAGCGCAGCAGCGAAATGAAGGCCAGCCCCATCAGCCATCCCGAGCCGGGCGTGCCGATCTTGCCGCCGTAGAGCTGGTCGGCCGGGGGTAGCGGGATCTGGTGCAGCGCGCCCAAGGCCTCCTTGACGAAGCCGACGATGATCACGGCGCCGAGGGAGAAGATGAAGAAGTACGTCGGGATGGCGAAGTAGCTGCCGGCCTCGCGGATGCCGCGCAGGTTGCCAAAGAGGAGGAGGAGGACCACGCCGACCGTGATGGCAACGGTGTCGAATGGGTTGGCCAGGCTGGGCACCGCACTCGTGAGTGCGGCCGTGCCGGCCGACGTCTGCACGGCGACCGTGACCGTGTAGTCGATGAGCAGCGCAACCGCGGCGATCTGGGCGATCCTCGGGCCGAAGTTGTCGCGGGCCACCACGTAGGAGCCGCCGGCCTTGGTGTAATACGCGATGACCTCGAGGTAGGAGAGGGTCACGAAGAAGAGGACGCCCAAGATGGCGAGCGTGATTGGGACGACCAGCGTGAAGGCGGCCAGGCCCACGTAGGGCACCAGCTGGGTCAACATCTCCTCGGTGCCGTAGGCCGATGACGAGATGCAGTCCGGCGACAGCACCCCGAGAGCAGTCGGCTTGTTCAGCCGCTCCGATGCCAGTTGCTCGGTCACCAACGGCGGGCCGAGGAGCTTGTTCTTCAGGCGGTAGCGCCGTGTCTCGGGGATGTCCCCCGCCGCGACCCCGGGCAACGGGACCGGGGGCCTAGAGGTCGTCGAGGTCCCCACGGCCACACAGTAGAAGGAATCGGGCACCGCCTCAGGGCGCTTTTTGCACGCCCGGAGCGGGCGTGTTGCACTGTGGCGTGCATGTGATCGTCGTCGGGTGCGGCCGCGTCGGCTCTGGTCTCGCCCTCTCGCTGAGCGCCGAGGGCCACTCGGTGGCCGTCTTGGACAAGTCGCCCAGCGCCTTTCGGCGCCTCAAGGACTGGGATGGTCCCCGTCTCGTCGGATCCGGCTTCGATCGCGACGATCTCGAAAAGGCGGGTGCCCTGCGCGCGGACGCGCTGGCGGCGGTGACGAGCGGCGACAACACGAACATCCTGACGGTGCGCATCGCCAGGGAGACCTACAAGATCCCCAACGTGGTGGCGCGCATCTACGACCCGCGGCGCGCCGAGATCTACCAGCGCCTGGGCATCCCCACCGTGGCCACCGTGACCTGGACGATCGACCAGGTGCGTCGGCGCCTGCTCCCCGACCTCGACGTCGGCGATTGGTCCGACGCCACGGGCCGGCTCTCACTCGTCGATCGCTCGCTGCCCGATGCCTGGGCCGGCCAGCCGCTCAGCGAGCTGGAGGAGCCAGGACGTCTGAGCATCGTGGCGGTCACACGCTCGGGTGTCCCCCACCTCGATGGGCGCGAGCTCGTCGGCCAGGAGGGCGACGTGCTGCACCTCGCGGTCCTCGATGACGCGTTGCACGAGCTCGACCACACCCTCGCCCGCAGCGAGGCGGGCGGCGCCTCGTGAAGGTCGCCATCGCCGGCGCGGGCAGCGTCGGCACCGCCATCGCCTCGGATCTGCACGCCAACGGGCACGACGTGCTCGTCTTCGAACGGGATCCGGACCTCGTCGAGCGGCTGCGCCCGACCCTTGACGTCACGTGGATCGCCGCGGACGCGTGCGAGGTCTCGTCGCTCGACGCGGGGGGGCTCGCTACCGTCGACGTCGTCGTCGCCGCCACGGGCGACGACGAGGACAATCTCGTGATCTCGCTGCTGGCCAAGCAGGAGTTCGCCGTGCCCCGGGTCGTGGCGCGGGTGAACCACCCCAAGAACCAGTGGCTCTTCAACGAGAGCTGGGGGGTCGACGTCTCGGTCTCGACGCCCCAATTGCTCACTGCGCTCGTCGAAGAGGCGGTGTCGGTGGGCTCGCTCGTGCGGCTCCTCCAGTTCCAGGGCGGCGCCGCCCACCTGGTCGAGATCACCCTCGCCGAGGACTCGCCCGCCAACGACACCGCGATCGCCGACCTCGCATTCCCCCGCGACGCGGTCGTCGTCGCCGTGGTCCGGGTCAACCGCCTCATCGTGCCCCGGGGGGACACGACGTTGCAGTCCGGCGACGAGGTGCTCGTGCTCGTCACCGCCGAGGCGGAGGACGCCGTGCACGCGGTGTTCATCGCCGACGCGAGCGTGTAACGCGTAGGCGCAACCGATCCGCAACCCCAGCCGCAGCCCTGCTCAGCGACACCGATCGTTCACGGGCCCGTCCTCTAATTGTCACGGCTGCTCAAGATAGGGGTCGAACCGCCCGTACCATTACCCATATGGAGGCGGCCTTCTTCGACCTCGACAAGACCGTCATCGACCGGGCTTCCATCGCCGCGTTCGGGCGTCCCTTCCTCAAGGGCGGGCTGATCAACCGGCGCCTCGTCGCGCGGGCGGCCATCTCACAGCTCATCTACCTCTACTTCGGAGCCGACGAGGACCGCCTGGTCCGGGTCCGCGAGTCGATGCTGGCGGTGACGAAGGGGTGGGACCGCGCCCAGGTGCGCCAGATCGTGCGCGACACGATGCTCCACACGATCGAGCCCATCATGTACGCCGAAGCGCTCGAACTGATGGAGCTGCACCGGGCGGCGGGTCACCGCGTCTACCTGGTCTCGGCCTCACCCGAGGAGATCGTCCTCCCGCTGGCCGACCTCCTCGGGGTCGACGGCGCCATCTGCTCACGCGGCGAGGTCGACGACCAGGGCCGCTACACGGGCCGGATGGCCTTCTACGCCTACGGCGAGTCGAAGGCGAACGCGATGCGCGAGCTGGCGGCGCGCACCGGGCTCGATCTCAGCTCGAGCAGCGCCTACTCGGACTCGGCCACCGACCTTCCCATGCTCGAGGCGGTCGGCCGGCCCGTGGCGGTCAACCCCGACCGCGCGCTGGCCAAGGTGGCGCGCGAGCGCGGCTGGGAGGTGCGCAACTTCACCAAGCCGATCCGGCTGCGCGACCGCGTGGGGCGCACGACGCCGGTGGTGACGACGAGCCTCGCCGTGGCCGGCGCGGCGCTCATCTTGTGGTGGCGCAGCCAGCGCGCCCGTCACGCGGCCCTGGCGGGCCGTCGCGCGGCCTGAGCCGGTCGACGCAGACCCCCAAAGGGGCGGCCCGGGGTTCTTAGGCTTCGCGCAGGCGACGCGCTGCGACGACGCCGATTGCAACGAGCAGGGCGAGGATGAGGAGCTTCTTCATGTGGAGAAGCCTAGGCGCGGGCCCGTTCGCCGTGTTGCGGCCACCCCGGCTCGGCGGCCGCGGCGCGGCCGGATCAGACCGTCAGCAGGTCGCGGGCGCCGGTGTCCGACGACGGGTGGCGCAGCTTGGACATCGCCCGCGCCTCGATCTGGCGGATGCGCTCACGGGTCAGGTTGAAGTGCTCGCCCACTTCCTCCAACGTCCTCGGCTCGCCCCGGTCCAACCCGAAGCGCAGGCGCAGGATCTCGCGCTCGCGCTCGTCGAGCGGGGAGAGGAGCCGGCCGATCTCGTCGGGCAGCAGGGACACCGCCGCCACCTCGAAGGGTGACTCGGCGGAACGGTCCTCGACGACATCGCCCAGCTCGGCGTCGCCGTCTTCGCGCAGCGGCTCGGACAGCGAGAGCGGCTCGGCCCGGAAGCGCAGCGCCTCGACGAGCTTGTCCTCGGGCATCTCGACCTCGATGCCGAGTTCGGCCAGGGTGGCGGGGCGACCAAGCTTGAGCTCGAGGCGCGCCTGCGCCTTTTGCACACGCGCCAAGGTGTCGCCGGCGTGCACCGGGAGACGGATGGTGCGCCCGGTGTTGGCGATGCCCCGCGTGATGGCCTGGCGGATCCACCAGGTGGCGTAGGTGGAGAACTTGAAGCCCTTGCGCCAGTCGAACTTCTCGACGGCGTGCATCAGGCCGAGGTTGCCCTCCTGGATCAGGTCCAGCAGCGGCAGGCCCGAGGCCTGATACTTCTTCGCGATCGACACGACCAGACGCAGGTTCGACTGGACGAAGGTCTGCTGGGCCTGCTCACCCTCCATCACAGCTCGACGCAGCTCGCGCTTCTTCGCCGTGGTGAGGCCCTTGGTCGCCTTGGCCACCTCGCCCTCCGCAGCCCGCCCGCCCTCGATGGCCTGGGCCAGGCGGACCTCGTCGTCCTTGGTCAGCAGGGGGTACTGCCCGATGTCGGTCAGGTACAGCCGGACGAGATCCTCGTCGTCGCGCTCAATTCGTTCCTTCGCCAAGATCCTCGCCGCAACCTTCCGTCCCAGTAGCTCGGCAGGGGGGCCTGGCCGGGCATTCGCGCTCGTATGCAGCAGCCGACGCCCGTTCCTGGCGTTCGTGGTCTGCGCAGACAGTGTAATGGCACTGTCAAGATGGGCGTACACCTGGGAAAACGTCGGTCTCGGCAAACGCCCGTTCGACCTGCACCCCGAGGTGATCAGCCTGGGCCGATCCCTCCGGCAGTGCTTCGACGAGGGCACGGCCGCCCCTGATCTCCGCCGCCACCTCTCGGCGGGCCCCCGTCAGGACCTCCAGGACAGAGGCCTCGCTCACCGGCGAGGCCGACTCGAGGTGGGCACGATAGACCGCGTCGAGCGCCGGCAGGACCGCCTCGACCAGCGGCGCCAGCCCTGCCGTCGCCTCGGGTACCGCCACCAGCTCGGCGAAGGCGTCCGCCAGCGCCCCAGACGGGGCTCGCACCAACGCGCACGCGTCCACACCGGCACGGACCGGGAGGCGGCCGGCCCAGCGCGCCGCCAGATCTCCGTGGCGTCGCGACGACGCGGCGCACCAGACGCGCGCCTCGGCACCGGCCGTGTCGCCGTCGTCCGCCCCGGACGCCGCGGCCCACAGCCCGGTCATGACGAAGATGTGCCGTTCGATCCAGCAGTAGGTCCCGACCAGCGCGGCGAGCTCGTCGATGCCGCGCCAGCCCGCCGGGCTGCTCCCATCACCCACCACCGGACTCCTCGCGCGCCGAGGAGCGGTAACGGTTGGTGATGGGCATGCGGCGGTCCTTGCCGAAGGCCTTGGTCGTGATGCGCACACCGGGAGGCATCTGACGCCGCTTGTACTCCGCGCCGTCCACGAGACGCACGACCCGGTCGACCACTTCGGGATCGAAGCCCTCGGCCACCAGGTCGGCGGCCGTGCGGTCTCGCTCGACGTAACCTTGCAGCACCGGGTCGAGCTCTTCGTAGGGCGGCAGGGACTGGTCGTCGCGCTGGTCGGGCCGCAGCTCGGCGGAGGGCGGCTTGTCGAGCACGCTGTCGGGGATGGGGCCGGGCAGGCCCTCGAGCACCGCCTGCGTGTTGCGGTATCGGCACAGCTCGTAGACGAGGGTCTTGGGCACGTCCTTGATCACCGCGAACCCACCGGCGGAGTCGCCGTAGAGCGTGGAGTAGCCGGTCGCCATCTCGCTCTTGTTGCCGGTGGTGAGCACGATCCACCCCTTGGCGTTGGACACCGCCATCAACAGCACACCGCGCAGTCGCGACTGCAGGTTCTCGTCGGTCAGGCCGAAGGGCTCGCGGCCGAGCACCGGGACCAGCATGGACGCGAAGGCGAGGTGCGCCTCTTCGATGGGCACCACCTTGAGATCGACGCCGAGTCGCTCGGCCAACACCTCGGCGTCTACCCGCGACCCCTCGCTCGAGTAGCGGGAGGGCATCGACAAGCCGTGCACGCGTCCAGCCCCGAGCGCATCGACGGCGATCGCCGCCACCAGCGAGGAGTCGATGCCCCCCGAAAGGCCGACGACCGCCTCGGTGAACCCGTTCTTGGCCAGGTAGTCGCGTGTGCCCAGGACCAGCGCCGCGTAGACCTCGGCGTGGTCGCCGAGCGGCGGGCGCGGTGTGGCCGGCGCCAGCGGCGGCGGTGGCGACGGGCTCGGCTCGGTGACCACGACCCGGGGCACCAGCTCGCTGACCCCGAGTGGGCGGTGCGGGCCGACCGCCAGGTCGACGACCACCAGGTCCTCTTTGAATTGTGCGCCCGATGCCACCAGCGAACCGTCTGCCGCCACGATCAGCGTGTCGCCGTCGAAGACGAGCTCGTCCTGGCCACCGACCTGGTTGACGTAGGCGATGGCGCAGCCGGCCTCCGCTGTGCGCCCGCGCAACATCGCGAGGCGCTCGGCATGGCGACCGCGGTTGTAGGGCGACGCGTTGAGGTTGACGACGACATCTGCGCCGGCACGGCCTGCTTGTGCGACTGGCCCGTCGTCGAACCAGACGTCCTCACAGATGGAGACGCCCACCCATGCCCCCGCCACGCCGAAGAGGGACGGTGGCCCCTCGCCGGGCACGAACCAGCGCTGCTCGTCGAAGACGCCGTAGTTGGGGAGGAAGCGCTTGCGGTAGACGCCGACAACGCGCCCGCCCGCGCAGACGGCGGCCGCGTTGGCCAGTCCCCCGCCATCGGGTGACGCGCCGACGAAGCCGACCACGACCGAGCACTGCCGGGTGGCCGCGGCGACTTTCTCGAGCGCGGCGACGTTGTCGGCCACGAAGCCGGGCTTCAAGAGGAGGTCCTCGGGGGGATACCCGGGAATGGCGAGCTCGGGCACGACGCAGATGTCGGCGCCGGCTGACTCCGCCGCAGCCAGGGCCTTGAGCACCCGCTCGACGTTGCCCGTCAGGTCGCCGACGACGGTGTTGAGCTGCGCGGCGGCGAGGCGCAGGTGCGGCATCGTCCCAGATTACCGGTGCACCGTCGCAGGTCAGAGCGCCCGTCGCGGCGGCCTCTTGACTCTGCACCACGGTACGGGTCGTACCGTCGTCACCGCCTGGCCACGAGGGCCGAGAGGAAGGCCGAGAGAAAGGAAGTGACCGTGTCCGCCACCGATGTCGAACTGTCCAGCGCCACCTTCGACGAGGAGATCGCCAGAGCGGATGGGCCCGTGCTCGTGGAGTTCTGGGCCGAGTGGTGCCCGCCGTGCAAGGTCCTCACCCCGATCCTTGACGAGATCCGGGCCGAGCTCGGCGACCGGCTGCGCGTCTACAAGGTCAATTCCGACGAACAGCGCGAGCTCTCAACCCGCTTCGAGGTACTCGCCGTCCCGACGATCCTTCTCTTCTCCGGGGGCGAGCTGCGCCAACGGCTGGTCGGGGCGCGGAGCAAGGCACGTCTGCTGGACGAAGTGGATCGAGCGCTCAGCTGGTGACGCGCAACGCCCGGCAGTCCTCGCTGTCGGGATCGGCACAGATGTCGACCAGACGCGCCAGCCCTCCCGAACCTCGGCGAGATCGCGCTGGCGTTCTTCGATCGCTTCGAGCTTGCGCCGCACCATGATGCGCACCGAGCCAGGGTCCCCGCGCACCCCGACCGTGAGCAACTCGCCCACCTCCGAGAGCGTGAAGCCGAGCGCCTTGGCCCGCCCGACGAACTGCAGGCGCCACAGGTCGTCAGTTCCGTGCTGGCGGTAGCCGGCCTCCGTCCGGGGTGGTTCGGGCAGGAGCCCGCGGCGCTCGCAGTAGCGGATCGTCTCGATGTGCACGCCCGCCGCCTCCGCAAGCTGGCCGATGCTGAGCACGTCCACGAAGACGAGGCTAAAGGCCGGACCACGGTCCGGAGTCAAGGCGGGTGTGAGAGCCGAATTTCCGAGGGCGTTCCTGCACCTGACAAGCTTGCGTGGTGCAGAGCCAGCGGGACTACGTGCTGCGGACGGCCGAGGAGCGGGGCATCCGCTTCGTCCAGTTGTGGTTCACCGACGTGCTGGGGACCCCCAAGGGATTCAACATCACCTCGGCCGAGCTCGAGAACGCGCTCGACGAGGGCATGACCTTCGACGGCTCGGCGATCGACGGGTTCAGCCGGGTGCAAGAGGCCGACGTGCTCGCCCGACCCGACCTCACGACGTTCCAGCTGCTGCCGTGGCACCACGACGACGCACAGGTGGCCCGCGTCTTCTGCGACATCGCAAACCTCGACGGCACCCCCTTCGAAGGGGACCCGCGCCACGCGCTGCGGCGCACGCTCGAACGCGCCAGTGCTGCGGGGTACACCTTCTTCGCCTCACCCGAGGTGGAGTACTTCTACTTCGCCGACGCGGATCCCGTCCGGGGCCCGATCACGCTCGACTCGGGCTCCTACTTCGACCTCTCGGTGGCGGACCTGACGAGCGACCTGCGCCGGCGCTCGGTGCTCTCGCTCGAGGAGATGGGCATCCCGGTCGAACACACCCAGCACGAAGACGCCCGGAGCCAGCACGAGATCGACCTGCGCTACACCGACGCGCTCACCATGGCCGACACCGTCATGACCACCCGCATGGTCATCAAGGAGATGGCGCGCCAGCAGGGTGTGTTCGCGTCCTTCATGCCCAAGCCGCTCGGTGGCGTGCAGGGCTCGGGCATGCACACGCACGTGTCGCTGTGGGAAGGCGAGCGCAACGCGTTCGTCGACGAGAGCGACCAGTACGGGCTCTCCGACGTGGCACGCCGCTTCATCGCCGGCCTGCTCCAGCACGCGCGCGAGATCACGGCCGTGACCAACCAGTGGGTCAACTCCTACAAGCGCCTCATCGGCGGGTACGAGGCGCCGGTGCACGTGAGCTGGGCGCGCAACAACCGATCCGCCCTGGTGCGAGTGCCCGTGGTCAAGATGGGCAAGACCGAGTCAACCCGGGTCGAGTACCGCGCCCCCGACAGCGCCTGCAACCCCTACCTCACCTTTGCCGTGATCCTGGCCGCGGGGCTGCGCGGGATCGAGGAGGACTACCCGCTGCCACCTGAGGCCGAAGACAACCTGTTCACGCTGACCCCCAAGCAGCTCGCCAAGAAGGGGATCGAGGCCCTGCCCTCGAGCCTGCACGACGCCGTCAACGAGATGGAGGGTTCGGAGCTGCTGGCCGACACGTTGGGAGATCATGTCTTCGAGTGGTTCATCCGGAACAAGCGCGAGGAATGGGGCGCCTACCAGGCCGAGGTGACCCAGTTCGAGCTGGACCGCTACCTGCCGCTCCTCTGACCGCGCGGACTGATGGACCCTCTGCTTTGTTTCCCCACCGACATGCCCGCCGAGGTGACGCTCGCGCTCCAGGGCGCTGGGCTCATGCAGCACGGCGTCGACGGCCCTGACGAGCTGGTGGCTCCCGAGCTCGATGGTCGCACCCAGGGCTACTCGGGTGCGCTCGTCGTCGCCGGCGCGGACATGACGGCTGCGGTCGCGTTCTGCCGCCACCTGCGCCTGCGCGAGGTGCCTCTGAGCCCGTTGCTCCTCGCCATCGGGGCCGACCAGGTGGGCGACCTGCTCCTGCGCGACGACCTCTACGACGACTTCTGCGTGCTCCCGGCCCGTCCCGAGGAGCTCGTGGCGCGCCTGCAGCACCTTTTCTGGCGCACCGGGCAGAGCCTGCGCCCCGACATCATCGAGTACGGGCCCTTGATGCTCAACCTCGAGACGTACCAAGCCGCCGTGTCGGGCCGGATCCTGGACCTCACCTACATGGAATACGAGCTCCTGCGCTTCCTGGCCGGCCACCCCGCCAAGGTCTTCACCCGTGAGACGCTGCTCAGCCGCGTCTGGGGCTACGAGTACTACGGCGGGGCGCGCACGGTCGACGTCCACATTCGGCGCCTGCGGGCCAAGCTCGGCGAGGAGCACGCCCACCTGATCCAGACCGTGCGCTCCGTCGGGTACCGCTTCGGACAGGTCGCATGGCACCCCGGCGGGCACCAGCGCAACGGTGCCGCGAACACCAACGCTGCGATGGGCGGGGGGCCCGGACTGGCACCCGACGATGGCGCCGTGCCGCCCGCCGGCTCGACCGCTCGGGGCGCACCGTCGGTCTAGACGACCACCCGCGCCCGCACACCTCCGGCCCGGGCAACCGAGCGATCAGGCGACAGGGGCGTAGGCCCACGCCTCCACCTCCACCCGGGCCCCGATCGGCAGCGCGGCCACGGCGACCGCGGACCGGGTGGGGCGCTCGGCGGTGAAGTACTCGACCCAGACTTCGTTGACGCGGGCGAAGTCGTCCATGTCGACGAGGTACACGGTGGTCTTGACGACGTCCTCGAGTGTCGCGCCCTCATGGGCGAGGACATCGACCACGTTCTGAAGGGCCTGGCGCAGCTCGGGGATCGTGCCGCCCGGCACCAGTCCAGGTCCATCGGGCCCGCCGGAGGCGAGACCGACCTGCCCCGACGTGATCACCCAGTCGCCCGCGCGGCGGACTGGTGAATACGGACCAACGGCTGGGCTCATGTGTGCTCCTCTGGGCTCCTCTTGACGGCTCCGGTCACTGCGATGGTGCCACCTCGCGCCGCGGGGCCCGCACCGCCACCCGACGGGTTGGCCACGAAGGCGGCCGGCCCTCGGCGATCCAGGCCGCGGCAAGGGTGGCGGCGAACACGGCGTCGGAGCCGTTGACCGGCCACCCCTCCTCGTCGTGCAGGCGCACCTCGACCTGCGGCATGTCGCGCGCGGCCAAGATGCCGAAGGAGCGGATGGTCAGGTCGACGGGTTGGCCGGTGTCGTCCAGGGCGATGCCCTCGCTCCAGACCAGACCGAGTGCCTGGTGCACGGCGCCCAGCGCGTACGAGCGCAACGTGATCGGGCACAACACCTCGCCCGCCCACACATCGACCTCCACCACGCCGCGCTCCCCCGTCGCCTGGGCGAAGCCCACGGCGGCGCGCCCGGCGCCAGGCACCGCGACCTCGGCCCGACCCTGCCCCGCCGGCCCGGCCGGCGCAGCACAGACCTGTTGGGCCGCCAGGACCTCGGCCCAACCGGCCGCGCGCAGGTCGGTGGCCACCGGCGGCCCGTCCACCTCGACCAGCTCGACGTCGACGCCTGGACACACCGCGGAGAGCCGCGCCACCACCGGGCCGAGGTCCGCCGACCCAGGCGTGTGGCCGAGGCGCACCACACCCGTGCCGTCGCGGCGCAGGGCAATCGAGAGCGGGGGACGCTTGGGCCCGCGCCGAACGACGTCCTCGCGAGACCAGAGCACCCTGACCGACTCGCCCGACTCGTCCGCCAGGGATCGCGCTCGTGCAGGCACCGGGCTGCGGCGCTTGCCGCCGAACGCGCCCCCGTTGGCCAGCGGCGATGCCGGCTCTGCCCCGGGCCGGCACCAACTGGCATCGGGCTCGACATAGGCGGGCTCCACCCAGGTCGTTTGCAGCGTCAGCGACCACTCGCCCGCCGGCACTTCGACCGGGTGCGACAGCGGCACCGTGCTGTTGCGACCCTGGACCCGTCCGGTCGCCGCACGCGCCGCTCGCAGGCCCGCGGTGAGCGGCGCGGCCACGCCCAGCTGGACCAAGGCGTCCACGGGTGCATCGTCGTCGGCAAAGCCTCCGCCGCCGAGCACGACGCCGGGACCCGAGGACTGGAATGCGGGCCCCTCGACCTGGGACCGCCACGCCGCCAGCACGGGGTTGCGGCCCGAGATGTCCGCTCGCTCGGTCGTGGTCGTGTTCGTGATCGTGGCCACGGTGGTGTCGAAAGCATCAGATGCCGCCTCGACGATCGACTGCCATCCCGTGCAGCGACAGAGGTGGGCGCGGAGCGCAGCCTCGACGTCGCGCCGAGCCGGGGGACGCCCTCCCTCCTCCGCCAGAGCAGCGAGACGCATCACGATGCCCGGGGTACAAAAGCCACATTGGCTCGCACCGCGCGCCACGAAGGCCCTCGCCCAGACGTCACGCGCACTGCGGCTCAGCCCCTCGAGCGTCGTGACCTGACGACCCGCGACGCGACGCACCGGCGTGACACACGAGACGCGGGGAGCACCATCGACCCACACGGTGCAGCACCCGCACTGGCCCTGGGGGCTGCAGCCGTCCTTCACGGAGCGGCACCCAAGCTCCTCGCGGAGCGCATCGAGAAGCGAGATCCCGTCCGCGACCGAGACCGCATCGCCGTTGAGGATGAAGTCGATGTCGCCGGCGGTCATCGCTGCTCCGGTCGCGGCGCGCTGGCCGGGTGGTGCAACGAAACAGGGAACGCCGAGAGGGTGCGCCCGAGGCGGCGCGTCCTCAGCGGGCGCGACGCCGCGATGCGCCGGGGCTCAGCTGAACGAGGAACCGCAGCCGCAGGTGCGAGTGGCGTTGGGATTGACGATGTGGAAGCCCGCACCCTGCAGGCCGTCGCTGTAGTCGAGCGTCGATCCCGTCAGCAGTTCCGCACTGGCCGGGTCCACGACGACCTTGACCGTGCCGAACTCGCGCACGACGTCGTCGGACATCACCTCGGAGTCGAAGAACATCTCGTAGCTGTAGCCGGAGCAGCCGCCCGGCTTGACCGCCACGCGTAGCGCCAGCTCGGTCCCCCCGTCCTCTTCGGCCAGCAGCTGGGCGACCTTGATGGTCGCAGTGTCGCTGAGGCTGACCGGGGCCGGCTTCTTCCCGATGTTGACCGTGGTGGCGATGGTGGTCACTTGATCCTCCTCGTTACGCCGTCCCTGGCGACCGGCCTGCCCGCCGAGCGCGTGCTTGCCGGCTGGTGCCATGTTACTGGCAGCGATGTGATGGCATCACCAGGGGCCGGTCCGGTAGGAAAACGCCGCCACGCAGGTAGAATTCCCTCACTATGGCCCCTGACTCGGCCCACCCTCCCGACTCGCCCATGCCCCCCGGGCCGCCTGACACGGTCGCTGAGGCGGCGCTCGACCCGGCGCAGGGCCGCGAGGCCCACGACGAGCCCCGCACTCCCGAAGAACCCGGCACTCCCGAAGAAGAGGTGCGCGAACGGCTCCGGGCAGTGATCGACCCCGAGCTCGGTGACACCATCGTCGACCTCGGCATGGTGCGGGACATCACCGTGGACGGCGACGAGGTCACGGTCGAGGTGGCGCTGACCATCGCGGCCTGCCCGCTGCGTAGTCAGATCGAGCGGGACGTCAAGAGCCACGTGCAGTCACTCGACTGGGTGCGCTCCGTGCGGGTTGTCGTCGGCTCCATGGATGCCGAGGAGCGGGCGGCGGTCATGGCGCGGGCTCGCTGGAAGGCGAGGGAGGATGCGCCCGAGACGGCCGTCGCTCCCACCACCCGGGTGCTCGCGATCGCGTCGGGCAAGGGAGGCGTCGGCAAGTCCTCTGTCACGGTCAATCTGGCCGTCGCCCTGGCCGCCCGAGGATTGGTCGTGGGGATCCTCGACGCCGATATCTGGGGCTTCTCCGTGCCACGGCTGCTCGGGATGGACGGGGACGTCGAAGCCCGCCAGGGCAAGATGATCCCGCTCGAGCGCCGGGTCGGCGAGGGGACGCTGCGCGTCCTCTCCATGGGATTCCTCGCCGAGGACGAAGAGCAGGCCATCATGTGGCGCGGCCTCGTTCTGAACCGTGCTGTGCAGCAGTTCCTCCAAGACGCCCACTGGGGCGACCTCGACTACCTCCTGATCGACCTACCGCCGGGCACCGGTGACATCCAGATGGGCCTGGCCCGACTGCTCCCGCGCACCGAGCTGCTCGTCGTCACCACGCCGCCGGTGGCGGCCCAGAAGGTGGCGGCCCGGGCGGCCGACATGGCCCGGCGCGGCTATCTGCGCGTGGCCGGTGTCATCGAGAACATGAGCGACTTCACCTGCGAGCACGGCACCACGTACGCGCTGTTCGGCTCGGGCGGGGGCGAGCGCCTGGCGACCGGGCTGGGGGTGCCGCTGATCGGATCGATCCCGCTGCACCCCGACATGGCTGCCGGCGGCGACGCCGGCGTGCCCGTCGCGCTGGCGGGCGACGGCGACCTGGCGCCCGTGTTCGCGGAGCTGGCGCGGGTCGTTGCCGAGGACGTCGCACCCATCGTCGAGACCGAGGGCTGCACGGCCCGCCTCCTCGAGCGGGTCGAGGCTGCCGTCGCGGAGGGCGAGTCCGGCTCGCAGTAACGCGGGCTCGAGTGAGAACTCGACGGAGAACTCGACGAAAAAGAGGACGGCTCACCTAGCCGCCTGGAGCTCGCGTCACCCACGTGGTCTCGATGGTGTCCTCGCCCAGCGCCACGTCGCCCGGCACGGCTCTGCCTTCTTGGCCCAGGGCCCGCAGATGGGCCCACAATGAGAACCGCGCGACCGGGAGCTGGCGCTCGGTGACGTCGCCATAGACGTCGGGCAGCAACTCGTCGACGGTCGCCGTCCGGCGCGCCGACACTGCGGCCGCCACCAGCTCGTGTCGTCCGAGCCGGTGCGCGATGAGCGCGTCCACCTCCGCACCGACGTGATCCATCAGCCGCCCGTGGCCCGGCGCCAGCGTCCGAATGGGCGGCTCGGCGTCGCGCACGCGGGCCAAGCTGTCGAGGTACTGGTGCACGTCGCCGTCGGGCGGCCGGATCACGACCGTCGAGCCGTGCATGACGTGATCGCCCGTGCACAGCAGCGCGTGCTCCTCGATGAGCCAGCACAGATGATCCGACGCGTGGCCGGGCGTGTGCAGTGCCCGCAGCGTCAACCGGTCGTCAGGACCCGCACCTCCTCCAGGGCGCGACCGCGGTCCGGGGCACGACACCGACCAGCCCTCGCCGACGCGCTCGTCGGGCGCGAAATCCTCCGCGGGCCCGTAACCGACGACGCGTGCCCCTGTCGCGGCGGCGAGCGCCGCCGCACCTGGCGCGTGATCGACGTGCGTGTGCGTGACGACGATGGTACGGATGGAGCCGAGTGGCGCGGCCGCCGCAACGAGGGCCGCCGTGTGCGACTCGTCGGCGGGACCGGGGTCGACAACCACCACCTCGTCCCGTCCGACGAGGTAGGTGTTCGTGCCCGGCCCCGTCATGAGCCCGGGATTGGGAGCGGTCAGCCGCAGCACGCCCGGAGCCACCTCGTCGACCCGCCCAGGCCCAGGGGCCGGGCCGATGCCGAAGTCGGGGACCGCAGGGATGATTGCCACGAGATCCAGCCCGATCAGCCCTCGGCGGGCCGTGGTCCTGGCGCGGCCTCGGGACCCTCCTCGTTCGCCCGCATGGAGACCGCGCGCACGGCCTCGTTGAAGTCACCCAGCGCGCCACCGTCGTCGGGATCGGGCACGGGTGCGCGCTCGTACGCCGGGTCGCCCGGCAGCACGATGCGCATGCCGTTGCCGTCGGGCACGACGCGGGGCTCGATGGCGGGAACGGCGCTCGAGGCGCGCTCGGCCGCGTCGAGCAACGCCGCGCTGGTGGCGAAGCGGCCAATGGCCTGAAGGTTGCGGATGGTCGGGAAGATGATCTCGATCTCGCCGGCGCGGTGGCGAGCGAGCGCGTCGTCAGGCGAGATCCAGACTTCGGCGATGGTCTCCCCGGCATCGTGCGCGGCGATCTGGCCGGGCGGCGCGGCTGCGACGAAGAAGCGCGTGTCGTAGCGGCGCGGCGCGCCACGCGGGGTCACCCAGTGTGCGAAGTAATGGATGTCCCCCACTGTGAGCAGGAGCTGCTCGGCGCGGCACAAGTCGAGGAACCGGCGGGTCCCCGCGTTCACCGCCACGCGTTCGGCCGCGAAACGGGCCTCCTCGGCGGGGTCGCCGGCCAGGAGCGCCGGACCTCCAACACGACGAGCCAGCAGGAGGCCGGCCTCCTCGAACGTCTCGCGCACGACCGCCACCCAGTAGGCGAGCCCTCCCGAGGGGAAACCGAGCAGCGCGCTGGCCTCGGCGTCGGTCCTCCCCGTGCAGCACGCCTCGGCCTCCGCGCCCCCGTCGAGGGGATCGACCGCACCACCAGGGAATACGTAGGCGCCGCCGACGAAGTCCGAGCGCAGGTTGCGCCGCACCATGAGCACCTCGAGCGCCGTCCCGCCCGACGGAGCGGGCGCGTCGCGCACCAGCATGACCGTCGCCGCCGGACGGATCTCGACGGATCCGGGCCCAGAGGGGGGAGCGGTTGGCGGTGACGGTGGCGCCGGTGGAGGCGGTGGAGGCGGTGGAGGCGGCGAAGGCGGAGCCGGCGGAGGCACGCCGCCCACGGTACCGGCAGCATGGGGCGGCGCCCCCGAAACGGGGGCACCCCTTGGGTAACCTGACCCAACTCATGAGCTTGTCCGCGCCCGAGCCCGCGCCTGCGCCACGGCAGATCCCGCGCCGCTACCTCGCACTCGGGCTGATCGTTGTCGCCATCATCTTGTTGGGGGCGCTCGTCATCGTGCGAGACAACTTCGCACCGAGCAGCACCTCGACGGTGGAGTCGTTCAACCCCGCATCGTCGTCGCTCATCTCGTCGCTCGCGTCGGTGCCGGCATCGGTGTACGACACGGTCGGCGTCGACTCTCCGGCCAACCCCGTGACCGCGCCACGCCCGGCGGGGAGCGCGACGTCGCCGCTGTGGGAGGCCTCCGACGACGACGGGCCAACCAAACCGGTCGTCTTCTTCTACGGCGCTGAGTTCGCGCCCTATGCCGCCGTCGAGCGCTGGCCCCTCATCGTGGCCCTCTCGCGCTTTGGGACCTTCACCCAACTCGGCCTCATGCAGTCGAGCCCGACCAGCGCGTTCGCCGACCTGTCGACCTTCACCTTCTGGCAGTCCTCGTACACGAGCAAGTACCTCATCCTCGAGTCGGTAGAGCGCTACAGCTCCTTGGACCCAACGGGCGGGCGCTATCTCGGCCTGCAGAAGCCCGACGCACGCCAAGCCGCCGCAATCGCCAGCGCCGGCGACGACGCCAACACCTTCGCGTTCGTCGACGTGGCCAACCGCTGGACGCTCTCGGGCGCCAGCTTCTCGCCGACGGTGCTGACCGGCATGACCCAGGACCAGATCGCCGGAACGCTGACCACTCCCGCCGCACCGCTCACCCGGGCCGTGGTCGCCTCGGCCAACGAGATCACGGCCACCATCTGTGCGGTCGACGGCGACCGCCCCGGCGCGGTGTGCGAGGGCAAGAGTGTCCTGGCGGCGGACGCGGCGTTGCGGATCCCGCCGCCCGCCTGAGCAACTCGCTCAGCTTCAGCCGGGCGAACTGTGTCCCCGGCGCACCTCGGTCAGCTCGCGCGTCGGTCGAGCAACAGCTTGCGTTCGACCTCGTTCATGCCACCCCAGATGCCGTGCGGCTCGCGGATCCGCATGGCGTAGTCGAGGCACTCACCTCGCACGCGGCACTGCTCGCAGATCGACTTCGCCCGCACTTCGCGGCCGGCTTTCTCTTCCTTACGCTCGGCATGGGACGGCGGAAAGAAAACCGCAGCCTGCGGTCCTCGACATGCCGCCCTCAACTGCCACATCTCTGATCCCTGGCGCATCAAATCAAACCCCCCGATAGGGCATTGCGGAACACCCCCCCGGTCAAGCTATCCCCGGGGGTGGTCGACGTTCAAGGGTTCTGACCTGGCTTTTTGGCGCGCCACCGGTCTGCCCGACGAGGACGGGAACTACGCTCGGCCCCGCATGGACGTGGAGACCTTCTGCGCACAGAGCCACGTCCTCGTCGTTGCCGGCAAGGGTGGCGTGGGCAAGACGACGATGAGCGCGGCCCTGGCAACCATGGCGGCCGAGGTGGGCAAATCGGTCCTCATCGTGGAGCTCGAGGGCAAGTCGGGCATCACCGCCGCCTTCGGACGGGCCGAGGACCTGGGCTACGAGGAGGTCCTGCTGGCGGCCGGCGGCAGGGCCCGGGGGGAGATCCGGGCCCGACGGCTCACCCCCGACGACGCGCTCATCGAGTATCTCGAGGACCACGGGTTGCGCCGGGTCTCCAAGCGCCTGGCCCGCTCGGGTGTCATCGACGTCGTCTCCACCGCCATCCCCGGCATCCGCGACGTGCTCGTGCTGGGCAAGGTCAAACAGCTGGAGCGGGGAGGCGTCGCCGACCTGATCGTGGTCGACGCACCCGCCACCGGGCATGCGATCACGTTCCTGACCTCGGCGAGCGGCCTCGTCAGCGCGGCGCGAGGCGGCCCGTTGCGGGCCCAGGCCCAAGACGTCGTCGACCTGCTGAGCGACCCCACCCGCTGCCGGGTGATGCTGGTGACGCTGCCCGAGGAGTTGCCGGTCTCGGAGACGATCGAGTCGGCCTACACCTTGGAGGACAAGGCGGGCGTGCAGCTCGGCCCGGTGATCGTCAACGCCTGCGACCCCGAGCCGATGGGGCTGGACCGGCCCGCGGCCGAGGTGGCGGCCGCCGCCGGCGCCACGGTCGACCCTGCACATCTGGCCGCACTCGAAGCGGCGCGGCGCTTCCGCCTGGCCCGCCACGCGGTGTCCGCCGAGCAGCTCGAGCGGCTCCGGCGCGAACTGCCCCTCCCCCACCTGCTCGTCCCCGCCCTCGACGCCGAGTCGATCGGGCCGGACGAGACGCGGACACTGGCCGGCGCCCTTGCGGGCTCGGTGCGCTCGCTGGTGACCGAGGGTGCGCCATGAGCAGGACGGGAGCGGGCTCTGCGGCGCCGACGCCGGGAGGGCCGGCGAACGGATCGCTCGACGACCTCGTGCGCTCCCGCGAGGTCGTCGTGTGCTGCGGGTCGGGGGGCGTCGGCAAGACGACGGTCTCAGCGACCTTCGCGCTGGCGGCGGCGCGGGCGGGCCGTCGCTCCTGCGTCGTCACGGTGGACCCGGCGCGCCGGCTGGCCGACGCGCTCGGCGTGCAGTCGCTGCCCAACACGCCCACCGAGGTCAGGGGTGACTGGCCCGGCCAGCTGCACGCGCTGATGCTCGACTCGAAGGGGACGTTCGACGACCTGGTGCAGCGCTACGCGCGCACCCCCGAGCAGGCGGAGTCGATCCTGGACAACCGGCTCTATCAGAATCTCGCCGGCGCGCTGTCGGGCACGCAGGAATACATGGCCATGGAGAAGCTCTACGAGCTGGTCCATTCCAACGACTTCGACATCGTCGTCGTCGACACACCACCCACGCGCAACGCGCTCGACCTCCTCGACGCGCCCCGCCGGCTGACTCGGTTCTTGGAGAACCGCCTCTTCCGTGCGCTGATGGTCCCGACGCGCGTCGGGCTACGGGCGGTGGGCGTCGCCACCCAGGCACTGCTCAAGACCATTGCGCGGGTGGCGGGCGCCGAAATCGTGCAGGACGCCGTGTCCTTCTTCCAGGCCTTCGAGGGCATGGAAGACGGGTTCCGCAGCCGCGCCAGCGCCGTCCACGAGCTGCTGGCCGACCCGGCCACCGTGTACGTGCTCGTGACCTCGGCGCGACCCGACGCCGTCGCCGAGGCCGGCTTCTTCGCCGACAAGCTGGCCGAACGCGACGTCGCGGTCGCCGCGCTGGTGGTGAACCGGATCGCACCGGCCTTCGGCGACACCGCACCGACCGACGGCCCCGTCGTGGCGGGCATGGAGGCCCTGGAGGCGAACCTGGCCGAGCTGAACGCGGTGGCGGCCCGGGAAGAGGGGGCCTTCGCCGGTCTGGCCGCCAAGGTGGCTCCCGCCCCGGTGGGCCGGATCCCGCTCTTCGGCGAGGATGTGCACGAGCTCGGCGGCCTCGGGCGCGCCGCCGACAGTTTGTTCACCTGACCCCGCACTGCGAGCACGCGGCGCAGCACAGCGGCGCGCTGTCGTGGCTGAGCGCGCCGCGGCAGCGGACCGGTTACCGGCCGCAGGGGTGGGTCCGGTAGTGTCCGTTTCGTGCAGACCATCCTGGTCGCCAGCGACGCACCCACGCTGCGCCACGAAGTCGAAGCCGTCATCAGCGGCCCGGACGTCGAGGTGCGCGCCGTGACCTCGGGGCCCGAGGTGGTGGCGTTCGTCGGCGAAGAATCGCCCGATCTGGTCATCGTCGACATGCAGATGGGCAACATGGGGGGGATGGCGGTCACCTTGGAGCTCCGACTCGAGGAGTCCTACGACGCCGTGGAGCACATCCCGGTGCTGATGCTGCTCGACCGCAGACCTGACGTCTTCCTCGCCCGTCGATCGGGAGCCGAGGGCTGGCTGGTCAAGCCCCTCGACCCGCTGCGGCTCCGCCGGGCCGTGCGCGCGCTGCTCGACGACGGGACCTTCGCCGACGACTCCTACACGCCCGTGCCCGTGCTGGTGAGCAGCGGACCCCAGCTCGACGCGGGACCCGACCGCATCAGCTGACGCCGTCGCGCCGTGTCGCCACGCCGGGACGCGCCTGACAACCGTCCACCGCCAGCAAGACAATCGCACTGGCCGTGGCGGCGGGCCTCGGGCAAAGGCGGCGCCGGCACCAACGGGGCGAGCGCGGCCCAAGGCGATGGCGCGGGCCGCCAGTCGCCCGAAGAGGAGGGAACGGAGCAGGAGCGCATCATCATCGATGCGCTGGCCGACCTGCGGGACATGGACGTGCGCGAGGTCATGACGCCGCGCGTCGACGTCACCTATCTGACGATCCCGGTGCACGCCGAGGACATCGCACGTGCAGTGCGGACGTCGGGACACAGCTGCTTCCCCGTGGTGCACGACGACCTCGACGACCTCATCGGCATCCTGTTCGTCAACGACATCTTCCGGACGGGCGGACGCCGCGGGACGCGCGCCGGCACTCCTCTCGCTGATGACCTCGAAGAGGCAGGCGGGGCCGATCAGGACCGAGGCCGCGACACGACAGACCCGAGCCCGCTGGAGATCTCGCGCAAAGTGCGCCAGCCCTACCTCCTTCCCGAGTCGCTCAAGGTGCTCGAAGCGCTGGCCGACATGCGCAAGCACCGCCGGGCCGTCGCCGTGGTGGTCGATGAGTACGGCGGCGTGGCTGGCCTGCTCACGGTCAAGGACCTCTTGGAGCCGTTGGTCGGGGACCTGCACGACGAGTTCGACGAAGAGGAGGAGGCGCGCATCGTGCGCGTCGACAACACCCGCTGGCTCATTGACGGGCAGACGAACGTCGACGACGTGCGGGACCGCCTCGGGATCGAGATACCCGACGGCGAGTACGTCACGCTCGGCGGCTTGCTCTTCGAGCGCTTCGGCCACATCCCCACCGAGGGCGAAGAGGTGCGCGTCGGCGATTGGGACCTGAAGGTGGCCGAAATGGACAAGCGGCGCGTCGCCCAGGTGGTGGCCACCTTTGCCGGGCCCGGCGATCCGGCACCCACGGAGAACGGGGCAACGGGCGGCGCGGACGGTCCGTCGCCCAACGGCCGGGGAGAGGCGGGAGGGTGAGGCCGCGGTAGTGTGGCGGGCTGCTCCCCACGGGGAGTGGACGGGCTGTGGCGCAGCTTGGTTAGCGCGCTGCGTTCGGGACGCAGAGGTCCCCGGTTCAAATCCGGGCAGCCCGACTCTGAGGCCTGGTCAGGCGGAGAAAACCATCACCCCTGCTAGACAGGCCAGAAAGCAAGCGGTTGGAGTCAATCATGGGCCGTCGCACCAACCAGGCGCGCAAGGAAATCGTCGAGCTCGTCGAAGGCCGACCGGGGTGGCGTCTCGAGCCGAGGACGACGCCGGGTGCGACGCCGCTTTGGTGCTTCGTTGCGGGCGGTGAGATCGAGTTCTCCGTCACCGCGGACGACGGAGCCATCCATCTCTACGTCATGGCGACCGATCAGGAGCTCGTGTTCACCGACGCGGAGCAGCTCGAAGCCTGGCTCCGTGTCCACCGCGACGATGCACTGCAAGAGCGGCCCCCCCGCCCCGTGGGCAAGGAGCGCTCCCGGCGTTTCTTCGAGTGGGGTTGAGGGCGTCGCATCCCTAGCCAGAGGGTCTAGTGATCGTTGCGCAGCGCGACACCACGCGTGGACAACGACGCCACAAGCACATCGAGAAAAGGCACTTGGCCCTTCAGGAGCTTGAGGCGGGCCCGCTCGAGCGAGACCCACTCGACGCGATCGATCTCGGGGAACTCTCGCAGCCTGCCCGATCCCCGCGGCCACTCCATCTCGAAGGTGTTGCTCGTCGCATCGTTGACGTCGAGGTCGCCTTCGACGGCCCAGACACTGACCCGCTTCCCGCTCGGCTGGCGCAGCTCCCCGAGCGCCAGGGCCTCAGCCGGCGGTGGTGGCGCAGGGAACCCGGTCTCCTCGACGAACTCGCGGTAGGCGGCGGCGAGCGCGTCGTCACCCTCCTCGTACTCGCCCTTGGGCACCGACCATGCGCCGACATCCTTCGTCGCCCAGAAGGGCCCACCGGGATGGGCGATCAAGACCTCGAGCACGCCGTCATCCGACAAGCGGTACAACAGCAGGCCTGCACTTCGCGCACCCATCGGCGCCGTCATCATGCACCAGGTGGTCGCCCCGGGACCGGGTCAGGCCGTTGCCGCTGGTCCGGCGGCCCGGGTGCGTGCCGCCGGCACGGTGACTGCAGCTCCGAGGCGGCAGTCACTAGGCTTACCAGGCGTTCCGGCCGCCCAACCGGAGCCACCTCGGGGGCATGGGCGCTGACCAAATCATGCGGTCACACGTCACCCACACCACTGCGCGATGAGTCCTCACGAACCCGAGCACGACCCCGTTCAAAAGGGGCTGCACGAGCTGGGGCGCCAGATCGACGCACACTCTGGTGCGCCGAGAGATGCCACCGCGGGTGAGGCCGCCGCCGATGGCGCCGCCGCACCGGCCAACCCGGTCGAACACGGGCTGCACGAGCTGGGGCGCCAGATCGACGAGGCGCGCCACGCTGGGCGGGGCACGAAACCACGGGGCGGGGACGCCCGGCGACGCGGGCCCGCGCATGCTGCGCCAAAGCGGCGCACGCGCAGGCGCACGCTGGCCTGGGTCGGCGGCACCCTCACGCTCGTCCTCGTCCTCATCGCCGGCGCCGCGGCCGGCTACGGCTGGTACCTCAACCACGAGATCCACCGCATCGACCTGAAGAACTTGACGTCGGCGCCGGTGAAGGGAGCCGACGCAGGGACCGAGAACATCCTCATGATCGGGTCGACGTCGCGCTGCGCGCTGACGGTGCAGAACCCCGCCTACGGGTTGTGCTCCCAGGGCGTCAACGGCGTCAACAGCGACGTCGTGATGATCCTGCACCTCAACCCTGCGACCAACTCCCTCTCCATCCTGTCCATCCCGCGCGATCTCTTCATCCCGAACGCGCGCGCCGACGGCGCCAACAAGATCGATGCCGCGCTCTACGAAGGGCCGGACCAGCTCATCGCGGCGATCGAAGAGGACTTCGGGATCCCGATCCAGCACTTCGTGGAGTTGAACTTCGACAGCTTCATCAACGTGGTGAACGCGCTCGGTGGCATCAAGATGTACTTCCCCGAGCCCGTCTACGACGCCTACTCGGGGCTCAACATCCAGACGACGGGATGCCTCGCGCTCAACGGGACCCAGGCACTCCAGGTGGTGCGGGCACGTCACCTCCAGTACAAGGGCCCGGGCGTCACCACCACCGACCCGGCCTACTGGCCCCAGGAGGCGCAGAGCGACATCGCGCGCATCCGGCGCGACCACGAGTTCTTGCGCGTGCTGGCGACGGCCGTCAAGGCGAAGGGCCTCAGCAACCCCATCACCGACCAACAGATCGTCGCCGGCGTAGCCGGGCAGCTGACGGTCGACTCGGGCTTCTCGGCGACCAACATGATCGGCCTCGTGCTCGGCTTCCACAACGTGGACGTCAACTCGGCGCCGCAGCTGACCATGCCCGTGGCGGTGGACCAGTTCGGGGACTACGTCTACGAAGGCGGCGATTACGGCGACATCGAGTTCCCCGCCGAGCCCCAGGACCATGCCGCCGTCGAGCAGTTCCTCGGCCTGACGTCGGCCAATGCGGACACCTACTCGGGCGGCGCGCTGCCCGCACCGTCGACCATCACCGTCTCGGTGCTCAACGGCTCGGGCGCCTACAACCAGGCGGCGAACACGGCCAACAGCCTCCACGCGCTCGGCTTCCAGATCGGCACCATCGGCGACAGCCCGCCCGTCGGCCAGGAGGCTGAGACCGTCGTCTACTACGCGTCGAAGACGCCGGCCGATCTGGCCGCCGCGCAGGCCGTCGCCAACTCGATGTCGGGCGCGGTCATCATGGCCGACGATCCCTTCGAGATGAAGCCGGGCTCCCAGGTGACCGTCGTCACCGGCACCGACTTCGGCGTCAACCCGCCCGCGCCCGCACCCACCTCCACGACGGCCCCGGGCCACTCGTCGGGCTCGTCCCCCACCACCACGACGTCAACGACGACCGGGTCGAGCGGGAACACGGGGAATAGTGGGAACAGCGGCAACTCCGGCGCGTTCCAGCCCCCGACAGAAACCGTCGAGCCCCTCGCTCCGTGGGACCCCCGCTCGTGCACCCCGAGCGGAGGCGAGGGGACCTAGCCCTGGAGGGCGGCCCGGCCCGCGCCGGAGGCGGCGTCAGGCGAAGATCTCGCCGCCGTTGGTGTCCAGCGCCTGTCCGGTCATGGCAGAGGACAGGTCCGATGCGAGGTAGACGATGGAGCCGGCCACGTCCTGGTCCCTCGGGATCCGGCCGAGCGGCACCCGGGCGTTGAGCTCGTCCACGACGACCTGGGCCGGCACGCCACGCCCAGTCGAGGTCATCTCGATGTAGATGTCGACCGACGGACCGTCCATCCAGCCGGGGACGACTGCGTTGACCCGCACGTTGGCCGGGCCGAGCTCGGAGGCCAGCACCCTGGTCGCGGTCAGGAGCGCGCCCTTCGAGACCGCGTAGCCCCCCTGACCAGGCTGGGGCTGCCGCGACACCATCGACGCCACCATCACGACGGACCCGCCACCGCGCTCGCGCATCGACGGCAGTGCGGCGCGGGTCATCTGGAGCGACCCGAAGAGGTTGACGTCCATGATCTTGCGCCAGACCGTGAGGTCCACCTCCTCGAAGCTCTGGAAGACATCGGGTCGGAACGCGTTGTTCACGAGGACGTCGATGCCACCGAACTCCTCGGTCCCGGCCGCCATCAGCCGGGCACAGGCCTCGGCGTCGACAATGTTGGTCGGCACCGCGATGGCCCGTGCCCCGAGCGCGGCCACCTCGGCTTGTGTGTCGTCGAGGGTCGATTGGGTCCGCGCCGCCAGGACGAGATCCGCGCCGTGCGCGGCCAGCGCCCGCGCCGCCTGTCGCCCGAGACCCGGACCGACGCCCGACACGACGCACACCTTGCCCGCCAGCAACCCCGCGGCGGCCTTGTCCTTCTCTGCTTGCACCGTCATGACGCCGCAGCGTAGGGCGTGGCGCCTTGCGGCATCCGCGCCGGTGTCACACGAGACTGGGAAGATCGAGCCGCAGGGTTGGACGAAGGAGGGTCATGGCCATTTGTTCGCACTGTGGCGGCGAGATGACCGAGGGCATCAGCTGCCTGACCGACCCCGTCGTCATCGACGCCAAGGCCTTCGCCCGCGTCCGCTGGGGCCAGGAGCTACGCCCACGGCACCGCTACGAGCCCGAGGAGTGCCGAGGGTGCGGCACCCCGCTGGGCGGCGTCCACCATCTCGGGTGCTGCATGGAACGCTGCCCGGCCTGCCATGGCCAGGCCATCGGGTGCGGGTGCCGCTCGGAGCCCGGCTGCAGCTACGAGAGCCCGCGGAGGAACCGGTGCCCCTCGCACGTCCTGCGCAGGGTGGGCTGGCGCTGACCCGGCTCAGTCGCCCGAACCGGGCGCCCGGCCCGATCGCCTGAGCAGTGCCTCCCAGGGGCGGAGGCGTGCCCCCAGCGGGATCAGTAGCGCGGTGACCCGGCCGGTGATCCCTCCCTGCGCCGCCGCGAGGCAAGAGCTGGCCGCGGTGTAGAGGGCGGCGGGATCAGAGGGCCGGTGCTCCCGGCCGGCGGCGTGGGCAAGGTCCCAGGCATGGAGGTGCCACTCGGCGGCCGCGACGCCGGCGTGGAGGCCGGCCGTGACCGTGCCTCGGGGATAGCCGAAGGGGAGGTCCCACGCCGCTCGCAGCCGGTCGCCATAGGCGCGGGTGCGCTCGGCGAACTGCACGACCGCCGTGACGGCGTCGGTCCCCGCGAGCTCCTCGAGGGCCTCTGCGTTGCGCCGGGCGAGCTCGTCCACCGGGAACGGCACGGCGGCGTCGCCCGCTTCGGCCCGGTCCAGCCACTCGTGATACCAACAGGCCACCGCCAGCACGTGACGGGCCAGCTCGGCGGCGGACCACGTCCCACAGGCCCGACGCTCCCACCCCCCCGGTGCCAGTCCCTCGGCCGTGCGGACGAACCCGTCCACGCCCTCGTCGAAGAGGCGGAGGACCTCGTCTTGTTGGAGTCGTTCGACCACGCTGCGCCCTCTCGTACCACCGTCGCCACGAGCACCTGAGCGTCCGCGAGCTCCCCAAGTGTGTTCGGACGATCCGGGGGTCGGCGCAGAGGCGTTTGACCAGCAAAGAGAAAATCACAAGTGTGTGGGGCGCCATGCCCGCCCGCCTCGCCATACCCCTACGGGCCTGATCCCAGATGGGGAATCTCGATGGCATCCGGGTGCTCGAGGCGGGGCTCCTCGTCCAGGGACCCCAGGCGGCGCTGACCATGCTCGAATGGGGCGCCGAAGTCGTCAAGATCGAGTTGCCCGGGTTCGGGGATCAGAGCCGCTGGCTCCCGATCAGCCGGAAGGACAGGCGGTCGGCCTGGTTCTCCGCCTACAACCGGGGCAAACGGAGCGCGACGATCGACTTGCGCGTCCCCAAGGGTCGTGACGTCTTCTTGCGCCTGGTCGAAGGCGCGGACGTGGTCATCACCAATTTCAAGCCCGGGACCATGGAAGCCTGGGGCCTCGGCTACGCCGATGCGGCCGCGCGCAACGAGCGCATCATCTACGCGATGGGCTCGTCCTTCGGACCAGAAGGCCCCGACGCAACCCGCGAGGGCGCTGATCTCAGCGCGCAGGCGTCCGGCGGGCTGATCAGCACGACCGGCGGGAGAGACAGCGATCCGAGCCCCCTCGCCGCCACCATCGCCGACCACATCGCCGGCCAGAACCTCCTGGCCGGGATCCTCGCCGCGCTCTACGCGCGAGAGCGCAGCGGGCGGGGCCAGCTGGTCGAGACGTCCCTCCTCGGCGGTCAGATCTGGGCCCAGGCCGGCGAGTACACGCGCTATCTCATGACGGGCGAGATCTCGGGTCCGGCCAACCGAGGGCACCCGATGATCCCGGGGATCTACGGCATGTTCGCGACCCAGGACGGCTGGATCGCCATCGTCGGGGTCGCCGGGCCGGCGCGGGACCGCTTCTTCGAGACCATCGGCAGACCGGACCTGATCGAGCGCTTCAGCCAGCTCCTCTACTTCGAGGACGACAAGGCGGCGTTGTGGCCGATTTTCGACGAGGTGTTCGCGACGAAGTCGACGGCCGAATGGTGCGACCTGCTCGGAGCTGCCGGCCTGCGCTTCGCTCCCGTGCGCGACCACGCCCAGGTGGCGGCGGACCCCGGCGTGTGGGTGAACGGCTACCTCGCAGAGCCCGGCACGGAGGACGGCGCCGCGGCCGGCCCGGGCCATCCTGTCGTGCGCCCACCCGTTCGGTTCTCCCAGACCACCTCGGACCCGGCGACCCAGATCCCCGAACTCGGACAGCACACCGAGGAGGTGCTGCTCGAAGCGGGCTATTCCTGGGAGGAGATCGGCGCGTTGTCCGAAGGGGGCGTCGTCTAAGGACTACGCCTGCTCGATGCGGAGCCGGTTGCCCGCCGGGTCGCGCACGGCGGCATCGCGCACGCCCCAGGGCTGACTGGTCGGCTCTTGTATCACCTCCACACCCGGCGTTGCGGCGACTTTCTCGAACGTCGCGTCGAGGTCCTCGGTGCGGAAGTGCACCGGGTAGAGCTCGCCCTTGGCGAGCAGGGCAGCGAAGGCGTCCCCGTCCTCCTTGGAACGGCCGGCGTGCGGCTGCGACAAGACGATCCCGATCTCGGGCTGGCTGTCGGTGCCGAGGGTGATCCACTTGAACCCGTCGTTGGCCACCTCGAAGCGCACGGTCAGGCCGAGCGTGTCCCGATAGAAGGCCAGGGCGGCGTCGGGGTCGTCGACGAGGATGTGCACGGTGCTGAGTGAGACTGTCATGGCACTGACGTTAAACGGAGGCGGCCACGGATGCTTCTTCGAAACTGCTGACTTCCGCGTGTCCCGGTCCGCCACCCTTGCGCGGGCGCCCCAGCAGCATGGTCTGGCAGGACGGCACCACGCGCAGCGGCTCATGGTCGCGGGCGCGGTAGGTGGACGGCCTCTCACCGACCAGTTCGGTGAAGCGGAGCGAGAAGGACCCGAGGCTCGTCCAGCCGACGGCGAAGCAGACATCGGTCACGCTGAGATCGCCGCGGCGTAGCAACGCCTTCGCCCGCTCGATGCGCCGGGTCATGAGGTAGGCGTAGGGCGTCTCGGCGTACGCCTCGCGAAACCGGCGGCTGAAGTGCGCCGGCGACATCAACGCCGTCCGGGCGAGCGCGTCGACGTCGAGTGGCTCTGCGTACTCGCGGTCCATGCGGTCGCGGGCCCGGCGGAGACGGCGCAACTCGTCGAGGTCGACGCGCATCGCTCCATTGTGCATCAGGGCGAACCACGCACCGGCAGCGGCTCCCGGGACCGGAATTGAGAGAGGGACGGGGCCAAGGCCCCGTCCCTCTCGCGCCCGATCGCTCGGGCCCTTCACCAAGGTGCAGCCTCTGGCGCTACCCGAAGACGATCGTGCTGTCAGACGGGTCCAACGTGGCCGTGGTGATCAGGACCTTGTTCCCAGCCTTCCCGCCTCCGAGTTCCTTCTCGTAGTCGGCGAGGAAATTGCCGGTCGTCTTCGTCCCCGAGTCACCGAGGAGGCAGGCCGTGACCGTGACGGACTGCCCGGCGTCCCCGGCCGGCGCCGTCAGCGAGCCGGTGAGCGTGAAGCCAGCTTCGTTGCTGGCGCACGACGAGGCGATCGCCGACGAGCTGAAGGTCGCCGTGTAGGTGGTGCTCGCGATCGTCCACGACTCGCTCTTGATGTCGGCGGCCAAGTCGCCGGAACTCTCGGCGAACTGGTCCGCCGAGTCGTAGACGTAGTACGTCGGGTGGCCCGTGCAGCCCGAGGGCGGGTTCGAGTCCGACGCGCAGGTCGTCGTGCTCTTACTCTTGATCTTGGTCTTCGCCACGGTGCCGCTGCCGCTCACCCCGCCCGTGCACGAAATCGTCCCAGTACCCGCAGAGACCTTCGACTTCGAGCTGCTCGAAGCCGCGCCCTTTGCCGAAAGACCAGGCGCGGCAAACGTGACCAGTTGTCCGGTACCCGTACCGGTACAAGTGGTGCTCGTCACCGCGAAGGCCTGTCCGCTCGTCGCGACCTGTGCGACACCGAACGTGATCACGGGCACCGAGCTCAAGATGGCCAGGGCCATAAGTTTGCGTAACAAGGTTGTTACCCCCAATTCTGTTTCCCCAAATTTGGCTGGACGGACATGGACGTTGAGCCCTTCTCCTCAGCGGAGCGAAGACTTCACCGCCCGTGCATTCTGTTTTGGCGGCGCCGAGCATGGCACAGCCGTGTGAGAAATGCGCAGGGGATTGCTGTCATAGGGGTAGCAGCCAGGAAGACCTTCACGGCATCCTCGCCGAGCTCTGCTTCGACATGGGTTTCGAAACCGCCATTGCTGCCGACGGCCGCGGACGCTGACGGAGAATCGAGTTCCTTCCGGCGCGCTGGCGCGCGCTCCTCGTCTTCGATCGGCCCGTGATGCAAATCTGAACTCCGACCGTCATCTGCGCCACGGCGCGCAAACGGGCCGGGCGATAGTCGCCCGGCCCGTTCGGTCGTTGCTTGCTTCTGTCGTTGCTTGTTTCTGTATCTCTACCGCTGGTGAGGCTGCGCCAGCGGATGTCCGCAGGGATGCCTCAGTTGGCAGTCACCGTCGTCCCGGGGGCAATCGTGATGGCCCCGGTCCCCCCGTTGATGCAGACTTCACCCTTGTAGGTGCCCGGAATCGGCTTAGCCGAGCCGGTCGTGTCGGCCGTCACCGCGCCATTGAACGTCTCGTCCGTGGTCGTGGTCGAGGCCGGGCACTTCGTACCCGTACCGGTGGTGGGCATTCCGAAGGTGGTGGTCTTGTGGTTCTTCCATGTCACCACGCCGCCACCCGCAAAGCTGGCAATCGGGATCGCCTTGGACTTCGTGCCCGTGTTTCCGCTGCAACCCTTGAGCTTGACCGAGGTGGCGACGTTGCCGCTCACCTTGGTACAGGTGATCGTCGACTTCCCCGAGGCGCCGGCGGGGCCCGCGGAGAGCGCGATGGCGCCACCGATCGGCAGAGCTAGCGCGAAGGCCGCCGAAAGCGACAGCCGGGCAATGCGTGAACTAATCATAATTGTGCGTTTCCTCCTGGGTTTTTTACCCTTTGGTGTTTTGGTCTTTCTCCTTGGTGGGACACCGAAGATGCGACACCCCCATGCAGCCCACCCGTGACGGCCATTCACTGCATGGACGTCACGTTCCAAACGTGCAACCGACTTGTGACCCCCAATCCCCTTTCCCCAACTTTGGCTTGACGTTCACGGCCGCCTCCTCTCTCCCGATCGGAGCGAGGAGTCCAACGCCCGCGCAACATATGTAGCAGCATTGAGCATTGCACAACCGTCAGGGCAATGCGCAGGGCCTGCTGTCATGGTTGAGACAAAGGAAACCCTTGGTGTCATCCCGGTGATGCGACGAGAGGACGGAATTCCCCGTCCAGCAGGAGAATCGGGCTCCAGTTCCTGTCTCGTCGTGCACGACGGCAGCCATAGCTTCCCCATGCGAGAAAGGCCGATCGTCATCGCCGCTGAACAACAACTGGGCAACGGCTGCGAAACAGCTGCGGACCGGCTGCACAACAGCTACACAACGCCTGAACGGCGCCTGAGCCGCCCAACTCGCGGCAAACGTATGTCCAGGTCAGCGTCATGGTGATCATGGCCACTGCGTAAGAGGGGATATTTCGTTTCAATGGCCGGACCGGACCATCCCCGCCGGCCGCCGAGCTTTCTCCAATGAGAAACGCCGGCGTTGTTCCCTGATTCCCTTGGTGGACGAGCTCAACGCACCTGTCGTGGGCGCCTTCCAAGACAAATGGGGCAGGGCGCCAACAGGCGGCTCGGTAGCCGATCGTAAAACTTGCTCCCAACCTCGGGGGTCTCGCAAGGCTGTTACTCAGGTCGCCTGGGCCTACGCCTAGGTTCCTTGCGTCGCCGCCACGATGAGGTCAAGGACGGCCTGGTCCGGAGCCGGCGGGCTCTCTGCTTCAGGTAGGCCCCGTGTCTTTTGGAGAACCTCTTCGACGTTGCCCCCCGTTATGGCGGGGCTGTGGGCCGAGATGATGGTCGAGATCTGAAGTTCCGAGAGAAGTCCCACCTCTGTGCTGAAGCGTGCAGTGTCGACAAGTCGTAGCCATGGCGCCAGTGCGTTGAAAGCGAACATCGTCATGCCATGGGTCCAAAACTCGTCGTCCAGCTCCGAGACGTCTCCAGCAAGTTGCTCGGCGCCTTCACCACCGGGCACGGGGGTAGCAAAGCTGTCCACTGCCCAGTAGACGCCTGTCTTGTGGTCGAACAATCCCCTGGTAGTCGGTGAGTCGTACAGAGGAGGGCGCACCACGGTCATCTGTCGGTCACCGGCGTCGAAGCTCGACCCGTCGTCCATCCAGCGACAGCGTCCCAGCGGGAAGTCGAAGGCGTTGGAGTGTCGCTCGGTGATCGCCCAACTGCACACCAAGTTGGCGTTAGGACATGCCGCCATCACCTGGTCCAGATTGCCGACGTGATCGGCATCCTCATGGGAGATGAAGACCCATTTGATCCGCTTCGGATCGACGAGGTGAAAGGTGTCCTTGAGCCAGCCCTGACGGTTGCGCAGCGAGCCTGTGTCGATCAGCACGGGCTCGTCGCCATCGATCACGGCGGAGTTGATGAAGACCGAAATCGGTTGACCCAGGGCGTGCTGAACCTCATGTATCACATATGTGCCCGGTGCGACCTCGGTCGGATCCTGGTGGTAGGTGGGTTCGGACAGGGTGGTCGACATGGTTACTCCTCTTCGCTTGTGCCGCTGCCATCGTCTGAACGAGTCATGGGGCGGGACGCCACTCGTTGTTGCTCGAATGGTCGCCCGACAGCCACCGAGCGAGATCACGATGCGCGCTGTCGCGGCGGGTGGCGTCGATCTTCTCGACGTCAGGATGATCGACGGTGAACTCGAGCACGAGGCCGTTTGGATCGGTGAGGTAGAGCGACCTGCAGTAGCCGTGGTCGGCAATCATCGTCACCTCCAGTCCAGCGTCCTCGGCCCGGGAGCGAATTGCCTCTTGTTGTTCGGACGGGACAAGCATCGCGAAGTGCCTGAAGAGCGAGAAGGAAGGTGGCGGTGCGAATTGTTGGGAGAACTCGCTGTTGGCGAACTGGAAGAAAGCCAGGCACCCTCCGTCTCCGAGCTCGTACATGGTGTGGCAGAACTCCTGCTCCTCACCACCCATCAAGTGCTCGACTTCCGTCCACGTGGCGACGAGGGGCAAGCCCACAACGTCCTCGTAGAACCTCCGAGTGGCCTCCTGATCGGTGGTCACGAAGGCGTGGTGGTGCAGTCGCGCAGGAGGTGAAGGACGGGTATCTGCCGCGTTGAGGTCAGCCATGCGTCGTTCCTCCTCGCCTCGAGGAATCAGGTGCCGCCAATCGTAGGCAACGCCACATCGGGTCTGCTTGAGTCGAGTGATTGCCGCCGCTGCCGGAGCTCGAGCACCAGGTCCGGCAGTGAGCGGATGTAATTGCAATTCTGGCTACCTGCTGGCAGAGCGTTGCAAATCTGCCAACACCGAGTGGAGGTGAAGGGACTCGAACCCTCGACCTACGGCTTGCAAAGCCGCCGCTCTTCCATCTGAGCTACACCCCCGGAAGTCTGGCTCACAGCACGGACATGCACGTCGGGCTCCGGACCGGGCCGGATCTGCTCCCATCGTAGGCGGGTCCACACCACCTCTCTTGGACCGGCGGCAGCCCGGTCCTCAGACCGGGACCTCGGTGCGCCGGAGCAGTTGGTGCGAGATGAGGACGTAGGCGATTCCCACCACGCCAAAGAGCGCCACGCCTTCTTGGATCGTGACCTGCGGGAGGTACCACGTGACCCAGGCGACAACGACGAGCGCCGCGGCAGTGCCCAGGCGCTCGATCACGAGCGGCGCCTTGGGGACCCGGGACGAGCACAAGCCCACGGCGCACAGCGCGAGGAACGCCAGCACGAGAGGGGCCGTCAGAAAGCGGATGTCAGGGTCGGTCAGGTCGTTGCTCTGGCGGAGCGTCGCGAAGGCACCCAGGCCGACGGCCGTGCCGATGATGCCGATGTGCAGCGGGAGGTGCGAGAGCAGCCACCACCGTTGACGACGTCGTCCCGGAGGCATGCCCGCGACAGCGACATCGTCGAAGTACGCGATCCACAGGCTGCACACCACCACGAATTCCAGGCAGACGATGATGAAGTTGATCTCGTAGAGGTGTCGCCCCGAGGTCGTGAGGGCGACCCGGATGAAGCTCTCACCGAGCACGATGGTCGTCAACGCGGCCAGGCGATCAGCGAGATGCTCGAGGTTGCTGGCCGGGCGGTCGACCCCCTGATCGAAACGATCGACCAGAACAGGGACCACGAGTAGGACCGCGATGACGCCCCACATGATGGAGGCGACCACCGGTGGCGCCAGTCCCGAGAGCGCGGCCAGCGCCGCCGCGACCACGAACGCGTTGCGACGCGGGACGGCAAATGCGGCCAGCTCCGGCCGCCTGCGGCGCGTCACCTCGTGCAGGATCGCGACGAGCACCAAGAGCACCCCGATCATGGAGGAGAGCGGGTCGCGCCACTGGGTCTCGGTGTGACTCCCGACGATGATCAACAGCACCATGGTCAGCATCTGGGAGAACAGCAGGCCGCGACGCACCGTGTTCATCGTCGGGTCGACGTTGACCAAGAGCGTCGTGATCAGCCACACCCACCACAGCACACAGAAAATGGCGATCGTCTTGAGGATGTTGTGCGTCGTCGGATCGAGCGAGACCTCGTGCGAGAACACGATGATCGCTGCGACCATCACCAAGTCGTAGAACAACTCGAGCCAGCTCACTGCGAGGACCGTCGTGCGCGCCGGCCCAGCGGCGGAGCCCGCGACGCTGCCGTCCTCAGGCCGCGGCGTCGGAGGGAGAATTCGCTGCTCACGGTGCACCGATATTGGACTGGCCGCCGGCATCCCTCAACTCGACCTCCCGGCGGCCGGACCCGATTCCTCCAGCCCCGGCCCGCGGGCCCAATCGGCCCTCGCGCGTTGTCAGCCTGGCGGTCGTCGCCGGTAGGGTGCGCCCCCGTGGACGCACGCACCTTCTTCGGCATGGAGCCCGTTGGCGACGACCTGCACTGGCGCATGCGAGTGGTGCAGCAGCTGACGACTCCCGGCAACTTCCTCTTCGGTGGTTGTGGTCTGGGCGCAGCTTTGGTCGCATTGGAGGCGGCGTCGGGTCGGCCGGCGGTGTGGGCAACCGCCCAGTACCTCTCTTACGCACTCATCGACACCGAATTGCGGTGGGACGTGACGCTCGCCGCGGTCGGAGGACATGTCACCCAGGGCCGTGCCGTCGGTCGGGTGGATGGTCGGGAGATCCTGACCGTGAACGCCGCGCTCGGTGCGGACGACCTCGAAGTCGGCGGGATCTGGGTCAGCCCTCCCGAGGTTCCGCCGCCCGAGGAGTGTCCTCCCCGCTTCATTCCCGACTTCTTCCGGAACACGATCATGGACAGCGTCGAAGTTCGCAACGCTCGGGGGCGGAGCTTCGAGGAGATGGACGGCACGCCCGGCAGCCCTGATTCGGCACTGTGGGCCCGCGTGCCCGGCCATCTGACCCCGTCCGCCGCGACGCTCGCCATCATGGGCGACTACGTCTCCGGTGCCGTGTCGCAGCCGCTCGGCCGGCGGGCCATGGGGCGCTCGCTCGACAACACGCTGCGCATGGTCCAGCTCAAACCTACCGAGTGGGTCCTCTGCGACATCCGGATGCACGCGCTGGTCGACGGGTACGCCCAAGGTGTGGCTTTTTTGTGGTCCGAAGGCGGTGATCTGTTGGCCACGGCGAGCCAGTCCATTGCCGTCCGCCTCTGGCCCGAGGATGCTGTACTACCCCACTGACCAGGCCCTGCTGACGCTCCGACCCGCGAAAAAGACGAGACTGGTTGCATGGCTCGGCACACTTCTGCGACAGCGCGTCGACGTCCGTCGCCCCGACTCGTCGTCGCGGGTGTCGTCGTCATAGTCCTCGCGGCGACAGGCATCCTCGTCGGGCTCGAGACTTCTTCCCCGGCACGTGGCGCGCACGGTCTCGGCGCGACGTCGTCCAAGCATGGCCCGACCACCTCGGCCTCCCCGGTGCCGGCACAGACGAGCACTCCCCCTTCGTCGTCGGCCACCACGTCGTCGACCACCACGCCGACGACGGTCGCCGTCCCGGGGACAGCGGGTCCGGGCTTCGTTGCCGGACAGGTGACGGCCGTCGGGGACTCGGTGATGCTCGACTACCAAGGCCCCTTGCAAGCGGCCATCCCCGGCATCAAAGTCTTTGCGGCGGTGAGCCGCCAGTGGTCAGACGGGGAGACGATCCTCCAGAGCATGAAGGCGAGTGGGCAGCTGGGTGCGGACGTCATCGTCGCTCTCGGCACCAACGGGCCGATCACCGACAGCGACTTCGACACCATGATGTCGATTCTCGGAGGCGCGTCGCGGGTCGTCTTCGTCAATGTGCACGTGGACCGGCCCTGGCAGGACCCGAACAACGCAGTCCTCGCCAGCGGGGCCGAGCGCTATCCGAACGTGGTGATTGCCGATTGGGCATCGCTCGCCTTGCAGAATCCTCAGTGGTTCGGGGCGGACGGCACGCATCTCGCCATCGACGGACCTGGGGCCGACGCGCTCGCGTCACTGGTGGCGACCACGCTGGCCAACGGATGAGACACGCGACTCCGTCCCGTCGGCATGGCCTGCACGAAAGGACCCTGGTGTAACCTTGACGCTCCTCCCAGATGCCCCGGGGCTATAGCTCAGTCGGTTAGAGCGCAGCACTGATAATGCTGAGGTCGCTGGTTCGATTCCAGCTAGCCCCACTCGACAATACCAGTTAGATAGCCATTTCTTGATCTCCCGTCTCGCGGTGAGCAGCCTTGATATAGCCTGTCCCAACAGTTGTCCCAACAAACTTGATTGCCGGTCCATGGGTCCCTTCCGGACCGAAATGGGGATGCATGGCAGGAAGCATCAGACGTCGTCCGGACCGCGGGTCCGATGCTTGGGAGCTCCGCGTGTATCTCGGTCGCGACCGTACGGGACGCGTCCGCCACAAGAGCCAACTATTTCGCGGTACCAAACGAGAGGCAGAGAAGGAGCTCCGCCGCCTAGTCGTACGACAGGACGTCGAACCCAAGCCACCACCGCCCGAGCCAGTCCGTCCCCACCGGAACCGAATGACGACGATCAACGATGCGATCGAGGCGTGGAAGCGGAACGGCTGGGACGACCTCAGTCCCGTGACCGTCCGGCGCTACGAGAGCGTCTGGCAAGTCCACATCAAGAAGACGATCGGTCGCGAGCCCATATCGACGCTCACTCCTCATGAAGTGGAACGCTACTTCCGCGTACTCAAGGCCAAGGGACGCGGGCGCGAGACTGTTCGCTACGTGAGGTCTTTGCTGAACAGAGCGTGCGGACTAGCCCGAAAATCGAGCGGGAACGAGCTTCCCAACCCAAATTCTCGAGACCGAGCTTCCCAACTGGGCCCTAGGCGAAGTTCCCGAATGCGTCAGAGCGCCGACCGTCGACGAGGTGAGGGCACTCCTGATGTGCGCTCTGGAGTTGGATCCCCGCTACACGGTCTGCCTCAGGGTGATCGCAGCCACCGGCACCCGGCGCGGCGAAGCGTGCGCTCTGCGTTGGTCGGACATCGACTGGAAGGGAGCCACCTTGACCATCGACGAATCCGTCATCCCCTCCGACGGTGGCGCTGCGGTCAAATCCCCAAAGACACGGGCGAGCATCCGCCAGGTTTCGATCGACGCCGGCACACTGGCAGCGCTCGAGTCTCTCCGGATAACCCAGCAGGAACTCGCCGCTGACGCCGACGTCGACCTTTCGGAAGTTGCCTTTGTGTTCTCCGCGGAACCTGATGGAGGCCGACCGCCGTATCCAGACACAGTCACCCGAGCGTTTACCAAAGCTCGAAAGGCCGCAGGACTTCCAGGCGATCTCCGCCTGCACTCCCTTCGGTATTTCCAGGCGACTGCACTCGACTCCGTGATTCCCGAAAGACAGAAGCAAGCCCGCCTCGGTTGGTCGACCGCTCACACCACGCGGCACTCCACCGAAGCCATCTCGAGCGAAGACAAGCGGGCCGCCCAGCACATTGGGAATCTCTTGGACTCATAACGACGATCGACCTCCCTGATGACGCTGAGGTCGCTGCTCCACCAAAGCGAAGGGGCGGGACCGAGTGGCCCCGCCCCTTCGAAGAAGAGGATCCCGCCCTCGCGGGTTACTCAGCAGCTGTAGAAGAGCGGACCCCCGGCGAGACCCGCCAGCAGCGACGAGCCGCCCGGTGTGGGGTCGCAGGTATTGTCGGGGTTCGTCGCCACGCTGTTGGGATCGTTGGGGCCGTACTGGTTCAACAACGGGGCCGACGCGGGACTCGCGGGGTACGGGGGTCCAGGGTTGTTGTACCCGCTGAAGTCAATCACGTTGATGGCGTTGTCGTTCCAGGTGTTTCCGGCGAAGTTGTTGCCGTACGCCGCTCCCGGATCAGAGCCCCCGAACATGTTCGGCGCGTAGGCGCCTTGGACCAGAACTCCAACTCCTGCTCCGCCCGAGTTCACCGTGTTGCCAATGAATGCATTGTCGCTGCTGGCGTAGGCGGGGTCGCTTGAGTTGCAGCTCGCCCCGTACGCGAACTCGCACTCCGAACCCGGGCCGCCGACCACGATCCCGGATTGGCTGTCGGTGATGTCGTTGGGGTTGTCGCCGGCGCCCACGATACCGACCCCTGCATTGGTAACGCCGGTCAACAGCAGGTTCGACTGGGCGCTGGTCGAGATGGCGTTCCCCTCTACCACCACCGCGTTGCTCGTGCCGTCGAGCTGGATGCCCTCGCCGTACCCGCCCTCGCCGGCGGATTCACCCGTTGCGGTGGCACCCGACACGCTGTTGCCGCCGATATTCCACGCGCCCGCTGATGCCGGGGGGTTGGCCAGCAAGAAGTCGTATGCGGCAACCTCGCCGGCATAGATGTTCACGTCACTGTCGGACACCTGGTTGTCCTGGACTTGGACCGTCCCAGCGTTGAGGATCAGGATGCCGCTGGCCGAGTTCCCCTCGCCGCCTCCCGAGTAGGTGTCGTTGGAGACGGTGCTCCCACTGATGGTGATGGCCGCAGCACCGAAGCCCTGGATGCCGTTCTGGGCAATCATGTTGGTCTCACCCTCGCCCTGCACGGTCGAGTTCGTGATCGTGCAGGTGGTGTTGGCGTCGTCGCAGGTGATGCCGTTCTTGTCGTAGGCAGGGGTGTAAGGGTCGAAGTGGACCGTCGACCCACTGGGTGAGTCGATGCTGGTGGTGCCGGTGACGAACAGAACCTTGCTCGTGTCCCTAGCGGCACTCAGCTCCATCCCGTTCACAGTGACCGGACCGGACGTGAAGCCGGCTGGGAGCTTCGTGGTCGCAAGCTGATCGTTCGTGTAGGTGCCTGCTGGCAGGTCGGCTGTGGTCGTGATGACCGGAGCAGGAGTCAACAGCGAGACCTTGCTCATGGTCACCGTGGCCGGGCTCGCCCCGCTGTTCACATAAATGCCCTGTCCGCCCTGGCAGCCGAACAGGTTGGCCGGCATGTCGATTCCGTTGACCGACACGTCGGTGATCGACCCCGAGGCTTCGTGGTAGTAGATGCCCACATAGTCCTGGGAGCAGCCGTTACCGTCGGCGTCGAGGCTGGGAATGCCGTTCAGTCCGTTGACGCTCAGTTTCTTCAATTTCACGCCGACCGCACCCGGTGCCACGTCGATGACGTAATACTGAGGGTTAGAGCTGTCGGTGTCCGTGTCGCTGAGCAACCCGGCAGAGGGGGGCTGGATCACGGTGCTGGACCCTGCACCCTGGATTTTGACGTGGTCGTTGAGCGTCGTGATGCTCAGCTGCTCGGTATAGGTGCCAGCGGCGACATGAATGGTCCCCGGCGTGAGGCTGCCGGCCTGCTCCGTCAAGGCGTAGCTGATGGTCCGACACGGGCGTGCCTGGTTCGCACACGAATTCAAGGTGTTGGAGCCGGTCGTTGCCACGTACCAGGTGTTGGTTTGGGCAGAGGCTTCTGGTGCAGCGATGGCCAGGAATCCCACCACCATGCTCGCCACGGCCAGCGCCGAGATGCCGAGTGGAATATGCCTTCTCATTTTCATTTCTTTCCCCACTTTTTTGTCCCCACTTTTGTTCGATGGATGTCGGCCAGCGTCATACCGGAGTCGATCAGACTGCCTGGGCCGTCTATTTGAGGACCGTGATCGATACGGATTCGCTCGCCCTCTCGTTTGGCGTCGATGAATCCTTCACCTTCACCGTGAACGTGTAGGTCCCCTTGTCCTTCGGTGTTCCCGACAACAGACCGGAAGAACCGAGGGACAGCCCAGTGGGCAGCGTGCCTTTGTAGCTCCACGTGTAGGGTCCAACCCCGCCGGCCGCTTGGAGCTGAACCGAGTACGGGGCCTTCTTGATTCCGCCCGGCAATGGCGACGTCGTCGTTATCGCCAATGGCCCCGACTCGTAGAAGCACTCGTCAGCGGAGTCGTCGGTGCTCGAGAGGTAGTTGCTGTCCCCGCTGTAGACGGCGCGGAAGCACCAGTACCCGCTGGAGCTCGAAGGCGGAGTGAACGGTGCCGAAGCAGCCGTGCCGCTGTGACCCGATGTCGTCACCGTGACGGGGTTTCCGACCTGTGTCCCTGAGGCACACGACGACGTCGGGGTTGCGGTGGGCCCGCACTCATAGAAGGTCACCGTGCCGGTGGGTGGTCCGACGGGGGTATTGCCGGTAACCGTGGCCTCGTCGGTGTCGGACTGGCCCCCGACGATGGTCGTCTTCGCGGGCGCACTCATAGTGGTCGTGGTGTCGTGGCTCACCGTGTAGCACTCGTCGCTGCTCTCATCGGAGCTCGTGGTGTAGCTGGAGTCTCCCGAGTAGACCGCGGCGAAGCACCAGGTGCCAGCAGGCCCCGTGTTGTCGAAGATCGGCGAGGTGGCCCAGTTGGTGTTCCCAGAACCCACGCCCCCAGTGTGACCGGGCTGCCCAACTGCTGCCACGAGCTCGACGTGCACGGCACGACGTTCTCCGCACACGTGTAGAAGGTCACCGACCCCGTCGGGTAGGGCGCGTTCGCCGCGCCGTCGGAGCCGGTGATCAACACGGTGTCACTGTTGGGGCCGAGCAGAGCGGCCGTCGAGCTCGACGGAGCGCTGACTGACGTGCTGGCGTCCGGGGTGACCGTGTAGCACTCGTCGCTGCCCTGATCGGAGCTGGCGGTGTAGTTGGTGTCTCCGAGTCGACCGCGGCGAAGCACCACGTACCGCCGGAGTCCGGTGTGGTGGGACTCGAGGTGGCGCTGCCGCCGACCAGGGTCACCGGGTTGGCCGGATCGGCAGTGGCTCCAGGCGTCGTGGGAGTACAGGGGCTGACGTTCTCCCCGCACCAGTAGAAGTCGACCGAGCCGGTCGGGGTGCCGTATGTGGCGTTGCCGCTCACCGTGGCCACGTCGGTGTTTGTGGCTCCCAACGAGATGTTGGCGTTGGTCGGATTGCTCACAGTCGTACTAATGGCCGTGGAGACGCTGAAGCACTCGTCGCTGCTCTCATCGGAGCTGGCGGTGTAGTTGGTGTCTCCGAGTAGACCGCGGCGAAGCACCACGTACCCGACGATTTCGGAGTGAACGGGCTCGAGGTCACGCTGCCGCCGCTCAGAGACACCGGGTTGGCCGGATCGGCAGTGACCCCAGGCGTCGTCGTCGTACACGGGCTGACGTTCTCCGGGCAGGTGTAGAAGTCCACCGAGCCGGTCGGTGTGCCGTAGGTGGCGTTGCCGCTCACCATTGCCACGTCGGTGTCGGACTGCCCCGATAGGAGGCTGAGGCTGGTCGGTTGGCTCGACGTCGTACTGGCTGCCTGGGGGACCTGGATCGGGGTTGATGACTCGACGGTGCCCAGCGTGGTACCCCGAGCCGTCTGGTAGGCGTCGTTGGGTCCGTTGCCCGGCAGCGGCGTGGTGTTGGACTCGTCGATGTAGATGTTGTAGTTGCCGGCCTGAAGCCCTTCGGGCAGCGAGAAGGTGCCGGTGGGTTGTCCCACCGTGAGGGTGCACGGGTTCGGTGCGGCGGTGTTGGACTCGGCGCCGGTGCATGCGTAGGTATTGGCCGGAATGGTGACCGTCGAGTCGACCACGGGCACTGCCGTCGCCCGCGAGGTGCCGATGTACACGCTCGGTGCAGCGACCGGGTAGAAGTTGGAGGAATCGTTTTGGTCGTCACCGTAGGGGCCGGAATTGGGTGCCCCATCGTTCGGGCGCCCCGCCAATTCGTCCCGCCGCTGACTGTGACCGCCCCACCGGGCAGGGCGCTGCTGACTGACAACGTGGCTGTCGGCGTCTGGGGCACGGGCTGGTTGTTGTAGAAGAGATCCAGTGACGAGTAGTTGGTCGACCCGTTCTCGTCGTTCCCGGACGACAGGATGATGGTGCAGTCCACGAAGCCGGCATTGACGTCAGCCTGTGAAGGTGGACAGGCAGCATCGCCTGTTGGCCCGTTTAGCTCTGGCGTGTCGGTATTGCCCCCCGCCGAGTTGGATCCGAGCGACCCGTAGGCGCAGTCACCACCGTTCACCCAGTTGCTAGGAAGGGTCATCGATGCGGTCGAGGTCCCGAAAGCACTGGTGCTGGTCGAGGCGAGAATGTTGGTCGCGCCGTAGCAGCCTCCAACCGACGCACTGGTGGCGCTCGTCAGGTCCAAGTTGGACGACGCCAGATCGCCCTGGGAGGCCGAGGGGTTCGTGTCGGTCGGTGTCGGCAGCGGGTTGGCGGTGTTCATCGTCCAGGCGTCGCCCAAGCCGCCGGACGCCGAGACGCCCACGCCCCCGGGGCACGTCGGCTCGTTCACGCTCTCGCCTGCCGCGCCCTTCACTGTCCCGCCTGCCACGCCGTTGGTGATGGGTTGGCCGAAGGCTGACTGCGAACCGGCCTGCTCGAGGTCCTGGTTGGAGTCGAACATGGAGACAGCTGTGCTCAGGCCGGTCCCGGTTGACGACCAGGTGCACTCGTTCTGGGACCAGAGAGGGATGCTGTCGGTCGCGCTGCCGCCCGTGTTGGTGGCAACCGGGGCCATGGTCACCGGAGCACTGGCCACGGTGTTGTTGTTGGTACCGCAGATCTGTCCGGTACCTGCCGCGAGGTTGACATCCTGAATCGAGTAGTTCGCCACGTTGGCCGGTGCGGTGCCGGCGGTGAGGCTGGTCAGCGGCAAGGAACCGGGGCTTCCGGTTTGGCGCCGCCGGAGGTGCTCGTGGTGACGGCGATGTCATAACAGAAGGGCACGCCCTTGATGGCCGAGGAGTAATTCCCGTCGTGCGTTGAGTCGGTCTCCCAACTCGGAGCCGGTTGCGCGATCGTGATGGTCAGGGTTCCCGACGCCACACTCGGGCACCGTTGGCGCCGCCGGTGGCGAGGAAGGTCACTGCGTAGGTGCCATTGTCGGACGAGACCGGCGTGTCGGTCACGTTGCACTCGAGCTCGTACTCCTCGCTCACCCCCGAACCGGAGGTGGCCGTGGTGCACGGCGGACTGCTGGAGAGGGAGGTGGCCTCGGAGGCGTCCGATGGAAGGGTGCCGGTGTTGAGGGTGATCGAGGCCGGGTAGTTGCCGGCATTGGCTGAGCTGAACCCTTGGCTGTAACAGGTGATCGTCTCGCTCTCAGCGGTCCCGTCGGTCCACGAGACAGATGTCCCTCCTGACGCCGGTGTCGAACAGGTTGTCGTCGGTGGTGAGATGGTCACCGTCAAGGTGCCCGACGTGGCGGATCCTGCTCCGCCGGGCCCGCAGCCGTGAAGGTGAGCGGGTAGCTGCCACCGTCAGACGAGGTCGGCGTGTCGGCGAGGGCGCACTCGAGGATGTACTCCTCGGTCGCCCCCGATCCAGAGGTGCCGGTCGTGCAGGCCGGGCTGCTCGACGTCGAGGTGGCGAAGGTCGGGTTGCCATCCGATGGCAGGGAGCCCGTTGCGATTTGGATCGAGCTCGGGTAGGCCGAGGTTCCAGAGACACCGCTCTGGGCTTCGCACTCCACGGTGTAGCTGCTTGGCCGCGCCCTCGTAGAACGTGGCGGCCGTGCCACCCGAAGCCGGGTCGATACCACGTTGGGTTGATCCCCGCCACGGTGAGGGTCCAGGTGCCGGTCGTGACCGGACTTGCCGCCGTTGGCACCCGGGGTGGCCGTGAAGGTCACCGGGTAGGTGCCGATGTCCGATGCCGTCGGGCTCTCGGCGACGGGGCAGGTGAGGATGTATTCCTCGGTGAGGCCCGATCCCGACGTACTCGGGGTACAAGCCGGGGAGCTCGACGTCGAGGTGGCCTCGGTGGCGTCGGCCGGCAGGGTGCCGGTGTTGAGGGTGATCGAGGCCGGGTAGTTGCCGGGACTGGCGGAGGAGAATCCGGTGCCGTAGCAGCTGACTGAGTAGGTGTTCGCGATCCCCACCTTGAAGGTGGTGGCCGTGCCGCCGGAGCCGGGATCCAGACGACGGAGGGTCCGGACACGGTGAGGGTAGGCCGAGTCGCCGAACCCGCGCCGACCGACGGCATCGAAGACGCCGGAGTAGGAGCCGTTGTCAGAGCTGACTGCGGTCTCGTTGAGGTCGCACTCGAGGATGTACTCCTCGGTCGCGCCCGATCCGGACGTCGGCGTGCATGTCGACGGCAATGTGCCGGTGCCGTTGTAGGCGGCGGAGAGGGTGGCGTCCGCAGGAAGATTGCTACTGGGATCGATGGCGATCGACGTCGGATAGGCGGTCACCCCGCTGATACCACTCTGCTCCTCGCACTCGACCGTGTATGCGTTGACGGTCCCGCCGGCCGACGAGATCGATGCGGTGGAGGTCCACCGAGGCAGGGTCGATGCAGGACACGGTGCCGGCATTCACCGTGACGTTGAGGTTGCCCGAGGTCGTCGAGCCCACGGCGCCATCACCGGTGGCGGTGAAGGTGGCTGCGTAGGTGCCCGCATCAGAGGCGGACGGCGTGGCCGAGAAGGGACACTCCTTGATGTACCTCCTCCGTCGCCCCGAGCCCGACGTGCCCGTGGTGCAGGCCCCCAGGGTCGCATTGGCATCCGAAGGAATGGTGTCGGTGGCGACCACGATGGAACTCGGGTAAGCGGTCACGCCACTGACGTCGCTCTGCTGCTCGCACTCGACGGTGTAAGGACGTCACCCCTTCGTGCCAGGTGGCGGCCGTCCCGCCCGAGGCGGGGTCGATACAGGTGACGGCGGGCGGACTGATGGTGACCGTCAACGTGCCCGACGTCGCGGGGCTCAGGGTGCTGCCGGCGAACGTACCCGGCGTCGAGGTGAAGGTGAGCGGACGTGCCACCGTCGGACGAAGTCGGCGAGTCAGTGAGCTTGCACTCCTCGATGTACTCCTCGGTGGCACCACTTCCCGACGTGTCGCGGTGGTGCAAGAGGCGCCGGAGGCCAGGCTCGGGCTGCCGTCTGCCGGCAGCGAACCTGTAGCGATCGTGATGGTCGGATACGCAGACGTGCCGCTGATCCCGGTCTCCTCCTCGCATTCGACCGTGTAGGTGGAGCTTGGCACGCCTTCGACGAACGTCTGGCTGCTCCCGCCCGTAGCCGGGTCGATACATGCGTTGGCCTGGGCGGCCGCGGCAGGGGAGGCCCCGATGGTCGCCTCGATGGCGGTTCCCGCAAGTGTCCCCATGAGGAGGATGGGTCCGAGGAGCACCCGGGCGTAGCGCCTCAAACTCAGTTTGTTGCGGCTCTTGTCCCGGTTCCGAGGTCGCTCGGAGACACCCGAAGCCTCAGGCGCTCCCGGCTGGTCGGAGAAAAGCTCGTCTGACGGCATCTGTGGTCTCCCTCCCCAGTTGCTGTCCCCTCGTGCACCCCCCGATACACCAGCAACGGATATTGCCCGTTCGTTGTCGAACTTCTAACAGCAAATCCAAGCGAATTCAAGCGTTCGTTGGAATGGCCGGGAATCTGGCCGACACAAATCGCTCAGCTGGCCCTGTTGCCGAGGCGCCCTTCGGACGGGCAAGACCTACCTCTTGCAGCCAAGTTCCCTCCTGATCGATCCCCGCTCTCACCCGTTTGCATCACCAGTACGCGGCGTCACGACGGGGCCCGTCTCATTGCGTCCAGGTTTCGGCCTCGGACGACCAGTGTGGCGATAGCTTGACGAGGATGGCGGCGAATGCGAGCAGGCGTAGGACACGAGGACGAGTCCGGCTCGCGGTTCAATGTCGTGCTTGCGGCCAGCGTGTGCTTGACGGGGACCATGCTCCCGCTCGCTGTCGTGTTCGCGGCGACTGCATCACCGGCCAGCGCCGCCACCACGGGGGTACCGCGGTGTCCACCTGACTGCGGCGCCGTCGCTGCAGGCGACCCCCTGTTGGTGCCGTTCATGACGGCCAACCCAGGCGTCGACTGGCAGGCCTTTCCTGCGGCCGACAGCCAGTCGTACGTGAACTCGCTGCGCAGGAACGTGAGGCGTCTGGCCGGGACGTCGGCGAGCACGAACGTCGCTGCGGCGCGATGGGAGTGAC
>CAVYQL010000005.1:0-317387 GCA_963770645.1 uncultured Acidimicrobiaceae bacterium
TCTGAACCCGATCGTGCACGATGATCCTGAAACTACGCGATGGAAAATGTCCTTCCGGCATTGAGAAACGGTCACTGCGAAGCGTCACGCAAAGGCAAGCCGCCTCTCGGTCGCACCCAGTCCGACAACCGCCACAACGCTGAAGACCGCCGCATAGGCGAAGAGCACAATCACCGGGAGCATTGCTGACCGTAAGCCGTCCCCGTCGAGGATGAGCCCATCGAATCCTCGCATGGCCCAGTACTGCGGAGTAGCCGGTGCGACGTGGTGGACCCATGTCGGCAGTGTCACCAATGGCATGAGCGCCCCACCGAGTGCGCCGAGAGCGACTGGAACGATGTTGGCCACGGCATTGAGTTGCTGCATGGTTCGCACCACGACGGTGACTGCCAAACCCATCGCAATGACGGTGATGACCAAGACGAAGGCAACCAACGCGACACCTGGAGCGGAGCCGGTAATTCGAAGCCCGTAGGCAGCGTCTCCGATGCCGAAGACAACCGCCATCTGGCAGAACCCCAGAATCGCGACGGGAAGGACCTTTCCGATGAAAATCTGTGGACCGGGGACACCGGATGCCCGTAGGCGGCCCCATGTGGCCCAGCCGTGCTCTCGTAAGAACGAGATCCCGATGAGTCCGGGGAGATAGAAGACAAAGGTGACGGCTTGGGCGGGCACGCTGAACTCAGCCCCTGATGCATTGGGGTGGCCCGTCAGCGCAAGAATGAACTGGACGCCGCCGCGCATCAGGCCGACCAGGATCAAAGGGATGGCGAAAAGGAGCACGATCCAGGCTGGGTCGCGTTTGAGGATCCGAAGCTCGTTGAGAGCGATGGTGATGCTAGGCCGCATCTTCGATACCTCCTGGGTCGGGCAAGCGCCGGCCGGTGAGACTGAGAAAGACGTTCTCGAGGCTCGGACGCAGGATCCGCACGTCTTGGAGTCGGTGGATGTCCTCGCCAAGTCGATCGAGAAGTGCAACCGCGACCGCGGCTGGTTCTGAGGTCGAAACGACAATGCGATCGCCATCGATGTGTGACTTGCATCCGGCCAGGTCGACTCTGGGAGCGGGACCGATGAAGCGAAGCTCGAGTTCACCGGTACCGTGCACGGCGACCAAGTGGTCGATCGTGCCTTCTGCCACCACACGACCGCGGTCGATCATGACGACATCGGCCTGGAGGTTTTCCACCTCTGGCAGATAATGCGTCGTGTAAAGGACGGCCGTCCCCTCGGCGGCGAGGCTTTGGACCAAGGCGATGAGGGCAGCTCTCGTCTCGATGTCTGCGCCGACCGTGGGCTCGTCCAAGAGCACTAAGGGAGGTCGCGCGATCAGGGCGATCGCTGTATGCACCCGGCGCTTTTCTCCCCCCGAGAGGTGCTGGCACTGTTTCGATCGGAGCTTTCCGAGAAGCAGGTCGTCGGTGAGATGGTCGACTCGGAGCGTCAGTTCCTGCCCCTTCAACCCGCCGAGCGCGCCGAAGAACCGGAGGTTTTCCTCGACCGTGAGGGGCTCGTAGACACCCGTGCTCTGAGGGGCGAAGCCGATGGTGCGTTGAGCACGAAGTGGTTCTGTGGTGACGTCCCACCCGTTGACGAGAATTCGCCCTGCGTCGGCGCGGAGCAGGCCCGCAACGATGGAGAGGAGTGTGGTCTTGCCGGCACCGTTGGGCCCAAGGAGTCCGACGACTTGCCCGGGTGCGATCGCCAAATCGACGCCGCTGAGCGCCTCGTGACGGGCGTAGGACTTTCGCACTCCGACCACCTCGAGGGCTGCGTCAGGGGCCACGTCTCTTCGGTGGTCGTGCCTAAGGGCTGCCTTCGTCCGGACCAGTTTCCTCATCCACAATCCATCATGTATGTGAGATACGGCACCGTATATAACGTACAGTAACGTATGATGGTTGTCCAGAGCAGATGACGAGCGACGCCAAAGTCGAGAAGTGGACACCCGAGCGGCGCCGGCAACTCACACGCGAGGCATTGATCGCCTCAGCCCGGGAGGTGTTTGCTCGGCGCGGGTTTCACGGAGCCTCTCTCGAGGAGATCGCCGAGGCAGCCGGATTCTCCCGGGGAGCGATCCACTCGAACTTCCAAAACAAAGAAGAACTCTTCTTTGCCGTATTGGATCGACACGTCGAGATCCAACTGGCCGGTTTCCAGGACTTCTTCGAGCAGGTTGGTGGACCGGCGGGTGCGAACGACGTAGACGTTGCACAGACCTGGCGTCGCCTCGTGGGTGGCGACGACTCGGGTTGGACCGCACTCAGCTTGGAGTTCCGGCTCTATGCCTTGCGTAACCCGGAGGTCCGTGACCGCTTCGTCGCACGATTTCACGAGTACCGAGATGCCATCGTGGCGTATCTCTCCGAAATCCTTGCTGAGTACGGGCGAGAGCCGACTATTCCCCTTGGCGATCTCGTCGCCCTTGTCGACTGGGGAACGACGGGGATCCTCGAGATCGGCCACATCGATCCGACTCAAGCTCACCTGCTCGAAACATTTCTCCAAGTCCTGAGCCATGGAGCATTCAGCCCCGAAGACTCCTCATAAGGTCAAGGGTCAATCGACCGCGTCGAACCTGCCGAGTGAGTACCTGCGTGACCGATCGTTCCTAAAGCGGGCAATTGGGGTGCCGTCTGGGCTTTTGATGCCGTTGATGTGTCCTCTCGCAGACAACGACCCGAAGATTGCCCGAAGGTCCGAGGGATCCCACGAAAAAAAATCCCACGCATTCGGATTTCCATGTCGGCGACAGCTTCCCTGGCAGGCATGGATGTCACCACATTTGCCAGGTGAATAGCCAAATCGGACGAGCTCACGGGTTGGTGAATCCAACACATCCATTCAGGCGTATTCTGATCGGTGATCTGGTATCATACCTCTATGGATGGAAAAGCCGAAGCGAGCGCAATACTTCGCCGGTTGCGGCGAGACAATGGTCTGACTCAGCGCGACTTGGCCGCGAAGGCTGGTGTCCCCCAATCGACCATCGCCGAAGTCGAGGCTGGACAAAGAGAGCCATCACTCACCCTGCTGAGCAGGATCGCCGAGTCCGCCGGCCAGTCGATCGCAATACGGCTGGCCCCTTTGCTGCGGCACAGCGCGGTTGCCACCGCCAACACGATCAAAGATCGGCTGTATGGGAATGCAGGCGGAGGGCTGTCACCTGATATCCGTGAGGATGGTGCGCTTCGTGCTGTCATCGATCTGAAAGACGCCCTCCGGCGATCCAGCCATGAGGGATTCGATGCCCTTACCAGCCAGGCCCCAGGGCTCGTCGGGGACATGCGTTGGGATGCTTTCCTCGCTGCGATAGTTGAAGATGAGGCAGCTAGGAAGGCGATCTCTCCACCTCGCTGGACCAATGACCCGAGTAGGTTCAATCGACCCTTCTGGTATCTCTCGAAGAACCCGAGATTCCATACCTGGGAGATCGCCAACTCGCCTGGAGCGCTCATCCGTCATGGCGTGTTTGCTGCAGAAGAGGAACTTGAGAGTGTCTGATCTCAACCGGGACGAAATGGAGTCGGCACTCGGCGAACTTGCAGAACAACTCAACGCTCGCAACGTCAAGGCCAAGATCTACTTAGTTGGCGGCGCGGTAATGGTGCTTGCGTTCGATGCCCGGTTCACCACCGGAGACATTGATGGCTCGATTCATCCAACAGATGACGTGCTCGCCGTCGCCGCTGAGATCGGTGAACGCCGAGGGCTCGGTGCCGAATGGCTCAACAACTCGGCTCAACAGTTCATACCGGTATTCAAGGAGCCCAACTGGCAACCGATACTCAAGTCGGGGAACGTTGAGATCGTCGCCGCCGATGAGCGGTCGATGTTGGCCATGAAGATGCGGGCCGGCCGCGGCTCGCGGGACCGTCTCGACATCAACTTCCTCGTCAAGAGATGTGGCATCACCAGCGTTGCCGACGCGCTGAAGCTGTATGAGGAGTTCTTTCCCGAGGACCCGCTACCAGATCGAACGCTCCCGCTGCTCGACGGAGCCATCGCGGCGCTTGGTCCGCATTCACCGTGACTTCGTCGGCCTTCGTACGGCTGGCATCTCAAGAGTCTCTATGGCGGAGAATTTGAGCCTTAAATTTTCACAAAAGCTGTCCACTGCTTGGGGTGAAGGTCAGTCTTGAGACCACTTCGCAGTATTCCGCTGCTAATCATCCTCAACCTCACTTTGGCAGGTTCGATCATTCTGAAGCTCACGAAAACTCACGACTTGTTGGCCCCCGGGGCAATCGGCACGGCGCCTGAGGCGAAGGCTCGAGTATCCCAGGCCTGCAGTTTCGAGATCGCTGGCGAAGGCGAGGTGATCTCGAAGCCGATCGGCGGGTCGTCCTAGTCGACTCCGTGATTTAGTCAGCCCGAACACGGCCGTCCGTCCAGGGGATGTGACACGGTCTTCTCGGTCACTCTGATTTGATTGCGAAAGCGGATTACCAAGCTCACACCGCTGGGCACCCGGCAACCCATTTAGTCGGCGTCCCGATGCTCTGTCCGGGCAGCGGCGGGAGTCACGAAGAGGACCGTGGTGGGCTTCGGTATTCGAGCGCTGTGCCATGTCCCTCTGGGCACGATGCCGGCGTTTCCCTCCGCGAGGTCAGCGGACCAGTTCCGATTTCCGTCGTCCAGGAGGAGCTCCATTTCTCCTCTGAGGATGTAGGCCAACTCATCTCCAAGAGGGTGACGCTCCCACCATGTCCAGTCGCTTTCGTAGTGGAACACGGACAGCAGTCGACCATCTGCCAGTTCGGGTCGTTCCTCTGCGGTTGCCCAGAAAGATGGGCCAATCCTCAGGGCGAGAAGACTGAGGTCGGAGGGGAGTAGGACGATGTGAGATCGGTCCAGGATGATCGGGCTCGCATCGGAGGTCGTTGTCATGTCTCCAGCTTCCAGTGATCCGAACTAGCTGACTAGCCACCAATAGCCTTGATCGAGCCATAAGCTATTCCGATGGCTCTCGATCCGGAAGATCTGATGACGTTCCTGGCCGTGGTCCGGGAGAAGAGCTTCGGACGAGCCGCCAGCTCGCTTCTGGTCTCACAGCCGACCGTGAGCGAGCGGGTCGCGCGAATCGAACGCTCCGTTGGAGACGATCTCTTCGTTCGGGGGCCCCGAGGGGTGTCGCTCACCACCTCAGGCGAACGGTTGCGTCCCTTTGCCGAGCGGATCCTCGGCCTGATGGACGAAGCGGTGGAAACGGTCGGCTCGACGGACCAGCTCCCGCCGCTGCGGATCGGTGTCCACTCCACGTTCGCGTACCGGGCCGTGCCGCTCGTTGTCAGCGCACTCGACAAGCCAACCCGCACTATCCGTATCCGAGACGCCCACTCCGATGAGATCATCGCGATGCTGCTCGATGGGGTCCTCGACCTCGGCTTCGTTCTGTCTGGCGCCCGGCCACCAGCGCTGCGATTCGAGGGACTCCCTCTAGACCCAGTCGTCTGCGTCTGCACTCCGCGTCACCCGCTGACTCGTGTGAGATCGGTCGCGCTCCGCGCAGTGTTCGAACACGACATCGCGCTCAACCTCTGGGGGACGGGAGCGAATGAGTTCGAAGATCATTTGATGTCAGTGACCACCACAGGACACAAGGTCGAATGCTCAGATGCGGGCTCCGCGCTCAATTTGGCTCGGGATCACGGATACGTGGCTCTCGTGGTTCAGTCGGCTGCCCAAGACCAGATCGCCAGCGGAGCTCTCGCCGCCCTCAAAGTCCGGGGGATGCCCACATGGAAGGTTCGGTTGGTCCTCGCCTTCAGAGCGAGGGCTGACCGAGACGGAGATGTCGACTCCTTGCGCCAACGCGTTCGCCAGCTCGCCGATTCTCGCCCCAAACGACGCTGAGCATGTCATCTACCCGACTCACGACGACCAGCAGCAAGCATTCCATTCCCTCCTACTGAATCCATTGAAAACGCCCTGACCTGGCACATGATCCGTGCCGTGCGATTCCGTCCCACGGGTTCCGTCCGCGTTTATGGACAGAAATACAGAATTATGGACAGGAAAGATCGCCCGATTTTCTGCGTCCAGTGTGTCGCGACGTCGCGACCCGACAGTGTTGGCGCGCCACATCGAGCTCATGCAACGCCGCCTCAAACTCACGTAAATGAGTCGCGGCCGATGGAAAGGTGCACCTCGACGTGATGCCGCTCTGGTGGGTTCGAGATTGCCGGAATTCCCCCGTATGAGTCCTTGGGGACTCTCACCTGGGAGTTCTGGTGCGCCCCGGGGTGTGTGGTGGTGCGCCCCGGGGTGGTGGTGGTGCGCCCCGGGGTGTGTGGATTCAGGACATAGGCGACATCCCAGGTCGGGGGTGTGTCAAGACATAGGAGACACCTACCCCGTGGAGGTCTCCGATGGACTTGGGCCCGTTTCTGATCGAGACGCACCTGCGGACGGGTCGGCCGATTGCCGAACTGGCGAGAACCCACGGCGTGCACCGCAGCTGGCTCTACAAGTTGCTCCGGCGCTACCGCCTCGAGGGCCCCTCTGGGCTCGAGGCACGCTCTCGGCGACCGCTCCGCTCGCCTTCACGCGTACGGGACCGCTACGAGGACGAGATCGTCACCTTGCGAAAGGAGCTCTTGGACCTCGGGGTCGACGCCGGAGCCGAGACGATCAGGTATCACCTCCAAAAGCGCCACGCCGAGGTCGTTCCTTCGGTGTCGAGCATCTGGCGGGTGCTCAAGGCCAGGGGCTTCGTCACACCCCAGCCCCAGAAGAGACCGAAGAGCTCTCTCAGGCGCTTTTGCGCTGACGTCCCCAACGAAACCTGGCAGGCCGATGTGACCCATGTCCGGGTCGCTGACGACGTGGTCTTCGAGGTGCTCAACGTCATCGACGACCATTCCAGGCTCTGTGTCGCCTCGCGTGCGTTTGTGATCACGAGATCCTCCGACGTGGTGCGCACGTTCTACAAATCCGCCGAAACACTGGGCTTTCCCCAGTCATTCCTCACCGACAACGGCCTGATCTTTAGTTCTCACGCCCGGCACGGGTTCGCCGGTGCCTTCGAGATGGAGCTCGCCGGCTTGGGCATCCATTCGAAGCACTCGCGTCCCTATCATCCCCAGACCTGCGGAAAGGTCGAGCGCTTCCACCAGACGCTCAAGAAGTTCATCAACGAGCAGGACGCGATCGAGACAAAGAAGCAACTCCAGGTCCAGCTCGATCGCTTCGTCAGCTATTACAACGAGGTCCGACCGCATCGCGCCATCGGTCGCAAGACCCCGGCCGAGGTGTATGCGGCGAGGGAAAAGGCCAGGCCTTCCTCAGAACCGATCGACCTGAGCGGTGGGCGCAAGCTGCGCCACGACAAACTCGACGGCAAAGGGACAGTGACGCTGCGGATCAACGGCCAGATGCACCACATTCCCTGCGGCCGCCAGTTCGCGGGTCTCCGTGTGCGGGTCCTCGTCGAGGGTCTCGACATCTCGGTTATCGGTGTCGACGGCCAGCCCGTGCGGCACCTCACCTTGGACCCGACCAAGAACTACCAACCCCTTGGGCGGCTCTGACTCAGAGTGTCTACGATGTCCCGCGACATCTGTCTCCGATGTCTCGCGACATCACATGGTGCGCCCCGGGGGATTTGAACCCCCAACCTGCGGATTAAGAGTCCGTTGCTCTGCCGTTGAGCTAGAGGCGCACCGCAGAGTGTACGCGAGAGACCGAGCAGCTCGGAGCTAGGCCGAGGTCGTCGTCCCCCGTTGTCGCCGGTCCGGGCTTGCGCCACGGACCGGCGACCCCCCAGGGGCACCCTGCTGTCCTTCCCAGAGAACGGGGCGGCGTGAAGGTAGCACAGCCCATTAAGGCTGAGAGGGGTGTCGGATACACTCGCCCCCGACCTGCGCCGGCGGGCGTGTCCAAGGGATCGCAGCGGATCGATTGCACAGTCACCGGCCCGCCGGGGAGGGAGATCAGTGGAGCTCGAGTTCACGAGCGAGCAGGAAGAGTTGCGCTCCTCGGTCCGAGCCTTTCTCCAGAAGGAGTGTCCCCTCGAGCTCGTCCGCGCCGTCGTGGAGTCCGGCGAGCCGCCCGAGAAGCTCTGGGGATCGATGGTCGCATTGGACTGGCCTGCCCTGGCCGTTTCCGAGGAGTACGGCGGTGTCGGGCTCTCGATCGTGGAGACGGCGGTGGTTGTCGAAGAGCTCGGCCGCGCCGTCGCCCCGGGGCCCCTGTTGTCGACCATGACACAGTTCACTCCCACGGTCCGAGAGGTCGGGACGGAGGAGCAGCGTCGCCACTTCTTGTCCCAGGTCGCCTCGGGTGACATCGCGGGGACGCTGGCCCTCAGCGACCACCCGCGCGGGTGGTCGGCCGATCAGGTCACCATGACCGCCGAACGTGCCGAGGGCGGATGGATCCTCACCGGCACCAAGCTCGCCGTCCTCGCCCCCGAAGGCGTGTCCGAGGTGGCCGTCGTAGCGCGAGCGGGCGCAGGCATCGGTGCCTTCGTCGTCCCTCTGGCCGACGTCGCCGTGACCGTGGTGCACTCGCTCGACGACAGCCGGGCCCTGTCCACCCTCACCTTCGACCACGTGATGGTTCCTGAAGAGCGGGCACTGGGAGAGCCCGGAAGCGAGGCGTCGACGCTCGGGGTGACCCGCGCCGTCGAGGAGGCGACGCTGGCCATCGCGCTCGAGACCGTCGGCTCGTGCGATGCGCTCTTCCAGATGGTCCTGGCGTATGTGAAGGACCGCCAGCAATTCGGTGTCGCGGTTGGCTCCTTCCAGGCGATCAAGCACAAAATGGCCAACATGTTCCTGGCGGTGGAGCGGGCGCGTGCGCTCTGTTACTTCGCCGTCGCGGCGCTCGACGAGGACACGACCGACCGCGCCGTCGCGGTCTCCATGGCGAAGGCTGCGTCCGACGATTGCCAGCACATGGTGTGCGGGGACAGCCTGCAGTCCTTCGGTGGGATCGGCTTCACCTGGGAGCACGATGGGCACCTTTTCATGAAGCGCGCTGAGACCAACGGTGCGCTCTTCGGCGGATCCGCTTCGCACTCCCTCGCCGTCGCAGCGTCAAGGGGCGTGTTCGGCAGCTGACCGAGCACCAGCACGCCATCGGGCAGACTGGCGCGGTGCGCCCGGGTGAATCGCTGATCGCCGCCCTCGACCTCGTCCCGCATCCCGAGGGCGGTTGGTACCGACGCACCTGGCAGGCGCCGGCGGCTCCGGGCGAGCGCCCTGCGGCCAGCGCCATCTACTACCTCCTGCTCGAGGGCGAGGAATCGGTGTCGCATCGGATCGACGCCGTCGAGCTGTGGCACTTCTATGCCGGCGACCCGCTCGAGCTCACTCGGGAGTGGCCCGACGGACGCAGCGACGTGGTGATGCTCGGGCCGCACATCGCCGCCGGCCAAGAGCCCCAGATCGTCATCGAGGCGGGTGTCTGGCAGTCCGCGCGTCCGCGCGGGGGCTTCGCCCTTGTGGGTGCCACCGTGACACCCGCGTTCACGTTCGACGGCTTCGAGCTCCGGGCACCGGGCTGATCGAGTGGGCCCGGGGGCCGTGGCCGGTCGTCCCACCGTTCTGCTAGGCAGGGTGCGCTCGGCGGACGCGCACCAGGAGGGCAGATGAGCGACACCCAGGAGGAGGGCCTCGAAGCCCTTCTGACCGAGACCCGGACGTTTCCTCCTCCCGGGGCGTTGGCAAGGCATGCCAACGGGCAGCCCGGCGTTTACGCGCAGGCCCAGGCGGACCCGCTCGGCTTCTGGGAGTCTCTGGCCACCCGGCTGACCTGGGCCCAGCCATGGTCGCGCGTGCTCGAGTGGAAACTGCCGTTCGCCAAGTGGTTCGTCGGCGGCAAGCTGAACGTCGCCGTCAACTGCGTGGACCGCCACGTTGACGCGGGCGTCGGCGATCGCGTTGCGTTCCACTGGGAGGGCGAGCCGGGGGACACCCGGACCATCACCTACAGCGACCTGCTGACGTCGGTGTGCCAGGCTGCCAATGCTCTCACCGAACTCGGCGTACGTCCCGGCGACAAGGTCGCGATCTACATGCCCATGATCCCCGAGGCGGTCATTTCAATGCTCGCGTGCGCCCGCCTCGGCGCGCCGCACACCGTAGTGTTCGGCGGGTTCTCCTCCGACGCGCTGAAGAGCCGGATCCAAGACTGCGACGCGCGCGTTGTCATCACGGCCGACGGGGGCTATCGCCGAGGTGCGCCGAGCCCGCTCAAGCCGGCTGTCGACGAGGCCGTGCAGGAGTGCCCGGGAGTTCGACGCGTGCTCGTGGTGCGGCGGACCGGTCAGGACGTCGCGTGGGACGAAGAACGGGACGTGTGGTGGCACGAGGTAGTAGACCGCCAGCCCGCCACGCACGAGGCCGAGGCGTTCGATGCCGAGCATCCGCTCTACATCATGTATACGAGCGGGACCACGGCCAAGCCCAAGGGAATCTTGCACACCAGCGGTGGCTATCTGACCCACGTGTCCGCGACGCACTGGCTGGTCTTCGATCTGAAAGCCGAGACCGATGTCTTCTGGACCGCGGCGGACATCGGATGGGTGACGGGCCACAGCTACATCGTCTACGGGCCGCTCGCCAACGGGGCCACCTCGGTGATGTACGAAGGCACGCCCGACACCCCCACGCGTGACCGGTGGTGGCAGATCGTCGAGCGCTACAAGGTCAACATCCTCTATACCGCCCCGACGACGATCCGCACGTTCATGAAATGGGGAGAGGACCTCCCGGCCGCGCACGACCTCTCGAGCCTCCGGTTGCTCGGGTCGGTGGGCGAGCCCATCAATCCCGAAGCCTGGATCTGGTATCGCACCCATATCGGTGGTGACCGCTGCCCGATCGTCGACACCTGGTGGCAGACCGAGACCGGCGGCATCCTCATCACCCCGTTGCCGGGGATCACCGCCACCAAGCCCGGCGCGGCCATGACGCCGTTCCCTGGCGTGGCCGCCGACGTGATCGACAACGAGGGACGCTCCGTCGGCAACGGTGAGGGTGGCTACCTCGTCCTGACCGAACCGTGGCCCGGCATGTTGCGCGGCATCTACGGGGACGACGAGCGCTACAAGGAGACGTACTGGTCACGCTTCCCGGGCCGCTATTTCGCCGGTGACGGTGCCAAGCGAGATACCGACGGCGACCTGTGGCTGCTGGGCCGGGTCGACGACGTCATGAATATCTCGGGCCACCGGATCTCGACCACCGAGGTCGAGCACGCGCTCGTCGGCCATCCGGCGGTGGCCGAGGCCGCGGTCGTCGGTGCCAGCGACGCCACCACAGGTCAGGCCATCGTTGCATTCGTCACCGTGAAGGGTGGTTACGACACCGACGGTGCGGCCGGGGAGAAACTGGTGGCCGAGCTGCGCGACCACGTGGCCCGCGAGATCGGGCCCATCGCCAAGCCGCGCCAGATCATGCTGACGCCCGAGCTGCCCAAGACACGCAGTGGCAAGATCATGCGCCGGCTCCTGCGCGACGTCGCCGACCACCGCCCGCTCGGTGACGTGACCACGCTGCTCGATCCGACGGTCGTGAACTCCATCAAGGAGCACATGGCCGACGGCGACGGCGAGTAATCGAGCGAAGCGCGGGAGAAAGACCAAGGGAATTGTCGTGGCCACGCTGGACCATCTCATCGTGAGCGTCAACGACCGGGACGACAGCGTCGAGTTCTACACCAAGGTCATGGGCTTCGGGCACGACCCCGACGACGGGCCTTTCACGGTGATCAGGGTCAGTCCGGACACGACGCTCCAGTTGGCGCCGTGGGGCACCGAGGGCGGCGACCACTTGGCTTTCGCGCTCTCGCCGGCAGAGTTCGACGCCGCCTTCGGCCGGATCCGGTCAGCCGGAGTGGCCTACGGCGACACGTACCACGACGCCGCCAACATGCGCGGCCCGGGTAACGAGAACGGGGCCCGCGGCCCCGGGGACACGCTGTACCTGACCGACCCGAACGGGCACCTGGTGGAGATCCGCCGATACTGAAGAACCGGCCGGCCTGGGGGGGCCGGGCCTGTCGGTTACGCGGGCGGGTCCACCTCGACCACGGTGGCCGATCCCATGCCGCCTCCGGCGCACAACGTCGCGACCCCGACGCCGCCACCGCGGCGGCGTAGCTCGTGCACCAAGGTGACCAAAATGCGAGCGCCTGAGGCCGCGATGGGGTGGCCGATGCCGATGCCGCCGCCGTTGACGTTGACGATCTCGTGGGCGAAGCCCAGCTTGCGCGAGCAGGCCACCGCCATGGTGGCGAAGGCCTCGTTGATCTCGACCAGGTCGACGTCGGATTCGCTGAGCCCTGCCCGGTTCAGGGCACGGGGCACACACACCGTCGGCGCCAACCCGGTGCGGGCCGGCTCGATCCCGCAGGAGTTCCATGCGCGCACCGTCGCCAGCGGCGCCATCGAGTGGGCCTCCGCGTAGGCGCGCGAGGTGAGGACGAGGCCGGCACCCCCGTCAGCGATGCCCGAGGAGTTCCCGGCCGTCACCTGTCCGTCGGGACCGGTCAGCGAGCGCAGGGAGGCGAGCTTCTCGAGCGTGGTGTCGGCGCGGGGGTGCTCGTCGAGCGCCACGGTGGCGGTCTGCCCCCGGCCCGCCGGCACGGTCACCGGGACGATCTCCTCGGCGAAGCGACCGTCCTCGGTGGCCGCCAAGGCTCGCATGTGCGAGTGGTACGACCAGAAGTCCGATTCTTCGCGGGTGACGCCGCACTCCCTTGCCGTGTTCTCACCCACCGTGATGAGCACGTTCATGTTCGGTGCCTCGGGCGAGTCGGGGTGGCTGGGCGGGGAGAAACGCTCCATCCCGCCAAAAGGGAAAGGCGATTTCTCGAAGAGCACGGGGTAGCGCGTCATGGTCTCCACGCCGCCGGCCACCACCACGTCGGCCATGCCGGCGCGAATGTTGGCCGCCGCATCCTGCACCGCCATCATGCCGGTTGCGCACTGGCGCTGGGTGGCGCCACCGGGCGTGTCGGGCGGCAGTCCCAACGCGTTGGCGACGTAGCGGGCCGTGCAGCCCCCGCCCTGGAGGGCCTCGCCCAGGACGATGTCGTCGATGTCGGCGGCGTCGAGGTCGGCCGCGGCAATGACACCCGCCACGGTCTGCATGGCGATGTCGTGCAGGCTCAGCCCCGCCAACGCCCTCCCGGCCCGGCCGATCGGGGTCCTGACTGCGGCGACGATGACGGCATCGTGGGCGTCGGTCATGGTGTGTGCCTCCTCGGGCCCGCACGAGGACGGGACGCTGAAGTCTTCAGAGATGGGCTGGGATTGACCCCCGCCAGGCGCATCGGCCATGCTGCAACGAACCTGACACCGGCGTCAACTTCGCGCGTCGAGAGCTCCCGGGGGACCCGCATTCTGTGTTGATGGACGAACACCTGGGCCGCATGGCCACCGAATTCGGCGACGAGACGGCCTTCGAGGTCGTCGACGTCGGGTCGATGACCTTTGCCGAATGGGACGGCGCCGCCAATGCCATGGCGCGGCGCCTCCTCGATGCCGGCCTCGAACCGGGCGCACGGGTGGGCATCCATCTCCATCCCGAGCTGGCCCTGCGCTGGCTCGTGTCCTACTCGGCGGCGCACCGCGCCGGCGGCGTCGCCGTCCCGATGAGCCCGCGACTCGCCCCGGCCGAGGTGGCCCACGTGCTCTCCCACTCGGGTGCCACCGCCGTGGTGACCGACGGCGAGCTGGTCGCCAGTGACCTCGAGGCCCGGGGCGACGGCCTCCTCGTCCTGGTCGACGCCGGGACGGAGGGGACCGTCACACCGCCGGGCGGCGGCGCACCCGCGGTCCCGCTGCTCGGGTGGGCCGAGGCCACCGCCGGCGACGGCTCACCTTTTCAGGCACCGCGTGACAACGACGACCTGGCCGACATCCTCTACACCTCTGGCACTACAGGCCGGCCAAAGGGGGTGGCGGTGCGCCACTCCAACGGCGCCATGATCGGCGCCGTCGAGCCGAACTGGTCGGGAAACCGCTGGCTGCATGCCAGCCCGCTGTTCACCTTCGCCGGCATTGCGCTGGTGTACACGCCGATGAAGATGGGCCTCGAGGTCGTCTACCAGCCCCGCTTCGACGCCGACCGCTGGCTGCGCGTGGTGGAGGAGCAGCGGCCGATCTTCATCTTTCTGGTGCCGGCCATGGCCCACCTGCTCATCGACCACCCTCGCTTCGACGAGGTCGACCTTTCCTCGGTGCAGATGTGCTCGGTCGGCAGCGCGCCGCTCGCCCCCTACGTCGTCGAGCGGCTGCAGGAGAAAATGCCCGACGCCCTGGTCTCCAACAACTACGGCATGACCGAGGCGGGCTCGGCCTACTGCATCATGCCGCAGGGTGAAGCGATCAAGCGCCCGGGTTCGGTCGGCCAGATCGCGGCGCCCGCGGTCGTCCAAATCGTCGACGAGCACGACCAGCCGGTGCCGGCCGACGTCGTGGGGGAAGTGCGCCTGCAGATGCCGGGCCGCCAGCGCGAGTACTACAACGATCCCGAGGCCACGGCGGGCACGTGGAAGGACGGGTGGTTGATCACCGGCGACCTCGGCAAGCTCGATGCGGACGGCTACCTCTACATCGTCGGCCGCTCGAAGGACGTGATCATCCGTGGCGGCAACAACGTGCACGCCACCGACGTGGAGCACGCGCTCGTCCAACATGACGCCGTCGCTGAAGTTGCGGTCGTCGGCGCACCACATCCCGTGCTGGGTGAGGACGTGGTCGCCTTCGTCGTCTTGCATCCGGGCACCACGACCGACGCCGACGAGCTGCGCGCCTTCGGGCTCGAGCACCTGGCCGACTACAAGGTGCCGCGGCAGTTCATCTTCGTCGACGCTCTCCCGCGCAATCCCACTGGCAAGGTCGTCAAACCCGTGCTGAAGGCGCGGCTGGCCGACGCCGGGACCACGCCGGCCTGAGCGCAACGCGCCTCCGTCGTGTGACGCGGGGATGAACTCTGCGCTCGATGCGTCGATCGGCGCGAGGGACCCCGGACCGTCTCGTATACTCGGGGGCGTGATGACGCAGCACCGACCGATGTGCGACGGGATGGCCCGGTCCCAGCAGGCGACCAGCCTGCTCGGGCAGTCGCGCGTCGCCATGGCGGAAGTGCAGGTCTGTGGCATCCCGAAGCTGTCCGCATCGGAGGTGGTCCCGACGTAGGGAGGACTGACACAGTCCTACGTCGAGGAGCCGCTTCCCATCGGGGAGCGGCTCTTTTGAATTCGGGACCGAGGCAGCCGATCCAGGGAACAGCCCAGACCAGGGAACAGCCCAGACCAGAGAAACAGCCCAGACCAGAGACAACGAGCGAAGAACGAGCGATTTCAGGAACGGAACGACCGTGCACGACACCAGGGCACCGAGGACGAGGACGAGCGGAATGGCAACGGCGCCGACGGCGCAGCGCTGCGCGCGCTGCGGCTTCCACCCGGCGTCTCCCCGGATCGGCGGCTACTGCTCGTGGGACTGCTACGACGCGGACGACGACGAGGAGGGTGACGCAGAGGAGGATCAGGCCGCCTGACGGAACGCCCTCAGGCCGGGACCGGCTGGGCCGCCGTTCCAGCCGGCACGGCGTCGAGTACGGGCCTGGGCTGCTTGGCCGGCTCGGCTGCCGGCTCGGTGGCTGGGCGCGCCGGTGTGAAGCGGGCTTTCGCGCGCCAAGGCCGGGCGCTCCACGAGCCGCCACGAGACCTCGGCTGAGACGAATGAGGCGCCGAGGGCGAGAGGCACACCGGCCAGTCCCATGCCGGCGAGCCAGGTGAGCCACGCGTAGTGCCAAAGGTAGAGGCCATAGGAGCGGCGACCCACATACGTGGTCAACGGTGAGGTGACGATGGCGCCACCGTGAAGCGCATCGCCGAGGAAGGCCACGACGAGCAGCCCCGCAGCGAGGGAGACGGCCACCCACGTCGAGGTGAAGACGAGCGCGGCGACGTGGTGGTCGAACACCCACGAGCCCCAGGCCAGCACAACCAGAGACCCAGCCACGACGAGGCGCGACCCGGCGCCTTCGACCACACGCAACCACGATGCGCGGCGCGCCCAGGCCACGGACAGTGCCGCGCCGACGAGGAAGGCGCCAGCGCGCGTGTCGGTACTCATGTCGACGACGAGGGTGACGCCGCGCCCGTCTCGGAGCGCGACGTCGACGAAGGAGGCCACGGCCGCAAGCGCGGCGGCCCAGCCGACCGCAGCGCGACCGCGGCGCGCCAGGAGGAGGACGACGACGGGCGACCACAGCAGGTAGAACTGCTCCTCCACCGCGAGGGACCATAGGTGCCCGAGCGGAACATATCCGCTGAACCAGTGCCCGATCGTGGCCCAGTTCGATACGTAGAAGAGGGCGGCGAGCGCACCCTGCAGCGCCACCCACGCCGGCGTGCCGTTGCCGGTGCCGCCGCCGGGCACGGTGGTCGTCCACGGCGCGCGCCCACCGGTCGCGAGGACGACGGCCAGCCAGAGGGCGAGGAAGAAGCCGAGCGCGGGCAGCAGGCGCAGCGCCCGGCGCGCGAAGAACTGCGACAGCGACACCCTCCCCGTTGATGCCCGTTCCTCCAGGAGGAGGCCGGTGATGAGGAATCCGCTCAGCGCGAAGAAGACGAACATGGACACCTGCCCGATGGCGAACGGCAGGGTCAGGGCGTGCGAGACGAACACGGCGCTCCACGCCAAACCCCGGATCCCGTCGAGCGCAGGGCGCCGGCCGAGGCGCCGTGACACGGGCGCTTCGCGATCAGGCACGTCCTAGGGCTATCAGTGCAGTCTGGGAGCGAACTCCAGCGCGCATTGGACTCGCATGAGCCGGAGCTTGGAATCGCGTAAGAGCGTTACCCGGCCGCCGGCACGTCCGCGACCAAGAGCGACGGGCGCCGGCGGCGACCCGGTCAGGCGTCGCGGGCTGAGAGGCCTCCCCACTTCGGGTCCGGGTGACCCGTCGCGTACGCGGCGCGCAGGTTGGCCAGCCAGGCGAGGCTGTCGCCCAGCCCGCCCGGACGGTTGCGGCGCAGCCACAGGACGCGTGCGCGCTCCATGAGTTGGTCCAGCGACGCGCCGAGGGCGGCGCGCTCGTCCCCGCTGACGCTCGCCAGCGTTCCGTCGCCGAGCAGGCGTGCTCGTGCGTCGCGGGTCAGTAGGGACACGAGATCGATGCTGTAGAGGACCTCGTCGATGAGCCACGCGCCGTCGGTTCGGCCGGGGTGGGCACCGCCCACGGCGGCGCGAGCATCCTCGAAGCAGCGCTCCACCGCGTCGAGCTCGTCGGCGGTGAGCCCCGCCGTCAGGCCGCGGCCCACGGGGAACTGTGGGTAGTAGAGGTTCATCACGAGGGTGGACATGTTCGGGAACTGCGGCGTCACCAGCCGGTGGGCGTCGCCGAGCGCGAGCACGGCGGCGGCCAGGTTGCCGGTGGGATCGTCGAAGACGTGGGCGCTGAGCGCCACCGCCATGTCGAGGTTGTCGTTGGCAGCGTGGCACCACGACACGGCGGCGCCGAAGGCCAGCCCGGGCTCACTGACCACCCACTGCTGAAGGTGGCCGTTGTCGCCCCAGTCCGTGTTGAGGTAGCCGGAGCCGCCGTGCGCCAGCGCCGCGGCCGCGGCCCGGCTGCAGGTCGTCCGCGCATTCGTGAAGCGACCGAGGATGCTCAGCCAGCTCGACGTGCCCGGGGCGACCCAGAACGGCACGTTCGCTTCGGCCAGCACCGCGCAGCGCTCGTCGAAGGGATACCAGTCGTCGTAGCCCCACTCGCACACCGTCACCCCATCTGGCAGCCGTGCGACCTGGTCGGCATGGCCCGAGATCATGTCGCCCCACAGCAACATTTCGTGACGGTCGAGCTCGGGCAGGGCGCGCAAGGTGGCTACCCAGCGCATGAAGTCGCCTATGCGGGTCGCCGGCAGCTCCCATGCCTCGTCGAGCCCGACGTGGACCCGGCGGCTGCTGAACAGCGGCAGCAGTTCGCCCAACAGCTCGCGCACCAGCGCGAGCGAAGCCGGGTTCTCCGGCTCGATCGTCATGGGTTGGCGCGCGATGCCAAACGGATCGACGAAGCCGTCCGGCGCGATGGCCAGCGGGCGGTAGCGATCGTGCGAGAGCCAGCGGTTCATGTGGCCGAGACAGTTCTGGTTGGGCACGAGCTCCACGTGCCGGGCCCGGCAGAAGACATCGAGCTGCCTGATCTCGGCCGCGTCGAGCGGGCTGGCGGCGGCGTGCACCTCGCGATGTCCGTGGTACGCGAAGGTGTGTTCTGAGTAGAGCTGCACCTGGTTGACCTTCAGCGACGCCAGGCGGTCGATCACGGCCTGCAATGAGTCCATCGTGGGCACCTTGTCGCGGGAGATGTCGAGCATCACCCCGCGCACGGGAAGGTCGGGGTGGTCGCGAACCGAGCCCGCGGGCAGCCGACCGTGGTGCAGGCGGGCCAGCTGGGCGAGGGTGGCCTCGCCGTAGAAGAGACCCGCCTCGTCGGCCCCGACGAGGTCGACGCCCTCGCCGCCGATGCGCAGTTCGTAGCCCTGCGGGGGAAGCGACGGGTCGAGCCGCCGTCTCGCGGGGCGGGCGTCGACGAGGGTGTCGGTCAGCTCGAGCGTCCGGGGGACCGGCAGCAGGTTCACGCCAGCTCCTTGCGATAGACGAAGTACACGTCGCCGACCCGCCCGCCGACGGCGGCGTAGGGGAGGACGGGACCGACCCAGACGACCGAGACATGATCGGCCCCCCGCCGGCGCAGCTCGTGCAGGGCGCCCACCAGTACGCCCTTCCCCCGGCCCTGCCCCATCAGCTCGAGGCGTACCGCCACCGGGCCGAGCAGCCCGCGGCGGTTGACCTCGAATGCGCAGAAGGCGGAGACGCCCCCGCTGGCGCCGTCCTCGCGCGCGAGCACGAGATTGCCCTTGGCCAGCGCGCGCAGGACCTCGGCCCGCCAGTTGGGCCAGTTGGCCGCCATGAACGCGTCGACGTCGTCGCGGTCGCCAGGTCCGGCCAGGTAGTGGCCTCCCGGGTCCTCGGGGATGTCGTGCAGGTCGACGTCCATGTTGTAATTGGTCTCGGTCCGCCCGTAGTGCCGGCGTTCGAAGAGGCACATGAGGGCTGTCTCGGTGCTGGGCACACCCGGCCAGAGGAAGTACGGCGGGTCGGCCCCGGTGGCGATGCTCGTGTGTCCTGCCGAGAGCGCCCACTCCTCCGCGGCCTGCACCAAGGCGCGACCGACCCCCCGCCCTCGTGCGGCCGGGTCGACGGCAAGGAGGCGGATGTGGGCACCGTCGTCGCACTCGACCGCGGCAACGACGCCGGTGCTGGGAGATCCGAGGACCACCGCGGGCTGATCGCTCGTGTAGAGCGCGCCTTCGAGCTCGTCTTCAGACGGCGGATTGGCGACGGCCCGCCAGCAAAGCTGCGCGATAGCCCCGAGGTTGGCGCGGTCGAGGCGCTCGACGTTGGTCACCGCACCCGCACGTGAGTCGCCGCGAGACACTGGCCGAGGGAGGGTCCACGAAGCACGGCGCCAGGCTAGAGCCGACGAGGTGGACGGCGGCGAGGTGGACGGCGGCGAGGTGGACGGCGGCGAGGTGGACGGCGGCGAGGTGGGCGGCGACGAGTGGGCTCAGACGGATTCGTCGGGGAAGCGCAACCGGGCCAGCTGGCTCGACTGGGCGACCACCTGGCCCGCGCTGTCCCACAGGACACAGGTTTCGTCGACCATGCCGCCCGCCACGAGGTTGGCGGTGAAGCGGATGCCGAGCCACCCCGGTTCGGGCACGCCGCGCACGTAGGCGGACATCTGCAGGGTGGGGACCCAGCCGCTCGACCCGATCATCATGGTGGCCGGCGGCACACCGTCGACGAAGAAGAGCAGCGACAGCGGGTCCGGTTCTCGCCCGTCGCGAAAACGCGTCCGGCCCCGCAGCTCCGCCCGGGCACCTTCGTGTGCGGCGCCCGTGAACGGATTGGTGAGCGGATCGAGCCGGAGGTCGACCGCCGCCATCAGGCCGACGCGCATGCCGCCGGGTATCTCCGTACCCAACTGCTCGCATGCCTCGGGCGGCGCCACCACCAGCGGCTCGATCCCGTCGTAGCGAGCGTAAGCCGGCGGCACGGTGGAAAGTACGAACACGGCTTCCACCATGTCGCGACCACCCTGGGCCAGGACCGCGCGGACCTGGGCCGCTGTGCGGCCGCGACGCAGGAGGGTGGTGCGCACGGTCGCCGGTGCGAGGTCCGGGGGCGCCACGTAGGTGATGGACGCCGACACCGTTTCCCACGCCGGCCCGCCGTCTCCACAGCCGACCAGGCGGGCGGCCCGGCCCAAGATCGCGAGGAGGTACCCGCCATTGGGCTTGTCGCCCACCGCCCACACAGGGTGGATGTCGGTCTCGAAGACAGTGGGGTCGCTCGTCGGGCGCACCGCCGTGACGGTGTCGAATGCGATGTCGTCCGGCGCAGGCATCTGGCCGACCCTAGCGGCGACAATGGCGTATGCATTTCGACCTTGAGGGCACGTTCGGCGACGACTACCTCTACTTCTACGAAGAGTCCATCGACGACGCCCACTCCGACGCCGATGCCGCCGAGATCCTCGGCCTCCTCGACCTGCCGCCCGGATCGAGCATCCTTGACGCGCCGTGCGGTCACGGCCGCATCGCGCGGCGCTTGGCGGTGGCCGGCATGGCAGTGACCGGTGTCGACATCACACCCTCCTACCTCGAGCAGGCGCGGTCCGACCAGCTGCTGTCGCCGCACTCGGCCCTGTACGTGGAGGGAGACCTGCGCCACCTGCCCGTCGAGGGTCCCTATGACGCCGTGGTGTGCTGGCTGAACTCGTTCGGCTACTACGACGATGCCGATTGCCACCGGGTGCTGGCGGAGTTCCACCGCGTGCTACGGCCGGGCGGGACGGTGGTGATCGACACCATGCACCACGACGGCGGGGTGCGGCACTTCACGGCGGCGCCCGATGCGGTGGTGGTGCATCGTGGCGACGACACGATGGTCGAGCTGTCCACTTTCGACCCGGTGTCGGGGCGGATGTGCATCGAGCGGACGGTGCACCGCGAGGGCGCCGTGCGGCGCGCGTCCTATTTCGTGCGCCTCCCGACCCCTCCCGAATGGATCGTGTGGCTGGAGGCGGCCGGCTTTCGCGACGTGCGGTTCCAGGCCGGCGGCGGCGGCCCACTCGAGCTCGACAGCTGGGAGATGGTGGTGGTCGCGACGGCGTGAGTCGCGGTGGCGGGGAAGCGGGGCGTGGCCCCGCCGGTACGGATCCGGCGCGATGGGGCGGCCGGCCCCCGGAGGGGCCCCACCGAGGGCCGACTAATGTGAGGCACGCGGCTGCCGGCTCGTGGTGCGAGGAGAACGCCCAGGCCAGAGCGGGAGCGGGCACCGTGTACGACACGTCGAGCAGCGTCGGACCCGCCGTGCCAGAGAACCCGAGGGAGGACCATGAACGTCGATCTGCAGGTGCGGGAGGGATGAGCGCCGGCATCGCGGCCTGGGGCACGTATCTGCCCTACTGGCGACTCCAGCGCGCCGCCATCGGCTCGGCGCTGGGTAGCGGCAGCGGGCGGGGCACGCGCGCCGTCGCCTCCTACGACGAGGACACGACGACGCTGGGTGTCGAGGCCGGTCGCCGCGCCCTCGCGGTGGGACCGGGGGCCGGTGCCGTGCAGGACCTCTTCCTCTCCACGCCGGATCCGCCGTATCTCGACAAGACGAGCGCGACGACGGTGCACGCGGCGCTCGGGCTCGGGCGAGCGGCCGGCGCCTACGACTTCGCCGGGTCCTCGCGCTCAGCCGTCGGCACGCTGCTGCAGGCGTTGGTCGCGACGGGCGACGGGATGAGTGGGGGCCGCACGACACTGGCCGTGGTCTCGGACCTGCGCACCGGGCTGGCCGGTTCGGTGGAAGAGCGCGACAGCGGCGACGCCGCAGCCGCCTTCGTGTGCGCGCCCGAGGACGCCGTGGCGCAACTGATCGGCCGGGGCGCCGCGAGTGACGAGTTCCTCGACCGCTGGCGTGTACCCGGCGAGGCCGATTCGCACGTCTGGGAGGAGCGCTTCGGCGAGGAGCTCTATGTCCCGCTCGCCCGCGAGGCGTTCGCCGCCGCGCTCAAGGACGCGGGACTGGCCGAGGACGACGTGGACCACGCGATCGTCACCGGGCTCCACGCCCGGGCGGTCAAGGCGGCGACCAAGGGGCTCGGTGTCGGCGAGGGCGTGTTGGCTCGCGACCTCATGGGCGCCGTCGGGAACCTCGGCGCCGCCCATGCGGGTGTGGCGCTGTGTGACGTGCTCGAGCGCGCCGAACCCGGCCAGGTGATCGCGATCCTCTCGCTCGCCGACGGCGCGGACGCCGTCGTGCTGCGCACGACCGACGCACTGGCCAACGCGCAGCGGGCTCGCGCCGAGGCGGGCGTCCCGAGCGTCGGCGAGCAGCTCGAGGCGGGGAGCGACGACCTCGCCTACGCCAGCTTCTTGACCTGGCGGGGCCAGATGCACCGCGAGCCGCCGCGCCGGCCCGATCCCGAACGACCCGGTGCACCCACCGTCCACCGCTCCGAGGACTGGAAGTACGCCTTCGCCGCCAGTCGATGCAGCGTCTGCGGCTTCCGCCACATGCCGCCGACGCGTGCGTGTCTCAATTGCCACGCCATCGACCAGATGCAGGCCGAGCGCCTGGCCGACGTGCCGGCCACGGTGGCGACGTTCACGATCGACCACCTGGCCTTCTCGCTGTCGCCGCCGGTCATCGGAGTGATCATCGACTTCGACGGGGGCGGCCGGTTCCGCTGCGAGCTGACCGACGCTCGGCCCGACGAGCTTTCCATCGGCGACCGGGTCGCCATGACGTTCCGGCGCGTGTGGACGGCGCAGGGCGTGCACAATTACTTCTGGAAAGCGCGGCCGCTGACGGGCGGCGCGTCGGCCGAGCGAGACACAGCGGAGCAAGGAGCGTAGGGACAATGGCGAGCAGCGGCATTCGCGACCAGGTGGCCATCATCGGCATGGGCTGCACCCGCTTCGGTGAGCTGTGGGACAAGGGCGTCGACGACCTCCTGACCGACGCGGCCACCGAGGCGGCGGCGTCGGCCGGCATGTCCATCCACGACATCGACGCCTTCTGGCTCGGCACCATGACCTCGGGCGTGTGCGGTGTGACGCTGTCGAGGCCGTTGAAGCTGGACTACAAGCCGGTGACCCGGGTCGAGAACTACTGCGCCACGGGTTCCGAGGCTTTCCGGAACGCAAGCTACGCGGTGGCGTCGGGCGCCTACGACGTGGCGATGGCCATCGGGGTCGAGAAGCTCAAGGACACGGGCTACTCGGGCCTGACCGGGATCCGCGCCGTCGGCGACGGCACCGACCCCGGCCTGTCGTCGCCCGCCGCCTTCTCGTTCCTCGCCCCGTCCTACTCGCACAAGTACGGCGTGGACAAGGACCAGATGAAGGAGGTCATGAGCCGGATCGCCTTCAAGAACCACCAGAACGGCGCGCGCAACCCGCGGGCGCAGTTCCAGAAGGAAGTGTCCATGGACACGATCGCCAAGGCACCGCTCGTGGCCGGCGATCTCGGCGTGTTCGACTGCAGCGGGGTGAGCGACGGCTCGGCGGCGGCGGTGATCTGCCGGGCCTCCGACGCCCACCGCTACTGCGACAACCCGCTCTACGTGAAGGCGCTTTCCTTCGTGGCCGGCCCGGCCGCCGGCCCGATCGACCCCGCCTACGACTACACGACGTTCGAGGAAGTCGTGCGCTCCGCCGAAGACGCCTACGCGCAGGCGGGGGTCACCGAGCCCCGCACCCAGCTGGCCATGGCGGAGGTGCACGACTGCTTCACGCCCACCGAGCTCGTGCTCATGGAGGACCTCGGCTTCGCCGAGCGCGGCACGGCATGGAAGGAGGTGCTCGAGGGCACCTTCGACCGCGACGGCGACCTCCCGGTCAACCCAGACGGCGGGCTCAAGTCCTTCGGCCATCCCATCGGCGCCTCGGGCCTGCGCATGCTCTTCGAGTGCTGGCTGCAGCTGCGCGGCGAGGCACCACCCGAACGCCAGATCGCGACGGTCGGGCCCGGCCGCAGCCTCGGCCTGACGCACAACCTGGGGGGCGCCCCCGGCGAGGGTGTCAGCTTCGTGGGCATCGTCGGGACCGAGCTCGGTTGATGAGCGCATCGGGCGGAGCCGACGGTCACGGCGGTCACGTCGGTCACGGCGCCGACCTGCTGGCGGAGACGGACGACCAGACATCGCTGCGCCAGCTGGCGCGCGACGTCGCTGACCGCGAGGTGGCGCCGCGCGGCACCAGGCCGACGAGGACGGCGCGGTGCCGGCCGAGGTCCGCAAGGCCCTGGCGGCGGCTGACCTGCTGCGCATCACGGTGGGGGAGCAGTGGGGCGGCATGGGCTTCGGCGATGTCGAGGCCTCCATCGTGCTCGAGGAGATCGCCCGGGCCGACGTCTCGTCGGCCATCTGCTGCCAGCTAACGTTCAACGGGCCGCCGCGGGGGATCGAGCATCTCGGGCCCGAAGCCATGAAGGAGCGTTGGTTGCCCGCAGTGGCAGACGGCGACGCCATCATCAGCATCGGCATCACCGAGCCCGACGCCGGCTCGGCCGTGCAGAACATGCGGGCGTCGCTGGTCGAGGACGGGCCGGGGCGCTGGCGCCTCAACGCCTACAAGAACTACTCCACGCTCGGCGACGTGGCCCAGGGTGTGCTCGTCTGGTGCCGCTGGCCCGGTGGTGAGGGTGCCAAGGGCATCGGGGCCGTGATCGTGCCGACCGACCGCGAGGGCGTGTCGGTGACGGGGCGGCACAAGGGCATGGGGATCCACGCCGCCACCGAGGCCGAGCTGGCCTTCGACGGCGTCGCGGTCACGGAGGACGACGTACTGATCGCGGGCGATCCCTCGAGCACCGAGGCCTTCAAGGTGCTGCTGTCGCACCTCAACCATGAGCGCTGCGGCAACGCTTCCATGTGCGTCGGTGCGGCGCAGGGCGCGCTCGAGCACGCGGTGCGCTACATGAACGAGCGAGTCGTCGGCGGGCGACCGCTGGCCGACCTCCAAGGTCTGCAGTGGAAGCTGGCCGACATGGCCGTGCAGCTCGAAGGCGCACGTCTGCTGTTGGCGCGTGCCGTGCGGCTGGCCGGGCCGAACGGCACCCCGCCCGCCCTCGAGACCGCCATCGCCAAGACCGCCGCCAACCTGGCGGCCAAGTTCGTGTGCGACGAGGCCATGCAGATCCACGGCGGCTACGGCTACTCGCGCGAGTACCCCTTGGAGCGGGCCTACCGCGACATCCGGGGCCTGTGCTTCGGCGCCGGCACGGTGGAGGCGCAGCGCAACTACATCGGGCTGCGGGTGGCCGGCGGCGCCCACACCGGCTCGCCGGGCTGGCGCAATCCGCTGAGTTCGTAGCGGGCAAAGCGTCGCACCGTCGCCGAACCTCGCCCAACCACCCGAGCGCTCGTTGACCTACCATGACCCCCGCTGCATCATTCGCAACGGGGGTGGAAGATGGGGAACGGGAGAGCCGCTATCTCGCGCGTGGGGGCGGCGCTGTGCCTAGGCGCCCTTGTGGTTGCACTGGGGGTTTTGGGCGGCGTGGCGTCCGGCGCGCCGACGGCGTCCACGCCGGGAAGCAGCGTGCCGACAGTGTCGGGCGGCGTGAAGGGGCAGCCGGGCTACCTCGTCTACTGGGATCAGAACGAAGAGGTCGACTTCCTCTCCATGCCGAAGGGCACGTTGGGTCAGCTGCTGCCGGCCTGGGACCTCAACGGGCAGGTGTGCGTCCTGCCTGGTGGCCGCTTCGTCGGCGGCTACGACCCCACCCTGCCGAGCCAACACGACCTGGGCGGCCTAAAGCCCTACAAGCAGCCGGCCGACGGCGAGGAGCTCGACGAGCCGAACGGCTCCTTCAGCGGACAGACCTTGTACGTACCTGGCCCCTACAAGATGAAGGAACAGTCAATCGGGAGCGACTCGCCCCCGAGCGCGAACGGGGTGTTCAACAACAACCAGACCTACACCGGTTGCGCTGTGGACAGCCACGACAACGTGTTCGCCAATGACATCGCCACGGCGCAGGGCGACTACCCGCCGCCGAGCAGCGGGCGACTGGTGGAGTGGTTCGCGCCCAACTACACGACGTACTGCATCGTGTACGGCCCCACCGCCGGCGGTTACGGTCCGCACCATACCGACGGGAGCGGCGGGCTGGCCCAGCCCGGGATGATGGCGTTCGCTCCGAACGGTGATCTGCTCGTGCCCAACGTCGGCACCTCGAGCGTGTTGCGCTTCGCCCACTCGTCGTTCCCGACCAGTGCAACTCAGTGTCCCGGCGGGATCTATCCGCGCGACAAGGTCGCGGTGTCGACCTTCTACAGCGTCCCGTTCCCCGCCGGGATCGCAAAGGACCCGACGTGTGGCTGTTACGCCATCAGCAGCTACATCGGCGATCCCTCCATCGTGTGGGTCAGCGCGACGGGCCAACCCGAGCCTGGGCGGGGTTCAGTGCCAGGGACCACGATCGCAGACCTGGGCAAGAGCCCAGGCCAGTACAACCCGTTCGGGATGGCGTTCGCCCCGGACGGGACCTTGTACTTCATCGACATCCATATCACGTGTAGCTCGGGGCTCAGCGGGTGCGGCCCGGCCAACTACGGGGGCCGCGTGATGCGCGTGACTTTCGCCCACGGGCAGCCCTCGACGCCGGCCACGGTGGCGGGCGGCTTCGACTTCCCGACCAGCGTCACGGTGTGCGTTCCCGCGACGATGCGATGTCCGTATCCGAGCGGCAAGATCGAGGCACCGCTGTCGGGACCCTCCGAGAATCCGGCGCCAGCGAAGGGCCCGCCTTCTGACAAGCCGGCCACAGCAGGCTTCGGCTGATCGGTGGGAGTCACTCCAGCGGCGTGGGGCGCGCCGCCGGGGCCTGATCGCCGGCCGGGTGACCACCCGCCCGGTCGAGGCGGCCGCCGATCGAGGCTGCGCGAAGTGCGGTCCGCGCGCGCCGTCGGCTCGCTGCTCGTCGCCGGCCTCGCAGTAGTGGCGGGCTGGCCTGGTGCAGCACCTCTAAGCGCCGGAGCAGCACCGAGCGCGGCGACGGGCATCGTGCCGGCGGCCATCAGCCCCTGGGACTGGCCCTCCTATGGCCACGACGCGCAGCACACCTTCAGCGCCCGGACGACACTGACAGAGTCCTCGGTCACGAGACTGCGCACGGCGTGGTTCCTCCCGACCGGCGACGCCGTGACGGCAACACCCACGGTCGTGGGCGACACCGTCTACGTCGGATCGTGGGACGACTTCTTCTACGCGGTCAACCTGCGGACCGGAAAGCTTCGCTGGAAGGTCCGGCTCTCCGCGCAGAACGCCATCACGCCCTACCCGGGCCAACATCCACGCGACGTGACTTCCGACGGCGGCCTCGTGACGTCGTCGGCCTGGTTTGATCCGGCGGCGGGCTCGCGCCCGGCCCTGGTCATCTTCGCGGGGGGCTACACGCTCTACGCCCTGAACGCTGCCACTGGGGCCGTCTACTGGCGCCACATCTACTCCGGGATGCCCGGCCCACACCACCCCGACAAGGACAGCACACGCATCTTCTCCTCCCCGGTGGTGGTCGCGAACAAGGTGATCGTCGGCGTGGACGAGGATGGCCAGCCGGGCTCGGGCGGCTATGTCGTGGCAGCCAACGTGGCCACGGGTGACCCGGTGTGGAAATTCGAAACCGACGTGCCCAACTCCGCGAGCACGAGAGAGCTCGACGACAGCTGCGGCAGCGTGTGGTCGTCGGGCACCGTCCTGCCGGACCTCGGACTGGTGGTGTTCGGCACTGCCGACTGCAACTTCCTCGGCAGCGCCCCCTACGCCGACTCAGTCATCGCGCTGCGGGTGAGCAACGGCACACTGGCCTGGAGGTTCCACCCCCTCGGCCACGCCCCGGCGTGCGACGACGACTTCGGGGCGACAGCCAACGCTGGCGTCTCCGCCAGTGGGGTCACCCGGTTCCTGGGCGAAGGCAGCAAGGACGGCACTTACTACTCACTCGATCCGAGCACGGGACGCCTGCTCTGGGCCACCAACCTCGTCTTCGGGGGTTCCTCTGGTGGCTTCATCGGGACCTCGGCCTACGACGCCGGTCGCGTCTACGCCGCGACGGCACTCGGGGACTTTCTGCCCAACAATTCAGGTGTTCGCCCGGTGTGCGATCCCTCAGACCCGCGAGACACCGAGCAGCAGAACCCGACTGACCATGCCCTTGATGCCGCCACCGGCGCACCGGTGTGGCAGGACAGCGGGAACTATTACTCCTTTTCTGCCGTGACCGTGGCCGGGGGCATGTTCTTCAATGGCCTGGCGCTCGCCAAGGGGATCGTGGTGCGCGACGTGGTGACCGGGAAGCTGATCACCCAAGTCCCGCTTCCCGCCTTCAATTGGTCGGGCATCGCCACGGTGGGCAACGCACTCGTCTTCGGCTTGGGCAGCACCTCGGACGCCGCGGGCTCCGGGATCGAGGTGTTGACGCCGGGCGGGACGGCCCCGGTGCTGCCCAGCGGCCGCTGATCCGTTCCGTTCGGCTCTAGCGCTGCATCGCCTTGGTCTCGACGAACTCCTCGAGCCCATACCTTCCGCGCTCGCGTCCGATGCCCGACTGCTTGTAGCCACCGAAGGGCGCGCTCGGGTTGAAGGCGCCGCCGTTGATGTCGACCTGCCCGGTGCGCAGCTGGCGCGCCACCCGCTCGGCCCGCGCCGGGTCGCGCGCTCGACACGGCGCCGGCGAGGCCGTAGGGGGTGCCGTTGGCGATCTCGATCGCCTCCTCCTCGGTGTCGTAGGGGATGATCGAGAGGACGGGGCCGAAGATCTCCTCCTTGGCGATGGTCATGTCGGGGGTGACCTCGGAGAAGACCGTGGGCTGGACGTAGAAGCCCTTGTCCAGGCCCTCGGGGGCGTCGGGACCGCCCACCACGAGCTTGGCGCCCTCCTCGATGCCCTTGTTGATGTAGCCGCGCACCCGGTCACGCTGCACGGCGGAGACGAGCGGGCCCAGCAGCTTGCCCTGCTCGAAGGGGTCGCCCGGGGCGAAGCCGGCTGCGGCACCGGCCGCCAGCTCCTCCACTTCGGCCATCTTGTCGCGCGGTACCAGCATCCGGGTGAGGGCCGAACAGGTCTGGCCCGAGTTCATGTAGCAGCCGAACACCCCGGCGGGCACGGCGGTCGCGAGGTCGGCGTCGTCGAGGAGGATGTTGGCGGATTTGCCGCCGAGCTCGAGGGCCACCCGCTTGATGTCCTCGGCCGCCAGCTCCATGACGCGGCGCCCCGCCCGCGTGGAACCGGTGAAGGAGACCATGTCGACCTTGGGGTGCGCCGCGATGGCCTCGCCCACGACCGGTCCGACGCCGGACACCAGGTTGAAGACGCCCGGCGGGAGGCCGACCTCGTCGATGATGTCGGCCAGGATGAAGGCGTTGATCGGGGCCACCTCGCTCGGCTTGAGGACCACGGTGCAACCGGTGGCCAGCGCAGGGGCGACCTTCAACACGACCTGGTAGAGCGGGAAGTTCCACGGCGTGATGGCACCGACGACCCCGATGGGCTCGTGGACCACGAGGGAGTTACCGATCTCCTCTTCCCACTGGAAGGTCTCGGCGGCCTTGGCGGCGTCGGCGAAGGCGCCGGCGGGCAGGCCGACCTGGATGGAGCCCGACAGGGTCATGGGCATGCCGACCTCGTGGCTGATCACCTGTGCGATCTCGTCGGTGCGGGCCGCCAGTGCCTCGCCGATGCGGGTCAGGAGCTTGCTGCGCTCCTCGCGTGAAGTGGCGGCCCAGCTCGGGAAGGCGGCGGCCGCAGCCTGGACGGCCTTGTCGACATCCTCGGCCGTGCCCTCGGGAATGGTCGCGAAGACCTCCTCGGTGGCCGAGTCGATGACATTGAGCGTGCCACTGCCCGTCGAGGGGACCCAGGCCCCGTTGATGTAGATCTTGTCGCGCACGAGCATGGTGCCCTCCCTCGATGGCCGGTGTTCAGCGGTCCCACCCTACCGAGGGTGGGGGAGGGGATGCGCTGGTGGTCCGCTCGCGTTGTCGGCGCGTTGCTCGGCCCCCGAGTTGCTCGGCTCGGGGGTTGCTCAGCTCTTCTTGCCGAGCAGGGGGTGGTCGCCCATGCCGACGGGCTGGAGGTGCTGGCCCAGCACCTCGTGGAAATGGTCCGCCACTTCCTGGGGGGTCCAGCCTCCCTCCTGCCACATGGTGGCGATCTGCCGCGGAGTCTGGAACAACGTGTAGGCGAAGCCCGTGCGCCCCAGGACCTGGCCGTTCACGTAGGAGGCGCCTTCGGAGGCCAAGAACGCGATGAGCGGCGCGTTCAGCGCGGCGTCCTGGTCTGCCGGCGGCTCGCCACCGGCATAGAGGTTCTCGGTCATGCGGGTGAAGCCTGCCGGCGCCACGGCGTTCACCGTGATCCCGTACTTGCCGAGCTCGAGCGCCCATACGAAGGTCATGCCCATGATGGCCGCCTTCGCGGCCCCGTAGTTGGTCTGGCCGAAGTTGCCCCGCAACCCCGCCGACGACGTGATGTTGACGATGCGCCCGTAGCCGGCGTCCTTCATAAGCGGCGCGGCGTGACGGACTGTGTTGAACGTGCCCTTCTGGTGCACCGCCACGACGGCGTCGTAGTCGGACTCGTCCATCTTGACGAGGGTGCGGTCGCGCACGATGCCGGCGTTGTTCACGACGATGTCGATGGAGCCGAAGGAGTCGACCGCGGTGTTGATGATCCGACCGGCCGCCTCGAAGTCGCTCACCGAGTCGTGGTTGGGGACGGCGCTGCCGCCTGCCGCCTCGATCTCCTTGCAGACCTGCGCGGCGGGATCCTCCTCGGTGCCGTCGCCACCAAGCGTGACGCCGACGTCGTTGACAACGACCTTGGCTCCCTCCGAGGCGAGGCAGAGGGCGATGTCCCGCCCGATGCCCCGGCCCGCACCTGTCACCACCGCCGCACGACCGTCGAGAAGTCCCATGGGCCGAGACAGTACCCGCGCGAGACCGTTCACTGACAGCCGTGTCAGGCATCGCGGCGGGCGTTGTACGATCGCGGCCGACGACGGGTGACGACGGTCGCCCACGAGCGCGAGGAGCAGCCTGGGCCATGGCCACCTTCATTGAGAACGCACCCGAGCAGATCTGCGCAGCCGCGAAGCAGCTCCTGGCGAAGGGCCTCGTCGAGGGAACCTCGGGGAACCTCTCCGCCCGCATGGAGGACGGCAACATCGCGGTGACCCCGTCCTCGCTCGACTACGAGGTCATGACGGTCGACGACATCGTCATCGTCAGCCCCGAGGGCGAAGTGGTGCGTGGCGACCGGGGCCCGACCTCGGAGAAGTACCTCCACCTGGCCGTGCAGGCCGCCTACGAGGACATCGCGGTGTGCATCCACTCGCACGCGGTGCACGCCACCATGTTCGCCGTGGCGCATCAGGACATCCCGAGCTGCATCGACGAGTTCACCGTCTACCTCGGGGGCGACATTCGCTGCACCGAGTACGCACCGAGCGGGTCGCCCGACCTGGCCGAGCAGGTGGTCAAGGCGCTCGACAGCCGCGGCGCCGCCCTCATCGCGAACCACGGCATGGTGGCCGTCGGCACCACGATGGAGCGGGCGATGCACAACACGGCGCTCGTCGAGCGCTCGGCCAAGATCATCTGGGGCGGCAAGCAGCTCGGCGGGCTCTTTCCCCTACCCGAGAAGGTCAACGAGAACTTCGCCACCTACTACCAATTCATGCGGTAGTCGCTTTGAGCGGGGGAACCATCCGGGCCCGGCTCACCGCGCTGGGCTTGACAGTGCACGGGCCGCATCCACCTCACGACCCGCTGGACGCCGTTGTCGTGCACGACGGCGTGGCGCGCACGTCAGGTCAGCTGCCGCGCATCGCTGGCGAACTGACCTGCCTCGGGCGCCTCGGCGACACCGTCACCGTCGAGGAGGGCCGCGAGGCGGCCGCAGTGTGCGCCCTGAACGCGCTCGCCGTGCTCGAAGTCGCACTCGGCTCGCTCGACCGCATCGAGCGTGTGCTGACGGTGACCGGCTTCGTATCCTCCGCCCCCGACTTCCACGAGCAGCCGACGGTCGTCGACGGTGCCAGCAAGGTCCTGGCCGATGTGTTCGGCGAGGCCGGGCGTCACACGCGCTCGGCCATCGGGGTGGCCGCGCTGCCACGCAACGGTGCGGTCGAGATCGAGGTGACGGTGGCGCTGCGGGCGTGACGGGTCGGGCGCCCCGTGTGCCGCTGCCCGCCGGCGTGCCGAGCCGCTGAGGCGACAGCCTAGGAAGGCTTTTCGAACGAGGCCATCATGGCTGTGCGTGCTTCGCCGGCCAGTTCCCAGTAGTTCGGGGTGCCCTCGTCGCGCAGCTGGGTGACGGCGCGGACGGCGAACCCGTAGGCGGCGGCCGCGACGGCTCCGCCGACCGAGATGCGGCTCACTCCGAGCGTCGCCAGCTCGTCGACCGGCGGCGCGTTGGGCGTCACGAGGACGTTGACCGGGCGGTCGACCGAGGACAGCAGCTGGCGCAGCTCGGAGGGGTCGACCACGCGTGGCGCGAAGAGGACGTCGGCCCCAGCTTCTTGGTACGCCTGCAGTCGGGCGATGGTGTCGGCCAAGTCGACGCGGCCGTGCAGGTAGTTCTCCGCCCGGGCCGTCAGGACGAAGGGCACCGGACCACGGTGGGCCGCCTCGGCCGCGGCCCGGACCCGCTCGGTGGCCTGCGCCAGACCGTAGATCGGGTTGCTGTTGTCACGCGTGAAGTCCTCCACCGAGCCACCGGCGAGACCCTGTGCGATGGCGGCGGCGATGGTCTCGGCGACGCCTTCGGGCTCGTCGGCGAAGCAGTTCTCGAGATCGGCCGACACCGGGACGTCCACCGCGGCCACGAGCTCACCGCAATGGCCGAGCACCTCGTCCTTGTCCATCGCGCCGTCGAGCCGACCCCGGCTCGCCGCAAAGCCGCCGCTCGTCGTCGCGAGCGCCTCGAACCCGAGCGCGGCGAATAAACGGGCGGATCCGACGTCCCACGGGTTGGGCATCAACAACGGCGTGCCCGCGACGTGCGCGTCGAGGAAGCGCCCGGCAAGCTCGCTTTGGCTGGGGCGTGCGCCGGCGTCGGACGAGGGAGGGGGAGCGGGGGTCATGGTGGAAACGTAGCGGTGCGGTGTTCGGGCCTGATCGCGTCTTTCTGTTCGCGCTTTTGTGCCTGTTCGAGCCTCCGCGAGCAACGAAAGGCTTGCGATGGCCTCCTTCCATCGTGTAAACCGGAGGCGCTGTATCGAACGGAGGGGGCCCCGGGACCAGGCTCCTGCCGTGCGTTGTTCGGGCCTCATCAGCGCGCCGCCCACTTGGCGCGGGGGAAAGGGAGAGAGGCCTTGGGTCCGTGGGGGTCCCCCCCTCTTATGACCCAGCGGGCGGCCTCCATCGGGACTTCCCCTTTCCCCTCCAAAGGTGGGGGCCGCCCGCTGACCTTTCAGGTGTCGGGGAGCGGCGCGCCCGGTGGGGACGCCACGGTGCCTCAGTTGCCGGCGGTGGCCTGCTCGGGGAATTCCCAGTACTGGAACTCGATCGTCATCGGCAGCAGGTAGCGAACGTAGAGCGAGTGGATCTTGACCACCTTCTGGTCGTCCACGTGCAGGTCGATCAGCTCCATGCGGTCGTCGGTCTTGCGAAACGTCTCCGCGCGATCCTGGATCCCCTTGAGTTCGTCGAGCGATCCCACCGCGAAGCCGTAGTGATCCATGCGGGGGCAACGCATCGGATCGTCCTCGGCGATGAGGAAGATGAACTGGTCCCAGTGCACGCAGCTGAGGATCAGCCGGCGGCGGTCCTCGGTCATGACCTCCATCTCCTCGAAACCGAGGACCTCGTGGAAGAAGCGACAGACGTCAGTGCGGTTCTCCAAGCCGAGCAGGTCGGCGGGCAGCGACATGGCGACGTGGTTGAAGCGCGGATTCCCCGTCGGGTAGAAGGGATGTGTCATCAGGACCGCACCTCCGGCACCACCATCACCTTGCCGGCGATGCGCCCGACGGCCAGGTCCTCGAGTGCCTGGACGATCCCGTTGAGCGGGACCGTCTCCGCCTCGATCAGCAGATCAGCCGGGAACCCGTCCGAGGCGAGCAGCGCCAGCGCATTTTCGAAACCACCGAGGTCGTAGACGAACGAGCCGGTCACGGTCAGCTCGTTAAGGATCATCCGGTTGATGTCGAACGTGGGATGGTCGATGCCCGCGCCCACCATGACGAGGATCCCGCCCCGCCGCACCTGGCTGAAGGCCGCTTCGATTGCGGCCCGGTGGCCCGAGCACTCCAGGACCACGTGCGCGGCGCGCGAGGACTGGCGTTCGGGCTCCCAGGGCGGGAACACGTCGAGATCCGCGGGGTCGACCGCCTCGCTCGCACCGAGCGCGCCGGCCAGCTTGCGCCGGCCCTCGTTCGGTTCCACGACGGTGATGTCGGTGATGCCCATGGCGCGCAACGCCGCGATGCTGAGCGCGCCGATCGGGCCCGCGCCGAACACCATTACGCTGTCTCCCGGCGTGACATTCGAGCGGGTGATGCCGTGCATGGCCACCGAGAGAGGCTCGGCCAAGGCGGCGTGGCGGGGGGGCAGCCCGTCGGGGAGGCGCAGCACACCGGCGGCGCGCGCCACGATGTATTCGGCAAAGGCGCCGTCCGTGTGCTCGGTCGTCATGGAGTGCCGGTTCTCACACTGCGACGGCTTGCCCTCGAGGCAGCGGCGGCACGTACCACAGCGGGGCGACGCAGCGCCGACGACCAACTCGCCGACCGACCACTGGGTGACGTTGGCGCCGACCGCCGCGATCGTGCCGCTCCATTCGTGCCCGGCCACCACGCCCTTGGGCAGGCCCCAGCCGTCGCGCAGCTGGTGGATGTCGGACCCGCAGATCCCGCAGGAGTGGACGCGGACGACGACCTGGTCGGGACCGGGCTGCGGGACCGGCCGCTCTTCGACGGTCACGACGCCTGGCGACTGGTACACCGCCGCTGACATGACGTCGGGCAGCGTGACTGAGGTTGAACCTGACATAGGCGTCAGGCTACGCCTTCGCCTCGGCCCTCGCCTCCAGCCATGCGAGCCCGCCAGCCAGGTGTCGCAGGTAGACCGGCAGCTCCCACGCCAGAGGGAAGTGGCCGAGCGCGGTGTAGAAGCTGCGTGCGGGCCCGTCCTCGATGCACCAGGCGAGAGGGAAGCCGCAGTCGGGCAATCGCCCGCCCGGGGCGGCGAGGTCGACCTGATCGTCGGCCAGGCGGAGCAACACCCGCGCGTCGGGCCGCAGGTCGCGAAAGAGGTAGACCTCGTCGTGCCAGGGCCACCGCGCGCCGAGGTGTGCTGTGGCGGGATGGCCGGGGTCGACCACGTCGATGGCGAAGTCCTGCGTCCAGGGGTGCCCGTCGAACCGCGCGCCGACGAAGGTTCCGTACTCGGGCCAAGTGTGGCTGGCATCCGTCGCAGAGTGGATTCCGAGGACGCGGCAGGTTGCCGCTGCGCCACGACGCGAACGCGGCCTCCTTTTGCTCGGGCGACCACGGCGTCTCCCCGATGGTGAAGAGCGCCAGGACGCCGGGCGCCGCGAGGAGGTCCGGCGAGACCGCGCGGACATCAGATACAGGGACAGGAGTCAGACCGGCCAGGTCGGCCAGCTCGGAGAGCGCGGTGACCGCCTGCGGCAGGGTCCCGTGCACGCCCGCCGGTCCGTCGACGTAGGGAGAGACCTGCGTGACGATCAACATGGTCTCGGACACGGCGGCGAGTGTAGGGCTGGTGCGACGACCCTGCCCGGTGGTCGAATGCAGCAAAGCCGACCGGAGGAGGACGTGTGACGAAGGGGACTGGGAGCGACGTCGAGGTCGCGGCGGCATTACGGGCACTGGGCTCGGCCACCCTGGGCGAATCCGGCGGGCGGGCCGCCGACCGGCGGCTGCGACCGGCGTGGGCCGGCGCCACGCTGAGCGCTCCGGCCTATCCCGTCGGCTGCACGCCGGGCGACAACCTGGCCGTGCACGTGGCTGTCACCACGGCACCGGCCGGGAGCGCGCTCGTCGTCGACGTGGGGCTGGTCGCCGATCGTGGGTACTGGGGCGAGGTGTTGACGACGGCGGCCGAGGCCGCGGGCCTCTCCGGTCTGGTTCTCGACGGCGGTGTGCGCGACGTGGGCGCGCTCGAGGCTCACGGCTTCGCTGTCTTCTCGGCGACCATCGCCTTGACCGGTGCCACCAAGGACAAGCCGGGCACGGTCGGTGCGCCGGTACGGGTGGGGGGCGTCGTGGTGTCGGCGGGGGACTGGGTCGTCGCCGACGTGGACGGCGTCACCTTCGTGCCCGGCGACGAGCTCGAGACCGTGCTGGCCGCCGGGCGCACCCGCGAGGCCAAGGAGGCGGGGTTCTTCGAGTCTCTGCGCGCCGGCAAGACCACGGTGGAGCTGCTCGGGCTGGACGCGTCGCTGATCAGGGAGGGGCCGGCCTAGGCACCCGCGGGCCGCCCGTAGCGGCTCTCTAATAAGCCTGGACTTATCAGGTTAGGCTTAGTGTATGACCCGGGACGCAGCGGTCGCCCGAGACCCACTGGCCGACGAAGTCGCCGGCGCGCTGCAGGCGAGCGTGCGCTTGCTCGTCCAGCGCCTCCGGCAATCCCCCGCCGTCGAGGGCGACCTGACGTCGGCGGAGACCTCGGCCCTAGCCCGGCTCGACCGCATCGGGCCGGCATCGCCGTCGGAGCTGGCGAAGCTCGAGCGGATCAGCCCGCAGTCGATGGGCGCGACGGTGGCGGCGCTCGAAGAGCGCGGCCTGGTAAGCCGTGCCGCTGACCCCGGCGACGGACGACGGGCCATCCTGTCACTGACGGGGGCGGGGGAGGCTCTGTTGCGGCGGAGGCGGAGCGCGCGCAGCGAGTCACTCTCCCAGGCGCTCTCGTCGGGCTTCAGCCGGACCGAGCTCAAGCAGCTCTTGGTGGCGGCACCTCTGATCGAGCGACTGGCCCAAAACATTTGATGGCGGGGGTCCCGGTGGACGGACCCGCCGACCTCGGCGAGAACTACAAGTGGGTGGCGCTGGCGAACACGACCGCGGCCACATTCATGGCCGTCCTCGACGGCTCGATCGTGCTCATCGCCCTGCCGGCGATCTTCCGGGGCATCCAGCTCGACCCGCTCGCCCCGGGCAACATCGCGTATCTCCTCTGGATGATCATGGGCTACCGGCTCGTCCAGGCCGTGTTCGTCGTCGGTCTGGGCCGTCTCGGCGACATGTTCGGGCGCGTGCGCATCTACAACGCCGGCTTCGCCGTCTTCACGTTCGCGTCCATCCTCCTCTCCTTCGATCCGTTCCTCGGGGCGAAGGCGGCCCTATGGTTGATTGGCTGGCGCTTCTTGCAGGCGATCGGTGGCTCGATGCTCATGGCCAACTCGGCGGCGATCCTCACCGATGCCTTTCCCGAGGACCAGCGCGGCTTCGCGCTCGGCATCAACCAAGTGGCCGGGCTGTCCGGCCAGTTCATCGGGCTGGTGGCCGGCGGCTTGCTGGCCGTCTGGGACTGGCGCGCCGTCTTCTGGGTCAATGTCCCGGTCGGAGTCTTCGGGACGATCTGGGCCTATCGGCGCCTGCGCGAGGCCGGTCAGCGATCGGGCGGGCGCATGGACTGGTGGGGGAACGGGACGTTCGCTGTCGGTCTCGGGGCGCTGCTGGTGGCGATCACGATCGGGATCCAGCCCTATCACGGCCACGCCATGGGCTGGACCAGTCCCGAGGTGCTGGCCCTGCTCGGTGGCGGGCTGGCGCTCCTCGGAATCTTCGTCGTGATCGAGACCAAAGTGGCCGACCCGATGTTCCGGCTCAGCCTGTTCCGCATCCGGGCCTTCACCGCCGGCAACATCGCCAGCTTCGCGGCGCGTCTGGGTCAGGGCGGGCTGCAGTTCATGCTCGTGATCTGGCTGCAGGGGATCTGGCTGCCGCTACACGGTTACAACTTCAGCATCACGCCGTTGTGGGCCGGCGTGTTCCTGTTGCCGCTCACCGCAGGGTTCCTCGTGAGCGGCCCTCTGTCTGGACACCTCTCGGATCGCTTCGGTGCTCGGGGCTTCGCCACGGCCGGCATGGTGGTCTACGGGCTCAGCTTTCTCGCGCTGCTCTCACTGCCGGTCGATTTCAACTACATCGAGTTCGGCATCATCATCGCCATCAACGGCATCGGCATCGGCATGTTCAGCGCGCCCAACACGTCCTCCATGATGAGCAGCGTCCCGGCTGACCAGAGAGGGGCCGCCTCGGGCATGCGGGCAACGTTCCAGAACTCTGGAACCGCCCTCTCCATCGGCGTGTTCTTCTCGCTCATGATCGCCGGGCTGGCCAGCAGCTTGCCCAAGTCGCTGACGAACGGGCTCGAGGGTCAGGGCGTCTCCCACGCGGTGGCGCACCACGTGGCCTCACTGCCCCCGGTGGCCTCCCTCTTCGCCGCCGTGCTCGGTGTGAATCCGCTGCAACACCTCCTGTCGGCCGCCGGGGCGCTCAGTTCGCTGCCGGCCGGGGCGCAACGTGTCATCACGGGCCGCGAGTTCTTCCCCGAGTTGATCTCGTCGCCGTTCGAACACGGGCTGACCATCGTCTTCAGCGTCTCGGCCGGGCTGGCCTTCATCTCGGCGATCGCTTCGTGGTCCCGGGGACGGCGCCCCGAGCGCCGCGCCGTCACCGATGGCGTCCCGGTCGAGAGCGACGAGAAGGCCGTGACCGTCGGCGCGGGGACCTGATCACGGGCGAGCGCCGGCGGGGCCCGGCCGCGGCCGGTCCGCCCGATGGCACAATGCAGGCATGGCCGATGACTCCACCACCAACAGCGGCAGCACCACTGGAACTCCCGATGCCGAGCGCTTGGAGGTGCAGCGCACGATTCCGGTCGAGGCGTCGCGCATCTTCGCCCTGCTGCGCGACCCGAAGGGCCACGTCGCCATCGACAGCTCCGGCATGCTGCAGGACTCCTCGGGCGAGCCGGCGAGCAAGGTCGGCGACGAATTCGTGATCCACATGGACCGGGAGTCGTTCAACGACTACCCCATGGGGAAGTACGACGTCACGGTCACGATCACGACGTTCGAGCCCGACCGCGAGATCGCCTGGACCATTCTCGGGCAGATCCGGCCACAGCTCGGCCACGTCTACGGGTACACCCTCGCGCCCGTCGAGGGTGGGACGCTCGTGACGTCCTACTACGACTGGTCGGACATCGACCCGCAGTGGAAGGACGCGAACATCTTCCCCGTCATCCCTGAGACCGCGCTGCGCGCCACGCTCGGGATCCTCGACCGCACGCTGGCCCATTCGAACCGGTGGTGAGTGGGCGGCGCCGCGCGAGGTGCCGCGGCGTCAGCTGCAATCGGCGCAATGCCCCAGCATGGCGAAGTGGTGCGGATCGATGGTGAAGCCGAAGCGTGCGCGCGCCTGCTCGGCCAGCCCGTCGAACATGGCCTCGGGAACCTCGATCAGGCGACCGCACTCCTCGCACACGAAGTGCCCGTGCACCGACGCCGCGAGGTGGTAGGTCGCGGGCCCGTGACCGAAGTGCGAATGGACGACCACACCCAGGCGCTCGAGCTCGTCGAGGTTCCGATAGATCGTTGAGAGGTGGATGTCCGGCGCCTCGGCCTGCACCTCGCTCGCCAGCTCCTCTGCGGTCCGGTGACCGCTGGACGCGAACAGTGCATGGAGCAGGATCCGTCGTGACGACGTGACACGCCCACCCTCGCGCCGGACCAGGTCCAGGGCGTCCTCGAGCGTCGCGGCTTCGCCCGCTGCCGGCTTGCTCGGAGGGTGCCTCCCCACGGCTCGATGGTACCTGGCTCGTCGGGTAGGTATTGCGAACCATTCGCAATAACCCTAGAGTGCTCCTGCCGGGACCCGAAGGCTGGGAGGTGGGAGCACGTGGCAAGGGCGTCGGGCCGCATACGGGCAGTGCGGGCGACGGTGACCAGGCGGGAGTGGGCGTCGCTGGCCGCCATGGCGGCTGCCGTCGTGGTGCTCAACGTGGTCGGTTGGGGTCTCCTTGCCGCCGCGGTGGGCCAGCACTTCCACCTCTCGCAGACCAAGCTGTTCGGCTTCGGCACGGGTGTCCTGGCGTACACCCTCGGCGTGCGCCACGCCTTCGACGCCGACCACATTGCCGCCATCGACAACACGACGCGCAAACTCGTCGGTGACGGCAAGCGGCCGCTGGGAGTCGGCTTCTTCTTCTCGCTCGGACACTCGAGCGTCGTCGTCGCCCTCGCCGTCGCACTGAACTTCGGGATCCGGGCACTCGACCTCCAGGTCAGCCAACAAGGCTCGGGCCTCCATGCGGCCACGACCATCGTCGGCACGTCGGTGTCGGGGGCCTTCCTCCTCCTCATCGGCCTGCTCAACCTCTTTGTGCTCGTCTCGATCACCAGGCTGTACCACCAAATGCGGTCGGGCCGCTACGACGCCGCCGAGCTCGACCGCCAGCTGGACAAGCGCGGGTTGATGAACCGCCTCTTAGGCAGGTCGGCGGCACGGATCGATTCCTCCTGGAAGATGTATCCGATCGGCGTCCTCTTCGGCCTCGGGTTCGACACGGCGACGGAGGTGGCGCTCCTCGTGCTGGCGGGCTCGGCCGTGGTGGGCGGCCTTCCGTTCTACGCGATCCTGTCCCTCCCCGTGCTGTTCGCCGCGGGCATGTGCCTCTTCGACACGCTCGACGGGTGCTTCATGAACTTCGCCTACGACTGGGCGTTCTCCAACCCGGTCCGAAAGGTCTTCTACAACCTGACGATCACCGGGCTCTCCGTCGCCGTTGCCTTCGGCATTGGGGCGATCGAGATCCTCGGCCTCCTCGGCGAGGAGGCTCACTTCACTTCACCGTTCTGGGATTTCGTCCGCGGGTTCAACATCAATGCCGCCGGCTTTGTGATCGTCGGCCTGTTCGTCGCCACGTGGGCCGTCGCATTGCTCTACTGGCGTTTGGCCCGCGTCGAGGAGAAGTGCGTCGCCGCGTTGGCCGAGCGGCAACTGGAGGAGCCGGCGCTGACGAGGTGAGGCGGCGGGTCGGGTCGGCTAGGGGACCACGAGGAGGCGCGCGAAGGCCGAGGTGTCGGAGCCGGCGGTATTGGTGATGACGGCGCGAAAGCGATCCCCCTGTTGTGCTGCGTCCACCGGGCCAACGGAGAGCTCCGGTGACGTTGCACCGGCGATGTCGTTGTAGCTCAGGCCTTTGTCAGTGGACTCCTCCCATTGCACGCTGGGCTCGGGTGCGCCTTCCGCCATGACGGCGAACGTCGCCGTGCCCCCTGGCGACACCGACTGGACACCATGGGCTGCTCCAGCGACATCGCCGTCGCGCTTGCCGAGAGCGATTGGATGGCCGCCATACCGACGACAGGACGGTTCAGCGGCAGCCCACCGGCGGACCCGAAGAACCCAGCGTCGCCGAAGGCGAAGATGCCTCCGTCACGCGCCACCAGCCAATAGCCCTGTCCGTCGGCGGTGTGCACCATGCCGACGATTGGCGCGCTGAGTGGCATGCCCCCGGTCGACCCGTAGTAGTTCACAGCGCCGAAGCTGAAGATTCCTCCGTCGGACGCCACGAGCCAATACCCGCCCCCGTCGGGCGATGTCGTCATGCCCACGACGGGGCTCTCGAGCGGCAGTCCACCGGTCGAGCCGAAGAAGTTGGCATCGCCGAAGGCGAAGATGCCACCGTCGGAGGCCACGAGCCAATAGCCCTTCCCGTCGATCGTCGAGGCCATTCCGACGATTGGCTTATCGAGCGGCATGCCACCGGTCGAGCCGTAGAAGCCAGCATCGCCGAAACTGAAGATGCCACCGTCGGAGCCCACCAGCCAGTACCCGCCACCGTCCGGCGTGGGCGTCATGGAGACGATCGGTGCGTTGAGGTGCATGCCCCCTGTCGAGCCGTAGAAGACCGCATCGCCGAAGGCGAAGATGCCGCCATCGGAGGCGAGCAGCCAGTAGCCGCCGTCATCGGGGGTCGCCGCCATCCCCACGATCGGCGCGTTGAGATGGACGCTGCCGGTCGAGCCATAGAACTGAGCGCCGCCGTAGCTGAAGATCCCGCCGTCGCTGGCGACCTCCCAATACCCGGGAGCGGCGATCGGTCTGATGGAGAGCGTGAGCACAGCCGCGCTCGACAAGAGGTTCGAGTCCGTGACGGTGAAGGTCACCGAGTACTGCCCCGAGATCGTCGGGATCCCGCTGAGGGTGCCGTCCGAGACCAGCCGCAAGCCGGGCGGCAACGTGCCGCCGGTGACTGTCCATGAGTAGGGGGCCAATCCTCCTGTTGCGTTCAGCGTCCCCGTATAGGGCACGCCGATGGTGCCCATGGGCAGCGCTGCGCTGGTCACTGTGGGCGGGGCCGACAGCGTCTCAATCGTGCCGCCGAAATTGAAGCCCGAGCCGACGGCTTCACAGTTGGCCGGACTGGCGCACGACACCCCTCGCAGAGAGGCCACACCGGCCGGCGTTGTTTGGCTGGTCCAGCTCGCTCCCGCATCGCCGGTCACGAGGATGGTGGCCGCGCCGACTGCGGTGCAGGTCGTCGGGCTGATGCAACTGATCCCAGCAAGGGTTGTTCCGGCGGCTGGTGAGCCCAGATTGGCCCACTGCGAGCCACCGTCTGTGGTCCCGATGACGCGTGATCCGACGGCAATGCACGTCGAATCGCTCGTGCATGACACAGCATCGAGAGTGGTTACGCCGGTCGGGACACCCTGAGGAGACCAGGTGCTCCCGCCGTTCGCCGTGGCCACGATTGCCACCCCCGGACCGATTGAGGACACACCCACCGCGATGCAATCCTCGGCGTCGGCACACGAGACCCCGTTGAAATCCGTGATCGTGCTCGGGAAACCTTGCGCAACCCACGACGCACCGCCGTCGGTTGTTGCAATGATGTTCGGTGCGCTCGTGTCGTAGTCACTGACGGCGATGCACGACGATGCGGTCGGGCACGAGACCCCGGTAAGGACACCCGTGCCGGGAGGGACGCTTTGGATTGCCCACGACACCCCGCCGTTCGACGTGCCGATGATGACTGGGCTGCCGAATATGCCGAATCCGACAGCGGTGCAGTCGGTGGTGCTCGGGCAGGAAATGGAGTTGAGGCCGCTGACCGCAGCGGGGATGGTGTCCGGCTGCCATGTGTAGCCGGCATTCACCGACGCAAGCACCGTAGTGACGCCGACTGCGTAGCAATCTGCGGTGCTCGGACACGAAACCGAATTCAGACTGCTGGTGCCGCCGGGTGGACTCTGCGCCGACCATGAAAGGCCGCCAGTCGTCGTCGCCATGATGGTCGAGCCCGCAGCGGTGTTTCCGGTGCTGCCGACCGCGATGCAGTCCTCAGGAGCTGAGCAAGAAATCCCGGTGAGGTCGACGGCGTTGGCGGGTGGCGCCTGGAGCGACCAGGTTGATCCGTTGTTGGAGGTGCCGATCACGTAGGGGTTGAATGTGAAGTTGGTTCCCACTCCGATGCAGGTTGTCTCGTTCGGACACGTCGACGGCGTTCAGCTGTGAGCCGAAGGAATCGATGAAGTGAGCGTCCAATGAGTCAGATCGTTGTGTTCGATAGCGATGTTGCTCCTCCGCCCGATGCCATGCCGACTGCGACGCAGTCGTCGCCGTCGAACAGGAGACGGACGAAAGAAAGTCGACTGAGGGCTGATTGAGTGACAGTCCAGTTCGTTCCGTCTTGTGTTCCAAAAATGGTCGGGCTGCCGAACCAACGACTCCTACTGCGATACAGGTGAGAGCGTTTGGCACACGAAACGCTCGACAACGAGTCGGTGCCCGGTGGCGCGGTCTGCGATATCCAGGTCGTGCCGTCTGTTGTTTCTACGATGTTGGTTCCCCAACCGCGGTGCATTGAATGATCGTGACAGCATGAGATCGACTGGGCTGGTAAGGTCTGATTCTCCACTGCCCACGTGGACCCGCCATCTGTCGACTTCAAGATCCCCGAGCCCCCGCCCGCGTAACAGATCGCAGCCGATGGGCAGGAAACAGTCGACAGCGTCGTGACTCCGGAGGGCACGGTCGAGTCCGACCAGGTCGACCCACCGTTGCTCGTCACGATGATCGAGGCGAAGTTCCCACCGTCGTCCCCGACTGCTACGCAGGTGGCAGAGGCAGCGGAAGCACTGGCTGCGCACGAAACGGCTCGAACGTTTGTCAGCGGTGTGTAACTGGCTGCCGTCTGCCACTGCGGTGTGGACGCCGACGCTGGCGTCGGCGGTGCCGTACCGCTCAGGAATCCGAGAAGAGCAACTGTTGTGAGCGCCGAAAGCGCGGCAATAGCGATTCTCTGGACCGTTCGCACGGCCACCTCCCGCCAAGCCCCAGCTGTCGAACGGGCCGATCGTAGCCCTGGTCGTTCCGAGTTTCGAAGTCGGCGGGGGTGAACGGTCGTTGCTAGGTGGGTTGCGACGCGGGAAGCACCCTGTTTGGCGGCACGCGACCAGCCAGGACGTCGCAAACGCCCTGACAAGCAAGGCGGGCCATACGTGTGCGGGTCGCGATCGTTGCACTGCCTATGTGAGGCAGCAGTGTCGTGTGCGGCGCAGTCAGCAAACGGGGGTTCACTGTGGGCTCTCCGTCGAACACGTCGAGCCCGGCGGCATAAATCGTCCCAGCCTCCAGAGCGTCGACCAGTGCATTCTCATCAACGACAGGACCGCGAGCCGTGTTGATCAAAACTGCCGTTCGCTTCATGCGACCCAGCTCCGCCGCGCCGATGAGGTGTCGAGTCGCTTCGGACAGCGGTACGTGGAGGCTGACGACGTCTGACCGCTCCAGAAGTTCATCCAACGTGGGGACGAACCCTTGCGCCCCCGTGTCCTTGCGCGCCGTGTGGATCACTTCCATGTCGAAGCCTGCTGCCCGCTGGGCGACGGCTCGACCGATCCGACCGAAGCCCACGAGCCCAAGGGTCGCACCGTGGACGTCCCTGGCCAGGTGGTCCCCGAAGCCCCATCCCTTCCAACGGCCCTCCCTCAGGTCGCGCTCGGCCTCGGTCGCCAACCGTGTTGCGGCGAGGATCAAGAGGAAGGTGAGATCCGCTGTGGTGTCGTCGAGGACCCCAGGCGTGTTGCAGACCGCGATGCCCAAGGAGTGCGCCGTGGCAACGTCGATGTTGTCGTAGCCCACCGCAGCGTTGGCCACGACCTTGAGGCGGCCCGAGTGTCCCGATTGGAGCACAGCTGCGTCGATCCGATCGGTCAGGTGGCTGACGATCCCGTCGCACTCGGGGGCCAACGCGACGAGCGACTCGGGTGCGAGCGGGTTCTCAGTTGGCACCACTATCTCGTGGCCGGCCTCGATGAGCGGGTCGGTGCCGCCTTCCGTCAGTGGGCGGGTGACAAGGACTCGGGCCACCTAATGGGTCGTGTAGTTGATGGGTCCGGCACCTTTCACGCCGATGGCGAAGCAGAAGCAATGGATGGGGGCGTTGTCGCTGATCGGACGCAGCGAGTGGACCTTGTCCGGTGGGATGTAGACGAGGTCGCCCTGAGAAATAGTTCGGTCTTCACCGTCGATCGTCATGGTTCCCTTGCCGGACATCACGTAATAAAACTCGTGGGTCGGGTGGGAGTGCGGGTCGACAAGGCCCCCACCGGGCACCTCGAACTCGTTGACCAGTTCCAAGAACCCGCCGTCGGTGATGTCCTTGAACTCTCGGGAATCGATCATCCACCAGACCGGAACGGTGCCGTTGTGCTCGACGACCGGGGCCTTGGCCTCAATGCTGCGAACATCCATCCTGCGGGCCTCCCAAGGTTTCCTAGACTGACTCCGGTGTCAGGTTAGGCCGCGGCAGGCCGGGCTTGCACCGCCGTGAATCACCGCCCGAAGAAGAGAGATACGAGTCATGTCCACAAGCGGGTCAGCCAGCCAGCGGATTGTGGTTCCCCAGCCGCTTTCTGAGGAAGCGTGGAAGCCGTTCGGTTGGCTCCCTGTCGCCGACGTCGACCCCCGGGATGGAGATCACCGGATGAGCTTCGAGTGGTCGGATGCCCACGTCAATCTCATCGGTCATGCGCGAAACGAGGTGCCTGAGACACCCTCGGGCTATCGATGCGAGATGCTCTTTCGCCACGACACGCATACGCAGTCCCTCATGCCCCTGAACGTGCCTGCTGTCATCGCGGTGGCTCCGGCCGAGGTCGAGATCGTCGACGAAGACGAGGCCCGGACGATCCGAGCGTTCCGGATCGAGCCGCTGGAGTCGCTCGTGCTCAATCGTGGTACTTGGCACTGGGGCCCGTTTCCGATCGAGGGCCCGCAGGTGCGCCTGTTCAATGTGCAGGGGCTCCGCTACGCCGAGGACAATCGATGCGTCGACCTCGCCGGAGAGGGGCTCTCAGTTGACGTCGATCTGACGTGACGGTGATCTGCCGCTCGAACGGCGGGGAGTGAGAGATGGAGCTTGACAAGGCGGAGGAGGCTGAGGTCGTCGAGGCGACGGTATCGGACCTCGTGAATGCGATCGCCGCGACGAATGGGGGCACCGGCAGTGATGGCCGGGAACGCTTCACGACCACCAGCCCGAATTGGTGGGTGAGCGGACGCACATTCGGAGGCATGGTCGTTGCACAGGCGCTGAGCGCCGCTTGCCAAACTGTTCCGCCTGGCCTCGACGTGCATTCGCTCCATGGCTACTTCTTGCGTCCGACGAGCCCCGGATCGCAGTCGATCCACACCGTAGAGCGCCTCCGCGATGGGCGATCATTCAGTCTTCGAGAGGTCGTCAGCGCGGTCGATGGCAAAGAGGTCTTCCGGCTGACCTGTTCGTTTCACGCGCCCGAAGACGGCGACGAGTACCAACTTCCAATCGGTCCGGAGATTCGGAAACCCGCTCAGATCGAGGGGATCGAGGCGCCGTTTCCCTTCGACGTCCGTGAGCTCGGGTCGACAGAGCAGCGAAGTGACGGCACCTATCTCTCTACGAGGCGCTGTTGGTTTCGTACTCGCGAGCCGTTGCCAGACGATCCCGCGTTGCACGCCTGCGTGCTGGCGTACTTCTCGGACATGACCGGCGCCGCGTTCCGTCCTCTGACGATGGGATCCTGGGGAACCCACACAGATGCAAGCCTCGACCACGCAGTCTGGTTACACCGGCCGTGGCGAGCAGATGAATGGAGCCTCTTCGACGTGCAGGCTTTGGTCAATGCCGGAGCAAGGGCAACGATCCGCGCCACGATGCACGGCGAGGACGGCACGTTGCACCTGAGCATGGCGCAAGAGCTCCTGATCCGGGAGCTCGACGAGCCGATGGTGTTCGAGACGCCCGCGTGGCTCGAGAGGACAGCGAGGACAGGAGAGGGCGATGGGGCTACTTGAGGGACACCGGGCGCTTGTGACAGGGGGCGGCTCTGGCATCGGAAGGGCGACCTGCCGCCGCATGGCCGAAGAAGGTGCGCGCGTCGCGGTCGTCGATGTGGATGAAGAGTCGGCCAAGGTCGTGGCGGCAGAGATCGGTGGTGTGGCGTACGACGTCGACGTGGGTGATATCGACGCGTTCCGTGACGCCGTCGACACCGCGGCGAACGAGCTCGGTGGGCTGTCTGTCATCTACAACAACGCGGGGACGTCCGCCTTCAACCGACTCCACGAGCTCGACTTGTCTGAGTGGGACAGGGTCTTGCGCGTCAACCTGACCGGCGTCTGGGCCGGCATCCGAGCTGCGGTGCCGCATCTGCTGGCCAACGGCAGCGGCTCCATCGTGAGCACGGCATCGATCAGTGGGACGCGTCCAGCAGCGGGTGAGGGCCCTTACTCGGCGAGCAAAGCGGCTGTCGCGGCGCTCACTGCTTCGGCCGCGCTCGAGTATGGGCCCGCCATCAGGGTCAACGCGGTGTCGCCCGGCATGATCCGCACCACCATGACGGCTCCGTGGTTCCAGTACATGCCCGATCAGGAAGACCGGTTCGTGAAGGGAACCCCGGTGGGCAGGGTCGGCGAGCCTGAGGACATCGCTGACGTGGTTGTCTTCTTGTGCTCGGACCTCGCCCGATTCATCACCGGCCAGAACATCGTCGTCGATGGCGGGCTGACACTGCATGGCTCCGGTGTCGACACGATCTTCGACCGCGTGTTCCCGAACGGGTGACGCGGCTGACGACGTCCAGCCGACGCCGTCAGCCGGCGGAGGTCAGGCGTTCGGGTCGAACAATGCCCGGTAGAGCATTGTGGTGAGCGTGTTGATCGCCACGTCGTCGACGGGCTGTCCCGCGAACTCGCGTAAGTAGTGGAAGCGGTCGAGCATGGCCAACGCTGCGAGTCTCGCCGCGTTGGGGTCGATGTCATGTCCCGAAGAGTCCGGTCCGATGTGGACGTTGAGTGCGTAGGAGACTCTCGAGAACGTGTGGCGGATTGTTCGGCCGAGATCCCGGTCCACCGTGGCCAGCTCGGCCCAGACGCGGAAAAGGGGCGCGTTGCGCTTCCAGAGGTCCGAGTAGGCCTGTACCCACGCGTGCACGTCCTCCCATTGGGGCGTGCCACCCGGGCCAGGCAACGTGCTGAAGGAGTCGTAGACCTTCTTCGAATCTTCGGCCGCTTCGGCCACCAGGGCCCGCAGCAAGTCCTCCTTGTTGGAGAAGTAGAGGTAGAAAGTGCCGTGTGACGTCTTCGCGATCTCGACGACGTCGTTCACCCGGGTCGCGTGGTAGCCACGCTTGTCGAAGGCGACCATCGCCGCGTCGAGGAGCTTGCGCATGGTGCGCTTGCCCTGGCTGCGCAGGACGCGCTTGCTGGCCGGCTCGCCCACATGATTCGTGTCCGAGCCCATCGCCGCGCGATTCACCCCGCCCGACGGCTTGCGCGGGCCGTTGGCCGACCCGGTCGTGACCCGTCCTGAGGCCTTTGTGGCCGTCGTCCGCTTGGCCGACACCGTCGACGCGGGCTTCCTCGGGGGGGACGCCGGGTCACGCTGGACTCTCGGCGGTCTCATGGCTGGTGGATGGTAGTGCCGGGCGTGGTTGAAATGGCTAACCTGACACGATGGTCAGGTTTGGCGTGGGGCCGAAATTGGCACGTGAGCAGGTAATACGCGCCAAGCCGGCTCTGGTGAAGCCGCTCCGGTGACACCGAGAACCCCCGTGCCGGCCACTCCGGTCGTGACGTCCCTCGAGGATGCCGTCGGGAGATCCGTCACGCCGGGCGACACCGTGCTGGTCATGATGGGTCACAGCCGCTGGACGGCGGCGGCCCGGGAGCTGGCCCGCCAATTTTGGGGGAGCGATCCGGGTTTCACCCTCGTCATGACCAGCTTGGGCGCACTCAGCGCGCCCTTCTTCGCGGGCGGTCTCGTCCGCAAGGTGGTGACCGCCTACTCGGGCAACAGCTTCCCCACGTACACGCCCAACCCGATCTTCCGCCAGGCCTACGAGTCCGGTGCGGTCGAGGTGGAGCACTGGTCGATCCTCACGCTCTCGCAGCGGCTCGAGGCCGCGGCCCGTGGACTCCCTGCAGCGGTCACCGGGTCGCTCGTCGGGTCGTCGATGGAGAACAACGACGCGTTCACGGTCGTCGACTCACCCTTCGGCCCGCTGGGTTTGCTGCAGCCGCTCGTGCCCGACGTCGCCCTCGTTCATGCGGTGGCGGCCGACCCCGCCGGGAACCTGGTCTTTTCCGAGCCTCTGCTCGACGGTGTCTGGGGCGCGTGGGCAGCTCGTCGTGGGGTCGTGGCCACTGTCGAGCGCATCGTGGACGACCTCGAGGGCCTCGGGCACCGGGTGCGGGTTCCGGGCCACCGGGTGCTGGCTGTCGTGGAGGCGTCCTACGGGGCGCACCCCGGAGGGTGTTACGCGCCGGGCCTGCCCGTCCGCAGCTACGGCGAGGACATCGCGCACTGGAGCGCGGCGGCCGATGCCGCGGCCAAAGGCGAGTTCGACGCCTACGTGCGGGACTGGGTGCTGGGTCCAAAGACACACGAGGACTACCTGGCCCGCGTGGGCACCGAGCGACTGCAGTGGCTCGAGGGGCGATCCGACCCCATGTCGTGGAAGGCCGACGCCGACGCCCATCCCGTCGTCGAAGATCCCAGCGTGACCATATGGGAGCAGGCCGCCTCGCTCGGAGCCCGGGAGGTGGAGCGCGTCGTCGCCGACGTCGACGCTGACGCGGTGCTGGCCGGGGCAGGCGTGGCCAATCTGGCGGCTTGGGTGGCCGTCGGGCGGGCGCGGGCCGCGGGACACCGGGTCATGCTCACCGCCGAGCTGGGTCTGTGGGGTTACCAACCCACGCCCGCCGATCCCTACATCTTCAACCAGCGGGTCTTTCCAGCCACCCCCTACCTGTCCGACGCGTCGGCTGTGCTGGGGATGGTCATCGGTGGCCCCGGCACGACGACCGTGGGCTGTCTGGGTGCGGCCGAGGTCGGCCAGGACGGCAGCCTGAATTCCACCGAGCTAGCCGGTGGGAGGTTCCTGGTCGGCTCGGGCGGTGCCAATGACGTCGCCAGCAGGGCGACGGCCTGCGTCGTCGTCACGCTTGCTCGGCCGGAGCGGCTGCCCCAGACGGTGGCGTACGTGACCTCACCCGGTCAGCGAGTGGTCAGCGTCGTGACCGACAAGGGCATCCTGCGGCGCTCAGACGGGGTGCTGCGGCTGGCAGCCGTGCCTGCCGGGGACGGGTCGACGCAGGAGCGGGTGCGCTCGTTCACGGCGTCGTGCGGCTACGAGCCCGAGGTGGCTCGCGACGTCGAGGAGCTGGCGCCCGTGCGCCTCGACGAGGTCCGGGCATTGCGGGAATTCGACCGGCAGAGGATTTTCTTGAACTGAGCGCTACGAGGTGGTTTTGGCGAACGGGACGGCCGACGATGACCAACCCATGCGAGGAGCGAGACAGGGTGAAACAAAACGACGTGAAACACGTGCTAAGCGCGAGGGATGGAGGAGTGGGCGTGAAGCTCTTTCGCTACAGTGACCGGCATCCCGGGGGGGATGCACCAGGAAAGATGATTGGGGACGGCATGCGAATTAGACAGGGATTCAGAGCGATCCTGGCGACAGTGGCGCTCACTGCGATCGCACTGACGGGGGCCACGGCGTTGGCTCCGGCGGCAGGCGCAGGGGCCGCTTCGACGGGGAGCACCGCACCCGGGGTCACCCCGAACTCCATCACGGTCGGGACAATCTCCACCCAGACTGGAACCCTGGCGTCGAACTTCTCTTCGCTGATCTACGGCGAGAAGGCCTACTTCCAATACATCAACGCTCAGGGTGGCGTGAACGGTCGCATGATCAACTACAAGTACCAGCTCGACGACGGCGGCAACCCCACGACGTTCAATCAGTTGGCCAACACGTTGATCAATCAGGACCACGTCTTCGCCGTGACGGGTGTGGCGACAGCGTTCTTCTCGCCCAGCCTCTTCGTGGAGTCGGGCATCCCCACCTACGGCTACAACGTCACGGGGAACTGGACTCCTGCGCCGAACCTGTTCGCCGCCGGTGGGTCCGTGGAGTACTACCCGGCGGGAGCGCCGGAGGACGCCTACGTGGCGCGGGAGACGCAGAAGAAGCCTTCCATCGCGTTCGTCGCCTACAACGTCGCAGCGTCGGCCGATGCGTGCCAATCGGAGGAGGCTGCGATGCAGTCCGCCGGCTACACCATCAGCTACTCCGACCTGAAAGTGGCCTACCCCGGATCGACCGTGGCCACGGACGTCGAGCGCATGAAGGCGGCCGGCTCCAACATGGTCATCAGCTGCATGGACGTTCAGGGCAACGTCAGCATGGCCAGGGCGATCCAGCAGTACGGGCTGAAGATGACCCAGCTGTGGTTCAGCGGCAACGATCAGTCGACTCTCAACACGAATGAGAGCCTGATGCAGAACGTGTATTTCGGCATCGCCCACGTCCCGTTCACGGCGCCGCAGTCCCTCTACCCGGGTCTCAAGCTGTACGTCACCGAGATGAAGAAGTACGAGCCGGCCTACGTCGACGACGAGATTGCCATCCAAGGCTGGGAGTCAGCAGCGCTGTTCGTCCAGGGGGTCAAGATGGCCGGCAATAACCTGACGCAGGCGAACGTCATCAAGGAGGACAACTCCTTGACCGCGTTCACGGCGGGCGGGTTGACGTCCCCGGTCAACTGGAAGGACGCCGGTCACACCGGGCATGCTCCTCCCTACTGCGCTGCCTACATCAAGGTGGTCCAGGACAAGTACGTACCTGCCCTGAACAAGGGGGAGAACGTGTTCAACTGCTTCCCGTCGATCAGCCCGAAGAAGGGCCCAGTGTTCCCGCTTCCGCCCGGCACCCCCGCTCCCGCCTGATCGCAGCGGGCTTGTAGGGGCGAGGGCGAGGGTCGGGACAGGTAGTCGGGCACGGGCATGGAGCAATTCTTCGGCTTCGCGCTACCTGGCATCCCGTACGGGTGCACCTATGCGCTGGTTGCGGTCTGCCTGGTCCTGACGTACCAGGCGACCGGCGTCTTCAACTTCGCCTTCGGCGCGCAGGCGTTTGCCTCGGCCTTCGTCTTCACGTACCTGACCGAGTATCACGGGTGGTCGGGCTTCGAGGCTTTCTTGGTCTCAGTGGTCGTGATGGGCCCGGTGATGGGATGGGCCTTCGACCGGCTCATCTTCCGACACATCGCCAATTCCAATTCGACGGCCAAGATGGTCTGCAGCCTCGCGTTACTGGTTGGGATCCCGAACCTGCTTCCGGTGATCTTCGGGCCCCAGAACCTCGACGCCACGGTGACGATCCTGCCGTTCTTCAACCCGAACGTCGTGTACTTCACCATCGCCGGGACCCCGATCAACGGGATTTACCTGTCCACCATCTCCGTCACGGTGGTCGTCCTGATCTTGCTCACGATCCTGTTGCGCTTCACCAGCCTGGGCCTCCAGATGCGGGCGGCGGTGGAGAGCCGGCGGCTCGTGCAGCTCGACGGCATCAACGGGAACGGTGTGGTGGCGCTGGCCTGGATCGTGTCCAGCTTCATGGCGAGCCTCGCCGGCGTGTTGTTCGCTCCGGTGTTCGGTGCATTCACCTCTGAGGACTACGTGACGTTGACCGTCACCGCGATCGCGGCCGCGGCGTGCGCGTTGTTGCGCTCACTGCCCATCGCCGCCGCGGTGGCCGTCGTCATCGGAGTGCTCACAACGCTGCTCCAGGGCTACATCTCGCCGACGAGCTTCTTCTACGCCGCCATCATCCCGTCTTTGCCCTTCCTCTTCTTGGTGGCCGCCCTGCTGTTCTTGCCCGGGATGCGGGCGCTCGATGCCAGCCGTGACCCGTTGGCCACGATCGACCCGCCCCCACCGCCCATCGCCGCGGAGGCACGGGCCCCGAGCATGAACCGCATCATCCGGGTGCTCTGGTGGATCTTGTTCGGCGGCTTCTGCATATCCATGCTCACGTGGATACCGGACGCGTGGACGACTGTCTTCAACAACGGCCTGACCTTGTCGATCGTCCTGCTCTCCATCACGCTGATCACGGGTATGGCGGGTCAGTTGTCCCTGTGCCAGGCGACACTGGCAGGGGTGGGCGCCTTCACTGCGGCCCAGTTAGCGAACCATCTTGGGTTGAACCTGCTCGTCGGCGGCCTCCTCGGTGCGCTGTTGGCCGCGCTGGTCGCCGTGCTCCTGGCCCTCCTCTCGCTGCGGCTCCGCGGACTTGGCTTGGCGCTGATGACCCTCGCATTTGCGCTCTTCGTGGACGCCACCTTCTTCAACGTGGTCTCTATCACCGGTGGTCCTGAAGGCGTGAGCATCCCGTCCAAGTGGCTGGGCACGAGCGTGTTCTTCAACTTCGACGGCCACGCCATGTTCCTGCTCTCGCTGGGCGTCCTCGTCGTCGCCGTGATCATCGTGCTGCTCGTCCGCCGGGGCACGGTTGGTCGAAACCTCGCTGCCATGCGGGGCAGCGAAACGGCGACGGCGGGGCTTGGCGTCAATCCGTCGTGGCAGCGCATCATGGTCTTTGCTCTGTCTGGTGCCGTGGCCGGCGTCGGTGGCCTCCTGCACAGTCTCGAGCAGCAGGTGGTCAGTCCGACCGACTGGAACGCGGACTTCTCGCTCGTGCTGGTCGTCCTGGTCGTGACCACTAGCGTGACGACCGTGGAAGGCGCCATTCAGGCGGGCATCGGGTTCTTCGTGACCGAGCAGATCCTGACCACGGTCCTCCCGGCTCGCATCGGCGCGTCGAGTCTCACGGTCGTCCTTTTTGCCTTCGGCGCTCTGACCTATGCGCAGCACCCCGAGGGTGTTCTGGAGTTCCAGAAGCGCCGCGGCACGCAGCGCTTCGAGCGACTGTTCTTCGCGCGAGAAGCCGAGGCCGAAGACCTGAAGGCGCGCGCCATCTCGACATCGGGTGCCAGTGGCTGACGCGACCCCGCTCCTCAGCCTGCAGAACGTGTGCAAATCCTTTGGCGGCATCCAGGCCGTCCACAGCATCACATTCGATGTGTTCGCCGGCGAGAGCGTCGGCCTGGTCGGTCCCAACGGCGCCGGCAAGACGACGCTCTTCAACTGCGTGTGCGGGCAGCTGCGGCCCGAGCAAGGAGACATCGTCTTCGACGGGAAGGCGCTCATGGGACTCCCGACCTACAAGCGCGCCCGCCTTGGCATCGGCCGCACCTACCAGCGCGTCGAGGTCTTCACAGACATGTCGGTGCGCGACCACCTCATGGTGGCCGAGCGGTCGCGGCGCGGCGAGGGCCGACTCTGGCGGGACCTGTGCAACATGAGCAAGCCCGACCAGGACGAGATGGAACGTGTCGACGCCATTTTGGAGCTGGTCGGGATCACCCAGCTGGCCGACACGTCGGTCAATGCGCTGGGCCTCGGCAACTGCCGCCTCGTCGAGCTGGCGCGGGCACTGGCCACCGAGCCGAAGATCCTGCTGGCCGACGAGCCGTCGTCGGGCCTCGACCTCCACGAGACGGCCGAGTTGGCTGCGGTCCTGCGCATCGTGCAGCGCGAGCGGGGTACGGCTGTCCTCCTCGTCGAGCACGACCTGTCCATGGTGGCCGAGGTCGTCGACCGCACTGTCGTGATGGACCTCGGGTCGATGCTCGCCCAGGGGACCTTCGACGAGGTGATGGCCAACCCAGAGGTGCGTGAGGCGTACCTGGGCCAGATGGGGATGACGGCGTGACGGCGCTGGCCACCACCACGCCCGACGCGTCGGTGGGCGGCGACGCCCTATCCGTCCGCAGCGTCTGCGCGTCCTACGGGCCCTATCGCGCGCTCTTCGACGTCTCGTTCCGGGTGCCCAGCGGCGGCGTCGTCGCACTGGTGGGCTCCAACGGCGCGGGCAAGTCGACCATCGCCCGCACCGTCACCGGCTTGGTGACGGCGACGGCGGGCGAGGTGCACTTCGCCGGCCAGAACGTAACAACGCTCCCCGCCTTCAAGATCGCACGGCTCGGCATGGCCCACGTCGTCGAGGGCAGGGGTGTGTTCTCGAGCTTGACGGTCGAGGAGAACCTGACGCTGGCCTTCCGGCAGCGGGCCGGGAGGGGCAAGCTCAAGGAGAACCTCGAGCGCGCCTACGCCGCCTTCCCCATCCTCGGCGAGCGGCGCAAGCAAATGGGCGGCACCCTGTCGGGTGGACAGCAGCGCCTGCTCTCGTTGGCCAAGGTGCTGGTGGTGCCACCCAAGGTGCTTGTGGCCGACGAGCTGTCCCTCGGTCTGGCGCCAGTCGTGGTCGACCAGGTCTACGAGGGGCTGCGCGAGATCAACCGGAACGGCACCGCGCTCGTCGTGGTGGAGCAGCAGGTCCACCGGGTGCTCGAGCTCGCCACGTGGGCCGTCGTGCTGAACCACGGCAGCGTCGTCTACGAGGGCGATCCGGCAGGTGCCGGCAAGGCAGTCGGGTCCCTGATGGCCCGGCGCGAGGAGGCGGCGGCCACGGGAGTCGCCGGGGCCGAGGAAGCCGCGCAGGTGCCAGGGCTGGACGATCCCGACGTGCCGGGCCCCCAGTAAAGTACGGAGCCCGAGAACCACCCACACGGCGCCCAGCGGTACCCAGCTCAGCACATCAGCCTAGGACCGAGCCGAGGAGGCAGCAGATGAGAGAGCCCGTCATCGTCGACGTCGTGCGCACCACGTTCGGCAAAAGTGGCGGGGCACTGGCCAACTGGCACCCGGCCGACCTCTTGGGCTTCACCCTGACCTCGTTGCTCGAGCGGACGGGGGTGGATCCCGAACGCATCGACGACGTCATCGGCGGCTGCGTGAGCCAGGTGGGGGAGCAGAGCACCAACGTGGCCCGCAACGCGTGGGTCTCGGCCGGCCTCCCCCAGAGCGTGCCCGCCACGACGGTAGACCGCCAGTGTGGGTCCTCCCAGCAGGCGGTGCACTTCGCTGCGGCCGGTGTGGCGGCGGGCCACTACGACCTCGTCATGGCCTGCGGCGTCGAGGTGATGAGCCGGGTCCCGCTGGCCTCCAACGCTCGGGGCGGCACCGGGCCGTTCCCACCCTCGTTCATGAAGGCGGTCGACAACCGCCTGTGGACCCAGTTCCGGGTCAGCGAGGTCCTGGCCGAGCGCTACGGCATCACCCGCGAGGAGATGGACGCCTACGCCCTTGAGTCGCACCGCCGCGCTGCGGAGAGCTGGGACTCCAAGCACTTCGAGGCGGAAACGATCCCCGTGCCGATCAAGGCCGAGGACGGGAGCCTGACCGGCGAATTCCTGCGCAGCGACGAGGGGATCCGGCGCAGCTCGACGATCGAGAAACTCGCTGCGCTGGCTCCGGCGCAGAGCTGGGAGCCCGAGACCGCCCCGTCCATCACAGCCGGCAACTCGTCGCAGACGACGGACGGAGCGGCCGCCATGCTGATCGCCGACCGGGCGGTGGCAGAAGAGCTCGGCCTCCCGGTGCGGGCACGCTTCGCGCACTTCGCCGTCACGGCCGACGACGCCGCCATCGTGCTGTCGGCGCCCGTGCCGGTGACGCACAAGTTGCTCAAGAAGTCAGGCATGAAGGTCGACGAGTTCGACGCCGTTGAGTGCAACGAGGCCTTTGCCGCCATCGCGCTCATGTGGCAGAAGGAGTTCTCCTACGACATGGCCCGCTTCAACCCCCGCGGCGGCGCCATCGCCATCGGACACCCGCTGGGAGCGAGCGGCGTGCGCTTGATGGGCACGCTGCTCAACCACCTGGAGGCCACGGGCGGCCGCTACGGCTACCAGACGATGTGCGAGGGCGGTGGCCAGGCCAACGGCACCGTCATCGAGCGGCTGGGCTGACCCCAGGCTGCGCCCCGGCCCCGGCCGACTCGGCGGCTACCAGCGGTTGGATCTTGCGGGTCACGACGATCCACTCGACCAGGAACGTCAGCCCCGGCACCAGTCCCGCAGCGAACATCAAGATGATCCACGGGATGTGCAGCCTCGCTTTGAGCGCAAGGTAGCCGGCCATGATCAGGTACACGATGTAGAGGTAGCCATGGGCGACACCGAAGATGGCGAGCTCAATCTTGAAGCCGCCGATCGCGAAGTGCAGGCCCGTGAAGAAGAACAGCGGGATGATGAGCACGCCGACGATGTTCGCCATCAGCTGGTAGCGAAACAGTGCGCCGCGCAGCCCGCGGCCGAAGAGGCGCTTCACTGGGCGCGCCGGGCGACGACGGACTCGGGGTTGCGCCACGTCTTCGCGCCCTTGGCTGCCAGCGCGGCTAAGCGGGCGTTATAGGCGGCCAGTTCGGGGTCCTCCTCGGGCGAGACCGTCTGCACAGGCGGCGTCGTTGCCGGCGCGGCGCCCAGTCCGGTGACCATGGCCGCCCCAGCGTCCTGGGCGTCCTGGGCGGCCTGGTGGCGCATCCCCTTGAGCCCCACGGTGTCGTAGTCGGTGTGGAGCAACATCCACCAGAACGCGATGCCGAGCAGTCCGAAGACGGGCCACATGACCGAGTAGAGGTAGCTCAACTGGTTGCCGTCTGCGGCCCGGTTCACCTGCCACCAGGCAGCGACCGCGCATCCGGGCACGAAGACGAGGGCAGCCATGTGAAGCGAGACGGCACGCTTGGAAAACCACCGCTGGCGCACGGATCAATGGTATCGGCCCCGTTGCCGGGCACGAGAGCGCGGGGGCCTGGCCGGTGTCGTCGTGTGACACCGCCGCGCTGTGTCCTCCTGCGCCCTGACGAATGCCGAGGGGACACCATTAGCCTGGCCCGATGGCCACCCCGCCCGACTCCCGCCCGGAACCACCCTGGCAGGGCGACGAGCGGCCGATGTTGGCGGCGTGGCTCGAGTACCAGCGGGCGACGTTGTTGTGGAAGTGCGACCAACTCGACGGCGACGCGCTGGTGCGCCAGGAGGTCCCGCCGTCGACGCTCAGCCTCCTCGGCCTCGTGCGGCACATGACGCTGGTCGAGTGGAGCTGGTTCGTGCACATCTTCACTGGCGACCCGCAGCCGGCGCCGATCGCCACCGACGCCGATCGCGACGCCGACTTCAACGACCTCGACCCGGCGCGGGCGATAGGCGATATCGAGACCTTCGAGCACCAGTGCGACGTCTCTCGTTCGATTGCCGAGAGAGCCGACGGCCTGGACGCCATCGCGGCCAGCACGAAACGACCGGTCTCTCTGCGCTGGATCATGATCCACATGATTGAGGAGTACGCCCGGCACAACGGGCACGCCGACCTCTTGCGCGAGCGCATCGACGGAGCCGTCGGGGAGTGAACGCTGGCGCTGGCGGCGACGGGGCGGGGATTGGCGCGATCCCTCTGCGAGGTGCCATCACCACGGTGCACCGTTACCCGCTGCCGCTGGGGCGCGCGGAGGTGTGGGCGCAGATCTCGCAGGTGTCGAGCTACCGCGACTGGTGGCCGTGGCTCCGCCGGTTCGAGGCCTCGGCGCTGGCCGAAGGGGAGGAGTGGCGCTGCGAGGTGCAGCCGCCGGTGCCCTATCCGGTGCGCTTCCGGGTGGCGATCGAGCACATCGAGGCGCCGGCGCTGGTGCGGGCCCGGGTCCTCGGCGACGTGGTGGGGGTCGCCGAGTTGACCCTGGAGGACGCCGATGCCGGTGGCGCAGCGGGCGCCGAAGACGAAGCGGAAACGGACGTCGAGGCCGAAGCGGGAGCCGGCTGCATCGCGGCGCTGCGCAGCTCGCTCGCACCTGGGAACACGGCGCTCCAGCTGGTCTCTCGCTTCGCGGGCCCGGTTGCCCGCTTCGGGCACGACTGGGTCCTCGATTCGGGCGCTCGCCAGTTCATCGCCCGCGCCGTGGCGCCGGTGGCGGGCGACTAGACAGCCCTGGCGTGAAGTTCTCGGTCCGCCAGATCCTGGCCTCGGCCGCGGGTGCGGTGATCGCCGCGCTGATCGCCTCGGCGTTCGGGGTCAAGGGCACGATCATCGGCGTCGCGATCGGTTCGGCGGCCGCCACCGCCGGCACCGCCTTCTTCGCCCAGTCGATCGACCGGGGCCACCAGGCGGTGAAACAGGTCGCAGAACGGGTGCCCGATTCCTCGGCGTCGAGCTTGCTGCGGCGGTTGGGCGGCACCGGCGCGAAGGGTGACGCGGCGTCCTCGGTTGACGCGAGCTCGGCTCCCACTGAGGTGGTTGGCTCAGGAAGGGGCACGGGGTCCGGCGCCGCCGCCGCCGAGACGGCGCAGACGGAGCGGACCGCGGGGGAGACCCAGCGCATGGAGGTCACCGCCTCCCCCGACACGCCGGCGACCGAGCGGGTCTCGGCCTCGACCATGCCGATGCCGCGGGTCACGGGCGGCAATGGACCCGCGCGGAGTGGATCGACCGCGACCACGTCGGTGACCTCGTCGGCCTCCGGCGCGCCGCTGGCGCCACGGCGCTACACCTGGAAGGCGATCGCCGCCGCCGCGGGCATCGTGTTCGTGCTGGCCTTGCTCTTCATCACCGCGGTCGAGCTGATCTCGGGCAAGCCGCTGTCGGACATCTTCGGGGGCGCGGGCTCTGGGACCACGTTCGGCAACATCATCAACCCGGGTCCGGCTCCCACTTCGACGACGACGTCGACGACCCCGACGTCCACCACGTCGCCATCCACCACGACGTCGTCGTCCACACCGACCTCGACCAGCACCACTGCCCCCACCGGGCAGTCGACCACGACGACATCCGCTCCGCCGACGTCCACCACCACCACCAACGCCGCTGGGTCGGGAACGACGACGACCGCGCCGAGGTCGTCTACCAGCCCTTGAATTCGGCCGGTCGGCGTTCCACGAAGCTCGCGATGCCCTCCTGGGAGTCGAGGGTGCGGGTGACGATCTCCTGGCCGATCGCTTCGTCGTAGAGAGACGTGGCGCGATCGACGTCGAGCGCCCGGTTGGTGAGCCACTTGGTGACCCAGATCGCCTTCGTCGGCGCTTGGGCCAAACGGCCCGCCAGCTCCTCGAGCGTGGGTCCTAACTCGGCGCGTGGGACGATGCGATTGACGAGGCCGATGCGATAGGCCTCGGCGGCCGGCACGTCGTCACCGAAGAAGAACAGCTCCTTCGCCTTCTGGATGCCGACCAGCCGGGTGAGGATCCAGGCGCCGCCGGCGTCGGGGGCGATGCCGCGGCGGATGAAGACCTCGACGAACTTGGCGTCGTCGGCCATCACGACCAGGTCGCAAGCCAGGGCGAGGTGCATCCCGCCTCCTGCCGCGGTGCCGTTGACGCCGGCGATGACCGGCTTCTCACAATCCAAGATGGACGTCACGAGGGCCTGCCAGCCGTCGCGGATGGTGCGCGAGCCGTCGCCGACGATGCTCTCGGGTGCGCCCTCAGGCTTGGGTCGGGGCGGGCGTAGGCCACCGCGCAAGTCGGCGCCGGTGCAGAAGGCCTTGTCGCCTGCCCCCGTGATCACCACGACCCGCACGAAGAGGTCGCCCGAGGCGTCGCACACCCACTCGGCGATCTGGTCCCGCATGTACTGGGTGAGCGCGTTGCCCGCGTCGGGGCGGTTGAGGGTGATCCAGCAGATGCCGTTCTCGATACGCCTCGTCAGGTCGTCGCCGATCGGGTCCTCGGGGGTGCCGGTCATGGGTCTCCTCAGGTGCGGGCTGGTGCGGACTGGTGCGGGCTGGTGCGGACCTGTGCCGGCCGGGCGCCCTGTGGCGTTCAGGCCAGCACGGCGAGGGCATCGGCCGCAACTGCGTCCGTGGTCTGGGCCCGTGGTCTGGGCCCCTGGTCTGGGCCCGTGGTCTGGGCCCGTGGTCTGGCTCGGCTGCGATGTCGGAGAGATCCGGGCCGTGCCGCTCTGAGGGTTCAGCTCACGGAAGTTTCAGTGCGTGCGGCAACCGCTAGCGCCTCGAGGATGCCGAGCACACTCTCGACGTATGCCGGCACGTCGAGAGCGGGCTCCCAAGCCTGCTGGACCACGAGGCCCTGGAAGATGCCGGCGCAGACGCGGGCGGTGGCGTTGGGGTCCAGTCCGCGGGGGAGGGTGCCCTCCCGCTGACCGCGCGCCACGACCTCGGCCAACGTTTCGAGGGGCCCGTCGAGGCCGCTGCGCACCACGTCCATGATGCGCGGGTCGCGCAGCGCCTCGGCCCACAGTTGGACCGTCACCCGCCGCCATCGCCGCTCATTGTCGTCGTCGAGTCGGCCGAGCGAGGTCCGGACGAGGTCAGCCAGGGCCTCGGTGGCGTCGGTCGCGGTGTCGACGCCGGCCAGGACCGCGGCCTCCGAACGGTGGTGTTCTTCCGCCAGCGCGGCGACGATCGCCTCCTTGGACTCGAAGTAGCGGTAGAAGGCGCCGGCACTCAGGCCGCTCTCGCCCACGATGTCCTGCATGGTGGTGCGGTGGAAGCCTTGGCGCGAGAAGCAGGCCAGGGCCGCCTCCATGATCTGGCGCCGGCGCTCCTGCAGGTGTTCCTCGCTGACCTTGGGCATCCTCAGCGCCTCCGCGCCTTGGCGACGTGGTAGTAGGCGGGCAGGGACGGCGGCTCCTCCCAGTAGCTGCGCCGACCGAGCTCGGAGACAGCCAGGTCCCACTCGAGGTCGAAGCCACGCTCGGTCAGATAGCCGGGCACCCCGGCGGGGTTGAAGCCGAAGGTCATGGGTTCGCCGGTTTTCTGCACGGAGCGCATGGTGGTCGGGCCACCCTCGAAGGAGACGGTCGCGTCGAGCAGGCCCGCATGCACGTAGGTGAACAGCACCGGCGATCCGCTGCCGACCGCCCCGGAGACGAAGGCGAACGTCCCGTCCACCGCGCGGTCGTTGAGGTAGTTGGTCGTGCCTTCCCACAGGACGAGGGTCCGCAGCCCGTCGACGAACCCCGCCGCCGCCAGCTGGGTCGCCACGTCGTCGCGCCCGAACACGACCGGTACCAGGTGCACTCGCTCGCTGAGCGTGCGACCTAGACGGGTGAGGGCTCGCCGCTTGATCGCCTGCGTGTCCGGATGGTCGACTTCGAAGACCGCTCGCTCGCGCATGCCGGGGAGGCGATAGGCCCGCGAGTCGTAGCCGGCACCGAGGATCAGGACCTGGGACACGGCGGGGAGCTCGTCGGTGATCGTGTCGTCGATGAGCCGGGTGCGGGCCACGACGCCACCGCGCGCGCAGGGCCAATGACGATCGATGAAGGCCTCGGTTGAGCGCCGCAGAGCGGGGACCCGCGCCAGCTCCGCCACCACCCGGTACTCGGGAGTGAGGAAGCCCGCGGCCAAGGTGTCGTCAGCGACGCGCTCACCAGCTGGACGCCGGGCTTCGAGCGCCCTGAATAGGGCGTTCTGACAGGCGGTGCGGCTCGGTCGTCCTGTGCGCACTGGTACTCCCTCCGAGAAGAACAAAAACGAATGTTCATTCATTTTATTCAGGTCAGATCGAGGAACGCAAGCCCACTCCTCTTAACCTGGCGCTCATGCCCGCCCCGTACGACGTGACCAAGGACGAGCTGGCTCAGCTCGAGGGCGAGCCGTCCTACCGGGTCCGCCAGGTCTGGGAGGGCCTCCATGCCCGGGTGCGCCGGCCCGAGGAGATGACCGAGCTGCCGGCCGGGCTCCGGAGCGCGCTGGCGGACGCCCTGCCGCCGGCGCTCACCGAGGAGGCGCGCCAGAGCGCCGACTCGGGACAGACCACCAAGTGGCTGTGGACCTTGCACGACGGCGCCCGGGTCGAGACGGTGCTGATGCGCTACCCGGACCGGGTGACGGTGTGCGTGTCGACCCAGGCCGGGTGCGCCATGGCCTGTCAGTTCTGCGCCACCGGGCAGGCCGGCTTCCAGCGACACCTGAGCCAGAGCGAGATCGTCGAGCAGGTGGCCGCCGCCATGCGCGAGGCCGAGCCGCGGCGGCTCTCCAACGTGGTCTTCATGGGGATGGGGGAGCCGCTGGCCAACTACGACCGGGTCTGGGGTGCCGTCATCCGCCTCCATGCGGAGATGGGGCTCTCCGCCCGGCATCTGACGCTGTCCACGGTCGGGATGATTCCCGGCATCCGCCGCCTGCCGCCGAGAGGCTGCCGGTCAACCTCGCCGTGTCGCTGCACGCGGCCAACGACGCGCTGCGCAACGAGCTGGTGCCGATCAACCGCCGCTATCCGCTAGCCGAGCTTGCCGCTGCGTGCGCCGACTACGTGGGGGCGAGCGGCCGCCGCCTCTCCATCGAATGGGCGCTCATCGACGGCGTGAACGACCGGGAGAGCGACAGTGCGGAGCTCGCGGCGTTCGCCCGGCCGCTGGGTGCCCACGTCAACCTCATCCCGCTCAACCCCACACCGGGCTACCCGGTGGTGGGCTCCTCTCCGGCGCGGGTGCGGCTCTTCCGGGACCTGCTGACGGCGCGGCGGGTCAACGCCACCGTCCGGGTCACCCGGGGCGTCGAGATCGACGCTGCCTGCGGGCAGCTCGCCGCCGCAGCCGCCTCCGCCTCGGTGCCGAGTCCCGCCCCGAGTCCCGTGCCCAGACCGGTGCCGAGTCCCGTCCGATTGTCGGGCGGGCCGCCCACTCGCTAGAAACGTCCCTATGGCACGAGAGAGACGTTCGGGGGTCGTGCGGCCCTCGCTGTTCTGGTTCCTTCTCCTCGACGGCGGGATCGTGATCCTGAGCAAGCTCGCGTTGTCGAAACCCGCCTACGACAAGGCGAAGGAGATGTCGAGTGACGCCTTGCCGCCGCGCGAGGTGCTCCAGGCACTCCTGGCGGCGACCGCCGTCATCCACGCCACCGAGGCGGTCGCAGCCGGGCGCATGGCCCGGCGACGCGGGCTGCGGGCGCGGGGCTGGCGACTGCAGACACTCGTCGTGGGGTTCCCCTCGCTTCTGGCGCTACGTCGGGCTCCGAGGCCTTAGGCCTTAGTGCGTCACCCGTACCGAGAAGGCGTGTAGCGGCCCGCTCGGGACCGTGAGCACGTTTACGACCGACTGTCCGACGGCGATGCAGGTGTGCGGGCCCGGACAACTCACGGAGGTCAACGCGTCGTCGACTTTGAACGGCGTTCGTGGCAGCGTCGCCAGGGACCATGCGTCCTTTGATTCCACCTCGACAAGGGCGGCTCCTTCTCGGTTTCCCGTCGGCTGAGCTTGTGCAGGCCCGGTGACGGAGCCGACTGCCACGCAGGAGCGTCCCGTCCAGCACGCCACCGCGCCGAGGACGTTCAGTGACGATGTGGTGTTCGGCGACGCCACGCGCCGCCACTGTGTGCTGGAGAGGCGGGCGATGGAGGTCGAGGTCGCCACGACGATGGGACCAGAGAAACCTTGACCGCCGCGGCCGACTCCGAGACAACGACGGCCGGACCAGCAGCTGACTCCATTGAAGACCAGCGGTGATGCCGCCAGCGGGGTCCAGGTCCCTCCCCGTTCGACGAAGCCTCGACCCTCGCCGGCGGCGAGACAGAGCTCGCGCGTGCACGACACGGACATGAGATACGTGGGATCGAACGCATTGGAGGGGATGGTCACGTCGCCGGCGAGGGACCACGTCTGGGTCGGGACTAGTGGCGCAATGGGCTCGACCGTCCACCCGGTTGTCCCTTCGTGGGCGACGAGCCCCGTCACCGGTGTGAGCCCCCGCCCGTAGCCGAGCCCCATGTCCCAGCCAACCGCCGTGCAGTTGCCGGCGGACGCGCAGGACACGGAGGCGAGGTGGTAGGCGTCGACCGAGAAGATGGTGGGGCCCGGTGACGGCACGATAGACCAGGCTGTCCCGTGCATCGCCTCGATGTAGGGAGACGAGTCCCCTTCGGCGCCGACGCTCTCGCCCACGGCGACGCACGTCGAGCTGGCGACGCAGTCGACGCCGTTCAGCTCCGTGTCCGGCGCCTCGGGTGCCGACATGGCCGACCACCGCGTGCCGTCGAAGCGCATGACCACCGCGTGCTCCCCCTGATCGCTCATCCACCTGCCAGCTGGCCGGTACTCACCGACCGCCACGCAGAAGCGGGGGTCGGGGCAGCTCACCGAGTTCAGCTCGACGTTCTGTGCCCCGCCGGCGGGCATCGAAAGCGCCTGCACGACCGTGGTGGACACCGAAGGTCTCACCGCCCCTGACGCTTGGTGGCCTCCGATCGGCGCCAGGACACAAGAGGCGGCCGCGAGGGTGGCGGCTGCCAGCCACACAGCAGTGAGCCGCGGACGGCGCCTGACCCGGGAGCTCAGCCGCAGGGAACCCGGCACGGTTCGTCTCATATGGTCACCGCTCCGCTCTTGGCGGACGATCACGGTCAGTCGAGACCACGACGTCCGAGTGGCGCGCCCTCGATGATCTCATTCTTGGGCCGCGCCGGCCGGTCCCGAACCGATCGTCGCCCCGCTGCGTCTCTGGTGTGTCAACCAACGCGGAGGCACACACCATGGAACAGGGTCCCGAGCACGATGACCTTTCGGCCGACCGGGTCGTGTCGGATCGACACGACCCGGTCGGGCCCGGTGATGCATCCCGCCGGCGTGGGCCGCGCCCTCGGGCACGGGTCCTCCTCGTCGTGGCCCTCGGCGCGCTCCTGGTCGCCGGCGCGGGTCTCGGCCTCGCCCTGGCCGATGCGGGCGCGAGCACGCCGGCGGTGCCGTCGGCCGGCTGCGGGAGCTCGTCGCCGCACCTCACGGTCCAGGGAACAGGCCAGGCGTCGGAGCCGCCTGACGTCCTCAGCGCCGTGTTCAGCTTCAGCTCCACGGACAGCTCCTCGGCGGCGGCCCTGAGCGACAACAACGCCAAGGTGAACCAGGCCCTGCTCGCGCTCGAGGCGAACGGCGTGCACCAGGCCGACATCCAGACGACCGGGCTCAACCTGCAGGCGCAGTACGCCTACCCGAACGGCGTGCCCACCCTCACCGGTTATCAGGCCACCAACACGATCACGGCCACGCTGCGCGACACCAAGACCGCCGGATCCGCCATCGACGACGTGGTCAACGCCAGCGGCGACGCGGCACAGATCAGTTCCCTGAGCTTCTCCTTCAGCAACCCCGCCATGGTCGAGGACCAGGCGCGGGCCAAGGCCGTCCGCCAGGCCGTCGCCCACGCGGGTGCCATGGCGGCGGCAGCCGGCCGGCGACTCGGTCCGGTGTGCTCGCTGACCGACGACACCCAACCGTCGCTGTACCAGCCGAATCCGGGCTTTGCCTCCAACGCCTCGGGGGCCCAGGCCTCGGCGGTACCGGTCGAACCGGGCAGCCAGACCGAAACCGATCAGGTCACGATGGTCTACGCGCTGGTGCAGCGCTGAGCACCATGGGCCCCGGCGTCCGGGACCCTCGCGCCAATTGCTGGCTAGCGGTTCTTCCAGTTGGGCGTGCGCTTCTCGGCGAAGGCGAGCGGGCCCTCCTTGGCGTCCTCGCTGCTGAAGACCTCACCGGAGATCTCCGACTCGATCCGGTAGGCCTCCTTCATGTCGGTGGCCAGGCCGCGCAGCGCTGACTCCTTGGTCTTGCGAACGGCGAAGGGCCCGTTGGCCGTGATGCGGTGGGCGTAGTGGTAGGCCCGCTCCATCAGGTCGGCGGGGCGGCATACCTCGTTGAGGAGTCCCATCTCGTAGGCACGCTGCGCCGGCACCTGGTCGGCGCACAGCAACAGCTCCATGGCCGCGGGCCACGGGATCTGGCGCGGGAGGCGCACCGTGGTCCCGCCGCCGGCGAACAGGCCGCGCTTGGGCTCCATCACGGCGAAGGTGGCGGTGTCGCTGGCCACGCGGAGGTCGGTGCCGCCGAGCATCTCCATGCCCCCGGCCACACAGGTGCCGTTGACCGCTGCGACGATCGGCTTGTAGAGCTTGGTGCCGCGCAGCACCGCCCTGACCCCGTCGTCGAGGCGATAGCCACCCAGCTCCTCGGGGTGCGCGCCGTCCTTCATCTTGCTCTGCAACTCGGTGATCTGGGGGATGTAGGTCTTGAGGTCGGCCCCGACGCAGAAGTCCTTGCCGACGCCGGTGACGATGGCGACGTAGGCGTCGTCGTCCTCGCCGAAGCGGTCCCAGGCCTGGCGCAGCCCGAAGAAGTGCTCCATGTCCATGGAGTTGCGCGCCTCGGGGCGGTTGATGGTGATGGTGACGACGTGGTCGTCACCGAGGGCGTAGTCGATCGACATGGTCTCCGGTGTCTCCGGTGCTCAGGTTTCGGGGCCGTGCCCGCACGCGCACAAGTGGCGTGCCGGGTTCGGCGTCTGCTGGTGGTGCGCGGTGGGGGGTGCTCAGTCCTCGTCGTCGCGTAGGCGCGTGGTGAAGCTGCTCACGCTCACGATGCCCTTCTCGTTGACGTGCGTCTGCCCCCGGGCTCGAGAGACGAGCGACGTGTCGACGTCGGCGGCCTCGGCTCGCAGCGCCTCGACGGTGCACTTCTCGCGCGCCCGCACGCTGAAGGGATCGAACTGGAAGTGCTTCATCGCGTTGAGGTGGGTGATCTTGTCGATGTCCTCGTCGGACACGCCGTCGAGATACTTCATGAGCAGCTCGGGCGACTGTGGCCACGTCGAGTCCGAGTGGGGGTAGTCGCACTCCCACGTGATGTTGTCGATGTTCAAGAACTCACGGCTCTGGACACCGAAGGCGTCGTCGATGAAGCAGGTGATGACGCGGTCCTTGAACACCTGGCTCGGCAGCTGGTCGCCGAAGTCCTGACCGGTCCACTTGCGGTGGTGCTCGTAGACGTAGTCGATGCGCTCGAGGGCATAGGGGATCCAGCCGATGCCGCCCTCGGAGAGGGCGAAGTGCAGGTCCTTGTACTTGCGCAGGATCGGCGACCAGATCAGGTCGGCGGCCGCCTGCACCATGTTGATGGGCTGGAGGCTGATCATCACGTCGATCGGCGCCTCGACCGAGGTCATCAGGATCTGCGAGGACGAGCCCAGGTGCATGCAGACGACGGTGCCCTCGTCGGCGCACGCCGTCCAGAAGGGGTCCCAGTGCTCGTTGTGCAGCGACGGCCAGCCCAGCTTCTCGGGGTTCTCCGAGAAGGTGACGGCGTGGCAGCCCTTCTTGGCCACCCGGTGCACTTCCTCCGCACCGAGCTCGGGATCCCAGATGACGGGGATCGACAGGGGGATGAAGCGCCCGGGCTCGGCGCCGCACCACCGGTCGATGTGCCAGTCGTTGTAGGCCTGCACCATGGCGCGGGCCTCGTCCTTGTCCTCGCGCCGCGCGAAGAGCTGGCCGCAGAACTGGGGGAAGGAGGGGAAGCACATGGAGCCGAGCACGCCGTTGACCGACATGTCGCGCACACGCTCGTGCACGTCGTAGCAGCCGACCCGCATGTCCTCGAGCGAGGTGGGCTCGATGCCGTACTCCTCGGGCGGGCGGCCGACCACGGCGTTGAGCCCGACGTTGGGGATCTGGTTGCCGTCGTAGAGCCACACGTCCGTGCCGTCTTCCTTGCGGACGAGCTTGGGCGCCTTGTCCTGGTACTTGGCGGGCAGCAGCCCGTCGAACATCCCCCTGGGCTCGATGACATGGTCGTCGACGCTGACCAGGATCATGTCCTCAGTGCGCATTCGGTCCTCCCCTTCTGCACGCTCTGCCCGGGCACGACCCGGCTTTTCCTGACACCGATGTCACCCACTGTACGCCCCCGCCTCACCGGGGGTGCCAACACGCCGGTGCGAACGCAGGTGCGAACGCAGGTGCGACGCCTCTTCGCGACCCGGGCCCGGCAACCCTCGGCCGGCGACCCTCGGGCCGGCGGCGCTCAGCGCCCGGGTTTGGTCGCGGTGGGCACCGGGGGCACGGGTTGGCCCTGGTAGCCCTGGATCAGGCCGGGCAGAGGGTTGGCCGGGGCGGCGAGGTCGGGGGGCTCGGCGAAGGTCATGAGCGAGGTGTCCAAGAAGTCGGCCAGGGTGGCCGCGTTGGCGTCGCGGTAGGTCAGCGCCGGGAGGTTCCACTGCCGCTCGATGGTGGCGAGCACCGAGGTGTGGTCGTGCACCTTGTTGGTCACGGCGTGGGAGCGGGCATACGGGCTGACCACGACGACGGGGACACGGGGTCCGTACATGTTGTATCCACCTGGCTGGTCCGCCGGACCGATGTCGGGGGGCGTGGCGTCGGGTGGGATCGCGGCGGGAGGCGCCACGTGGTCGTAGTAGCCGCCGTGCTCGTCGTAGAGCCAGACCAAGAGGGTGCGCTGCCACGCCGGTCCCGCCATCACGGCGTTGACCACGCCGGCCACGAACTGCTCGCCCAGCTGGACGTCCTCGGGGTTCTCCTCGGACTGGCACGTCGTCTCGATGGCGAGGTCGGGCGTGGCGGCGAACGTCGGTACCGGCTGGGGCAGCTCGCCGACGACGCTCGGGACCTCGCCTTGCACCGCGCCCATGTTGCAGTCGACGAGGCTGACCGACGGCAGCGTCCCGGCGGCGGCGTCGCCGAAGAACTCGGCGATGGACGTGAGGTTCTCGGGGTAGCGGAAGATCGTGTCGAGGATGATCGCCGTGGTCGGCGCGTCGCTGAAGTAGTTCTTCCAGCTGATGCCGTTGCCGCTCAGCTGGTCCCAGATGGTGCCGTTGGGCGGGTACACGTCGATGTTGTCGATGTCGGTCGACACGATCCCCGACGCCGTGCCGGCCATGTAGAAGCGGCGGTTGGGATAGGTCTGCGCCGGCACCGAGCAGAACCAGCGGTTGGCCAGCGTGAAGGTGTTGGCGAGCGAGTAGTAGAAGGGGAGGTCGCCCTCTGTGTAGTAGCCCATCGACCCCGGGCCGGTGCCGGCGAAGCCGTCCATGGCGCCGCCGTCGATCTGGAGGTGCGAGTCGTCCCAGGACTGCGAGCCGCTGTCCTGGGCGCCGATGTCGCCCGGCTGGTGGTACACGTACATGCGCTCGGTGCCGATGGGGTTCCAGTTGACCGGCTCGCCGCGCTTGTTGAAGGTGAAGCCGTCGGCCAGCGGCTGCCCGCTCACCGGCAGCATGCCGAGATAGTTGTCGAACGAGTGGTTCTCCTGCATCACCAGCACGAGGTGGTCGAAGGGGAACGCGCCGGTGACCTGCCCGACGGGCAGCGCGGGATAGGGCAGCGCGCCGGGGCCACGCGCCGTGCGCGCCGATGCTCCGAGGGGCCGGAGACCGGCGGCCACGGCCGAGCCGAGCACGGCGGCGGAGGCGGTACCGAGGCCGGCCCGCAGCACCGACCGGCGGCTGTAGGTGCGGCCGCTCATCGCGGTGGCGTGGGCCGCGCCGGTCGGGTCTCCTGGGCGGGCATCGAGTTGGTGGTGGGCGGGGTGTAGGTGAAGCCTTCGTCGAAGGTGCCGGTCAATGCGTTGAGGATGATCTGCTCGTCGACGGCCGGCTCGACGAGCGGCGCGTTGGGCAGCGTCGGGATGGTGGTGTTGGCCGCTTGCCCGAGAGCCAGGGCCTGGGTCATGTCCCCGGTCACGCTGCGGCGCCACTCGGTGAGGTTGGGGACCGGGGCGCCGAAGAGCGTCTCGAGCAGCCGCAGTGTCGAGGTGTGGTCGAACGTGTGGTGGGACACGTAGCCGCCGCGGGCGAACGGCGAGAGGAGGAGGCACGGCACTCGGAAGCCGAGGCCCACCGGCCCGACGATGCCGCCCGCGGCGCTCGGCAACGGGTTGACGGTGAGGTATTCGCCCTCGGTACCCGCTGGTGGCACGGGCGGGGGCATGTGGTCGAAGAAGCCGCCGTTCTCGTCGTAGTGGAGGATGAAGAGCGTCTGCGCCCAGACGTCGGGGTTCGACGTCAAGGTGTCGAGCACGGTCTGCACCAGGTTCTCCCCCCACTGCGGCGCCGTGGCCGGGTGCTCGCACTGGACGACGGGACCGTGGATCCAGCTGACCTGGGGCAAGGTGCCGGCGGTGACGTCGGCAATGAAGTCGGCCGGGAAGGCCGGCGTGAGGGCCTGGGCCTGGAGTTGCTGTCCGCGCGTCGTCGTGGGGTCGTTGTAGGCCTGGAAGTAGGGGAGCGGGTTGAACAGCGCCAGTCCGGTCGGGTCGTTGTAGACCTTCCAGCTCACTCCCGCGTCGAGCAGCTGCTCGGGCATCGTCGTCCACGTGAGCGTGTTGTAGTACTCGGGCCGGTCCGTCGTCTGCGTCACGAGGATGGGCCCCCCGCCGGTGCCGGCGGGATCGATCGAGGCCGAGAACGCCATCACCCGGTTGGGATCTGTCGGTCCGAGCACCGAGCAGTAGTAGCCGTCACAGATGGTGAAGGCGTCAGCCAGCGCGTAGTAGAACGCCAGGTCGCTGCGATCGAAGTAGCCCATGGTCACCGAGAAGTTGTCGACCCCGTCGGCGGCCAGGTGCGCCCCGACGAAGTTGTCCATGGCGCCGCTGTTCCAGGCGTCGTGCTGGGTCGTCCACTCGTGACTGATGTCGTTGGTGGTGGCGCCGTCTTCGGTGGGCGGGTTCTGGATGAGATGGAAGGGCTCGAGGAAGCCGCTCGGGTCGACACCGACGCCCGGTTTGTAGCCGTACTGCTTCCACACCGGAGGGTTCTTGCCCGACACAGGGTTGTGTAAGACGTTGGGATCGGAGTAACCCCTGACCCCCGAGAGCCGCCCGTAGTAGTGGTCGAAGGACCGGTTCTCCTGCATGAGGATGACGACGTGTTGGATGTCGCTCAGGCTCGGCAGGGTGCCCGGCGACATGGCCGCGGCGCGTTCGATGCTCGCTCCGGCCGACCGGCTCAGGTCGGCCCCGGTTGCCCCGGCGACGCCGGCCGCGCCGATGGCGGCGAGTCCACCCTTGAGCAGGCCGCGGCGGCTGATGCGCCTCGGCCCGTCGTCGGGGCGTTGTCTGTCGCTCATGGGTGTGTCTTCGCCTTCCGTTCTCCGCCCGACCGTGTCCCTGCCGATCGTTTGTTTCCCCGCCGCTACATCGGGGAAACGGCGGATGCCGATGCAACCGGCAGTGCGGGCGAAGATTTCAGTCGGCGTTCACGCGCGTGCCACCTGCAGTTCGGCTTCTCGCCGCGCTCCCGTCACGGGCGCGGGCGCGCACAGTCCCCGGCGCGGCGTGATGATGTCGTCGACGATCCCGTAGTCCTGGGCCTCGCCCGCCGACATGAAGTGGTCGCGCTCGATGTCCTGGGCGACCTGCTCGACCGGCTTGCCCGTGTGGAAGGCGATGATCTCGGCCATGCGGCGCGTGAGCGAGAGCACCTCGCGCAGCTGGATCTCCATGTCCGACGGCGCGCCCCGCGTGCCCGCCGAGCCCTGGTGGATCATGATGCGCGCGTTGGGGAGCGCAAAGCGCTTTCCCGGCGCACCACCCGAGAGGATCATGGCGGCCGCGGACATCCCCATGCCGACGCAGATGGTGGACACGTCGGGCTCCACGTGTTGCATCACGTCGTAGATCGCCATGCCGGCGTAGGCGACGCCGCCGGGGGAGTTGATGTAGAGGTAGATGTCCCGCTCCGAATTCTGTGCCTCGAGGAACAGCATCTGGGAGATGATCAGGTTCGCCACCTGGTCGTCGACCTCCTGGCCCAAGAACACGATGCGCTCGCGCAGCAGCTGGGAGTAGATGTCGAAGGCCCGGTCGCCCCGGTTGCCCTCCTCGATCACGGTGGGGACGAGGACCTGGCGCAGGCGGTCCTCGTGTGGTGCGGGCCGGCTTCGGCTTGCGGGCGTCCTCGTGCTGCTCTGCTTCTGCGGGCTCATGGGGCGACGCTCCTCTCAGGCTCGTGTGTCCAGGTGCTTTTCACGTTATATCAAATATGAGATAATCGTTCACCGTGAGCGCACGCCGTCATGCCACCGTCTTCCCCGGCTTCAAGGAGATGGCCGAGCGGCGCCATTCGGTCTCCGGTCAATTGCTGTCGCTGCGCCGCGAGCTGGGCCTGTCCCAGGCCGAGGTGGCCACGCGGATGGGAACGTCGCAGTCGGCCGTGGCCCGTTTCGAGGCCGGCGACCTCGACGTCCGTCTCTCGACGGTGCAGCGCTACACCACGGCGTTGGGGGCGCGCCTTGAATGGAGGATCGAGCATGACTGATCGTGAAGGACGGGCGGGCTCGGACGACTGGCCCTGGTTGGCGCCCCCGGGCGGGTCGTCGAACGTGGGCTTCGGGAGCCCCGAGCCGCTCTCTGATCTCTTGGCGCGGCGGCTGCTCGCGCAGCGGATCGTGCAGCTCACGGGCGCCCTCGACGGCCCGACGGCGACCCGGGTGTCGGCCGAGCTGATGACGCTCGATGCGGACGGCGACGACCCGGTCACACTGCGCGTCGACTGCAGCGAGGCGGACCTGGCTCCGGCAATGACGCTCATGGACATCGTGGAGTTGATGGGCGTGCCGGTGCGGGCACTGTGTCTCGGCCAGGTCGCCGGCGGTGCCATCGGGGTCGTCGCAGTGTGCAGCCACCGGGCGGCGCTGCCGAGCACGCGGTTCTCGTTGTGCGAACCCACGACGCAGCACGAGGCGCACGTGCGCAACGTGGCCCAGTGGGCCGAGCTACGAGCGAGCGAGCGCAGGCGCTTCTGCGAGCGTGTCGGTGCTGCGGCGGGCAAACCGAGCGACATCGTCGAGGCGGATCTCGAGCGTGGCCGCTTCCTGAGCGCGGACGAGGCCGTGGCGTACGGCATCCTCGACGAAGTGTCCCGGCCCGACGCGGACATCCGGCATCTCCCGGGTGCAGGGACTGGGCAACCGCCGATGGGGTTCCGCCCGCTGCGCTGAGCGCCCCGTGCCTCGCCGGTCGCCCGGGGCCTGCCGTACCGGCCCGCCGTGCGAGGGACTCGAGGGAGCCGTCGTGCCTACGATGCGCTCATGACCGGACGCGCCGCCGCACGATTTGAGACCGGGGGAGAGGACGGCCCCCGGATGGCGCCGCTCGCGGCCGGAGAGTGGGATCAGGTGCTGACCAGGGTGCTCGAGGGCTCGCCGGGCGGGAAAGCCGAGCCGATGAACATCTTCACCACTTTGGGCCGGGCCGACCCCGAGCTCTTCCGGCGCTGGCTCGGCTTCGGCGGTGCCCTCCTCTCGGGGACCCTGCCGGGCCGCCTGCGCGAGATGGTGATCCTGCGCACGGCGTTCCGTTTCGGCGGCGGGTACGAGTGGGCGCATCACATCGAGCTGGCGGAGGTGCAGGGCGTCACACGGGACGAGATCGCGGCCCTGGGTGCCGTCGACGGGCTCGGCCCGGTGGCGTGGGCGCCGGTGGAGTCGGCCGCGCTCCGCGCGGTGGACGAGACCGCCGACGCCGGTGAAGTCTCCGACGCGACGTGGGAGGCGCTGGAGGACTTGTTGAGCGAGAGCGAGCTCATCGAGCTCCTCATGCTGATCGCCCACTACCAGATGCTCACGGGCGTGCTGCGCTCGCTCCGCGTCCAGCTCGAGCCGTCGGCCGTCGCCATCGCTCGAAGCGTGCCCGGTGGCCCGGATCTGCCCGACGGGCTGGACGTGCCGAACGGGCCGGCGGCTTAGGCGACGTCGGTGCGCGTGAAGGAGCGCCCATGACGCCGCTGCTCGAGGGGCGCTGCATCACGGTCGTCGGCGCCGGCACCCAGCCATCGCGCGACCCGGACGCGCCGGTCGGCAACGGCCGCGCCATCGCGGTGCGGGCCGCCCGCGAGGGAGCCTCTGTCGTCTGCGTGGACCGCGACGAGTTGGCGGTCGAAGAGACGTGGCGCGTGATCACCGAGGAGGGTGGCAAGGCGGCCATCGTGGTCGCCGACGTCACCACCGAGGACGGCTGCCGCATGGCGGTCTCCGAGGAGCCGGGCCTGGCGCCCGATGGACTGGTGCTCAACGTCGGCACGGGTTTCGGCATGGGTGTGGCCGGCACGTCGCCCGACGAGTGGGACCGGACCTTCGCGCTGAACCTCCGCTCGCACTTCATGCTGGTGCGCCGCGCCCTGGTCGTGCTCCCCGACAACTCGTCCATCGTCTTCATGGGGTCGGTCGCCGGCATCCGGCCCGGGAGCCGCATCCCGGCCTACGACGCATCGAAGGCCGGCCTCATCGGGCTGAACCGCCACGTCGCCGTCGAGGGCGCCCGCCGGGGCATCCGGGCCAACGTGCTCGCGCCCGGCCTCATCGACACGCCACTCGGCCGCGCCGCGTCGGCCGGCCGTCCCTCGCGCACCCGCACGCCGGTCCCGCTCGGGCGCCAGGGGACGGCCTGGGAGGTCGCGGCGGCGGCGGTGTTCCTGCTCTCCGACGAGGCGAGCTACATCACCGGGCAGGTCCTCGCCGTGGACGGGGGGCTGACGCTGGTATGAGCGCGCACTCCGCGCAGCCCCGTTCGGGACCGCATGCGAGTCAGCAGCGGCCTCGCCTTGGGCGGCGCATGGCGCGCTTCAACCGGGCCGTCACGAACAAGGTCTCCATCCACGTGGCGGGCTGGGCGCCCGGCCTGGGCGTCGTCACCCACGTGGGCCGGCGGACCCACACGGTGTACCGCACGCCGGTCAACGTCTTCCGCACCAAGGACGGGTTTCGTTTCGCTCTCACCTACGGCCGGGACGCGGAGTGGGTGCGCAACGCGCTGGCCCACGGTGCGGTGCGTCTGGACACTCACCGGCGCGAGTACGAGCTGACCGAACCCGTGGTGGTGCACGACCCTCACCGCCAGCACGTCGGGGTGGTCGGACGCACCTTGCTGCGCATCATGCGGGTGTCGGAATTCTTGGACTTCAAGCGGGTGGGCGACGGCAACTAGCTCCGGCCGGCGCGCAGGGACGCTCGCGTACGTCGCCGCTCCCTTGGCCCACCTTCACGCCCTGCTCTGTCAGCCGTCCTAACGGCTGCTGACTGAGGTCGTATCCAGGTGCCTGGTCCTGGTTCGCTCGTGATCTGGTGCCGCCGGCCTTGCGCCTGACGGAGGATCTTCTTCGCACAGCCCCTGTGCATTTTCTGGCATGGCGCTTTCCCCGTAGCCGTCGACCCAGCCGAGATGGCGCGCCGGATTGCCGAACACGATGGCGCCCGGCGACACGTCCTTGGTCACCACTGCGCCGACCGTGATCTTCGCCCCGTCTCCGACGGTGATCGGGCCGATGAGCATCGAGCCGGGGTAGATGTAGACATCACGACCGATCGTCGGGTACCCGTCCTGTTCTACCGGTAGTCCGGCCGCTCGGCCGATGGTGACCTGATGGAAGATCACCGTCCCTTCTCCCACGCGCGCGCCTTGGCCGATGCGCGTTCCATAGCCATGGATGATCCTGACGCCGGGGGCCAACTCGGCGCCCGGCTCCACCTCGACGCCGGTCAGCAGCCGCGAGATAGCAGACACGCCGTAGGCCAGGTCGGTGTGGCCCCGCCGGTAGAGCCGGTCCTCAAGCCGGTACAGGCGCATCGCGTGTCGCTCCCACGCCAAGAGCCTCTGAAAGATCGGCATCGACCCCTCCTGCCTCACGTGTCAGCCACCGGTCGAGAGCCAACCGCGCCGACGCTAACAGGGAGCGCAACGCCTCGCCGGGGATGTCCGCTGGACATCATCGACCCATCAGGTACGACACGTTGGAGACCTCTCTGGTTGGAGACGGATCAGGGTCTCTGGGCTTCACGGTGAGCCTCTCGGAAGATCCTGACGGGCTGAATGGGGCCCAGCGCGAATTGGCCAAAAGATGGGCTTTGTCGCCCCGTTCAGGCGTCTGTCGACGGACCCTGGAGCTCGCGGGAGACGTTTCGACTCGGTCGCCTCGTTTCCTGTCGATTCATTTACTGTCGATCAACGAGTTGATCGTCGCATTTAGCTCTGTTTGGTTCGCGACATGCACGTACACCTCCGGAGGATGGCCTGTACCAGCGCCCCAGGACAGTCCCCCTTGGGGGTTGATCACCGCAGCGCCACCCTGGCCGAGCTCCGTGAAGATCTCCGACGGGCCCTCGACCGCGAACAGCAGGGTCGGCCCGTCCCAGTCGCCGTCTCCGGGCGGCCCGCAGTGGAAGAGCGCCGTGTAGACGATGCGCATCGGGTTCTTCGGAGGCACCGAGGTGCAGAGCGAGGCGCCGACCTTCGTGTAGACGCCGGTGAAGCCGTCGACCCACGCCATCGGGGTCGGCCAGCCATGGCTCCCGACGATGTCCTTGGTGGCGGCGATGTCGATGCTCTCGTTGGTCAACGGGGGTCCCCCGGCCGGGAACAGTCCGTCTTCGATCACCAGCTGCTTCACCTTTGCCGCCACGAGGGCCCGTCCGGGCAGCGAGCTTCCTTGACCCGGACCCGACCGCAACAGCCCGTCCAGGTTCGTGTCGCCGCCGATGGCGACAACGGTCACACTGTGGTCCGGCTGGGCCGCCAACAACCGCCGGTAGAGATGGACGGCGGGCCGCGCCTGCGAGCTGTTCCGGATCGCGTGCGGCAGCTCTTCGGCGAGGGCGTTGCTGTACCCGTGTTTCGCCGTGTTGGCGGAGCTGTCGGCGACGGCTCCGACCGGGATGTTGCTGTGGCCGTATGCAGTGTCGATGGCATCGATGGCCGCGGCAGCCTCCGGGTTCTTCACATCCGACATGACGCCGAGGATCAGCACCTTGCCGCGTTGCTCGAGGACGTTGGCCATTCCGAGCGCCGTCGCGTCGTCCCACCAGAGCGAGAGATCGGTGTCGATGATGATGCGCTCTGGGGCGCTCCCGGGCGTCGTGGTCGTGCTTGTGATCGTGGTCGTGGTTGTCGTTGTGGCCGTGGCACCGGCGCCTGACGCAGCAGTCGCCGCAGCGAACCCGGCGAGGCCGGCGGTGCTCAGCACCATGACGAGCACGAAGACAGGAACACATGGAGCGGCGAAGCCTCGCCGCCGGCCGTCAGCGAGTGTCGACGGGTCCGCGGCCATGTGTCTCATGATTCGGAGAAGCCTCCGCTGTCGCTGGATGGGGCTGGTTGCAGTAGAAGACGGTCCGGGTCGCCCGCTCGATGGCGTCGTACTGATGGACGGCCGAACGCGCACAGTGCGACACCACCCAGCGCAGATCGGGGGTGCGGGTCAGGGGCTCGGTGGTCACCGTCACGCGCAGGATCCGCCCCTCGGCGACGAATTGCTTGAATTCGGCCAGCGACGGTGCGGGGACACTCCCGGTGAACCCGCCAACGGGTAGGAATTCGTGGCCCGTGGCCATGATGTAGTAGCCCGCCACACCCGAGGTCTCGAGGACGTCGGCCGCCTGGTCCACCGGAATGTTGGCGACGAACTGCTGGAGTGCCGCCATGTCGGCCGGGAACCGGGCCGAGGCCTGTTGGCTGAAGTGGTTCACCGATACCGGCGCGTACGGCGAGTCGAACGGGCCGAGGCTCGCATGGACCACGACGGACGAGGCCCAGGCCGAACCACCGAGCATGGCCACCGCGGCGAACAACGGGCCGACGGAGGTGGCCCAGACGGAGTCATGATCGGCGCGCAGGGACGTCACCAGGATCCCGATCGCCAGGAGGCCGACGACGACAGTGGACGCGACGATCCAGGTCCTCACCCCGACGTATCCCGGCACCAGGGCCACGGCTATCGCGACGGTTGCCGCCACCAGCAGGGCCAGCGCGCCCCGGACGGCGCGTGTCCGGCGCTGATGCCAGGCCGCGGCGAAGCCCATGCCGCAGAGCGCCGCCACCGCAGGGATGAGCGCGGCGGTGTAGTACGAGTTCACATACACGCTGGCGCTGAAGAAGCCGAAGGTCAGCACGAGCCAGGCGAACCACAAGATGACCTCGGCCCGCAGGGGGTCGGTGCGCGGCCGGCGGCGCTGCAGCGCGAAGAGCCACACCGCCGCGACGAGCGCGGGCAACAGCAACCATGCGTCGTCGTGGCCGAGGGGCCCGCGTAGGAGGCGATCCCACGAGGCGGCGATGCCGAAGGTCCCGAGGCCGTGCTTGACGTCGTACTTCGATGCGGTGATCAGGTAGGTGGAGGGACGGTTGCATCCCGCCGTGTTGGCGAAGGCGCCGCCGAGGCGGTTGAACCCGTTGTAGCTGAACACCTGCGCGAAGAGGGAGTCGTTGCAGCTCCCGTCGACGTAGGGCCGGCTGGACTGTGGGACGAGGGAGACGGCCGACATCCAGCTGAGGGAGACGACGACGGTGGCGAGGGCGGCCAGTGCAAGGTGACCGACCCGCCGGATGAACGAGGCCACGGGCGCGGCGACGAGGTAGGCCAAGAACAGGGCCGGCAGGACGAGCCAGGCTTGGAGCATCTTCGCCTGGAACGCGAGGCCGACCAGCACGCCCGACCACACCAGCGAACGCAGGCACCCGGTCTGCGCGGCGCGGATGGTGGCGTCCGCCGCCAGCACCAGCAGCAAGATGAGCAGTGAGTCCGAGATGTTGCCCCGGTCGAGCAGGATGACGATCGGGCTGCTCGCCATCACCAGGGCGGCGGTGATCCCGGCACCCGCGCCGGCGACGCGACGCACGGCTCGATAGAGCACGAGCACGGTGAGCATCCCCTCGACGACCTGGGGCAGCACCAGTGCCCACACGTGGAAGCCGAAGATGCGGAGGGAAAGGGCCTGCATCCAGAGCGCGCCCGGGAGCTTGTCGACCGAGACAGTGCCCCAGGGGTCGGCCGCGCCGAAGACGAAGTCGTGCCAGCTCATCGACATGCTGCGCGCTGCGCCGCCGTAGAACGGCTCGAGGTAGGCGCCGTTCATGCCCCACGCGTAGGCGAAGCCGGCCAATGCAGTGACGGCCAGCAGGGCGGGGCGCGCCCAGGCGGGTTGTCCCGCGGGCGAGCGCCAGAAATGGAGCGCGCGGCTCTGCCAAGAGGGAGTGGACCCGGGCTCGCCCGTGGGCGCGTGCTCGTCCCTGGGCTCGGACTCGGGTGTCGGTGGCGCCGTGGAGCGCGGCTCCTCGATGACCGTCAGCGTGGCCTCCCCTCCACGGGGGGCACTGTAGGCGGGCCCGCGTCGGCGGGCCCGTGATGCAGGCGGTTCAGGAGAGGGCTCGGGCGATTGGCTCGGGTGATTGGCTCGGGCGATTGGTGCGATGGTTCAGGCGATGATCTGCATCCGCAACCCGATCTCGTCCATGTCGCCACCGAGTTGGACATGGGTGCCGTTGACGTAGCGGCACGCGGTCCAGGCGCCAACGAGCGCGTCGAGCACATCATCGGAAGCCGCGCCTGGCGGAGGGCGTTGCGCTCGGTCGGCGACGTCGCCAAAGACGCGGCGCAGCGCGGCCCGTCTCTCGGCTCGGCCCTCCGCGGTGCGTTTGGCGTGGAGCATCGGGCTACCGGTCAGCGCGGCGAAACTGAGCTCGGGGCACATCTCGAAGAGGTGCGTCTGGAGGGCGGTGGCGGGTGCGAGCAATCGGTCCACCTCGCGGATCTTGGGCAGGATGTTGAACGTCTGCTTCGAGATTGCCTTGCCGCTCGCATCGCGAGAGAGGGCGCATGCCTCTTCGTAGCTCTCCGTCGCGAGCACGGCGCGCGCTGGTGCGGGAAAGATCGTGCTGCGGCGGGCACCGAGCATGCGCCGCGCTGCGACGTCACAGGCTCGCGGGCCGCTTGGCGGCAGGCCGATCGGGATGTCGATGCCGGCGGCGACGAGGCGGCGTGACGCCAGATCGCCCAGCACGGTTTCGAGTCCGTCGACCACGCGGATCTCGATCGGGGGAGTGCGAGTGTCCCCCGTCGGCATGGCCCGCACCGTGGCCAGGACCCACCCGGCTCGACAGCCATCGAGGCCGGCCACGAGCAGGTCGCCGGCCGCTCTCTCGTGTCCACTCGGCAGCTCACTGGGCATCGCCCCACATTGACACCAGGGGTGCGCAAAACATTCTGCGGGGGGCAGACAACCTTTTGCCCGGCAGGAAGGGTTGAGGAGAGTGATGGAGACGCAGGTGCGATCGTGAGCCGACGCCGGACCAGGGACGAGTTCGACCGGTTCGTCGCCGAGTCGGCCGAGGGGCTCCTGCGTGCCGCCTACTTGATCGTCTGGGATGTCGCCGAGGCGGAAGACCTGGTGCAGGAATGCTTCTTTCGTCTGGCCCATCGCTGGCCACGGGTGCGAGCGATGGAGCACCGGCGGGCCTACGCCCGGAAGGTGCTGGTCAACCTTGCCCTCGATGCGAGCGGCCCTCGCCAGCGCGCACAGTCCGAGCTCAGCGAGGGCGCCGGGCACCAGCTCGCTCAGCATGCGGACGACCGAGCTGTCCTGTTGTTCGGACGTATCGAGGCCGGCGCTGACCTCGTCCGGGCTCTCGGCGCACTAGCCCCGCGTCAGAGGGCCACGCTGGTGCTCCGCTACTTCGAAGACATGTCCGAGGCACAGGTGGCCGATCTCATGGGGTGCTCTCTCGGCACGGTCAAGAGCACCACTGCTCGCGCCCTCGAGCGCTTGCGCGAGGACGCCGGGCTACGCGACGGCGAGTGTCCCCCGGTCGAGATGGCGGCGGCGCGGTCCGACGACACGAACGAAGCGAACGAAGCGAACGAAGCGAACGAAGCGACAACAAGGAGTGAAGGGAGAGTCACGACATGACGACGCAGCTCGAGAACGAGGTACGAAAGGCGATGGCGGCACGCGCGAGCGTCTTGCCGAGCGGTTCGGTGGCGCGGGTCCGTGCCGCCGGGTACCGGCCTCGCAGGCGGCGCGCCCCGGCCACAGCCGGCGTGCTTGTCGGCGCGGCGACGGCGGGAACGGTTATCGCCGTCGTGGTCGGGGGCGGCGCTCCCGCCGCCTACGCCGGATGGAGCGCGACACCGACGTCGGCGCCGGCTCCCTCGCCGGCGGCGGCTGCGAGCTGCCAGGACCAGCTCACCTCCACGCCCGCCGGGCCCCAGGGGTCCGGACTCGGCTCGGGCGCCTGGCAGAACCTGCTGACCGACGTGCGGGGCCCGTTCACGGTCGCGCTGTTCCAAGACGACGGCGCGTACGCGGCCTGCTTCACCAGTTCGTCCTTTACCGTGATCAACCAGATCTCGTCAGGCGGAGCGGCCGGTTCGTCGTCGGGGTCGGTCTCGGTGCGGTCGGGCAATGGGGCGAACAGCCCGGCCGGCGTCGGCGGCGCAATGCGTCAAGGCCGCACCCGTGTCGTCATGGACGGCACGAGTTCGGGCGATCTCCAGCACATCGTGCAGACCCAGCTGTCGACCACCGCCGACGGCCCCTACACGCTGGTCGACGGCCAGACTGCATCAGGCGTCACGGGAGTAACCCTGGTGCGCGATGACGGCCAGGACGTGGTCGCCACCGTGTCCGACGGATGGTTCGTCGCGTGGTGGCCGGGCAGCGCGACTGCGACGTCCTCTCAGGTGTCGAAGGCATCGGGCACGGTCAGCGAGCAGCTCGAGCCGCTCTCGATGCCTTTACCGGGGAGTGGCCCCACGCTGGGGTCTGGCGGACCGCTGAGTGGTTCGGGCACGACCGACAACTCGGGCAACTCGGGCACCGGCGCCTCGGCGGCTGGTAACTCCGGCAGTGGCAGCGCCTCGGCTGGATCCGGAGGCTGAGCCCGATCCGAGCGTGCGTAAAGCCTGAACCTCAGCTTCAGGTGAAGGTTTAAGGTTGTGCCTGCGGCTTAAGGATTTTGTGGGCTTGAGGGCTTGAGGGCTTGAGGGCTTGAGGACTTGAGATCGAGAGTCAGAACAGGCTCGATCTCGAGGCCGACGGGGCTCTAGTCGAGAGTGGCCCGGTTCACCCCGTCCGAAGGGGTGATCGTCACGGTGCGGCCGATCAGCTCGTCCACCTCGGCGCCGCCGAGCGCGGCCGAGCCGCCCTCCAAGAACGCGTAGCAGCGCCCGCCGGTCGAGGAGCCCGACCCGTCAACGACGTCGCACACCAGCAGCGCCCGCTCGGGCTCCCCGTCGCGCCCGTGCAGCACCGAGTACGTCGCCACCGTCGCCGAGCCCGACGGCGAGCCGACGATCCCGAGCGGCGCAGCCGCCGCCGCGTACGGCGCCGGGTCAGCCACGACGCCCTCGCCGGGCGAAGTGGACCACGCGCCGTAGGCGTGCTTCTGCATGTGCATCCCCACGCCGCTCACCACGCCGAACGACCCGGGGTCGGCCCGCAGCGTCTCGGCCATGGCGGCCAGCGAGTGCGTCATGTAGTTCGACCCGGGCCCGCCGTGGTACGGCAGCCCACCCGTGACGGTGACCGACGAAGCGCGCGGGTCGTCCTCGGCGATACCGAGCGCGTCGAGCGCGAAACACACGGACGAGGCGAAGCAGGAGTAGAGGTCGAGGTGGGCCACGTCGTCTGTCCCGATGCCGGCGCCGGCCAGCGCGGCGCTCACGGCAGCCGCCATGGCGGGGGAGCGCCACAGCTCGGGGTGCCCGGCGACGTGCACCGGGTCCTCGCCGTAGCCCCAGCCGCGCAGGTACACGCGTTGCTCCTCGGGCACGCCCAGCGCGTCGGCTTTCGCCGCGCTGGCGAGCACGACGGCGGCCGCCATGTCGACGTCCATGATCGAGGTCATCAGCTTCGTGTAGGGGTAGGCGACCATGCGGTTGTCCGGCGTCGGCACCGCGATCTCCTCGGCGCTGCGTGCCGTCGGGAACCAGGCGTAGGGCTGGTTGGCCTCGTCCGCCGCCACCGATGTCATGGCCGCCATGACGCGACCCAACGTGGTCCGGTGTACATCAAGAGCGCGGCCCAGGTGGGCCCGGCGCGCATTGTCGAACAAGGCGAAGGTCAGGTAGGCGTCGAAGACCTGGTGGCTGAGCTCGGAGGGGTCGAACTCCATGTCCATCGGGAAGGGGCGCTTCTCCGCCGGCCTGTACGACCACTGCGGCTTCTCACCGGCTTTCTTCAGGCGGCGGACGGTCGCCAGTGCCTCCGCGCCGGTGAGGAGCGCGAGGTCGAGGTTGCCCTCCCGGATCTCCTTGGCCACCTCGGTCGAGAGCACGAGCGGCACCGACCCGCCGATCCCCGAGTAGCGGCGCCGTGCGGGTGAGGCGCCCAGTCGCTCGGCCAGCCGGGCCGGCGCATCGTCGTACTGCCACGACTGCGAGTAGACGACGTCGATGCTCTCGAGCCCTCCCAGCACGGCATCGGGCCCGCCCGGCGCACCCGCGTCGGCCGCCGCCGCACGGGCGACGCGTTCCCACATCTCCAGCGGCTCGGGGGCGAGGCCGCCGCCGTCACGTACCTCGTCGTCGTCGGGGTGCCAGGTGTGGCGCGCTACGCCGATGATGCAGGTGGCGCGAGGGTCGGCGGCGCTCATACCTTCACCATGCGATTCTCCGTGGGCGACGACGACAAGGACAACGACAATGCGGTGGCGGCGCTCAGTTGCGCGACTTGCCGGGCATGGCGATCGCCCTGTCGGCGATGATGTTCTTCTGGATCTCGGTCGAGCCCCCGCCGATGGTCGAGTAGCGCTGAAAGGCGTACAGGCGGGTCCACTTGCCGCGGTCGACCGTGTCGGGACCACCCTTGGCCAGCACGCCGGCTGGGCCCAACAGGTCGACGGCGAGCTCGGAGAGCGTCTGCGCCATCGATGACCACGACAGCTTGGCGAAGGGGACCTCGGGCCAATTCTTCTCGCCCTTCATGATCTTGGAGAGCGCCCGGAGCGAGAGCAGCCGGGCCAGCTCGATCTCCGTCCAGATCTTGGCGATGCGGTCCCGCAACGACGGGTCCTCCAGCGCGGTGGGGTTCACCGACTTGGCCGCCGCGACGACGGCGTGCAGGTCGGCGGCCAGGATGGCGATCTGCGAGGCGATGCCGACGCGCTCGAAGCCGAGGGTGCCCATCGCCACCATCCAGCCGGCGCCCTCGTCGCCGAGGCGCCACTTGGCCGGGACGCGCACGTCGGTGAAGAAGATCTCGTTGAACAGTTCCTCGCCCGCCATGTCGCGGATGGGCCGCACGTCGATCCCCGGCGACTTCAAGTTGAGGATGAAGGCCGTGATCCCGTCGTGCTTCTTGCCCCGCTCGATCGCGGTGGGGTCCGTCCGCAGCAGGAACAGCCCCCACGTCGCCAGGTGCGCCGAAGAGATCCAGATCTTCGAGCCGTTGACGACGTACTCGTCGGTGTCGGCATCGTAGATGGCGGTCGTCCGCAGATTCGCCAGGTCGTTGCCGGCCATGGGCTCGCTGAAGCCCTGGCACCAGTGCTCCTCCGCCTCGAGGATGGACGGCAGCCACTGCGCCTTCTGCTCCTCGGTTCCCCACTGGATGATCATCGGGCCGATCTGCCAGATCCCGTTCGTGTTGAACATGCCCGGCGTGCGGTACTCGGCCATGACCTCGGAGTAGAGGAGCCGCTGCATGGCGTTGATGGTGCGGCCCTTGGCGTACTCGGGGCCCCAGTGAATGGCGGCCCAGCCGCCTTCGTGGAGCTTGCGCTGCCACTTCTGACGTCGTTGTTGGCTGGCCTCGCCGCTCAGCAGCGCATCGTCACCGAGGGCCTCAGCCTCCAGGAACGGCGGCAGGTTCTCGTCGAGCCAGGACCGCAGTTCGTCGCGGAACTTCTCGTCCTCGGGTGCAAGGGCAAAATCCACGCCGAGAAGGGTAGCCGACCCCTCGGCTACTGTGACGCTGGTGTCAGGTTTCTCGCCTGGCACCGCGTTCCGGCTTGGCGCCATGCGTGGTGGCCGTGCCGGGATTTCGGTTTCGCGGGAGACGTTTCAGGAGAGAGCGGTGGACTTCACGTACGACGACGAGCAGCTCGCGCTCCAAGAGGTGGCGCGCAACGCCCTCGAGCGCGAGTGCGGGCCCGACCTGCTGCGCCAGCTGGCCGAGGACGACGCCGGGATCACGCCCGGCCTGTGGTCGACGCTGGTCGACCTCGGCTGGACCGGCCTGCTCGTACCCGAGGACCAGGGTGGCGTCGGCGCCGGGTTGCTCGAGACGACCATCGTCCTCGAGCAGATGGGCCGCATCCCGCTGCCCGGTCCGTTCTTCTCCTCGGCGGTGGCAGCCACGTTGGCCGCCCGGGCCCTCGGCGCCACCGAACTGCTCGCCGACCTCGCCGCCGGGACGACACGCGGCACCCTCGCGGTGGGGGAGCAGGGGCACGGCGAACCGCTCGGCACCGTGCGCACGCGGGCCCGGCGCAAAGCCGCGCGGTGGGTGCTCTCCGGCGAGAAGCCCGTCGTCATGGACGGCCACACGGCCGACTGGGCCATCGTCGTGGCACGCAGCGAGGAGGGTGTGCGCTCCTACCTGCTCGAGTCGCCGGCCTCTTCTGCGGCGGCCGAGCTCGTCCCCTCGCTCGACCCGACCCGCAAGCTGGCCCGCCTCGTCCTCGACGAGACGCCGGTCGCGCCGCTCGGCCCCTCGGGCAACCAGGCCGGCCTGTGGCGGCGCCTCCTCGACGACATCGCCGTCGGGCTGGCGGCCGAGACCGTCGGCGCCGCCGACCGGGCGCTGGGCGAGGCCATCGCCTACACCTCCGAGCGCATCGTCTTCGACAAGCCGGTCTCCACCTACCAGTCCATCCGCCACCGCCTGGTCGAGATGTACCAGCAGGTCGAGATGGCCCGGGCCGGTTTCCAGTTCGCCGCCTGGGCTTCGGACACCGAGTCCCCCGAGCGCGAGCAGTCGGCGGCCATGGCGGCGGGCTACGCGGCGGAGGCCGGCACCCGGGTGACTGGCGAGGACATCCAGATGCACGGCGGGGTCGGCTTCACCTGGGCCAACGACGCCCACTTCCTCTTCAAGCGGGTCAAGCAGAACGAGATCCTCTTCGGCGGCGCCGGCTCGCAGCGACACCGGCTGGCCACCATGTTCATAGAGTCTGCGTGAGCCCGGGGGAGCGTCTGCATGAGCCCGCGAGAGCGTCTGCGTGAGCCCCGTCTGCGTGTGCCGCCGCCCGAGTTCATAGAGTCTGCAGCGTGACCAATTCATCGGCTGCCTCGCCCTCGTCGCCCTCGTCGCTCTCATCGCTCTCATCGAACTCGTCGCCTCGCTTCACCCTGAGCCCGATGCCGGACGACTTGGCAGAGCGCTACCTGCGCGAAGGGCTCTGGGACGACCGGACGCTCGGGCAGCTCCTGCACGACGCGTTGCTCGAGGACCCCGGGCGTCGCTTCCGGATCTGGTCGCCGACCAAGCCCTACGTGGGCACGGCGGTCGAGGTCTACGACGAGGCACTACGCGTGGCCAATGGCCTGCGCGCCTTTGGCTTCGGCCCGGGCGACATGGTCGCGTTCCAGCTCCCCAACTGGGTGGAGGCGGCAATCACCTTCTATGCCTGCTCCATCCTCGGCGCGACGATCGTGCCGATCGTGCACTTCTACGGGCCCAAGGAGGTCGGGTTCATCCTGCGCCAGAGCGGTGCGCGCGCCCTCATCACCACCTCGACCTACGGCAAGCGCGACTACCTCGCCGAGCTGGCGACCATTCGCGACGGCCTGAACGACCTCGAGGTCGTCTTCGTCGTGGGCGACACGGGGGGCGCGCCGGACCTGGTGGGCTTCGACGAGCTCCGCAGCGCGCAGCCAATGGACGGACCCATCGCCGTCGACCCCGACAGCCCGGCCGTCATCGGCTACACGTCGGGCACCACAGCCGATCCCAAGGGCGTCGTGCACACCCACCGGACCCTCGGCTGCGAGGTGCGTCAGCTGTCGGGACACCAGAAAGAACGTGATCGTGCCGGTCTCGTCGGTGCGCCCGTCGGCCACGCCATCGGCATGCTCGGCGGCCTGCTCTGCCCCTTGGTGGGGGGGAAGGCGATCTACATGATCGACGGCTGGGACCCGCCGACCGTGCTGGCGGCCATGGTGGAAGAGGACATCGCCGCGGGCAGCGGGTCGACATACTTCTTCACCAGCCTCCTCGACAGCCCGGGCTTCGGGCCCGAGCACGTCGAGCTCATGCACTTCATCGGACTGGGCGGCTCGCCCATCCCCGACGCGGTGGCCGAGCGGGCGGACGACCTCGGGATCTCGCTCGTGCGCGCCTACGGCAGCACCGAGCACCCCTCGGTCACCGGCTCCGAACACGAGGCGCCGCGCGAGAAGCGCATCCACACGGACGGCCGTCCGATGGACGGTGTCGAGATCCGGACGGTGGACGAGGACGGCAACGACGTCGGTGTGGGTAACCCCGGCGAGATCCTCTCCCGCGGGCCCGACCGCTTCGCCGGCTACACGGACCCGGCCCTGACCGCCGAGGCAATCGAAGAAGGTGGGTGGTTCCACACGGGTGACGTCGGCATCATCGACCCCGACGGCTACCTCACCATCACCGACCGCGTGAAGGACATCATCATCCGCGGTGGCGAGAATGTGAGCGCGGCCGAGGTCGAACAGCTGCTCGCTCACATGAAGGGCGTGGCCGAGGTGGCCGTCGTGGCCGCCCCCGACGAGCGACTTGGTGAGCACGGCTGCGCCTACTTCCGCATGCAGCCCGGCAGCGAGGGTGCCGCCCCCGACCTCGAGGCGGTGCGGGCGCACCTGCAGGCGGCCGGCCTGGCCCGGCAGAAGTGGCCCGAGGAGTTGCGCATCGTCGACGAACTGCCGCGTACGCCGTCGGGGAAGGTCCAGAAGTTCGTCCTCCGTGAGCGCCTCCGCGCCGGCGAATAGCGGCGCCGCGGAAACAGAGGCGCGCCGAAGCGGCCCCTGCGTCCTGAATTCGAAATCGGGGCCCGCCTCGCTACTCAGGCTCTGGCGGAGGGCGCCCATTCCGCAGACGGTTGTGGAATCCGCACAGCAGACGGCCGTTCTCCTGCGTTGTCACGCCGCTGTTGCACCAAGGATCGATGTGGTCCGCCTGGCAACGGGCGGCTGGCTCGTCACAAAAAGGGTGGCAGCACTGCCTGTCGCGCAGCTCGATCGCCCGTCGCGTCGCACCGGTGAACAGCCGCTGCTTCGGGGAGACCTCGACTCGTCCCGAGGGCTCCATGACGGCCCGTTCGAGGTCCGCGACGCTCAACCAGTCGACCAATTCCCCAGGCGACACCACAATGCCCTCGGAAAGCTCGCACACACGACCTGACAGTGTCGGCCAGTCGACCAAAACGCTGAAGAGGGGAGCGGGATGTCGCGGGCTGTCCGGACCGACCACGGATGACCGGGCGGCCATCTCGACCAGGGCGTCAGCCCTCCGTTGGGCTGATGTGCGCCACAGGTCCTCCAGCGAGGGGTCCTTGCCGAGGTCCTCCCGGGCTCGAGCCCAGTCGGCCTTGAAGAACTCCTGCTCGATCCGGTTCAACTCGTTCGCGATGATCGATCCCGAGATCGGGTCGAGGGTGATCTGGCCCAGGTACATCCCCGAGAACGACGGCTCGAGGTAGACGTCTCGCCGGGCTCGTCTCGCTTCTGCGGCGTCCTCGGTGCCATCGGGGTCCGCGAGCTGGTCCCAATAGGCGACGGCGCGAATGAACTGCTCGAAGCGGAGCCGCTTGGCCTGCTTGACGAGCATCGCCTCGTCGCGAGCCAGGATTTCCGGGTTGTCTTCTCTTCGGAGAGAGGCGACCGCGTCGAGGTGCGCGGAGGTGAGCTCACCGCTCTCGAAGGCCTGGGCTGTGACAGGGAGGTGGCGGAGATGGCGACCCCGTCGCACCAGCCGACGGCCCATCGCCCGCGGAAGGCGACACATGGTGGACATCCACGCTGCCGCAGTCTTGGCACCGTCGGCGCTCCAGTCCCCGCTTGCCTCGAATGCGGCAACGGCGTGTGTTGTGACGGACTCCAGTCGCGTCAATTGCCGGACCAAGGACGTGACGGAGGCACCGTCACAGTGCGAAGCCGGGCTTTCGGCTATCAGCTCGTCAATGACCTCCACCAAGGCCTCGATGCTCATGCGCCAATCACATCATGTGGTTGTCACATTGGATGGCTTGCGTCGTCGCCATGGCGTTGCGCTGAATCGGACAGAAATTCTTCGCGCAGCCGGCGCGATCGGCGACCGTTCTCTCGCGAGGGCTGCATGCGATATCAGGAACGATGAGCAACAAAGGAGTACTAGATCATGGCCATCTGCGCGTTCTGTGGCAGCGAAATGCTGCAAGGCGCGACTTGCAGCGACGAGTCGCTACGGATCGGCGGCGCCGACTACGAGCCTGTCCGATGGGGCGACGAGCGAGGTTATCGATTCCCATACGTGACCGATCGTTGCGGCGACTGCGGCGTATCCAAGGGTGGCGTCCACCATCACGGCTGCGATCTCGAGCAGTGTCCGGCCTGTCTGAGCCAGGCGCTTAGCTGTGGCTGCATGGATCATTGCGAGCCGGGAGAAAACAGGGCGAGTTAAGCGCCTGACCGCAACCTTTACGGGAGCACGTCAAGTGCTTCTTGGTCGAGGACCAAGTCTGCAGCGGCAAGATTCTCCTCCAAATGCTGCAGCGACGAAGTCCCGGGAATGAGCAGCACGGTCGGGGCTCGCTGGAGTAACCAGGCGAGCGCAACTTGAGCCGGCGTTGCACCGAGTCGATCAGCCGCTGCGACGACGGAAGCCGCACCGAGAACTGGATTCTCGGAATTGAAGGCGGAGCCCAACGGAAAGAATGGGACAAAGGGAACTCCATCCGATCGGCAAGCCTCGAAGACATCGTCTCCTGAGGTTTCAGCCAAGTTGTAGGAATTCTGGACGCACGCGATTTCGATCAGAGATTGGGCGGTCCGGTACTGCTCCAAGTCGACATTGCTCAGTCCAATGCTCCCGATCAGGCCCTCCTGACGCAAGGCTTCCATGGCGTCCAGCTGCTCGCTGAGCGAAACTTCGGATTCGGGATGTCGACGCAGATTGACCACTGGGACTTGCTCCAAGCCGAGGGATTCGAGATTGGCTTCGACCCCGGCCCGGAGCTGCTCGGGCCGTTGCGCGGCATGCCACTGACCCTGATCGTCTCTTGCCGCCCCGACCTTTGAAACAATCACCAACCCGTCCGGATAGGGATACAGCGCCTCCCGCAGCAAGGCATTGGCCACGTCGGGTCCGTAGAACTGTGCCGTGTCGATGTGATTCACCCCGGCGTCCATTGCACGACGAAGCACTCTCAATGCAATGTCCCGGTCCTTCGGCGGACCGAACACTCCTGGTCCGGGGAGCTGCATCGCGCCGAAGCCCATGCGGCGGACAGATCGGCTACCTAGTGCGACAGATTCATTCGACATGCGCTTCGGTATACCCGGCAACGATCGCCTGTCGAGTCAGGGCCGACCCGAGGCGACTGGCTCACCGGAGGAATCTGTGCGATTCCCCAGCTAATCGGCGCCGACCACCTTGAAGTTCGAGTTGACGAAAATGTGGTGAGGCCAGTTGACGCCGATGTTGTGGACCTCGTATTCGCCGTTGCTCAGCTTCACGACACGGTCGACAACTCCCCCGGGGTAGGCGGCCAGCGCAGCTTCGGTCGCCTTGTTGGCGGTTGTGCCGCTGACGATTGTCCCTGACCCCTCGCTGTAGCTGGCGGGGATCTGACCGACCTGCTTTGACGCTCCCGCGACACCCTTCTGGTAAGGGATCACCGTGGCCGCCGTGGACGCCTTCGATCCGGTCGTGGACTGCACGACGATTTGGGAGGCCTTGATGGTCGTCGAACTCACGGTCCCCAGTACGAGGACGGGTTCACCCTTGGTGAGGGCATTTTTCGAGGTCGAGTTCGTCCCTCTGTCGAATGTGGTCGAAGACGATTCGTCGACAGTCACCTCCTGACCGGAGGACGTGGTCAGGGTGAAACTCGACTTCGCCATGTTCCCGATCGTGCCGGTTGATCCCCCGGCAGCGGGTCCAGATCGGGCGTTGGATCCGTGGCCACCGGATCCGACGTGCCCAGGGGGGTCGCCGGTAGCCACTGATTGGGCGGCCCCAGCCGACGACGAGCCGAGACCGATGAACAAACCCGTCGCAGCGGCGGCCAGTGCGGCACCCGCGATCAAACCCCGCCTCACGTTCAAGAGCCGCCCCCGAACCCTCGGGTGGTTTGCTCGCCGGGCCCTGGCCGGGGTAGTCCCAAGGTCGGGATCAGCAAGAATGCCGTCCCGGGCACTGGCTGGCTCGTCATCATTCATCTCAGCACTCCTGTCCTGCGCGTATCTCCAAGAGTGCGACGTCCTCATGTGGGGCCGCTGTAAGCCCCCTGCGGGGCGGCTTCGAATCCCTGCACCGAAGAAGGCAGGTCGCTCCAGTGGGTCCGGGGCTTTCGAATCATCGTTGTCGGTGTCTTGATTGCCGCAGTCAGTAGTCACCTAACGATTGCACCGGTCGGATTGGGATCGTCCTGTTGCAGCCGCCTTCTGCCTGATCATGCGACGCCGCAGAGGAAGGTCCACAACGGACTGACTTCGCCTGTCCCACTTCGCCATCAGGTCATCGGTTCAGTCCCACGGCAGGGTCGCTGGCGTTCCCTTAGACCGGCGGGAACGAATCAGATATGGACGACGCGACGGATGTCGTCGATTGAGAGTTCGGCGGTTTCGTGCCCACCACATTGAGCACAGTCTCGCGTGTGTCTCCAAGACCGGATCTGTCGAGTATGTGTCGCGTTCAGGTAGATGGTAAATGTCTCAACCTGCGGTTCGAGATGGAGACCGCAGTACGGACGCCACTCGGTGGTTACTGGTCGATCGGCGACTTCGATGCCCTTGAGTATGCGACAGAACTGCTTGTGTTCCTGGTCGAAGATCCAGGTGCTATGGCACGATTCCAAGACGATGGCGTCCACCACGCAACCATGACCCGAGGGGCTGAACTCACGCGTTGAGAAACCTGGAGGTCCGCTGAGGACCTCGTTGCAGTTAGATGACGCCAGCGTCGCGATCGGGTTTACCCGCATCGGTCATTCCCGATACGGTCTTGGACAAAGATTGATCTCGAGGGGCGCTCGCGCCGACCGCGGCAGCGCGCGTCGCGGAGTTTGGAACTTTGAGCGGTCCGTCGGAGGTCGCGAGTGTCACGTACGTCAGGCTCATCGAGATCACTGTGCCCTCGAATTCCCCGGCGAGGGCACCTGATCTGACCCGAATGTGGTGACCCAGTTTGAACGGCCGCGCCGCCAAGAGAACGAGGCCTGCGAATACGTTGCCGAGACTTTGTTGCGCTGCGATGCCCAGAATGACCCTCACGATGGCGCCACCAAGGAGCAGATGACCCAACGGGTACCTCGTCAGACCTAAAGCGCAGGTCGCGGCGACTAGGTAGCCGGCGATGGTAACGATCATTCGGATCGCTCCGCCGACTCCGGGTCTGCCCCTCCGGCTCGCCAGTTCATCTACGACTATTGCAAAGGCGCGGATCGAAACGACCGCCGGAAAGACGAACGCGACAGGAAAGGCAATCGCGAGCACCGTTCGCCCATCGGGCAGTCCTGTCTGCCAGTCCTTGGCTGCACTTCCAACGAGAAGCACCATTAGCGCAACCAGCCCTGCAACGGCCGCAGTGCGGAGACTGCCATGGCCAGCTCTCACATTCGATGAATCGCGAAATATCTTCAACCTGAGTGGCTCCCAACCGCCTGCCGCTTCGTTCGTGAAGGTCGGAGCTATACCGGCACGTCAACGACAGAACCCACCACGTGGACGAATCAGGAGAGCCCAGACACCCTTGTTGATTGCCAACAAGAGAACGCCAGCCCCGCCGCCTTCATCCCAGCTTCTGGCAGTCTCGGCACTTGATGCCTTTCTACGGCTCTTTACTACTGTCTCCAGCGAACACCGGGAGGTCTACCAACCGGCACTTCCATGACGCCTCCGGCCACTGCCTACGATTGAGCGTGGCGATGGCCCTCCGTCAGGCGGGCGTTGTGCCGAGGACAAGGGACCGGTCAAGCCCATGACGGAGATCACCTCTTCGCAGAAGTTCGAAGTCGAACACATCTCCATCCATGGCCACCGGATCGGCTACCGGCGTGGTGGTCGGGGCCCGGCGCTGTTGTTGCTCCACGGCATCGCCGGCAGCTCCCTCGCGTGGGTCCCCGCCATGAGGCTGTTGCAGAATGACTACACCGTCGTGGCCCCGGACTTCCTCGGCCACGGGGCATCCGAAAAACCCCTCGGCGACTACTCGCTCGGAAACGTCGCCACCGTCATGCGGGACTTGCTCAACCTCCTTGGCATCGACCGGGCCACCGTGGTCGGGCAATCCTTCGGTGGTGGAGTGGCCATGCAGTTCTCCTATCAGTTCCCCGAGCGCTGCGAGCGCCTGGTACTTGTCGACGCCGGAGGCTTGGGCCGCGAGGTCAGTTGGATCCTGCGTCTCGCAACCCTGCCAGCGGCCGAGTACGTGATGCCGGCGCTCTTCCCTGCATTCGTGCGGAACTGGGGGGACTCGGTCGTAAGATTCTTAGGCGACCGGGGCTTCCGCAATGCCGAGGCGCTGGAGATGTGGCGCTCCTATAGGTCCTTAACTGAGGGTGAGAACCGCCGCGCCTTCATCCGTACCATGCGGTCCGTTATCGACCCGGGTGGGCAGTCGGTGAACGCCGCAGACCGCCTGTACTTGGCCGCACACATGCCGACGCTCATCGTTTGGGGCGACCATGACAGAATTATCCCGCTCGACCATGCCTACTTGGCGCACGAGGCCATCCCCAACAGCAGGTTGGAGGTGATGCAGGGGGTGGGCCACTACCCGCAGGTGGAGGACCCGGTCCGCTTCGTCGAGATCCTGAGGGATTTCCTGGGCACAACTGAGCCCAGCGGATTCGACCCCAATGAGCTGCTCGGCTTGCTGCGCCAGGGCCCACGGGACTAGCGGCCGCTTTCGAACAGCACATCTCCTGATCCCTAGTTGCCGTCATGTACTGAGGTGGTTTGCGCCACCTCTTCTCCGAGAATGGCGTGAGAGCCGACGCTCTCTCGTGCCGTTTCCGACACATTGTCCACTGTCCCGGTCCGCGAGTTTCAGGCGCGGCATCAATGCCTCGCAGTTCGGCTATCTTCCTGACCGAAGCCAGCCGGCATCTGAATCGAATCGCCCCTAGCCCATCTGGCTTGTGAGCCCTCCCTCCTCTTTTAGAAAGACGTGTGTTAGTGAGAAAGCTGACTCTGAATCTTGTCGTCGCGGCAAGCGTTGGCGCCACCGTTGTCGCGGTCATAGCGTCAATCTCACTGTTGCCTGCCGCGGCGGCCACGTCCTCGGCGTCGAAGCCATCCACCAGCGTGCTCCTTCCCGTATCCGCCGCCAAGGAGGCGGGATTCACCAAAGTCGTCAACGCTCCCTCCACCTCGACGAACACCGGCGTCACGGGGTGCCCCTATGGAGCCCAAGAGGAATACGCAAGCGCATCGGGCAACCTCGGGTTGGTGTCTGAGGTGCTCTACTGCGAATCAGCGGCAGATGCGGACACGCTCTTGAAGGGTCTTGGATCCAACGGCAAGGCGCAAGCGGGTCTTAACCCACCGAAGAACCTCGGATCGACAGCCGTCGAGCGATTGGGGTCGGATTCGACCTACCTCATCGCCTGGCGCCGCGGCAACGGATTCGAGCTAACCGGCCTGTCCACCGACCTACCCTCGAGTTCCACGACAAGCACCACCACGGGGACCCCCGTTCCGCTTAGCGCGCACGACAAACAGGTGCTGGCAAACGCGGCGACACAACAGAGCGCGAGATTCACGAGTGTCACGGTTTCCTCGGGAACCAGCGGTTCAGCGGCCGATGCGAAGGCGCAGGCAGCCGCAAACGCAACTTCGGTGGCCGCCGGCTGTCCAAAGAGCCCGGCGACAGCGCTGCACAAGCCGAAGTGGGGCAGCGCACCGGCCACGATCATCGATGCCGCCAAGGCTTATACCGCCACCGTGAAGACCGATGCGGGCACATTCGTCATTGCGCTTGATGCAAAGGATGCACCCCAAACCGTCAACAACTTCGTCTTTCTGGCTCAGCACCGTTTCTTCAACTGCGTGATCTTCCATCGGGTCATCCCGGGGTTCGTGGATCAAACGGGGGACCCAACTGGGACGGGGACCGGCGGCCCGGGGTACACCATCCCCGACGAGCTGCCCGCGAAAGCATCGAATCCTGCCGATCAGTACCCGCTCGGATCCGTGGCCATGGCCAACACCGGCCAACCGCATACCGGCGGCAGCCAGTGGTTCATCGTCGCTGGGGCGCAGGGAGAATCGCTACCGAATTCGTACTCCCTGTTCGGTCATGTCACCTCGGGCATGAGCGTTGTCGAAAAGATCAATGCCCAAGGAAGCGCCTCAGGAGTCCCTCCCGACGTCACCCACCGCATGCTGAAGGTCACTATCACCTCGTCCTGACCGTCGCGCTAACCGTCGCGGCACGGCGGACTCCTGCGAGTCCATGTGGCCCTGACTATCACGTCGCTGCAACAGCGCTCAGGTCGACTCACGGAACTCCACACCAGCGGCGCGCACGGCTACAACGCCATGACGCCAAGCACTGGGTCGATCTCGAATTCGAGCCAGGCTCAGAACTTCGCCCGGTGTCGGCCAGGCTGGCCGGGTTATCGGTCTCGGCGACCGCGAAACCACAACGTGGGGCTGGCCATGCTGCGGCAATTCGGGGGGAGGACCTGCCTCGAACATTGCCTGGGTCGTTGAGACACGGCCTCGCAGCGAAAAGCCGTTTACTATGCGATAACCGTGGAGACGCAGAACTCGTTCTGCTCGGGGTCCGCCATTCTGACCCACCGAGTTCCCCCGAAGCTCCGCACGCCTTCGTCCGTGCGATGGGCGCCGAGCTCCTCCAGTCGGTGGACTTCGGCTTCGATGTCGTCAACCACAATGTCGAGGTGCATGCGGTTCTTGCCGGTTTTGGCCTCGGGTACGCACTGAAAGAGAAGCGGTGAAGCGGTCCCATCCTTGGGAACGAGTACAGCTAGGTTCGCATCCGTGTAGTAGTCCCGATAGTCGAGTGCCTCGCCCCAGAACGCAGCGAGCCTCTTTGGCTCTGCACAGTCAAGGACGAGTTCTATTTGTGCCCTGTGTCCCATCGTGTATCTCCAGTCGGAATAGCGCTCGACCAGCGAGGATAAGGATACGGCGACAGCCAGCCCTCAACGTCGGATCTAAGGCTCGAGAGCGGTCCATCCACGACGACGAAGCTCGCCGGCAAGTTGTTCCGAGGTCAAAGCTTTCATCATTTGCTCTTGCGCAGATTCCCGCCACGCTGGTGCGTCCACAGCAATCTCTCCGCCAGTCTCTACGTCCAGAAGCCGGGCAATGAACGCCGCTGCTTCGTCGCGAGTGAATTTGCCTCCAGCTTGCCGCTGGGTGAACCGCATCGGGCCGCGCGCATCGCGAAAGTCTGAATATCCCGCTTTCTTCAGGAGGTCCAGCAGCTCTCGTACCTGGCTTGCCGATGCCGGTGGACCCAGCTGTTGACCAAACGCCACTGAGGTCATTCTTGTTCATGCGGCGACGAAACACCATGAGTGTCCGATAACGCCTGTTGGGTGAGGAGCTCGTTCCGCCAGGTTCTGCCGGCGAGGAGTCCGTCCCATTCGACCTCATGGTCAAGATGAGGGCCGGGTGAACCGCAGCAAGACCTTGTCGCGCATGTAGTAGTCCAGCCACGCAATGAGGTCACCCCGATGGTCGTGTCCATGGCGATGCGCCGACACCGGGACGAAACCCAGCTTCAAGTTGGCCACCGATACGGAGAATCCCATGTCGACGAAGACACCCACGACTTCGTCGGGGCCGTAAAGACGGGGAAGCCCCAGCTCCGCTGCGTGTTCCGCATGCCACGCCGACATCAAGGGACTTTGCGCGTGAACGCCCATGACCGCGAAGTAGGACCCGCCTGGCGTCAAAGCGCCAAAGACGGTGGCCGCGTGCGTGGGGAGGTCCTGAAGCAAGTAGAGGACCTCGTGGCTGAACGCCACATCGAAGTCGTCCCACTCTCTTGGCACCGTGTCGGCGACCTCGAACGTGAGCGGCCTGCCTGCGGCCAGACGGCGGGCATCGGTGATGGCACCAGAGGCTGGGTCGTATCCGTAGCCCTCGGCGATGTCCGCCATGTCCACCAGTAGGCGCAAGAATCCCCCTCGGTTGCAGCCGGCGTCGAGCACCCGCCTCCCCGCCAGATCCGTGTCGATGGTGTCGAGCATCGCCTTCCATATGAAGCCGTGCTCGTCTTGCATGGCCTCGTCCTCAGCGGCCCCACGCCAGTAGGAGCTACTCATGGAGGCACCCTACGTCGTCTTTGGCCTGGTTTAACTCGCTGGACGGACTTGGCGTTGGCCGCCCTCGGCCGACGCGAGGGCGAGACGCGTCGGCGGCACAGGGATCATCTGCTGGTAGACCTGCTCGATATGGCGACTGATCGAATGCTCGAACTGGTTGGGCAAGCTGGCGGGCCGTTGGCCGACGCCAGTCTTTGGCACCTTGAAGTTGTCGATACCGCACCGCTTAGCCCCTCCATCCAAAGGGTGGTCCTGACTGCTCCTGGGCTCGCGGATCTTCGGTACGCCGCAGGTCAAGACTTGATGTTGCGTGTGCCACGGGCGGACGCGAAGGTGACAAATCGCCGCTACACGATTCGCTCGTTCGACGCGACGCTGCCGGCGGTGACAATAGACGTTTCTCTGCACGGGGCTGGGCCGGGGACCGATTGGATCCGTGCAGCGAGGGTCGGCGACCGGATAGACGCAATCGGCCCACGCGGCAAAATCACGCCGCGGATGGAGGCAGATTGGCATTTGTTCATCGGAGACGAGACGGGCATGCCTGGGGCGCTGGCGATGATAGATGTCCTCCCCTCTGCATCGACGGTGAAGGCGCTGCTCGAGGTTGACACGTCCGCGGACGAACAGGAACCGGACTCAGGGCTCGGGCAGCGGTTAGAACTACGTTGGGCACACCGTTTGGGACGTTCCGTGTCCGGTGACGCGTCGCTGCTACAGGAGGCCCTGGCCGAAATCGCCCTTCCTGTTGGTATCGGGCATGTCTACATCGCGGCCGAGGCCGGCGTGGTGAGGATTCTGCAGAGAAGCGTGGCAGGACGGGGTCTGCGTCAAGATCAGATTTCAGCCAAGGCCTACTGGCGACGGGGTCTACCCAACGCCGAGCACGGAGAGCCGATTCACCAGGATTGATGTTCGAAATCCTTCAAGGAGTGTTTCGATCTGGGCCTTGTCGAGAATCCGTTTGCGGCGACCTGGCCTCCCTTCGGCGGGGTCGGTCCGCTCTTCGGCCTTTAGGACGAAGCCGCCGCGAACTCGATATCCGCCTCGCCAACGGCCCTCGGGCCGTCTTCTGTATTGACGTAAGCGTAGACGTCGCACTGGTCCGTACCCGAAGAGCTACAGCTCACTGAATTGCCCGTATTCGAGGTGAAGGACTGCACGACTGTGAGTCGAATCTTGAATCGGCGGTCTATCTCCTTTACTTGGACCTCCTCAGCGGTGTTGCAGCCCAAGTTTGCAGGGACATCGTTTGAAGCACACTCCTCGACAGTGACTACTTTGCGCAAACGGATCCCGCTTGCCTTGACTTTGACGCTCTGGCCATTGCTGAGGTTGGTGCTCGGCTTCACTTTGAAGACGATCGGAAGGGCGCCAGCTGGCGCGGCCACGAACCCCAACGAGGCGACGCTTAGAACCAAGGCACCGGCACAAGCGCCAAGACGGATACCCTTCTTTGTTCGCATGACTCTCATCCTCTCCTAACGACTGCCCCGGCAGGCTAGAAGGTGGCGTCGAAGCATGCCTGGACCATCACCAAGCGTTCACAATCCCATCAGCGGCTGTTCCTCCATGATCGCCGGTGCACGCGATCGGCGGTTCGCACTGCCCCCGGTCCGCCGGCTCGATCGAACAGCACAAACCCCCAGCCCTCCTCCGTAGACCAGGTGATGACCGAGGCGCTCCGGCTGTCCGTACCAACGATCGCAAGTTCCCGCCGAACGCCACCGTCGTCTCTTTCCCTGGTTGATCCTGCGCCGACGCCACCCCGTCGCTAGCCTGGCGGTCATGACGATCGACTTCCGCACCCGCAACGACGTCGACGTCGAGACGATCGACGTCGCGGACTTCTTCGGGACCCAGCTGCCCCGACTGGCGGCGGACGGCTCTGCGCTGGCCGTCCCGGGCGCGCGCGAGCTGGGCGTCCGGCCGTTCACGATCGAGACGACCGCTGGCACCTGGACGTTGTCGGTCGTCGACGATGCCGTCCGGGTGCGCCCCGGCGGCGGCGGGCACGCCGCCGTGCGCCTCGACGTGGATGAGATCACCGACATAGTCCACGACCGCCGGACCCCGATGACGCTCCTGGCGGCCGCAACGCTCGACATGCCGATCGGTGACATCAACGACTTCCTAGACTGGTGGGTCGTCCTCCGCTCACTGCTCGATGCTCGCGCCGTGCACACCGCGGGTGACGTCACATTCACCGACCGTGACGGCGGCCCGCTCGACCTCCAGCGCTCGTTCACGATCGACGACGAGCCGGCCGAGCTCGCGTACTACCTCGGCGAGGCGGGCTACCTCCATCTGACCGAGGTCTTCACGCCTGATGAGATGGCGCAGGTCTCCGCCGACATGGACGCCGCCATCCCGAGCTACCACGACGGTGACGGCCGGTCCTGGTGGGCCACCACGGCCGACGGCCAGGAACGGGCGGTGCGCCTACAGCGGTTCCAAGAGGAGAGCCTTGCGACCGCAGCCTTGCTGGAGGACGACCGGCTCCTTCGCCTCGCCTCGCTCACGGGCGACGGGCACGTACCGCGGGACCAGGGCGGCAACAAGATCGAGGCGCTTGTCAAGCCCATCGGCGTCGTTAAGGGCATTTCCGACCTGCCGTGGCACAAGGACTGCAGCCTCGGGCGGCACTCCTCGCGCTGCTGCAGCCTGACGGTTGGGATCTCGGTCACCGGAGCCGACCAGCGCTCGGGCCAGCTCGGGGTCGTGGCCGGTTCCCACCGGGCCCTCGTCCAGCCCGCCTTCTTCCGCGAGTCCTGGGGGCTACCGGCGGTCTCGCTCCCGACCCGCACCGGCGACGTCACCGTCCACTGCTCGTGCACCCTCCACATGAGCCATGCGCCGGTCGCGCGCGAACGCCGCGTCATGTACACCGACTTCGTCTTGCCTCCTCGTGCCGGTGACGATCCGGCGCCCAGCAGTGCCGGAGTCATCGACCAGGTGCGCGAGCGGGCTTACAAGGTGGTCAGCCAAGTCCCGTCGGCCGTCCGTTCTTGAACGTCCGCGATCACCTGCCGCCCTGCCGGTGCTGGCGAGGATCCTGGTCTCTCGAACGGTAAGCGATCTGGTCTCTGGGTCGGGAGCGAGTTAGACGACCGCGGCGAACCCGAGTTCAAGGGCATGCCAGGATCTTGGAGGCTCCCTTCCGTGAGGAAATCATCTGCTCAGAACCGCTGACTGTGCGTCTTATTGGACTGGGGTGCGCAGGAGAGTGCGGCGTACCATTACCCCGTCCAAAAAACGCCGGCTCGGCAGCGCGGCACGGCGTGGCTCAAGAACTTGTCCTTGGGTTGCTCGCAAAGCATCCCGCAAAATCCCTAGGGCCAGCGCTTCGCCGAGTCGACTCGGTTCGTCGAGCCGCCGTAGCGCAGCTTGACCAGGCCGCTTTCCAAGTCGTAGCGGGCATTGGCGTTGGGCATAGGGCGATTGTTCCCAAAGGGGAAGACGGGGTACTCGGTCGCTCCGCCGGGGCAGGACTGCCCGTCGCCGTAGGCCATGAGATCGACGTCCCAAGCGGGTATGTCGCCCCAGCGTCGGGCGCGGCTGTAGATCTCCATGAATGCCGTGGACTCTTCCTCGATCAGAGCCGGCATCGCGGCATGTCGCCGGGGAAAGGCCAGGCCCCCGATCCATGTCCGACTGCCGATCAGGTCGGGACGGCCCGGGGCGGCGCCTCGAGGAGCAGTCGGCTGGATGTAGAGGTCGAACCAGTCGGCCGGAACGTGCAGTTGGGCCGCAGGTTCGGAACGGACAAGAGTGACCCGGTAATCGCCGACGACCCAAGGGTAGGCCCGACGCACGCCGACGAAGCGACCCTCGTGGGTGCCGAATTCTCGGAAGCCCCCTGGGGCCAGTCGGGTGGCGCCGACGTCGAAGCTCCACCAGGTGGAGAAGATGAGCCCCTTGCCAGCACCACGAACGCGCTGCGGGTCCCAGATGTCGGTCTGCAGACCGAGATAGAACGTCGAGCCTTCGATGCGGCCCTGGGCCAGGGCAAGGTATATCCCGACCGAGCTTGTCGGATCGGCGAGCACCTTCAGGTCCCACTCCAAGGTAGCGACGGGGGACCCGAGTTCCCAGCGGACGTAGATCCCCGCCACTGGCAAGCGGATCTTTCGGTCAAGTTCGTGACTCCGTCCGGGGCGCTCAGGAAGCGGCGCTGGGGACGCACCCAGCACTCGTCCAAGGAGGCTTCGGAGACTGCGCTTCATCGGCATAGATCCCATTATCTGTTGGGGCGTCCAATGGGGGTCCTGTCATTCGGAACGGCCCCAGCGCTGCCCTACGTCGAAGCTACCCCGCAGAAGCACCGTGATTTCAGAACTGAGCGCGCGCGTGCGCCGTGCTAGTTCTGTCCGAGTATCCCCGTTCGTCGGGACGGTGGGGCAGTTCCGCACAACTCGAACAGCCGAACCAAACTCGAGCGCGATGCGTCACACTTGATGGACAGGGCCGCAGAAGTGAATCGAGAGGAGCCAAGTGTCGTTCAGGGGATTGACTGCGCTTCTGGTGATTGGTGTTCTTGCGAGCGTCGTATGTCCTCTGTCCGGTGCCTCCGCGGCAACGTTGAGGCAGAGGACTCGCAGCGATCCTCTACCGAGCGATGGGTGGAAGCCGGGACAAGGTGCAATGGAGGCCATATCCTCCGCACCATTCCGTGCCGCACTCACTCGTTCGGGAACGTGCACGTCGGATGGTTTGATCGACTATTTGTGGCCTGCCGGATACCGGGTGCGATTCCATCCGACGGTCTTGCTGGATCCGACGGGCAAGATCGTGGCGCATCAGAACCAGTACGTCACCGTTGGCGGCGGATTCGTTGGTACCGCCTCGTGGCCAAGCGCAGCACGCTGTTACAAGGGGGGCAACGTGTTTGCGATTCAGAGTCCAGTCCAGGTGGGCAGACCGGGACAGCTCCCGTCAGGATCTTCGTCTACCTGAGCGTCGACCTGATCGTTATAGAGCTTGCCTGTGCCCCCAAACGCGGGGACGTTGTCATGAGTGTCAACGTCGATCGCCGACGTTCAGGTCATGGTAGTTAGAGTGGATCGCGGTGGGTGACGTGGAGCCGCATTCTGACGGTGGTCTTTCTCTCAGAGGTCGCCTCCGCGTAGGGGATCAATCAAGGGATCTGGCAGCCGGTGTTCTCCAGCGAGCATTCTCGAAGGGCCAACTGTCCAAGCAGGAGTTGTGACGATCGCTTGGCGATGGTCTTCGCCGCGCGGATACGCAACGACCTCAAACCGGCACTTGATGACCTTGTGGAGTATCAGGCTGTGCGTTCCAATCCTCGTCTCTGGAGGTTGTGGCTCGATTGAACGTGTCCGTCGATGCAGGTGGCCTGTCCCAGTTCATTGGCTATGGGCGGGGCTCATCGGCACCATGGGGATACCGGCGGCGGCGTCCATCCGGAGCGAGAGGAGCCACAAGCCAGAAGAGCAACGAACCGATATCCCTAAGGGTGACCGAGGATGAAAGAGGACCGGGAAGCCTGGTCTGTTCAGCAGACCAGGCTTCTTACTTACTGACGCCCTTAACGGTCGCCTAGCCCTCGACTCCAACCGCGCTGTGCCCAGCGTCTGCAACGAACGAGAAGGGTACGCCCTCGCGACAGAAGCTTGATCGCGCGGGAATATGAGCGGAGCGTGATCCACTTAACCCACGAGCTTGGGATTAGCCGCGCGATCTCGTTAACATTCCTGTTGATGGATCTGTCCATCGACGGGAATTGCTGCAGCGGCTCGACAACGTGTAGACGCAAGCACCGTCGCCACGCCTTCGTGACGTGGCGGTTCTGGGCATCGTCGATGACGATCACGGCCCCATGCCGCGAAGCCATGGGACTGCAGTTGGTGATGTCTTCGTAGTAGAAAGGTTTGTGGCCGTCTACGTGAAAGACATCGAAGGAAAGTTGTTGGCGTACAAGCTCTGGCAGGACGGTGAGGCTGCTTCCTTTGTGGAAGAAGACCCTTCCCGGGAATTCCTCCTGGAGCCACGCCACGGCTGGGCTCACATAGGCATGGCTGCCGATGTCGACGCCGTGGTACGAAAGCCTCGGGTTCGCGGACAACGCCAGGAACGCCGAATGGCCTCCGTTCACGCCTACTTCGAGTATCCGTTCGCGACCACTGATGGCCTCGCGGAACCGATCTCTTTTGACACGATGCAACGAGTCCGGTGGTCGACGGGTGAAATCGTCGCCACCACCAGGATAAAAGATGTTGCCCGCCAAGGGCTCACCCGCTGAGGCGACGACCGCGTTGAGTGCATAGAGACGTTCCAGCCACGATGATTGCAGTTCGAGATCCGGCATTTGAGTCATCTCTAGTTAGAAGGATGCCGCTGAAGGAGTGGTCCCGCCCAACCTACTTCAGCCTGTTAAGGCGCAGGTCCGTAGGACGCATTTTGGCGCAGGGTTGAACCGCGCCGCAAGCGGGCCGGACAAAGCAGGACGCCAAGCGGGCCGCCTTCGAAAGAATTTCGGAACATGTCGACCAGCATCGCTCCAACACCATCGTGGCCCAGACTGCCGCAGTACGCCGGTACTGGGAGAGTGATGAACGGCATCTTCTGTTTCGCCAACGGTTCCTTTGGAGATTCCGCCGACCACTCGTCGACGAGGAGGTGAGCGCCAACCGCGCCAACCCCCCTCATTTATGGAACACCGCCTTGGCGGCAACGTTACTCAGCAACTGGCGGAACTCCTGGACCGCCTCGGGTGCAGGCAGCCCGTAGGCCCCTCTGCGAGATGTACAGGTGCCGGAGCGCCGCACGAGGTGCACGGCCGTATCGGCGGCTGCGACGGCCACTGGGAGGCCGTTCAGCACGGTGGCGCCGTCGATGGTGAAGTCGGGCTCCTGGGCGAACAAAAGCATCGGGTATCCGCCGGCCGGGATGATGACGTCGACGCCTGATTCGAGCAAGGGGCGGCTCTGAGCGACGAACTCGTCTCGCATCCGTTCGTACGTTGATCGATCCTCAAATGCCCGGTTGTAGTCGGCCACCTGGGCGGTGACTGCTCGGACCGCCGTGACCCTCTGGCCGAGTCCGTATCGTCGGATCTGGTCCTCATGATAGGGGATGAAGACTGGATTGATGGTGACGAGCGCCGCCTTCCGGCCCAGCGTCAGCGCATGGAGCATGGTGCTCTCGCCCAGTCCTATAACCGGGATCCGGACGGCCGCCCTTACCTCTTGTAGCGCGGGCTCCTGGAAGTGCCCAATGATGAATGCATCGAATCCGTCGTCCTGGGCCTGCAGCGCATTGGCGATTACCTGGGCAGCGCATCGGAACTCGGTGATCGGGTGCAGGTACCGGTCGCCGGGCTCCATCCCGATCACGGTCACCGCCGCACCAGGCCGCGCCAGCGACGTGATCTCGTCGGTCAGGCGGGTGAAGTACGGAGCGTCGACCGCTGGGTCGGTGAAGCTCTGATAGCAGATCTTGATCGTGTTCTCCCTTGCTTCGTCGGCCGAAATGGCGTGACCCCCTCGTACTGTTCTGAGCCGTCCATGGGTTGGGCGCGGCACCTCTCCGATGTGATCTCCGGCGAGACTAACGTTCATTGCGACTGCCCGCCTGGCGAGTATGACTGCATGTCGGAGCCCCTTTTAACTCAGCTTCGTAACCAAGTCCGAGTCAAAAAGATTGCCGACTATCTGCGAAACAGAGCTCCAAGAACACCTCGGATCGGGTCCGGCGTCCTCTCAGTCGGTTGCCTTTGGGTTCCCAATCATTTATTGATTCGACCATTGACCTGAGTGAACGCTGTCGGACTGACACCTCTGAGACGGTGCCCCCGTCTGCCGGTATGGCGTCAGCCTGTTGTACGTCCCGTGGATGGGTCGATATCGAACCTGTCGAAGTTGACCCATGGCAATTCGATTGGCGACGTGCCAATCGTGCCTCTCGTGATCGATCGCGCGACATCACCCAAAAGTGCCGGCAGGACGCGCTCGCTCGTGGCATCGATCTCCTCGATAGTCCACCATCGCCATGCCGCGTGGACTTCGTGCTCCAGAGGCTCCCATCCCGCAGTCGATAGCTCAAACCGATCCGTGCGCCACGCGAAGAAGGTCTCCACCGAATACAGAGGCTGACCCCGAAAAGTCCACTCACCCCTGCAGGTCGCGACAGGATCGCCCAACTCTGCGGGGTCGACGACCAGGCCGGTCTCTTCAGAGAGCTCGCGTGCTGCCGCTTCGCTGAGTGCTTCGCCCGGATTGATGGCGCCGCCAGGAGTGATCCAGAGCGCGGGCTTGGGGTCAAGAGGGTCTTTGACCAGAAATAGCAACACGCTGTTGGTCCCGTCGATAACAATTACGCGCGCCGAGGGCCGGTCGAGAGGCGTGGTCACCTTCCCATCGTGACCGACGGTGAGTTGCGACGCACGGCGGGTAGTCACCAGGTACCCTCGATCTCAGAGGTTCTCTGGGCTTGACCCTTGCATGCGCGCGTCCGCTGACGTCTCCGCCTCGTAGGTCGTTGTCAGGATACCGTGAACGTGGAGGACGCGGGCGAGGGTGAGGCCGCCGAGACCTGCACCGACGATCGTCACTGGAATCGCCAAGTTGGTTCCTTTCGGCTCGTGGTCCCACGTCGTACTTGCCGGGCCCTTCACGTTCTTAAACGGCGGCGACTTCCGAGTCGAAACTCAGCGGGATCTTAAGTCCTGGACTGTCTCCAGGCTTTGTCCGCAATCCGGCGGTAGGGTCTTGACGATTGCTCCGGTTCATCAGGAGCGTTTGAATAGGAGGCGCAGTGAACGTGCTCATCGACTCCGACACCCACCTCTTTGAGCCGCCTGGAATGTGGCAGGAGTACGTCGATCCGGAGGATCGCGACGTTGCACTGCGCATGGCAAAAGACGACCTCGGTTACAGCTGGTTGATGTTCGGCGATCGTCGCTTGAGCCTGGGGGGCCCACATCGACCGGGCGACGTCGATGGTATCGGCGTCTTTCGGCAACGATTGTTGGAAGGTTTGCCCGCGGATTTCGACCTTGACGAGTTCACGGCGAGTTACTCCGACCCCGAGGCTCGCCTTCTTCAGCTTGATCGAGCTGGTTTCGACGCGTCAATCATGTTTCCCAATTACGGAATCAGTTGGGAGCGACCTCTCCAGCATGATTTGCGCGCCACCCTGGCCAACATGACCGCGTGGAACCGTTGGATCGTAGAGATAGCCGCCAAAGGCAGGGGGCGGCTCTACCCGGTGGCCCACCTGACTCTTCGGAATTTGGCGTGGCTTGAAGCTCAGTTGGCGGCACTCGCCGATGGCGGCATCCGTCTGGCCCTGATCCCACCCTCGCTGGTGGACGGACTCCCTTTGTCGCACCCCGAGCTCGATCGCGCGTGGGCTGCATTCGTGGACTACGGGATCACTCCGGTGTTCCACGTCGCCAATCAGCCTCGCCCGTTCGACGAGGCGTGGTACGGAGAGGACATGGAGGGGGGCATCTCACCGCTGAGCGTTGTCTTCATATGGACCGGCGCAGCCCTGGCGGTGAGCGACCTGATCCTGAACGGTGTCTTGGAGCGCCACCCAGATCTTCGGATGGGCATCATGGAATTGTCTGCGACATGGGTGCCGCAGCACCTGCAGATGATGGATGGTGGTTACCGTCATACGGCCCGCTTCAACGGGGAATCTACGGAACTCTCTCTCATGCCAAGCGAATATTTCCGACGTCAGGTGCGGGTTGCAGCTTTCTCGTACGAGCAGCCGCACCGATTGATGGCACGCTCCGGCGACATCTTCATGGCGTGTAGCGACTATCCCCATACCGAAGGGACGTGTACGGCTCTCGACGACTACAAAGTCTCTGGGCTCGTACCGGGGGAGAGTTCTGCACAGTTTTTCGGCGGCAACGCCGCCAATCTCTTGAGGGAACCCTGGCCGAACTGAGCAGCGAGCAGCCCGAATCCTCACGGTGATTCCAACTGTCCCCGAACGCGGACTGAGGCGGACCTAGTTACTCCCTACTTCGGTCGGAAGTGGACGAACACCCGGCCGAAATTATGAGAGTCCTTCTCGACTCGGTCATAGAGCGGCTTGATGTCCTTCTGATCGAGGAACCGCAGTACGCGCTTCTTCAGCTGGCCGCTTCCCTTGCCCGGAATGATCTCCACTAACCGGACCTTCTTTTCAATCGCCTCCTCGATGATGCCTCGAAGAGCATGATCGATATCGTCGCCTCGGTTGTAGATCTCGTGCAGGTCCAACTTGAGCTTCACGACACACGGTCTACACCGGACGGTCGCCCTCAAATGGAACGAGACCCAAAATGCGGGTGCTCGCCCCGCCGGATCTGCGTCCCAGCCGGGTCACCGCTTCCGTCTCGGGAGTGACCGTTCTAAGCAACGGCGCGATTGATGTCCTCCAGCGATAGCTCGGCTGTCTTCTGTCCTCCACACTTACCGCAGTCCTGCGAGAGGCTCGATGACCGGATGAGGCGTGTTCTGGCTTCGTTGAGGTAGACGGTGAAGCATTGACTGTCCGGATCGATCTCTAGATCCCAGTATGTGCGCCACTCTGTTGAAATACGGCGATGTCGGACCTGGATCCCCTTGAGGATTCGACAGAAGCGCAGCTGGCGGGAATCAAAGATCCACGTACTGTGACACGATTCCAAGACGATGAGGTTCATGTGTCAAGCATGCACGCTCGTCCTGAACCCGAACTCTGAGGTGCCTGGTGATGGACTTGGGATCTCGTTGCTGTTCCACGACGTGGCGGATCTGGGGTTGCCCGGTGCGCCGGTTGGAGAACGGTGCGCAGATGATCAGCCCGAGACGATGTCGACGGGTGTGCCCGGAGGAATGCTCGACAACTGCGCCAGATCGGCGTCGTGCAATCGCACGCAGCCATCGGACACTGCGGCCCCCGTTGTGCCGATGAGGGTGTCGGCAGTGGCGTCGATGGGACCGTGGATGGCGATGATGGCGTCACCGGAACTATCCCAGTCGGTAATCGCGTCCGAGTGACCGGAGGTAACCAGGACAAGAGGTCCGTAGCCCGGGCTGGGCGGGGGGATTGTCATGGCCACGAAGAAGTCGCCGGAGGGAGTGGGACTGGCCGGTGTTCCAATGCCCGCCGGGAAGTAGTCGATCTGCCGAGCGCGTTCGAACACACCGAGGTGCATCGTGGCCAGGTCCACCACGATCGCGAAATGATCCCGTTTCACAGTCGCGTCGGATGCGGGGATCCAGGCGGTGGATTCGTTGGGCCGTTGCGCCAGCCGTACGTCGAGCCAGTTCGGTTCCACCGCGATCACGGGGAGAATGCTCGGGTAGCCGTACCACGAACCGGGGACGGTCTGGGTCGGGGCGGCGCCCGGACTGGGGGATCCGGGCGCATCGCCGTTCAGCCTGGCCACCAGGGTGACTCTCGGCACCGCGAATGCCGGACTTGGTGCGCCAGAGGACTCAGCCTGCTGGGCCGTCTCGGCGGTCGTGGTGGGAGTCGTCCCGGCAGAGGCGGGCGTGCCCTCCGTCGCTGCTGCATCGGTTCGAGGCCCCCCTGGATTGCTAGCCGAGAGAGCAGAGCTCGAGGAGGGCGGTGACGCGGACGATGCGCCGAAGCCTTCGTTGGTCAACAGGAGGCAGGCGGTCGTCACCAGGCTTGCCATCGCGAACCAGTAGGCGATCTTCCTCCTGCGTGGCCATCGTCTGTAGTTCATGTCGGGGTCGTGACTCCTGCGACCGGGGAAGTGGCGTCAGGACGCGGGCGACTCGGGGCTCGGCTCGAGGTTCTCTTTCATCAAGCGCATCTCCTTGTCGATCTGCGCTTGGCTTCCCTCGGCCGCCATGGCCAGCACGTCCTCGGGCAACCCGTCGGGCAAGGTGACCCAGAGCGTCAGCGTGGCCGCGCAGGCGCTCTCGCCGCGCCGCTCGACGACGAACTCCTCGTAGGCCGCGCTACCGCCATCCATCCCCGCCGCGACGAGTCCGGGCTCTTCCGCCTTCACCGTCCACAGCTCCACCGGTTGGCCGACGCCGGGCTGCCGGGGATCGGCGAGGGTAAATCTGTAACGAGCGCCCGGGCCACACACCCCGCCGTCACTTCCGCCCGCCCCATCGCCGTCGCGTACCCGGGTGACGCCGCTCACGTCCGGGTTGTAGGCGGGCAGGTTCGCGAAATCGAGGCGGTAGGCCCACACCACCTCGGCCGGTACGTCGAACTCGGCCTTGGCGACCGCGGTCGGAGGCCCGCCTGGTGTCGCGTCGCGTGTTGAGTCGGTGGCGCTGGCGTCGCTGTCGGGCACTGGAACCGAAGCGTCAGTCCCGCGGCCGCAGGATGTGTGCCGCCGTGTCGGCCCATTGCGTGGCCAGGGCGGTGGTGTCCTCCCCTTCGGCCGGCATCACACCGGCGGCATATCCGATGAAGACTCCGACGATCATGGCGCTGAGGACCCGGGCGACCTCGGGGGCGCCGTCCCGCTCGACCAGGTCCGGGCGGTTGTCGGTGATCCATTGCTCGAGGGACGACTGGAAGGAGGAGAAGAGGTCGAGCCCGACGGTGCGGGCCGTGATCTCGCCGCGCATGGCCTCGCCCACCATCAGGCGGACGAAGTCCTCGACGTCGAACATGGAGTGCATGTAGTCAGCCAGCATCTCGGCGAGTGTCAGGTCCGGCGCCGGGGCGCCGTCCTCGCCGGGAGGGGCCGTGATCGGCAGGTAGCCCTGCTCGACCAGGACCGCCTCGAGGAGCTCCCGCTTGCTGGGGAAGTAGTGGTAGAGCGAGGCCACGTTGAGACCGGCCGCCGAGGCGAGGTCCCGCATGCTCGTGCCGTCGACGCCGCGCTGGGACATGAGGGAGAGCGCGATCTCGAGGATGCGACGCCTCGTGGTGGGGCCGTCACCCTGTCCGGCCGCACCGTGTTCGACGTGAGCGCGGCCCTTGGCGCCACGGGAGTCGATCGTCATCTCAATCCCTTTTCTCCGCTCTCGGCCGAAGGAATATCGGAATTCTGGCTTGCTTCCCCCTCCATGTACCCAGCAGTTTCGTCACGTCGTGAGGGGGAGACCGAGATCTGGCGGCCCACGACGTTGCTTGGCGCGACAGCCTACGGCTCTCGACGCCCCAACACCCGTTTGCTATATATGACACCGGAGTCAGTTACCACCCGGTACCGACCCTCAATGTAGGGGGTGAGTGGTTTAGATGCCAGAGGCCAATTCGGCGGTCGACCCTGTGGTCGTGCCCTTCGACCCCTTCGAGCTGAAGGACGTGGTCGGGGGGAACATCCGCGACCCGTATCCCAGGTTGCACGAGTTGTGCAGGGAATCCCCGGTCCATACCGGACCGATCGACATGGGGGAGGGGGCCGATCTCGCCGACCCCTCCAGGCCGCCACCCGTGACCGTCTTCGGTTTCGAAGAGGTGGTCCAGGTGCTCCGGGACAACGAGACCTATTCCTCCAACGTCTACACCGACGTGATGGGCCTGGTCATGGGGCGCACCATCCTCGAGATGGACGAGCCCGAACACCGGATGCACCGGGCCCTGGTCGCGCCGAGCTTCCGGTCCAAGGTGCTCGAGCGGTGGGAGGAGGACCTGGTCGCCCTGGTGGTGAACGAGCTGATCGACGGCTTCATCGATCGCGGAAGCTCGGACCTGGTGCGGGACATCACCTTCAATTTCCCCGTCCAGGTGATCGCCCGCATCCTCGGGCTGCCCCTGTCCGACTACCCGAAATTCCAGCGCTGGGCGCTCGAGCTCACAAGCGTGGCGGCCAACTTCGAGCGGGGCATGGCCGCCTCTGCTGCCCTGCGCGACTACTTCGTCGACGTGATGGCCGAGCGCCGGGCCACCCCCGGCGACGATCTCATCAGCGACCTCGTGCGCGCCGAGGTCGAGGGCGAGCGCCTGGGCGACGAGGAGATCTACTCGTTCCTGCGGCTCCTCCTGCCCGCCGGCGTGGAGACGACGTACCGCGCCTCGGGCAGCCTCCTGTTCGCGTTGCTGCACGACCAGGCCCAGTTCGACGCGTTGTACGAGGACCGCTCGCTCTACCCGCAAGCCTTCGAAGAGGTCGTGCGCTGGGAGCCGCCTGTGACGCTGATCCTGCGACGGGCCGCACGCGACACCGAACTGGCGGGTGTGAAGATCGACGAGGGCGCCGACATTGCGCTGATGATCGGCGCGGCCAACCGCGATGAGCGCAAGTACACCGAACCCGACCGCTACGACATGTTCCGCGAACAGCGCCAGCACGTCGGCTTCGGCTTCGGCGTCCACGTGTGCCTCGGCATGCACCTGGCCCGCATGGAGTCGCGGGTCGCCATCAACACGCTCTTCGACCGCCTCGGCCCGTTCACGCTGGACTCCGCGGCCGAGCCTCCGCACATTGAGGGGTTTGCCTTCCGCTCGCCGCTCTCCCTGCCGGTGGTGTTCGCCGCGGGCGGGTAGGTTCAAGCAGTATGGGCGGCAATGCCGACAACGCCGGCGGGGGTGAACCCGTAGAGATCAAGATCGACACGGACCGCTGCATGGGTTCGGGCAACTGCATGTTCTGGGCGCCCGACTCATTCGATCTGTGTGAAGAGGGCTACGCCGTCGTGCTCGATCCGGCGGCCACCGACGATGAGCGGCTGCGCATCGCCGCCCAGGGGTGCCCGGTGGGCGCGATCTCCCTGTGGCGCGGCGGTGTCGAGCTGTCGCTGGAGGAGGGCACCAGTTAGTGCCGATTGCTGTCACAGAGGATCACGAGGCACTGCGTCTGACCGCGCAGCGCTGGGCCCAGACGCACTGTCCCCCCAGCGTGCCGCGGGCAGTGGCCGAGTTCGACGCCGACGGGTCGTCGGCGGTCTGGGAGAAGATGGCTGCGCAGGGGTGGCTGGGGCTGCACCTGCCCGAGGCCGACGGCGGGCAGGGGTTCACCCTGGCCGAACTCGCCGTGGTGCTCGAGGAATTGGGCGCGGCGCTGATGCCGGGCCCGGTGCTGCCCACGCTGCTCGCGTCCGCCGCGCTGGCGCATCACCCCGACGCGGACGTGCGGAGGCGGCTGCTACCCGGCCTGGCCGACGGGACGGTGACGGCGGCAGTGGCGCTTGGCCGTTCGACGCTCGCGTCCGTTGCCGCGGCCGACGGCACGGTGACGCTCAGCGGGGCAGTCCGGCCGGTGCTGGGCGAGCAGGCGGCGGGTGTCGTGCTGGTTCCGGTGGACGGCGGCGAGCGCTTCGTGGTCCTCGACCGCCAGGGCCAAGGCGCCGGCGCCGGCGCGCAGGTCGTGTTGTCGTCGCTCGCCGCGCTCGACGGCACCCGCAGCGTCGTGAGCATCGAGCTCCCTGCCGGCGGTCTCGCCGTGCCCCCCGCCGAACAGGTCTGGGTGTCCGGCAACCAGGTGCGCGCGCTCGCCCTCGCGCTGGCCGCGGCGGAGAGCGCCGGGCTGGCCCGGTGGTGTCTGGAGACGGCGTCTGACTACGCCAAGGTGCGCGTGCAGTTCGGGCGGCCCATCGGCCAGTTCCAGGCCGTCAAGCACGCGCTCGCCGACATGCTGGTGGCCGTCGAGCAGTGCGCCGCGGTGGCGTGGGACGCGGCGGCGGCGTGGAGTGAGGAGGATGCGTCGCACGACGGCGAGAGGGTGCTCAGCGCCCGCATCGCCGGTGCGGTGGCGCTCGATGCGGCCGCCCACTGCGCCAAGCAGTGCATCCAGATCCTCGGTGGCATCGGGTTCACCTGGGAGCACGACGCGCACTTCTACCTGAAGCGGGCCATGGCGAACCTGCAGCTCCTTGCCGGCGGCGATGTCGGTGCGCTCGAGGACGACGTGGCGGCGCTGGCGGTGGCCGGCGCGCGCCGCAACCTGGCCTCGGACCTGCCCGAGGAAGCCGAGTCGCTGCGCGAGGAGATCCGCGCTCTGGTGGCCGTGGTCGCTGCCACGCCTGCCGACGAGCAGCGCGCCGCCATGGCGGAAGCGGGCTTGATCATGCCGCACTGGCCAGCGCCGTGGGGCAGGGGAGCCTCGCCGCTCGAGCAGCTCGTGATCGACGAGGAGCTGGCGGCCGTCGGTGTGGCGCGGCCGCATCTCGCCGTGGGCGCCTGGGCGCTCCCGACCCTCATCGCGCACGGCACGCCCGAGCAGCAGGAGCGCTGGGTACGGCCAACACTGCTCGGGAAGCTCAACTGGTGCCAGCTCTTCAGCGAGCCGGGTGCAGGATCAGACCTGGCTGCGTTGAGCACCAGAGCCGAACAGGTGGAGGGCGGTTACATCCTCAACGGCCAGAAGGTGTGGACATCGCTGGCGCAGATCGCCGACTTCGGCATCTGCCTCGCCCGCACCGACCCCGACGCGCCCAAGCACGCCGGCATCACCTACTTCGTCGTCGACATGCACGCCGAGGGGATCGACATCCGGCCGCTGCGCGAGCTCACCGGCGCGGCGATGTTCAACGAGGTCTTCTTCAACGACGTCTTCGTCCCCGACGACGCGGTCGTCGGCGCGCGGGGCGACGGATGGCGCATCGGGCGGACCACGCTGGCGAACGAGCGCGTCTCCATGTCCTCGGGTGCCTCGTTCGGCAACGGCGTGGAGTCGCTGATCAGGACGGTGGCGTCGCGCCGCGAGCGCGGTGAGCCGTTGCCGCCGAGCCTCGAGACGCGGCTCGGGCATCTGATCGCCGAGGCACAGTCGGTAGCGCTGCTCGGTCATCGCGCCACGCTGCGCACGTTGTCGGGTGTCGACCCCGGCAGCGGCTCGAGCGTGCGCAAGCTGCTCGGCGTGGAGCACGAGCAGCGGGTGCAGGAAATGGGGATGGCCCTCTACGGGGCCGACGGCGCAGTGCTCGACGGCAAGGCGCAGCGATGGGAGGAGGGCTTCCTCTCGACGCGCTGCCTCACCATCGCGGGCGGCACGAGCGAAGTCCAGCGCAATGTCATCGCGGAGCGCATCCTCGGCCAGCCCCGCGACCCGGAACCGGGCTCCTGACGCCATGCGACTCGAATCCGACGAGCACCTCACGGAATTCCGCCGCGAGTTCGAGGCGTGGCTGGACGAGCACCTGCCCTCGGCCGAGGCGGCGCGCGCCGAGGTACGCCGGAGCTCGTCGCATCTGCCCGAGTGGGCGAGGAACTTCCAGCGCGAGCTGTTCGAAGCGGGCTACCTCGTGCCGGGCTGGCCACCGGAACTCGGGGGCCGCAACGCGACGCCCGAGGAGCAGATGGAGTACTTCGAGGTGATCGCGACCCGGCAGGTGCCGCGGTCGCTCAACCCACAGGGCCTGTCCATCTGTGCCGCCTCCATCGTCGAGTTCGGGACCGACGAGCAGAAGGAGCGCTACGTCATCCCGACGCTCAAGGGCGAGATCACGTGGTGCCTCGGCATGAGCGAGCCCAACGCCGGCAGCGACCTGGCGTCGCTTGCCACCAAGGCCGAGCGGCACGACGGCGTGTTCGTGGTGAACGGCCAGAAGGTATGGACGTCGGGCGCCCACGAGGCCGACTTCTGTATGTGCTTCGTGCGCACCGATCCGGACGCACCGAAGCACCGCGGCATCAGCGTGCTGATCATCGACATGCGCACGCCGGGCATCAGCTGCCGGCCCCTTCCGGAACTGACCAACCCCGACCACGCCGACTTCAACGAGGTGTTCTTCACCGACGTCGAAGTGCCCGAGGAGAACCTGCTGGGAGAGCTCAATCACGGGTGGCGGGTCAGTCAGGGATCGCTGAGCCACGAGCGCGGAATGCTCTGGATCATGAACGTGGCGAAGATGGAGCGCACGCTGCGCGGCCTCGTCCGCCTGTCCCGGCGACCCGACGGAAACGGGGGGACCCTCGGCGACGACCCGCGGCTCGCCGAGGCGATCGGGAAGCTCGTCACGGACACGGTCGCCATGCGGTGCCTCGGCTACCGGGGGTTCGCCAAGGCGTCTCGCGGCGAGATGTCGCCTGAACACGTGGTGCTGAAGCTCTTCTCGAGCGAGGCCGAACAGCGCGCCTGCCTGCTCGGTCGCGAGGCACTGGGTCTCGATGGTCTCGATCTGGACGGCCCCGGTCCCAACCGTTTCACCAAATGGGACCTCGCCCACTTCGATCCCGGCACGGAGTTCCAGATGGCGATGGGCGCCTTCTACGACGGTGCCTGGGCGGTCCAATACCTGCGGTCGTTCTCGGGCACGATCGCGGGGGGCACCTCGGAGATCCAGCGCAACATCGTGGCCGAGCGCGTCCTGGGCCTGCCCCGGGGCTGAGGGCCCAGAGGCGGCCCGCGAGCGGCGCCCGGGTGCGCTGCGCCACTGCCGGGCCCAGAGTTGTGCACGCGTTGACATACCGCTGACCAAGCGCTGACGGACCGCTGACGGACCGGCGACGACCCGGACCGCCGCACGCGAGCGCGAGCACGGGGTTGCGAGTCCGTCACGATGCCGTTGCGGCTCTGTTGGGCAACCGAGGAGTTGTACGCGCGACCACCCCCGTGCGACCAGGCGACTGATCCTGACATCGTGCGCGCCTGCGGGCGCGGGTGGCGATCGCACATGGTTGCGGGCGGGCGCGAAACGGTCGAGACAACTTTTGGACAACAACGCCCCGCCTTTGCGCGCACCCCGGCCGACCAGCGCATGCGCGCGGCAATTAGTCCAATAGTCCCATTCAATTCGCGCAGGGCCTTCCCCATACTGACCGATCTAAAGAGGAGTCAAGAGGGGGGAAGACAACGTGCATGGCAATGCCCGTCGTCGAATCGCGACACTTCTGCTGCCGGTCGGCGCACTCATCATGAGCTTCACAGGGGCGGGGCTCTCGAGCGGGCCGGCGGCGGCCTCTGGGATCCTGCCTCCGGCGAACCCGCCAGCGAACATCTCGCCGGACAGCGCCGATTGGCTCACGGCCATCAACAACGCCCGGGCACAAGAGGGCGTGGGCGCGATGGACGTCTCCGAGGCGACGCTCGGGGCGCTGCCGGTGAACCAGCAGGTCTTCACTGTCATCAACGACGAGCGCGTCGACCGCGGCCTGCCGCCCATCGACTACCTCACGACGCAGCTCGACACTGACGCGCAGAGCGGTGCCAACGCGGGCAGCGACCCCTCGTTCCCCCCCGGTGTGAGCGGTGGCGCGCCCATCACCTATGGCGGCTCCATCTGGGCGGGCGGCCTGACGTCGGTGCTGGAAGCCGACTACTACTGGATGTACGACGACGGCTGGAGCGGCACGTCGACCACCAACGACGCCTGCACGTCCGCCAGCTCTCCGGGGTGCTGGGGACACCGTGACATCATCTTGCACTCGTTCCCGGGCTGCCCCTCGGGCCCGCCGGTCCTCTCCATGGGAGCCGCCTCCTCACAGAGTGGGTACGCGGGCGGATCGATCGCCGCCATTGTGGTGAGCACGTGCTCTGCCCCCACCGACGTCATCGCGTCGTGGGGCCAGGTGGCGTCGACGATCGAGTCGGCATCGAGGACAGTCGGCATCGCGCCCTTGAGCAACGGAACCGGTTACTGGGAGGTCGAGGCGAACGGAACCGTGGCCGCCTTCGGCTCCGCGCAGAACTTCGGCTCGCTGAGCGGCCCGCTCAACGCGCCGATCGTCGGCATGGCGTCGGCGCCGAACGGCGGCGGGTACTGGCTCGTGGCTTCCGACGGCGGCATCTTCAGCTTCGGTGACGCCGGTTTCTACGGCTCGACGGGCTCGCTGAAACTGAACAAGCCGGTCGTCGGCATGACGCCGACCCACGACGGCAAGGGGTACTGGCTCGTGGCCTCCGACGGCGGCATCTTCAGCTTCGGTGACGCCGGTTTCTACGGCTCCATGGGCGGTCACGTGCTGAACCAGCCCGTCGTCGGCATCGCCTCCGACCCGGCGAGCGGCGGCTACTGGGAGGTCGCGGCCGACGGCGGCATCTTCAGCTACGACGCACCGTTCTTCGGCAGCACGGGCAGCCTCGCGCTGAACAAGCCAATCGTGGGCATGGAGTCCTCGCCCAACGGGCAGGGGTACCGGTTCGTGGCCTCCGACGGCGGCATCTTCAGCTTCGGCCAGGCTCCCTTCGACGGATCGACGGGCGACTTGACGCTCGTGGCGCCGGTCGTGGGCATGGCGGCAGAGAACGCCACCAACGGCTACTGGCTGGCCGCGGCCGACGGCGGCATCTTCACCTTCGGCGGTGCCCCCTACATGGGTCGCCTGGTCAGCTCCGCCGGCTAGGAGCGACGCGAGCGGTCGCGGCGGCGGCGGCTTCAGACGATGCCGCGCGCGGTCAGATCGGCGAGCTCGGCTTCGCTGATCCCCACCAGCCCGCACCACACCTCGTGGTTGTGCTCGCCCAGGCGAGGCGCGCCGGAGGGGACGGGGCTCGGGTGCTTGGCCAGACGCGGGAACGGTGCCTGCTGGCGCACCGGCCCGATAACGGGGTCTTCGACCGAGACCAGGTCACCTCGTTCGGCCATATGGGGGTCGGCGAAGATGTCGGCCGCGCTGTAGGCGGTGCCGACGGGCACGTCGTGCTCGACACAGCGGGCGGTGATCTCCGAGGCAGTCAGGCTCGACGTCCACTCCGCCACCAGGCCGTTGATCTCGTCGCCGTGTGCGCCGCGCTGGGCAAGGTTGGCGAAGCGCGGGTCGTCGGTCAGCTCGGGCCGCCCCATCGCGGCACAGAGCCGCGCGAAGTTGGCGTCGGATCCCGCCACGATGCAGATGAAGACGCCGTCCGCGGTGGGGTAGTTGTCGAGCGGGGCCGAGTGCGAGAGTCGGTTGCCCTCGCGCTGGCGGACGATGCCGAGCTTGTCGTAGCCGGCCAGCGTCCATTCCAAGATGCGCAGGATGGACGCGTACAGCGGCGCGTCGATGACCTCGCCGCCGGGTTCGCCGGACTCCTTGCCGGCGCCGGACCCGGCCGCGCCGGCCCCCCGCCCGATGTCGCGCCCGTAGAGCGCGGACACGGCGGCGAACGCTGCGAAGACGCCGGTCAGGTAGTCCGACACAGTCACCCCCGGCCGCACGGGCGGGCGATCGGGCTCGCCCGTCAGGTGCAGCAGCCCGCCGAAGGCGATGCCCAGGCGGTCGAGGCCCGGCCTCGGCGCGTAGGGGCCCGACTGCCCGAAGACGCTGATGCGGACGTAGACGAGGTCGTCGGCCAGGTCCTCGGGCCCGAGGCCCCAGCGCTCCATGGTGCCGGGCCGGAAGTTCTCGCACAGCACGTCTGCTCTCGCCATCAGCTTCCCGAAGAGCTCCTTGCCCTCGGGCTGGCGCAGGTCACAGGTGACGCCGCGCCGACCGCGCCCCTCCACGGCCCACGACAGCGAGTAGCCGGGTCCGTCCCCGACGGGGACGAAGGGGCCCATGGTGCGCATGAAGTCGCCGGCACCGGGCAGCTCGACCTTGATCACGTCGGCGCCCAGCTCGCCGAGCAGACCGGCACAGAAAGGGGCGGAGATGCGCGTGCCGACGTCGACGACGCGGATGCCCTCGAGAGGGCCCCGTTGCTTCTCGCTCATGCCTTCGGCTTCGCCTGGCCCGCGTCCATCTCGGCCTTGACCTCCTTCATGGAGCCCTTGGCCTTGCGCGCCGCCAGCGCGTCGAGCGCCGTGGCGGTGTTGTGGACCCAGTGGTGGGCCATGAAGTGGTACTTCAGTGCGTCGCGCTTACCCATCAGCGTGCCGGTCTGGTTCAGCGTGTCCTTGACCGTCTGTGCCGTCACGGCGGGGACCAGCGCGATCCGATCGGCGAGCTCGCGGGCCCGCTCCGCCAGCTCGGCCCGCGGCACGACGCGGTTGACCAGCCCGAGACGCCAGGCCTCCTGCGCGTCGATGGTCTCGCCGGTGAGGAGGAACTCCTTGGCCTTGCGGATCCCGAGCTCCCAGGGCTCGACCAGCAGCTCGACGCCGGCGCCCGTGAGCCGGAGCACCGGGTTCGAAAAGACGGCGTCGTCGGCTGCGACGATCAGGTCACACATGGCGGCAAGCATCAGGCCCGCGGCGACGCAGCTGCCCTGCACGGCCGCAATGGTCGGCTTGCGGAAGTCGTGGATCCGCATGCAGCGGTCGAAGTACATCGTCTTCTCGTGCTGGAACTTGCCCTCTGGGGTCTCACGCAGGGCCACCCAGGGGTCCGCCCCATCGCCGCTGACGATCGCCTTGAGGTCGTGGCCCGAGGAGAAGTGCTTGCCGGCACCGGCGAGGATCACGACGCGCACGTCGTCGTCCGCGTCCGCCAGGTCGAGTGCGGCGTCGATCTCGTCGATGAGCCGGGAGTCCTGCGCGTTGGCCAGCTCGGGACGGTTCATGGTGATCGTCGCCACCGGGCCGTCCTGCTCGTAGGTAATCGCATCGAAGTGTTCTGCCATGTCACCGAACCTCTCTGTGCCACCCATCCTGCCGTGCCGCCGGGCAGGTGCGAACACTCACCCCGCGGGAGGCCGAGCACCCGCTCGCCGACGAGCGTCCGCTGGATCTCGTTGGTGCCGGCGAAGATGGACGACGCCTGGTAATAGAGCCACGATCGCTGCCAGGCCCCGTTGGCGGGATTCCCGGGCGCACCTTCCCACAGCGGTGAGGCGGGGCCGAGCACGTCGAGGGCCGTCGCGTGCAGCCGCTTGGACATCTCGCTCCAGTAGAGCTTGAGGGCACTGCCCTCGGGCCCCGGTGCCTCGCCCTTGGAGAGGCGGGTGAGCGAGCGCCAGTTGTGGAGCTGGAAGAGCCGGACCTCGGTGGCGGCCTGCGCCAGCTGCTGGCGGAGGCGCCAGTCGTCGAAGCTCCCGTTGTCGTTGGCCAGGCGCAGGAGCTCCTCGATGAGCTGAGAGTGGATCACCAGTTGGCGCGGGTTGATACCGCGCTCGTGCGCGAGCGTGGACCCCGCCACCGTCCATCCCTCGCCCTCGGTGCCCACCCGCCGCTCGTCGGGCACGAAGACGTCGTCGAGCTCCACCTCGTTGAATTCGGCCTCGCCCGTCGACTGCACGAGCGGGTGCACGCCGACGCCGTCGGCGTGCATGTCGATGATCAGCGCCGTGATGCCCTGCTGACGCTTGGGCGCGTTCGGGTCGCTGCGGGTGAGGCAGAGTCCCCAGTCGGCGAATTGGGCGTAGGAGGTCCAGACCTTGCGCCCGCTCACTCGATAGCCGCCGTCGACGGGGACGGCACGCGTGGTGAGCGACGCCAGGTCGCTGCCGGCGTCGGGCTCGCTGAAGAGCTGGCACCACAGCTCGTCAGCAGAGAGGATCCGGGACAAGAAGCGGTCCTTCTGCTCCGCCGTCCCGTGCGCCAACAATGTGGGGCCGACCAGGTTGATCCCGATCCGGCCGACGAGTTCGGCGCGCGCGCCCGGGCCAGCTCCTCGATCACGACGTAGTTCTCGAGCGCGCCCAGGCCCCGGCCGCCGTACTCCTCGGGCCAGGTGACCCCCACCCAGCCGTCGGCGGCCAGGTCGGCCTGCCAGCGCCGACCGAACGCGACCGTCTCGGCGAGGTCGTCGAAGCGAGGCGGGAGACCGACGCCGTAGGGCCAGGGCAGGTGTTCCATCAACCAAGCGCGGAACGCGTCCCGCAACGCCTCCTGCTCGGAAGTGGTGCGCAGATCCATCCGCCGCAGCATGGCACAGGCGCCCGCAATGGATGACACCCGTGTCAGGGATGACCGTAGACTGCGCCGCCGTGGACTTCGACCTCTCGACCGATCAGCAGGCCCTTCGGGAGGCCGCCGCGACACTCCTCGAGCGCATGGCGGGGCACGACGCACTGCGGGCACGCGTGGGGACGGGGGCGGTCGTCGGCACACTGCCCGGAGCCGGCGGGGTGGGTGGCGACGCGGCGACGACGGCCGCCGACGCGCCGAGCGGGTACGACCCCGGCGTGTGGTCGGCGATGGCCGACCAAGGATGGCTCGCCATCGAAGTGCCCGAAGACGAGGGCGGCCTGGGCCTCGGCACGGTCGAGCTCGCCGTGTTGTGCGAGGAGATCGGCCGGCGCCTGGTGGCCGCACCCTTCCTCCCGTCGGTGCTGGCGCTCGGCGCGCTGAGCACGCCCGAGGCGCGGGGAGAGGCCGGCACCAAGGACTGGCGCGAGGCGCTCGCCGAGGGCAGCGTCGTCGGCTGCGTTGCCTGCTCGAAGAGCGACGCCGTCACCGTGTCCCAGGGCGCCGGCGGGGAGGTGCGTCTCGACGGCACGACCGCGCCCACGGTCTTCGCACCCTCAGCAGACGTCGCCGTCGTGGTGACCAGCGACGCCACCTACGGGGTCGATCTTCGCGGTGAGGGCCGTCCCGCCCCCGTGTCGGCCATGGACCGCACGAGGGAGCTCGGCCTCTTGACCTTCGAGGCGACGCCGGCGCTGCGCTTGGGCGGCGAGGAGGACGCGCTGGCTGGTGCTGGACCGGGCGGCCACGCTGTCCTCGGCCGAGATGCTCGGCGCGGCGGACCGCGTGCTGGCCATGACGGTCGAGTACGCCAAGGACCGCGTCCAGTTCGGCAAGCCCATCGGCTCGTTCCAGGCGGTCAAGCACATGCTGGCCGACGCCCTGGTCGACGTCGAAGGCATGCGATCGACCGTGCACTACGCCGCCTGGTGTGCGGCGGCCGACGACGGTGAGCGCTCGCTGGCCGCCAGCATGGCCAAGGCCTGGTGCTCGGACGCGTCCAGGCGGGTCATGGGTGTCGGCCTGCAGGTCCACGGCGGCATCGGTTTCACGTGGGAGCACGACATGCACCTCTTCGTGAAGCGGGCGCAGCTCGACCAGGTGAGCTATGGGGATGCCTCGTTCCACCGGGACCGGATCGCCACCATGTTGCGGGCCCGTCTCGACGCCGGACTTCCCCTGTCCTGATGCCGCCGCCGCACGTCCCGACTCGGCGCCAGACCAGGGATCAGGACTGGAGGTACCGCGTCGGTGTGCCGTTGATCTCGATCATGACCAGCGCCTCGCCTTCGGTGCCATAGGCAGCCGCGGTCCCATCGGCGAGCTTCTGGGCCGGCACGTCAATGGTGAGCCGGATCCCCACGAGATAGCCCGCCCGCACGCTGGCGCGCTCGTGCACTGAACCGTGCACCGTAGCGGCATGCGGTTGGCAGGTCGTCGAACTGACGTCTGGCACGCGCGCCGAGAAGTCGGCGAGGCTCTCCGTGCGCGTATAGGCGGTCCCGTTGGGCGTCCACGCGGTGCTCCCACCGACGATGGCCGTATAGGAACTGAGCGTGCACGTGATCGCCGGCGGGTTGAGGCTGCCAAGCAGCCTCGTCGTGTTCGTGGTGTTGCTCGCGACTTGGTAGACCGCCATGTGCTGCGGGGGGACATAGCGGATCTGGCGCACCTGGCTGACCGCGCCGGTGCCCGAACCGGCGGAAACCGACGCGACCAGGTCCATGGTGAAGGACGTCGATCCCGTCGGCGAGCCGAACGTCTTGGTCGACCCGTTCTGCACGGCCAACGTGGCGCCGCTCGGTGCCGACGAGGCGCCCAGCACGGCGAACGCGAGGGCCAGGACGACGAGGACGGCAAGCAGCACCAGTGGAACGAGGTTGCGCCGAGGCATCGGCCAACGCTACTCAGCCTGCTGCGGCGCGCCGCCGCAACTCGGACCGGTCGGCCTTGCCCGAACCGAGGAGTGGCAACCGGTCGAGGCGGATGACCTTCTCCGGCGTCTTGAACTTGGCGATGCCACGGCTGGCGAACCAGCGGCGGCACTCCTCGAGGTCGAACGCTGCCGCGGTCTCCACGAAGGCGGCGACGCGCTCACCCATGAGCGAGTCGGGATAGCCGACCGCGGCCGCGTGGTGGACGTCGGGGTGCGCTTCCAACGCGGCTTCCACCTCCGAGGCCGAGATGTTCTCGCCGCCGCGGATGATCACGTCCTTCAGCCGCCCGACGATGCGGACCCATCCGTCGGCGTCCAGCGTCGCCAGGTCCCCCGTGCGGAACCAGCCGCCCCGTGCGATGACCGCGGCCGTCTGGGCGCGGTCGGCGTATCCCGCGAACATCTCGGGCCCCCGGACCCAGAGCTCGCCCGGGCTTCCCGTCGCCAGCGGCGCCCCGTTCGCCGGGTCCACGATGCAGAGCTCGACGTCTCCGACCGCGCGGCCGTCGGTGTCGCGGGCCATGTCGAAGGGGTCGTCGTTGGTGCTCGTCGTGACCGTGGGCGCCTCTGTCGACCCGTAGGTGCGCTTGACCCGGCAATCGAAGGCCCGCGCCGTGTCCTCAATGAAGGCGGGCGTGACGGAGGCGCCTCCGCTCGACACGAGCCGAATCGACGAGACGTCCGCGCTCGCTCCCTCCGCCATGGCACGCGCCATCGCGATGAAGAAGGTCGGTGGGCCCGCCATGAACGAGATCCGCTCGCGGGCGACGAGGCCCAGTGCCTCCTCGGGGTCGAAGCGGCGGACGAGCACCGAGCGCAGGCCGGCCGCGCCGGGTACCAGCACGCCGTTGAGCAGCCCCGAGATGTGGGCCATCGGCGCCGGCACGAGCACGGCGTCGGACGCGCCCAGTCCGTGCACGTTCACCATGAGTGTCGCCTTCCAGCTGAGCCCGCGATGCGTGTGCAGCACGGCCTTGGGGATTCCGGTCGATCCGGATGTGAACAAAACGACCGCGACGTCCGCGGGCTGTGTGGGGGCACTGCCGGGGCCGACCGGCGGGCCGCCCAACGACTCGGCCAGCGCGGCGGGGCCCGAGACCGCGGCGGGTGGCACCTCGACGACGAGCGCGGGATCGACCTGCGCCAGCGCGCCCTCCACCTCGGCCGCGCCGAACGAATGGAGCAGCGGGGCGGCGACGGCACCGAGGCGCCAGCACGCTCGGGTGAGGACGGCGGCAGCCAGGCTGTTGGGGACCTGCCAGGCGACGGCCGCGCCCCGGCGCACGCCCTTCGACCGGAGCCCCCCCGCGACGCCGGCCACCAAGGACTCCATCTCGGCAGGGGAGAGGCGCGTGTCTCCGTCGACCACCTCGCCCCCGTTCGCGGTGATCAGTGTGTCGAGCACGGGGACGTCCCACGGGCCGCCCGGTCGCCGGTACGTGCGGGCCTGGCTGGGCACCCAAGTGGGCCGGAGGCGCATCGTCACGGCTGGGCACCCTACCGGGCGCCCACTAACGTGACGCCGATGTCAGGTTCGCCTACGGCCTCCGCATGGACCTCGCGCTGAAGGAAAGAGGACGAGGAGTTCGCCTCCTCGTTCCGCGGCTGGCTGGCCCATCATCCTCACGAACCGCCCGCGTTCGTCGACCTGGCCGACGAGGTCGCGTGGGGCCGCCAGTGGCAGGCGAGCCTGGCCGCGGACAGATGGGTCGGTGTCCACTGGCCGAGCGCATACGGCGGGCGCAGCGCGACGCCGGTCCAAGTCGCCCTCTACCAGAGCGAGTACGCCCGCTCGCAGGCGCCCCAGCCGGTGAACCGCGTCGGGATCAACCTGGTCGGGCCGACGCTGCTCGCCCACGGCACCGAAGACCAACGTCTCCGCTACATGCCGCCCATCCTCTCGGCCGAGGAGATCTGGTGCCAGCTCTTCAGCGAGCCCGACGCGGGAAGCGACCTGGCCTCGTTGACGACGCGCGGGACGCCGGTCGACGGCGGGTTCCTCGTCACCGGGCGCAAGGTGTGGACGTCGTACGCCCAGTTCGCCACCTGGGGTCTCTGCCTGGCCCGCACCGATCCCGAGGCCGCGCGTCCCCAACAAGGCATCACCGCGTTGATCGTCGACATGGCCGACCCCGGGGTGGAGGTGCGGCCGTTGGTGCAGATGACCGGCGATGCGGAGTTCAACGAGGTGTTCCTGACCGACGTCTTCGTCCCCGCCGAGCATGTCATCGGCGTGGAGGGGCAGGGCTGGACCGTCGCCGGCTCCACGCTGGCCCACGAGCGGGGGACGAACTTCCCGTTCAAGGAGCAAGTGGTGCACGAGATGTACCTCGCCCGCCTCTACGAAGAGGCGCGGGCCAACGGCGCGCTGGACGACCCGCTGGTCGCCGACGCCCTCGCGGACGCCTACGTCGATCTCAACGTCCTGCGTCTGCACAACCTGCGCACGCTGACGCGCCTCGGGCGTGGCGAGGAACCCGGTCCCGAGTCCAGTTGGATCAAGCTCTCGTGGACCGCCATGACACAGGGGATGTCCGACGCCGCGCTCTTGGTCACCGGACGCGATCTCCGGTCGGCCGAGGCCGGGCCGTGGGCCCGGCAGTGGCTGTGGAGCAAGGCCGCCGGCATCGCGGGAGGGACGTCACAGGTCCAGCGCGACATCATCGCCGGGAGGATCCTCGGCCTGCCGCGTCGAGACTGGCGACTCAGTCCTGCACGAGCCGCCCTGCGCCGCCGGCCCGCCCGCTCAGCGCGACGAGCAGCGCCGTGGCGACGGTGCCGGCTTTGCGCCAACACTGCCGCGAACGCGAACGCGAACGGCCAACGCCGCAAGAACGGCGACATGCCTCACCGAAGGCGGCCGAGCTGCAGAGGCATCCCCGCTTCGGGGTGTGGGCAGCGTAAATTGCCGTATGCGCGGAAAGGAGCTGCTCGCCCGTCGAGCCGCGAGCAACCTTGCCGCGGTGAAGATGGATCTCGCCGCGGCGAGCGCAGACGGCGACGTGGAGCGGGTGAGGCTGCTCGAGACGCTGATCTCGTGCGGTGGGGACATTCTCCTCTACCGGCCCCAGCTACAGCACTATGCCGTGCTGTTCGGTGACATCGAATCGGCACAGCACGTGGCCGTCGTCGTCCCGGGGGTGGGGGACGGCACCAACTTGTGCGACGACTGGATCCCCGACGCCCTGAACCTCTTCGACGCGTCGCCCTCCACGGCCGTGGTCTTGTGGAAGGGTTACGACAATCCGGTGGATGTCGCCGCTGCTGCCGCCGGAACGATCGAATGCAACGAAGACCTGCTCACCGCGGGACGCGACCTGACCGTGTTCGTGGACTCACTCGATCTCGAGCCCGACCAGTCGCTGACGATCGTGGCGCATAGCTTCGGCTCGACCGTCACGGGAGCCGCCCTGGCCGACTGCGGGCTCGAGGTGACCGACGTCGTCGTGGCGGGGAGCCCGGGGATGACCGTCGACGAGCTGCGCCAGCTCCATGTCGAGCAGTCCCATTTCTTCTCCGAGCAGGCCCCCGGCGACGTCATCGCGGAACTCGGGATCTTCGGTTCGACGCCGAGCTCGCCGACGTTCGGCGGGACGCGGATGGACACCGACCCCGAGGATCAGCGGCACGTCTCCGCGCACTCGAGCTACTTCGAGCCGGACTCGGAGGCACTCGAGAACATCGCCCATGTGGTCACAGGCGACTACGAGGAGGTCATCCGCCACCGGCCGTCGTTCCCCGAGATCGCGGGCGGCCTGGTGACGTGGTTCCTGCGCATACCGGCCGTGCCCGTCAGAATGGCAGGGCGGCGCTACCGCGGGCCCGGGTTCCGGATCCTGACCAACTGGTGCCAGCTCGTCGACGTGAGTGCCAGCGAAACGGGCAACCTGGTCTATGAGTTGCTCGACGAGAAAGAGCGGGCCCTGCTGTGGTTCGCGGTCCATGTCGGTGCGCTGCCTGACGTCTGGGCCGGCTCACCGCCGGTTTGGCCCTTCGACGAGGCGTCCGATCCTTCGGCGTCTGGCGCAGCCGACGCACCTGATCCACCCGGCGCGCCTGACGCACCACCGGAACCACCGGACCCTCCTCGTGAGCAGGCCTGAGGCGGGCCACCCCGGCCCCGGTGGGCTCTGAACCTGACGGCAACGTCAGCGATTGGGTCGCGGGCGAGGCTACGTTGTCCCGATGCCCATCTGGCTCACCGAGCAGGAGTACGCGACCCTCCGGGCCGCGTGTGCACAGATGATCCCATCGGGCGCTGACCATCCCGGCGCCGAGGATGCCGGCGTCGTCGACTACATCGACGGGTTCCTCGGCGCCTTCAGCTTCGACCCGCCGCGGATCTGGGCCGGCGGGCCCACCTCGGGTCGCAAGGGCGGCGAAGCGCGGTTCAGCCAGTTCCACCGGCTGTCCCGGCTCGACGAGCTGGCCTGGCGGATGCGGATCGAAGGTTCACAAGGGATCCCCGAGCGCGAGTTCAACGGGCCGGTGATCGGGCTCCAGCAGCGCTACCGCGAAGGGCTGGCCACCCTCGGCGAGGACTTCCCCCAGGCCGACGGCAAGGAGCAGCGCCGCCGGCTCCGAGCCGACGAGTCCTTCTGCGACCTGCTGTGGCAACACTGCTGCGAAGGCATGTACGGCGCGCCGGAGTACGGCGGCAACCGCGACTGCGTCGGCTGGGCTTACATCGACTACGAGGGTGACGTGCAGCCCCGGGGCTACACCGACGCGGAGGTGTCCCAGCCATGAGCGACATGACGCCCGACGCCATCATCATCGGGTCGGGTCCCGGCGGTGCCACAGCGGCCGAGGTGCTGACCCGGGCGGGCTGGTCGGTGGTGATCATGGAGAAGGGGCGCAACCATCTGCTCGACCCCGACGACCTCACCAAGCCCGCGGGTGACTACTCCAACGACGAGATCAAGTTCATCAGCCGCTATTTCCTCGGGCCCGACCCGCTGATCGAACCGCGGGCGTTCCGCCTCTCGGCGGACGACGGTGAGCACACCCACGTCGGCGAGGTCAACTCCATCCCGACCACGGTGGGGGGTGGCGGCACCCACGCGGACGGCAAGGTGCCGCGCTTTCGCGAGGAGGACTTCCGGGTCCTCTCGACCTACGGCCCGCAAGAGGACGCGGCCGTCGACGACTGGCCCATCGACTACGACGAGATGGAGCCGTACTACGCAGAGGTCGAGCGGGCGATTGGCGTCTCGGGACGTGAGGGTGCGAACCCGTTCGCGGCCTGGCGTTCGGGGCCCTACCCGATGCCGCCCGGCGCGCCGATGTACGGGGCGCTCCTGTCCTCGGAGGCAGCAACGAAGATCGGCCTCCATCCCTACGAGGCCCCGACGGCCGCCAACAGCATCGCCTACGACGGGCGGCCCGCCTGCAACAACTGCGGGTTCTGTGCCTTCTTCGGCTGCCCGATTCACGCCAAGGGCGATCCCGTCGCGCTGTTGACCAGGGCCATGGCCACCGGCAAGGCGGAGCTGATGGCCGAGACCTATGTGAGCCGCATCATCACCGAGGGCCGCAAGGCCACCGGTGTCGAGTACATCGACGCCGCGGGCGCCATGCACGCGATGGACGCCAAGCTGGTGATCGTGGCGGGTGGCGCCATCGAGACGCCTCGCATCCTGCTGCTCTCGGGGATCGAGCACCCCTTCATCGGCCGCCACCTCATGGTGCACTTCCAGACGATCGTGGTCGGGCACTTCGCCACGTTGCGCCTGCACCCGCACAAGGGGCGCTCGGTGACCCACGTGCACGACGACGCGATGGTGCAGGACGAGGGGTCGCGTCAGGCGGCGGCGGATGCGGGATTGCCGTGGATCCGCGGCGGCCTGGTCGAGCACAGCGGAGGCGGCTTCCCCATCATGGAAGCGCGTCACTCGCCGTGGGGCGGCCTCCACGCCCAGGTCATGCGCGACTCGAACCTGCGCGAGCGGATGTGGGCGTTCATCATGCAGGGCGAGGACCTGGCCTACGCCACCAACACGGTCGACCTGAGCCCGTCCATCCGCGACGCCCGCGGCTACCCGGTGGCGCGGGTCACCTACAGCCCCGGCCGTCACGAGCTGGCGGCGTCGAAGTACCACGGCAAGATCCTCCAGTCGGTGCTCGAGGAAATGGGCGCCGAATGGGTCCTGCACACCTCCTCACCGGGCGTCTCCTACCACGGCATCGGTTCCACGCCGGTTCCCGAGAGCCGTCATGTCATCGGCACGGCGCGTATGGGCGACGACCCCGAGACGTCAGTCGTCGACCGGTGGGGTCGGGTGCACTCGCTCGACAACGTCGTGATCGCGGACTCGTCGGTCTTCGTGACCGCCACCGGCTACGGCCCGACCCTGACGCTGGTCGCCCTGGCCTCGCGGGCGGCCCATCACTTGGCGGGCACGAAGCCCACGTAGCGCAGACGGAGTCGACCGCTACCGCAGACGCTGCAGCTCGGCGTTGATCGAGGCGAGGTCGAAGGCCGATCGGTCGAAGGCTGTCCCTGCCCACTCGAGAAAGTTGGCGTGTTCGGGATGTTCGGGGTCCGCGAGCGCCCCGAGGAACTCCCGATAGCCATCGGGGCCACCCACGTCGTCAGGAGGGCAGGCACAAGCTCCCGCGGTGCACACCGCGAAGGTGAGCGACTGATCGGTTTCCGTGATCGAACGCACCTCGACCGCGTGTTCCCAGCCGTCGCCGAAGTCGTACTCGAATATGAACCGGCGTTCGTCTCCGATGGCTCCAACCAGGGACACGGTCGCTTCGTCGATTTCGTCGTCCTCCCAATCGTCGGCGTGCATCCCGAAGCGGGCGTCTCCGATCAAGAACTGGTGGAGATGGGAATTGCTCCAACCCATCGCTATCAGCAGGATGTCGGCGATCCTCGACGGTCGGTCCGTGCCCGGAACCAACAGATCGCGCCACACGGCGGGCTCGACGTGTTCGAGCCGCACACTGAGCTCACAAACAAGTGGGGGTCCACTTCGCTTCTGATGGCCTCTGGGCATGAGCGAAGGCTAGATCCCGCCCTCGGCGGCTCTCCGTGTCCGGGCCGACGCGGGCGGGCGGAGGGCCCTACGAGGTCAGCCCTCTCGTGAGCAACATGGTGCCGGCAATCGGGCCACCGCCGTTGGCCACTGCCGCCACCTCGGGCGGCCGTCCGCCGGGCCGCACGATCTGGCGCTCACCGCCTTCGCCCCGCAGCTGCACGCAGGCCTCGTGGATGAGGCTGAAGCCGTGGAGGCGGCCGCCCGAGAGCTGGCCGCCGTTGGTGTTGAGCGGCAGGAGCCCTTCGCGGGCGATGTTCGCCCCGCCCTCGATGAAGGGCCCGCTCTCGCCCCGTCCGCAGAACCCCAGTGCCTCGAGCCAGACCACGGTCAAGATGGAGAAGCCGTCGTAGAGCTGCGCGGTGTCGACGTCGGCCGGGGTCAGCTCGGTGCGCTCCCACATGGACGCGGCCGCGTCGCGCGCGGCCATCGTGGTCATGTCGTCGAACTGGTCCCAGCTCGGTCGTCCCCGCAACGCAGTACCGAGGGCATTGATCTGGACGGCAGGGTGGTCGATGTCGGATGCAAAGTCGCGGTGCGAGACGATCACCACGGTCGACCCGTCGCACGGCGCGTCGCAGTCGAAGAGGCACAGCGGCGTGGTGATCATGCGCGCCGCGAGATAGTCCTCCATCGACATCGGGTCGGTGTAGATCGCCTTGGGGTTCAGCGCCGCGTTGGCCCGGTTGTTGATGGGGATGGCGCCGAGCTGCTCTCGGGTGAGAGCGAATTCGTACATGCGGCGCTGGGCCACCATGGCGAGCCAGTTGGCCGCCGAGACGGCGCCGTAGGGGATGGACCACTGCATGAAGCCGCCGAAGCGCGGCACGTTGCCACTCCCGCCGTCTCCGCCGCCGATGCCCCGGCGCCCGCCGGTGCCCTGGGCTGAGCCTTCGGTCACGGTCCGGTAGACCAGGACGTGGCGGGCCAGCCCGGCCGCGACCGCCAGCGCGGCCGTGTGCACCGCCCGCATCTGCGCGGCGCCCTCGCCTCCGCCGTCGTGCCAGTTGAGGGAGAGGCCCAAGGCGTCTTGCACCTCGGGCGACGACGGTCCGGCGAAGCCCGCCGTGCCCGCCCCCATGCCCGGATACGTCGAGAGGCCGTCGATGTCGTCGCGGGTGAGGCCGGCGTCCGCCATGGCCACCGCCGCCGCCTCGACGGTCAGGTCGAGGTCGCTGCGCCCGAGCCGGCGGCCGACGTCGGACTGGCCGATGCCCGAGATGATCGCCCGGCGTTCGAGGGGTTCTTCGCCCGGTCGCAGCGGGCTCACGAGTCCTCCGCCGGGGTGAAGAGGGGGACCCAGACGTCCTCGACCTGCTCGAACACGACACGCACCCGCATACCGATGCGCACGTCCTCAGGCTCGACGTCGACGAGGTTGGTCGTCAGCCGCACGTCGGGCTGTTCGTCGATGGAGACCCAGGCGATGATGTAGGGGTCACTGCCGGGGATCCACTGCTGGTAGTTGACCGTGAACGACGCCACGTGGCCGCGCCCGCTGACCTCTTGTGGCCCGAGGTTGCGAGACAGACAGCGTGGGCACACCGGGCCCGGCGGATGGATGAAGAAGCCGCAATTGTTGCAGCGCAAGAAGCGCAGCACCCCGTCTGCGCCCGAGGTCCAATAGAAGGCCACGTCGTCGCTGAGGCGCGGCAGCACACGCAGCATCGGCCCGTTGGCAACCATGCGGGCATGTTGGCACACGCGGCCGGTCACGCACCTATCCGCACCAGTCGCCCGCCAGAACTCAGGCGGGCAATACGCCCGAACGGACCAACGCCCCACGGGCGCCGTCGACGCCCCTGACGTGCTCGGCTACGAACCCGGCCGCGGCCGCCGCTTCGACGTTGACTGCGTTGTCGTCGAGGAACAGCACACGCGCACGGGCCGCGGGCAGCGCGCCGGCGACCATGTCGAAGATCTCGCGGTCTGGCTTGACCAGTCCCATTTCGAAGGACAAGAAGCGGTAGGCGAAGGCTTCGACGACCGGTGTCGTCTTGTAGTTGGCGTTCCATTGCAGGGCGTTGGTGTTCGAGAGGCAGCCCACGGGGACCCGTACGCGCACCTCGGACACCAAGTCCAAGGATCCGGCGTAGGGGAGCCCCGGCCACCGGGCGAACTCGTCGAGGAAGTCCGCCGGTTCGAGCTCGAGCTCCCAGTCGTCGACCAGGCCGGCTGCGAACTCCTCCGGCGAGCACCGGCCGGCCTCGAAGCTGCGCACCCAGCGGCAACTGAGCCAGCGGGTCCAGACCTCGTCCTCGGAGCGCAGCCCGCTCAACTCGCGCATGGGTCCGACGCCGCCGGGGTCGATGAGCACACCACCGAGGTCGAACAGCACGAGGTCGATGGGGCCGCCGCTCGTCATCCCTGCGATGCTACGGGTGCGGCCTCTGGCCAGTTCAGTACACTCTTCTGTGCCACTGATCTGTGCCACTGATCTGTGCCAGTGACGCCCAGCCGAGCAGCCGGTGGCACTGCCGGAGCCACCGCTGGCCACCGAAGAAAGGACGACCAAGTGAAGCTCTCCATGACGCTGAACTACGCCGGAGGCCACGAGGAGTCCGCGCGCCAGGCCGCTGCGTTGGAGAAGGTCGGGCTCGATGTGGTGTGGGTCGCCGAGGCGTACAGCTTCGACGCGCCGAGCTTCATGGGCTACCTGGCCGCCAAGACCGAGCGCCTCGAGATCGGCTCGGCCATCCTGCCCATCTACAGCCGCACGCCAACGTTGCTGGCCATGACCGCAGCCGGCATCGACGCGCTCTCTGGCGGGCGCGCCATCCTGGGCCTCGGCGCGTCGGGGCCGCAGGTGATCGAGGGCTTCCACGGCGTGCCGTACGACCGTCCCCTTGGCCGTACCCGCGAGATCATCGAGATCTGCCGCGACGTGTGGGCCCGCGAGGCGCCGCTCGTCCACGAGGGAGTCTCGTACCACATCCCGCTGCCACCGGAGCAGGGCACTGGTCTCGGCAAGCCGCTCAAGATCATCAACCACCCCGTCCGCCCGCGCATCCCGATCTGGGTGGCCGCGCTCGGCGAGAAGAACGTCGCCATGACGGCCGAGGTGGCCGAGGGCTGGCTGCCCATCTTCTTCGTGCCCGAGAAGGTCAAGGAGGTCTTCGGCCCCTCCCTCGCCGAGGGTGCCGCCAAGCGCGACCCCGCGCTGGGGCCGCTGCAGATCGCAGCCGGCGGCCTGCTCGCCATCGGCGAGGAAGCAGACGTCGCCCCGCTGCGCGAGCTCAACCGGCCGATGCTCGCCCTCTACATCGGGGGTATGGGTGCCAAGGGCCAGAACTTCTACAACGCGCTCGCCCGCCGCTACGGCTACGAGCGGGAGGCGGAGGAGATCCAGGACCTCTACCTGTCGGGCAACAAGAAGGAGGCGGCCGCGCTGGTGCCCGCCGAGTTGATCGAGGCGATGTCGCTCTGCGGGCCCGAGTCCTACGTCAAGGAGCGGGTGGCCGCGCTGGCCGAAGCGGGCGTGACCCATCTCAGCGTCACGCCGCTCGGACCGGATCCGGTCGCCCTGATCGAAAAGCTGCGAAGCTGGATCTAGCCGCCGCCCGGGTCGCGCCAGCCCCGGCGGAGGCGGCCGGACCGGTCCGCCGGAGAGGAGAAGCACCATGCACGACCTCGTGATCCGGGGCGGCACCATCGCCGACGGCTCGGGACGCCCGACCGTCACCGGCGACATCGCCATCGACGGCAGCATCGTCTCGGCCGTGGGCGAGGTGGACGGACGCGGACACCGCGAGATCGACGCCGACGGTCTCTTGGTGACGCCGGGCTGGGTCGACATCCACACGCACTACGACGGGCAGGCCACCTGGGACCCCGAGGTGTCGCCGTCGGGATGGCACGGTGTGACCACCGTCGTCATGGGGAATTGCGGCGTCGGTTTCGCGCCCGCCCGCGAGTCGGATCGCGCCTGGCTCATTCAGCTCATGGAAGGCGTCGAGGACATCCCGGGCAGCGCGCTCGCCGAGGGCATGAACTGGAACTGGGAGACCTTCGGCGAATACCTCGACGAGGTGGAGCGCACGAGGCGGGTGCTGGACGTGGCCAGCCTGGTGCCGCACGGCGCGGTGCGCGCCTATGTGCTGGGCGAGGGCAGGGCCAACGACACGGCGAACGCGGAGGAGATCGCCGAGATGGCGGCCATCGTGCGCGACGCGGTGCATGCCGGCGCGATCGGGGCGTCGACGACGCGGACGCTGTTGCACCGGGCCAAGGACGGCGAGCTGGCGGCCGGCACCACGGCGGCGGCCGACGAGCTGATCGCCATCGGCGAGGCGCTCGGCAAGGCGGGGCACCGGGTCTTCTCGGTGGCCAGTGACATGTGGGACCTCGACCACGAATTCTCCTGGATGTCGGAGATCTCGCTGCGTGCCGGCGTGCCCGTGACGTACCAGGTGCTCCAAGCGGACTTCAGCCCGGAGCTGTGGCGCGAGTGGATCGACCGCGGCGTGGCCGCCAACCGGCGCGGCGCCTGGCTGGTGCCCCAGGTGGCGGGCAAGCCGACGTCGCTCATGGTGGGCTTCCAGTCGGTCACGCACCCGTTCGCGCACCACCGGGCCTACCAGGCCATCGCCGATCTGCCGCTCGACGAACGGGTGGCCCGGCTCCGGACGCCGGAGGTGCGCGCCGCCATCCTTGCCGAGGAGCCCGAGCCCACCGGCTTCGTGCAGCTCTTGCGGGCCAACCTGCACAAGCTGTTCCCGCTCGGCGACCCACCCGACTACGAGCCGCCGGCCGAGCGCAGCATCACCGCGCTGGCCGAAGCGCAGCGGCGGAGCACCGACGATGTGCTCTACGACCTGATGCTCCAGCGCAGCGGGCGCGAGCTCCTGTACCTCCCGGTGCTCGACTACTCGCACTGCAACCTCGACGCCGTGCGCGAGATGCTTGTCCACCCCGCCACCGTGCTCGGTCTTGGCGACGGCGGCGCCCACTGCGGCGTGCTGTGCGACGCCAGCCTGCCCACGTTCATGCTGACCCACTGGGCGCGTGACCGCAGCCGGGGAGAGCGGCTCCCGGTCGAGACCGTGGTGCACCTCCAGACCCGGCGCACGGCCGAGCTCTACGGTTTCGGGGATCGCGGCCTGCTAGCGCCGGGCTACCTGGCCGACCTCAACGTGATCGACCACGGCGCGCTGGCGCTCGAGGCGCCCGAGATGGTCTACGACCTGCCCGCCGCAGGCAAGCGGCTGGTGCAGCGGGCGCGTGGCTACGTGGCGACGGTGAAGAGCGGCACCGTCGTGCGCGCCCACGGCGAAGCGACGGGGGAGCGGCCCGGCCGCCTCCTGCGCGGGCCCCAGCCGGCGCCCGCAGTCTGAGCGCTGTCTGGGCGCTGTCTGGGCGCTGTCTGAGCTCCCCGAGCCTGGCTGGCGCGGGTGCTATCCCTGCATCGTGATGCGGTCGGTGCGAACGGTGATGCGAAGCCGAACCTCACCCTCGCGGCGCATGGGATAGGAATCGACGCCCAGGTACTTCTTGGCCAACGCGTCGATGTTCGCGTCGGCGCCGTCAGTGGTCACGTCGGTCACGGTTCCGCGAAAGGCCACGACGTTGTACTGGTCGTCGGGATCGATGACTGACACCGCCACCCGGTGGTCCTTCTCGAGATTGCGAGCCTTGATCCGGCCGCGGGCGGTGTTGAACACCACGTCGTCGCCGTCGAGCCCGATCCAAAGAGGTGTGATCTGAGGCGACCCGTCCGGGTTCAGCGTCGCCAGGGAAGCCAGCACCGGCCGGTTGATGAGCGCCCGAGCCTTTTCCGACAAGGTATCTGCCACAGTGATCCTTTCCGCGTTTGGATTGACGGGTCCGAGCGTAAAGGATGACCCTCGAGATCAGCGCGACACGGCGCTGCGCAGGGCGTCGGCGAAGCCCCGCACGACCAGCGACGTGATGTGCTCGCTGTCGGTCTCGAAGACGTCGCGCACGCGGGACTCGGCCCCACCGATGTGCACGTCGAGGTCGACCGTGACCGTCTGGCCCTCCACCTGCATCGCGCCCGGCACCGGGCGGAAGTCGTCGTAGGTGAACGTCTTCTCGGTGTAGTAGGCGAGGATGGCCTCGTGCCCGCTGCGGCGGTCGCCGTCGACGTCGAAGGCGGCGTCGGGCGCGAAGAGGCCGCGCAGCATGGCGAGGTCGCGGGCGGTGACGGCCGCGAAGTAGTCGTCGATGATTCCCGCCGGTGCAGGGCGGCGCGACCCGAGGCGGTAGACATGCCGCGCATTGAGGCCGAGCACCTTGGCCTGGACCGCGGTGGGGCACGGGGCGATAGTGGCGCGCAGGGCCTCGACCGCACCGGGGAACGTCGCATCGTGGTGCGGATAGTCGCTGCCCCACACGATGCGCTCCGCGCCGACGAATGGCACCAGCGCGGGGAGGGTGTGCTCGTCGACCTCGAAGCTGATGGCGCACTGGCGGGCGAAGTACTCCGAGGGGCGCAGCGTCAGGTCGGGGCAGAAGCCGCCGAAGGACCCCGCCTGCTCGTCGAGGCGCTCGAGCCAGAAGGGCGCCCACCCGCCCGAGGACTCCAAGAAGACCACCCGCAGGCCCGGGTGGCGCTCGAGCACCCCGAACGCGATGAGCTGCGCGCAGGCGAGCATCTCCTCGAAGGAATGGGACACCGCGTGCAGGATCAGCGGGTTGAAAGGGCGGTCCGACCCGAGGGTGGGCACGATGACCGAGCTGCCCTCGTGGATGCCGATCGGGACATCGAGCTCTTCGGCTGCGTCCCACAGCGGGTCGTAGGCGCGGTCCGACAGGGAGCGCCCGAGGCAGGGGTTGGGACGGACGAAGCCGGCGACGAAGCCGAGCTCGGTGACCGCTCGCCGCAGCTCGTGCACGGCGGCGAGCGGGTCCTGCAGCGGCAGCATGGCGGCGCCGAAGAGCCGGTCGGGATCGGCCGCGCAGTAGCTGGCGAGCCAGTCGTTGTAGGCGACGGCGAGCCCGGCGGCCGCCGCGTGGTCCTCGACGACAGAGAAGTACAGCCCGATGGTCGGGTAGAGCACGGCCTGGTCGATGCCCTCGGCGTTCATGTCGACGAGGCGTGCCAGGGGATCCGATCCACCGGGCAGCGCGTCGGCGAGCGGCCGGAAGGCGGACGCATCGTCGAAGTTCGATCCGGGCCGGGCCAGGGTGCCCAGCGGGACGGCGAGGATCTCGGTGCCGCCGACGGTGACGTGCTCGTAGCCGTTCGTGTCCGCCGTGACGACAGGCCGGTGGGCCTCGGGCAGCTCGTCCCACGCCCGCAGGGGCTCGACGACGTGCCCGTCGGCGTCGACGACCGGTCCCGCCCGAGGTGGCAGTGGCAGGCTCACCGCCACCCTCTCCGCTCGCCGCGCCTCAGCGGGCCCCGGCCGGGACGCGCCAGTCGTCGGTCGCCGGCAGCGCGTGCCGGAACAGGCGGGCGGCGTTGCCTCCCGCCACGGCGCGCAGCTCGTCGTCGGGAAGCGCGCCCCAGTTCTCTTTGAGGACGCGCTGCGTGTCGGGCCACGACGAGTCCGCGTGTGGGTAGTCGCTCTCCACCATGATGTGGTCGACGCCGATCACGTGACGCTGGGCCACCGCCGAGGGATCGTCGATGGAACAGAACCAGAAGTTCCGCCGCAGCACCTCGCTCGGTCGCAGGTCGGAGGGCCACGAATGGCTCTCGTTCCCCGACGCCGAGTGTTCGAGCACGTAGTCGGAGCGGTCCATCAGCATCGTCACCCAGCCGATCCCGCCCTCTGAGAGCGCGATGTTCAGCTTCGGGTAGCGCAGCGGCACGCCCGACCACAGCCACTCGCCGGCGGCGAGTAGCGCGTTGACCGGGAAGAAGGTCGGGAGGATCTCGAAGGGCGGGTCGAAGGACGCCAGTGGTGCCCAGCCCGAGGCACCGGTGTGCAGGCAGACGACGGTGTCGGTCTCCTCGCAGGCGCCGAGGAAGGGGTCCCACTCCCCGCTGAAGATGGACGGCAGGCCCAACCGCGCGGGGAACTCGGGGAAGCTGACCGCCTTGAAGCCGCGCGCCGCGTTGGCCCGCACCTCCGCGGCCGCGACGTCGACGTCGGCCAGCCACGGCAGCTGCAGCGGGATGATGCGCTCGGGCCGGTACGCGGCCCAGGTGTCGATGTGCCAGTCGTTGAAGGCGCGCAGGCAGGCCAGACCGAGATCCTTGTCCTGTGCCCGCGAGTAGACGGCGCCGCAGAAGCCCGAGACGAGCGAGGGGAAGCACAGCGAGGCCCACAGCCCGGCCCGGTCCATGTCCTCGATGCGCGCAGCGATGTCGAAGCAGCCCGGGCGCATCTCGTCGAACCGAGCAGGTTCCATGCTCCACTCGTCGCGCGGCCGCCCGACGACGGCGTTCAGACCGACGTTGGGGTAGCGGTTGCCCTCGAAGATCCAGGCCTGCGACCCGTCGGCCTCCTCGAGAACCCTGGGCGCGTGCTCCTCTAGCGCGGCCGGCAACCGGCCCTCGAACAGGTCCGGCGGCTCAATGAGGTGGTCGTCGACGGAGATCACGGGGACCAACACGGCGCGGGGCTCGGGGTCGGGCAGCAACGTGGCCCGGTGCGTGGACCCTGGACCCTGCACGTGCTCGGTCTCGACTGCTCCCATGAAAGGTGACACTATCGTCAGCAAACTCGGCAGGCCCAGGGGGTGCGCATGACCACACACGTCGAGGACGTCACGACCCGTGTCGGCCTCCTGATCGACGGGGATGTCGTGGCAGGCGGTGATGGCTCCTATCGAGTGACCAACCCGTCGCGTCCCGCCGAGGTAGTCCTCGAAGCTCCCTCGACCTCTCCGGCCCAGCTGGACCAGGCCGTGGCGGCGGCCCGCCGGTCCCAGCCCGCGTGGGCCGCCCTGGCCATGGACGAGCGCGCCGCGACGGTCGTCGCGGCCGCCGAGGCGGGGGTCGCGCTGGTGGAGGCGAACGACCTGGCTCGCTTGCTCACCCGAGAACACGGCAAGACCTACATCGAGGCCATCTTCGACAGCGCCACCATGGGAGGCATGGCCGCCGCCTTCGCACCGCTGGTGACCGACGCGCTGGGCGCCCGGGAGCTGAGCGGCGGTGCCACCCGGGTCGAGTGGGTGCCCCACGGCGTGGTCGCGGCCATCCTGCCCTTCAACTGGCCGGTCTCGGTCATGGCCAACAAGATCCTCCCGGCCCTGCTCGCCGGCGACACCGTGGTGGTCAAGGCGCCGCCGACCTGTCCGGCCACCGTGCTGCTGGTGGCCGCGGCGATGGCCGAGATACTGCCGCCCGGCGTGCTCAACGTCGTCAACGGCCCCGACGCCGCGCTGGGTGCCGCGCTGGTGGGCCACCCCGGCGTCGACATGGTCTCGTTCACCGGCGGCGTGCGCACCGGCCAGGCCGTCATGGCCGCGGCCGCCGCGGCCGCCGCGACCGCCAGGCCCGTCGTGCTCGAGCTCGGCGGGAACGACGCCGCCATCCTGGCCCCCGATGTGGCCGGCGACCGCGCGCTGGCCGAACGCATCGTCGAGGCGGCCTTCGTCACCTCCGGGCAGGTGTGCATGGCGATCAAGCGGCTCTACGTGCACCGCGACAGGCTCGACGAGACGGTGGACGCGTTGGCCGAACGGCTCTCGGGCGAGGTGGTGGGCGACGGCCTGGCCGAGGGCGTGACGATGGGTCCCGTCCACACCGCCGGCGCCCGCGACCGGGTGGAGGCCATGGTGGCGGAGGCGGCTGGCGGTGGCGCGACGGTGCTGCGGCCGGGCACGCTGCGCGCCGAGGACGCGGGCTCGGGTGGGTACTTCGTCTCGCCGGCCATCGTGGTCGCGCCAGGGCCGGACTCGAGCATCGTGCGCGACGAGCAGTTCGCTCCGGCGCTCCCCGTAATTCCCTACGACGACGTGGAGGATGCCGTGGCGGCGGCAAACGACACTGACTTCGGCCTGTGCGCCTCGGTGTGGAGCAACGACAAGGCGCTTGCGGACCGCGTGGCCTCGCGCCTGGTCGCCGGCACCGTCTTCGTGAACACGCACGGCATCTCGTCCATCGACATGTACGCGCCGATGGGCGGGTGGAAGCAATCGGGCTTCGGTGTGGAGCTCGGCACCGAGGGCATGCAGGCCTTCGCCCGCCAGCGGGTACGCGTGCTGCGGCCGGGACCAGCCGAACAGGCCGGCGAGTAGGCCGCCGGACAAGGGGAGGGACCATGACGACAGCGATCCGCGGCGGGACGGTGGTCGACGGCACCGGTGCGCCCGCCGTCCGGGCCGACGTCCTCATCGAGGGCGACCGCGTGGTGGCCATCGCACCGGCCAACGGCAAGGCACCCGAGGCCGACGCGGTCATCGACGCCAGCGGTCTGCTGGTCGCGCCCGGCTTCGTCGACCTGCACACCCACTACGACGCCCAGCTGTTCTGGGACCCCAATGCCAGCCCCTCGCCGCTGCACGGTGTGACCACCGTGCTCGGCGGGAACTGCGGCTTCTCGCTGGCACCTCTCGCGCCGGACGGCGCCGACTACATCAGCCGGATGATGGCGCGGGTCGAGGGCATGCCGCTCGCGGCCCTCCAGGACGGCCTCCCCTGGGACTGGGGCTCCTTCGGCGACTGGCTCGGCCGCCTCGACGGCCGTATTGCGGTGAACGCTGGCTTCCTCGTGGGCCATTCGACGCTCCGGCGCCTCGTCATGGGCGACCGGGCGGTCGGGGGCGCCGCGAGCGACGCGGACGTCGATGCCATGGAGGCGGCGCTGCACGCCGCGCTCGAGGACGGTGCACTCGGCTTCTCGACCTCCCAGGTGCACACGCACAACGACGGTGACGGCCAGCCTGTGCCGTCACGGGCCGCCAGCCGCGCCGAGATGGAGCGCCTCGCCGCCGCCGTGCGGTCCCACGAGGGGACGACGGTCGAGCTCATCGTCGCGGGCTGCCTCAACGGGTTCACCCCCGACGAGGTCGACTTCATGGCCACCATGTCCCTGCTGGCCGACCGGCCCGTGAACTGGAACGTGCTCGGGGTGTCGTCCATGAACCCCGACGGCGCCTGGAGCCAGCTGGCCGCGGGGACGGCGGCCGCGGACCGCGGCGCCACGGTCGTCGCGCTGACGCTGCCTCACACCATGCAGATCCGACTGAGCTTCTCGCACGGCGCCATCCTCGACGGCCTGCCGGGGTGGCGCGAGGTCTTCGCCCTCCCCTACGAGCAGCGGATCGCGGCGTTCTCGGACCCCGAGACGCGCCGGCGCCTCGACGCCGGCTCGCAGTCCGACGAAGCCGGGATCCTGCGGCACCTGGCGCAGTGGGACCGTCTGATCTTCGAAGAGACCTTCGCCCCGGAGAACAAAGGCCTCGAAGGGCGCAGCGTCGGCGACGTGGCCCGCGAGCGGGGGGTCACGCCCTTCGATGCGTTGCTCGACGTCGTCGTGGCGGACGACCTGCGCACGGGATTGCGCCCACCCATCGGTGAGAGCGACGCCGACTGGGCCCTGCGGGCCCAGGCCTGGCAGGACCCACGCGCCATCGTGGGCGGCTCCGACGCGGGCGCGCACCTCGACACGATGTGTGGGGCCATCTACTCCACCTCCATGCTGGGCGACGGCGTGCGGGCGCGCGGCCTCCTCAGCTGGGAACAGGCGGTACGCCAGCTGACCGACATCCCGGCCCGGCTCTACGGCCTGCGCGACCGGGGCCGGCTGGTCCCCGGCTCCTACGCCGACGTCGTGGTGTTCGATCCGACCGCCATCGGTCATAGTCCGGTGCGCACGCGCGACGACCTGCCCGGTGGGGCCAGCCGCCTCTACGCCGAGGCGCGCGGCATCTGCCACGTGCTCGTCAACGGGACCGAGATCGCGCGGGACGGCGTTTTCACCGGTGCGGTGCCCGGCCAGGTGTTGCGCTCGGGCCGCGACACCGACACCGTGCACGCGGGATCGGACTGGGCGGGGGCAGCGGCCTAGAGCAGGCGCGTCGGCAGCGGGGTCTCGCGCGTCGTGTCACCCACCTTGGTGAGGGAGTAGGCCAGCTTCCCCTCCACCTCGGTGAAGGCGTCGCGCAGCTCGGTGTCGACGAAGACGAGGCCCGTGCCGTTTTCGGTGGCGTAGCCGTCGGGGAGCATCCCCTCTGCGATCAGGCCACAGATGAGGGGACGGCGCTGCTCCTCGACGTCGTGATGGGGGCTGTTGGAGTAGGGGAGGAAGGCCAGGCCGTCGGTGACGGGCTGCAGGGTCGGCCCGAACGAGTCGGTGGTGCCGCCGACGTGCCAGCAGAGCGATCCGGCCGAGACGCCCGACAGCACGACACCCGCCTCCCAGCACTCGCGCAGGATCGTGTCGAGCCCGTGCAGCCGCCACAGCGCAAGCAGGTTGGCCGTGCTGCCTCCGCCGACCCAGATCACGTCCTGGGCCAGCAGGTGGGCGCGCACGTCGGGGTAGTTCGGCATCGGGAACAGCCGCAGGTGCGAGCTGACGAAACCGATCTTGGCGAACGCGTTGTGCGCCGCGGCCAGGCGCGCCGAGTCGTCGCCCACCGCCGTGGCGATGATGCACAGCTTCGGATGATCGCCCGCCCGGGCGAGTTCCGCCGCCATTCGGTACGACGGTCCCGGCCGCACGTTCATGGGGTCGGGGCCCTCGGGCTGGAACCCGATTGAGGTGGCGACGATGGTCGGTCGGCGAGCCGCCACGTCAGGCCGGCAGGACCTCGGGGTTCACGATGTGCAGCGGGCGCGCCCCGGCCATCAGTCGACACAGGTCCTCGGCGATGGTGCGCGTGTGGTTGGACTCGGTGTCGTAGGTCGCCCCGCCGATGTGCGGGGTGAGGACCACGTTGGGGAAGGTCGTCAGCGGGTGGTCGGTCGCCAGGTGCTCGCCCTCGAAGTGGTCGAGGCCGGCGGCGCCGACCTTGCCCGAGACCAGCGCAGCGACCAGCGCGTCGGTGTCGTGGATCTTCGCCCGCGCCGTGTTGAGGTAGACGACGCCGTCGCGCATCTTGGCGAAGGCGTCGGCACCGATCATCCCCGTCGTCTCCTCGGTCACCGGCGCGTGGATCGAGATGACGTCCGACCGCGCCAGTACCTCGTCCAGCGAGTAGGTGGGCTCCGCCGCGTAGGGGTCGTACGCGATGACCTCCATGCCGAGCCCGCGCAGGCGCCAGCGCAAGGCCCGCCCGACCGCACCGAGCCCGACCAGGCCGGCCGTCCTGCCCGCCAGCTCCCAGGCTCGGTAACGCTGGTAGGGGATCTTGCCGTCCCGGTAGATCTCGCCCTCCCGCACGTCGCGGTCGGCCGGCACGATGCCCCGGGTCGCGGCGAAGAGGAGGCCGACGGCGAGCTCGGCCACCGCGTCGGCGTTGCGTCCGGGCGCCCGCAGCACGGGCACCCCGGCCGCGGTGGCGGCCGGCACATCGACGTTGGTCGGGTCGCCGCGGCAGCTGCAGACGGCGATGATCGGTTGTTCGTAGAGCTCGGCGCCGCAGCTGTCGCTCTCGACGATGACGATGGACGCTCCCTCGGCGGCGACCCGCTCGGCCAACTGTGTCGCGTTGTAGATGCGAAGGGTGGGCTGGTCGAGCCAGGAGTCGAGAACCAGGTCGGCCAGCTGGTCCAGCAGGTCGAGCCCGGGGCCGCTCACGGCCGCCGTCACCAGAGCCTTGGGCCGGGAGCGTGTCATGGGGGCGATCCTCTCTTCTCACGCCTGGGGCGGCGGACGCCGCGCACGTCGTCCATAATGACCGGATCATGACAGCCGTGTCAGATTCATGAGCACGCCGTCGTCCGCCGTCACCGTCGGCGTCGACGTCGGGACGACGTCGGTCAAGGCGCTCGCCGTCGACGAGCACGGGACCGTGGTGGCCCGCAGCCGGGTGCCCCACGGCATCGACGCCCCCGAGCCCGACATCCTGCGCCACGATGCGAAGCGTGCGTGGCGGGCCGGGCCGCGCAAGGCGTTCGACCAGGTGACCGACCAGCTCAGCCGCGAGGGCCGCACCCTGGCCGGCGTGGCGGTGGCCTCCATGGTGCCGTCGCTCACCGCGGTGAACCCGAGAGGCATCCCGGTGCTGCCGGGTCTCCTCTACGGCGACCGGGAGGGCCGCAACGCCGACCCGGCATCTGACCACCTCTTGCTGCCCGGGACCATGCCTGACGCCGAGGGCTTCTTGCGTTGGGCTTCGACGTCGGTCCCCGAGGCCCGCGGCTACTGGCCCTGCCAGGCCGTCGCCACCAACGCAATCGGGCACATCCCCGCGATCGACACCGGCGTCACGGCGTCCCTTGGTTCGCTGCACACCCACGGGCGCTGGAATACCGACCTGCTGTCCTCGCTCGGCGTCGCCGAGTCGCAGATGCCCGCGGTCGTGCCGATGGGGCAGCCGGCCGGGACGATGCCCGAGAGCGACGCCGTGATCACCGGCGGCACGATCGACGCGCTGTGCGACCAGATCGTGGCGGGCGCGACGGAGCCGGGCGACGTGCTCGTGATCTTCGGGGCGACGTTGATCGTGTGGGTGGTGTGCGAGGAGTGGCTGGAGGCTCCCGGCCTCATCAGCTTCCCGCACACCACGGCAGAGCGCTTCCTCATTGGAGGTCCGAGCAACGCGGGCGCACTCTTCGTGGACTGGGCCCGCCGCTTGCTCCGGGGCACGCCCCGACCGGGGCCTGATCGCGAGCGCCTCGAACCGCGGCTTGGTGACCCGGGCCGCGTGCCCGTCTGGCTGCCCTACGTCCGGGGGGAGCGGACACCGTTCGAGGACCACACACTGCGGTCCAACCTCTACGGTCTCGACATCGGGTCGGGCGCCGAGGCCCTCGAGCGCGCCGCCTACGAGGCGAGCGGGTTCGTGGTTCGTCGCATGCTCGACCGCTCGGGCGTCAAGGCGACCCGCATCGTTGCCAGCGGGGGAGGCTCTCGGGTGACGGCCTGGATGGCGGCGGTCGCCGATGCCACCAACGTCCCGGTGGATGCGGTCGCTGTCCCCGAGGGCGCTGCCTACGGTGCCGCCTACTTCGCCCGTATGGCCGCCGGGCTCGAGACGTCGCTCGACGACTCCGTGCGCTGGTCCGCCGTCGGCCGGCGAATCGAGCCCGACCCGGCGTGGGCGCGCGCGGCAGAGTCGCGTTACGCGCGCTTCAGCGACCTCGGCACCGGGGCCTAGTCCGATTCATTCGGCGGCCCGCCCTGACGGGGGCGATCCGCCTGTCTCGCCGGCCCGCGCCTACCCGTTCGGCGTGAACGCCACCTTCAACGCGCCGCTGCGCTCCTGGCGCGCCAGCGCCTTGAGCGCCGGCCACCACTCCTGCAGCGCGAATCGGTGCGTGAGCATCGGCGTGATGTCGAGCCTGCCTTCGTCGACCAGCTGGAGGTAGTGCGCAATGGCGTGCTGACGCCTGCCTTCGAAATCTTCCATCCCGAACGCATTGGAGCCGGCGATCGTGATCTCCTTGAAGTAGATGGGTGTCGACTCCCAGCGCTCGGGCGTGGAGACACCCGTGTAGACGAGCCGGCTGCGCTCGGCCAGCACCCGCACTCCTACCTCGAGCGTCTCCGCCTTGGCGATGGAGTCGTACACGACGTCGATGTGGCCGGGATGGGTCACGGGGAGACCGTCGAGGGGGGCGTGCAGGACTGCGCCGGACCATGCGGCCAGCTCTTCGATGAGGGCGAGGCGCGGCTCGTGCGCGAAGACCCGTGCTGCCCCGAACTGGAGGGCCATTTGCCGCTGGGCTTCGAAGCGCGCCACCACGCCGACCTCGACCCCGGGGTACAAGGAGGACAGGATGGCCACACTCGACAAGCCGAGGGCGCCTGCGCCGTAGACCAGGACGCGCCCCGAGGGCGGAGGCGGATGCCGCACGATGGCGTGGAAGGACACCGAGAACGGGTCGGCCAGGACGGCGGCCTCGTTCGAGATGCCGTCGGGGACCGGGATCAGCATGGAGTCGTGCGCGGCAAGCTGCTCGGCCCAGGCACCGGGCGCACCGGTGATGACGCCCACGTGGACGCCTGGACCGAGGTCGCCCTTGGTGAAGCTCCAGCAGAGGTTCAGGTCGCCCGCCTGGCACGGGGGGCACTGCGGGACGATGCCGCGCGGACCGCAGGTGAGCCAGGGGTTGAGCACCACGCGCTGGCCGACGTCGAGGCCGCGGGCCTCTGGCCCGAGCGCCACCACCTCGGCGACGACTTCGTGCCCGGGCACGTGCGGAAGGGAGGAGAAGGCCGCCATCGGATTGTCGATGTCGCCCGTGTTGAAGTCCCCGAGCACGAGCTTCGCGTCCGAGCCGCAGATGCCCGAGAGGATCGGCTTCGTCACGACCCAGTCGGGCCGTACGACGTGTGCGTCGTCGATCTCGTGGAGGCCGAAAGGGATGCCGGCAAGCATCGTCTCGAGCTCGTCCTCGGGGGTGGGCCGGACCTCGTCCTTGGCCGGCGGAGCGCCGAACAGCAGTGCCTTCATGATCCGCCCTGCGCTGAGATGGCCCGCATGCCGATCATGAAGCTGTCGATGTCGGCCGTCTTGGCCTCTATGACCGCCTTCAAGTCGGGCAGGTAGTGCTCGAAGCGGTCGCTGTCGATCGCGTCAGCCAGGGCGCCGGCAGTTGCTTCCGGCGGCTCTTTGGGGCCGTCGTAGAGAGGATCGTCGTTGTCGGGCTGGTCCCAGATCTCGGTGTCGATGGCCCCAGGCAGGATGAGCTTGATCGACACGCCGGTCCCGTCGAGGTCGAGGGCCATGGACTCGCTCCAGCCGGCCAGCGCGAACTTGGAGCCCGAGTAGGCCGCTTCGGCTGTGATGCCCAGGCGGCCGCCAAGGCTCGAGACGTTGACGATGATCCCCGACGCACGCGCCAGCATCCTGGGCAGCAGGGCCAGCGAGATGGCGACGGGTGAGAAGTAATTGATCTGCATGGTCCGCTCGACCTCGTCCATCGTGAGGCGCGTCACGTGCCGGCGCATCGGGACCGCAGCGTTGTTGACCACGACGTCGATCCCACCGAAGTGGTCCCAGATTTCGAGCGCGAGGTCGGCCGCGGCTGTCGGATCGGCCAGGTCCGCCGCCCAGCGCGCCGAGGCGGGCGCGGAGGTCCGGCAGCCTGCGAGGACCTCGTCCAGCCTGTCGGCGCGCCGCGCCACGAGGGCGACCGTGTCACCGCGTCGCGCGAGCTCCTGCGCCAGCGCGGCGCCGATACCCGACGACGCGCCTGTCACCAGGACCGTGCGGCCCTTTGTCCCAGGATCCACTCTTGAACCTCCCCAGCCGAACCGCCGGTCATCCGCCGGCAACCCGTTGGGGTCACCGCTCTGTCTTTTGGGGGTGAGCGAGGGGTCTCGAACCCCCGACCTCCAGGACCACAACCTGGCGCTCTAACCAACTGAGCTACGCCCACCGAGGGGCACAAGTGTGGCACAAGAGCCCACCGCCCGACCGCACCGGGGCACGGTCGCATACCGGTCGAGCCGCGCATGCACCAGGCCGAAAAGCACCTATGTCAGGCTGTCGTGGTCGGCACAAGCCGGCGTGCCCCGGTGGCCGAGCGGACTTAGGCAACGGACTTCTAATCCGTTTCACGCAGGTTCGAATCCTGCCCGGGGCGCTTTGTGACCCGGCCTTCTGCGGGCTGGGTACTCCATGAGACAGTCCCGGGAAGGCCGGTGCCGCCGGGTACCGTGGACCGCGTATGGCTGACGGCGACGACGGACGAGATGGTGGCCGGCAGCAGAGTGTCAAGGACGCGCTGAAGCCGCTGCGTGACCTCGTGGTCGCCAGGCTCGGCGGGACGATGCCAGAGCGCGGGCTCACCTACGACCAGCTCGTGGCGCTCGTGTACCCGTCGTTGCCCGACGAGCTCCGGGCGGAGGTGGACGCGGCTGGTGCCGGGGACTTGACCAGCGTCACCACGATCCGTCGCATGCTGGGGTCCATTGAGCACCAGATGGCGCCCACGTCCTTCTCGGTGCAGCTCACCGAGGAGGACGTCCTGCGCTGCCGCGTCGGATCGGTCGAGCTGTTCGCCGACGCCGCCGACGCTGCGGTCACGCCCGGTCTGCTCTCGGGAGCGTACGAGCCCCACCTCACCGCCGTGTTCGAGCGGTACTGCCACGCCGGTATGACCGTGGTCGATGTGGGCGCCAACCTCGGGTACTACTCGCTCCTGGCCTCGCACCTCGTGGGACCGAGCGGGAAGGTGGTGGCGCTCGAGCCGAATTCGGAGAACTGCCGGCTGCTCCTTTCGTCAGTTCGGCTCGCCGGGGTGACGAATGTCGAGCTCCTGCCCGTTGCCGCCGACGCGAGCTCGGGCTGGGCCTACTACTCCACACACGTCGGTTCCAACGGCGGGCTGGTGCACGACGACGACCTGCTCTCGCGGCCCGGGACCGTCGTGCCGACCTTTGCGCTCGACGACCTCATCACGAGTCCGGTCGCGTTCTTGAAGATGGATGTCGAGGGCGCCGAAGGGCGGGTCGTCAAGGGGGCGACCCGGATCATCGAACACGACCGCCCGATCATCACCACGGAGTTGAAGGAGGAGATGCTCCGGCGTGTGTCGAGCACGACCGTCGCGGAGTATCTCGGGTACTTCGAGGGCCTCGGTTACACCCCGGCCCTCCTCGAGAAGGACAGCGGGGCAGAGAAACCCTACCCATCTGTCGCGGCGCTGCTCGCTGACTGGGGCGACAGCGATGAACTGCGCGACGTCCTGCTGTTGCCTGCAATGCACTGACGGAGGCCCACGGGCATAGTGGGCGGCGTGCGCATCCGAAATTTCGCGGCAACGCGCAGCATCGCGGGCGGGTTTGATCCGGTGACGGTTGCCGCGCGCCTGGGCCACGCGGACCCGTCGATGACCCTGAAGGTGTACGCGCATGCGGTCGAACGACGTGACAGGGACATGGCCGCGGCGCTCGGTCCGGAGCTGGTGCCGTTTGCGTGAGCTGGTGCAAAGCTAAGCGGACCTGCCCAGCTCAGACGCCGCAACCAACGCGGAACCCGCACCCATCGTCGGATCCAGTACAACCTCATTCGGTCAAGTGTTCAATCCAATGTGCGGACCAATCGACTGGTTGCCCCACTTGCGTGACTCCTTGTCCCTTCGGACGAGCGTAAACAGGTCGGCTGGCAACTTCCCGTGCTGCTCGCCGCGGTAGTGGTCTCTGACGAACCAAACGGCTGGCTTGAAGTTGACGGCGACCCTGGCACGGATGAGGCGGTTCCAGAGAGTTGCCGTGCCCCATCACGCAAAGTCACCAATGCCGAAGGTGCTCGGACATGGTTTCCAGGACGCATTGGAGCTGGCGGACCAGGGTTCGACCGAAGGACAGGTCCGGAAAGGGTTAGAGGCTCGGCGATCCAGGAGCGAGACGTTCAGAAGTAGGCGAAGACCAATGAGCACCAGCTGATCGAGGTGTGTGCCGACGAAGGCGTCACCGGAGCCCTTCCTGCTGAGCAACGGCCCTGGCTGCTGCAAGCGCTCAAGATGATCTGTTCGGGCGATGCCACCGCGCTCGTCGTCCCGAGCCTCGACCGACTCGGGCGCAACCTGACGACTCGGGAGGCGGCGCTTGCGCTCGCTTGGGACGCGTGTGCGCGGATCTACTCAGTCGACGAGGGCGAGATCGTTGAGATGATCCCGAGGATCCGATGCGCACTGGCATTCGTCAGATGCGTGGCGTGGATGCACCAGCTCGACCGGGCGCTGATCTCCAAGCGGCTTAGGGCTGGCAGACAAGCCAAAGCTGACAAGGGCGGCTATGTCGGCGGCACGGTTCCCTACGGCTTCCGCTTGGAGGACGGTCAGGTCATCCAAGACAAGGCTGAGCAGGAAGTCGGTCAGCTCGTCGCCCGGCTTGCTTCGACGGGCGCATCGCTACGAACTATCGCAGCGGAGTTGAAGGATCTGGCTACCATCCGAGAGCTGGGGAGAGCTGGCATCCCAATACCGTGCGCCGTATCGCAACCGCGTTCACTGTCGTCCGGCCGGGGAGGCCGCAGCAAAGCTAACGGTTGGGGGGTCTGCCGAGAGACACCGCCACGGGCCAACTTTCTCGCCCGTATGCGCACGCAGCGCGTCAGAGGATCCCGAGCGGCCCCGACCGACTGACACACCGTGTCCCCTAACTGCAGCTATAGGTGTGATCCGAGTCGGACGCTCGGATGGGCTGACGTGACTGTTTGGGGCCGTGTCTTTGAGCAACGGTCGATGGGTGGCACTGCGCGCGCCTGGCTATCGCGCCCGGCACCCTCAGGTGAAAGCTTCGTGAGCTGTCCGATGCTGCCGGGCGACCTCCTTTGCCAGTGGTTACCTTTAGCGGTGAAGGCCGTCGACCTCATCAAAAACGCGTGTGACCAGGGCGAAGAACATGATCGTGCAATCGAGGCGGGGGCTTGCCTTCGGCCGCGACGTCCTTCCACGTGGTTTCCTGCCCCTGGATGAACCGCCGGGGGCGAACCGAGCTCCAGGCGTACGTCGAGGCGCATGAGACGGGCCGAGGCATCTGGAAGTGGGAGCACTATCTGCCCGTCTACGAGCATCACTTTCGAGAAGTTCAAGGGCCGTGAGGTTCATGTCGTCGAGATCGGAATCTACAGGGGAGGCAGCCTCGACATGTGGAAGGAGTACTTCGCTCCGAAGGCCCGCATCTATTGAGTCGATATCGGGCTTGAATGTAAAGCTTAAGAACCGGGGGTGGATATCTTCATCGGTGATCAAGTTGACTCTGAGTTCTGGAGGCAGTTCATCAGCAACGTCCCCCACATAGACATCGTCATCGATGACGGGGGTCACCAGAGGTTCCAGCCGATCGCCACGCTTGAGGCTCTCCTCCCACATATTCGACCAGGTGGCGTCTACGTATGCGAGGACATTGGTCGTGAATACAATCCGTTCCTCGATTTACGTCTTCGGGTTGTCCCGCGGGCTGCACACATATCGTGCCGGAACGAAGCCATAGACAGGAATGCCGCCGACGGAAACTCAGCTAGCACTCAACTCATTCCATTTTTACCCATTTGTCATTGTCATTGAAAAGCGAACTATCGGCTCGACCGGTTGATCAGCCCACGGCGCGGAACTGAATGGCAGCCCAAAGCCTTTGGGGAGGCTGCGAGGCGTAGTCCCCAGTTTCCCGGCACCGCTTGACTTACATTGCCCCCTTCGCCGGGACTGGGGGTACCACCATGCGGCACGAGCGGGGCACAGGAGCGGTCTCCCAATAGCGGGCCTCCGCTAGGTCGATGCTTGGGCAGTCCTGCGCTTCCTCAGCCTCGATCCGCACCACCGTTGTCCCCGGCCAAGGTCAACGCTCCTTGCGATTGCGATCTGTTGAAAGGCGTCGGAATCAATCGATCTCGATCAGGACTCCCGAGCACTCCTTTGCAGACGAAGACGTCTGGCGCGAGGCTTCCAAAAACTATGGACGTCGTCGCCCGGCGCGAGCTCGTTCGACTCCTCGCCGTCCTCTCGCCTTACACGCTTTCGTCCTCGAACGCGTAACCGGTCAAGACGCTCTGCCTTGCGATGAGTGACTCCACCGTCTGACGCTGTGCCACTGACCAGATGAAGCGATCCCTGCTCCGCGAGACAGGTCTTTTTACCACCTGGGCACAGTCCCGCAGATAGTCATCGGACACGGTGAGACCGACGAACCCAGATACCTCGCGGAGCATCTGTTCCGGACGTTCGACGAATTCCTCGTAGCGGAGGTCAAGGAACTCCTCCGGGGCTGTCCACGACCGCAGGTCTTCGACGATTCCGCTCAGACGCGCGTAGCGCGCACTGACATCCGAGAGATTTGCCCGCTCGACCCCCCGTCGGTGCGTCATGGTTGCGATGTTGTCAAAAGGGTTTCGAACGACGTGAATCAGGCGCAGCGGAACTCTCACTGTGCGCCGCAGACGATCGAGCAGCTCCGGTCGCCCGGCGAGTCGATTGGTCGCCGAGGCAGCTCGCTTGTCGCCAATAACTCGCAAGCGGTCCCAACGCCCCTGGTGCTGCCCGGGGATGTCGTAGTCGTAGCCACTCCATTGGTGGCCGATCTCCCCGAACTGTTGGTCGCGCGCCAGGAGGAGCGAATACAGTTGATCGCGCCGCAGGCCCAGTTTCACGTACCGCATAACGCCGAGCTCGTGTGCAACGACGGCCTCAGGATGGGCGTTCAGAAGCGCCCCTACGAGCGTATGGCCACTTCGCGGATAACCAATGAAGAGGCAGAACGTTTCCACGTCATCGAACAGGCGGCGGTGGCGGACGCCGTCAATCGTGGATTGGACGATCACCTCGGCCATGTGTCTCGCTCCGACCGGGTCTGACAAACCGGATTCGGTCCCGGGCGCCTGATTCCTACGTTTCATGGGCGCGGGGCCCATGATTCGCCGGATAGCGCGTGTACTTCGGCCGAAGTTCGATCATGGCTCCGAGGAAAGACGCACCCGGACGCCAGCGAAGTCCGGTTACGGCCTGACCGATGACTGTTGTACGGACTGGCCGACACGATGGCGACGTGATGAAGGTGCGGTTCTTTCCACCCAGATGGGCCTTGCGGTGAAGGCCGTCGTAGGAGCCGCGCAGCATCACAGTCCTGTCGTGGCACGACTCCCGAGCAACGAGATCGGGCTCCACGACGTGACGAGTGCCAATCCAGCCGACTGCTCCCGCCTGACAAGGGTGTGCCAGGAACCCACGCAACTGGGTCGCTCAGTTCGGCATGTGAAACGTAGGAGGCGTTCACCGAGTTCCCGAGATTCGGGCAGTGGGACGAGGTGGAAGAAGGTTCGCTGGCCCTCAGCGCGACCCCGATCCGACTATCCCACTCGCCAAACACGGTGGCCCGGGCATCCATCGAGGCAGGCGGGCGCTCATCCCCTCGATGCCCGTGTAGGCCTTTGCCGCCGCCGCCATCGCCGGGGGGACAAGGACCATGGCAAGCAGGACGCCCACGACGATCCAACCGCCTCGGGACATGTTCTTGATTCTGGGACACGGTGTCTCCTTTCAACACAGGCCAGCGTCCGCTGGTCGAGTGATGTGAAACCAAGAGCCCCCACTCATGGATGCATGCCCTCGAATCGCTGGGGAATGAATGCCCCGCCCCCGCCCTCCTCTCTTAGGAGCGCAGGACCAGGATAGGCGCCGCGATCACGCCCGTCGCCCGCCCGCCGGCTGCGATCGCCGCGTCGGCCACCACCCCCATGAGCCCGACCGAGGCACCGCCGTAGACGAGCCCGATGCCGCGCTGGGCGAGGGCGGCGCCCAACTCGCGGGCCGCCTCGGCGAACTCGGGGTCCGCGCCCGGCTCGAGCCGCAGAAGACGCAGACATTGCCGATATCGCTCACACAGGACTGCTTTCGGGCACTCGAACCGCGTCGGGCACGACGGGAGCGACGCGCCGACGGCGCGGGCGACGCACGATGGTCTCGGCGGCGTCGCTGTCGTGGATCGTGAGGGAGAAGAAGACGGCGACCAACGCGAAGCAGGCAGCCGTGAGGAAGGCCAGGTGGTAGGCCGTGATGTCGGGCGAACCTGTTCCGCCGCTCGCTTCCGCCGAACCGACGCCGATCAGCACCGTCGAGAGGACCGCGACCCCGGTCGCACTCCCGACTTGGCGCATTGTGTTGAAGAACGTCGAGGCACGACCCATCGACTCGGCCGAGATCATGGCAAAGGACGCAGCCTGGTTCGGGACCATGACCTGCGCCATCATCCAGCCCAGCAGGAACATGACGCCACGGATGAGCCACAGGTTCGTCGTCAGCGTGACCTGCGTCCCGAGCAGCAAGCCCAGAGCCAGTCCGATCAGACCGCCGCTGATGTGGCGCCGCGGCCCGATCCGCGGGTAGATCAACCGGCTGGCGAATTGCGCGCCGAGCATGACTCCGAACGCTTCGGGGAAGGTCGAGAGTCCCGACTGCAGTGCGGAGAGTCCGCGCGCGTCCTGGAAGTAGAGGGGAACGAGGTACAACGTGCCCAAGAAGGCCGCCGCGACGAGGAACATCACGACATTGGTCGAGCGGAACAGCCGCCCCTTGAGCAGCCGCAGGTCGACGAGCGGCCGGGTCGTGCGCAATTCGATCATTACGAAGACGGCGAGCAGAGCGAGGCCGACGACGCAGCTCGCGACGACCTCGGGCGAGGACCATGATTCCAAGGGGCCCTCCGACACCCCGTACATGAGGAGCCCAAGACCGGCGCCGCCCAGGACGAACCCGGGCACGTCGAGCCGCCCGGCGTCAATGGTTCCCGTTTGCTCGAGGAACAGCGCGCCGAAGACGATGGCGACGATGCCGATCGGCAGGTTCACGAAGAAGACCCACCGCCAGCTGAAGCTCGTCACCAGGAAACCACCCAGCACGGGGCCGAGGGCGGGAGCCAGGGTGGTGGGCACCGTCAGGATGCTGGCGGCGCGCACGCGCTCCGCTGGCGGGAAGACTCGGTACAGCATCGCCATTCCGACCGGCGCCATCATCCCGCCACCGGCACCCTGCAGGATGCGGAACAGGACGAGCTCGGTCATGTTCTGCGCCAGCCCGCACAGGACAGAGCCCGCGGTGAAGACGGCGATGGCGATGAGCAGCACGCGCTTGCCGCCGAAGCGGTCGCCCAGCCAGCCCGAGGCGGGAATGAACACGGCCAGGCTGACCAGGTACGCGATCACGATGCCGTCGACCGCAGTCGGTGCGACATGAAAGTCGCGGCCGATCGTCGGCAGGGCCACGTTCACGATCGTGATGTCCATGATGTTCATGAACATGGCGGACACGAAGACGGTGCCGACGACGATCTTCTGGTTGAGGCGGGGTCTGACCACGGAGGGCTTTCTTTCGGTGCGTCCGGACCGGGCGGCGTGACGAGTCGGCGTCGCGTCCGGGTTCCACCTGTGACCCTATGCGGTCGCCGATCGGTCCCACGACCCAGTGCCCCCATGTGCGGTGACAGATCGCCTACCGTCTCCCGCGATGTTGGCGGGTCGGGCGCCTCGAGAACGGAGGATGACAGTGGTCAGCCGAAGCGGAACGGGACACCGTTACCCAGGTGGGACGTTCGCCAGCGCGTTGCTCGCCGCCACGACGGTGAGCTTGTTCGTCGTGGCGGGTTCGTCGGCGGTGTCCGCACCCGCGGGCGCCGCGGCGCGGCCAGTGCGGGCCACGTCGGGGACCGTGTGGCTCTGCCGACCGGGCCAGTCCGGCGACCCATGCGCCTTTCCCCGTCGCGCGACGAGCGTGACCGGGAGCGCGAGCACGAGCACCGTGCTTGCGGTGACCACGCGCTCTGCGCTTCGCTACGACTGTTTCTACGTGTACCCGACCGTCTCCACCGAATCGGGGACGAACGCAAACCTCACGGTGCAGCCGGCGGAGACGGCGGCCGCCTTTGCCCAGGCGTCGCGCTTCTCCCAGGTGTGCAACGTGTGGGCGCCGATGTACCGCCAGGCGACGTCGGGGGCGTTGGCCAAAGGTGAGGCGACAAACCCCGCCGTTATCGCCACGGCCTATGACAGTTTGCTGGCGGCCTGGAAGGACTACCTCGCCCACGACAACAACGGCCGGCCGATCGTCTTCATTGGCCACTCGCAGGGCGCCGCCATGCTCATCAAACTCCTGGAGGCCCAGGTCGACCCCTCGCCGCGCCTCCGCAAGCTCATGGTCTCGGCCGTCATCCTGGGTGGCAACGTCCAGGTGCCAACAGGCAAGACCGTCGGTGGCAGCTTCAAGAACATCCCGACCTGCGGCTCGGCGTCGCAGACGGGTTGCGTCATTGCCTACTCGAGTTTCGGGTCGACACCTCCGGTCAACTCGTTCTTCGCCCGCCCTGGTCAAGGCGTCAGCCTGCAATCGGGGCAGACGAGCACGACCGGCCAACAGGTGGCGTGCGTCAACCCGGTCACCTTCTCGTCGACGGTGGGAGGCCTGCAGCCCTACTTCCCTACGGCGACCGCCAAGACGAAGGGCGTGCGGGTGCAGACCCCCTGGGTGACGTTCCCCGGTCTCTACACCGCCCAGTGCGTACAGAGCGGCGGTGCCTCGTGGTTGCAGGTCGACACGAACGTGGCAGCAGGCGACCCCCGCCCGACGGTCTCCCAACCCCTCGGACCAGCCTGGGGCTACCACCTCGATGACGTCAACCTGGCCCTGGGCAACCTGGTCGTCGACGTCTCCCAGGAGGAGGCCTCCTACCACCGGTGAGGTCACCGGGGTCGGTGCGACCCCAAGAACGCGAGCGGCCGCAGTCGTAGACTCCGGCGATGGTCAAAGTCATCGCGGTCGCCAACCAGAAGGGCGGCGTCGCCAAGACGACCACCGTGCAGTCGCTCGGTGTCGCACTGGCGGAGCAAGGGCGCCACGTCCTCGTGGTGGACCTCGACCCGCAGGCGTGTCTGACCTATTCACTGGGCTTCGATCCGGACAACCTCTCGTCCTCGCTCCACGACGTGCTGGTCCGCCGGGCGCGCATCGCCGAGGTGATTCAGGACGTACCCGGGATGTCGGGACTGTCGGTGGTGCCGGCGACGATCGACCTCGCCGGCGCCGAGGTGCACCTGTTGAGCCGCACCGGTCGTGAGCACGTCCTTGCCAACGCGCTCCTTCCTGTGCTCGACGAATACGACATCGTGCTCATCGACTGCCCACCCTCGCTCGGCGTGCTCACGATCAACGGGCTCACCGCCGCCGAGGCGGTCATCGTGCCGATGCAGTGCGAGGCGCTGAGCAATCGTGGCGTCGGCCAGCTCCTCGAGACGATCGAGGACGTCCGCCAGTTCGCCAACGAGAAGTTGCGGGTGCTCGGGGTGATCGCCACCATGTTCGACAGCCGGACCACATTGGCGCGTCAGGTGTTGTGCGAAGTGGGGGAGCGCTACGGCCTTCTGGTCTTCGATCCACCTGTCCCGAAGTCGGTGCGCTTTGCCGAGGCACCCGGTTTCGGTCGTTCGGTGCTACAGCATGCACCTGCCTCCGCGGGCGCCGTGGCGTATCGCTCGCTGTCCACGCGCGTCTACGACGCCATGGTGAGCGCCTGACGTGGCGGCTGCGCGCGGAGACAAGGCCCCTGACCCGCTCGGCAAGCGGGCCCTCTTCTGGGTCCCCGAGTCGAGCGGCCGGGGTCCGGTGAGCGCGGGGGGAACGATCTCGCTCCCCGCCGGCAAGCGTGCCTTGTTCTCGGGTGCTCCGATAGATCCGGACGACCTCGTTGCCGTCTCGGGTAACCCGTTGGCCGCGAGGGGAGCCGTCACCGTCGAGTGCCAGCGGTGCGGCCAGACCTCGCGTGTCGGCGCCCTGGACCTGCTGATCTTCCAGTTTCCGCTCGGATTCTGGCGGCCACGTCGTCGCTTCGACCATCGCATGACCTGCCCGTCGTGCCGCAAGCGGGCCTGGTGCAGCGTTACCCTTCGCCGGGGCTGAGCAGTTCGCTCGGCGGCGGGTCTCGTTCCTCTTCCGTCGTCGCTGGTTGGGTCGTCGGAAGGCGCCGCGTCAGGAGCAGGGCGACGAGCGCCAGGAGCGCCAGGACGCCGAGGGCAGCGCGGAGCCCGTTGATCCTGCTCGAGGCGTTTTCGGCCACGATGGCCTCCGCGGTTGCAGGCGGGACGTCGGCCTTGTCGAGGGCGGCCGTCAAGTCGGCGTCGCTCACGAAGGGGATCCCGGACGACAGCGTGACGTTGGCGTGCTCGGAGAGCGCAGAGGGGATGGCGGGGTTGGCCGCGACGGAGCCGAGGAACGTCGTCGTCAGCACACCGATGAGGACCGCGCCCGCCAGCGCGGTGCCAATTGATGCGCCGAGGTTCGTCACGGTGTTCTGGATCCCGCCCACGTCGCCGCTCTGAGAGTCCGGCACAGACGACACCGTGACCGCGCCGAGCTGCGACGCCAGGCTGCCGATCCCGAGCCCTATGAGGAGGAGTGGCCAGGTGACCACCTCGGGGCCTGCGCCCGCGTCGAGCGCTGCGAGCAACACGACGATGCCGAGGAACATGAGGCCGAACCCGCAGCGCACGACACGCCGAGGTGATGCCCGCGGGAACAGCTTGGGCACCCCGACCGCCGCGGCGAGCAGCGTGAGCGAGAGCGGGAGGAGGCGGACACCCGTCGCGACGGCGGAGAGCCCCAGCGCGACCGACAGGAAAAGAGGGATCACGAAGAAGAGCCCCGACTGCAAGAGGAACTGGAAGAAGAAGGAGGTGAGGCCTGCTTGCAACCTTGGCCTGCGGAGCATGCGTACGTCGACGAGGGTGGCCTGGCCATGGTGGAGCCGCCGGCCTTCCCACGCCAGGAACAAGGCGAGGAGACCGGCACCACCGAGCAGCAGCCACATGACCGGCGAGGTGCCCAGCCACGTCGGCGCACCCGATTTGGGCTGGACGAGTCCCCACGAGCCCGACCGAATGACGCCGTAGACGAAGAGGCCAAGGCCCACGGCCGACAGGGCGGTGCCCACCAGGTCGAGATGGACGCCGGGTTCACGGGGCGAGTCGGCCATACGCCTCGACAAGGCGAGAATGCACAGCACGATGACGACCTCTCCGAAGAAGACCACGCGCCACGTGAGATAGGTCGTGCACAGACCGCCGAGCAGCGGCCCGACCGCGACTGCGATGGCGCCGGCCGACGCCACGAGGCCGTAGGCGCGTGGACGTTCGGCCGCGACGAAGTTGGTGGCGACGAGGGCGACGACAGCAGGCATGATCAGCGTCGCACCAAGACCCTCGAGGATGGACCAGCCGATGATGAGGACCGGGAGCGAGCCGGCGAGCGCGGTGATGAACGAGCCACAGCCGTAGATCACGCAACCGATTGCGAAGGCACGCTTGCGCCCCAGCATCTGGCCGACCTTGCCCCCGGTGATCATGAACGCAGCCATCACCAGCGTGTAGAAGGTGATGGCGAGCTGAATCCCCGTCACCGTGGTGCCAACGTCCTTCGCCACCGTGGCGATGGACACGTTCATGACCGAGCTGTCCAGCGTCATGAGGAACTGCGCCGAGGCCAGGGTGAGGAGGACGATCCCGCCTCGCGAGCGTCCGACGTCTGTCCGAGCGGGGCCGGTCATGGCGGCATTCTGACCCCCCAGTGGTCGGGATGCGGGGATTTGAACCCCGGACCTCCTGCTCCCAAAGCAGGCGCGCTAACCAAGCTGCGCTACATCCCGGACGAATTGCGTGGACGCGGGCTTACCACGATCCCGGCCCAGGGGCGACGATCGTGGAAACAGCCAATACTACGCGGCGTCACCCAACTCCGGCGTCAGGAAGCCCGTGCTCTCCGCCAAAGTCTGATGCGTGCACACCACGGAGCTCGTGCCCACGGCGGTGCAGCCGGCCGCGGCCCTACACGAGACCTAATTGAGAACGTTCGAATAGGGGAAGCCGCCGTTCTTCACACTCGGTGGTGGAGGGTTGTTCGGGGTCTTCTCCACCGAGGGCATCGCAGTCGATCAGGCGAGCGGTACCGCGTACGAGACCAACTATGGCGACGGGACGGTGTCGGTGATCGGCCACCGGGCAAGAAGTCCTACAACGTCGTCAACAGCGGGGACTTGTCTCCCCCGACGACCTCTCTTCCAGTTGCCGGCATGCCCGCGAACCGGCTCCTGTACGCGCAGATCTACACCGAGACTGACGGAGTCTGGTATCACGACACGTTCTGGTTCGACACCGGGCCCTCGTAGAAGACCCGGGGCTTTTCTAGGAGACTGTTGAATAAATCGCGGTTTGGTGCTCGCGATTTGGCTGCCGATCGTCGAGAATTGGTGGGTGCAAGGACATAGCGATCCCAATCGCGAGTTGCTCGACGCCGCCGCCCTGTGCCGTCAACTGGTTCCAGAGGGCAGCGTGGAGGCCTTCTTGGCCGACCACGGTCGGGAGCTCTTCCCCGATGAGATGTTCGAGGACCTGTTCCGCTCACGGCGTGGCCGACCGTCGGTGCCGGCTGACGTGGTGGCCTCGGTCATGGTACTCCAGGCCCTCGAGGGCCTTTCAGACCGAGACGCCGCTCGGGCGCTGCGCGACCGGATCAGTTGGAAGGTGGCCTGTGGGCTGGCCTTGACCGACGAGGGATTCGACTACTCGGTGCTGACCTATTGGCGCACCCGTCTGCGCACGTCGGAGCGTCCTGAGCGGATCTTCGATGCCGTGCGTTCGGTCATTGACGCCACCGGGGTCCTCAAGGGCAAGACCCGCCGAGCCCTCGACTCGACGCTCCTCGACGACGCCGTGGCCACCCAAGACACCGTCACCCAGCTGATCTCGGCCATCCGCCGGGTGCGACGGATCGTCCCCCGAGCCGATCGCGTGCCGTTGTCGGCCCATGACTACGAGTCCTCGGGCAAACCGCTCATCGCCTGGGACGACCCCGTCGCCAAGGCGGCCCTAGTCGACGGCCTGGTCCGCGACGCGCTCGCGCTGCTCGAGGCATTCGACGCGGGCGCGAGTGATCCCGAGGGGACTGACGCACTCGGCCTGCTAGCCCTCGTCGCCGGCCAAGACGTCGAACAAGACGAGGACGGCACCTGGAGGATCGCGCAGCGGGTGGCCCCGGACCGGGTGATCTCGACCGTTGATCCCGAGGCCCGCCACATGCGCAAGTCCCGCTCTGAATACCGAGACGGCTACAAGGCCCACATCGCCATCGAACCCGAGACCGGGCTGGTGACCAAGGCCATCTTGACCAAGGCGAACGTCGTCGACGGACGCTGCGCCACCGCGCTGGTCGCCGGCGAAGACCACGGGCTCATGGTGCTCGGCGACACCGGGTACGCGTCGGGCGAGACGTTGGCCGCGCTCGAGGCAGCCGAGCACCAAACGGTCATCAAACCCTGGCCGATCAGACCCACAGTGCCCGGCGGCTTCGATCGAGACGACTTCGTCGTCGACCACGACGCCGGCACCGCCACCTGTCCCGCCGGGCACACGGTCACGATCACCCCCGGCCTCAATGCCATCTTCCAGCCTCATTGTGGTGGGTGCATGTTGCGCGAGCGCTGCAGCACCGCCCGGAAGGGTCGAACGCTCGAGCTCACTGCTCACGACAAAGAGTTGGTCGCGCGCAGAGCATCGTGGCGCCGAGGTGAGTTAAAAGAGGACTACCGACGGTTCCGCCCGATGGTCGAGCGTGCGATTGCGTGGTTGGTAGCCGATGCCCATCGCAGGGTGCGCTTCCGCGGGGTGGAGAGGAACCAACTCGGGCTCTCACTTCGCATCGCCGCCCTCAACCTCAGGCGCTTAGTCAACCTCGGGCTCATGCGAGACGGGGAATGGCAGATCAGAGGGGTCTGAGGCCGGACGCGGAAGCTCAGGCCGTCAAAAAGGGACCGCTTTTCGGGCATTGCCCACCTGGGTGGCCGACTTCAACCCTTTTCGTGTCGGCGCTTCGGTCGGACATGTCCTGAGCTTGCAAAATTCACCATATGCCTGAGATCCGTTTTGTTCAACAGTCTCCTAGGTCTGCTCGACCGCCAGCACCTGCCACTCGCCGGGAACGCCCTTGAGGGTGTGCCGCCCCCGGTCGTCGAAGACGATGCCCGAGCCGACGACGAGGTCGCGGACGGTACCGGTGGCGAACACCTCGCCGCGCCGGCCATGCCGCAGACCCGAGACGCGATGTGCACGGCCAGTCCGCCGATGTCGTCACCGCGCAGCTCCACTTCGCCGGTGTGCAGGCCGGCCCGTAGCTCCAATCCGAAATCTTGTGCCGTCGCTACCATCGCGGCGGCACAGCGCACCGCGTGGGCCGGTGCGCCGAAACGGGCCAGAATCCCGTCACCGGTCGTTTTCACCAGCTCGCCGTCGTGGCGCGCGAGCAGCCGCCCCACGTTCACGTCGAACTCGTCGAGCACGCTGCGCCACTGACGGTCTCCGGCCGCGGCCGCCCTCACGGTGGAGTCCACGATGTCGGTGAACAAGACGGTGGCGAGCAGTCGCCTCGTGGCGTGGGCGCCGTGTCCTCCGGTCACGAACTCCTCTATCTCGTCGACGATGGAGTCGAACTCGCCCGACCACGGCACCAGGTCCCGCCCGGGCACTGTCACAAAGCGCGCCCCGGCGATGCGATCAGCCAGGTAGCGGCCGTGCTCCTTCATGTTGGCGTAGCCGTCGGTGCGGGCGATCACCAGGGTCGGGCACGCAATGGCGGACAGGTACGAGCGCAGGTCGGCCGAGAAGAGGACGATGTTGAAGGCGATGGCCGTGGCGGGGCTGGCGCCGCGCCGCGCCGCCCGGCCCCACCATTCCTGGAAGCCGACCCGGTGGGCCAGGCTGGGAGCGAAGACCACGATGTCCCGGGGGACGCCGCCTTCCAGCAGCGGCACGTCGATGCTGCTCCCCACGGCCACCTCTTCGTCGGAGACGCCAATGTCGTAATCCTCGTCATATCCGACGCGCGCCGTGCCGTTGACGATGACGAGGGAAGCAACACGCTCGGGGTGGGTCGCCGCCAGCCACAGCGCGGGCATGGTGCCACCCATCGATGCCAGCACGACGGCCCGTTCGCAGCCGGCTGAGTCCATGACGGCGAGGCCGTCGCGGGCCCATCCTTCGATGGAGGGATCGGTCTCGGTGGGGAGCGGGTCGGAGAGGCCCAGGCCCGCCGCGTCGAACCGGAGCAGGCGGGAGAACTCTGCCACGCGCTCGATGAAGCGCAGCCAGCTCGGCTCGTCGACGGTTTCGTCGATCGAGATGTTGAGCCCGTTGTTGAACTCCAAGATGTCGACCGGACCGCCACCACCGGCGCCGCCGGAGCCGCCGCCCCACACTTGGTAGCCGACGTGCATGTCGTCACGGAGCGCGTACTGGGTGAGCGGCTCCATACGGAATGCAGTCTGCCGTGCCGTCCTCAGGCCCGCGCGGCCGTGCGTGGCCGAAGACTCAGCGAGCGCCCCGCACGAGGCGGCCCGGGAGCTCCCCGGTCGGCTCACCGTCCTCGAAGGTGACCGTGCCCTTCTTGATCGTGGCCGCGTACCCCGTTGCCCGCTGTAGCAGCCGGCGCCCGCCAGCCGGGAGGTCGGCGCGCACGAAGGGCGCGCCGAGCGAGAGGCCGTCGTAGTCGATGAGGTTGAAGTCGGCCAGCGCGCCCGGCTCCACCGTCCCCCGGTCCGACATCCCGTAGAGGCGGGCGGTGTCGTGCGTCTGCTTCTTCACGACGTACTCGAGCGGCAGGGTGGCGCCGCGCCGGCGGTCCCGCGTCCAGTGCGTCAGCATGAAGGTCGGCATGCCGCCGTCGCAGATCGTGCCGGTGTGGGCGCCCCCGTCTGATAGTCCCAGCAGGCCCTGCGGGTGCAGCAGCATGTCGTAGACGTGGTCGAGGTCGCCCGTCGCGTAGTTCAGGATCGGCAGGTACAAGAGCCCCGTCCCACCGTCCCTGGCCATCTCGTCGAAGGCCACCTCGAGTGGGGAGACGCCTCTCGAGGTGGCCAGGCCGGCCAGGGATCGCTCGGGGCCCGGCTCGTAGTCGGGCGGGTCGCCCAGGATGAAGGTCCGTCCATAGGCCCGCGCCATCGCCTCGGCCGCTGCGGGTGACGACGGCGTCCACGACACGATGGCGCGGCGCACCTCGGGATCGGCGAGCGCCTCGCCGAGCTCGGCGGGGGAGAGCCCGCGTGCCCGCAGCTCGCGGTAGGCGGGGATGTCGGCGAAGAGGCAGTAGGTGGCGTGGTAGCCGGTGAGCAGCCCGGTCGCGCGCCCCGCCACCTGCGGGAAGAGCTGCGCGCCCTCGGCGCACGCCTCGAGCGACTCGGTCAGCTGTTGGCGCCACAGGTCGGGTGCCGCGTCCACCTGCAAGAGCGCGAAGGACACGGGACGGTCGATGGCCGCGGAGAGCCGGCGCATCCAGTCGACTTCTCCCATGACGTCTTCGGGTTGCTCGCCGGCCGAGCCGAGGGGCGCCAGCTCGAAGACGCCCGTACGGGCCTCACCCAACGCGCTGCCGATGCCGAACAGCTCGTCCTCCGCCGCGTAGGTGCCCGGGACGACCTCGCCGTCGACGGCACGGTGCCCGATCGTACGCGAGGTGGAGAAGCCCAGGGCGCCGGCATGGAGCGCGTCGAGGACGATGGTCCGCATGGCCTCGATGTCCCCGGCCCGCGCCGCCTCGTTCTTGGCCCCGCGCTCGCCCATGACGTAGGCCCGCACGGCGCCGTGGGGGACCTGGGTCCCGACGTCGACGGTCCAGCGCCGCCGCTCCAGCGCGTCGAGGTACTGGGGGAACGTCTCCCACTCCCACTCGATCCCCTCGGCGAGGGCGGTGCCCGGGATGTCCTCGACGCCCTCCATGAGGCCGATGAGCCAGTCGTGACGGTCCGGCTCGACCGGGGCGAACCCGACGCCGCAGTTGCCCATCACGAGCGACGTCACGCCATGCCACGACGACGGCGCGAGCTCGGTGTCCCACGTGACCTGGCCGTCGTAGTGCGTGTGGACGTCGACCCACCCCGGGGTGACGAGGAGGCCGTCGGCTTCGATGGTCCGGGTGGCGCCGCCCTCTATCCGCCCCAGCTCGGTGATGCGGCCGGAATCCACCGCGACGTCCGCCGTGCGCGCCGCCGCGCCGGTCCCGTCGACAACCGTCCCGCCCTTGATGATCAGGTCGTGCATGCGCAAGATCGTCTCACGCCGGTGGACGCGACGCCTGCCGCACCGCCGCCGGCCCGGGCGAGGCCCGGGGCCCGTTGGTCAGCTGCAGGCGCTCAGACTTTGGCTTTGCCCAAGATGCGGTTCATCTTGGTGCCGCACACCGGGCAGGTGCCCTGCGCCGCACGGCGGCCGTTGGCCAGCTCGACTTCTTGGCCGTCGAACTCCCGCTTCTCCCGGCACTTCACGCAGTACCCCTCGTAGTTAGCCATGGCAACTCCTCTGGTCTGTGGTGGCCCTGGATGGGCGTCGAAGGTAGCGGGAGGGTTTCGAAGAATGGGGGATGGTCACCGAGCCGGGGCGGGCTGCCGGCGGTAGGGTCGGGCCGGTGACCGACAACGGCGCAGGTCAGGATGGTGAGTGGCAGCAACTGGGGCTGAAGGCCATGCAGGGCCTCGAGGAGACCTGGGAGAGCTTGGCCGACGCCTGCCACGAGCTTTCGAGCACGGAGTGGGCCTTGCCCACCGAGTGCCCGGGCTGGGACGTCAAGGACCAGCTTTCTCACCTGATAGGAGTCGAGCGCGCCATCATGGGCGAGGCCGCGCCGGCCTGGGACGAGAACCTGGGTGACCACGTGAAGAACGACTTCGCGGCCAGCAACGAGCCATGGATCGCCGTGCGCCGTGGGCGGCCCGGACCCGATGTCTTCACGGAGTTCGTCGACGTGACGAGGACCCGGCTGGCCCAGGAGGCCGGGCGGTCCGAGCGGGAATGGGCAGCCGTCGGCTGGACCCCGGTCGGTCAGCGACCCCACGCCGTGTTCATGGAGGTGCGCGTCTTCGACAGTTGGGTGCACGAGCAGGACGTACGGCGTGCTCTGGACCGGCCCGGTGGCAGCGGGAACCTCGCGTCCGCGATGGCGCTCACGCGGGTGGAGGACGCCATGCCCTTCGTCGTGGGGAAGAAGGCCGCGTGCCCCGACGGCACCGCCGTCCGGTTCGAGGTGGTGGGTCCGGGGGCGGACGCACGCACCTTCACGATCGCGGTCGAGGGAGGCCGGGCCAAGCCGGTCGACGAGGTCGACGTGAAAGTGGTCCCGACAGTGGCTCTGTCGCTCTCAAGCCTCGACTTCATGCGACTCGGCTGTGGACGGACCACGGCGGCACAATTGGCCGAGCAGGGCACCGGTGTCCTTCTCGAAGGCGATGAGTCCGTGGCTCAGACGGTGCTCGGTGCCATGAACTTCATGTTCTGACGTCAGGCCTGCATCACGAGGTGAGGCACGTGATCACGGTGTCGCCATGTGTGGACTCGGTTTTGAGTGACGCGCCTCGCCCGCGCCGTGCGCCAGCCGCGCGAAGTGCCCGGTAGAGTGATCGGCTCGTGATGCGTGCGACCGCAGAACCCATGGACGGCAACCTTGTCCGCCTGAGTGTGGAGATCGACGAGCCCGAGTTCGACCGCGCGGTCGGTGACGTCGTGCGGACACTTGCCCGCCAGGTGCGCGTACCGGGCTTTCGTCCCGGTAAGGTGCCGCGCAAGGTGCTCGAGGCGCGCATGGGAGGCCCCGGCGCCCTGCGGGCGGAGGCGCTGCGCGAGTCGTTGCCCGACTTCTACGCGCGGGCAGTGGTCGACACCGAGCTCGATCCCATCGCACAGCCCGACATCGACATCACTGCCGGTGAGGACCAGGGCGCCGTCTCCTTCGACGCGGTGGTCCAGGTGCGCCCGCTCGTCGCCATTCCCGGGTACGACGGGTTGCAGGTCACGCTGCCCGGGCTCGCGGTGAAGGACGATGAAGTGCAGCGTCAGATCGACCGGCTGCGCGAGAACGACGCCGAACTCGAAGTAGTCGAGCGACCGGCCATCGACGGCGACTTCGTCACCATCGACCTCCACGGCACCGACGCCTCGGGCGCGGAGGTGGTCGGCGTCGACGACTACCTCTACGAAGTGGGCAGCGCGACGGTCGTTCCTGAGCTCGACGCCGAGCTGCACGGCGCCAAGGCCGGCGCCATCGTCGCCTTCGACGCGGCCAACCCGAACGAGCCCGACGCCAGCCTGGCGTTCCGCGTGCTGGTGAAGGAGGTCAAGGTCAAGAAGCTGCCGGAGACGACTGACGAATGGGCCGCCGAGAGCTCCGAGTTCGCCACCGTCGACGAGCTGCGCGCCGATATCGAGGACCGGATCGGCCGGGTGAAGCTGATGCAGAGCCAAATGGCGCTGCGCCAGAACGCCATCGAGGCGCTCTCTGCACTCGTCTCCGACGACGACGTCCCCGAGGTGTTGGTCGACGATGAGGTCAACGAGCGGTTGCACGACCTGCAGCACCGGCTTGAGGCTCAGAAGCTCAGCCTGGCGGAGTACTTCCAGGCCACGGGGACCTCTCCCGACGATCTGCTCTCGACGGTGCGGGTGGACGCACAGGGCGCGGTGAAGGCGGATCTGGCCCTGCGGGCCCTGGTGGAGGCCGAGGAGCTGACCCTCAGTGAGGACGAGCTCGATGCCGAGATAGGAACCATGGCCGAGCGCATGGGCACCACTGCCACCGAGCTGCGCCGCCAACTCGACACGGCAGGCCGGACGGGCGCGGTACGCTCGGAGCTGCGCAAGGGTAAAGCGCTGGAGTGGCTGCTGGACCATGTGGAGCTGTTCGACGAGGACGGAAACCCGATGTCACACGATGACCTGAGGGTGGATGCCTCGAAGGACGACGAGGTCGACAACGAGGAAGTCGACAACGACGAGGTCGAGCAAGGCGAGGAGAACGAGTGAAGATGCACAGTGCGGTGGAACCCATGAAGGCCTACAACTATTTGGTTCCAACCGTCATCGAGTCGTCGAACCGCGGCGAGCGCGCCTACGACCTCTATTCACGCCTGCTGCGCGAGCGCATCATCTTCCTCGGCACGCCGGTCGACGACGCCGTGGCAAACCTCATCTGCGCCCAGATGCTCTTCTTGGAGTCCGAAGAGCCGGACAAGGACATCCACCTCTACATCAACTCGCCCGGCGGGGAGATCACGGCGCTCTTCGCGATCTACGACACGCTCAAGTTCATCAAGGCCGACGTTTCGACCTTTTGCTTCGGGCAGGCCGCCTCGGCGGCGGCGGTTCTCCTGGCGGCCGGCGCCAAGGGCAAGCGCTTCGCGCTGCCTCATGCCCGCATCCTTTTGCACCAGCCGTGGGGCGGCGTCGAGGGGCAGGCCAGTGACATCGAACTGCAAGCGAAGGAAATTCTCCGCATGCGCGACCTCCTCTCAGGCATGTTGGCGGAGGACACCGGGCAGACCCAGGAGAAGGTGGCCCAGGACACCGACCGCGACTTCATCATGACGGCGGAGGAGGCGGTGACCTACGGCGTGATCGACGAGGTCATCACGGCCAGGAACATCGCACCGCTCGAGGCCATCGGCGCCGCATAGAAACCATCGGGCAAGGGGACGGGAGATCGATCTGGTGGCGAAGTTCGGAGAGGGCGGGGACCTCGTCAAATGCAGCTTCTGTGGCAAGACGCAGAAGCAGGTTAAAAAGCTCATCGCAGGGCCGGGTGTCTACATCTGCGACGAGTGCATCGACCTGTGCAACGACATCATCGCCGAAGAGCGTGACGAGTCCACCGAGCTGAGTTTCGAGGACCTCCCGAAGCCGCGCGAGATCTTCGACTTCCTAAACGACTACGTCGTCGGGCAGGAGTACGCCAAGAAGATCCTCTCGGTCGCCGTCTACAACCACTACAAGCGCGTCCAGGCCGGGCCCCCGGCGGCAGAGGACGCAGTCGAGCTCGCGAAGTCGAACATCCTCCTGCTCGGGCCGACCGGTTGTGGCAAGACGCTGCTCGCCCAGACACTGGCCCGCATGCTCAACGTGCCGTTCGCCATCGCCGACGCCACCGCGCTCACGGAAGCCGGCTACGTGGGAGAGGACGTCGAGAACATCCTTTTGAAGCTGATCCAGGCCGCCGACTACGACGTGAAGCGCGCCGAGACCGGGATCATCTACATCGACGAGATCGACAAGATCGCCCGCAAGAGCGAGAACCCCTCCATCACCCGCGACGTGTCGGGTGAAGGGGTGCAGCAGGCCCTGCTCAAGATCCTCGAGGGCACGACGGCCTCGGTCCCGCCCCAGGGCGGACGCAAGCACCCCCACCAGGAGTTCATCCAGATCGACACGACGAACATCTTGTTCATCTGCGGGGGGGCTTTCGCCGGCTTGGACAAGCTCATCGAAAGCCGCATCGGCAAGCGCGGCATCGGCTTCCGCGCCGAGGTGCACCGCAAGGACCGCGACGACGGCGAGATCCTGCGCCACGTCCTGCCCGAGGATCTCATCAAGTTCGGTCTCATTCCCGAATTCATCGGGCGCCTGCCTGTGGTGAGTGCCGTCTCGCCGCTGTTCAAGGACGCGCTGGTCCAGATCCTCGTCGAGCCCAAGAACGCACTGACCCGCCAGTACGAGCGGACGTTCGCGCTCGACAACGTCGAGCTCGAGTTCACGCCCGACGCGCTCGAGGCGGTGGCGGAGCAGGCGCTCTTGCGCGGCACCGGTGCCCGGGGCCTGCGCGCCATCCTCGAAGAGGTGCTGCTCGACGTGATGTACGACTTGCCCAGCCGCACCGACGTCGGGAAGTGCGTGGTGGACCGCTCCGTCGTGCTCGACCGGGTCGCGCCGACACTCGTGCCTCTCGGGGGCTCGTCGGTCAAGTCGAGCCGCTCCCGCCGCGCCGCTTCCTGACCACAGCGGGACGGGAGTTCGCTGGCGTGGCCGACCCCGCTGCGCTGCCGTTCGAGTCGCTCGACGACGCGTTGTCCTGGCTCGACAGTCACATCGATTTCGAGCAGAACATGCCGCGCCGGCGCTCGCTGCCCACGTTGGACCGCATTCGCGCGCTCACGTCGTTGCTCGGTGAGCCGCAGGCGTCCATTCCTTCCATCCACGTCACCGGCACCAACGGCAAGGGGTCGACGTCGGCAATGACGACGATGTTGCTCATGGCCAAGGGGCTGAACGTCGGGACGTACACCAGTCCCAACCTGCACACCGTCTCCGAGCGCATCGCCCGCAACGGCGAGCCGATCGATGAAGAATCGTTCACCACGGTGCTCACCGAGCTCGCGCTCGTCGAGCCGCTTCTGCCCGACCCCCCCACGCGCTTCGACCTCCTCACGGCCGCTGCCTTCGCCTGGTTCGCCACCGAGGCGGTCGACGCCATGGTGGTCGAGGTGGGACTCGGTGGGACGTGGGACACCACCAACGTGATCCACGGTGACGTGGCCGTGCTGACCAACGTGAGCTTCGACCACACCGACGTGTTGGGCCCCACCCTCGAAGGAATCGCCGCCGACAAGGCGGGGATCATCGAGCCGGGCAGCCGGGTCGTGGTGGGGGAGATGGCGCCCGACCTGGTGGACATCGTCGTGACCAGGGCCGAGGAGCTCGGGGCGGAGTCGGTCTGGGTGGCCGGACGGGATTTCGGCGTCGCGTCCAACCTGGTGGCTGTCGGGGGCCGCCTGGTGACGCTGTGGACCCCCGGAGGCCGCTACGAGGACGTGCTCGTCCCCTTGCACGGGGCGCATCAGGGCCTCAACGCCGGTGTGGCCCTGGCCGCCGCCGAGGCCTTCTTCGGCGATCCGCTGGCCCCGGACCTGGTCGAGGAGGCGATGGCGGCGGTGCGGGTGCCCGGGCGACTCGAGGTCCTGGGCCGGCGCCCGCTGCTGCTGGTCGACGGCGCGCACAACGCGGCGGGGATGGCCGCACTGGGCCAGGCGCTCGAGGAGTTCGCCGTCGACGGCACCGCGGTGGCGGTCGTCGGGATGCTCTCGGGCCGCGACCCCTCGGCGATGCTGGCACCGCTCGCGTCCGCCGGCGTGCGCGCGCTGGTCGCGTGCGAGCCCGATTCGCCGCGTGCGATGCCGGTCGCCACTGTGGGCGAGGCCGGGCGCGCGCTCGGGCTCTCTGTCTATGAGGAGCCCGACATCGGCGAAGCATTGCGCGTGGCGCGCGACATGGTGGACGCCGATGGACTCGTCGTCGTGGCGGGATCGCTCTACGTCGTGGGTACCGCGCGCGCCGACGCGCTCGCATCAGCGGTTCCGTGGGAGGAAGCCGGCCGCTGACGGTACCCCGAGCGACGAACGGAGAGACGACGCCCGAGGTTGTGTAGTGTCCACCTTTCGTGGACCGCACCCTTGTCATCGTGAAACCCGACGGCGTCGAGCGCGGGCTGGCCGGCGAAGTCGTCAGCCGCCTCGAGCGCAAGAACCTGCGGATCGTCGGGGCCGAGCTGCGGACCATCACGACCGAAGTGGCTCAGACTCATTACGCCGAGCACGCTGAGAAGCCCTTCTTCGGCGACCTGGTCGCCTTCATCACCCGCTCACCCGTCCTCGTCCTGGTCGTCGAGGGCCCGAAGGACACCTATGCCGTGGTGCGGCTCATGATTGGCGCGACCAACCCGGCCGAAGCCGCTCCGGGGACGATCCGCGGCGACTTCGGCATAGAAACGACCGAGAACCTCGTACACGGGTCCGACTCGCACGAGTCAGCCGCGCGCGAGATCGCGCTGTTCTTTCCCGGCCTGACGTTGTCATAGCAGGCGTCGTCATAGCAGGCGTCGTCATAGCCGGCGTCGTCATAGCCGGCTTCGTCGAGCCGGCCCCACCGGAGGAGGCACGATCGAGACGCCGCATCTGCAAGAACAGCCTTCGCTCTCTACACCCGTGCGCCACGTTCGCCTGCCTCGGTCGCACGGCACACCCGTACGCCACGCTCCTCAGTTGCCCGCCCGCCGAACGTCATGCGCTCGCAGCGCCTGTTCAGTCTTTCCCTTCGAACGTCCATTAGAACCCCAGCTCGGATAGGCGTGGCACGCCGTCCGCCTTGTGGGACATGTCGCAGTCCCGTAGCCTGGGGGGTGCACCGTCAGGGGCGCCGGTCCCCCGGCACCCGCCCGCAGTCCCTCGGGAGAATGTCAGCTATGGCCGAAAACCGTCTTTCCCTGCTTGGTCGTGACATGGCTGTCGACCTCGGTACCGCCAACACACTGGTGTACGTCCGTGGTCGCGGCATCGTGTTGAACGAGCCTTCCGTCGTCGCCGTCGACATCAAGGACGGTCGTCCTTTGGCGGTGGGCGCCGAGGCCAAGCGGATGATCGGCCGGACTCCCTCGAACATCCAGGCCATCCGTCCTCTCAAAGACGGCGTGATCGCGGACTTCGAGATCTGCGAGAAGATGCTCCGCTACTTCATCCACCGGGTGCATCAGCGCCGCTTCGCCAAGCCACGCATGGTGATCTGCGTGCCCTCGGGCATCACGGGGGTCGAGCGGCGTGCCGTCATGGAGGCCGCCGAGTACGCCGGCGCGCGACGCGCCTACATCATTGAGGAGCCCATGGCAGCCGCCATCGGCGCGGGCCTCCCGGTGCACGAGCCGACCGGCAACATGGTCGTCGACATCGGAGGTGGCACGACGGAGGTCGCCGTCATCTCACTGGGTGGCATCGTCACGAGCCAGTCCGTGCGCATCGGTGGCGACGAACTCGACGAGGCGATCGTCTCGTTCGTCAAGAAAGAGTTCAGCCTCGCGCTCGGTGAGCGCACCGCAGAGGAGATCAAGATCACTCTCGGGTCGGCCTATCCGTTGGAGCAGGAGCTGCACGCGGAGATCCGAGGCCGCGACCTCGTGAGCGGTCTTCCGAAGACCATCGTCGTCTCGACCGAGGAGATCCGTCGCTCAATCGAGGAGCCCGTCTCCGCCATCATCGATGCGGTGAAGGTCACCCTCGACCGCACGCCGCCGGAACTGGCGGCCGACATCATGGAGCAGGGGATCGTGCTCACCGGGGGCGGTGCGCTGCTGCACGGCCTCGAGGCGAGGCTCCAGCACGAGACCGGCATGCCGATCGTGGTGGCCCGGGACCCGCTGAACTGCGTCGCCGTAGGCAGCGGCCAGTGCCTGGAAGAGTTCGACGCGCTGAAGCGGGTGCTGATCACCACCTCTGCGCGCTGACGTATCGACCGGTTTCTCCTGGGTGGCCCGGTCCCGGAGGCGGTCGCGCCGCACGCTGACGGTCGTCATCCTCGTCGTCCTCTCGCTCTCCCTCATCTCCCTCGACCTCAACGGTCGGACCCACAGCATCACCTCGGGCGTGAAGTCGGTGGCCAACGACGTGTACGCGCCGTTGCGCCAGGGGGTGCTCGACGTCATCAGCCCCATCGGCAATTTCTTTGCCGGCGCGTTCAATTATGGCTCGGTGCAGTCGCAGAACGAGCAACTCGAGAAAACGATTGGAGAGCTGCGGGCGAGCCAGGACGAACGGAACTTCCAACTGAACCAACTGCGGGAATTGACGAAGCTCCAGAATCTGCCGTTCTTGAACTCGCTCCCCGTGGTGTCCGCGCAGACCATCGACACGTACGCCTCCAACTTCACCGCGACGATCACCCTCGACAAGGGACGCGGCGACGGGGTCGACGTCGGCTATCCGGTGGTCGGCGCCGGCGGCCTGGTGGGACAGGTCATCCAGTCGTTCCACCACACCTGCGTCGTGCAACTGGTGACCGACGGCCAGTCCAAAGTCGGCGCGACCTTTGGATCACAGAACCAGTACACGGGCATCGTCGACGGTCAGGGACCAGGCAGCTCCATGACGGCGGACCTCGTGCCTCCGCGCACCCCCCTGCACAAGGGCGAGATCATGTTGACGAGCGGGCTGCAAGCCGCGTCGTTTCCGCCCGGGATCCCGGTGGCGACCGTGCGTTCGTTCCACACGGCATCGGGCGCGAGCCAGGAAACCATCAACGTCGACCCGGCGGCCAACCTGAGCAATCTCGCCTACGTCGACGTCGTGCAGTGGTCGCCGTCGACATGACCGCCCGCTCCGTCGGCCGGGTCGCACTCGTCATCGTCATCGTCTTGATGGTCCAGCAGACGGTCATGATCGCGCTGCGTGTCGACGGGGCCCACCCCGATCTGGTGTGGCTGCTCCCCATCACGGCGGCTCTCATTGATGGGCCCGAGACCGGGGCGATCGTCGGATTCTGGGCCGGGATCGCCTTCGACCTCGTCCTGCCCACACCCTTCGGCCTCTCGGCGCTGGTCGGGTGCCTCCTCGGGTACACCGTGGGCTCGCTGACGTCCGCCGTGGACCCCCGCGCCACCTGGCTGAAGCCGGTGGCCGCGCTCGCGGGAAGCGTCGCAGCGGACATGCTGTTCGCCGTGCTCGGTGCGATCCTCGGTCAACAGCAGATGGTGCAGATCAATTTCCTGAGTCTCTTCCTCGTGGTCGGCATCTCGAGCGTGGTATTGGTGCTCCCGGTCAACCGGATGATGCGGTGGGCTCTGGTCGAGGAGGGCCATCGCCGCTCACTCGTCTCGGCGCAAGCGGACAGCAGGCTCTGGTGAAGCGGACCCTCCGCCACCCGATACGCGGCGACCGGCTCCACCCCAAGCCCTCGACGCGACCGGCACGCCAGCGTTCGTGGCGCTCCAACGCCCACCAACCGCGCATGCGACCGCGCAAGAGTGTCAATGTCGCGTCGATCGTCGGCTCACCCGAAGAGGAGGACTCGCGGCCGAACCTGCGCCTGCGCATCGTGGGCATCGTGGTGTTGCTGCTCTTCGGGGTGCTCGTCCTGCGGCTCTGGACGCTCCAAGTGGTGGAAGGCAAGACCTATGCAGCCGCGGTGACGCGCAACCAGGTGCGAGTCGTCAGCGTGCCTGCGCCGCGCGGTGCCATCGTCGACCGCAACGGCACCTTGTTGGTGTCGAACACTCCGCAAGAGGAGATCCTGCTCTCGCGGGCCGAAGCGCTGCAGAACCCGGCCATCGTCGGCATGGTCGCCGCGCTGGTGGGCGAGACACCGAAGCAGGTGCAGGACTCCATCAACAACAACCAATACAGCCCCTACGAGCCGGTCCCGGTCGCGACCGGCGTCTCGGAGTCGACGGTGCAGTTCCTCCAGACCCACCAGTCCGAGTACCCCGGTGTGAGCGTGGAGTCCGTCGCGCAGCGCACGTATCCCCAGGGCGGGACGACCGGGACTCAGATCCTCGGCTACGTGGGCGATATCTCGTCGAGCTACCTGGCTGCCCACCCCAACGACGGCTACACGCAAGGCAGCCAAGTCGGAGTGTCGGGCATCGAGGCGCAGTACGAGGCCTACCTGCGGGGCGTGGCCGGCCGGCAGGCGCTCTCGGTCGATGCCGGCGGGAACGTCGTCGGTACACTCAGCACCACCGCACCCCAGATCGGTGACACCGTGGTGCTCAACGTCGACACCGGCCTCCAGCAGGCGGTCCAGGCCGACCTGCAGAACCAGATCCTGACCGACCGCCACACCGTCGACACGGTGGACGGGCGGGTCCCGCCGGCGCCCAACGGCGCTGCAGTCGTGCTGGACCCCCAGAACGGGCAGGTGCTGGCCCTGGCCTCGTTCCCCAGCTACGACCTGAACGAGTGGGTGGGCGGGATCTCGCAGGCCAACTACAGCGCCCTGGCGTCGAGCGGCGCGGAGAACGACAACGCCATCGAGGGCCTCTACACCCCCGGCTCGACCTTCAAGCTGGTGACGGCGACGGCGGCGCTGCAGACGGGGTTGTGGCCAGTCGACAAGTACTACGACGACACCGGCACCTTCAAGATCGCCGGCTGCCCTGCGCCCGGCGTGAGCAACGACACCGGGTGTGTGTTGCACGACGACCCGGGCGACAGTGGCGGCACCTTCGACATTTCGAGCGCGCTCACGGTGTCGAGCGACTCGTTCTTCTACAACCTCGGGCAGCTCTTCTGGGAAGACCGGGGACAGTACGGCGAGACGCCGATCCAGAACCAGGCCACCGCGTACGGTGAGGGAACGATCACCGGCATCGACCTCCCCGGAGAGGAGCAGGGGTGGATCGACTCGTACCTCACGCGGGCCAGGCTGCACGCCGAGGCGCCCAAGGGCTTTCCCAACACCCCCTCGTGGTTCACCGGCGACAACATCGAGATGGCCTTCGGGCAAGGCGAGACGGTGCTCACGCCGATTGAGCAGGCGGTGGCGTACTCGACCTTCGCCAACTGGTCGCCCAGCACCAACAGCGGTACCCGGTACGCACCAGAGGTGGCCTCCGAGATCGTCGACCCCGTCACGGGCAAGGTGATCAAGAAGATGACCCCGAAGGTGACCGGGCACGTGAGCATCTCGGCGGTCAACCACCAGGCGATGCTGCAGGGGTTCGAGGGTGTCGTCTCAAGCCCGAGCGGCACCGCCTACTCAGACTTCGAGGGCTTCCCCGCCACGTGGAACCTGGCCGGCAAGACGGGCACCGCGTCCAACCAGGCGGGCGAGGAGCCCAACTCCTGGTTCGTCGCCTTCGGGCCCAACCCGAACCCCCAGTACCTCGTGGTCGCGGTGATCGACCAGGGCGGGTACGGCGCCGATGCCGCGGCGCCGCTCGTGCGCAACATCTTCAACTACATCTACACCAACCAGGACCAGATCGCCGGAGCGGTCAAGACCCCGACCGCCGCCAGCCCGCCCAGCCAGACGGTGCCGCCGTCGAGCCCGCCGCTCGGGGCCCCGACACCGACGACGACGCCGGCCAGCAGCGGTGCCGCCAGCACGACCACCAGCACAACTGCGGGAGGCGGCTGAGCGTCCCGTAGATTTGGGCCGATGGAGTCCCTCTGGCCGTGCATCGAGCGCCTGCTGTCCGGTGTGTCCAAACCGGCGCGTTACATCGGCGGCGAGCAGGGGTCCGCCCAGCCCGAGCACGGCCCCGGGCGCGTCGCCTGGCTGTTGCTCTACCCAGACACCTACGAGATCGGGCTGCCCAACCAGGGCCTGCAGATCCTCTACGAGATCCTCAACGAGCGTCCCGACGCGCTGGCCGAGCGCGCCTATGCACCCTGGGTCGACATGGAGGCCGCCATGCGCGCCGCCGGCGTGCCACTCTTCAGCGTCGAGCAGCACCTGCCCGCTGCGGCCTTCGACGTGCTGGCGTTCAACCTCTCGGCCGAGCTCGTCTACACCAACGTCGTCAACCTCATCGACCTGGCGGGCCTCCCGCTACACGCGGCGGACCGGCATGGTCCCGACGCGCTGGTGATCGCGGGAGGCCACTGCGCGTACAACCCCGAGCCACTGGCCGACTTCGTCGACGCCTTCGTGCTTGGCGACGGCGAGGAGGTGGTCAGCGAGCTGAACGAGGTGATGGGGGCGTGGCTCGCTTCGGCCGAGCCCGGCGAGCGCCGGCGCGAGGCGCTCAGGGCGTCGCTTGCACAGCTCGAGGGCGTCTACGTCCCCGCGCTCTACACGCCGCGTTACGAGGGCGGGCGTCTGGTGGCCACGACGCCCGCGCCCGGCGCACCGGCCGAGGTGGTCAAGCGCACGGTGGAGGACCTGGCCGACTGGCCCTACCCGTCCCGCCCGCTGGTGCCGCTGACCGAAGTGGTCCACGACCGCCTCAACGTCGAAGTGTTCCGCGGCTGCACGCGGGGCTGCCGCTTCTGCCAGGCCGGGATGATCACCCGCCCGGTGCGCGAACGACCGGCGGCCCAGGTGCGCGACATGGTGCGTCGCGGGCTGGAGTGGAGCGGGCACGAGGAGGTCGCGCTCACGTCGCTGTCGACGGCGGACTTCTCGGGGATCGAGGACACGGTGCGTGACATCGTCGACGACCCGGCCTACGACGGCAGGGTGTCGGTCAGCCTGCCGTCCCTGCGCGTGGATGCCTTCACGGTGGGCACCGCGGCGCAGATCCAGAAGGTGCGTCGCACCGGTCTCACCTTCGCGCCGGAGGGCGGGACGTGGCGCATGCGCACGGTGATCAACAAGCTGATCACCGAGGAGGACCTCTACGGCGCGGTGGACGCCGCCTTCAGTCAGGGGTGGCGCCGCGTCAAGCTCTACTTCCTCATCGGCCTGCCGACCGAGCTCGACGAGGACGTGCTCGGTATCGCACAGCTGGGCGCGCGCTGCGCCGAGATCGGGCGCCGCTACAACAAGTCGGTCACCGTCGTGGCCTCCGTCGGCGGTTTCGTGCCGAAGGCCCACACACCCTTCCAGTGGTTCGGCATGGACACGGTCGCCGAGTTGGCGCGCAAGGTCGCACTCCTGCGGGCCGAGGCGAAGGGGACGCGGGGCCTCACCATCCGCTGGCACGAGCCGAGCGCTTCGGTCGCCGAGGGGCTGGCCAGCCGCGGCGACCGCCGCATGGGCGCGGTGATCGAACGGGTCTGGCGAGCCGGCGGCACGTTCCAGGAGTGGTCCGAGCGCTTCGACCTCTCGTTGTGGGAGGCGGCCCTCGCCGCCGAGGGGTTGAGCCTCGAGGAGGTGTGCCACCGCGAGCGCGCCGGGGACGAGGCGCTGCCGTGGGACCACATCTCGGCGGGGCTGCACCGCGACTTCCTGTGGGGGGACTGGCAGGACGCGCTGGCGCGGGTCAGTGTCGAGGACTGCCGCTGGACCCCGTGCTACGACTGCGGGGCCTGCACCGGCGGAAGTCTCGAGCACGTGGTGGCCTCCGCCGTCCCGCCGGCCGGCGGGAGCCAGGGCACCGGCCAGGACCTCGCGGCCGGTGACCGCATCCCGGTGCGCCTGGTCGGCCGTGCTTCCTGAGGGCCAGCGGCGACTCCGCCTGCGCTTCACCAAGGCGGGGAAGATCCGCTTCACGAGCCACCGCGACGTCGCCCGGATATGGGAGCGGGCCCTGCGGCGCAGCCGCCTGCCGGTCGCGTACTCCCAGGGCTTCGTGCCTCACCCCCTGGTGAGCTTCGGCTTGGCGCTGCCGACGGGGTGCGAGTCGCACGGCGAATACATCGACCTGCGCCTGGAGGCACCCTCTGAGGGGGAGGCCTCGGTCGGCGAGCTGCCCAGCGTTCTCAGCGCCCTGCTGCCCGAGGGCATCGAGGTGACGGCGGCGGCCCTGATCGATGAGTCGGAGGGATCGCTCCAGCAGGAGGTAGCATCGTGTGATTGGGAGTTGGAGGTTTTCGGCGTGCCAGATGAGGAAATGGCGGAGCGGGTCGGCGAGCTGCTGGCCGCTCCGATCCTCACCGTGCGGCGCGAGCGGAAGGGTCGTCAGACTGAGGACGACATCCGCCCGGCCATCCTGGCGCTGTCCGTGACCAGCCCCCAAGGTCACCTCCGGGCGGAATTGGCCACGCACCCGCGTGGTGTCCGGCCGGGCGACCTCGTTATGGCCCTGGGCACCGACGCGGTGCCCGGTCGGGCCTGTCGAACGCATCAATGGATCGAACGCGACGGCGCACGGTTCGAGCCGCTCCCCGTGAGCAGGCCCGGGACCGGCGCGAGCGCGACACAGCACGCGAGGAGGGCTTTCCCTCATGTCCGAGACGGAAATCAGCCAGACCCCGGAGGGTCGGCCCCCGGAGGGCCGCCCGCCGGAGAGCCGGCCCCCAGAGAGCGATCTCCCGGGGGCGCCGAGCACTAGCGCGCCAAACCCGGTCGCCGCGCCCGGCGTGGCGCGCCTGGCCGAGGAGCCTGCAGGAGGGTCCCGCAAGCCCAAGATCGGCGACACCCGTCCGGCCCGCGTGGCGCCGCCCCCGCCCAAGCCGGCACCGGCGCCCGTGGTCCCGCTGGCCCGGCCGGAGGCCACCGCGCCGGTGGAAGCTGAGATCGACGTGGCAGGGCCCGCAGGGCCTGACGGCGATGACGCAGAGGCACCGGCTCGCCGCTCCCGCAGCCGGCGTCGCACGGGCCGCGACCGCGACCGCCGCTCCAAGCAGGTGGGCCGCTACCTGGTCTGCGTGCACGTGCAGCCCCACATGACCCAGATCGCCATGCTCGAGGGGCGCACGCTGGTCGAGCACTACGTGTCCCGGGCGGCCGACGACACGAATCAGATCGACGGCAACGTCTACCGGGGCCGGGTCCAGAACGTCCTGCCGGGCATGGAGGCCGCCTTCGTCGACATCGGGATCCCCAAGAACGCCGTCTTGTACCGGGGCGACGTGCGCTACGACAAGGACGACATCGAGGGCGGGACGTCCCAGCAGCCGCGGATCGAGGACGTGCTCAAGGCGGGGCAGGTCATCTTGTGCCAGGTCACCAAGAACCCCATCGGAGCCAAGGGTGCCCGCCTGACCCAGGAGGTCTCGCTGCCCGGCCGCTTCGCCGTCCTCGTGCCCAACTCGAGTGCCTTCGGCATCTCCAAGCGCCTGGGCGACACCGAGCGGCGCCGGCTGCGCCGCATCATCGACGAGGTCAAGCCGACCGGGCACGGCATGATCGTGCGCACGGCCGCCGAGGGTGTCTCCGCCGACGAGCTCCAGCGCGACGTCACGACGCTGCTCGAGCAGTGGAACGCCATTGAGGCGAAGGCCAAGACGGCGGACCAGCCGGGCCTGCTCTACCGCGAGCCCGAGCTGGCGGTGCGCATCCTGCGCGAGGAGCTCAACAGCGAGTACCGCGGCGTGGTGATCGACGACCGGGCGCTCTTCGAGCAGGTGCGCGACTACGTGATGGCCGTCAGCCCCGAGTTGGCCGACCGCGTCGAGTACTACGACGCCGCGGCGGAGGGGCTCCCGATCTTCGAGCGCCACCACGTGCACGAGCAGTTGCACAAGGCGCTCGACCGTAAGGTGTGGCTGCCCTCGGGTGGCTCGCTCATCATCGAGCGCACCGAGGCGCTCACGGTGATCGACGTCAACACGGGCAAGAACGTCGGCAAGACGAACCTGGAGGAGACCGTCTACCGCAACAACCTCGAGGCGGCCGAGGAGGTGGCCCGCCAGCTCCGGCTGCGTGACATCGGCGGGATCATCGTCATCGACTTCATCGACATGGAGGTGCGGGAGAACCGCGACAAGGTGGCGGCCGCCCTGCGCAATGCGTTGGCCCGGGACAAGACCCGGACGCAGGTCTTCGACATCTCCGAGCTGGGGCTGGTCGAGATGACCCGCAAGCGGGTCTCCGAGGGCCTGCTCGAGACGCTCTCGACCGAGTGCACGGTGTGCGGGGGCCGGGGGGTCACCCTCGACGATTCCGTCTTGCGCTAGTGCGCTAGAGTTTCGCCCTTATGTATGCCGTGATCAGGTCCGGAGGGAAGCAAGAGCGCGTGGCCGAGGGTCAGCGTGTCCGCGTCGAGCTGCTGGGCCAGCCCGTGGGCGCCGAGGTCTCCTTGGAGCCCGTCCTGGTGGTCGACGGCGCCACCGTCCTGGCCACCCCCGAGCAGCTGGCGGGCGCGTCGGTGACGGCCAAGGTCATCGGCGAGGAGAAGGGCCCCAAGATCAACGCCATGACCTACAAGTCCAAGTCGAACCAGCGCCGGCGGTGGGGCCACCGCCAGCACTACGCGACGCTCGAGATCACCGCCATCACGGCGAAGTAACCGTCCGGGCCAGCAGGAAGCCGAGGAGCACGAGATGTCCAAGACCAAGGGAGGCGGGTCCACCCGCAACGGCCGCGACTCGAACGCGCAACGCCTCGGCGTGAAGAGGTTCGACGGCGCGGCGGTGACCGCCGGCTCCATCTTGGTGCGCCAGCGCGGCACCAAGGTCTACCCCGGTGCCAACGTGGGCCGCGGGGGCGACGACACGCTCTTCGCCACCGCGGATGGCACCGTCAAGTTCGGCGAGCGGCGCGGCCGCAAGCACGTCAGCATCGTCACCGGCTCGTAGCAGCTACACCTCGGATCGCGCTGCATCGGCGCGCCAGGGCGACGTCTCGAGGCACGGATAGCGGACCTCGAGCGCAGCGAGGGTATGCGGCGTCCAGAACGGGTGCCCGGGTGGCGGGAACCCGAAGAGCGCGAGCTGCTCGACCGAGGCCCGGTTGACGAACGGCTCCCACCAGGAGTCGTAGGAGCGGTCGCCCCACCCCTGCCGGCCCACCCACTCGTCGGCCGCCGGGCGGAAGCTGCAGTGCAAGGTGTAGCGGGCGCCGCCTGGCCGGGTGAGCTCGGTCGCCCGGTGCACGGTCTCGCCGCGGTAGGCAAGGACCGTCCCCGCCGGCCCCGCCGCGGAGACCTCGGCGTCGTAGAGCTCCGGGCGCTCGGCCCTTGTCGTCACGTGCGGCAGCAGCGCCAGGTCCTCGGTCCTCGTCGTCGACACCACGTGGGTCGGCCCAAGTTCCTCGCTCACCGCGTGCAGGAACACGAACAGCTCGAGGTTGCGGTACGCAGGGTCGTCGCTCGGGACGGTGATGGTGTGGTTCAGAAAGTCGCGGTGGTGCGACTGCTCGTAGCGGGCAGCACCGGTGTACTTGGCCCAGGCCTCGGCCGAGTAGATGCGCACATCATCGGTGCGCAGCAGCGTGCGGGCCAGCGCGACCAGTGACGGGTGGACGGCCAGGAGGCTCAGTTCCACGCTGGCGAAGGGGAAGGTGCGCAGCCCGCCGTACTCGTCGTCCCTGTACGGAGCGTTGCGGGCGGGATCGGCGTCGTCGGCGAACTCGGCCGCTGTCGGGAAGAGGAGACTCAGCTCCGCCACGCCGGCGCGCAGGTCTCGAGCGTCGAGGTAGGCGGGGAGGACGGCGAAGCCGTTGCGGTCCCAGTGCGCCCGGGCGTTCTCAGCTGGGAGCCGCTGTGGCGCCATGGCGTGCCTCAGCCCGAGGGGCGTGAGTGCAGCTCGATCGCGTTGCCCCAGGGGTCGATGGTGAAGGCCTGCATACGGCCCGTCCCGCCCACGTCGACCGGGTCGCTGACCTGCAGCCCGCGCGCCCGAAGCTCGGCCACGGTGACGGCGAGGTCGTCGAAGACCAGCGCGAAGTGCTGCCCGACGTTCTGGGGCACGGCCGCCTCGATCAGGTGGACCTGCTGCCCGTTGGCGGTGTCGAGCCAGGCACCGGGGAAGCCGAAGTCGGGCCGGGTGTGGTTCTGCACGAGGCCGAGCGTCTCGGTGTAGAAGGCGATTCCACCCGGGACGTCGGGGACGTTGATGGCGACATGGTCGACGCCGGCTGGGGCCACGGGGTTGCTCACGCCAGCGAGCCTACGACGTGGCGCACGATGGCAGCCACGGCGGGTGCGGTCTCGGCTCCGACGGACCACACGTCGTCCAGGTCGATCGGCGTCTCCTCGCTCGCCGCCGGGTTGGCCACCAGGGCGAGACCCAGGACGTCGGCGCCGTCGTGGCGCGCCGCGATGGTCTCGAGGGCCATGGACATGCCGACGACGTCGGCCCCGAGGGTCCGCAGCATGCGCACCTCGGCCGGCGTCTCGAACTGCGGTCCGGCGAGCTGCGCGTACACGCCCGGCTGGGGGTCGACCCCACGGGCGTCGGGTGCGGGTGCGGCCAGCGCGGCGGCGCGCAGGTGGGGCGCGTAGGCGCCGGTCATCTCGACGAAGGACGGACCGTGGAGCGGGGTGCGGCCGGTCAGGTTCAAGTGGTCCTCGACCACCATGACCGACCCGGTGCGGAGGCCGGGCCGGATGGCGCCGACGGCCGAGGTCAAGATGACGGTGGTGCACCCCGCGGCGATCGCGGTGCGCACCGGGTGCACGAGGTCTTCGACCGCACAGCCCTCGTAGAGGTGGCAGCGCCCGCCGAAGACGAGGACCCGGCGCCCCTCGAGGACCACCGACCAGCCCTGCGCCCGGTGGCCCCCGACGGCGAACGGGGGGAAGAAAGGCAAGGTGTCGAGTGGGAGCGCGTCCTCGCCCGCACCGAGCAGCTCGGCCGTGCCTGAGAGCCCGGTGCCCAGCACGAGAAGGACGTCGTGGTGCTCGGTCCCGATGCGCCGGGTCAGCTCCCGGGCGCTCCGCGCCGCCCGGTCGACGGCATCGTCCATGAGGCGAATCTAGAGGGTGCTCGGGGCGCGGCGCGTAACATCGGCCAGGTGCCGACTGCCGCCCCTCCCATCTTGCACCCCCTGGCCCCCTTGACGGGGGACGAGATCATCGCCGCCCGTGAGATCGTCTTCGCGAGCGGCCGGGCCCAGGTGCCGGCCGACCTGATCCGTTTTGCCTACCTGGGCCTGTGCGATCCGCCCAAGGACCTGGTGCGCGCCTTCGACCGCGGGGAGGACGTCCCGGTCGACCGCCGTGTCCGCCTGGTGCTGTTGCAAGGCCCCGAGGCCGACGTGGCGGAGGTGATCGTCTCGGTGACCCGGGGCGCGGTGGACCGCTGGGAGATCGTGCGCGACGTGCGACCGGCACTGCAGATCGAGGAGTCGATCATGGTGCTCGCCGCCCTGCACGACAACGCCGAGTGGAACGCGGCGCTCGACCGACGCGGCGTCGTCGACCGCTCCCAGGTCCAAATCGACCCCTGGCCCGCCGGCACCTTCGGGCTGGGCCACGAGGAGGGCCGCCGCATCACGCGCTGCCTCGCCTACCTGCGCGAGTCGAAGGAGGACAACGGCTACGCGCGGCCGCTCGAGGGGTTGCTGGCCTTCGTCGACATGGGCCGGGGCGAGGTACTCGAGGTGCTCGACCTGGGCGTCGTGCCGTTCCCACCCAAGTCCGGCAGCTACTACCCCGAGGACAACGGACCGCCGCGGACCGACCTGAAGCCGCTCGAGATCACGCAGCCCGAGGGCCCGAGCTTCGAGGTGGAGGGCAACCTGGTCCGCTGGCAGAAGTGGTCGCTGCGAGTCGGCATGGACCCATTGGAGGGCCTCGTCATCTACACGGTGGGCTACGAGGACGGGGGGCGGGTCCGGCCGATCTTGCACCGGGCTTCCGTCAGCGAGATGGTCGTGCCCTACGGGCACCCGGGACCGATGCACGCCTGGAAGAGCGCGTTCGACGCAGGCGAGTGGGGCCTCGGCCGCATGGCCAACTCGCTGACGCTCGGTTGCGACTGCCTGGGCGAGATCTTCTACTTCGACGACGTGCACGCCGACGAACGGGGCAAGCCGCACACGCGCGCCAACGCCATCTGCATGCACGAGGAGGACTACGGGATCCTCTGGAAGCACGTGGACATGGTGTCGGGTCGGAGCGAGGTGCGTCGCTCGCGGCGTCTGGTCGTGAGCTCCATCGCGACCGTCGGAAACTACGAGTACGGCTTCTACTGGTACTTCTACCTGGACGGCACCATCCAGCTCGAGGTGAAGCTGACCGGGATCATGTCGACCATGGCTGTGGCCGACGGCGATGCCGGCGACCACGCCAACATGGTGGCGCCGGGCCTCGCCGCGCCCTACCACCAGCACATGTTCAACGTCCGAATCGACATTGAGGTCGACGGCACCGACAACGCCGTCTTCGAGGTCGACGCGACGCCGACAGGTGCCGTCGGCAGCGCGCGAGAACCCGTGGGGCAACGCGTTCGGCACCGAGGCGACGCTGCTGGCCAGCGAGCTGGTGGCCCGCCGCGACGTCGACCCGTCGCGCAGCCGCACCTGGCGCATCGCCAACCGGTCGTGCCGCAACGGAGTGGGTGGGCCGACGGCCTACAAGCTGCTGCCCGGCTCCACGCCGACGCTCCTCGCCGATCCCGCCTCGAGCGTCGGCCGGCGCGCCGCGTTCGCCTCGCACAACCTGTGGGTCACCGCGTACGACCCCGAGGAGCGGCGCGCAGCGGGGGACTACCCCAACCAGCACGCGGGCGGCGCCGGGTTGCCGGAGTGGACCGCGCGCGACCGCGACGTCGTCGACACCGACGTCGTGTTGTGGCACTCCTTCGGCGTCACCCACATTCCCCGGCCCGAGGACTGGCCGGTCATGCCGGTGGAGTACACCGGCTTCACGCTGGTCCCCTTCGGGTTCTTCGACCGCAACCCCGCGCTCGACGTGCCGCCGTCGGCCGATCACTGCCATGGCTGAGCACGGGGGCCACGCTCACTCGCCCCAGGAGTACCACCCGCCCGTCGAGGAGTACCTCGAGACCATGCTCGGTCTGGCCGAGGAAGGAGTGCCCGTCATTCAGGCGCGTATCGCCGAGCGGCTGGGCCGGTCCGCCCCCTCCGTCTCCGAGATGCTCGACCGGCTGATCGACGATGGGTACGTGAGTCGGGAGGGCCGGCGCCTGTCGCTGACCGACAGCGGTCGGGCGTTGGCCGAGAAGGTCGTGCGCAAGCATCGCCTGGCCGAGCGGCTGCTCGTCGACGTCATCGGCCTGGAGTGGCACAAGGTGCACCGCGAGGCAGGGCGCTGGGAGCACGTCATCTCCGACGACGTGGAGGCCCGGCTCGTCGAGCTGCTGGGGGACCCGGCCACCTGCCCGCACGGGAATCCCATCCCGGGATCGCACTCGCCGGCGCCGGCGACGAAGACCAGACCGTTGGCGGAGGTGGCTGCGGGCGAACAGGTCCGCCTGTTGCGCATCAGCGAGGAGGTCGAGCTCAACTACGGCTCGCTCACCCTGCTCGACGAGGGGGGGTTCATCCCCGGTGCCGTCGCCGAGATCGGCGTGCGCGACCCCGAGGGGACCGTCGAAGTCACCGTGCCCGGCGCGCCGCCCATCCGCGTCTCGCGCGAGCTCTCCGACCGCCTGTTCGTCGGCGCGCCGTGACGCGGTGACGTTCCGGCTGGAGGCCGACGCGGTCTTCACCGTCGACCAGGCGAACACGGTGCTGGCGCCAGGAGCCGTCGAGATCACCGACGGCGTCATCTCGTGGGTCGGCGATCCCTGGCAGGTCCCGGCGGGGGCGGGTACCACCGTGCGCCAGCTCGGCGGGTTGCTCATGCCGGGCCTCGTGAACTGCCACGGACACTCGCCCATGACCCTCGTGCGCAGCGCGGGGGACGGCCTGCCGCTCGACCGCTGGCTGCACGAAGCGGTGTGGCCCCGTGAAGGCCGCATGAGCGACGACGACGTCTACTGGGGCATGACGCTCGGCGCCGCCGAGCTGCTCGGCTATGGCGTCACGACGACCTGTGAGCAGTACCGCCACCCGGCCGCGGTCACCGAGGCCGCACTGGATGCCGGCATCCGCACCCTCTACACCGTGGCGATCTTCGACGTGCCCGACGGCGGGCCCGAAAATTCCTGGGAGGCGTTGCTGGCGGGCGCGTGCGAGTTGTTCGACCGCGCCAACGGGAAGGAGGGCCGCTTCGGCGTCGGCTTCGGGCCGCACGCGGCCTACACCGTCCCCCCCAGCGCCTTGCGCGCCATCGCGGCGGAGGCACAGCGCCGCGACGCGCTCGTACAGATCCACGTGTCGGAGACGGCGGCCGAATGTGCGGTCATTCGTGAGCGCTACGGCATGAGCGCGCCCGCGCTGCTGGCGTCGCTCGGCGTCTTCGACGGGCGCTCCCTGGCCGCGCACGCGGTGTGGCTCGACGATGACGACCTGGACCTGCTGGCGACACACGACGTCGCGGTGGCGCACTGTCCCGGGTCCAACGGAAAGCTGGGCTCGGGGGTGGCGCCACTGGCCGCGCTCATGGGGCGCGGCGTCCGCGTCGGGCTCGGCACCGACGGCCCCGCCTCCAACGACGACCTGCACCTGTGGGACGAGATGCGCCTGGCGGCGCTCTTCGCCCGCGCCACGGCGGCGAGCCCCGACGCGCTGAGCTCGGCGGCGGCGCTGCGGCTGGCCACCCGGGGCGGCGCCGAGGCCCTCGGGCTCCCGGTGGGCTCGCTCGAGGTGGGCCGGCCGGCCGACGTGATCCGGCTGCGCACCGACGACCCGCGCTTCACCCCGGCGCTCAACGACGCGGAGTTGCTGGGCCACCTCGTCTGGGCCGGGGCCGGCGACCTTGTCACCGACGTCTGGGTCGCCGGCTCGTGTGTGGTGGAGTCGGGTCGCTGCACCACGATCGACGTCGAGCGCGCCCGTGCCGAGGTGGCACAGCGCGCCCGGCGGCTCGCGGCCTCTTAAGCTTTTCTGCCATGCCCGGCTTCGTCGATCAGGCCCAACTGCACGCGCGCGCCGGTCACGGCGGCGCCGGCGCGGTGTCGTGGCGGCGCGAGGCGCACGTGGACCGGGGCGGACCCGACGGGGGCGACGGCGGCCACGGGGGCGACGTGTGGCTGGTGGCGTCGCGCAACGAGTCCTCGCTGCTCGGTTTCCGCGACCACCCGTTCCGGCCCGCCACCGACGGCGGGCACGGTTCGGGACAAAAGCGGCACGGCGCCCGGGGCAAGGACATCGACGTGCCGGTGCCGGTGGGGACGGTGGTCCGCGACCGCGAGGGCCGGGTCGTCTGCGACCTCGACCGAGAAGGCGCGCGCGCCATGGTGGCCGAGGGCGGACAGGGGGGCCGCGGCAACGCGCGCTTCTTGTCCAACCGCCGGCGTGCGCCTGCGTTCGCGGAGCAGGGTGAAAAGGGACAAGAGCTGTGGTTGGACATGGAGCTCAAGTTGATGGCCGACGTCGCACTGGTCGGCTTTCCCAACGCGGGGAAGTCGACGCTGATCTCGACGGTGTCGGCGGCCAAGCCCAAGATCGCCGATTACCCCTTCACGACACTCGAGCCGCATCTCGGCGTGGTGCGTGTCGGCGGGGTGCACGACGGGACCGAGTTCGTGATGGCCGACATCCCCGGCCTGGTCGAGGGAGCGGCGGGCGGGAAGGGGCTCGGCCACCAGTTCTTGCGCCACATCGAGCGGGCGCGCGTGCTCGTCGTCCTGCTCGACCTCGGTGCGCCCGACGCCGGTGGGGAGGCGCCGTCGGACCAATTGCGCATCCTGCTCTCCGAGCTCGGCTCCTACCGGCCCGAGCTGCTCGAGCGGCCGCGCCTCGTGGTGGGCTCCAAGGCGGACGTCGCGGGCGACGGAGAGCGTGCCTGCGAGCTGGTGCTCTCGGCGGCCACGGGTGCGGGGGTGGACGATCTCGTCCAACGGCTGGGCGCGCTGATACACGAGGCGCGGGCGGAAGCGGCGGCGGCTGTGGCCGGTGAGGTGGTGGTGCACCGGCCCGTTCCCGAGGGTGTCGACGTCCAACGCGCCGGCGACGGTGCTTGGGTGGTCTTCGGCCGCGCCGCGGAGCGGGCCGTCGCCTTCTCGGACCTCAACGACGCCGGGGCCCAGGCCGAGGCGGTGCGCCGGCTGCGCCGTCTCGGCGTCGACCGCGCCCTGGCCCGAGCCGGAGCCCACGACGGAGACGAGGTCACGGTCGGCACCATGACCTTCACCTGGGGAGACGACGCGTGATCGCCGTGGTGAAGGTCGGGTCGTCCTCGGTGACGGCCGCCACGGTGGCCCGGCTCAGCGGGGAGCTGGCTGCGGCGCGGGCCGGCGGCCACACCGTCGTCGTCGTGACCTCCGGCGCCATCGCGGCCGGCTGGGCCGCGCTCGGCCGGGGCGAGGAGCGCCCCTCCGACCCCGCAATCCTCCAAGCCGTCTCGGCCGTGGGCCAGCACCGCCTGATGCGCCTCTGGCAGGACTGCCTCGAGCCCCACGGCGTGCTGGCCGGGCAGGTCCTGTTGGCTCCTCTCGACTTCGTCCACCGCACCCAATACCTGCACGCGCGCGGCACCCTGCGCCATCTCGTCGATCTCGGTGTGGTGCCGGTCGTCAACGAGAACGACGCGGTGGCTGACGAGGAGATCCGCTTCGGGGACAACGACCGGCTGGCCGCGCTGGTGGCCCACCTGGTGGGCGCGCAGCTCCTCGTACTGCTCACCGACGCCCCGGGCTTGCTCACGGCCGACCCGCGGCACGACGCGGCGGCGTCGCTCATCGAAGAGGTCGTCGAGATCGACCACCAGCTCGAGCGCCTCGCCGGCGGACCCGGCAGCGCCGTCGGCAGCGGTGGCATGGCGTCGAAGCTCGCGGCGGCCAAGATCGCCACCTGGTCGGGCGTCGAGGCGGTGATCGCGGACGCGGCACGGCCCGGTGTGCTCGCCGCCGCGCTGGCGGGTGAACCCGGCGTCGGCACCGTGTTCCGCGCCCGCGAGCGCCGGCTCTCGGCGCGCAAGCTGTGGATCGCGTTCGCGCTCGGCGCAGCCGGGATCCTCACTGTCGACGAGGGCGCACGGGACGCGCTGCACGAGAAAGGGCGCTCACTGCTCGCAGCAGGGGTCACAGCGGTGAGCGGTGGCTTCGGCCCCCAAGACGCCGTCGAGATCGCCGGTCCCGACGGGACGGTCTTCGCCAAGGGCCTGGTCCGCGTGCCTGCGCTGCGCGCGGAGGAGTGGATGGGCCGGCGCAGCCAGGTCGTCGTCCATCGAGACGACCTGGTGCTTGTAACCTGACCCGATGACCTCGCCGGCCTTGGAGCAGCTCGCGGGCCGCGTGCGGACGGCCTCCCGGGTCGTGGCGCGCGCGCCCGGCTCCGTGCGCGACGACGCCCTGCGGCTGGCCGCGGACCTCCTCGAGGAGGAATGGTCGTCCCTGGTGGCGGCCAACCGGACCGATCTGGAGCGGGCCGAGGCAGCCGGCCTGGCCGACGCGGCCCGGGATCGCCTCCGCCTGGACGAGGACCGGGTGCATGCCATGGCCGGCGGTCTGCGCAAGGTGGCCGCGTTGCCCGACCCCGTGGGGGAGGTGACCGAGGGCTGGGTACGACCGAACGGCCTGCGGGTCACGCGGGTGCGGGTACCGCTCGGCGTCGTCGGCGTCATCTACGAGAACCGGCCGAACGTGACCAGCGACGCCGCCGGGCTGTGCCTGAAGGCGGGGAACGCCGCCTTCCTGCGCGGCTCGTCCTCGGCTCTCGCATCCAACCTGGCGGTCGTCTCCTTGCTGCGCCGCGCCGTGGTCAAGGCAGGTCTGCCCGAGGACGCGGTCGCATTGGTGGAGGACACCTCGCACGAGACGGCCGTCGCCTTCATGCGGCTGCGCGGGTTGGTGGATTGCCTGATACCCCGCGGCGGCTCGGCGTTGATCGCCTCGCTGGTGGAGCACGCGACCGTCCCCTACGTCCTCGACGGCGACGGCAACTGTCACATCTACATCGACGGTGCGGCCGATGTGACGATGGCACACGAGCTGGCCCTCAACGCCAAGACCCACCGCTTCGGGGTCTGCAACGCGGTCGAGACGATCCTGGTGCACCAGGGCATCGCGGCCTCGCTCTTGCCGAGACTGGCGGCGTCGCTCGCCGCTTCGGGCGTCGAGATCCGTGCCGACGAGCGTGTCCGCGCGTTCGTGCCCGACGCGGTGCCCGCGCTCGAGGAGGACTTCGCCACGGAGTTCCTCGGCCCCGTCGTTGCGATCGGCATGGTCGACGACGTGGGCGACGCCATCGAGCACATCGCGCGGTACAGCTCGGGGCACTCCGAGGCGATCGTCACCTCGGACGTCGCGGTGGCCGACCGCTTCGTGGCCGAGGTGGACGGGGCGGCGGTGCTCGTGAACGCGTCGACGCGCTTCGTCGACGGAGAGGAGCTCGGGTTGGGGGCAGAGGTGGGCATCTCGACCCAGAAACTGCACGCCCGCGGGCCAATGGGAGTAAAGGAGCTGACGACGTTGAAGTGGGTCGTGCGCGGGGACGGGCAGGTGCGACGGTGAGCGGTGGGAGCGGCCTGGGGCTGCCCGAGGTGGGGCCGGCGCGCTTCGAGAACCTCGACACGGTTCGCAGCGGCCTGGCCCGGGTGGGGTATCTGGCCGACGACTCCATCAGCGGCGTGGTCTTCCTGGCCGACCGCCTGGCCAAGCCGGTGCTCGTCGAGGGGCCGGCCGGCACGGGCAAGACGCAACTGGCCAAGTCGGTGGCGGACCTCACCGGCGCGCGGCTGATCCGCTTGCAGTGCTACGAGGGTCTCGACGAGTCCAAGGCGCTCTACGAGTGGAACTACCGCAAACAGCTGCTGCGCATCCAGGCCGGCGAGCACGGCCAGGGCGAGACCGAGGGCCCGTCGTGGCAGGAGCTCGAGGGCGACATCTTCTCAGAGGAGTTCCTCCTCACACGCCCCTTGCTCGAGGCGATCCGCGCCACCGAGCCTGTCGTGCTGCTGATCGACGAGGTCGACCGCGTAGAGCTCGAGACCGAGGCGTTGCTGCTCGAGATCCTCTCCGAATACCAGGTCTCCATCCCCGAGCTGGGCACGGTGCGGGCCACACAGCTGCCCATGGTCTTCCTCACCTCCAACAACACGCGTGAGCTGTCCGAGGCGCTCAAGCGGCGGTGCCTGTACCTCCACCTCGACTACCCGGACCTCGAGCGCGAACGCGAGATCGTGCGGACCAAGGTCCCCGGCATCAGCGAGGAGCTAGCCGATCAGGTGGCACGCATCGTGCGCTCCTTGCGGACCCTCGAGCTGCGCAAGGCACCCTCGGTCTCCGAGACCCTGGACTGGGCCCGGACGCTCGTCCTGCTCGGCGTCCAGACGATCGACGCCGCCGGTGCCAAGGACACGCTGCACGTCTTGTTGAAGTACCAAGCCGATATTGAGCGGGCCAGTAAGGAGCTGCTCTCGGCCTCGTCGGACTAGACCCGTGCTCGACCTCTTGTCCGGGTTCGTCACCGAGCTGCGGCGCGCCGGCCTGCCCGTGTCCTTGACCGAGCACCTCGATGCGGCCGAGGCGGTCAAGCACATCCCGCTCGAGGACCGTGAAGGCCTCAAGTACGCGCTGGCCGCCACGCTCGTGAAGTCGTCCTCGCACTGGCGCGCCTTCGAGACGGCCTTCGAGGTGTTCTTCGCCGTGCGGACAGGAAGCGCCGCCGCGAGCGAGGGGGAGGCGGGGGAGGGCGAATTCGAAGAAGACGCCGAAGGCGAGCAGAGCGGCCAAGGCGGGCCGCGCGGCCAGGGCCGGGCCTGGAAGGGAGGGGGAGCCGGCGAGGGCATGACGCCCGAGGAGCTGGCCGAGTTGCTCTTCAAGTCGCTGATCTCGGCCGACGCCGCGATGATGAACGTGGTCGCCCGCAACGCGGTGGACCGCTACGCAGGCATGGAGCCCGGCCGGCCGGTGGGGGGTACCTATTACCTCTACCGCACGCTGCGGAACCTCGACCTCGACGCCGTCCTCGAGCGGCTGATGGCTCAGGCGCAGGCGGGCGCGGCGGGGGGTGGGCTGACCGAGCTCGAGGAGCGGCTGGCCGCGGACGAGTTCAAGCTGCGGATCGAGAAGTTCCGCCGCGCCGTGGAGACTGAGATCCGCCGCCGCCTCGTCGAGGACCGTGGCGCCGAGGCGCTGGCGCGCTCGGTGCGCAAGCCGCTCCCGGAGGACATCGACGTCATGCACGCCACCCGTGAGGAGCTGGCCGTGCTGCACCGCGTCCTCCAGCCTCTCTCGCGCAAGCTGGCGGTCCGGCTGGCGCGCAAGCGCCGCCACGGTCGCAAGGGCCCGCTCGATTTCCGCGCCACCATGCGCCGGTCGCTCTCCACCGGGGGCGTGCCCGTCGAGCCGCGGTTCCGTCACCCCCGCCCGGCCAAGCCCGAGATCTTCGTGATCGCCGACATCTCGGGTTCGGTGGCGAGCTTCGCCCGCTTCACGCTGCACCTGGTGTACGCCATCTCGTCGCAGTTCTCCAAGGTGCGCAGCTTCGTCTTCGTAGACGGGATCGACGAGGTGACCCGGTTCTTCGAGGGCGTGGTCGACCCCGCCGAGGCCGTGGCGCGCATCAACACCGAGGCGGACGTGATCTGGGTCGACGGGCACTCCGACTACGGGCACGCCTTGACCGAGTTCCATCGCCGCTGGGGTGACCAGGTGACGTCGCGCTCGAGTGTGCTGATCCTCGGCGACGCGCGCAACAACTACCACGCGTCCCAGTCGTGGGTGCTCCAGGACCTCCAGGAGCGGGCTCGCCACGTCTTCTGGTTGAACCCCGAGCCACGTGACTACTGGGGGTCGGGCGACTCCATCGTGGGGGAGTACGGCGCGCACTGCGACGACGTGGTCGAGTGCCGGACGCTGCGCCAGCTGGAGCATTTCGTCGGCAACCTGGCGTGAGCCCGCTCCGCGAGCGACCGGGGGATGCGGGGGAGGCGGGGGATGCGGCCGACGACCGGGCCCACGAGGGCGTGCTGCGCATCGTCGCGCCCGAGGCGGGAGCGACGCGTATCGTCCTGATCCGCCACGGCGAGGCGGACTGCAACCTCAACCGGGTGGTCGGCGGGGCCAAGGGGTGTACCGGGCTCACCGACCTGGGGAAGCGTCAGGTGGCCGCGCTGGCCGACCGTCTCTACGAGAGCGGCGAGCTGCGCGAAGCGTCCGCCCTGTACTCCTCGGTCCTCCCGCGCGGTCGAGACGGCAGAGCGCTTGCGTTCGGTCGTGGGCCGCGGCCCGCGGTCGCTCGGACCGGTGCGCCAGCGCTGCGACCTCTGCGAGCTCCACCCGGGGGAGAGCGACGGCATGACGTGGGACGAGGTCGTCGCCACCTTCGGCGTGCCCGACTGGGACGTCGACCCCGGCGTGCGCATCGCCCCGGGCGGCGAGAGCTGGTCCGAGTTCATCGAGCGCGCCTCGGACGCCGTGCGCGCCGTCGTGGCGGACCACCAGGGCCAATTGGTGGTGGCCGCGGTGCACGCGGGCGTGATCGAGGCCACGATGATCGCCTTCCTGGGCGTGTCCCCCGAGGTCTACCGCCGGGGCTGGGTCCGCATCACCCACGCGTCCATGACCGAATGGGAGTGGGTGCCCGCAGACGACCGCTGGATCCTGCTGCGCTTCAACGACTCCTGCGGCGTGCCGCGCGCGTGACGGCGCGCACCGGCGTGGGGGATCCCTCGACGAGCGCCCGCGCCAGCGGCTCGGGTGCGCACGCCAGCCAGGCATCCTCGAGTGCGGCCCGCAGCGGGCGCAGCGTGGCGGCGCGCAGCTCGACGAGGACGGCGGCGTACCCGTCGAAGTGCGGGATCGTGAAGAACCCGCGGGCCCCGCTGGCCAGCACCGCCTCCTTCTCCGCCAGGTCGGCCGTCCGCAGCGCCAGGACAGGCTGACGGGGCGGCTCGTCCTCGCCGAAGCGCCGCAGGTCTGCTTTGGAGAACGGTCGTTCCCAGGCGAAGGCCTTCTCTGCCACGAACCACGTCCGGTGGCCGTGACGCTCGCCCTCGCGCACCTCGGGCAACGCTGCTGTCATGCGCTCGACGTCGCGGAGGGTCGCCACGGGCGCACCCTACCGGTAGCGTCGCGCCGGTGACCCTTGGCCCGGTCGAGCCGTCGTCGTGACGCCGGCCCCTGGCCTCGACCCCAGCGGGCTGTCCCGGTTGCGCGACCGGCTGAGCGGTCTGGTTGCAGACGGCACGGTGCCAGCGGTGGCCGCGCTGGTGGCCTGCGGTGACGACGTCCATGTCGAGGCGCTCGGCGCGCGGACGCGGGGTGACGGCGTTCCACAGTGACGCGATGCGATCTTTCGCATCGCGTCACTGTCCAAGCCGATTGCCGCCGCTGCGACCATGTCGTTGGTGGACGACGGCGTCCTCGCGCTCGGCGACCCGGTCGACACGCTGGTGCCCGAGCTGGCGAACCGCCGTGTGCTGCGCAGCCTCGAGGGCGCCCTCGACGACACGGTGCCGGCGCAACGAGCTATCACGATTGAGGACCTCCTCACGTTCCGCTTGGGTTTCGGCGTCATCATGGCACCGTCGGGCACCTATCCCATCCAAGAGGCCGAGGCGGAACTGGGTCTGTGCACGCTCGGCCCGCCCTGGCCACCCCCGCCCATCGGGTCCGACGAATGGATCGCCCGCTTCGCCACGCTGCCGTTGCTGCACCAGCCCGGTGCCGCCTGGCGCTACAACACCGGGGCCCAGGTCCTCGGCATCGTGCTCGAGCGCGCCAGCGGACAGCCGCTCGAGGCCTTCCTGCGCGCCCGCCTGTTCGACCCCCTCGAGATGGTGGACACGTCGTTCAGCGTCCCGGCGGAGAAGGCGGCGCGCTTCACCACGGCCTACATGCCCATGCCCGACGAGTCAGCGCGGCTGTTCGTGCTCGACCCCGCCGAAGGTGGCTGGTGGAGCGAGCCGCCCGCGATGGCGAACGCGGCGGGCATGCTCGTGTCCACCCTGGACGACTTCTGGACCTTCGCGGCCCTGCTGCGCGCCGGCGGCCGGCACGATGGCCAGCAGCTGCTGTCGCCCGGTTCGGTGGCTGCCATGACGCGCGACCACCTGTCAGCGAGCCAGCGCGCGGGGTCCGCGCCGTTCCTCGGGCCCGGCTTCGGGTGGGGCTACGGGATGGCCGCACCCGCTCCGCTCTCGGGCGAGCCGCCGCGGCCCTGGGGCTACGGCTGGACCGGGGGCAGCGGCACGGTCTGGTACACCGACCCCGCCCGCGACCTGACGGGGATCCTCCTCACCACGCGGGCCATGACGTCGCCCGAGATGCCGGCTCACTTCAGAGTGTTCTGGGACGGCGCCTACAGAGCCCTGCGGGACTGACCGAGGTACGCTGCGGTCTCCGCCGCAGAAGGGACGAAGCTATGTACAAGGTCGTCGTCGTGGGCACCGACGGGTCATCCACCGCAGACAAGGCCGTTCAGGCTGCCGCGGACATCGCACGCTCATGGGGCTCCGCGCTGCACGTCGTCGTGGCCACGCGTGCGCCGTCGACGGCGATGGGAGCCGCGATCGGCGCCCCCCTCGTCGACAGCGGGGCGGGCGCGGAGATGGCGGGCCAGGCCGCCCAGCAAGTGGGTGAGCGCGCCGTCGCGACCTACGGGTCGGGTTTGCCGGTGCACATTCACTCGGCGCAGGGCAACGCGGACGATGCGATCCTCAACACCGCCGCCGAGATCGGGGCAGACTTGATCGTCGTCGGCAGCAAGGGCATGCGCGGTGCCCGGCGCTACCTGGGCAGCGTGCCGAACTCGGTCGCCCACGGCGCCCACTGTGCGGTGCTGATCGTCAAGACCGACTAGGCGGTCCGCCCGGATGCCGGAGGGGCCGGAGCGGCCGGACCAGGTCGAGCAGCCGTCGTGGCCGAACCTCTTCGACGAGCGCATCGCCCGCACGTACGACGCCGACTCGGACGAGATGTTCGATCCCGCAGTGGTCGGCGCCACGGTGGATTTCCTGGCCGGCCTGGCCGGTGACGGCGCCGCGCTCGAGTTCGCCATCGGCACCGGGCGCATCGCGTTGCCCTTGAGCGGGCGTGGCGTCCCGGTCCGGGGGATCGATTTGTCGCCCGACATGGTGGCGCAGCTGCGGGCCAAGCCCGGCGCCGAGGCGATCGGAGTGACGGTCGGTGACATGACGTCGACGAGGCTCGACGGTTCGTTCCGCCTCGTCTACCTCGTGTACAACACGATCGGCAACGTCACCACCCAGGATGCGCAGGTCGCCTGCTTCTGCAACGCGGCCGCCCACCTCGAACCCGGTGGCTGCTTCGTCATTGAGGTCGGGATACCGCAGCTGCGGCGCCTCCCGCCGGGTGACCGCGCGCAGGCGTTCACCGTCACGCCGACGCGGCTGGGATTCGACACCTTCGACGTCGCCAATCAGCTGGGCGTGTCGCACCACTACTGGATCGAGGACGGGCGGGCCCAGACCTTCTCGACGCCGTGGCGCTTCGTGTGGCCGGCCGAGCTCGACCTCATGGCGCGCATCGCCGGCATGCGCCTGCGCGAGCGCTGGGCGGACTGGGGCCGCCAGCGCTTCACCAGTGAGAGTTGGAAGCACGTCTCGGTCTGGGAGAAGGTCACCGAGGGCAGCGGGGCCTGACATGATCCTCGTCCTCGTGACCGGGCTGCAGGCGACCGGCAAGTCGACGATGGCCGAGGTTGCCGGCGAGACCCTCGGCGCGCCAGTGCTGGGGCACGACTGGGTCATGAGCGGCCTGCGTCCCTATCCGGAGCTGCAACGAGCGCTCAACGCTATGGACCCGCCCGGTCATCGCGCCGTCGGGTGGTCCCTTCTGTGGGCGCTGGCTCGCTCCCAGCTCCGGCGGGGTTCGTCAGTGGTGCTCGATGGCGTGGCCCGCGACCCCGAAGTGGTCGGCACCCGTCTCGTGGCCGCCGAGGAGGGTGCGGCCACCCTCGTCGTCATGACCACCTGCGCCGACGTCGACTTGCATCGCTCCCGCGTCGAGGGGCGCAGCCGTCGCATTCCCAACTGGTACGAGCTCGATTGGGAGCACGTGGCCAAGGCGCGTGCATCCTGGGCGACGCCCGACGACGTGGACATCGCGCTCGAGGCGGGCGAGCCCGTCGCTCGCAATGCGCAGCGACTGCAAGAGGCCATTAGCAATACGGGCTGAGCCGTTGGACGCCGCCGCCGCGGGGTCGACAAATGCGTGGCACCCTGGTGCCGTGTTCGAACGGTTCACTGATCGCTCACGCCGGGTCCTTGTGCTCGCCCAGGAAGAGGCGCGGCTCCTCGGGCACTCGTACATCGGTCCCGAGCACGTTTTGCTCGGCCTGGTCGGAGAGGAGCGGGGCGGTGCCGCCCGAGCGCTCGGCTCGGCCGGGATCACGTTGGTACCGGCCCGCGCCGTGGTCAGTCGGCTCACCGGGACCGGTGGCGACGGCCCGGACTCTCCCCCCTTCACCCCGGGCGCGAAGAAGGCGCTGGAGCGCTCGCTGCGTGAGGCCCTCGCCCGGGGCGATCACGACATCGACACCGAGCACCTGCTCTTGGGCGTGGCGACACCCGCCGAGGGGATCGTGGCGTCGGTGCTGGCCGAGTTCGCCACGAGCGGCGACGACATGCGCCATCGGGTCGAGAACATCTTGGCGGGGCGCGACCCCGGCCAGGACGGCCCGGTCGAGCGCTACTTCGAGTACCTCAGCGCGCGGGACTGGCCCGCCTTGGGTGAGGTGATGGCGGCCGACATCGTGCGCGTCGGGCCGCTCGGCGACGAGGTGGCCGGGCGAGCCGAGTATCTCGACTTGCTCGCTCGCAGCGTGCCCGAGCACTACGGCAACGACGTGCAGCGGATCGTCTACACGTCGGACAAGCGGTCCGCCTTCGCACGGGTGACCGAGCATCTGGCGTACCCGGACCAGGAGCTCCACCTCGAAGAGGCCTACGTGTTCGTCTTCGACGAGGCCCGTGTCATCACCCGGGTCGAGGTGTTCTGGCAGTCGCCCTCTTAGCAGGCGTAGTCGTCGTCGTAGTTGCCGGGGCTGCCCGGTACCGGCCCGCTGAAGTACTGGACGATCTCGGGCGGTCCAGGCAACTGGGCGCCGTGGTTTGTCACCCAGTTCTGGTAGTCCGCGCAGGAGCCGGGGCCGCTCGGCGAAGGAAGGTAGTCCGCCATCCAGTACGGGACCGACGGGGTGTAGTCGCCGACAATGCTGTTCCAGACGCCGGGGCTGGCGTAGATGCCGACGTCGGCGACGCCCTCGGACTCGTGCAGCGCGTTGATGGCACCCTGCACGAAGTCGGCGTTCAATTGCGTGTTGCCCGACCACGCGGGAACCCCGGGCGGGGAGTTCTCTACGTCGAGCCACCATGGCACGCCCGCGTTGACGCCTGCTGCCACCGCGTCGTTGTAGGCGTGGATGCCGGCTTGATAGCCGGCGTTACACGCACCGGCCGAGTCCGTGCATCCGGGCTCCGCCGTCGCCGAGGTTCCGAAGGTCAGGTAGGTGTAGAGGTTGAGCCCACCGCCGGCCCATTGAGCCTCCGCCATGAGACATCCGTTGACGGGACCGCCCGATGCGCCGTCGACCTGCACGATGCCGATGGCATGGTCAGCGGTCGGGAAGTTCCCACACTGGTAGTTGCTGATGTCGTAGCCGTAGGACCCCGACGGGAACGTCCCTCCGAAGAACGTCCCGGTCCCGGGCGCCTCGGCCATACCGACGATGGGTCTGAACAAGGGTGATGGCGCGGAGCCGTAATAGCTGGCCTGCCCGAAATTCGACACGAGTCCCGTGGTGTCGGTGAACCAATACCCGCTGAAGGTCGGCGTGGCCGCCGCGGCCACGATCGGGTGCTTGATCGGCACGCCGCCGAGCGAGCCGTAGAACGGTGCCGAGCCGAAGGAGAAGATGCCCCCGTCGGAGGCGACCAGGAAGTAGCCGGCACCCCCCGGCCCCGCGATCATGCCGACGACCGGCTTGTTCAGCACGAGGCTGCCGGTGCTGCCGTGGAACACCGCGTCCCCGAAGGCGAAGATGCCTCCGTCGGACGCCACCAACCAGTAGCCGCCACCGTCGGACGTGGCCGCCATCCCGACGACCGGCTGGTTGAGGTGCATGCTGCCCGTCGACCCGTGGAACTGCGCGCTCCCGAAGGAGAAGATGCCGCCGTCGGCGGCGACCAGCCAGTAGCCGCCACCGCCCGGGACGGCGGCCATGCCGACGACCGGCTGGTTGAGCACCATGCTGCCGGTGCTGCCGTAGAAGCTGGCGTCGCCGTAGGAGAACACACCACCGTCGGAGGCCACGAGCCAGTAGCCGGCACCGTCGGACGTCGCGGCCATCCCGACGACGGGCTTGTTGAGGGCCATGCCGCCCGTGGACCCGTAGTACGGCGCGCCACCGAAGGCGAAGATCCCGCCATCGGAAGCGACCAGCCAGTAGGCCGGCGTCGTCTGGCTCGGTTGCGCCGCGGCCGGCGGCGAGGCGGCCGGGAGCGCGGCCGTGACGACGACGGCCAGGAGCGGCAGTGCCGTGGCGAGCGCGGCGAGGAGCAGACGACGGATCAACTTCTGAGGAACTCCGCCACCCGGAAGGCGAGGTCGAGCGACTGCCGGGCGTTGAGCCGTGGGTCGCAGGCCGTCGTGTAGCGGTCGTCGAGGTCGCCCTCGAGGATCTCCTCGGCTCCGCCGAGGCACTCGGTGACGTCGTCGCCCGTCAGCTCGATGTGGACGCCGCCGGGCCAGGTCCCCTCGTCGCGGTGCACGTCGAAGAACGTGCGCAGCTCGGCCAAGATGTCGTCGAAGCGCCTGGTCTTGCGGCCGCCCTCGCTGGTGAAGGTGTTGCCGTGCATGGGGTCGCAGGCCCAGATGACCGGATGCCCCTCCGCTTCCACGGCCCGCACGATCGGGGGGAGATGGTCGGCGATCCGGGCGGACCCGAGCCTGGTGATGAGCGTCATTCGGCCGGCCTGACGGTCCGGATTGAGGCGCTCGCAGATCGCCACGACCTCCTCGGGCGAACAGCCCGGACCGATCTTGGCGGCCACCGGATTGTGGATGCCCGAGACGAATTCGAGATGGGCACCATCGAGTTGGCGGGTGCGGTCACCCACCCAGACCATGTGGGCGGAGCAGTCGTACCAGTCGCCGGTCAACGAGTCCATGCGGGTGAGGCACTCCTCGTAGGGGAGGATGAGCGCCTCGTGGCTCGTGAAGAAGTCGACTTGGTGCAGGCCTTCCTCTGCGCCCAGGTCGATGCCGCATGCGGCCATGAAGCGCAGGGCGCGGTCGATCTCGGACGCGATGCGCTCGTAGCGCCGGCCTTCGGCCGACGACGCCACGAACTGCTGGTTCCACAGGTGCACCTGGGAGAGGTCGGCGAAGCCGCCCTTCGTGAACGCGCGCAGGAGGTTGAGTGTCGATGCCGACTGCTGGTACGCGGCAACCATTCGCTCGGGATCGGGCATGCGCGCGTCGGCCTCGAACGGCTCGTCGTTGACCATGTGACCCCGGAACGACGGCAGCTCCACCTCGCCGACGCGCTCGGTGCTCGCCGAGCGCGGCTTGGCGAACTGGCCGGCGATCCGGCCCACCTTGACCACCGGCACGCCGGCGGCGTACGTCAGCGCCACCGCCATCTGCAAGATGATCTTCAGCTTGTCGCGGATGGAGTCCGCGCTGAACTCCGCGAACGACTCGGCACAGTCGCCTGCCTGCAACAAGAAGGCGTTGCCGTCGGCCACCTCGGCCAGCTGCGACGTCAAGAGCCGGGCCTCACCGGCGAAGACGAGGGGCGGCACCGTCGACAGCCGCGCTTCGGCGCGCTTGAGCGCGTCCGCGTCAGGCCACTCAGGCTGTTGGGCCGCCGGGAACGTGCGCCAGGACGCGGCGCTCCAGGAGGGAGTCTCGGGGCGGCTCGTCACCGCACCAGGTTAACGCCGTAGGATCCCGCCCCATGGCCGCTTTCCGCTTCGCTCTCCAGGCGTCGCGCACAGCGACCGCGGCTGAGTGGCGTGACCTGGCGCGCAAGGCCGAGGACCTCGGGTACGCGACCCTCTATGTGCCCGACCACCTCGACGACCAGTGGGCGCCCATGGTCGCACTGGCCGTGGCGGCGGAGGCCACGACCACCATGCGAGTCGGGACGCTCGTTCTCGACAACGACTTTCGGCACCCTGTGTTGATGGCGAAGGAGGCCGCCACCCTCGACGCGATGACGGAGGGCCGCTTCGAACTCGGCCTGGGCGCCGGCTGGCTGCGGGTCGACTATGACCAGTCGGGGATCCCGATGGAGCCGCCGGCCGTTCGCATCGCGCGGCTGGCTGAAGCGATCGAGGTCATGCGTGCCATGTGGCAGACCGGCAGCGCCACCTTCGAGGGTGCGCACTACCGCGTCACAGACGTGGTCGGCGCTCCGGCCCCACTCACCCCGGGCGGTCCGCCGCTGGTCATCGGCGGTGGCAGCCGGCGCATCTTGGAGCTTGCCGGGCGTCACGCCGACATCGTCAGCGTCGTGCCGAGCCTGGCCGCCGGCTTTATCGGCCCAGAGGTCGCGGCCGAGGCCGTCGCGGAGAAATACGCCGACCGGGTGCGCTGGGCCCTCGACGCCGCGGGGGAGCGGGCCGGCGAGGTCGAACTGCAGTGCTGGACGGTCGTCGTGCAGGTCGTCCCGAACGCTGACGAGGTGCGTGCTTCCGTCGCACCCATGCTGAACATGACCCCGGACCAGCTGCGCGCTGCGCCGGCGACACTCATCGGCTCGGTCCCCGAGATCATCGACACCTTGCGCGCGCGGGCGCGAGGAATTCGGTTTCAGCTACATCGTCGTGCACGAGGCCGAGATGAACGCGCTGGGGCCGGTGCTGGCCGAACTTGCCGGGACCTGAACGACCGACCCGCATCGGGATCATGGGGGGAACGTTCGACCCCCCCCATCTCGGGCACGTCGCCGCGGCGCGTGCCGTGATCGAGCGCCTCGGGCTCGAACGGCTCCTCCTCGTGGTGGCCAACGACCCCTGGCAGAAGTCAGGGCAACGGGCCGTGTCCCCCGCCGAGGACCGCTACGCCCTCACCGAGGCCCTTGCCGCCGAGATCCCCGGCGCGGAGGCGAGCCGCCTCGAGATCGACCGAGGCGGCCCCAGCTACTCCGTGGACACCGCCGAGGAGGTCCTGGCGGCCACGCGGGACGGTGGCGCAGGTGCCGAGCTCTTCCTCGTCGTGGGGGCTGACCTGGTGCCGGAGCTCTCGACCTGGCATCGCCACGACGATCTGCGACGACTGGTCACCCTGGCCGTCGTGTCGCGCCCGACCGGGAAGCCCCCCGAGGTCCCAGAGGGTTGGCGGACTGTGTGGGTGGACGGGCCGCAGGTCGCGGTCTCGAGCTCAGAGGTCCGTGACCTGCTCTCCGACGGCCAGAGCGTCGACGGGCTGGTCCCCGAGGGCGTGATCCGTTGCATTCGTCGCCGAGGTATGTACGCTGTCCCCTGAATGAGCGCCATGGCGGCGAGGACGGAGTGGTCGGACAGTCCCCACGCGGCTGACAGTGCGTTGCCTGTCCAGGCCCAGCGACGGGCCGATCGGCGCGCCGAGCTTCGGCTGGCGCAGCGGTCCCGTCAGCGTTGGGCGATCGTCGGGTGCTCCATCTTGGTGGGCGCCTTCGGGTTCACGGTAGGGATCTTGGACGTGCTCCATTGAGCCGCGGGTTGGACGTGCAGGTCCAGCTACCGCCGGCGGCGGCCACTGCAGCAGAGTCGGCCGACGCCAAGCTCGGGCGCGAGACGGTCGTGCTCGGCATGACCGAGCTCTTCGGGGTCGTCGACGCGTTCGTGATCACCAGCGCGCAGAACACACGCCACGTGCGAACACTGGTCGAGGAGATCGAGCGCGGGGTCAAAGAGGAACACGGGATCGCGCCCACACGCGTCGAAGGCCTCCAGGACGCGACGTGGGTCCTCATGGACTACGGCGACTTCATCGCGCACGTCTTCTTGCAGGAGACGCGGGACTACTACGACCTCGAGCACCTCTGGTCCGGTGCGCCGCGGGTGCCGTGGCGTCGCGACGTCGAGAACGCCGGCTGAGCGGATCCCGCCCCGCGGGGCTGTCTGGTCGTACCGCGGAGCACGCGGGTCGTTACAAGAACTCAATCAGGTAGACGGGCCCGGCCACCAGCGAGCCGTTGGCGATGGGCACGCTGGTGCGCTGCCCGTCGATCTCGAACGATACGCCTGTTCCCAGGCCGATCTCGTTGGCGATCGTGGCCACGATCTGCCCGACCGCCAGCTCGGTGTTGGTGCCGGTGATCTCGCCGAACGCGCTGTTCATGTTCACGGTGACGACGTCACCGGGCTGCGTCGTCACGCCGAGCACCGTCACGTTGCTCGGAATGGCGGTGGAGATGTTCTGTGCGGTCTCGACGCTCGATACACCGTCGAGCAGCGCCTTGACGATCGCGATCAACGGCGCGGGGGGTGCGACGAAGCGCTGCGCCGGCACCAGGTCTTCGGAGGTGTTCGTGAGGAAGAACACCTTGACGGGGACATACGACGAGGGATTGGGCTGGGTGGTCGTCGTCGTGGGCGGGTGGGGGTCCATGAGGTTGAACGGCACCTTGGAGTTCGCGATCGTGCTGGGCGACCCTTGGGTCGGGATGGCGCACCCCGCGGCCACGACGGCCAGCGTCATCAGTGCGGCGGCCAGCAGCGGGCGCCTCACGCGAGGCTCCCGCTGTCGGGCGTACCGCCTGCTCCGTTGTCCAGCTCGTCGCCGAACTCGTCGCTCAGGTCGTCCTCGGTGAGCACGGGCAGCGTGAGGACGAACCGCGTGCCGCCGGCGGGAGAGGAATCCACGCGCACGTCGCCCTGCATCACCCGCATGTGCTCGGCGACGAGCGCCAGGCCCAGGCCGGTGCCGGTGCCGGTGCCCCGGCGTCCCGAGGCCGACCCGCGGTAGAAGCGCTCGAAGATCCTGAGCCGCTCCTGGGGGTCGATGCCGGGGCCGGCGTCGTCGACGGTGACCTCGACCTGCTCGGCCTCTCCGGGGGCGACCGCGACCTCGGTGACCCCGCCGCCGTAGTGTGCCGCGTTCTCCATCAGGTTCACCATGACGCGTTCGAAGCGTCTTTTGTCGACGCCCACCCGCCAGCCGCGCACGGCGGGATCGATCCGCACCCCGGGCGGACCCGCCGCCGCGCCGTTCCCGGCGTCCGGCCGGGGGCCGTCCATGTGCCCGAACCCGATCTCGACGGAGCGCTGCACCAGTTCGGAGACGTCGACCTCCTCGAGGAACACGTCGGCCGAGCCGGCGTCGGCCCGCGACATCTCGAGCAGGTCACCGACCATGCGCTGGAAGCGGTGGAAGTCGTCGCTGAGCAGCTGCAGCGCCCGCTGCGAGCGGGGGGGGAGCCGGTCGCGGTCGGCCTCGAGCACCTCGAGAGATGCCGCCAGGGTGGTCAGCGGCGAGCGCAGCTCGTGACTGACGTCGGAGTTGAACCGGGCCTCCCGCTCGATCCGCTCCTGCAGCTGGTCGACCATCGCGTTGAACGAGTTGGTCAGCTGCTCGAGGTCCGGGTCGGCGGCGTCGGTGTCGAGTCGGGTGTCGAGCTCGCCGCTCGCGATGGCCCCGGCCGCCCGCGAGACGTCGGCCAGCGGCCGCAGAGAGCGCACGCTGGCGAAGCGGCCGAGCGCGACGCCGAGGACCGTGGTCACCACGCCGGCGACGAAGAGGGTGAGCCCGAGCACTCGGAGCGTGTTGTCGAGGTCCGAGAGATCGAAGACCTCGAAGTAGGCGGCTTTGACCGAGGGGATCGGCACGCCGATGATGATCTCGGCCGTGCCTTGGCTGGTGCGGTAGGTCTCGGTGGCTGCGGTCCCCGCCAAGACGTCCTTGCGCAACTCGATGGGGATCGAGGCGGCGGTGACCGAGAGGGACGAGTCATAGAACTTCGCCCGGTGGTACAGCACCGAGTGGGCGTCGGACCCGAAGTCGATGTTGGTCAAGAGGTTGACGTACTGCGTGTTGCCCAGCTCCAGTGAGCTGCGCACGAGGACAGCGTTGTTGAAGGCCTGGTGCTGCGCGGCCGACTCGCGCCCGTCCAGCAAGAAGTGGCGAACGGTGAAGTAGGACAGTCCGCCCATCAGGATGGACAGCACCAGCGCACCGAGACCGAAGACGGCCGTGATCCGGGCGCCGATGCCCAGTTTCACGTCAGGGCACCAGCTTGTAGCCCATGCCCCTGACGGTGAGTATGTGCTGGGGCACCGCGGGGTCCGCCTCGACCTTGGTGCGCAAGCGCCGGATGTGGACGTCGACGAGACGGCCGTCGCCGAAGTAGTCGTAGCCCCAGACACGGTCCAGCAGTTGCTCGCGGCTGAGCACCTTGTTGGGACTGGCTGCCAGTTCGCACAGGAGGCGGAACTCGGTGCGCGTGCAGTGGACCTCGTCGCCGTTGAGGCGGCGCAGGACCCCTTGCTCGGGGAGCAGTTGCAGGTCGCCGAAGGTGAGCGCGCCGGGGTCCTCCTCGGCCGGGCGGGCGCGGCGCAACAGGGCGCGGATGCGCGCCGCCAGCTCCTTGGCCACGAACGGCTTGGTGACGTAGTCGTCGGCCCCGGCCTCCAGCCCCGCCACCACGTCATGGGTGTCCGAGCGCGCCGTCACGATGATGATCGGCACCGCGCTGCTCCGGCGGAGGGCACGGCAGCACTCGAAGCCGTCCATGCCCGGCAGCATGAGGTCGATCAGCGCGACGTCGGGCGCTGCCTCGGCGAACACGTCGAGTCCCTCCTCGCCGCTGGCTGCGTCTCTTACCTCGTAGCCCTCGCCCTCCAGGGCGAGGCGCATGGAGGACCTGATGCGCTCATCGTCCTCGACGACCAGGATGCGTCCGCTCATCAGCCTCCATTTCAGCTGATCCAGATCTGTGTCGGCCAAATGGAGCCACCGATCATGCCGAATGCAGGGGTACCCTGCGGCGTCGTGGGGTTGTTGAAGTTCTGCACGTCGGGAGTCCCGATGACCGCCCAGACCGCCCGGTCCAGCCACAAATAGGGGAGGTCCAGGGCCAGGCGCTTGTTCACCGTCTGGTACGCGGCCGACCGGACGTCCTGGTCAGTGCTCTGGCGACCGGCGAGCAGCGCCTTCTCAATGAGGGGATCGGCGTTGCGGGCCATGTTGATCGACAGCGAGCCGGAACTCACCGTGGTCGTGCTCCAGAAGATGTAGTTGAGGTCGGGTTCCACCGCCCCGAACTGGCGCCAGCCCAGCGCCTGGTACTTCCCCGCCAAGGCGTTGTTGATCGTCTCGTTCTGCTCGACGATCGACGTGGTCACCTTGAAGCCCACGGCCCCCCAGGCCTGCTCGAGGTACTCGGCGGCGCGGATCGCGGCCGGCGAATTCGTCGAGCCGTACGAGAAGGAGATCGGCCCGCCGTTCTGCTGGGCCGCCGCCTTGACCAGCTTGGCGGCCTCCGACGGGTTGTAGGCCGGGTACGAGGTCGAGGAGTAATAGGGCGAGCCTGTGGTGAACAGCCCGTTGCTCACCGGCAGGACGTTCTCGTCGATGACCTTGGCGTACTGCTTCCGGTTGACGGCCATGGCGGCGGCCAGGCGCACGTTCGGGTCGTTGAACGGCTTGGCCAGGCAGTTGAGCTGCGTGCAGTTCATGTCGGGCTCGCCGGCGACGTGCGTGCTGTCGTCGATGTAGGAGTAGGCGTGGTTACCCCGGAACTCGGTGATGATCTGCGGCGTGTCCGTGATCATCAGGTCGATGGTCCCCGACTTGAGCGCCTCCGCCCGGGACTGCTCGTCGGGGATCGGCCTGAAGGTGATCTGCGAGAGGTAGGGCATGCCCTTGCGCCAGTAGTTCGGGTTGGCCGTCGCGGTGAAGTGGTCGTTGGGGATCCACTCCTTGAAGACGAAGGGCCCCGTGCCCACCGGGTTCGTGGTGCCGTTGGGGTTCGAGAGCATCGAGGGCGCCACCACGTAGGCGATCTGCCCGCCGATGCCACCAGCCAGGTAGTAGGGGAAAGGCACCCAGGGCAACTTGAACGTGATGGTCGCGGCCAGCGGCCCGGTCTGGGTGATCCCGACCAGCGTGGGGCTGATCACGACCCCGGTCAGCAGGGACTTGGCCTGCGCCTCAAGGTTCGTCACCAGCGCGGCGCCGTTACAGGCGGTGCCGTCGTGGAACGTGACGTTCGGCCGCAGGGTAATCGTCCACGAGGTGTAGGAGGCGTTCGGCACGACCGATTCGGCCAGGTAGGGCACCCAGTCGCCGCTGGCCGTGATGATGGTGAGCGGGTCGAAGACGGTCCTGGCGTACATGACGCCGACCTCGTCGAAGCGGGCCGTGGTCGGGTCGAAGCCCGACTCCTCGGCGTCCACGCCGAAGACGAGGGAGCCACCCTTCTTCGGCGTCTTGGTGCTGACGCCGTTGAGGCCGGGCCCGTTGGTCGTGGCTCCGGCGATCCCGTCCCAACCCAGTCCGAGCGCCGAGGCGCCCGCAAAACCAGCTGCAGCCGCCGCACTGCCGGCGAGCAGGGTACGGCGATCGAATTTCGATACCATCAGCCCTCCATTTCCCCGAACCCCGCGGACCCCCCGGAAGGTTCGTGAGCGACGTTAGTTCCCAGGACCCGCACGATGGGGGCGGTACCGTGGGCGTCGTGCCTGACGACTGGGATCTCGCAGGCTTTTCAGCCTGGCTCGGGGGGCGTGCCGCCGCGACCCGCACCGCGTACGTGGGTGACGTCACGGCCTTCGCGGAGTGGATGTCGCGGGGCGACGTCCATGGGCCTCGAGCGCGTCGACCGCATGCACCTGCGCCGGTACCTGGCCTCGCTCGGTACCCGGCGCCTCGCCCGCGCCACGATCGCTCGCAAGGCGGCCGCGCTGCGCTGCTACTTCGCCTGGCTGTTCCGGCAGGGACGCATCGATTCGGATCCGGCCCGGTCCTTACGGGCGCCGACGGGCGGCGGGCGCCTGCCCCGGGTCCTCTCCGCGGGCGAGGTCGGCGCGCTGTTGGACGGCGGCGCCGGTGACTCGCTGGAGCGGCGCGACCTGGCGGTGCTCGAGCTCCTCTATGCAGCCGGGCTGCGCGTGTCGGAGCTCTGTGGGCTCGATCGCGGTGACATCGACGTGCGCGGCCGCACGGTGACCGTGCTCGGCAAGGGCGGGAAGCAGCGGCGTGTCCCCATCCACGACGCCGCGGTCGCGGCCTTGGACGCGTGGCTGCGCGACGGCCGCGACGAGATGGACGGGCCGCCCGAGGCGGCATTCGTCAACCAGCGCGGGGCGCGCCTCGGGCCTCGCGACGTGCGGCGCATCCTCGATCGTCGTGCCGCGTCCCCGACCCACCCGCACGCCCTGCGCCACACCTACGCCACGCACCTCCTCGACGGCGGCGCCGACCTCCGCGTCGTCCAGGAGCTGCTCGGCCACGCCAGCCTGGCCACGACGCAGATCTACACCCACGTGAGCAAGGAGCGGTTGCGCTCGGTGTACGGCGAGACGCACCCCAGAGCCTGAGGCCCGCCGAGCGGCTAACATGGCCTGGCCCACCACGGCGGTGGGCGGCATCATCCGACTTCATCACCTGCGCGCGTTCCACGGTCGCTGCCTGCGGGCGGCGCTGCGCCGGGGAAGTACAACCGATTGGAGGAGTACCTGTATGGCCGTCGTTTCCATGCGACAGCTCTTGGAGGCCGGAGTCCACTTCGGCCACCAGACGCGCCGGTGGAACCCGAAAATGAAGCGCTTCATCCTTGGTGAGCGCAACGGGATCTATCTCATCGACCTGCGCAAGACGCTGAGCGGCGTCGAGTCCGCCTACGGCTTCGTGCGGGACCTGGTCGCCGACGGGGGGACCATCCTCTTTGTGGGGACCAAGAAGCAGACCCAGGGCCCAGTCGCCGAGTACGCCGAGGCGTGCGGCATGCCTTTTGTGAACCAGCGCTGGCTCGGCGGCATGCTGACCAACTTCGCGACCGTGTCCGGTCGGGTGAAGCGCATGCAGGAGCTGCGTGCCATGCAGGCCGCCGGCGACTTCGACGGCATGCCCAAGCGTGAGGCGCTCCAGCACACCCGCGAGCTCGAAAAGTTGAGCCGCAACCTCGGCGGCATTGCGAACCTCGACCGGCTCCCCAACGCGGTGTTCGTGATCGACACCAAGAAGGAACACATCGCGGTGACCGAGGCGCGCAAGCTCGGTCTGCCCGTCGTTGCGGTCGTCGACACCAACTGCGATCCCGACGTCATCGACTTCGTGATCCCGGGCAACGACGACGCCATCCGCTCGGGTTCCCTGATGTGCCGGGTCATCGCCGACGCCGTCGTCGAGGGCCGCTTCATCGCGGCGCACCGCCGCCAGATGGCACCCCCGGCCCAGGCCGACGACGCTGCCGCCACCCCGTCGCCTCGTCCCCGGCGCGCCCACCCGGTACCAGAGCCGGTGGAGGTGGCCTGACCGTGGCCAACTACACCGCAAAGGACGTCGCCGCCCTGCGCCAGATGACCGGCGCGGGGATGCTCGACTGCAGGAATTCGCTCGAAGAGGCCGGCGGCGATGTGGACAAGGCGGCACAGATCCTCCGTGAGAAGGGCCTCGCCGGTGCCGCCAAGCGCGGCGACCGCGAGGCGGCTGAGGGCGCGGTGGCCGTGGCACGCAGCGGCGATGCCGCCGCGGTGGTCGAGCTGCGTTGCGAAACCGACTTCGTGGCCAAGTCCGACGAGTTCGTCGCCCTCGCCGATGAGCTGGCCGCTCTGGTCGCGGCCAAAGGTGAGGACGCGACCGGCGAGCTGAACGACGAGATCGACCGTCTGCGCGCCACCCTCAAGGAGAACATCTCGGTGGGCGAGGTGCGCCGTCTCGTCGCCCAGCCGGGCCAGGTCCTCGACACCTACCTCCACAAGCAGGCAGGTCGCGGCGTCAACGCGGTCGCCGTGGTGCTCGAGGGGGGCTCCGAAGAGCTGGCGCACGACATCGCGGTGCACATCGCGTTCGCCAAGCCCACCTTCCTCAGCCGTGACGAGGTGCCCGAGGCCGAGGTCGCCGCCGAGCGCGCCACGCTCGAGACGATCTCGCGCAACGAAGGCAAGCCCGAGGCGGCGATGGAAAAGATCGTCGACGGCAGGATGACGGGGTGGTTCAAAGATCGTGTGTTGCTCGACCAGGCCTACGCGCGCGACGAGAAGCAAACGATCGCCGGATTGCTCGGGTCGGCGCGCGTCGTCTCGTTCGCGCAGGTCGTCATCGGCGACTGACGCGTAGGGATCGTGGGAGAGCCGCGCCGGATCGTCCTCAAGATGTCGGGGGAGGCCTTGGCCTCCGCCGCCTCCGACGAGACCATCGATGCCGCGACCGTCGAGCGCATGGCCAAGGAGATGGCGCGGGCCATAGACGGCGGCGGCTTGGAGCTCGCAGTCGTCGTGGGCGGCGGCAACATCTGGCGCGGCTCCACCGGTGAGAGCGGAGGGATGGACCGCGCCACCTCGGACACCATGGGCATGCTGGGGACGGTGATCAACGCTTTGGCGCTGCAGGACGCGCTCGAGCAGCAAGATCAGCCGACACGGGTGCTCAGCGCGCTCTCCATGGCCGAGGTGGCCGAGCCCTACATCCGGCGCCGGGCCATCCGGCACCTCGAAAAGGGCCGCATCGTGATCTTTGCGGCAGGCATGGGCAACCCCTTCTTCACGACGGACACCCCCGCCGCCCTGCGGGCGGCCGAGATCGGCGCCGAGCTGTTGTGCAAGGGCACCCACTCGGGGGTCGACGGCGTCTACAGTGCCGACCCCAAACTGGACCCGACCGCCACCCGCTACGACGAGATCTCCTTCATGGAGGTGATCAACCGGGACCTGCGGGTCATGGACCTGACCGCCATCACCTTCTGCAAGGACAACAACATGCCTATCCGTGTCTTCGACCTGATGATCCCCGGCAACCTCCCTCGTGCGCTCAGCGGTGAGCAGATCGGTACGCTGGTTCGCTGATGGACGACGACCTCGCCAACCTGGTCAAGGAGGACACCAGGGACAAGATGGGCAAGGCGATCGATCATGTCCGCCACGAAATGGGCAACGTGCGGACCGGCCGGGCGTCCTCGGCTCTCGTCGAGACGCTCATGGTGGACTATTACGGGACGCCGACCCCGCTGCGCCAGCTGGCCGGCTTCAGCGTGCCGGATGCAATGCTCTTGGTGATCTCCCCCTACGACAAGGGGTCGCTCGGAGGGATCGAGAAGGCGATCATGACCTCTGACCTGGGTATCAATCCCACGAACGACGGAACCGTGATCCGATTGGCCTTTCCGCCGTTGACAGAAGAGCGCCGCAAGGAGCTGGTCAAGGTCGTGCGGCACAAGGCAGAGGAGGGGAGGGTCGCAGTGCGGAACCTGCGCCGGGCAGGGCGTCACGAGCTCGAGGCCCTGCAGAAGGACGGTGATCTGAGCACCGATGAGCTGGAGCGTGTCGAGAAGGATCTCGAGAAGATCACTCACGAGCAGGTCGCGCTGATCGATCAACTGCTCTCGCACAAAGAGCAAGAGTTGTTGCAGGTCTGAGAGGCAACGATGAGCGACGACGGCACGAACGACGTAGACGAAATCGGCACCGGCTTCGGTGGTTTCGGCGATCCGGGTGCCGAGGAGATCGATGAGGACCCGCCCAGCTACCACTCGGGCCGGGTACGCATCATCGGCGCGGAACCGGCGGGCGACACCATCCCCGAGGTGACCGGTCCCGTCGACGAGGAGCATGCCGAGCTCCCGCACTGGAACGACGCGCCGACCGGCCAGGTACCCGCCGTGCTCGATCGCAGCAACGGCGAGGAACCGCTCGTCGCCCCACCCACGTGGCGCGAGGAGGAGACGGACTGGGAGGCACAAGAAGAGGTCTTCGAGCCGTCCATGCTCTCCGAAGACCTCCCCGCCGTGGGCGCGTTGTTGGGGGAGCGCGACGACCTCGAGCGCCAGCCCTGGCACTTCGAATCCGATGACACGCTGGTGATCCCGCCCGAACCGGAGTCCGAGCACGAGCCGGCGCACGCGGCGAGAGAGCCCGAAGAGGTCTCGCTGCACGAGGCGTACGTGCTGGAGGAGGCATTGAACGAACCACTGCATGAGCCACTGGAGGCGCCGTTCGACCCCGACTTCGAGCCGGTCGAGATGGCGCCCCGGGCCTCATCAGCCACCACCACCGCCGCGTCGGCTGCGGCTGCCTCGAGGCTGAGCCCGCCGGAACCTCCCGAACAGAAGGTACGCGTGCCACGCACGACCCGCTCGGTCACCAACGTGCGCACGGGCAACGTGAACACCGCAGGCACCGATGGGCGCGACATGCGGGTGGCCATCGGCTCTGGGGTGCTGCTCGGCATTGCTGCGCTGGCCTGCTTCGCCGCCGGGACCGTGGCGACGATGGTCATCGTCTGTGTCGTGGTGCTGCTGGCCGCGGCGGAGGCCTATGCCGCCTTCCGGCGCGCGCAGTACCACCCGGCCACGCTGCTCGGCCTGGTGGCGGTGCTGTCGCTGCTCATCGAGACCTACAACAAGGGCGTCGCTGCGCTGCCCCTGGTACTCGTCCTGCTGGTCGCCGGGTCCTTCATCTGGTACCTGGCCCGCGTCGAGCCGGCCGCCGAACCGGTGTCGGGCATCACCTCGACGGTCTTCGTGTTCGTCTGGGTCGGTGCGTTCGGCTCCTTTGCCGCGTTGCTGCTCGACCCGAACCTCTTCCCCGATCGGCACGGGATCGCATTCATCCTGGCGGCGGTCATCGTGACCGTGGCCGACGACATCGCCTCGCTGCTGATCGGCTCTGCCATGGGCCGGCACCAGTTGGCGCCATCCATCAGCCCCAACAAGAGCTGGGAGGGACTGATCGGCGGCGCAATCGTGGCCATCTTGGTGTCGGTGATCGTGGTCCACTTCATCCACCCGTGGACCATCGGCAAGGCCGCGATCTTCGGCGTGGTCGTCGCGGTGGTGGCGCCGCTCGGCGACCTGAGCCAGTCGATGATCAAGCGGCACCTCGGCGTCAAGGACATGGGCCGGATCCTCCCCGGTCACGGGGGCATCCTCGACCGCGTCGACGGGCTCCTTTTCGTGATCCCCGCGACGTACTTCGTGGTCAAGGCGATGCATCTCGGGTGATCTGATGCGCTCGGTCAGCCTGATCGGCTCCACAGGCTCGGTCGGCACCCAGGCACTCGACGTTGTGCGTCGAGAGCCCGAACGATTCCGTGTGCACGCGCTGGCGGCACGCTCCTCGTCCGAGCTCCTGGTGGCCCAGGCGGCCGAATTCCGTCCCGATCTCGTCGTGATCGGCGACGAGGCCCGCGCCGCCGAGGTGCGCGCCGGCGTGCCCGAGGGCACCGAGGTCATGGTCGGCGAGGAGGGCATGGTCGCCGCGGCGAGCTCTGCTGACGTGGTGCTCAACGCAGTCGTCGGGTTCGCCGGACTGCCGGTGACGATGGCCGCGCTCGAAGCGGGCAAGCGGCTGGCGCTGGCGAACAAGGAGTCGTTGATCGCCGGAGCCCCCGTCGTCCAGAAGGCGCGCCGCACACCGGGCGCCGAGATCGTGCCGGTGGACTCCGAGCACTGCGCGCTGCACCAGTGCCTCGCCTCGGTGCAGGGTGCGACCGACGTCGCGCGCCTGCTGCTCACGGCCTCAGGCGGTCCGTTCCGCGGCTGGCCCGCCGAGCAGCTCGGCACGATCACCGTCGCCGACGCGCTGGCCCATCCGACGTGGTCGATGGGCCCGAAGATCACGGTCGACTCGTCGACGCTGATGAACAAGGGCCTCGAAGTCATTGAGGCGCACGAGCTCTTCGGCGTCGACTACGACCGTATCGACATCGTGGTGCACCCGCAGTCGATCGTGCACTCCATGGTGGAGTTGCGCGACGGGTCGACGCTGGCCCAACTGGCCGACACCGACATGCGCCTGCCGATCGGCTACGCACTCGGATGGCCCGACCGGGCGGCGTCGCCCTTCGGCGCGCTCGACTGGTCCGAGCCGCGCACCCTGACCTTCGAACCACCCGATCGGGGTGTGTTCCCTTGCATCGACCTCGCCTACGAAGCCGGACGCGCCGGGGGGTCGGCACCGGCCTGGCTCAGCGCGGCCAACGAGGTCGCGGTCGGGGCGTTCCTCGACGGCGGCCTGCCCTGGACCGGCATCGCTGACGTCGTGGCCGAGACGCTCGAGGGCTGGGTGGATGATGAGGTCGACCAGGTCGAGGCCGTGTTGGCGGCCGACGCGGCGGCTCGGGCCCGGGCGCACCAAATTGTCGCCCGACGCTCGGCACCTGGGGGCGGCCGGTAGCGTTGAGCGGGTCATGACCATCACCGAGCAGGAGGAACGGGCGGACGTCCCGCCCCTCGGGCCAGCTCCAGCTGATCCGGATCAGTCGGGTAACCCGGCGCGCATCGCGCAGCTCCTCGTAGGGCTTGCGCTGATCGCCGCCCTGTTCGTCCTCCTGGGCTGGGGCTACCTGCTCCTCTTCATCGTGATCCTGGTGGCGATCGTCATGCTGCACGAGTTCGGGCACTTCGCGACCGCCAAGTGGGCCGGCATGAAGGTCACCGAGTACTTCGTCGGTTTCGGGCCGCGGCTGTGGTCGGTGCGCCGGGGCGAGACCGAGTACGGGGTGAAGGCGATCCCCGCCGGTGGCTACGTGCGCATCACCGGGTTCACCTCGACCGAAGAGGTGGCGGAGGAGGACGAGGCGCGGGCGTACCGCCAACAACCGTTCCACCAGCGCATCATCGTCGCGTCAGCCGGCTCGGCCATGCACTTCCTGATCGCGTTGGTGCTCGCGCTCATCGTCGTGCTCGGTTTCGGCCAGCTCACGAACAATTACACGGTGGCGTCGCTCGAGCATTGGTCCGGGAAGACGACGCCGGCGCAATTGGCCGGGCTCAAGGCGGGCGACACCATCGTCTCCATCAACGGCAAGACGTTCGCCTCGCCCACGGCGATGACCGACACGATCAAGGACGCCACGGGCAAGCGGATCACCCTCGGGGTCGAGCGCGACGGGCGGCTCATCCACGTGACGGCGACGCCCGAAAGCGGCAAGGGCATCAAGGTCGACGGGACGAAGCTCGCCGACCACGGCTACCTCGGCATCGACATCGACTCGGCGACTCGCACGGTGACGCCGCTGGAGGCACCCGGCGCCGCGTTCTCGACCCTCTGGAGCGTCACCAGCGCGGAGGTGGGTGGCATCGGGCAGATCTTCTCCCCACACGGGATCGCGTCGCTCTGGCACCAGCTCACCAACTCCCAGGCGGCGACCTCGGCCGCCAACAATCCGGGCTCGGCCCCCAGGCCCACCTCCATCGTCGGCATCACGAGCCTCGGCGCGCAGGCCGAGCAGGCTGGCTTCTACTCGGTGCTCATGCTGCTCATCGCCATCAACATCGTCTTCGGGCTCCTCAACATGCTGCCGATGATTCCGTTGGACGGCGGACACGTCGCCATCGCCGGCTACGAGTGGATTCGCACCAAGAAGGGCCAGGCCTACTACCGAGCGGACATCACCAAGCTCTTCCCCGTCGCCGCGCTCTTCATTGGCTTTCTCGCGTTCTTCACCCTCGCCGCACTCTATTTAGACATCACCCATCCGCTGCATCTCCCGCACTGACGTCGTGGAGCTCTCCTCCTCCCTCCTCACGCCGCGGCGCCCGACCCGGCGCATCACCCTCGGTGGCGTCCCCATCGGCGACGGCGCGCCCGTGACCGTGCAGTCGATGACCACCACCAAGACCGCCGACGTCGACGGCACGCTGGCGCAGGTCTACGCGCTCGCCGCGGCCGGCGCGGACATCGTGCGCTGCACCTGCAACGAGGAGGCGGCGGCCGAAGGGCTCGCCCACATCGTGCCGCGATCGCCGGTGCCCATCGTCGCCGACATCCACTTCCACCACGAGATGGCGCTCGCCGCCTTGGAGGCGGGCGTGCAGGGCCTGCGCCTCAACCCGGGCAACCTGCGCAAGGAGGCCGAGATCAAGCAGGTGGCGGCCGAGGCCCGCGACCGTGGTGTGCCGATCCGCATCGGGGTGAACGCCGGGTCGCTGCACCCGGACCTCTACAAGAAGCACGGTGGCGCGACGCCCGAGGCGCTCGTCGAGTCGGCGCAGCATGAGCTCGCCTTCTTCGAGGAGGTCGGCTTCAGCGACGTCAAGATCTCGGTCAAGGCGTCCTCGGTGGCGCTCATGATCGCGGCCTACCGCCTGGCTTCGGAGACCTTCGACCACCCCCTGCACCTCGGGGTGACCGAGGCGGGCCCGCCACCGGCCGGGCTGGTCAAGGGCACCGCCGGCATCGGCGCGCTGTTGGCAGAGGGGATCGGCGACACTATCCGCTTCTCGCTCACAGCGGACCCCGTGGAGGAGGCCCGGGCCGGGCGTCAGCTCCTCGAGTCGCTCGGACTGCGCGAGCGCAAGGGGCTCGACTTGATCGCCTGCCCGTCGTGCGGCCGGGCCCAGGTCGACGTGATCGCCGTGGCCAAGGAGGCCCAGGAGGCACTCGAGAAATTGGCACTGCCGATTCAAGTCGCCGTCATGGGTTGCGTGGTCAACGGACCCGGTGAGGCGCGCGAGGCGGACATCGGCATCGCGGCGGGCAAACAGAAGGGTCACCTGTTCATACGGGGCAAGATCATCCGCGTCGTCCCCGAAGCCGAGATGGTGAGCGCGCTCGTCGAAGAAGCGGAGCGACTTGTGGCCGAAGGGGTCGAGGCGCGCATTGCCGCGGCGGACGCCGGGGCCGAGGCGGAGGCCGAGGCCGACCGGCGAGCGCTGCTCGAGTCGACCGGTGCCGATCCGAACCACACGGCGGAGAAGATCGAGATCATCAGGCGTCACGGCGAGGACGACGCCGGGGCCTGAGCCGGCCGTCGGGCTGTCGGGCGCGCCAAGTACCCTGCACGGATGCCGAAGGGTGCCATCGTCACGCGCGAGGAGGACTTTCCGCGCTGGTACCAAGAGGTCATCGCCGGCGCGGAGATGGCCGACAACGGCCCGGCACGCGGCACCATGGTCATCCGTCCCTGGGGCTATGGCATCTGGGAGCTGATGCAGGCCGAGCTTGACCGGCGCATCAAGGAGGCAGGCGCAGAGAACGCGTACTTCCCGCTGTTCATCCCCGAGTCCTTCTTGAAGCTCGAGGCCGAGCACGTCGAGGGCTTCGCGCCCGAGCTGGCCGTCGTCACCCACGCCGGCGGCAAGGAGCTCGAAGAGCCGCTGGTGGTGCGCCCCACCTCCGAGACGGTGATCAACAGCTTCTTCTCCAAGTGGATCCAGAGCCACCGCGACCTGCCGATGTTGCTCAACCAGTGGGCCAACGTGGTGCGTTGGGAGCTGCGTCCGCGCCTGTTCCTGCGCACGAGCGAGTTCCTCTGGCAAGAGGGGCACACGGCGCACGCGACCGAAGACGACGCGCGGGCCTACGCGCTACGCGTCCTCGACGAGGTCTATCGCTCGACCATGGTCGACGTGCTCTCGGTCCCGGTCATCACCGGCCACAAGACGGCGCGCGAGCGCTTTGCGGGTGCGAACCGGACGTGGACCTGCGAAGGGATGATGGGCGACGGCAAGGCGTTGCAAATGGGGACGAGCCATGAGCTGGGCCAGAACTTCTCGCGGCCCTTCGACATCACGTTCTCCAACGCCTCGGGCACGCTCGAGCACGTGTGGCAGACGTCCTGGGGTGTCTCCACCAGGCTCGTCGGCGCGCTGGTGATGGCCCACGGTGACGACTTTGGCCTTCGCCTGCCGCCGGCGCTGGCCCCCGCCCAGGTGGTCGTTCTGGTCGTGAAGGATGCCCCCGAGGTCGCGCCGGCGGCGAACGCGCTCACCGCGGAGCTCAGGGAGGCCGGGCACCGGGTCCGCCTCGACGACCGGACCGACACGAGCTTCGGACGGCGCAGCGTGGACTGGGAGCTCAAGGGCGTGCCCGTCCGCATCGAGGTCGGACCACGCGACCTCGCAGAGGGCAACGTCACCGTGGTGACCCGGCACCGGCGGGAGAAGGAGAGCGTGGCCCTCGAGGCCGTGGCGGGCACCGTCGCTCGCGTGCTGGCGACCGCCGGGACGGAGCTGCTCGCCGAGGCGACCGCGTTCAGGGAGGCCCGCACGTCCGAGGTGGCCACGCTCGAGGAGGCGGTCGAGGCCGGCGCGGCCGGCTTCGCCCGGATCCGCCCGGGGGCGCTCGGGCCCGACGGCGAGGACCGCCTGGCCGAGCACGCCATCAGCGTGCGCTGTCTCCAGCGCCCCGACGGGTCGTTGGCCGAGCCCGGAGACGACGAACGCGATCTCGTGGCGGTGGTGGGCCGATCGTATTGACGCTGGAATTGCTATAATTCCCCAGCTGTCCATTTTTAGATCAGTACCTCGTTGAAGCGTGGGCTGCGGCCCACGCTTTCACTTTGCTGGAGCACGAACGAACAAGGACCAAGAGAGAGGAGGTGACAGCGATGAGCAAGGACGCCACAGATACGACGGATCTGGCGGGTGCGCTGTCACCCCTCCTCGAGGCGCGGGGCCTGGACCTGGTCGACGTGGAGGTCCACGGGGCCCAACTCACGGTCTTTGTCGACCGCAAGGGGGGTGTCGGGCTCGACGAGCTGGGTGACGCCACCCGCGAGGTGTCGGCGGCACTCGACGATCTGGATCCGATCCCGGGCCGCTACACGCTGTCGGTGTCGAGCCCCGGGCTCGAGCGGCGCTTGCGCACACCGGCCCACTTCGCCCGTGCCGTGGGGGAGACCGTCACGATGCGGATCGACGCCGACACGCCGGAGATCCGGCGGATCAGCGGGACGCTCCAGGCGGCCGACGACACGGGGTGCGTGCTGGCCGGGCCCGAGGTACCGGGCGGCGAGCTGCGTATCGCCTACGACCAGATCGAGCGGGCGCGCACGGTGTTCGAGTGGGGCCCGGCGGCCCGGGGTGCGAAGAGTGAGAGGGTGAAGCGGCCATGAGCAAGACCAACTTCGAGTTCCTCGACGCGTTGGGACAGATCGCGCGCGACAAGGGGATCTCGGTCGACACGCTGCTCGACGCCCTCGCCAACGCGCTGGTGGCCGCCTACAAGCGCCGCCCCGACGCGGCCGAGGAGGCCGTCGTCACCATCGATCCCGATTCTGGTGAGATTCGCGTCTACGGCCAGGAGCTCAACGAGGAAGGCGAGGTCGTCCGCGAGTGGGACGACACGCCCGATGACTTCGGGCGCATCGCCGCTCAGACGGCCAAGCAGGTGATCCTTCAGCGGATCCGCGAGGTCGAGCGGGACATGAAGTACGAGGAGTACGCCGGCCGCGAGGGCGACATCGTGACCGGGATCGTGCAGCAGACGGACAACCGCTACACCCTGCTCGACCTGGGCAAGGTCGAGGCGTTGCTGCCCCAGGCCGAGCAGGTCTCCTACGAGCGCTACGAGCACGGTGCTCGCCTGAAGGCCTACATCGTCGAGGTCCGCAAGACCACCAAGGGCCCCCAGATCGTCGTCAGCCGCACCCACCCGGGCCTGATCAAGCGCCTCTTCGAGCTCGAGGTGCCCGAGATCGGCTCGGGCGTGGTCGAGATCAAGGCGGCGGCGCGCGAGCCCGGTCACCGCACCAAGATCGCGGTGTGGTCGAACGACCCCAACGTCGACCCCGTCGGCGCCTGCGTCGGCGCCCGCGGTTCACGCGTGCGCATGGTGACCAACGAGCTGCGCGGCGAGCGCGTCGACGTGGTGCCGTTCTCCGCCGATCCGGTCGAGCTCATTCAGAACGCGCTGGCCCCTGCCCGCGTACGCGAGGTGCGTCTCGACGAAGAGACCGGCACCGCGACGGTGATCGTGAGCGACTTCCAGCTCTCGCTCGCCATCGGCAAGGAGGGTCAGAACGCGCGCCTCGCGGCGCGTCTCACCGGCTGGCGCATCGACATCAAGAGCGAGACGCAGCTGGCCGAGGAAGAGGCCGGCGGCTACGGAGATCAGGACTGGGCCGAGGGCGAGTGGGTCGAGGACGAGGGTGGCGAGCTCGTGTGGAAGCCGGCCGAGGGCGGCGAGGCCATGTCGGCCGAGGAGTGGACACACCAGGCGGAGGACTCGAGCGACGCGCCCGTCACCGAATCGGCGAAGACCGACGGGGCCGCCGTGGTGGGAGTCGAGGCGGAAGTCGTGGTGGAAGTCGAGGCGGAACCCTCTGCGACGACAGAAGCGTCCGCTGACGTCGCGGTCGACGCGGCGCCGGCCGACGCCGGGGTGTCAAAGGAGGCCGAGGCATAGCGCCGACACGGACCTGCGTCGGCTGCCGACGAGCCCTGCCGGCCGACCAGCTGATCCGGATCGTCCGGCTGCCGGGCGGGGCGCTGTCAGAGGAGCGGTACGCGCCGGGACGCGGTGCGTGGCTGTGCCGAGGATCGGTGCGCTGTCTCGATGACGCGCTGCGACGGCATGCCTTCGATCGGGCCTTCACGGCAGCCATCGACGACGCCACATTGGCGGAGTTACGTGCACACCTGGGTGAGCGGTGGGGGGCCGAACCACCCGATGTGCGAGGATAGGGGGCTGGGTTGACCCCGAGCCCGAAGAGAGACCAAGGACACAGAGAACCACTTGCCAAAGAAGATCCGCGTCTATGAGCTGGCCAAAGAGCTAGGCCTCACCAACAAAGAGGGGCTTGAGCTGGCCCTGTCCCTGGGCATTGGGGTGAAGAGCCACTCGTCGTCTATCGAGGACGCGCAGGCCGACCGCGTCCGCCGCAAGGCTGACGCGGAGGGGTTGCGCCGCCCGGTCCAGCCCGAAGAGCCCGCAGCGGCCAAGAAGGCGGCCAAGGCGACCAAGACGGCGCCTGGCGCCGAGACCGGCGCGCCCCTCAGCACAGCGGCACCCGCCCGCAAGGCGGTCGCCAGCTCCTCGGGCGCGGCCTCCCCGAGCACAGCCCCCCTGAAGAAGGCACCGGCTCGCCCGGTGGCGGCCCCACCGAGGGACGTACCGGCCAGCGGGCCGTCGACGGGCGGCGAAGACGTCGCACCGCGCCCCTCGCGCCTCATCAGCAGCCGTCCCACGGCTCCACCGGCCGCACCACCCCAGGCGCCCGCGGCCCATGCGCCCTCCGCACCGGCTGCGTCCGCCCCGGCTGCGTCTGCCCCAGCGGCCTCTGCCCCAGCGGCCCACGCTCCCGCTCCCCACGCTCCGGCGGCCCATGCGCCCGCGGCCCACGCCCCCGACACCGCGGCCCCGTCCGCGCCCGAGCGCCCGCGGTCGCGCCCGCCACTCGGCCCCTCGGGCAGGCCCGTGCCGCCACCGCCGGGTTCGCGCCCGCCACTAGGCCCAAGCGGCCGCCCCATCCCACCCCCGCCCGGCATGGGCGGGAGGCGGCCCAACACCGCAGCCCCGTCCTCGTCTCGACCTGGCGGGGGGACCTACCCGCCGCGGACCGGTGGCCGCCCCGCGGGTGGCCGTCCCGGTGGCCCCAGTACCGGCGGAGGGGGCGGCTTCGGCGGTCGTCCTTCGAGCGGCGGTTTCGCAGGCCGTTCTGGTGGTGGCGCGCCGACTGGCGCGCCACCGCCCGGAGGCCGGGGCGGCGTAGGTGGCCGGCGGCCGCCCCAGCGTCGGGCACGCCGTCGGCGGCGCAACCTCGAAGAGCTCGAGCCGACCCAGATGACGACCTACCAGCCCTCGACGGCCCCGGTGCCCGAGGGCGAGATCATCATCGAGCGCGGCTCGACCGCGCGCGACCTCGGGCCCAAGCTCAACCGCAGCGCGGGCGACATCGTGCGCTTCTTGCTCCTCCAGGGCGAGATGGTGATGGCGACCCAGTCGCTGAGCGACGACATGATCGAGCTCTTCGCGGCCGAGATCGGCGCCGACGTGCGCCTGGTCGATCCGGGCGAGGAGCAAGAGGCCGAGTTGCTGGCCCGCTACTTCGAGGACGAGGACGAGGAGGACGGCACCGACCAGCGGCCGCGTCCACCCGTCGTCACCGTCATGGGCCACGTCGACCACGGCAAGACCCTGCTGCTCGACAAGATCCGCTCCGCCAACGTGGTGGCGGGGGAGGCGGGCGGTATCACCCAGCACATCGGCGCCTACCAGGTCGTGTGGCAGGACCACCGCATCACGTTCATCGACACGCCGGGCCACGCCGCCTTCACGGCCATGCGCGCCCGCGGCGCGCAGGCGACCGACATCGTGATCCTCGTCGTGGCAGCCGACGACGGTGTGATGCCCCAGACGATCGAGGCCATCGACCACGCCCGGGCGGCCGAGGTGCCCATCATCGTCGCGGTCAACAAGATCGACCGGCCCGACTCAGACCCCCAGCGCGTGCTCCAGCAGCTCTCCGAGCGCGAGCTCGTGCCCGAGGCGTGGGGCGGCGACACCATCACCGTCGAGGTGTCTGCACTGGCGGGTACCGGCATCGACAGCCTGCTCGAGCAGATCGTGACGGTGGCCGAGGTCGAGGAGCTCACGGCGCGCGTCGAAGGCGAGGCGCGCGGCGTCGTGCTCGAGGCCAACCTCGAGGCGGGACGCGGCCCGGTGGCAACGGTGATCGTGCAGCAGGGCACCTTGCGGGTCGGCGACCCGGTGGTGGCCGGCGCAGCCTGGGGCAAGGTCAAGGCGCTCGTGGACGACCAGGGCGACCACATCAAAGAGGCGCTGCCGTCGACGCCGGTGCAGGTGCTCGGCTTCTCGGAGCCGCCGCACGCCGGCGACGAGATGCGAGGCGCGAAGGACCTGAGCCGGGCGCGCACGCTGGGCGAGGCGCGGGCGCAGCGTTTCCGGCTGTCGGGGCACAAGCCGGTGGCGGCGAGCGCAGGCGCCAAGCTCGAAGACCTCTTCGAGCAGATCTCTCGCGGTGAGACGGCGACACTCAACATCGTGTTGAAGGCCGACGTCCAAGGATCGCTCGAGGCCGTGACCGAATCGCTCAAGCGGCTCGAGCGTGACGACGTGAAGTTGAGCTTCGTGCTGCGCGGCATCGGCGGCATCACCGAGAACGACGTGCAGCTGGCAGCGGCCTCCAACGCCACGATCATCGGCTTCAATGTGCGCCCCGACAAGCGGTCGCGCGACCTGGCCGAGTCATCCGACGTCGAGATCCGGACCTACGAGATCATCTACAAGCTCCTCGAGGACATCGAGGCGGCCATGCTCGGTCTGCTCTCGCCGGTGTACGAGGAGATCGTCACGGGCGAGGCCGAGGTGCGCGAGATCTTTCGTGTGCCCCGTATCGGCGCCATCGCCGGCTGCTACGTGCGTGAAGGCAGGATCACGCGCGGATCGAAGGTGCGGTTCCTCGCGCGAGGGGACCGTCATCTGGAAGGGGTCGATCAACTCACTCCGACGCTTCAAGGACGACGTGCGCGAGGTGGCCTCGGGCTTCGAGTGCGGCATCGGACTCTCGGACTTCCAGGACCTCAAGGATGGCGACCTGATCGAGACGTACGAGGAACGCGAGATCGCTCGCACCTGAGGGCGCACAAACGCCACGAACTGAGGAGCTGACGCGGTGACCGTGAGACGGCGCACGGCGACATACCCGCGGGCGCTGCGGGTCAACCAGGTGCTGCGGCAGGTGCTGGCCGAGGAGTTGGAGCGACTGGCCGACGCGGACGAGCTGCCCATGGTGACCGTCACCTCGGTGGAGGTGGCGGCCGACATGCGTACCGCCGTCGTCTTCTTGGCTTCCCTCGAGGAGGAGACGGCCGAGGTGCTCGAGGACCGGCGTGGGCACCTGCAGCGCCTCATCGGCACGCAAATGACGATGAAACGCACGCCTCGCCTGAGCTTTCGGGCCGATCCCGCCATCGCCGCCGGCTCGCGCGTCGAGGAGTTGTTACGCGGGCTGCACGGCGACGATGAGGCCGCTGCTCGTGGCGGTGGTACCGGCGACGCGGGCGGCGGTGCGGCTCCCGACGAGGAGGGCGGGGGGCCCAGGACAGGGGCCCCGTGAGCGGCACGGGCGTGACCGGCTTGGTCGTCGTCGACAAGGAGGCCGGTTGGACCTCTCACGACGTGGTGGCGCGCTCCCGCGGCATCTTCGGCCAGCGTCGGGTCGGCCACGCCGGCACGCTCGACCCCGACGCCACCGGGGTGCTGCTCGTCGGGTTGGGGCGGGTGACGCGCCTCTTGCGTTTCCTGACGGCGCTGCCCAAGACCTACACGACCGACATCGTGCTCGGGCGCTCCACGTCCACCCTCGACGCTTCCGGTGAGGTGCTCGAGAGCTTCGACATGTCCGGCGTGACACCGGGGGCCGTGCAGGCCGCGGCCGACGCGCTGACCGGTGAGATCGAGCAGGTCCCACCCATGGTCTCCGCGGTCAAGGTGGGCGGCCGGCGGCTGCACGAGCTGGCTCGCCAAGGTGTGGAGGTGGAACGGGCGGCGCGACCGGTCAGCGTGTACCGCTTTGTGACCGAGCCCGACCCGGCGCGGCCTGGCATCTACCGCGCCGAGATCGAGTGTTCGTCGGGCACGTACATCCGCGTGCTGGCCCAGGACCTCGGCGCCGCCCTCGGCGGTGGCGCCCATGTGGCCAACCTGCGCCGGACGCGCATCGGCTCGTTCGGCGGTACCGAGATGCGGCTGCTCGACGGACTCGGTCCCGACGACGTGCTCGCACCGGCCGAGGCCATGCGAGACCTCGAGGCGGTGAAGGTCGACGTGGCCAGCGCCGCGTCCATCCGCACCGGGCTCCCGCTGGACAGGGTGCCCCTCGGTGCGACCGGCGACGGCCCGTGGGCCATGGTCGACCAGGACGGCGAGTTGCTGGCCGTCTACGAGGCGACCGGGACCGACCGCATCCGGCCGGCCGTCGTGCTGTCGGGCGGATGACAGGGTCCCGACTACCCTCGGTCGCGATGTCCAGAGCAGGAACCGCCGTCACGATCGGTGCGTACGACGGGGTGCACCTCGGCCACCGTGCGCTGCTCAGTGACCTCTCGGCGCGGGCAGCCCCAGCCGGGCTCTCCACGGTCGTGGTGACCTTCGACCGGCTCCCGGCCACGGTGGTGCGTCCCGAGTCCGCGCCCAAGCAGCTCACCGGGCTCGAGCAGAAGCTCGAGCTGCTGGACGAGTGCGGCATCGACCAGACCCTCGTGGTGCCCTTCGACGAGCGCCGCGCCGAGGAGTCCGCCGAGGACTTCGTCAAGGAGGTCCTCGTCGACGAGCTGTCGGCGCGGCTGGTGGTCGTCGGCGAGGACTTCCACTTCGGTCACGGCCGGCGCGGCAATGTCGAGCTGCTGCGGCGGTTGGGCGCGGAGTACGGCTTCGAGGTCGTCGGGGTGGGCCTGACCGGCGACGGGCGCGAGGCAGTGTCTTCGACACGGATCCGCGCGCTCCTTGCCGACGGGGATGTGGAGGGCGCGGCCCGGCTCCTCGGCCGGCCCCACGAGGTGCGCGGGCCGGTGGTCCGCGGCGACGGCAGGGGAGGGCCCGAACTGGGGTTCCCCACCGCCAACCTGGCGGTGGCAGACGACATTGCACTTCCCGCGGACGCGGTCTACGCCGGTCACTTCCGCCGGGCCGACGGCACGGTGTACCGGGCGGCCATTTCGGTCGGGCGCCGCCCCACCTTCTACGAACCGGGCACCGCCCCGGTGCTGGTGGAGGCCTATCTGCTGCACTTCGAGGGCGACCTCTACGGCGAGGCTGCCCGCGTGTCCTTCGCCCACCGACTGCGGGACGAGCAGCGCTTCGACTCCATCGAGGACCTGGTCGCGCAGATGCGGGCCGACGTCGAGGCCACCGAGCGGGTGCTCGCCTCGGCCGATCACCCCTGATCAGGCAGGGGCTGCTACGATATTTGGCGGCCGGGGACTGGTCCCCGGGCACTCCGACATTTTCTCCGAGGTTCTTTCTGTATGCCCGACACGCAGGCCACCATCTCCGAGTACCGGTTGCACGACCGTGACACTGGCTCTCCCGAGGTGCAGATAGCCCTGCTTTCGGGCCGGATCAACCACCTGACGGAGCACCTGAAGGAGCACAAAGGGGACCATCACACCCGGCGCGGCCTGATGAAACTCATCGGCCAGCGCCGCCGGCTGCTCGACTACGTCCGCAAGAACGACGTCGAGCGCTACCGCACCATCATCAGCCGACTCGGCATTCGAAGGTAGCGGAGCACCACAGAACCGGGCGTCTCAGCCTCTGGCTGCCAGTCGCCGGTCACTTCGGGTGCGAGGTGGTCGACCACTGGGAACCAGCGGAGATGCCCCCTACAAACGAGGAGCATCATGGCTGATGCCATTTCCGTGTCGTCCCCCATTGGTGGGACCGACCGAACCATGTCATTCGAGGCGGGGAAGCTCGCCCAACTGGCCGACGGCGCCGTACTCGCCCGGATCGGGGACACCGTCGTCCTCGCGACGGCGGTGGCGGCGCGCTCGGTCCGGGAGGGCGCGGACTTCTTCCCTCTGACCGTCGACATCGAGGAGCGCACCTACGCCGCGGGCAAGATCCCCGGCTCCTTCTTCCGGCGAGAGGGCAAGGCCTCGGACCAGGCGATCCTGACCGACCGGCTCATCGACCGCCCGCTGCGCCCGTCGTTCCCCGAGGGCTTCCGCAACGAAGTGCACATCGTCGGGACCATTGTCGGGGCCGACCAGGTCAACCCACACGACGTCCTGGCCATCAACGCCGCCTCGGCGGCGCTGATGATCTCGGGCATCCCCTTCGACGGCCCGATCGGCGCCGTGCGCGTCGCGTACACCACCGAGGGCAGCTGGATCGGGCACCCCACCTTCGAGGAGGGCGAAGAATCGACCTTCGAACTTGTGGTGGCCGGCCGTGCACTCACCGAGGACGCGGACAGCGAGATCGCCATCATGATGGTCGAGGCGGGCGGTACCGAGAAGTCGTGGGACTACTACGAGGCAGGCGCGCCCAAGGTGACCGAGGAGGTGCTGGCGGACGGCCTCGAGGCGTCCAAGCAGTGGATCCGCGAGTCGATCATCCTGCAGCGCCAGCTCGTCGAGGCCTTCACCGCTGTGCGAGGGCCCATCGAGACGATCCCCTATTCGACCCACACCGACTACGAGGACGACGTGTTCGCCCGCGTCCAGGCGGTGGGCACCGACGCCATCGCCAAGGCCAACCTGGTCACGTCCAAGGCGGAGCGCAACGCCGCCCTCGACGCCGCCGGCGACGAGATCAAGGCGGCCCTGGCCGAGGAGTTTCCCGAGCGGGCGGGCGAGGTCAAGGCGGCCATCCGCGGCCTGACCAAGAAGCTCGTGCGCAAGCGCATCGTCGAGGAAGGCGTCCGCATCGACGGCCGGGGCACGGCGGACATCCGCCCGTTGTCGGCCCAGGTCGACCTCTTGCCGACGGCGCACGGCTCGGCACTCTTCCAGCGCGGTGAGACCCAGGTGCTCAACGTGACGACGCTGGGCATGCCCCGGATGAACCAGCTCCTCGACACCATCACACCGGTCGAGTCGAAGCGCTACATGCACCACTACAACTTCCCGCCGTACTCGACCGGTGAGACCGGCTTCATGCGCGGCCCCAAGCGCCGCGAGATCGGCCACGGCTTGCTGGCCGAGCGGGCCCTGCTCCCCGTGGTGCCAAAAGCGGAGGAATTCCCGTACACCCTGCGTGTCGTCTCCGACGTCCTCGCCTCGAACGGCTCGACCTCCATGGCGTCGGTCTGCGGCTCGAGCCTCTCGCTCATGGCCGCGGGTGTGCCGATCAAGGCGGCGGTGGCTGGCATCGCCATGGGCCTGGTCTACGACGGCAACGCGTACGTGACCCTCACCGACATCCTCGGTGCTGAGGACGCCTTCGGGGACATGGACTTCAAGGTGGCGGGCACGGCCGACGCCGTGACCGCGCTGCAGCTCGACACGAAGATCGACGGCCTGCCGGCCGACGTCCTGGCCAAGGCGCTACTGCAGGCCAAGGAGGCCCGCCTCACCATCTTGGGGGTCATGGCCGGCGCCATCCCCGAGCCGCGGGAGCACGTGGCGAACAGCGCGCCGAAGATCGTCTCCATGGAGATCCCGATCGACAAGATCGGTGAGGTCATCGGCCCGAAGGGCAAGGTCATCAATACGCTGCAGCAGGAGACGGGAGCCGACATCGCGGTGGACGACGACGGTGTCGTCGGCACGGTGACCATCGGGGCCAAAGACGGCAACGCGGTCGAGGAGGCCCGCCGTCGCATCTCACTCATCCTCGACCCGCCCACGGCCGAGGTCGGCGCGGTGTACGCGGGCAAGGTGGTCAACATCACCAAGTTCGGCGCCTTCGTGAACGTGCTGCCGGGCCGGGACGGCTTGTTGCACATCTCCAAGCTGTCGTCGCTGGACGGCGGCAAGCGCATCAACAACGTCGAGGACGTGCTCTCGCTGGGCCAGGCCGTCGAGGTGCGGGTCGATGACATCGACCCGCAGGGCAAGGTCTCCCTCTCGCTCGCCTCACTACCTGAGGGCGGAGCAGAGAGGTCGGGCAGCGGCTCGGGTAGCGGCTCGGGCAGCGGCTCGCACAACGGTGACACCGCGCCCAGGGCCGCGGCCGCCTCGGGTGGAGCGAACCGCAGCGCACCCTCCTTCGAGGACGCGTTCGAGGCCGAGCTCGTGGCCGATCTGGGCGACCTGGGGCCGGGCGCAGCGGACTCCGACGGTGGCCGCCCGGAGCGCAGTGACCGGGGTGATCGCGGCAACGACCGCCGTCCCTCGCGCGGGCGCTCCCGCCGCCGTTGATCGAGACGTCGACACTGCCTTGCGGCATCCGCCTGGTCACCGAGACCATGGCGGACGTCCGCTCGGTGGCGATCGCCTATTGGGTCGGCACCGGCTCGCGTGATGAGCCGGACGAGCTCGCCGGCGCATCGCATTTCTTGGAGCACCTCCTCTTCAAGGGGACAGAACGGCGCTCCGCGGCAGCGATCGCAGAGCAACTCGACGAGGTGGGCGGTGACTGCAACGCCTTCACCACGAAGGAGTACACGACCTTCTACGTGCGCCTCCTCTCGGACCACCTGGCGTTGGGTCTCGACATCCTGAGCGACATCATGTGGGCGCCGGCGCTGCGTCCCGACGACGTCGAGGCCGAGCGCACGGTGATCCTCGACGAAATCCTGATGCACGCCGACGAGCCGGCGGACCTGGCCTCCGAACGCTGGCAGCGCGCGCTCTTCCCCGACCATCCGCTCGGACGCGACACGCTCGGGACGGCATCGTCGGTCCGACGCATCACCCGCGACGACGTGGCTGCCTTCCTCGCCCACCACTACCGCCCGGCCAACATGGTCGTGTCGGCGGCCGGCGACTGCACCCACGACATGGTTGCCGCCGCGCTCGAGGAGCGTTTCGCCGGCTCGGGCGGCGGTGAGGTCCCGACACGAACCGGGCCTGGTCCCGACGCCGTCCCCCTCGACGTGGTGCGGCGGACCACCGAGCAGGCCCACCTGGTCTACGGGGCGCGCTCGGTGACGCGCTTCGACGAGCGCCGCTGGGCTCTCGCCGTGCTCAACCACGTGCTGGGCGGCGGGCTCTCGAGCCGGCTGTTCCAGAAGGTGCGCGAGCAACGCGGGCTTGCCTACTCGGTCTGGTCCGAGCGCGCCGCCTACGCCGATGCCGGCTCGCTGGCCGTGGTGGTCGGGACGGCACCCGAGCACGTCGACGAGGTCCTGCGCATCGTGAACGGCGAGCTCGAGCTCTTGGCGAGCGACGGTGTCACCGAACGGGAGCTGGCGGTCGCCAAGGGAAACCTGCGCGCGGAGATGCTGCTCTCGGGCGAAGACTCGGGAGCCCGGATGAGCCGCATCGGCGCCTCGCTCCTGCTGCACGGCGAGGTGATGTCGGTGGACGAGATCTTGGGGAAGATCGATGAGGTCGACCGCGCGCAGGTACAGGCGGCCGCGGTGGAATTTGCAGCCTCCCCGCGGACCATGAGCGCGGTGGGCCCATTCGACGAACGCAACTTCGAGTCCCACCTGCCAGTCATGGCCGCCCGGTAGCCTGCTGGTCATGCAGAGGGTCGGTGTGGTCGGCGCCGGCGGCCGCATGGGCCAAGAGGTGTGCCGCGCCGTCACCGAGGCGCCCGACATGGAGCTGGCGGCGGCGGTCGACCCGGCTCACGTCGGGACCGACGTCTGCGGCCACACGATCGTCGGCGAGGTGAACGCACTGCGCGACCTCGGCGCCGACGTGGTGGTGGACTTCACCATTGCCGAGGCGGTGCGCCACAACGCGTCGCACTACGCACAGCAGGGGATCCACGCGGTGATCGGGACCAGCGGCCTCTCCGACACTGACCTCGCCACCATCGCCCAGCAGTTCGAGGGGAGTGGCGCCAACGCCATCGTGGCCGCCAACTTCGCCATCGGCGCCGTCCTGCTGTTGCACCTGTGCCGCATCGCGGCGCCCTACATGGACGGCGTCGAGGTCATTGAGCTGCACCACGACGCCAAGCGCGACGCCCCGTCGGGCACGGCCATGCACACGGTGGCCGCCATCGAGGCGGCACGCCGGGCGGCCGGCAGTGCGCCGCTCCCGCCCGACCCGACGACGGACGTCGTGCTCGAGGGAGCACGCGGCGCGACCAGTGCCGACGGCGTCCACGTGCATTCGGTGCGCCTGCCCGGCCTGGTGGCCCACGAGGAGGTCATCTTCGGCGCGCCGGGTCAAAGCCTCAGCATCCGCCACGACTCGTACGACAGACGATCCTTCATGCCCGGCGTCCTCCGGGCGGTGCGGGAGGTACCGCGGCGGCCCGGGCTCACCGTTGGCCTCGAGGCCGTCCTCGGGCTGTGAGCTCGGACGTCCGGGAGCGTTTGCTGCAGGCCACCTACGACTGCGTCGCCCGGTGGGGACTGGCCAAGACGACGGTCGAAGACGCGGCACGCGAGGCAGGCGTGTCGCGGGCGACGGTCTACCGCTACTTCCCGGGAGGTCGCGACGAGTTGATCTCGGCAGTGGTCGGCTGGGAGTTCGCACGTTTCTTCCTCCGCCTCTACCAGGAGGTGTCAGACGCCGAAAGCCTCGAAGAGGTGATGGAGCGCGGGCTCATGTTCGCCCACCGCGCTCTCGTCGAGCACGAGGTGCTCCAGCGCATCCTCGTGACCGAGCCCGACATCCTGCTCCCGCGCCTGACCACCGAGGCCGATCAGACGCACACCCTGGTGGCCGCCTTCTTAGTGCCTTACCTCGTGCGCCACGGCATGGCCGAGGGCGCCGAGCTCGACACGACGGCTGAATTCCTGGCCCGCATGGTGCTCTCGTACATCGCATCGCCGGGCCGCTGGGACCTCAACGACCCTGAGCAAGTAGCGCTCCTGGTCCGGTCCGAGCTGCTGGCCGGCATCCGGTGAGCGGTTCTCCGCCGGAGCCGGCACGGACACCCCAGCCGGCCGGTCCGCCCCCGTGCTACCGCCACCCCGAGCGGGCGGCATCGGTGCTCTGCGCGCACTGCGACCGACCCATCTGCACCGACTGCATGGTGGCGGCGGCCGTCGGCTGGCAGTGCCCGGCGTGCACCAGCGAGGGCGCCAAGCGCTCGCGCCACGTCCCCGCCTTCACGCACACCAGGCCCGGCCGCACCGGCGTGGTCGGCTCCACCAACCCGACGCCGATTGTCATCGCCATCATCGCCGTCAACGTGGTGGTGTTCTTCCTCGAGGACTTCGGGAACAACGTGGGAGTCATCGAGCGCTTCTCCATGGATCCGGACCTGGTGCACTTCGAGAGCCAGTACTACCGCGCCTTCACGGCCATGTGGCTGCACGCCGACTTCGTGCACATCTTCTTCAACATGATCGCCCTGCTCATCGTCGGGCCGGCCGTCGAGGTGCTTCTGGGCAAGGTCCGCTTCCTCGTGCTCTACCTGATCGCGGGCCTCGGTGGCAGCGTCGGCTCGTATCTCCTCGGGCCGCACAACGAGTACGGGCTCGGCGCGTCCGGCGCCATCATGGGCGTCCTGGCGGCCTATGTCGTCATCGGGCTGCGACGCCACCTGCCCATTGCGCCGGTCGTGGCGCTGATCGTCTTGAACCTGCTGATCGGGTTCAGTGGCAACATCGACTGGCGTGCCCACCTGGGGGGCCTCGCAACCGGCGCCGTCCTGGCCTGGCTCTACGACTACGCGGGGCAGCAGCGGGACTCGGGCCGCTCCCTGGCGCTGACCCTTGGGGGGAGCGTTGCCGTCCTGGCCGTCCTCGGCTTCTTGATCAGCGGGGTCGCGCCCGGGCACTTCAACCTCAGCTAGGTCCTCGTGCCTGTCTGGTCGACTGGTTGACAGTGAGACAAAAATCGCCATACTGTTTCATCAGTGGGAGCGGCCTCGAAACGAGCTGAAGTGGGGATCCCCGGCGCTCCGAGGGCCGAACGTGAGGGCGTGCTGCGCCACCTGGGCGCGGACGACCGTTCATCGACCCGGGTCCGCATCGTCGACGGCGCCCTCGAGTGCCTCGCCCGCCGGGGGATCGCCAAGACGACCGTGGACGACATCGCCAGGGCGGCCCGCCTGTCGCGGGCCACGGTCTACCGGACCTTCCCGCGCGGCAAGGAAGGGATCCTCGCCGCTGTGGTCGAGACCGAGGTGGCGCGGCTGTTCTCCTCCCTGGCCGTCGCCATGGGGGAGGCCACCGACCTCGAGGACGTGTTGGTGGCGGGCATGGTCGAGTCCGCCCGCAGCCTGGGCGGCCACGCGGCCCTGAGCTATTTGCTCGCCCACGAGCCGGGCACGGTGTTGCCGTACCTCACCTTCAGCCAACTCGACCGACTGCTGTTCGTCGCAGGCGACCTGGCCGCGCCGTTCTTCGCCCGCTGGCTCGAGCCTGAGCAGGCCTCGCGCGCGGCCGAGTGGGCCGTGCGCATCGTCATGGCCTACTGCGCCAACCCGTCTCCCGACACGGACCTGACCGACCCCGAGCAGACCCGGATACTCGTGCGCCGTTTCGTGCTGCCCGGCATCTTGGCGCTCCGCGTCGACGCGGCCGGCTCCGCACCGATGACTCGTTCCGCTTCTCGTTCTTCTTCTCGTTCGTCTTCCACTTCCACACACAGACCACTAAGGGGGCGGTTCCATGACCACACTCGACAATGACCAAGACCAGCTGCGGTCCAACCTCGAACTGATCGGGCGGGACAGCATCGACGACCTCGAAGCGGTGCTCGGTTTCGTGGGGCACTACGACGTCGAGGGGTTCCACCGCGTGCCCGACAACTGCCCGGCCGAGTTCACCTGGGACTACCAGAAGGGCTCCAAGCCGCAGCTCGACAAGCTCTACGAGAAGGCCAAGAAGGCCCAGTGGAACGGCCAGACCGACTTGGACTGGTCCATCGAAGTCGACCAGGAGCGCGTGGTCATCGCCAACGCCGAGGCCAACCCGGCCCAGATGCAGTGGGACGAGGCCGCGGTCGCCGGCACGGTCCTGGAGAAGTGGGACGAGAAGCGGTTCTTGCAGTTCGGGATCGAGAACCAGAACTGGATGCTGTCGCAGTTCATGCACGGTGAGCAGGGTGCGCTGCTCTGCACGGCCAAGATCGTCGAGACGGTCCCGTGGATCGACGCCAAGTACTACGCCGCCACGCAGGTGATGGACGAGGCCCGCCACGTCGAGGTCTTCTCCAAGTACCTCGACGAGAAGCTCTCGGGCCACTACCCGATGAACGCCCACCTCGGGCTGCTGCTCGACGACATCGTCTCCGATTCGCGTTGGGACATGACCTACCTCGGCATGCAGATCATGGTGGAGGGGCTGGCCCTCGCCGCCTTCGGCTTCATCCACGCAATGACCACCGAGCCCTTGTTGAAGAAGCTGTTGCGCTACGTGATGGCCGACGAGGCCCGTCACGTGGCCTTCGGGGTGCTCAGCCTGCAGGAGTACTACCAAGAACTCAGTGCCGCCGAGTTGCGTGAGCGCCAGGAATTCGCCTTCGAGGCGGCCATCCGCATGAAGGACCGCTTGGTCATGCAGGAGGTCTGGGAGCGCATGGAGGTGCCCGTCCCCGACGTGATCAAGATCATGCAGGCCGCGCCGGAACGAGACGAATTCCAGATCCTCTTGTTCTCCAAGATCGTCCCGAACCTGAAGAAGCTAGGCCTGCTCGACGCCGCCGACGGGTGGCTCCGCACCAAGTTCACCGAGATGGGAGCCATCGCTTTCGAGCACCTGACCGACTCCACCGAGGAGGAGGACGCCTTCGCCGACGGATCGCCGGCAGAGCGGCAGGTCGCCTGAGCGTCACCAGGCGCTGGTAGCGTGAGGGGTCAATGACCCCCGGGCCGGACTCGCCCCGCTTCGGGCGGGTGATCACCGCCATGGTGACGCCGTTCGCCGAGGACGGTGCACTCGACCTGTCCGCGGCCCAGGACCTGGCGCGCTGGCTGGCGGCGCACGGCAGCGATGCGCTCGTGCTCTCCGGCTCGACGGGAGAGAGCTCGGTGCTCACCGACGACGAGAAGGTCGACTTGTGGCGCGCCGTGGCCGAAGTGGTGACCATCCCGGTCATCGCCGGCTCGGGTTCCAACGACACCGCACACTCCATCGCGATGACCCGTGCCGCGGCCCAGTCCGGGGTGGACGGCGTCCTCGTCGTGACGCCCTATTACAACCGGCCGTCCCAGGCGGGCATCGCTGAGCACTTCCGGGTGGTGGCCGAGGCTGCGGGCGACCTGCCCGTCCTGCTCTACGACATCCCGGCTCGGTCCGGGCGCCGGATCGAGACCGCCACGATGTTGCGCCTGGCCCGTGAGGTCCCGGCCATCGTGGGACTGAAGGATGCGGCAGGTGACCCGCCGAGCACGGCGCACCTCGCCGCACAGGCACCGGTCGGCTTCGAGATCTACAGCGGCGACGACGTCATGACGCTCCCGCTGCTGGCCGTTGGTGCGGTCGGCCTCATCAGCGTGGCCTCCCACTGGGTCGGCCCCCGACTGCGCACGGTCATCGACGCCTTCTTGGCCGGCGACCTGGCCGCCGCGATCGCGGGCAACGCCGAACTCCTCGACTCCTTCGACTTCGAATCCTCGGCGGACTTCCCCAACCCGCTCCCGGCCAAGGCTGCCCTGCGGGCGCTGGGCTTGCGGGTCGGGCAGTGCCGCCTCCCCATGGGGGCCTCGACCCCCGAGCTCGACGCGCAGGCGGCCAAGGTCGTGGCCGCAGTCGGGCCTCCGGCAATGACGGCTCCGCTTGGCTGAACCCAAGAAGCCCAAGCCCAAGCCCGTCCGAATCGTCTTCTTGGGCGGGCTGGGTGAGATCGGCCGCAACTGCGCCTGCATCGAGGTAGAGGGACGCATCGTGGTCCTCGATTGCGGGATCATGTTCCCCGATCCCGACATGCCGGGTATCGACCTCGTGCTCCCGGAGTTCACGTACCTCTTCGAGCGCAAGGACCGGGTCGATGGGATCGTGCTCACCCACGGGCACGAAGACCACACCGGCGGGCTGGCCTACCTGTTGCGCGAGCTCAGCGCGCCGATCTATGGGTCGGAGCTGACTGTCGGCCTGGCCCGGCACCGCATCGAGGAGGCCGGGCTCGGCGAGCGCAGCCGCATGGTGACGGTGAAGGACGGCGAGCGTGTGCGCATCGGGGCGTGCGATGTCGAGTTCATCCCGGTCACGCACTCGGTGCCCGAATCGATGGCCATCGCGTTCCACACGCCCCAGGGCGTGATCCTCCACTCGGGCGACTTCAAGCTCGACCTGCAGCCGGTCGACGGCCGGCGCACCGACTTGCCCCGCATGGGCGAGCTGGCCAGCACCGAGGGAATCCGACTCTTGCTCTCGGATTCGACCAACGCCGAGGAGCCGGGGTTCACCGAGTCGGAGTCCGCGGTGGGCGTAACCCTGCGCCGGGTGTTCGCCGCCCAGACGGGGAAGCGTCTCGTGGTGGCGTGCTTCGCGAGCCACATGCACCGGGTCCAGCAGATCATCGACGCCGCGGTGGCCAACGGGCGCAAGGTGGCCACGCTCGGCCGGTCCATGGGCAAGAACGTCGAGCTGGGTACGCGCCTGGGCATTATCAGCATTCCCGACGGGGTCCGGGTCGACATCGAGGACGTGGACGACCTCCCGGCGGGCGAGGTCTGCGTGATCTCCACCGGGTCCCAGGGCGAGCCGATGTCGGCCCTGTCGCTCATGGCCACGGGCGAGAACAAGTGGTTGCGCATCGGCGACGACGACGTCGTGGTCATCAGCGCCCATCCGATCCCGGGCAACGAGTGGTCGGTCGGGCAGGTGATCGACGATCTGTATCGCCGCGGCGCCGAGGTGGTGCACTCGAGCGCCGAGGCGGTCCACGTGAGCGGGCACGCCCGCCAAGGTGAGCTGCGCACCCTCATTGCGGTGACCGAGCCTGAGTGCTTTGTGCCCGTGCACGGCGAGTTCCGCCACATGGTGCACCACGCCCGCCTGGCGCTGTCGATGGGCGTCGACCCGGCCAAGGTCCTGCTGTGCGAGGACGGCGATGTCATTCAGCTCGACGCCAAGGGCATCGCGCGCGACGGTCGGGTACCGGCCGGCTACGTCTACGTGGACGGAACCGTTGGAGACATCGAACATGGGGTGTTGCGCGACCGCCAGAAGCTGGCCGAGGAGGGTGTCGTCATGGCGGTGGTGACAGTCGATCGACAGCAGAGCAAGCTGAGCTGTCCACCGGTCATCGAGACGCGCGGCTGGGTCTACGCCCCCGAGGCCGAAGAGCTCCTGGAAGAGGCGAGCGAGGTCGTGGGGGCGGCGGTGACGCAGGCCTTGCGCGACGGCGCGCACGACATTGAGGTGCTGAGCCGCCACACCCGCAAGGCGCTGGGCAAGTTCGTGGGGGAGCGCACCAAGCGGCGCCCCATGATCGTGCCCGTCGTGCTCATGGTGTAGGCGTCGCTCGGCCCCGGAGGAAACGCACCAGCGTCTCGACCTGGTTGCTCACGATGGCGTCGACACCGGCCTCGACCACGCGCGCCATGTCCGGCTCGGCGTCCACGGTCCAGGTCGACACGGAGCGCCCGGCGTCGTGCACGCTGTCGACGCCCTCGGCGGTGACGAAGCTGAACATCGGGTTCCAGTACTCGGCCCGCAGGTCGGCCAAAAGCGCCAGCGGCGGCTCGGTCCCCTCGGTCCACGTGAGCCCCAGGCGCGCCTCGGCCGAGCGCTCCCGGAGCATGCCCAGCGCCGCCACGTTGCCAGTGACGAAGAGCGAACGGCTGAGCGTCCCCGCCTCTTGGACGGCGGCCAGGGCGCCCGGCACCACCTCGCGCCGGGTGAAGTCGACCATCAGCGGCACCGGTACGGCGGCCAAGACCTGCGCCAGGGTCGGGATGCGGAGAGCACCCTCGCCGATCGCCTGCACCTCCACCAGGTCCAGGTCGCCCACCGAGGCCGCCACGTTCCAGAGGCGCTCGAGGGTTTGGTCGTGCAGTACCACGATGGCACCGTCGCGCGTTCGCCGCAGGTCGAGCTCGATCATGTCGGCGCCCAGGGTGAAGGCGGCGGCGAAGGCGGGCAAGGTGTTCTCGCGCTGGTGCACCGGGTCGCCGCGGTGCGCGATGGCCGTGACGGTCATTGCTGATCGGTCATTGCTGATCGGTCATTGCTGATCGGTCATCGCTGATCGGTCGTCGTTAGTCGCCGCTGGACGCCGGGGGAACCATGGCGTCCTCCGCCTCGTTGACGTGACGTCCGCGTTCGCCCGGCGCTCTTCGAGGGCGGTCCTCTCGAATCAGCCTGAGCAGTGGGCGAGCGAGCATGATGGTGACCGCGCACTGCAGGACTCCCGCGATCACTAGCGGCGTTCGGAGGCCGGCCACGGCGGCAATGCCGCCCGCAGCCAATGCTCCGATCGGGGTGGCCCCCCAGACGAGGCCGCGCCAGGCAGCGCCGACGCGCCCCATGAGCTCTGGCGGGGTCAGCCGCTGGCGCAGCGAGATGGTCACCACCGATCCGACGCCGATGCCGAAGCACACCAACGTGAACAAGGGCGCGGCGACCCAGCTGTGGGCCGACGCCATGAAGAGGTACCCGACGCCTGAGAGGATGCCGGCCGCGATGAGGGCGCGGCCACCCCCGACGCGCCGGACGATCCCGCCAGCCACGACGCTGCCCACGAGCGTCCCGGCCGCACCGATGGCCAGGAAGACTCCGTAGGCGCTTTCCCTGACACCCCATACCCGTGTCGCCAGCAGGACCAGGACGCCGCTTTCCATGCCTTGGAGCAGGGCGAGCGCTCCCACCAGGCTCACCAGCACCCGGAGTCGACGGTCAGAGAACAGCAGTCGGAGGCCTTCCCACACGGAGGAGGCCGAGCTCGTGGGGTTCGGGGCTCTGGTCGGCTCCTTTGAGCGAAACCTCGCGAAGGTGAGGCACGACGCCACGAAGGCAGCGCCTTCGGCGAAGAACGGCAACGCCTGTCCGATCGAGAAGAGCCAAGATCCCACGACAGGGCCCGCCAGATACTCCGCTCCCGCTTCGGTGCCGCTCAGGACCCCATTGGCCTGTTCGAGGTCTCGCGTGTCGATGAGGCCGGGCACCATGGCCTGGACTGCGGTGTAGTAGACGGCGCGGCCGCAGCCGTTGAGCAGCACCAGCGTGATGAGAATGGCCAGCGACATACGGTGGTCGACGATCAAGAGCGCCAAGGTGACCAACGCGGCGGCGCGTAGGAGATTGGCGAGCATGATCACCGGCCCGCGCTCGAACCGGTCCGCGAGGTGGCCCGCCGGCAGGGCCACGAGCAGCCAGGGCAATGTGTCCGAGGCGGCGACGGCGGAGACGGCGAACGGGTGCGGATTCACCGCGACTGCCAGCAGGGGGACGGCACCGTAGGCGAGTCCGTCGCCAGAGCTGGCGAGGGTGAACCCAGTCCACAGGTGCGAGAATCGGCGCCCGAGCCGCCGGTGATGCGCCGGCGAGCTGCGCAACCTCATGGGGCGCGCCGACCAGTCACGCCATACAGATTGTCACGCGCTGCCGTGAATTCGGTGCTCTCACGTTGCCTGTCGCCCCCTGACCGCGACTAGCGGCGGGCGCCGCCCTAGAAGTGTCCCGAAAGACCCCCTAAAGGCGGCGACCCGCCGCGTCGATACAACGATCGCAACACCCGGACCGAACCCGGGGTCATGCGACTAATTGGATTTGAATGCGACCTCTATGGCCGCTTGGACTCAGCCCCATCCTGGCTGCATGGTTGACACCTCCTTCGGGTTCGGTACCGCAAGGATGTGAGGGTTCAATTGCCGTTGCGCTGACGGCAGCTCACATCCCAATTGACAAGTTTTCCCCAACTGCAACCGGCTGGCAACCAAGCATTGTGTGAACGTTGAGGGTGGCCTGGGAAAACGGTTCGTCCGGGTGCGTCTGCAATCCCTATTTCTAGGCACGAACCCGATGCCCCTCAGGGCTGGTTCGACGGACGGGGTGACGGCTGAAAGAAAATTAGGGCGTCAGGGCACGGCGCGGGCGGAATCGGACATCGGAGAGCGCCATCGAGGTGCGTGCGAGGTTCTGCGGAGCCGACGACCGGCCGGGATCGAGGGATCGCCTGGTCCCGGCTTCGACCGGAGGTTGGGCCCTAGGGAGTCGTCAGCCCGCGGCGCGCGGGCCCTCGGGACCCCGAAGAGAGCGCCTCCTGAGTGGCTGTTGCGAGTCGCTGCGGTTTGGTCGCTGCGGGTCTAGTGGGTGCGGTGAAGACGCTGCGGTCAATAACCGTGGCCGGTGCCGCTCCCCGGGTGGGAGAGGACGAGGGTTCCTCGCGCGGAGACGTCGCGCCCGAGCGGCGTGAACTCGAGAGTCGGCCCACCGAGGAGCCAGGTCTTGAGGTCCTCCGGAGTCATGGGCTTGGAGAGGTAGAAGCCCTGGATCAGATCGCATCCCGCGTCGGCCAGCAAGGCGCACGTCACCTCGTCCTCGGCTCCTTCGGCGACCACGCTGAGCCCAAGTGAGTGGGCCATGGCGATGGAGGATCGCACGATGACTTGATTGCTGTGATCGTTCGGGAGGTTGGTCACGAAGGATCGGTCGATCTTCAGCTCCTGCACCGGGAGCCGGTGCAGGTAGGACAGTGACGAGTAGCCGGTTCCATAGTCGTCGATGGCGATGCGTATGCCGAGCCCAGCCAGCTCGTCGAGGACACGCGTCGCCTGCAACAAGTCGGCCATGACCTCGGTCTCTGTCACCTCGAGCGTGAGCACGTCGGCCGGGAGGTCGTTGGCCTCCAAGTGTCGCACCACCTTTTCCACCAGGCTGCCGTCGGCGAGCTCTCGTCCCGAGACGTTGATGTCGAGCCCGATGTACAAGCCGGCACGCCTCCACTCCGCCAAGGCCGCGCACCCCTTGGAGAGGACGAAGTCGGTGATCTGGCTCACGATGCCCATCTGCTCGGCGATGGCGATGAACTCGTCGGGTGGGATCCAGCCGTGCTCGGGGTGATGCCAACGGGCCAGCGCTTCCACGTGCACGATCCGCCGGGACCGGACGTCGGCGATGGGGTGGTACATCACGCTCAGCTCCGTCCCGCTCTCGAGGGCGTGCGTCAGCAGACCGCTGAGCATGAGGACCCGCTGCATGCTCTTGTCGTGCTCCACCGAGTACAGCTCGGTCACGCTCCGGCGTTCCTTGGCGACGTACATGGCGATGTCGGCCCGCTGCACGAGCAGGGTCACGTCGTGGCCGTGCTGGGGAGCGAAGGCGACCCCTGCGCTGGCGGTCACGGCAAGGGTGAGCCCGTCGAGGTCGATCGGCCGTCCGAGGACCTCGTGGACCTCGTGCACCTTGGCGAGTGCCTCCTGCACATCGCGCACGCCGGGGATCAAGATGGCGAACTCATCGCCACCAAAACGTGCCACGGTCGCGTGCTCGGGGACAGCCTTCTGCAGCCGCTCGGCCACCTCGAGCAACAGGCGGTCGCCGATCGGGTGCCCGAGGGTGTCGTTCACGTGCTTGAAGCGATCCAGGTCGAGCAGTGCGATGGCCACGCCGGCGTTCTCGTCCAGCGCGGTCTTCACTTTGGACTCGAAGAGATCGCGGTTCGCCAGCTTGGTGAGCGAGTCGTGTGTCGCTTGCCATTCGTAGAGATCCTTCTGATGCTGGATCTCTTCGAAATACCGGGCGCGCTCGAGGTTGGCACTGGCGTGCGCCACCAAGGCATCGAAGAGCCGGAGGTCGTCCTGATCGAACTCGTCGAGCTCCTCCTCGCGGTCGATCGCGACGATAGCGCCGACGGTCATGTTTTCGCTTGTCAGCGGTGCCACCATGGCCGCGTGATAGGTGCCGGCGATGGGGTCAGAGGCGATCCCACGTTGGTCCTGGTCGGCCATCGAACGCATGGACGCGGCGCCCGATGTGATCGTCTCGGTGACGAAGGACGAAGGGTCCAAGGTGATGATTTCGACCCGCAGGGGCTCTTGGTCATCGAGCGAGATCCGGAACGGGACGCCTGCCGAGTGGGCCACCACGATGAACGCACGGCGGGCGCGCATCACCGTGCACACCTGCTGGAGCACGGCGACGCTCATGGAATTGGGCTCCAGGTTGGCCGTTCCGAGCGCCCGGCTGAAGTCGTAGAGCCTCTGCAGTGAGGCGAAGCGGAGGGTGAGCCGGGCGTAGCCGCGGTAGGCGGCGATGATCAGCACGGCCACGAGCAAGAGCGGCAGCGTTGCCCAGACGCTGTACCAGAGCGCGTCGAGGACGACGATGGCCAGACAGATGCTAGCGAGGACGACCATGGCCTCGGTGGCGACCCGGACACCACTGCGGCGTTCGCTCCCGCCGTTCATCCAGATCACCAGCCGGAAGTTCAGCGTCGCGACGAGGTAGAAGATCAGCAGAGCGGCCGCCACGGCTGCCCACCCCCCGAGGCTGACGGGGCTATGGCCGTCGAGGAGCTCCCGGAAGATGACGGCGGCCACGGCGGCACAGAAGGCGTTGGAGGCGACGTTGAAGAACACCTTCACGAGTGCCTGTCGGCGCAGTATGCCGTAGACGAAGAGCTCCCCCACCACACAACTCAACACGAAGAGGGGAGGGGAGAGGAACACCAACCCGATGCACATCGGCACCGCGTCGAGGGTCATCAAGTAGGTGTTGCCGCCGTGGTGGAGCGAGATGGGCGCGTACACCGTGACAGCCCAAAGCCCGCAGAGGACAACGAACATTTCCCACTGCGGGGTCAAGAGCCGCACCGGCCCGACGCCGTGCAGCGGGCCGAACATCAGCAGAGCGAGCGTCGCCAGCCCGAGGCAGGCGGAGAAAGCCGTGATGGCGAGGGTGCGCAGACGTGCCGCGCGCTCCGTGGCCGGTCTGGCTTCGGGGCGCGGCGGACCGAACTCGGAGCTGGATCCCTCCGCGTCGACCCCCATCGCGTTCCCCATTGGCCCACCGGCTCTGCGCAGGCGAGTGAGCTCGTTGCCACCCGCGACCACGGTGTGGATATCGGCAACGCTTGTGCGCAACTTGAGACTCGCGGAAGGCGACGCGGCGGTGCCGGAACGGCAGCGATAGCCGGGCCGACCAGGGCTGTTGTGCAACCGTTGTGATCGGGTCGCCGCAATCGACCTGAGCCGAGCGGTCTTCGACGAAGCGCCTACGCCAACTCTCGATGCTGCAACAGGACGGGCTCTAGGAGACTGTTGAATAAATCGCGGTTTGGTGCTCGCGATTTGGCTGCCGATCGTCGAGAATTGGTGGGTGCAAGGACATAGCGATCCCAATCGCGAGTTGCTCGACGCCGCCGCCCTGTGCCGTCAACTGGTTCCAGAGGGCAGCGTGGAGGCCTTCTTGGCCGACCACGGTCGGGAGCTCTTCCCCGATGAGATGTTCGAGGACCTGTTCCGCTCACGGCGTGGCCGACCGTCGGTGCCGGCTGACGTGGTGGCCTCGGTCATGGTACTCCAGGCCCTCGAGGGCCTTTCAGACCGAGACGCCGCTCGGGCGCTGCGCGACCGGATCAGTTGGAAGGTGGCCTGTGGGCTGGCCTTGACCGACGAGGGATTCGACTACTCGGTGCTGACCTATTGGCGCACCCGTCTGCGCACGTCGGAGCGTCCTGAGCGGATCTTCGATGCCGTGCGTTCGGTCATTGACGCCACCGGGGTCCTCAAGGGCAAGACCCGCCGAGCCCTCGACTCGACGCTCCTCGACGACGCCGTGGCCACCCAAGACACCGTCACCCAGCTGATCTCGGCCATCCGCCGGGTGCGACGGATCGTCCCCCGAGCCGATCGCGTGCCGTTGTCGGCCCATGACTACGAGTCCTCGGGCAAACCGCTCATCGCCTGGGACGACCCCGTCGCCAAGGCGGCCCTAGTCGACGGCCTGGTCCGCGACGCGCTCGCGCTGCTCGAGGCATTCGACGCGGGCGCGAGTGATCCCGAGGGGACTGACGCACTCGGCCTGCTAGCCCTCGTCGCCGGCCAAGACGTCGAACAAGACGAGGACGGCACCTGGAGGATCGCGCAGCGGGTGGCCCCGGACCGGGTGATCTCGACCGTTGATCCCGAGGCCCGCCACATGCGCAAGTCCCGCTCTGAATACCGAGACGGCTACAAGGCCCACATCGCCATCGAACCCGAGACCGGGCTGGTGACCAAGGCCATCTTGACCAAGGCGAACGTCGTCGACGGACGCTGCGCCACCGCGCTGGTCGCCGGCGAAGACCACGGGCTCATGGTGCTCGGCGACACCGGGTACGCGTCGGGCGAGACGTTGGCCGCGCTCGAGGCAGCCGAGCACCAAACGGTCATCAAACCCTGGCCGATCAGACCCACAGTGCCCGGCGGCTTCGATCGAGACGACTTCGTCGTCGACCACGACGCCGGCACCGCCACCTGTCCCGCCGGGCACACGGTCACGATCACCCCCGGCCTCAATGCCATCTTCCAGCCTCATTGTGGTGGGTGCATGTTGCGCGAGCGCTGCAGCACCGCCCGGAAGGGTCGAACGCTCGAGCTCACTGCTCACGACAAAGAGTTGGTCGCGCGCAGAGCATCGTGGCGCCGAGGTGAGTTAAAAGAGGACTACCGACGGTTCCGCCCGATGGTCGAGCGTGCGATTGCGTGGTTGGTAGCCGATGCCCATCGCAGGGTGCGCTTCCGCGGGGTGGAGAGGAACCAACTCGGGCTCTCACTTCGCATCGCCGCCCTCAACCTCAGGCGCTTAGTCAACCTCGGGCTCATGCGAGACGGGGAATGGCAGATCAGAGGGGTCTGAGGCCGGACGCGCAAGCTCAGGCCGTCAAAAAGGGACCGCTTTTCGGGCATTGCCCACCTGGGTGGCCGACTTCAACCCTTTTCGTGTCGGCGCTTCGGTCGGACATGTCCTGAGCTTGCAAAATTCACCATATGCCTGAGATCCGTTTTGTTCAACAGTCTCCTAGGAGTTACCGGCGTAGACGGGCCCGGCGACGTTGGCGATGATCTGGTTCAGGGCCGGCTCAATGAGATTGTCCACCGCCGCCTGGGTGATGTGCACCCCGTCGGAGGCCCGGGCCTGAATCCCGTCGACCACCGAGGCGTAGGTCCCGCCCGGATCGAGCACGGTGTAGAGGTCGTCGATGGAGACGTAGGGGAATTGCGAGGCCACCCCCTCGACGATCTGGTTATAGGCGCTGACCAGGTTGAAGGGCGTCCCGTCGTCGAAGTACGGCGAGGTCGAGAGGATGACGGCCCCGCCGTCGGAGTGCGCGATCTGCACCGCCTGGGCCAGGTTCGACTCGATGTAGGAGGCGTAGTCGGCGTCGGCCAGCGACTGGTAGCTCCCGTTGAAGAGGCGGTCCTGGGTCTCCCAGTACCCGGTCTGAATCACCGTCACGTCGGGGTGGAAGCGCGAGACGAGCCACTGGAGCTGCGACGCCCACAGCGTGCAGGCCAGCGGGCTGAAGTAGGGCGCAGTGGGATCGGCCCAGGGCAGGGTGGGCGCGCCGTTGGTGAAGCCGCATCCCGGCGCGGCGCCGTCGTCGACGAAGTAGGGCGGGGACGCCTCCTGGATGTAGTTGCCCTCATAGAGAGACAGGGAGTCGCCGGCGAAGGCGACGCGCAGCCCGTTCTGGTGGGTGGCCTGCGGCCCGGGGGCGTCATTCATGATGCTCACCACGGGCGCGATGGGTGCGGAGAGCGGCTGGGGGAACAGCGGCGGGTGCAGCGGCGACTGCGCGCTGCCCGAGAACGCGGCGTCGCCGAAGTCGAAGACCCCGGCGTCCTGGCCGACCAGCCAGTACCCGCCACCGTCGGGCGTCGCCGCCATGCCGACGATCGGCTCGTTGAGGACCAGGCTCCCGGTCGAGCCTAAGAAGGGTGCGTCGCCGAAGTCGAAGATGCCGCCGTCGGAGGCGACGAGCCAATACCCGCCGCCGTCGGGCGTCGCCGCCATGCCGACGACCGGCTTGTTGAGGACCAGGCTCCCGGTCGAGCCGAAGAAGCGCGCGTCGCCGAAGGCGAAGATGCCGCCGTCGGAGGCAACGAGCCAGTACCCGCCACCGTCGGGCGTCGCCGCCATGCCGACGATCGGCTTGTTGAGGACCATGCTCCCCGTCGAGCCGTAGAACTGCGCATTGCCGTAGCTGAAGATGCCACCGTCGGAGGCGACGAGCCAATACCCGCCGCCGCCGGGCGTCGGCGCCATGCCGACCACCGGCTTGTTGAGCGGGAGGCTGCCAGCCGATCCCCAGAAGCCCGCATTGCCGAAGGTGAAGACGCCGCCGTCGGAGGCGACGAGCCAGTAGCCGCCGGCGGGGTCCGCCGCGCTGCCGACGATCGGCTTCTGCAGCGGCACCTCGAGGGTGTCGCCGGCGTAGCCCGCCCCGCCGAAGGTCATCACGCCACCGGACGCGTCGACAATGGCGTAGGTCGAGTCGGTCGCCGTGGTGGGCGTCTGGGCACCGGCGCGCCCCGTGGTGCTCCCCGGCCCGCCCGGCGGTGCGACGAGCAACGAGGCAACCATGAGCAGGCCCGCCACAGCCACGACGGCGCGGCGGCTTGCCCGCCACGTCCCCGTTCTGGTCCCTGGCATGAGCCACCGATTGTAGGGAGGACCTCCTGCTCTGGCGGCGCGCCCCACTTACGCGGCTCCGGCAGGCAGCGCAGCTCAGAGCAGGCGGAGCTGCTGTCCTGCCTCCTTGGGGGCTTCCTCCGGTGCTTCCTTGGGCGCGGTCAGCGGTGCGACGGCTGCCGCCTCGGTCCTCCTGGCGCCGCGGTAGCGGTCGCGCCCGGTCACGCCGCAGCGCAGGGCCGCTGCCCGCACGGTGGTCTCGACCCGCTCTCGTGCCTCGTCGTCTTGGTAGGCGCCCCGCCGAAAGCGCGCCCGGTGGAGCCGGACCAGGTCGGGCCGGGTCTTCTCGAGCCAGTCGAAGTAGTGCGTGCGCAGCGTGCCCCGCAGGTGGAGCGCCACCCCGCTGATGGACAGCGCGCCGGCGCTCGCGCAGGCCTCGACGACCTCGCGCAGCTGGGCCTCCGAGTCCGAGAGGCCGGGCAGGACGGGTGCGACCACCACCCCGCAGGGGATGCCGAGGGCGGTCAGGCGCCGGAGGGCCTCCACCCGCCGGTCCGGTGGCGGCGTCCCCGGCTCGGTCAGCTGCCAGACGTCACGGTCGAGCGTCCCGATCGAGAAGTTCACTTCCACCTCGGTGCGGTCGCACGCGGCGGCCAGCAGCGCGGCGTCGCGCAGGATGAGCGTCGACTTGGTCAGGATGCTGAAGGGGTTGCGCGCACCCGAGAGCGTCTCGACGATGCCCCGGGTCAAGTGGTACTTGCCCTCCGCGTGCTGGTACGGGTCGGTATTGGTGCCCATGGCGATGTGATCGCCGCCCCACTTGGGTGAGCGCAACTCGGCGCGCAGCCGCTCGACCGCGTTGACCTTGACCACGATCTTGCGCTCGAAGTCGGTCCCGATGCCGAGGCCGAGGTAGTCGTGCGTCGGCCGCGCGAAGCAGTACACGCAGGCGTGGCTGCACCCTCGATACGGGTTGATCGTGTGGCGGAAGGGCATCCGGCTCTCCGGCGGGACCGTATTGATGATCGCCCGGGCGTTGACGTGGAGGAACTCCATCCCGGCGTACGCGCCCTTGCCGACGTGGCGCTCGGCCACCCGCTCGTCGGGGAACAGCGTGCCCCCTTCCTCGCTCTCCGCCAGGGTCCACCGGAGTGCCATGCGCTCTACGATAGCGAACACATGTTCGTAAAACAACGGCCGGCTCGGCGGGCGGAGTGTCCGCAAAAATCACCAGGTCAGCCAGTAGCCTCGGCCTCACTGTGGTGACCAAGACCCGCAGCGCCCCTTCGCGGGCGCCGGCCCGATCCGCTCCCAAGAAGACCGCCAAGAAGTCCGCGGCGCGCGCCAAGCGGGCGGCCCCGCAGCGGCCGCCGTTCTGGCGGGTCCAGGCGCGCGACCTGTGGGCGGTCGGCCTCATCACGCTCGGCGTCCTCCTGGCCCTGGCGCTGTGGGGCCAGCAACTCGGCCCCGTCGGCCACGGGACCAACACCGGGCTGGCGTCGCTCGCCGGCTGGGCCCGCATCCTCCTGCCGCTGGTCGCCGTCGGCGCCGGGGGCACGCTGTTGTTCGACCGCCGCCTCCGCGATGAGTACGACGAGGACGACGAGGCCGGCGGCCAGGGGGCGGATCCGTGGCGCCTCGTGGTCGGCATCGTGCTCGGGCTCCTCGGCATCTGCGGCCTGGCCGAGCTGGGGAAAGGCGCGCCGGCATTGTCCGACTCGCACGCACTGCGCGAAGGCGGCGGGTATCTCGGCGTGATCGTGGGCCGCCCGCTTCATGCCGGCCTCGGCAGCGCCGGCGCCACCGTGTTGCTGGTCGCCGTCGTCGTGGTGGCGATCCTGGTGGCGACGGGCGCGTCCCTGGCGTCGGTCGGCCGGGCGCTGCGCACCGGTGTCCTGACCTCGGGCCGGGTCGCCGCCGAGCTGTGGCGGGGCAAGCCGTTCGTCATCGTCCCCGAGGGCTCGGCGACCGATCTCGGCGGGGCCGCCTCGTCGGGTGCCGACGACGTCGTTCCTGAGGCCGGCGACCTTCAGGACGAAGATCCGACCGACGGGGACGACACGGACATCGACATCCCGCTCGACCCCGAGCCCGAGCCCGAACCGGCGCTCGAGCCCGAGCCGGACCTGGCGCTGCCGGTGGTCGCCGCCACGTCTCGGGGGCCGGGCGAGTGGACGCTGCCCAAGATGAGTCTGCTGCACCAGTCGAAGAAGCTGCGCCAGGACCAGCGCCAGATCGACGCCGCAGGCGAGGAGCTCGTGCGCGCGCTGGCTGCGCACGGGGTGGAGACGCGCCTCGTGGGGTGCAGGGTGGGCCCCACCGTCACGCGCTACGAGATCGAGCTCGGCCCCGGCGTGAAGGTCGCCCGTGTCACCAGCCTCTCCAAGGACATCGCCTACGCCATGGCGTCGCCCGACGTGCGCATCCTCGCGCCCATCCCGGGCAAGTCCGCCATCGGCGTCGAGGTGCCGAACCGGACGCGCCAGCTCGTCTCGCTGCGCGACATCCTCGAGTCGCGCGAGGCGCGCAGCGGCAGCGGCCATCCCCTCGAGGTCGCCATGGGCCGCGACATCGCCGGGCGTGCCGTCATGGCCAACCTGGCCGAGATGCCCCACATCTTGATCTCGGGCTCCACCGGGTCGGGCAAGTCCTCGTGCATGAACTCGATCATCACGTCGGTGCTCATGCGCGACACGCCCGACAAGGTGAAGATGATCCTGGTCGACCCCAAGCGCGTCGAGTTGGGTCAGTACGACGGGCTGCCCCACCTCCTCAACCCGGTGGTCGTTGACCCGAAGAAGGCCGCCAACGCCCTGGCGTGGGCGGTCAAGGAGATGGAGCGGCGCTACGACATCTTGGCGGAGAACGGTGTGCGTGACATCACCGGCTACAACCAGCTGGTGGAGGAAGGGCGGATCGCGGCCCCGCCGTCAGATCGCCGGCGCAGCCGCGACGCGGCGGCCCGGGCGCTCGGTGAGGACCATCCGGCGGTGGAGGACGAGGCCGGCCTGGACGACGAGCCCGAGGCCCCGCAGACGCTTCCGTTCATCCTCGTCATAGTCGACGAGCTCAACGACCTGATGATGGTTGCGGCCCGCGACGTCGAAGACTCCATCGTGCGCATCGCCCAGATGGCCCGCGCCGTCGGCATCCACCTGGTGATCGCCACGCAACGTCCGTCGGTCGACGTGATCACGGGCGTGATCAAGGCCAACATCCCGAGCCGCATGGCCTTCTCGGTCTCGTCCTTGGCCGACAGCCGCGTCATCTTGGACCAGCCCGGTGCCGAACGCCTGATCGGCAAGGGGGACATGCTGCTGCTCACGGCGTCCTCCAACATCTCGCGACGCCTCCAGGCGCCCTGGGTCTCCGAAGAGGAAGTGCGCGACGTCGTCCAGCACTGGCGGTCCCAGGGTGGGCAGACCGAGGCGATCGTGGGGATCGAGGGGATCGACGACGGGGCGCTGGGCGCGAACGGCGTCGACGATGACGACGACGAGTACCTGTCGCAGGCCCGGGATCTCGTGGTGCGTTCCCAGCTCGGCTCCACTTCAATGTTGCAGCGCAAGCTGCGGGTGGGATTCGCCCGCGCCGGGCGCCTGATGGACCTGCTCGAGCAGGCTGGCGTCGTCGGGCCGAGCGAGGGCTCCAAGGCGCGTGCGGTCCTCATGACGCCCGAGGAGCTCGACGCGCTGAGCCGGCGGTGAGCTCAGAGGCCGAAGCGCCCCTCATGGTGGCGCCCTTCCGCCTCGACTCGCTGCGCGAGCAGCCATCTACGCTGCCGCCGGCGGCGGCGCCTCCGCCACGACGCGAGCGGGGGCGGCACTCCGCGCGCTCGCAGCGGCGCCGGGGTCACCGAGGCCTCGTCGCGCTGGTGGTGCTTGTCGTCCTGATCGCTGCCGCGGCCGTGGTCGTGGGTGTCCGGTTGCACACCCCCGACCCCGCGCCGGCGGTCACGCCCGTGCTGTCGCGCACGGTGTCGGTGCCCTTGCGGGCGATGCCATTGCCCTGGCCGAACGCGGGGGAGGGCGCCATTGCCGTCCCGGCCATCGGCATCGACGTGGCGTCGGGTCCCGAGCGGCCGGCGCCCGTGGCCAGCCTGACCAAGCTGATGACGGCGTACGTGATCCTGCACGACCATCCGGTGGCGCCGGGCCAACCCGGGCCGACCATCACGGTGAGCCAGGCCGACGTCAACGACTACGACAGCGACACGGTCAACGACGACTCGAACGCGGAGGTGACGCTGGGCGAGCACCTCACCGAACAGCAAGTGCTGAGCGGCCTGTTGGTGCACTCCGCCGACAACTACGCCGACCTGCTGGCGCGCTGGGACGCCGGCAGCATTCCCGCTTTCGTGGCCAAGATGAACGCGGACGCGGCGTCGCTCGGCATGACCCAGTCGCACTTCGCCGACGCCAGCGGCGTGGACCCGGCGTCGGTCTCGACCGCCTCGGACATGCTCAAGGTGGCGGCGCCCGACATGGCCGACCCGGCCTTCGCCGCCATCGTCAAGATGTCCTCGGTGACCCTCCCGGTCGCGGGCACGATCTCGACCTACACGCCGATGCTCGGGATTCAGGGGGTCCTCGGCGTGAAGTCGGGCTACACGACCGAAGCCGGCGGCTGCGACGTGATCGCCGTCATCCGTCCCGTGCACGGCCGACAGGTGCTCCTCCTGGCCGCGGTTACCGGGCAGCAAGGTCCCGAGGTCCTCGCCCAGGCCGGACTGCACGGCTTGGCGCTGGTCGACGCGCTCGAGCCGCTCATCGGCAGCACCGAGGTGTTGCCCGGCGGTGCGCTGGCCGCCCATGTGAGCGAGGCGGGCCGGACGGTCGGCGCCACGACGACTTCGGCGGTGACAATGCTGACGTGGCCCGGGGTCACGGCACGCCGCGCCTTCCACCCGCGCCGCGCGCTCACCGATGAGGCCCGCCGCGGCGCGGAGGCGGGCAGCGAGGTGGTGAGGCTCGGCACGCAGACCGTCACCGTGCCGGTGCGGCTGCGCCAGGACGTGCCGCGTCCGTCGTTCCTCCAGCGGATCTTCTAGGACCACGTAGCCTGGCGCCGTGCGCGCACGGGCCCCAGCGTCGTCGGCCAATCTCGGGCCCGGGTTCGACACGCTGGCGGTCGCGCTCGAGCGCTACGTGAGCGTGGAGGTCGAGTTGGCGCCGTCGCTCCGCGTACACACCGAGGGGGAGGGGGCCGGCCTCTTCGACGACGCGTCGCACCTCGCGGCGCGCGTGGCGACCGAGATCCTCGGCCACGACCGTTGCGCGGTGACGGTGCGCTCGCAGATCCCCCTGGCGCGCGGGCTCGGTTCGTCGGCCGCCCTCGCCGCTGCGGCCGCCGCTGCCGCAGGCGCGGACGACCCCTATGCCGTGGCGGCGGCCTACGACGGGCACCCCGAGAATGCCGCGGCTAGCGCGTTCGGCGGCCTCGTCGCCGCGACCAGCGTGGAGGGCAGCCCCGTGCACGCGGCACTGCCGCTCAGCGACGAGCTGTCCTTCGTCGTCATCGTCCCCGACCGCGACCTGGCGACGCCCGCGGCCCGCGGCGTGTTGCCGGACTCCCTCAGCCGCGCCGACGTCGTCTTCAACCTCGGTCGCATGGGTCTGCTCCTCGCCGGGCTGGCCGACCCGTCCTGGCTCGTGCCGGCGGCGACGGGTGACCGCATCCACCAGCCGGCGCGCACGCCGCTGTTCCCCGAGTCCGCCGCGCTGCTCGCCGCGCTGGTCGACGCGGGCGCGCTCGCTGCCAGTTGGTCCGGAGCCGGGCCGAGCCTCATCGGGATCGTGCGTGCGGGCTCAGCGGACTCGGTACTCGTTGGTGCAGAGGCCGCGCTGGCGCGCTCGGGTGTCCCCGGACGCGTGCTCGAGCTCGGGGCCGACCGCCGCGGCCTCGTCTACGGGGACGAGGCGGTCGTCGACCTCTAGGACCCGCTCCTACGCCGATCTCGGCGAGCGATATCGCGTCAGGCGGTGTCGCGTCAGGCGGTGTCGCGTCAGGCGAGGCCGGGTGTGACCGTGGGCCGAGTGCCGGCGTCGGAGTGAGCAGAGGACAGCCGCGCCGCTTCGACGAGACCGGCCGCGACCGCGAGCACTGCGAAGATCAGCGTCCCGAACGCGGCGACGGCATGGTTGCCCGGGTGGATGGCCACGAAGAACGCGGCGGCGGCGCACCAGACGAGCGAGCGGGCGGGGGAGCGGCGGGCAACGAGATCGAGCACGAAGAAGAGCACGCTGGGGGCGAGGAGGTAGTAGGGGAACACGACCGACTCGAAGATGAGCCGACCGCTCACGCAGGCCAGGCCGAGCGCCACCAGCGCCTCGGGCCGGCGCAGCCACGGTCCGCGCCGCGACAGCGCCCACACGCAGATCGCCGCGGCGAAGAGCACGGGCGCGTCGCGAGCCACTGCCGAAGCCACCGTGCCGGACACGCCCGAGAGTGTCAACACGGTCGCACCGGAGACGGCCCCGCCCGCGCTGAAGCCGCTGAAGTTCTCGAGCGTCGCTCGCGGTGCCGACACCAAGAACGGGAGGATGCCGGCGGCCGCCACCACGACGGCGGTGACCGCGAGACGCAGCCGGGGGCCGGCGCCGGGAGCCACGGCAACGGCGGGGAGCGCCAGGAGGATGGCGAATTGCTTGGTCACGATGGCGAGGCCGAACAGCGCGCCGGCCAGGACCCAGCGGCCCTTGATCGTCTGGCCCAGGGCGCCCAAGGCGAGGCCGAGGCTCACGATGTCCTGTGGGTGGAACAGCTGCACGATGGCGCTGCTCGCCGCAGGCAGGAAGGCCAGGAAGACGAAGAGCCCCGCCAGTCGCGCCGGGGTGTCGGCCTCTGCCGCTCGCAGCAGCGACCACGCTCCTCCCGCCAGCACCAGCCAGCCCAGCACGCCCAGCAGGCCTTGGGCGCGGTACCAGGGCGGCGAGACGTCACTGGCGCCGGAGGCGGCGAGCGTCCCGCATTCGTTGACGTCGCTGGCGAAGTTCGGATCGTGCGCGTACGAGCTCTCCTGGTGGAGCCCGGCAGCCCGGCCGGTGCTGAGGCACCACGTCGGCGCACCGACCAGCGAGGGAAGGGCGGCCACGAAGGGAGCGGTGAGGAGCGGATAGCCGGGCGGGTTGGGCAATCCGTCCTCGGAGGCGGCCGCATGGAGCTGCCCCGAGGCCAGGGCGGAGGTGACGGTGGTGAGCGGCGTCGTGTCGCCGCCCGGTGGTGGCCCTTGGCGTGCCACCACGACGGCCACGTAACAGGCCGCACCCGCAGCGAGGAGAAGGAGCCCGAGGAGCGTGCGGCGCGTCATGACGTCCGTGCTGACCCGTGTGCGATGGGTCACCTTAGCGAGGGCCCGACCGGGAGAGCCGGCTTCGCCGTCGCCGGCGCGGCCGCCCTCGGCGCGCGCCGACCTCATGGAAAACTGGGGTGGGGGAGGCCCAGTGCGCATCGTCGACAAGGGGTACGAAGCTGTCCGTGGACCTGCCTGAACCGGGCGTCGCATCGGTACTGTCGACCGACGCGCTCGACCACGACCGAGTCGGTGGCGATCCGGTGGTGACGCCGGCCCCGAACCGCACCGGCGCGGCCTCCGGCTCGGCGACCCTCGCCGCCATCGCCGTCGGGATGCTGGCGGCTGCCATCTATCGGCGCGGCGCCTTCTACCCGTCCGACGCGTTCGGCGTCGCCGTCGTGTCGGGCGTCCTCATGGTGCTCGCGCTGGTACGTGTCCGTGACCGGCTGTCCCTGCTGCTGGCTGCGACCGTGGGCGGGCTGGCCTTCTGGTGGCTGGTGCGGGCCGTCGCGGTCCATCGTCCCGCCGCCTTCCTACCCCTCGGTGCGTCCATGCTCGGCTTCCTGGCCGCTGCGCTCGTGGTCAAGGCGCTCGATGACCATGGTCGGGCGCGCGTCGCGCTGGCGCTGGTGGGCGTCGCCGCCGTAACAGCCGCCATCGGTGTCGTGGCCCTGGTGTGGCGGGTCGACCCCCTCGCGCAGCGCGCCGGGTCGTTCTGGCAACTCGCCACCCCGCTGACGCATCCCGCTGCCGCGGCGGCGCTCCTTGGCGTCGCGCTGGTGCTGGCGCTGGGTCTCGACCTGCGACAGCCGTTGGTCCGGGCGGGACTGTGCCTCGTGGTGGCCGCCTTCATCGGGACGCAGAGCCACTGGACCCTGCTGGCGTTGGCGGCTGGAGCCTGCTTCGTCCCGGCCCGACGCTGGCTCGCCGCCGCATGGCCACTGGCGGCGGGTGTCCTGGCGGGCGTCGTGGTCGTGGCCGCGGCCTCGGGCCATCTCGGGCCATGGCCCTCGACCGTCCTGCTGGCGGCGCTGGTCGCGGCGGCGGGGCTGCGGGGCGCGCCACGGCGGGGTCCCAGCACGGTCGCGACCGCCGTCGCGGTCGCGATCCTTGTCGTGGTGCTGGCCGGGCTGAGCGTCCTGGTGCTCCGGCCGCCGGGCGTGTCGGGGCCGACGGAACCGCTCAGTCAGGGTCAGACGCTGGCGTGGTCCGCCGCCGCCCACAGCTGGCGCTCGTCGACCACCGGAGGCGTCGGACCGTCAGTCGTAGACGCGTCCACGCAGCCGGTCGATCTCTATCCGGGTCTCACGCCCGACACCTACCTGACGATCCTGGCCGACGGCGGGCTGGTGGGTGCCGTGCTCCTCGTCGGCGCGGTCACCACGGCCGCCTGGGGTTGCCGACGGCGCGACGTCCTGACGTCGTGCGCAGCCGGTGCCGCCGCGACCTTCGCAGTGGCCGGAGCGATCACCCCGGCCTGGGAGCTGCCGGCCGTCGCCGTCCTCGGGGGCTGCGTGGTGGGTCTGGCGTCGGTGGCGCCCGGGACGACCGGGGTGCGCGCCACGCCGCACAGGCTTCGTCGGGGGGTGGGCGCGCTCGCCTGGGGTGTCGCCGCGGTCGCGCTCGTCGTCGCCCAGACCTCGGTCGGGTTCGCCCGCGATGCGGGCGGCGGTCTGGCTGTCGCGCAGAGCAACGCGCCTCCTCCGACCCGGACCCCCGCCGCGCCGGGGCGCTACATCCTCACCGGACCAGACGTGAGCGATCCGTACATGCTCGAATGGCACGGGATCTACTACATCTATTCGAATCAGGGCATCGGCGGTCTTAACGTGCCCGTGCGCACCGGACCGAAGCCGGGCCAGTGGGGGCCGCCGGTCGATGCCCTGCCGCATCTCCCCGGCTGGGCCGCCGCCGGGCTCACGTGGGCGCCCGACGTCCATCGGGTGGCCGGAGGGTGGGCCCTCTATTACAGCGTCCTCCTGCGTGGCGTGACTCCGTCCGTTCACTGCATCGGGGCGGCGTTCGGATCGTCGCCCGTGGGGCCGTTCGTGCCGGCGGACCGCCCCTTTGTGTGCCAGCTCGCCCATCGCGGATCGATCGACCCGCGCGTCTTCGTCGACGGCGCGCAGCTGGTCCTGCTGTGGAAGTCGGAGGACAACGCCAACCCGACCGTGCCCGGGCCGGACCAGGACGGCGACACCGGCATCTACGCGCAGGAGCTGAGCGCCGACGGGCGGCGGCTGCTCGGCCAGCCGGTCAAGATCCTCGGACCCAGCCAAGCGTGGGAAGGGACGATCGTCGAGGCGCCCGACATGGTCGAGGCCTGGGGGACCTACTGGCTGTTCTTCTCGGCCAACTGGTTCAGCTCACCCGCGTACGGCATCGGCGTTGCCGCCTGCGAGACGCCGTTCGGCCCGTGTTCGGACGTGAGCCCCAAACCGTTCATCGCGTCCAACCGTCAGGGCTTCGGGCCGGGGGAGGAATCCGTGTTCGAGAAGGGGAGCAACGTCTACCTGGTCTACAACCCGTTCCGCGCCAGTACCGAGCCGGCGATCCCCCACCGGCCGGCCGTGATGGCCCGGGTCGGGTTCACGCCCGAAGGGCCGTATTTGGCTGCGCCCTGACCGACCGGCATGTCATCCGGGCTTGCGCTGGGAATCGGGGGTATGTTTTGCGGCGCAGTTCGACGTGGGGAGAGCGGGGGTGAAGCGGTGAAGAGCTGGAAACCTCGGGCCCGCATGGCGGTTGTGGCCGCCGCGAGCTTCGTCTTGTTGGTGACGGTCCTGCCGCAGATCGCATCGGGCTTCGGACTGACGTCCTTGGCCAACCGAATCGTGGGGTCGAGCTCGTGTGTCAGCAGCAGTAGCTCAAGCTCGAGCGGCAGTTCGAGCATGTGCTGCTCGAGCAGCTCGAGCACCTCGCAGTGCGCGGGCGTGGGCACCGTCACCGGCACCGTCACGGTCACGGGCGCACCCAAGCGGTTCACCCCCGCCTTTCTCGGTGCGGGCGCCTGCCCGGCGTCGAGCCCGCCGAACGTGGCCTGCGCCGACCCGATCTACGCCTTGGCATCAGAAGGTGCCTACACACTCAGCCTGTCGGCTGGTACCTGGCGGATATCGGGCTTCTACGAGAACAGTGGTTTCGGCGGCGCGTTCCTCGGCCCGGCGCAGACCGTGGCCGTGACGGCGGGCGGGACGGTGAACGTCGACCTAAGCGTTCCCTACGAGAAACCGGCGTCCCTCAGCGGGACCATCACCGTGAAGAACGTGCCGCCGTTCGACACGGTGGAGCAGCTCTCCGTCCTGCTCTGCCCTTCGTTCGCACCGTACAACGGGACCTCCCCCTCGATCGCCTGTGTGAACGGCTACGGATCGAACATGACCGTGTCCAATGGCACGGCGATCGCGTCGTACTCGCTGTCCGGCCTTCCTCCGCTGACGTGGACCGCGTACCCCAGCTTCTGCGCCGAGTCGGGCTGCGGGACGAACGCCAACAAGGGCGTGAGCGTGACCCTGACTCCGGGCGGCTCGGGCACGGCCAACGTCACGACGAGTTTCCTGTTGCCCGGCCAGGCCCTGCTCACCGGGACGATCAGCGTGACCGGTGCGCCCCCCGATTTCTCCGACGAGGTCGGGGTGACAGCCTGCCCTCTCGGTCAGAACGGGGGGTCCGGTTGCCACGAGTTCTACGGCGTCTCGGGGAACCGCTACACCATGGTCCTGTCGGCCGGGCAGTGGAGCGTCAAGGGGTTCTACCTGGCTCAGCCGTACGACAACGCGGTCGACGGATCGACTCAGGTCGTGACCCTGGCCAAGAAGCAGACGATGAACCTCTACCTGAGCGTCCCCTACCAGGTCCCCGGTACGGCGACCGGGACCATCACGGTGGAGGGACTGCCCGCGGGCGTCACGGTCGAGTCCTACACCATGCTCGCTTGTCCGGCGGCCGAGCCATGGACCGGTGGGGTGACCGCTCCCGAATGCGTGAGCGAGTACTCGGGCCCGGCCGGCTTCGGCTACGGCGCGGCGGACCGCGGCCAGACGAAGAGCGCGAATGCCGCGGCGAACCCACCAGCGGGATACGCCGGCGCCGCCAAGTCCCCGGTGAACGTGTACTCGCTCCCGACTCTGACCGCGGGACCGTGGCTGCTCTATCCCGGGTATCAGACCGTCTTCGGCTCCGTCATCGACCCGAGCGGCAAGCCCGTGGCGATCACCTCGGGCAAGACGACGACGCGCAACGTCACGGTGACCTACCAACCGCCCTCGCAGGGGGCGGTGACCGGCACCGTCACAGTGGTCGGCGCACCCGCCGAAGGTGACTATGAATCGGGCGTCCAGGCCTGTTCTGGTGTCCCGACGGCGGGCTCGTGCCCTGGTGAGATCCAGACGGGCAGCCAGCAGAACGGGACCTACACCTTGTTGCTGGCACCGGGCACCTGGTGGCTCGAGGGATTCATCGACGTCTTCGGCGGCACGACATTGAACCAGTCGACGTCACGAGCCAAAAAGGTCGTGCTCACCGCGGGCACCGAGCTCACCAAGAACTTCACGGTCACCGTCGGCGCCTCCTGAGCGTCCCTCAAGACGACCGCGTCACCTCAGGTCGGACTGGACCTTGGTCACGACCGCTTGGAGTGAGGAGATGGCGCTGTTCACGTTGAAGGAGTTGAGGACCTGGTCGTAGTTGGCCTGGGTGGGCTCGGCGTCCCCGAGGATCTCGAGGCTGTTGGCCAGGGTCTGTGCCGCATTGCGTGCGGCAGACAGTGCGGTGGCTGGCGCAGTGAAACCGTGCCCGACGGCCAGCACGTTGGCGTAGTCGTGGATCTGGCCGCCGAGCGTGCGGTCGGCCTTCTCGACGCAGACGACGGGGCTCTGGGCCGTCTTACACTGCTGCGCCGCGGACAGGTACTGCATCATGGCCGTCTGCACGGTGGAACCGGCGTTCGCGAGCCGGGCGTCGGCCGACTGCGGGGACGACCCGCTGGCGGCACCCGAACCTGAGCCCGAGCCGGCGCCGCACGCCGCCAGCGCGGGGACCGCCAGCACGGCTGCGACCAGGGCCGCGCCACGGCGCAGGCCGTGCTCGAGGAAGGGCGAGGGGAGATGCACCGTCGAAAATCTACGCGCCGCGGCTCCCTACACTTGGTTCATGGCGCGCACCTTCTTCATCCGTACCTTCGGGTGCCAGATGAACGAGCACGACTCCGAGCGGCTCGCGGGGTTGCTGGTCGGCGAGGGCCTGTCGCCTGTCACCTCCGAGGATGACGCAGACGTGGTCGTCCTCAACACCTGCTGCATCCGGGAGAACGCAGATCAGCGTCTCTACGGCACCCTCGGCCGGCTCAAAGAGCTGGTCGAAGCGAAGCCCGGACTGCAGATCGCCGTCGGCGGTTGCCTGGCGCAGAAGGACCGTGAGCTGATTCAAGAGAAGGTCGGCTGGGTCGACGTGGTCTTTGGCACGCACAACCTCACCAGCGCGCCGGGTCTGCTCGAGCGGGCGCGGACCGAAGGCCCGCTCATGGAGATCCTTGACGTGCCGCCGCCCGAGTCGGGCACCAACTCCTTGCTCGGTCCCGGCGCCGTGCGCGAGTTGCCCTATGCGGCGTGGGTCAACATCCAGACCGGCTGCGACAACTCGTGCGCCTTTTGCATCGTGCCCGCCGTGCGGGGCCCCGAGGTGAGCCGCCCACTCGACGACATCGTGGCCGAGGTCGAGCTGCTGGCGCGCCGTGGCGTCACCGAGGTCACGCTGCTCGGACAAAACGTCAACTCCTACGGCCGCGACATCACGCGGCGGCGACCGCTCTTCGCCGAGCTCCTGTGCGCGGTCGGTGCCGTCGAGGGAATCGGGCGGGTCCGCTTCACCAGCCCGCACCCGAAGGACCTGCGGCCCGAGACGATCGAGGCCATGGCGACGACGCCCGAGGTGTGCGAGCAGCTCCACCTGCCACTCCAGTCGGGCAGCGACCGTGTGTTGCGCGCCATGCGCCGCGGCTATAGCGCAGCGCGCTACCTCGAACGGCTCGCCGCGGCGCGCCAGGCGATCGACGATCTCGCTGTGACCACGGACATCATCGTCGGCTTCCCCGGCGAGACGGCCGAGGACTTCGAGGACACGTTGGCCGTATGCGCGGAGGCCGGCTACGACAGCGCCTACACCTTCATTTTCTCGCCTCGTCCCGGGACGCGGGCCGTGGCCATGGAGTCCGAGTTCGTCCCGGCCGAGATCGTCGCCGAGCGCTTCGAACGACTCAAGACGGTCATCGACCGCTCGGCCCTGGCCCGGCACCAAGCCCGTGTCGGGCGCAGCGAGGAAGTGCTTGTCGAAGGCGTGAGCCGGCGCGACGCCGCCATGCTGGCGGCGCGCACCCGCCAGGGGAAGCTGTTGCACTTCGCGGCGTCGGGTCCCGCTGCACCTGCACCCGGCGCGCTGTGCCGGGTGCGCGTGACCGCAGGGCATCCACACCATTTGTCGGGCCGGCTCGAGGAGGTGACGGCGCGGCCCCGCCATCGGGTGCGCATCCCGGTGGCGGGCGCATGAGCGTGGTCGCCCTCGTCGGCGTCACGGCGTCGGGCAAGTCCGAGGCCGCGTTCGAGCTCGCCCTGCGCCGGGGCGACTGCGAGATCGTCTCCGTCGACTCCATGTGCGTGTACCGGGGCATGGACATCGGCACCTCCAAGCCGAGTCGCGAGGCCCAGGCGGCGGTGGCCCATCACCTGATCGACCTCGTCGACCCCGACGAGGACTTCACCGTCGCGCAGTTCCAGGATGCGGCACGCGAGGTGCGGTGCGCCATCGCGGCCCGGGGCCGGCACGCGCTGCTGGTCGGCGGCACCGGCCTGTACCTGCGCGCGGTGGTAGACGACCTCGTCATCCCCGGGCGCTACCCCGACGTGGCCGCTGCGCTCGAGGCCGAGCTCGAGCAGGGCCGCGCCGAGATCGCCGACCTGCACGCGCGCCTGCGCACGCTCGACCCGGTCGGGGCCGGCCGGATGGAGGCGACCAACCGCCGGCGCGTGGTGCGCGCGCTCGAGGTGACGGTGGGCTCGGGGCGACCCTTCTCCGAGTTCGGGCCGGGCTTGGAGGCCTACCCGGCCTCGGAGGTCCGCCAGGTCGGATTGGCGTTGGCACCCGACGAGATCGACCGGCGTGTCGCGACACGCTTCGCCGCCATGGTCGAAGCCGGTCTCGTCGAAGAGGTGGGTACGTTGGCCGCCCGCCCCGGCGGGATCTCGCGCACCGCACGCCAGGCCCTCGGCTACCGGGAGATCCTCCGCCATGTCGAAGACGGGCTACCCCTGGCAGACTGTGTGGAAGAAGCGGTCCGGCGCACGCGCCGGTTCGCCCGCCGCCAGGCCTCCTGGTTCCGCCGTGACCCTCGCATCACCTGGGCGCAGAGCAGCTCCGAGGCCCAGGAGCTGGTCGCCCGCGCCCTTTCGGTGCACGGCTGAGGGACTCCGGCTGCGAGAATGGGTCGATGCACGCCACCAAGCACGAGGGTGCCGGGAACGACTTCTTGGTCCTCCTCGACCCTGACGACGCGGTCAGGCTGACGTCGGCCCAGGTGCGCGTGCTGGCTGACCGGCACCGGGGCGTCGGGGCCGACGGGATCATCCGGGTCGGGCCGGGGCGAGCCGGGTGCGACCTCTCCATGGAGCTGCGCAACGCGGACGGGGGCGAGGCCGAGATGAGCGGCAACGGGATCCGCTGCCTGGCCCAGGCCGCGGTCGACGCCGGCCTCGTGGCACCGCCCGTCTTCACGGTGTCGACCGCCGGCGGCCCCCGCACGGTCGAGTACGTCCCGGGCGCCACCCCGGGTGTGGCGACGGCCCGCGTCGACATGGGCCCGGCGCGCCTCGGGCCCGAGCAGCCTGCGGAGCTCGGCGAGCGCCGGGCGCGCACGGTCGACGTCGGCAACCCCCACCTCGTGCTCCTCGGGCCCGACACCGCGGGCGTCGACATCGCCGAGGCGGGGCCCAAGCTGCAGGCGGCCTATCCCGGCGGGATCAACGTCGAGTGGATCACCGTCGTCCACGACTCCGACGGCGTGGTGCTCGACTTCCGCGTGTGGGAGCGCGGCGTCGGTGCGACACTCGCGTGTGGGACCGGTAGCGTGGCGGCGGCCGCTGCGGCACGCAGTTGGGACGCGGTGCCGCCCGATGCAGCGGTGCGAGTCCGGAACCCTGGCGGCGTCCTCGAAGTGACGCTGGGCGCGGACGATGCGGCGACGACATATCTCGCCGGACCCGTGCGCAAGGTGGCCGACGTCGACTTCCACCCGGAGACGCTCTCTTGAGCAACCTGTTGCCGGGCACGCTCATTGAGCGCACGTTCCGGGAACGGATCATCCTGGTCGGTGTGGTCTTCCCTGGGCTCACCACCGAGCTCGTGGACGAGGAGCTCGATGAGCTCGCGCAGCTCGTCGACAGCGCGGGCGCGGACGTGGTGGGACGTGTCGTGCAGCGACGCGACGCGCCGGACCCGGCCACCTTCGTCGGGAGCGGCAAGGCGGAGGAGATCGCCGCGCTGAGCCGCAGCCTCGACGCCGACACGGTCGTCTTCGACGACGAGCTCACCCCGGCGCAGCACCGCAACCTCGAGAAGCTGTTCGGCCGCACCGCCATCGACCGCACCGCGGTCATCCTCGACATCTTCGCCCAGAACGCGCGCAGCCCGGAGGGCAAGGCGCAGGTGGAGCTGGCGCTCCTGCGCTACCGACTGCCGCGTCTGCGTGGGCGGGGCATGTCGCTCAGCCAGCAGGCGGGCGGCATCGGGACGCGCGGGCCCGGTGAGACGCAGCTCGAGGTCGACCGCCGCCGCCTCGTGCGCCGGATGCACAAGCTCGAGGACGAGCTGCGTGACGTGGAACGCACGCGCTCGCTCCAGCGGCGCAGCCGCGCCCGCGGCCGCCACCGCGAGCTGGCGCTGGTCGGCTACACGAACGCCGGCAAGTCGACGCTGCTCAACCAGCTGACCGACGCGGGAGTGCCGGCCGCGAACCGCCTCTTTGTCACGCTCGACCCGCGCACCCGCCAGCTTTCGCTCCCCGGCGGCGAGACCGTGCTCGTCACCGACACTGTCGGCTTCGTGCGCAAGCTCCCCCACGAACTGGTCGAGGCGTTCCGCTCCACCCTGGACTCGGTGCGGCTGGCCGATCTGATCGTCCACGTGGTCGATGGCACGGCCGTGAACGCCGAGGCGCAGATGCGGGCGGTGCACGAGGTGCTCGGCGAGATCGGCGCCGCGGGCGTGCCCGAGCTGGTGGTGGTCAACAAGGCCGATCGTGCGCCCGAGGAGGCCAAGGCGCTGGCCCAGCGCCTTCAGGGCGCGGTGGTCGTGTCGGCGCGCACCGGCGAGGGGGTCGACGACTTGTTGCGGGTCGTGGGGGATCGCCTGCGGGGCTCGGACCGCGTGGTGCAGCTCGTCGTGCCCTGGTCACGCGGTGACGTGCTGGCGGCGGTGCATCGCGAGGGCGAGGTCGTGGGCCAGCGAGACGGCGAGGAGGCGGCGACTCTCGAGGTCGTGCTGGACGAGGTGGGCCGGGCCCGCTTCGCCGAGTTCGTGGCGGCGCCGTGACGTTTCGACTGCCGCCCTATCCCTACGACCGCCTCGACGGTCTGGCCAAGCTGGCTGCCGCGCTGCCCGGCGGCATGGTCGATTGCTCCATCGGCACGCCGTGCGACCCACCCCTGCCCGCCGTGGTCGAGGCCCTGGCGGCGTCGGGCACCGAGCGGGGGTATCCCGCCTCGGCGGGCAGCCCGCAGCTGCGCGAGGCCGCGACGGCCTGGCTCGTCCGGCGTTTTGGGCTCGACGAGGTCCCCCTGTCCGGCGTCGCCGCGTGTGTGGGCACCAAGGAGCTGGTCGCGTCGGTCCCGCACCTGCTCCGCCTGCGTGACCCGGAGAAGGACACCGTGCTGTACCCCGCTGTGTCGTATCCGACCTACGCGATGGGGGCAGACCTCGCCGGTTGCCGGGCGATCGGCGTCCCGACCGCAGCGGGCCGACCCGGCGGGCTCGACCTCCAGGCGATCGACGAGGCGGACGCGGCCCGGGCGCTCGTGCTCTGGTCGAACTCGCCTTCGAACCCCACGGGTGGTCTCGGCGACCTCGGTGCGGAGGCGGCGTGGGGACGGGCCCACGGGGTGCCGGTGTTCTCCGACGAGTGCTACGCCGAGTTCACCTGGGACGGCTCGCCTCGCTCGGTGCTCCAGCACGGCGCCGACGGCGTGGTGGCCGTGCACTCGTTGTCCAAGCGTTCCAACCTCGCCGGGGTCCGGGTCGGCTTCTATGCGGGGGACGCGGAGCTGGTCGAGTTCCTGCGCGCGGTACGCCAGCACGCCGGTCTGATGGTCCCGGGCCCGGCCCAGGCTGCGGGCATCGCCGCGCTGGCCGACGATACCCACGTCGACGCGCAACGAGCGCGCTACCGCGAGCGCCTCTCCTTCCTCGCCGACGTGCTCGAGGCCTACGGCTGCCCGGTCACCCTCCCAGAGGGTGGTTTCTACCTCTGGGTCCCGGTCCCCCTCGGCCGTTGGGCCGACGCGTGGGCGATGGCGGAGTCGCTGGCCACAGACGGCGGCCTCTTGGTCAGCCCGGGCGACCTCTATGGCGACGCCGGAGCCGGTCACGTGCGTGTCGCGCTGGTGCAGCCGATGGAACGGTTGGCGCTGGTGGGCGAGCGTCTCGCTAGGGTGAGCCATGGCTGATCTGCAGGCGAGCATCGAAGAGCTCTGGGAGCGGCGAGACGGACTCTCGCCGGCGGACACCGACGCCGCGACGCTGGTGGAAGAGGCCATCGAGTTGCTCGACACCGGCCAGGCCAGGGTGGCCGAGGTCGATCAGGCGACCGACGAGGTGGTCGTCCACGAGTGGCTCAAGAAGTCGATCCTCATGCTCTTCTCGCTGCGCGGGATGGAGACCATCGAGACCGGGCCCTTCGAGTACGCCGACAAGTTGCCGCTCAAGCACGGCTTCGCCGAAGCCGGCGTGCGCGCCCTGCCGGGTGCGTCCGCTCGCTGGGGTTCGTTCCTCGGGCGCGGCGTCGTACTCATGCCTTCGTACGTGAACATCGGCGCCTGGGTCGGCGCAGGCTCCATGGTCGACACCTGGGCCACGGTCGCCTCGTGCGCCCAGATCGGCGAGCGCGTGCACCTGGCGGGCGGTGTGGGCATCGGTGGCGTGCTCGAGCCTCCGAACGCGGTGCCCGTCGTCGTCGAGGACGACGCGTTCGTGGGCAGCCGCTGCATGGTCACCGGCGGCGCCCGGATCGGCAGGGGAGCGGTCCTCGGCGCCGGCAGCTTCCTCGACCCGTCCATCCCCGTCATCGACGCTGAGACGGGCGAAGAGATCTCCCGGGGCGTGGTCCCACCCTGGTGCGTGGCCATCCGCGCCAGCCGCCGTCGCGAGTATCCCGGCGGCGAGTTCTTCGTCCCCTGCGTGCTGGTGATCAAGCGGCTGACCGAGGGCGAGCGCCACGACAAGGCGCAGCTGAACGAGGTCCTGCGCGAGCACGGCGCCAGCACCTGAGTCGATGGGTGACCTGCTGACGGCCACCAAGGACCTCATGGCCGTCCCTTCGCTGAGCCGGCACGAGGCGGCGCTCGCCGAGCGGGTCGAGGCGGCGCTGGTTGCGTGCCCATGGCTCGAGGTCAGCCGCATCGGGGACAACGTCGTGGCGCGCACCAACCTGGGCCTCTCCCAGCGGCTGGTGGTCGCGGGTCATCTCGACACGGTCCCGGCGAACGACAACGAGTCGCCCCGGATCGAGGGTGACACGCTCTGGGGTGTCGGCGCGTCGGACATGAAGGGCGGTCTCGCCGTGATGCTCGACTTGGCCACCACCGTGCGGGCGCCCGCGGTCGACGTCACGTGGTGCTTCTACGCGCGCGAGGAGATCGGCCGTGACGACAGCGGCTTGCTCGAGTTGTGGCAACGACGTCCCGACTTGCTCGACGGGGATGCGGCCGTGCTGGGCGAGCCGACGAACGCGCTCGTCGAGGCGGGCTGTCAGGGGACGATGCGCGTCCGTCTGACGCTGCGCGGCGTCCGGGCCCACACCGCGCGGCCGTTCACGGGGCGCAACGCCATCCATCGCATGGCTCCCGTGCTCCACGCTGTCGCGACGTGGCCGGGCCGTCACGTCGTCATCGACGGCTGCACCTACGCCGAGCAGCTCCAGGTGGTGGACATCGACGGCGGTGTGGCCAGCAACGTCGTGCCCGACGAGGCATCGGTGACGCTGAATCACCGCTACGCGCCCGACCGGCACGGGGCGGAGGCGGAGGGGTTCCTCCACGAGCTCCTCGACCCCGTGCTCGAGCTCGACGCGGGCGACGCCTGGGAGCTCCTCGACGCCGGCGACGGCGCGCCGCCGTCGCTCGACCATCCGCTGTTGAAGGCCTTGGTGGAGCGCAGCGGCGCGGCGCCCAAGGCCAAGGTCGGCTGGACCGACGTCGCGTCGTTCTGGGAGCACGGGGTGCCAGCGGCAAACTTCGGACCCGGCGACCCCCTGCTGGCGCACCACCCCGACGAACGGGTGACGATGGCCGCGCTGGAGCAGACCCGCGCCGTCCTCCTGGCCGTCATCGGCTGACCCGGCCGATCACCGGCGCGCCCGCCGGCACCGTCGCGACGCCGCTACGCCGCTACGCCGCGGCGAGGCGCGACAACGCGCCCGTCAACAGATGCAACTCTCCTTGGCCCGGAAGCCGGTCGACCCGGCGGTCGATGCGCTCGAGGACCTGCCCACCTTTGTCGCCGTTGAAGAGGTAGCGCACCAAGAAGTCGACTTCGCGCCGCGGCATCACACCCGAACCGACCGGCCGCCACCAGTGTGAGAGCGCGAAGCGGGTGAGGCGTTGGGCCCGTGCGCTGTCGCCGAGGCGCCGGGTTGCTTCGGTCGCGTAGAAGTCGATGTGTGTGCCTTCCTGCTTCATGATGCGGCGTAGGAGCTCGCGCAACGTCGGGTGGCCGGCGGTCTCGGCGAGGCGCGAGTAGCCGGCTTGCGTCGTCCATTCGTTGATGGCACCCCACGTCATGTGGAGCGCGACGAAGGCACGGCCGGCGAACGCGGCCGACGCGATGGTGCTCAGTGTCGTGAGGGCCTGGCGCCGGCGGCGGCCATGGCGCAGCGCGGCGATGCGGGGAGCACCCGCTTGCTCGTCGTGGGCCTCGAGCACCCGCGTGAGTGCCTCGCCGTGCCACATCTCCTCGAAGACCCAGCACGAGAGGAACGACGTGATCTCGGGGTCCTGGTGCGCCGGTGTCAAGAGCAGGTCGCGCAGGTAGCACACCGTGTGGTGCTCGACGTCGTGCATGTAGCGCAACGAGCGCAGGGCGTCGGCCGGCAAGGGCTGGTCCTTGAAGTCATCGAAGTCGATGCCTTCGAGATCCAACCGTCCAGCTCGGGACTTGTAGGAGTCGATGGTCGTACGCATAGCGCCTACTATCCGGAGCACAGGATAGGCCCGGATGGGCGAAATTCCGGACATCCACCGAGGGGGGCGGCACCGAACAGGTCAGAGATGGGGACCATCGACGAAGCCAGTGACGCCCAACTGGTGACCTCCATCGCCCGCTACAGCGAGGTGGCACTGGCCGAGGTCTACCGCCGGCACGGCGGGGCTGTCTACGGCTTGGCCAGGCGGGTGCTCAACAACCCGACCGAGGCGGAGGACGTGACCCAGGAAGTCTTCCTGCGCCTCTGGAACCAGCCCGATCGCTACGACCCGACGCGGGGGTCGCTGCGCTCGTTCTTGCTGGCGCAGGCGCACGGACGCGCCGTCGACGCCGTCCGCTCCTCCAACTCGCGGCGCCTACGCGAAGCACGCGACGCCACACGCACCGCGGAGAGTGCCTACGACATGCAGCACGAGGTGTGGGACCTCGCGGTGGCCGACCAGGTGGGACACGCCATGGGGGAGCTGCCCGAGGAGGAGCGACGCGCGATCGAGCTGGCGTACTTCGGTGGCCGCACCTACCGCGAGGTGGCGACGATGCTCGACCAGCCCGAGGGCACGATCAAGAGCCGCATCCGCAACGGCATGCGGCGCATGCGCGCGGCCCTCACGGATGCCGGGATCCGCGGGGTGGACGCGTGATGACCCACGAGGAGGCGAGCGAATTGCTCCCGGCCTATGCCCTCGACGCCGTCGACGGCGTCGAGGGTACTGAGCTCGAAGCGCACCTGGCGTCGTGCCCGCGTTGTCAGTCCGAGCTCGACGGGCTGCGCGAGGTGGCGGCCGCGCTGGGGAACTCGGTGGAGCCTTTGCCCGAAGGTCTGTGGTCGCACATCGCCAGCCAACTCCCCGAGCGCGAGGCCGACGAGGAGCCGCCGCCCATGCCGGCCCTTACCCCAGAGGGACGGACGCCCTCGCCCTTCCATGCTCCGGTCGAGGCGCGGCGTCGCCCGCGCCGTGTCGCGCTCACGACCCTGGGCGCCATCGCGGTGGCGGCGGCAGCGGTCGCCGTCGTCCTCGGCATCGGCCTCGTGCGCGCCGACAACCGGGCCTCGAACCTGCAGGCCCAGGCGGGGCAGCCGCCGTCGACGGTGGCGCATGCGCTCGACACGCCGGGGCGCCAGCTGGTGGACCTGGACTCAAGGTCGCACACGCAGGTTGCCCAGTTCGTCGTCGTGCCCGACGGCCGGGGCTATCTCGTCGCGTCGTCACTTCCGTCCCTCGGCAGCGGGCGCACCTATCAGCTTTGGGGGATCGTCGGCAGCCGGGCCATCTCGCTCGGCCTGCTCGGATCCGCGCCGCACCAGGCCGCCTTCACCATGGCGGGGACGAACCGCCCCTCGCGCCTGTCCATCACGGCCGAGCCGGCCGGGGGCGTCGTCGCGCCCACGACCGCGATCGTGGCCAGCGGGACTGTCTGACGGCTCAGCGCTGCTGTTAGGTTCACTCCTCATGCCTGAGGACGCGCCGAAGAAGTCCAAGCCGATAGAGGTCTACGCCGAGGCCGAGCCGGTGAAGCTCGGTTCCATGCTGCTCACCCTCGTCGAGCCCCACCGCGGCCACGAGGTGGCCTACAACCGGTGGTACGAGCGGGACCACTTCTACGCCGGGTGCATGGTGGGCCCCTACAACTTCGCCGGGCGCCGCTACGTCGCCACCGCCGACCTCAAGGCGCTGCGCGACCCCGACCCCTCGGCCATCACGGGTGAGCCCGGACGGGGCTCGTACATCTCGGCCTACTGGGTGCTCGACGGCTACCACGACGTGTGGAACAAGTGGGCGCTGCGCCAGGTGAACGCGCTGCACGCGGCCGGGCGCATGTTCCAAGAGCGCGAGCACGTGCACACGCTCCTCTACAACTTCGCGTGGGAGCACCGCCGCGACCCCGACGGCGTTCCAGTGGAGCTCGCCCTCGACCACCCCTACCGCGGCTTCGTGACGGTCTTCATCGACCGCGACGAGTCGATCACCAACGAGGAGCTGTGGTCCTGGCTGCGCAACGAGCACCTGCCCGGCCTGATGCCCGGCACCGACGCCGACCTGGTCGCCGCTTTCACCCCCATCGCGCTCGAGGTCGACGCGCCGGGCGACGTGCCGCGCGAGAAAGCCCGCGACAACCGGACCGTCCTGCTGTGGTTCTTGAACACCCCGCCCGAGGTGGCCTGGGAGCCGGTGATCGCCGAGCACCGGCGCCGTCTCGAGGAGGCCGGGAAGGGTAAGGTCGTGGCCGCGCTGCCCTTTATCCCCACCATCGTGGGGACCGACACCTACACCGACAAGCTCTGGGCCGACTGAGGCGACCAGCCGGGCCCGGGTCCGGTGTCTCAGTCCCGCGCCAGGATCTCGACGTGGGGGATGACGAAGATGGCGTCGTCCGAGGCGGCCCAGCGCGTGAAGGCCGCCGCGATCGCCTCGAGCTCGTCGGCGTCGCTCATCGAGTACTCGATCGCCTGGGTGGCGAAGCGCGAGTAGCGCACCCGGTCGGCCCACAGGGCACCCCACCAGACCCGAGTCTCTGGGTCGGCGTAGGTCCACGTGGAGCTCGTCGCGGTCACGTCGGCGAACCCGGCCTCGTGGGCCAGGCCGAGTAGGCGCGGGCCGATGCGGGCGTCGTGCCCGTTGCGCGACGTCACGGCAAAGTACAGCTCGAGCCAGCGGTCGAGCATCGGGTCGGCCGGCGCCCAGGTGAAGGCGCCGTAGTCAGAGTCCCGGGCGGCCAGCACCCCCTCGGGGCTCAGGACGCGGCGGAGCTCGACCAGCGCGGCCACCGGGTCGCCGAGATGCTGGAGCACCTGGTGCAGGTGGACCACGTCGAAGGACGCGTCGAGGTAGCCGAGGGCGAAGAGGTCGCCGACCTCGAAGTGCAGGTTGGCCAGGCCCAGCTCGCGCCCATGCGCCGCAGCCTGCGCCACGACGTCGGGCGCGGCGTCGAGGCCGATCACCTCGCCCGGAGCCACCAGCAGGGCCAGGTCGGCCGTGATGGTCCCCGGCCCGCAGCCCACGTCGAGCAGGCGCTGGCCCGGCCGCAGCTCGTGCAGCAGATAGGCACTGGAGTTCTCGGCCGTGCGCCAGGCGTGGCTGCGCAGCACGGATTCGTGATGCCCGTGCGTGTAGGTCATGCGTACATTGTGGCGTGCCCGAATTGCCCGAGATGCAGGCGCTGTCGGAGCGCCTCGACGCGCTGCTGGCCGGCCAGACGTTGCGGCGAGCCGATCTGCTCGGGTTCTCCTCGCTCAAGACCTACGACCCGTCGCCCGACTCGCTCAAGGGTCATCGCCTCGTCTCTGTCGGGCGCCGGGCCAAGTACCTCGTGTGGGAGTTCGACAACGCCACTCGCATCGTGCTCCACCTCTCCCAGGCCGGCCGTCTCGACGTGGAGGAGCCCCCGAAGAAGACGAAGCCACGGGGCGCGGTCGCCCGCTTCGTCTTCGGCGCAGGGGACGCCGGTCTCGACGGGGCGGGCACCGGGATCTTGGTGCGCGAATACGGTACGCAGCGCAAGGCGTCGTGGTGGGTGCTCGCACCGGGCGACGAGGGCCCGCTGGCCGACCTCGGGCCCGAACCGGGGAGCGAGGCCTTCGCCGCCTTCATCCGCACCAGCGACTCCAATCGCCACCTGACCACCGACTTGCGCGATCAGCACGTGGTGTCGGGCATCGGGCGCGGGTGGGGAGACGACATCTTGCAGCGGGCCAAGCTGTCGCCCTTCGCCTCACTGCGCTCTCTCTCGCCCGAGCAGCGCGAGGCGCTGCTCACCGCCGCCACCGACGTCCTGGCCGAGGCACTCGAGCTCGAGCGGGCGCGTCCGGGCGGGCTCTCCGAGTCGAGCCTGGGCGGCCGCTTCACGGTGCACGGACGCTTCGGCGAGCCCTGCCCCACGTGCGGGACGACGCTCCAGCGCGTGTCGTTCGAGTCCTACGAGATGGCCTATTGCCCGACGTGTCAGACGGGCGGCAAGGTGCTGGCCGACCGCCGCCTGTCGCGGCTGCTGAAGTAGGGGGCATCATGAGCGCTGCACCGACGGTGACCCTGCGTGACACCACGGCGGCCGACCTCGATGCCCTCGAGGAGTACTGGATCCCCGAGGTGCGCCGCTGGCTGGCCGGCATGGACGAGCCGGGGGACCGGCGCACCGTCGAGGAGTACGTCGACCGGGCCATGTCGTCGGCCCGCGACGAGCCCCGGCTGCGCTACGACCTGGTGGCCGAGTCCGACGGGCGCTTCCTCGGCACGGGCCGCATCGTCGCCAGCGACCCGCCCAACGCCAGCGGTGACATCGGCTACGCCATCCGCCAGGGCGAGTGGGGCAAGGGCTATGCCACGGCCGTCGCCCGCCAGCTGCTCGACATCGGGTTCGGCCCGCTCGGTCTGCACCGCATCTGGGCGACCGTGCACCCCGACAACACGGCGGGCGTCCGCGTGCTCGAGAAGGTGGGACTGCGCTACGAGGGCCGGCTGCGCGACCACTACCGGGTGCCCGGGGGGTGGCGCGACTCGCTGCTCTACGCCGCGCTGGCCTCCGACACCGGTTGACGCAGCCTGGGCACTAGTTGAAGGTGCGGACCACCGTGACCACCTTGCCGAAGATGGTCACGTCGTCGGCCCCGGCCCCGTCGAAGACCATCGGTTCGTAGGCGGCATTGGCCGGCATGAGCGTCACCCGGCCGCCCTTACGGCTGAAGGTCTTCACCGTGGCCTCGCCCTCACCGATGCCGGCCACCACCACGTCGCCGTTGTTGGCCTCGGGCTGCTGGCGCACCACGACGTAGTCTCCGTCGTAGATCCCGGCCTCGACCATGGAGTCCCCGCGCACCCGCAGCATGAACGACGGCCCGTTGCCGGTGAACTGCTCCGGCATGGGCAGCAGTTCCTCGATGTTCTCCTCCGCCAGCACGCCGGTGCCGGCCGCCACGTCGCCGACGAGCGGCACGTTGTGCACCGCGGCCGCAGGGAGCTTCGACGTGGTGTCGCGGTCGAAGTGCACCTGGATCGCCCGCGGCTTGGACGGGTCCCGCGACAGGTAGCCCTCACGCTGGAGGACGGCCAGGTGCGTGTGCACGGTGGCCGAGGAGGTGAGGCCCACCGCCTCGCCGATCTCCCGCACCGACGGCGGGTAGCCCCGGTCGCGCTGGCTGTCGGCGATGAAGTTGAGGATCTGCATCCGCTTCCCGCTGAGGACTTCGGCCATGGCGTCCCTCCCTCTATTCGTGCCACCGACCCCGGGCTGCTGCCGCTTCGGGCTGGCGACCCCGGCAGCGCCGCCGGGGTCGTCCCGGGGGCGAACATCCGTTCGTTCCGGACCAACATAGCCAGCTGGGCGACCAGAAGCAAACACCTGTTCGCTGTCGACTGCCGTGGAGACACCTGTTGCAGCGAGGCCACCGAGCCGGCCTCCGGTGGGTCAGCGGGAGGTGCGCCGATCACGGCGGCACCTCAGGCAGCCGAGCCGTGCCGCTCGACGCAGTCGACCACCCCCATGGAGGCCACGACTCGCTGGAACGTACCCTCGGCCGCGAGCACGCAGGACTCAATGGTGCCCGGCGACTCGTCGAACGGCGCGTGCGCGGCGACCCGCACGTCGTCCCAGACCCAGGCCCCTGCCTGCACGGTCGGCAATCGCCCCAGCGCCGCCGTCATGAACGCGGCGGCGTAGTTCGAATCGTGTCCCTGCTGCAGCAACGGGGCCGTGGGGTTCGTCGCGACGACCACCGTGTTCACCCTCCACACGACAAGCGCAGAGCGGACCGCAGCCAGGGCGGCCGGCGTTTCGCTGGCTGGCGGACCACCCGGCCCAAAGCCCAGGTTGGTGAGGACGGTCTGCCCCGCCGCCGTTGCGCCCGCTCGGAGCAGTTCACCTTGGGGCCCACCACCGCCGGCCTGGCTGTAGTGCATGCGATTCACGGCCTGCCACGACAGGGCGGACTGGATGCCCGAGAACGGTGCCGGATACGACAGCAGGACGCGGCCCGGCGGCAAGGTCGGGGCCACGGTGACATACCAGCGGGGCAGGATCACCGACTGCATGGTGTAGGGAAGCCAGGGTCCGTACAGGACCGCGAGGGGGAGGAACGCCACCAGGCCGACGCCGAGCGCACCCAGGGCGCCGCGCCAGTCCGGCGCAAGGTCGTGCACCCTCGACACGATGATGGCCAGCATCGCCGCCGCGGCGAGGAAGCCCACGGCCATGTACCGCTGCTCGATGACGTTCTCGAGCAGCGGTACGCGATCGAAGACCTGCTCGGGCACCCAGATCCCAGGCCGCGGACCGAGAGACAGCTCGGCGCTCAATGCCAACAGGAAGCCGAAGAACCACAGGCGACGATCGCGACGGAACACGACGAGGCCTACGACGAGCAGCCCGAGCAACGTCCACCCCAGGTACGTGGCCGAGCCCAAGGGATGCCCCCCATAGCCACCGAGCGCGACCGCTTGGCTGCTGGCGGGCTGACCGACCGTCACGAGGTTCGCCGAAGACAATCCACCCAGGAGCGGGATGCCCGCCCAGACGAGTCCTGAGAGGTGCGCGGGGCCGTCGAGCGCGAACCAGGCGGGCCAGGCCAGCAGGACCGCGCCGACGGCCAGGCCGACGCCGAGTCCCTTGGCGGCATGCGGAGCACGGCGCCGCAGCTCGGCCGGATCCGAGAGGAGCACCCCGGCCGCCACCAACGCCACCACGGCGATGACGGCGACGACGGCGACGATGGCCAGGAGCTCGGAAGAGAGGAAGAACTGAGCGAAAATGAACAACCCGAGCACGACGCCGGACCAGACGGCGCTGTGCCCTTGACGGATGAGGATCTCGTCGAGGACCGCCAAGATGGGTGGCAGGAGCATAAGCGCGGCCAGGTTGAGATGCCCGTACGGCAGGCTCGAGAGCACGAACGGCGAGAAGCCGTAGAACAGGCCGCCGACGAAGGCGGCGGGCGTCCATGGGGCCCAGCGCCTCAGGACGACAAAGGCCGAGAACGCGGTAAGCGCGGGCGTGAGGGTCGAAGCCACGTTGAACGATGCGACCGGTCCCCAGATCCAGGTGACCGGGACCAAGGGCACGCTGAGGCCCATCACCGACGTCTGCGACAACATGTTGAACCCCTCGGGGTGGAACAGCGCTGTGGAGTAGAAGGGGTTGTCGCCATGCGCTAGCGCGGTGGCAGGCCACTGGAAGAACCACAAGAACAGTGCGGGGTCGCCGCACCCGCACAGTGTGTGCGTCGTGGCGCCGTCGACCCAGGCGCGGATCCAGAGGACGAACCCGAGGGCGAGGTAGACCAACCCGGCGGCTGCGAGCGTCGTCCACGGCTGCCACAAGCGAAGCGGCGAGGGCACACCGGCCGAGGCGGCAACCGTCACGGACGTGTCGTGCGGATCCGGATCGATTGGGGGGTCTACGCCGTCCTCAAGTTCGCCCGAAAGGCCGAGGCCGCCCACGTCCTTCTTGCCTCCCTTCGGTTGAGTCGTCCGGATGAATGCCCGGGGACGCCTACCCGGCGGCCTCGCCGCGACGCACGGCCGCCGCGGGTGTGCTCATGTTGCCAGCGCAGAGGGCCCAGCCCGAGTTGCGTGATCTGGACGGCTCTCTCCACGGGATCGGCGCAAACGCCTGTTCGCTGTGGATTCGAGGTCCGACTGCGTCGGGAAATTCCAGGCGGACGACTTACTTCCTTGCCACGACACCCGACGAGCCCGTCTCGGTGGTCAGACGCAGCGGAGTTCCTGGCATTGGTGAAGGTGAGGCCGACCTCGGGGTGTCGTTCCCTGCAAGGCCGCCTTGTGGCGACTGCTCAGAACCGGCTCGCGGAGTCCGGGTGGGCCGCGTGGCGCTCGCCGCCCCGGCCCCCCGCGGCGCCCTCGCGTGCCACGCCGAGCTCGGCCAAAAGCCGGTCTCGCAGCGCGTCAAAGGCGGGCCCACCGATACGCCGAGGCCGGGGCAGGTCGACCTCGAGGTCCAGCGAGATCCGCCCGGCGCGCAGCACGAACACGCGGTCGGCGAGGACCACTGCCTCTTCGACGTCGTGGGTGACGAGGAGCACCCCGGGGTGGTGACGGCTGCACAGCTCCGCCACGAGGTCCTGCATGCGCAGGCGGGTCAGCGCGTCGAGCGCGGCGAAGGGCTCGTCGAGGAGGAGGAGCTCGGGTTCACGCACGAGTGCCCGCGCCAGGGCCACTCGTTGGGCCTCGCCTCCCGAGAGCGTGCCGGGCCAGGCGTCGGCTCTCGCCTCGAGGCCCACCTCGCGCAGCGCCTCGACCGCGCGCTCCCGCGTCCCCACCGGGCGGCGCAGCCCGATGACAACGTTGCGCCACACGCGCTGGGAGGCGACGAGCCGGGGCTCTTGGTAGACGACCGTGCGCGCCTCGGGCACCAGCACCTCACCCGCGTGGGCGCGCTCGAGCCCGGCCAGCACGCGCAGCAGCGTGGTCTTGCCACTACCGGACGCGCCGAGCAGCGCCACGAACTCGCCGCGGGCGACGGTGAGGTCGAGGCCCTCGAGCACGGCACGGGCGTCGAAGGATTTGGTCACGCCCAGGGCGACGGCGGCCGGCCTCGTACTGAGGAGGGTCATCGGACCGCGCTGTGGCGCCGCCAGGGCATGGCGACGCGCTCGAGGAGCCGGACCAGGACGTCGGCCACGATGCCGAGCAGCGCGTAGATGATCACGCAGACGACCAGCACGGCGATCTGCTGCAGGCTGTCGGCCTGGCTCACGAGGTAGCCGATGCCCTGATTGGCGCCGACGCTCTCGGTGAAGACGAGGGCGATGACGGAGATCCCTGCCGAGAAGCGCAGCCCGGTGAGGATGGACGGCATGGCCAGCGGCACGATGACGCGGCGCACCAGCGGTGGGCCGCGCAGCCCGAAGCTGCGCGCCGCCTCGACGACGCGGCGGTCGACGTTGCGGACGCCGTTGGACGTGTTGAGGTACATCGGGAACAGCGTCGCCAGGCCGATGAGAAGCACCTTGGCCGTCTCACCGATGCCGAACCAGATGATGAAGAGGAAGATGACGGCGGGGTAGGGGACCATGCGCAGCATCTGGAGGGGCGCATCGAGCACTTCCTCGCCGAGACGGGACAGGCCCACCACGATCCCGAGGGTCAGCCCCAGCCCGGCCCCGAGGGCGAGGCCGAGCACGGCGCGCCGCACCGACACCCCGATGTCGCCCAGCAGGTCCTGGTGCCGCAGCAGTTCGACGAAGGCGTCCCACGTCGCCGCCGGCGTGGACAAGGTGGTGGAGGGGATCGTGCCGCTGGCGGTGAGGAGCCACCAGGCGACCAGGACCGACACCGGGATGACGAGGCGGAGCGCCACCGAGGTCCGGCGCCGCCGGCGCGTGTCGTCACCCGAGGGGAGGCGGATGAGGACCGGGTCCGGCGGCGCCGGTTCGGGCGCCCGGTAGGGCAGGGGGCGGAGCGGCGGGGTGTCCAGTTGGGTCACGGCCGTGCTCCGCGACGGCGAGCCACCTGGCGGTGGGTCACGACGAGAGCCCGGCGGCTCGGGCGACGGCTGCGTTGAACGGGAGGTCGAAGATCGCCTTCACGTCCAGGTGGCTGGGGACGAGCCCGAGCTTCTGGAAGGTATGGGCCTCGCTCTGCTGGTAGGCGATGAGCGCCGGGGTGATGGGGGTGCCCCTGGACTGCGCCGACGCGACCGCCTCCTTGGCCACCGCGAGGGGGACGCCGTAGGTGGTGGCGTAGGTCTGCGCGGCCGACGCAGGGTCCTTGGCCAGCGTGGCCTCGGCCTTGTAGAAGCGCCCGATGAAGTCGGTCAGCGCCGCCGCCTTCTGCGGGTTGGCCAGCGCGGCGTCGCTGGCCGTGAGGTAGCCGATGGTCTCCAGCAGGCCTGCCGCGCTCGAGATTTGGCGGACCTTGCCGGTTGCCTCATCGAGCGCGGTCAGGGGTTGGACGACCACGGCCGCGTCCACCTGCCCGTTGGTCACGGCGGTCGACGCGGTGGTCAGCGTCAGGTTGTCGACGTGGACCGCGCTGTAGGGGATGTGCGCGTGGGCGAGTGCCTGCACCAGGTAGTACTGCTCCACGGTGCCCTCTTGCACCGCCACGGTCTGGCCGCGCAGCTGCGACACGGACCTGATGGATGATCTGGCGGGCACCAAGATCGAATAGGGCGACATCTTGGTCGTCGTGCCGATCGTGGCCGCCACCACTTTCACCGGGTCGCCGGCCGACTGCGCGAAGATCGTCGGCGTCTCGGCCATGTCGCCGATGTCGACCGAACCGCTCGTCTCGGCCTCGATCAAGGGGGGGCCGCCGACGAAGTTCGTCCAGTTGACCGTATAGGGCGCACCCTTCAGCGCGCCCGTGGCGGCGAAGATCGACTGGAACTCCTTGAGCTGGTCACCAAAGGTGATGGTGACCCCGTTGAGGGAGACCGCCTTGGCGTTGCGTGCGGACCCTGCGCCGGCTGGTGCAGTAGGCGCCAGAGTCATGAACGCGACCGCGGCGCAGCAGGCACCGAGCGCTGCCGCGATGCGGGGGTGGGCTCGGAGGCGCCGGGTCTGTGCGTGTGAGCGCGGGCGCGTGGATGACATCGGTGGTGGTCCTTCTCGTTGGGGAGCGGTCGTGGGGGAGCAGTCGTGGGTGAGCCGCGGTGCTGCTCGTTCGGGAGTGGGACGGTGAAGCAATGCGACGGTGAAGGCGACGGGCCGGTCCCTGATCAGAAGGGCCGGTCGCCGCCGACGGTGACGCGCTGGATGACGCGGTGGGCGTCGCCGTAGTCGCGTATCGCGTAGTGCATGGTCGTGCGGTTGTCCCAGAATCCGAGGTCGCCCTCCTCCCAGCGGTAGCGCACGACGTACTCGGGCGTGGTCATGTGGGCGTAGAGGAACGCGAGCAGCGCGTCGCTCTCGCGCCGCCGCAAGCCCTTGATGCGTGTCGTAAAGCCGGGGTTGACGAAGAGATTGCGCCGACCGGTCTCGGGATGGGTCCGGACGACGGGGTGCTCGACCTCGTTGAACTCGGTGAAGGTCTCGCCGTCCCATTCGCCCTGGCCGACCGCCTGGAGCAGGCGCCCGAACGAGCTAGTGCCGTCGTGGAACGCATGCAGGCCGTCGACGAACTCGTGGAGCGGAGTCGAGAGCCCCTCGTAGGCAGCCTGGGTGTCGGCCCACAGGGTGTCGCCCCCGGCCTCGGGGATCACGATGGCGTTGAGGACCGAGCCGAGCGGCGGGGTCTCGACGAAGGTGACGTCGGTGTGCCACTTCTCGCGGTCGTCGTACCCGCTGCCGAGCCCGCCGGCGAAGCTGCGGGCCTTGGTGTAGTCGATTTCGAACACCTCGCGGTGCTCCTCGAGCCCGGGGATGACGGGGTGGGCGACGGTGATCTCGCCGAAGGAGGCCGCGAAGTCCTTGTGCTCTTCGGGGCTCAGGTGCTGGCCCGGGAAGAAGATCACCTTGTAGTCGAGCAGTGCCTGGCGGACCGCTGCCAGCGTGTCGGGGTCGAGGGGAGTGTGGAGGTCGAGGCTGCGTATCTCGGCGCCGATGGTCCCCGAGAGCGGGGCGATGTCGAGCTTGACGGAGGTGGCGGTGGTCATGGGGCTCCTTTTGGGGGCGGGAGTGCTGGACGGAGGGGGTGCTGGGGCCAATCCTGACTAAATCCCTCGGAATAGTCAAGTTACGCCCGTTGGGTGTGTGACACCCTTTCCCTAGGGTGCTCTTCCGTGCGAACGGCTGTTCGATTTTCGGTTGACAGCGAACAGGTGTTCGTGATCCAATGTGCTGTCCAGCGAACAGGTGTTCGGTCAGGAGGACCCCATGTCGGTCGCATGTGAGTTCGAGTTCGAGGCGTACCGCCCCCGGCTGTACGCCTTGTCCGACCAGCCGGCGCGGAGCGCACCTTCCCCCCTGGTGCACCGCCGCCGGATGGTCGTGGGGGTCGCCGTCAGTGTGCTCGTGGCCACCTTGCTGGTCCTGCTCGCGTTGCCGATCCGGTCATTCGGCGGGAGCACGCTCGCCCAAGCTGCCCCGGCCCAGGGGCAGGAGTACGTCGTGAAGTCCGGCGATTCGCTGGCGTCGATCGCGGCGCAGGCGGACCCGGCAGCGGCGACCGCGATGACGGGTCGGCTGGCGGACGAGGTCGGCTCGACGGCGGTCGTGCCTGGGGAGCACATCTACATTCCCTGACTATCGTCGGCGGTGTGCGGTGTCCCTGGTGCGGTATCGATGACGACCGCGTTGTTGATTCGCGCCAAGCTGAGGACGGCGGTGCCACCCGGCGCCGGCGCGAGTGCCTCGGTTGCGGGCGTCGCTTCACGACGTTCGAGCGGATCGAGGAAGTCCCGCTGTGGGTGGTCAAGCGCAGCGGCCTGCGTGAGCCCTTCGACCGTGCCAAGGTCGTGGAGGGCGTGCGCGCCGCCTGCAAGAACCGGCCGGTGAGTGACGAGCAGATGGAGGAGCTGGCTCAGAGCGTGGAGGACGGGTTGCGGGCCGAGACGACCGAGCCAACCAGCCAGCAGGTCGGGGTGGCGGTGCTCGAGCGCCTCCAGACGCTCGACGACGTGGCCTACCTCCGCTTCGCCAGCGTGTACAAGGGCTTCGAGGAGGCGGGCGACTTCCAGCGCGAGGCCGGGCTGCTGACGAAGACGACGGAGCCCAAACGCAGATGATGGACGCGACGCCCGGTGTCGTGCTGGCCGTCTACGCCCATCCCGACGACGCCGACGTCGCCTGCGGCGGCACCCTCGCCCGCTGGGCCAAGGCAGGGTGCGCGGTGCACCTCGTGGTGTGCACCGACGGTGGCAAGGGGACGACCGACCCGGCTGCCAAGCCGAAGGCGTTGGCGACCGAGCGGGCGGGCGAGCTGCAGGCGTCGTCCGCGCTCATCGGGCTTACCAGCATCGAGAACCTGGGGTTCCCCGACGGTGAGCTCATCGACTCCGACAGCTTCCGGCGGATGCTGGTGGAGCGGGTGCGCACCCTGGGGCCCGACGTCGTGTGCGGCCACGACCCGACGGCCGTCTTTTTCGGACAGACCTATTTCAACCACCGTGACCACCGCATCGCCGGCGCCGCCCTGCTCGACGCCGTCGCCCCGGCGGCAGCGCTGCCGCACTACTTCCCCGATGCCGGCCCGCCCCACCAGGTCGCCACCGTTCTGTTGTCGGGCACGCTCGAGCCCGACGAGTGGGTCGACGTCTCCGACACGATCGAGACGAAGGCGGCGGCCGTCGAGTGTCACCGCACCCAGTTCTCCGGCGAGGATGGCTGGGCTGGCGAGGCGGTGCGGCGCCGGGCGGTCGAAGAGGGCAGGAGGGCCGGCGTCGCCTACGCCGAGGGGTTCCGCCGGCTGTCCCTCGGTGGCTGAAGGCTCGCGGGCACGAGCGGCCGAGGGGCCGACGGCGCACGGCGTGGTCCGGGGCGCGGTCCCGACCATCCTCCACATCGACATGGACGCGTTCTTTGCGTCGGTCGAGGTGCTCGACGACCCCTCGCTGGCCGGCAAGCCCGTCATCGTGGGCGGCGCGGGCGCCCGTGGGGTGGTCGCCTCGTGCACCTACGAGGCCCGCGCCTTCGGCGTGCACTCGGCCATGCCGTCGATACGGGCCCGTCAGCTCTGCCCCGACGCGATCTTCCTCTCGGGCCGCCACAGCCGCTACGCCGAGGTGAGCGCGCTCCTGCTCGCGATCCTGCGCGACATCACCCCAAAGGTGGAGCCGATCGGCCTCGACGAGGCCTTCATGGACGTGGCGGGGGCGGTCCGTCTGTTCGGGCCGCCGGACCGCATCGCGCACGACCTGCGCGAGCGGGTGTTCGCCGAGCTTGGACTCGGCTGCGCGGTCGGCGTCGGGCGCTCGAAGATGATCGCCAAGCTGGCCTCGCGCGCCGCCAAGCCGCGGGCCAGCCGGGCCGGGCTCGATCCCGGTCCCGGCGTGGTGCTGGTGGCGCCTGCCGAGGAGCTGGCCTTCCTGCACGCCCACGACGTCGAGGCGCTCTGGGGCGTCGGCCCGGCGACCGCGGCGCGCCTGCACGGTTTGGGTGTACGCACCGTCGGCGAACTGGCCGCGCTGCCAGCCGACACGTTGGTGCGCCGTCTCGGCAAGGCGAGCGGTGCCCACCTGGCCGCGCTGGCGCACGGCGAAGACCCCGATCCGGTGAACCCCAACCGGCCCAACAAGTCCATCGGGCACGAGGAGACCTTCAGTCAGGACCTGGTGGACACCGCCGAGCTCGAGCGCCACGTGCTGCGCATGGCCGAGTCGGTGGCCACCTTGTTGCGCGGTGAATCGAGCGCGGCACGGACCGTGACGGTCAAGGTCAAGTTCAAGGACTTCTCCACGCAGACGCGGTCGCACACGATGGGGCGCCCCATCGCTAGCGGAGGCGCCATCGGGTTGGTCGCAGCGGCGTTGTTGGCGAGCATCGACCCCGGCGAGGGCGTCCGTCTGCTCGGGGTGAGTGCGTCCGGGCTGAGCGCGGGTGGCGCCGACCAACTCTCCTTCGACCTGGGCGACGGTCTCGAGGAGGCCAACGAGAGCGCGACGGCGGTCGAGCAGTCCTGGCACCACGTCACCGCCGCGGTGGACGCGATCCGCACCCGCTTCGGGCGCAGCGCGGTGGGCTCGGCCGCCATGGTCACCGACGAAGGAGTGCAGGTGCCGGCCCGGCGCGACGCGCCCTGGGGCCCAGACGTCTGAGCAGACGTGGGGCGACCCGGCGTCGAACAAGACGTCGAAGCGGGAGCGCTACGAGGGGCCGCCCGGCCACCAGCGGAGCCAGTAGCCGTGCGGATGGGTGTCGGCCAGGCGCACCGGATCGGCGCCCGGTGCCACGTGCACCAGGGTGGTGGCGAGATCGGGCCCGTGGCGGGGCACGGGCGAGGGCGGCGTCGGGAGGCCCGGCGTCTCGAAGGGCGTCTCGCAGTAGAGGTGATGGACGGCGCGGTGCCGCGCCAGGGCGCGCACCCGCTCGGCCAGGGCACGCTGTTGGGCCTCGTCGAGGTAGGCGGCCACCCAGGAATGGAAGACGACGAGCGGGTTGTCCCCCGGGATGGAGGCGGCCACGACTTCTAGATCCTGGACCATGTCGCCTTGGACGAGCCGCGGCGGGTTCGGCGTGCCACGCACGTTGTCGAGCGCCGCCCGCAGGCGCCCGAAGCGCAGCGGGTTGTCCGGCCACTGGCAGGCCAGCAGCCACCGTGCGTCGTCGTCGGAGCTCGGGTCGAGAGGCGAGAGGTCGAGGCCGACCCGCTCGGCCATGGCCGGCAGGCGGAGCTCAGGCAGGCTGGTGAGGTCGTCGCGGGCGTCGCACGCGAGCTGCACGGCTGAGCCAGGGGTGCCCGCAGTGAGCGTGGCGTCGCCGGTGGCGGCGCGGTAGGTGTAGGCGTACTCGTCGAAGAGCAGGTTCAAGCCGGCTGAGGTGCCGAGGTCGAGCAGCGACAGTGGCACGTCCCAGCCGTAGAGGGACGCGATATGGCAGAGGCCAGGGAGCAGCCCGGTGCAGCGGCCGACTTCGTTGGTCTGCGTGCTGCGCGTGGCGACCAGCTCCTCGAGCTCACTGCGGTGCACCGCGCAGAAGTCTTTGAACGCGCCGGCGGGGTCGGCCCCGGCTGGTGCGGGGTTGTCCTCCGCACCGAGCACGGCGCGCACCGTGTCGTAGTAGCCGGCGAGCGGGTGCACCGCGCCGGAGAGAAGCAGGTGGTGCACCGCGGCCAGCAAGATAAGCGGCCGGCGCTGGGGGAGGGGAGCCCCATCGAGGATTGACAGCACGTCAACGTCGCCGGCCAGGCCCCGGCAGATAGCGGCATACGTGGTGCCGCCGTCGCGCTCGGCCACCGCGGCAAAGCCGCGGAAGTGATCGGCCAGCGGCTGCTCGACCAGCATCGGATCAGTAACTCGCTGGGAGCAGCGGGCTGACGGCGCCGAAGAAGAACCAGAGCAGCACCAGGCCGACGAGCGCACCCCCGCCGTAGATGTACCAGCGTTTGCGGCGGAACCGCGAGGCGGCGAGGAAGACGCCCACGCCCACCGCGACCGCGAGGAGGCCCCAGAACAGCGTGCCCGCCAACTCGACGTTGGAGTCGCCCGCCAGGCTCTCGCTCTGGGGGTCGGCGTGGCGCGCGAGGCGCGGAAGACCCGAGTTCTGGAACAATTGGGAGTGGGCGAGCTTGGCCTGCACGATGAGCCGGGTCGACGCGCTGAAGCGCGGATTGCACGTCGTGAGGGTGAGGATGTTGGCCGAGACCGGGTTGATCACGTTGGTGTCGCTCGGCGACACCACGATGCTCTTGAAGGCGTCGTAGACGAAGACGCCCTGGAGTGTGGTCAAGACGATCGGATCGCCGCTCTTGACTGAGTCGAGGTTGTAGAACGGGTGGCCGTAGGTCGTGCGGTGTCCGGCGACGGCCGCGTTACCGGCTTGACCGGGAATCGCCGTGCCGATGTAGTGGCCGGGTCCCTCACGCAGGTCTGGTGTGTTCGTGCCTTCGACGACGACCTGGTTGATGCCGATCACCGGGATCCGGATGTCGCCGATGGGCTCGCCCTCGGCCGGAGCGACCGTGTGTGGCGCGGTGATCGGGGGCCCCGTCGGGAGCTTGTCGAGCGCCACCGCCTCGGCCAGCGCGTGGCGGACCTCCGCGCTGTTGGTCTCGTTCTGGAGTTGGCTGCGCAGCCCGGCCTGGGTATGGGATTCCACAATCGACGTACCCCAGATCTGGTAGGCCGTGAACAAGAGCACCAACACGCCGGCCCCGATGAGGACCCGTCCGATGATGTCGACGATCCGGCGCAGTGGTGACACCGGGAGGAAAGATTAGGGCGGCGCCCGGCCGAGACCGGCTCGCCGGCGCCTAGGCCTGGACGGTGACCAGGGTCCCGAGCGGGGTGAGCGGGAAGACCACAGCGGCGTTGGCTATCGGCATCTCGACGCAACCGTCGCTCTGGGGGAAGCCATACGACGCGCGTGGGAAGCCGTGCAGCGCGTCACCGCCGTTGAAGTAGCTGACCCAGGGGATCCCCGGGTCCACGTAGTGGGAGCCGTCGGGGTTGGTGCCACTCATGGTCGTCACGGTGTAGCGCGCATACACGGGGAATGTGCCGTTCTCGGTGGTCGCGCCCGGCACACCCGTATTGACCGGCGTGCTGTAGACGGGGCTCCCGTTCTCATAGACGGTGGCGCTCTCGGGCAGGGACTGGCTCACGAGCACGTAGTCCCACGGCTGCGCGTTGCCCGTGCCGCTCTGCACATCGGAGAGAAGGTCCGTCCACACCTCGGGGCCGGCGATGCCGTCGGTCTTGAGTCCGTTCTGGTTCTCGAAGTTCATGACCGCACCCTGGGTGATGACGTTGCTGACGCCCGGTGTCCAGAGTGTCTCGAGCGAGAGGGGCTGGTTGGGCCAGCGCCAGCTGAACGAGCCGACCTGGTTGTTGCCCTCTTGGGTAGGGGAGGTGAGAGGGGAGGCTGGCGTGAAGGTCAGCGGGAGGTAACCCAACTCGGCCAGGAGCTGCTGGAGCCGCAGGATGGAGCCGGGCGCCACCGTGAACTGTGAGGTGAGGGTCTGGGCCATGTGCTGACCACGCGAGCCAATGATCCCGCTGTCACCGCCGGGAACGGTGATCGTCTCGGTCGCACCTGGGACCAGCGGCCCGGAAGCCTGGTACTCGAGCAACGACGGGGACAGCGCGACCCAGGCACCGTCCACCGGCGGGCTCAGGGTCGGCATCGGGCTGTTGGGCGCCAGGTCGGTCGAGAATTGGACGGTGAGGGTGGAGCCCGCGGCGACGTTGGTACCCGTCGGCGACACCGAGGTGACGCGCAGCGCAGGGGGCGGGGCCGTGGAGGTGGCGGCAGCCTGGTTGTCGAGGTGGTCCACCGTGAGGAACCCGCCGGCGGCCACGACGAGGACGACCGCGCAGACGACGACGATCACCCAGACCCGTCGACCCTTCGGTTGGCGCGCGTGTTCCCCAGCCATGGCAGCGTGGATTCTACAGGGGTCCACCAGCTCTGAATGCTCACTTACAGGCCTAATTCGGCGCGAATTGCGCCGCCGATGGCCGAGAGCCGTCCCGCGTCGGTGACCTTGGCCCCGTTGGACTCCCGGACGTAGAACGCGTCAACCACCATTTCGCCCAGGGTGGAGACCCGGGCCGAGACCACGTCGAGGTCCTCTTCGAAGAGGGCCAGGGTGATCCGGTGCAAGAGCCCGATCTCGTCGGGGGCACGGACCTCGAAGACGGTCGCCTTCTCGGAGGCCTCGATGTCGACGCTGACGTCGCTCCCGGGCAGGTGCGCGGCCGAGCCGCGCCGGCGGGGGTAGACCCGTTCGCGCTCGGAGAGCAGCTCGCCGATAGCGACCCGGTCCGCCAGCACGGCGGACAGGTCCTCGCGCAGCTTGGCCGTGTCCGGCCATGTCCCGCGCGCGACCTCCACGGTGAAGACCTCCACGGCTACCCCTTCTTCGCCGCTCACGTTGGCCGCCCGCACGTTCATGCCGTTCAACGCGAGGGCGCCGGCCACGGAGGAGAAGAGACCCCGCCGGTCTGGTGCCGCCACGATGACGTGGGGAGGTTGCAGCGACACCGAGGGAAGGCCGGTCTGGCGCACCTCCTCCATCAGCTCCCGGTTGGCGCTGACGATCCGGTCCGGCCCGGCCGGTTCGGCCTCACCCAGCAGCACGCGGTCGGTCCGTGCCACGAGATCCGCCACGAGGCCGGCCTTCCAGGCGCCCCAGGCGGACGGCCCGGTGGCGCGGCTGTCGGCCTCGGTCAGCGCGGCCAGCAGATGCAGCGTCGTGCGGTTGCCTGCCGCCCGCGCCACACGGGCGATGGTGGTGGGGTCGTCGAGATCGCGCCGCGTGGCCGTGTCGGGGAGCAGCAGGTGATGGCGCACGAGGTCGACCAGCACCTCCACGTCGTCGGGCGAAAAGCCCATGCGCGTGGCGATGCGGTCGACCACCTCGATGCCGACCGTGGTGTGGTCACCCGGGAACCCCTTGCCGATGTCGTGCAAGAGCGCGCCGATCAACAACAGGTCGGGACGCTCGACGGTGTCTGTCAGCTCGGCGGCCAGTGCGGCTGCCTCGAGGAGGTGCCTGTCGACGGTGTACGTGTGATAGGCGTTGCGCTGGGGCTTGTTGCGTACCGCCGCCCACTCGGGGATCAGGCGGACGAGCAGCCCGTGTTGGTCGAGTGTTTCGATCTTGTCGACGGCGGCTCGGCCGAGACCGAGTAAGTCGACCAACGACGCACGTGTTCGTTCTGTCCAGGGGTCGCCGGGCGGCGGCATGCGGTCGGCCAGACGGTGCAGCGAGCCCCGGGCGATCGGGTGGTCGAGCTCGGCCGCCGTGGCGGCCAATCGCAGCGGCAACGAAGCGTCGTCGGACACGGGCGCGGTCGGCGTCAAGGCGATCTCCCCCTCGACGAGCACCATGTCGGGGCCGAGGTCGGCCGTCGTGCGGGCGGCGTCTGCTTCGGGCGCACCACGGCGAAAGCGCCGCCGCGGTGGCGGTGTGGGGTCCCACAGACGACGCCGGCGCCAGACGTCGTCACAGACCCAGGCGATCTGGCGACCCGCTGTGGACACGGCGAGCATGAGCGCGTCGGCGTCAGCGAACCCGAGTGCCCCGGCTACTTGGTCCTGGTCTTGCAAAAGGAGCTTGTCGTGCTCGCGGCGCGCCATGCGGTGCAACTCCACCCGCACGTCGGTCAGCAACGCGGCCGCGTTCTCGAGCGAGGCCAAGTCCGCATAGTCGGCGAGCAACGGCGCATAGGCGGAGATGGCGCGCAGCACGTTCAGATCGCGCAAGCCGCCATGGCTCTCCTTCAAGTCGGGCTCCAGTAGGAATGCGACATCGCCGGCGGTGGCACGCCGCTCGGCCATCTGGATCTCGAGCATGGGGAGGTACTTGGTGCCGAGCCGCGCCCGCCAGGCGGCCCGGGCCTTCTCGATGAGCGGCTCCGCGAGTTTCGGCTCGCCCCAGACCATGCGGCCGTCGAGGAGCCCGAGCGCGACACGCAGGTCCTCGGTGGCGGCGTGGAGGACCTCGGAGGGGCGTCGCACGGAGTGGTCGAGGTGCACCCCCTCGTCCCAGACCGGGTACCAGATGCCGTCGGCGACCGCCCGGATGTCCCGCCGGCCATTGTGAACGAGGACCACGTCGAGGTCGCTGTAGGGGCAAAGTGAGCTGCGCCCGTAGCCACCGACGGCCACGAGGGCCAAGTGCCGCCTGTTGTCGCCGGCGGCCCGATCGGCCAAGCCTGCGAGCCAGGCGTCGGCCTCGGCGGCGTATCGCCGGCAGAATTCCTCGCCCTTCAGGCCTGGTTCCTCGAGGAGGCGGCTTCGCCGGTCACGTAGTGACGTATCAGCGGCCATGGCGGGAACGTAGCATTGGGTCTGTGAGCAAAGACGTGGAAAGCAGGAGCGACCGGACGCCAATGACCTTCAGGCACGCTGTCGGTATGACGGTGCTCGCAGTCGTCGGCATCCTCGTCGCCTATTGGATATTCAGGGTTCTGGCGGGGGTCTTCATCTTCTTCGGCGAGGTAGCCCTGGTTGTCGTCTTGATCGCGGCCGTGTTCTGGTTGGTGTCCCGCCTCCGGCGCTAGCACGGAGAGGTCCCAGCCCGTCCCAGTCGGGCCATTCATCCGAGCATGGTCAGCCCGGCCGTTAGGCTGGCGGCCCGCTCATGACGAGTGCGCGGCGGCGTGGCCGAGTGGTTTAGGCAGGGGCCTGCAAAGCCCCGTACGGCGGTTCGATTCCGCCCGCCGCCTCTTTTCGTTCGTCCTGTTGAGGGGATGATTCTGCTGACGGCTGGTTCCAAGCCTGTTTGCTCCATACCACACCCATGCCACAGCACCGAGGCAATTCTGTGGACTCCGGCGGAGGGTTCGGCGGTTTGGCGGCAATGATCACGTCGTCGAGATAGTCGGCGATCTCCCTGCTGCGTTCAGCCGTGGCGTGTTGATAGCGCAGGGCCGCCGCGTGCGACGAGTGGCCGATGGTCGCCATCAGCTCGCTCAGCGTGACGTTTGGGTTTCTCGCGATCACCGTCGCGGCGTGGTGGCGGAGGTCGTGCGGGCGCACACCCTCAATCCCAACGGCGCTGCATGCGGCCTTCCAGGCGTGTGAGAGATCCTGGCGCCGGAGCGGCAGGCCGGTGGCCGGCCGGCTTCGGATTTGGGGCGCGTGAGGACACGTCCCAACTGCTTACTCCCAAGGTTCAGGGAGTGGCCGTACTCGGCTGGAGCCACCGTTTCGGTGGAGGGTGGACCAACCTGGCAATGGTGGCCGATACCCACGCAATACACCAGCCTGCAAAAACGAAGAGACGTCATGTGTGGTCGAGGAGTTTCCAAAAGCTGCCGCACGAACCGCAAGGATGACCCCCCACGCAAGAAAGCAGGCGATCGAATATGTCCAGTAATTCCGGGTGCCTCATGTCGTACTCCGTATGCGTGAGGACCGAACGAGCCTATGCAAATCCTCGACCCGTCAGCACGAGGATTCTCCTCCCGACTCTCCGCATACGGGCGAAATTACCCATCGACACCTGATCCCGCCCTGTCGATGAGTTCCACGGCTGGACTCGCCCACTCCCGGCAGCGTCGTACGGCACCATCGGGGACTCATTGGCAGCGGTGACTATCGTTCCGGAAAGGCGAGCTGAAGATTGAGAGGTGGCCAATGGTGACGGTGCACAACCTTGATCACGAATCGGTTGCCAAGATGATCCAATTGGACCTTGCGAGCCTGGACCGAGAACCGGAAAGTCCCATCGGGGACTTTCCGTTCCACGGATGCACAGGTGGTGTCGCTGCCTTTAAGGGCCAACCACCTTGGGAGTTCCACGGCCTAGGCGACGAGCTTCTTTTCATCTTGGCGGGCGAGTCGGAACTTTCAGTGCTCGGGAAGGACAGTCGTTCAGTTTTGACCCTTTCGGCGGGCCATCTTGCGCTTGTTCCGAGGGGTCATTGGCACTCCAACAACGCACCCGGCGGAGTAACGATGCTTTGGATCACTCCCAGCGAAGGTAATGAGCACTCCTGGGACGAGCCGAGCGTCTGAGAGCTTTGGATCGGGTCCGGAGGATCGTCGGGCGTCCAGGTGTTCCTCCGCCCCGGCGATGCACTGGGGCAGTCTGGCAGCTGAAGTGGGCTAGGAAAGCCCCAGTGACAGACGGTTTATGGATCGGGCTGCCGCCGCACGATGCCGTCGGAAGCGTGTCTAGTTCCGTCCGACAAGGCAGAACTCGATTCCCTCCGGGTCTGCCATCACAGCAATTGACCATTCTTCAAAGCTGTGTTGATCCAAGGCTGTCCCACCGAGCTGCTCCACGAATGCAATTGAGGTCGCGTTCACGTCCACAGGCGTGGTGTACCGATTTGGCGCCGGTGAGCTCTTGACGAGCTGACCATCCCCCGGACGCGACGACCACCGCATCAATCTTCAAGTTCCGTCGAAAGAACGCGAAGGAGAAGATGCGGTGGAAGTCACTAACACGATGGGCGCGGCAGAGCTGCTGCGCAAGTACCTGCTCGAGGCCGACCCTGACCTGGTCCGGACGATGCTTCAGACCTTCGCCGAGGCGCTGATGTCGGCCGAGGCGTCGGGCCTGTGCAATGCCGAGTACGGCGAGGTGAGCCCCGAGCGGGTGAACTCGCGCAACGGCTATCGCTCGAGGCGCTGGGACACCAGAGCCGGCACCATCGATCTGGCCATCCCCAAGCTGCGCGCCGGCAGCTACTTCCCTGACTGGCTCATCGAGCCGAGACGTCGGGCCGAGCGGGCCCTCGTCGCCGTGGTCGCCCAGTGCTACGTCGAAGGGGTCTCCACGCGCCGGGTCGACGACGTGGTCCGCTCGATGGGGATCGATGGCATCTCAAAATCCCAGGTCTCTGAGTTGGCCAAGTCCCTCGACGACGCGGTGGCGGCCTTTCGCAACCGCCCCCTCGACGCCGGGCCCTACACCTACATCTGGGTCGACGCACTCACCCAGAAGGTCCGCGAAGGTGGGCGCATCGTCAACGTCGCCGTCGTGATCGCCACGGGTGTCAACGCCGAGGGACACCGGGAGATCTTGGGCCTCGACCTGATCACCACCGAGGACGGGGCGGGCTGGACGGCGTTCCTGCGCGGCCTGGTGGCGAGGGGACTCAGCGGCGTGCAGCTGGTCGTCTCTGACGCCCACGGCGGCCTGATCGACGCCATCGCCTCGGTGCTCCCCGGGGCTGCCTGGCAACGCTGTCGGGTCCACTTCGTGCGCAACGTGCTCACGAAGGTGCCCAAGGCCGCGCAGTCGATGGTGGCCACTCTCATCCGCTCGATCTTCGACCAACCCGACACCGAACAGGTCCACCTCCAGCACGCCCGCGTCGTCGAGCAGCTCGCGGAGAGATTCGCCGACGCGGCCGACATGCTCATCGGGGCCGAGGCCGACATCTTGGGCTTCAGTGGCTTCCCCAAGGAGCACTGGCGCCAGATCTGGTCGAACAACCCTCAAGAGCGCCTAAACAAAGAGATCCGGCGGCGCACCGATGTCGTCGGCATCTTCCCCAACCGTGCTGCGGTCATCCGCCTGGTCGGTGCCGTGCTCGCCGAACAGCACGACGAGTGGGCCGTCGCCCGGCGCTACATGGGCATCGAATCCCTCGCCAAGGCCCGGCTCCAGGTGCTCATCAGCACCAGCGAGGAGGTGAACCTGGCAGAACTCGCCGACGTCAGTTAGAACAACGAGCGAAGATCGATGTGGTGGTGGTCGTTACACCACGCGCTCGGACGTGGCCGAGGTCGCGAGGTCATCGACCCAAAAGTCCAAGTGAGCCCGACTCTTCCCGGTTTTCGCCTCTTGCACTGGTTGCAGGTTGGGCTTCCTCCGGTTTGACGGACATCCACCATCAGGGGCAGAGCCCCAGAAAGGATGTCAAAAATGGAGACCGTGGAGAAGAGGAAGCAGCGTCCACGTCGCTCGTTCACGCCGGAGTTCAAGGCTGAGATCGTCGAGCTGTGCCGGCGCGGCGATCGCAGCATCGGCCAGGTGGCCCAGGACTTCGATCTGACCGAGTCGAACGTGCGCACCTGGGTGAAACAAGCCGAGATCGACGCCGGCGAGCGTCCGGGCCTGACCACCGAGGAGCGCGAAGAACTCAGTCGGCTGCGCCGGGAGAACCGCCGGCTCCAGGCCGATGTCGACCTACTCAAGCGAGCAACGGCTTTCTTCGCTCAGGAGACCCGGTGAAGATGGACCCCTTCATCGAGGCGGAGGAAGTTGCAGGTCACAGCGTCAAGCACTGCTGTGACATGTTCGAGGTCTCCAAGTCCGCCTACTACGAGCGCAAAAAGGACGTCCCCTCGGCCCGAGAGCTCACCGACGCCGAGTTGACCGAGAAGATCAAAGAGATCCACGCCGAGTCCAAGCGCACCTACGGCGCCCCGCGCGTCCACAAGGAGCTGCTCCATCGCCACATCGCCTGCGGGAAACGCAAGGTGACGAGACTCATGCGTCAAGCCGGCCTCGAGGGCCGCTGCAAGAAGCGCTGGCGCAAGACCACCGTGGCCAACCCCGACGCCGAGGCGGCCCTCGACCTGATTCAACGGCACTTCGGACCGAGCACAGAGATAGATCGCCGCTACGTCGGCGACATCACCTACATCTCGACGTGGGAGGGCTGGGCCTACCTTGCGACAGTCATCGACCTGGCCAGCCGTCGCGTCGTTGGCTGGGCGTTGGCCGACCACATGCGCACCGAGCTCGTCGAAGACGCTCTCACCATGGCGTTCGAACACCGCGCGCCTGAGGAAGGCGTCATCTTCCACTCGGACAGAGGCTGTCAATACACGAGTGGCGACTTCGCCGAGCTGGCCCGGGCCAACGGCGTCGTGCTCTCGGTCGGCCGCAAGGGCGAGTGCTGGGACAACGCGGTCGCCGAGTCGTTCTTTGCGACCATCAAGCGCGAACTCATCGAGACCAGAGCATGGCCGACGCGAACCGGATTACGACGCGCCGTCTTCGAGTACATCGAAGGTTGGTACAACACGCGCCGGCTGCACTCCACGCTCGGCTATCTCAGCCCCGCGCAATACGAGGCTGTCCACCTCAACGCCGACCGTCAGGCGGCATAATCAACACAAGCAACCTGTCCGTCGAACCGGATCAAGCCCAGGTTAAGAACCGGGCCACTGGTAGTGGGCGCCAACTGATACCAACCGTCGATCCGCTGCTTGTGGGCGGGGACGCCAAGGAGGGTGCTCCAAAATGCCGCCGCCCGCTCTGTATCGAAATAGTCGATGGTCACTTCTGCCCAGGCGATCGTTGGAGCTACGAAGGATCCCTTCCTCTCTGTCACACCTTCGACTTTACTAAAGCACTCGTGAGAGGTTCCGAATGAGCAAGCTGCAACTGTGAGTGGAACAGCGTTCATTGAGGAGGTCGTGGCTCGATGGAAGGCATCCCCGTCCCGGCAGCGAACGGAGATACTCAGAGCGCATCCCAGATCAGCACAGCGATGCCGGCGCAGAAGAAAATGCTCCAAGCCCAACGAACCAAGGCCGAAAGTCGGTGCTGTCTCGCGACAAAGCGAGAAACCCCACCCGGGAGCCCTTGTTCTGGGACTCCACCCCAAAACCGGGTCACTTCAATCGTGGACGCTCTCTTTAATGTTGAATGATTCGAACATGAGTCGGTTTTGAAGGCAGCCTACGCTCGCTTTGCCACGATTACATTTTGCCTAATTTCCGCTACCGCCTCCTTGAACTCAGTGACATTGAAATACGGCTGCCACTCACGCTTCGCATAAGCAAACGGAATGCATGTCTCGCCGAAAGCATCTGGTGGAAGGTTGTCGCCACCTCCGGTCGGGTCGCAGCAGTATTCACCGGCGTCGTAGATCTGAAGGTATCGCTCCGTGCCCATGAAGGCCCGACGTGCGCCACTGGCCGCAATGTTTGCGAGTGAGTTGAGCTCGGCGGGATCGGGCTCGTCCGCCCGAATCCTGGCGCATTGAAGAATGAAGTCTCGCTCACGAGTTGTCACGACGAGCATGCCTCCGGGTGTGAGTAGTCGGGCGAACTCCTCGATCCATTCAAGGTGCACGGCTTCTGTGAGATGCGAGAACACGGAGAAAGCGAAGATGAGATTCACAGAACGGTCCGGAAGCGAAATCGGCGGGTGAAGATTGATCTGCTCGAAAGTGGCCCAAGGATTGGTCGTTCGACAGACATCGATGACTTCATGGAGTGGATCTACTCCGAACAGACTGTCCTTGCCGAAGTCCCTAATGAAGAATCGGGTGATTCGACCCCAGCCGCAGCCGAAATCCAGAGCAACCTTTGGCCGTGTGGAAGACGCCGCTCGAGTCACAGTCCGATAGAAGCTGAAGGCTTCGCGAAGGGTCTGCTCACCATGAGCCCCGGTGAAGCGGACCTGCAGCTCGTCTGGTGGCAACGCTGGCAGGTAGCCGTGTAGGGACGAAAAGACCTTCTCGCCATCAACGTTGAGCCAATACCATTCTGCCGGAGTCAGGGACCGGAACAGCTTGTGTGGCGGGATCGAAGTGGTCCTCGCCGCGAGCACGTACGGCGCAGCAACAGCCGGCCGCAGCCATGTTCGTACTGTGTGAAGCGACAAGTTCTCCGACCCCCCAATGCAGTCCCTGTTGACGATCAGTGTCCTGGCGTTGTGTGCCGCGTTGTTCTGTATCTTCCAATACTTCAAGTTGATGGTCCAATGGCGCCGCCTTCGCCGATCTGGTCAGTGAGGGGCAGCATCCCCGAACTGCCGCACCCTCCCCGCGATAGGGGCGGTGCTCGGATGGCCGAAGTTAGGCTCGGTTATGGCGTTGGTGAATGTCATTCTCAACTGCGGTGACCACTGGTGTTGTGGGCAACGTCGTCAGGGTGGGCGACACCGTGACGATGCACATCCATAACTACCAAGGGCAGATATACGAGGAACGCCACCCTGGCGGGGTCGGCATCGCCACGCAGCCCATGACAGGGACCATCGTCAGCATGGAGTGGCGTCCTGCAATCATGCGAGAGGAGACCCAGCCTGAGGGCTACACCCTCAGAACGCTAGAAGGCTACGGAGCCGAAACCTTGATCGAATCGACCGACTACGAGGACTCCGACATTGATGACTGGGCATTTCAGTTCACGATGGATACGGATGATCCAATCCCGGAGCCGCGCAAGCTGTAGGCACAGAACATAGGCCCCTGCCTCCCTCCCGGCGTATGGGCAGAGATCTCAGAGTCCCGTAGCGTTTCTGCGTGACCTCCGATGGGATTGACAATCGTGACGCTGATCCCCGGACTCGACTCGTGCTGATCTGCGGGCTCCCAGCCTCGGGAAAGTCGACACTCGCTCGTCAGCTCGCTCCCAGGATGCATGCCATCCGGTTGGATAAGGACGGGTGGGTCACTCAACTAGGCGAAGACGTGTGGGACGACGAGTTTCGAGTCCGTATCGAACGTCAGTTGTGGGCTCTCACCCAAGAGCTGCTTGCCCAAGGTCAGAGCGTGATTCTGGAGTGGGGCCACTGGGCTCGAGTTGAACGAGATGAGAAACGACTCAGGGCACGAGCATTGGGGGTGGGAGTCGAACTGCGTTATCTCGACGTGCCCTTGGATGAGTTGATGGAGCGATCTGATCGTCGCACTGCGTCGGGCCAGTGGACGGCCTCGCCAATAACACGGGCTCACTTTGAGGAGTGGGCAACGATCTTTCAGGCTCCCGACGAGGAGGAGTTCCGGTTGTTCGACAAGCCGCTCGTCGAAGTTTGAATCGTCCTTGCATTGCCCGGTGTCCCCTCAAAAGGGGTGCCCCACTCGTGCCGCAGGGTGTCACCCCGACGACGATGTACTGGGGCAACCCTGTTGCGAGTGTCACCAAGGGTGGTCAGCCGATCGAGTAGCGACGTGGCATCAGTCTTATCGTGACGGAGACTTCAGTTGGAGTAGATCCCGAAAAACGGGACGTTTGGCTTGCCACCCAGCTTGGCTGCGACACCGTCGATCACTTCCAAGTATTGAACGACTACACCCAGTGCCTCTTCGGATTGCTCCGAGGCGCCCGCGGACAGTTGTCCATGGGCGAGCTTGAAGTTCCACGGCGCTTGAAGAGCGATGTCGCGCTCCTCATCTGTCAGATCGAAGGTCGCCATGGTGCCCCCCGTCGATTCACTTTTGCATGCCTATTGCACAAGGCATTCTGCGTCGCCAGTCCAGCGGCGCTACGGACATAAGGTCCTAAAGTACCCCTCACCTGCAGTATCCGCCGAATGTCATATGGCTGTCGGGCCGAGCAGACGCTTCTCGGCCCCATGTCAATATCAGCCACACAAGGCGAGCGGCAAGGACCAATTCCGGCTCTACGCGTTGGAGCGGGGAGAGCGAGTCCTGATGCGAGGTGGTGACGGTCGCTTGGGCCATGTGACACCACCAGCGTGGAGGAGTACCCGCAGTCTGTAGTGCTCGAAGCGCGTGAAGCCCCGACCGGCGCGCTTGACCTTCTTCACGCATAGGTTCAGCCCTTCGGTCGGACCGTTGGACGCTCCGGTGCGGTGATGGTTCAAGATCTCAGTGCGCCAGCGTTCGAGCGTGTCACCGAGCGAGCGGATCTCTTCGACCTCGTCGATCTTGCAACCGACGATCGCCTTGTCAAGGAGCACCCGGGCCTCGGTGACGTCATCGGTCAAGTAGATGTCGCGCACCGACTCCTTGGCCAACCATGCTCCCAAGAGCTCGTCATGGGGATCACCGTGGCGCAGTCCGAGCAGCACGCGGTCATGGCCCCGCTCGTCGAGACGCTCATAGCCTGAGAGCAAGAGCTTTCGGATCCGATAGAGCGGATCGGCCTTCCTTCCCCGGTTCCGAGCGTCTCGTTCTGCACGCGTCGGCGCACCTTGTCGACGCAGCGGTTGGCGACGCGGACGACATGAAAGGGATCAGCCACCCTGGTGGCGTGGTCGAGGTGCGGGGAGGTGCCCGAGCGATAGCTCTCGGCCAGGTCAGTGGCGACGACACGGACCGAACGCAACCAGGCCGGCTCTTGGTTCGCGCACCATCTGCGCAGGTCAATGGCAGCGTTGCCTTCCACCAAGTCGATCATTCTCTTGCGATCGAGGTCGACGAGGCCCGTCACGTAGATGGTCCGGTGTGCCCTGGTGGCCGAGAGGAAGGAGGTCTCGTCGATGCCGAGCGCGCGGACTTTCTTCACGCGTCGAGGATCTTCGACCAGCGGTGTGCCGTGGAGAAGCACGGCGTCCATCACCGTCCACCAGCACACACCAAGCTCACGGGCGACTACTGCGACGGGCAGGGCGAGCTCGCCGACCTGGCGGGTGGCTTCTCGTCCCGCCCGCTCGGTGAGCACTGCGCGTGGAGGAACGAACTCAGAGCCCTCGGTCCACGTCTTGGCGTCGCAGTCGGGATCGGCACAACGCCACCGGCGCTTCATCCACACAAGGCGGGCCGGTCTCCCAAAGCACGGCAGGTCCCGGATCTCTACTCGCACCCGATCCTTGGCCCTGGCCCGGACGCCGCAGCTCGCACATCCGACGACGTCGGTCGTGGTCTCCACCGTCACGATCACTTCGTCGGGAGTCTCGTCCACGTCCAGCACACGAAAGCCGTCAAGTCCCAACAGTGCTTCTGCCAGGCCGGTAGCGTCGTTCATCGTCAGGGGTCCTCCTCGTTGGGTCGTCAAGCAACCTCAACGATGTCGGGACCCCTGGCCCCGTTGGCGGATACCTCGCTACGTCACGTTCCCCAGTTCAACGCGAAGAGCCCCAATTCCTCTGGTCGGGCCATTGCGCTTACTCCATAAGGTGGACGGTGTGGTTGCCAGCCGAGTTTCGGCGAGGCGACATCTGATGACCAAGAAAGGTGATCCACCATGGCAGGAAAGACCGAGCAGGTTAAGGGCCAGGCCAAAGAGGCAGTTGGAAGCCTGACAGGCGACAAGGACCTTCAAGCCGAAGGCAAGGCCGATCGTCAAGCTGGTGAGGCCAAAGAGAAGGTTGGCCACGCAAAGGACAAAGTCGAAGAGGCAATCGAGAAGGTGGAGCACAAAGCCGGAGAAGTGATCGACAGGACCAAGGACACTGCACATCGGGACTAATTCCGTGACTCACGGACGGGCTTTGCGACCGACCCGGCAGCGAGGAATCCGAGGCGGCAGCCGTCGATAAAAAGAGAACCGCAATCACTCCGACGCGGCTTGATCTCATCAGCCATGGCTGCGAGCCCGGCGGCTCCGATCTCAATGAGATCGCTGGGTCCAAAAGAGGGCGGTGATGAGTGATGAATCTCAAGCGTCGGATCGTCCCACTCCGCAGACCGCCGTGGCCGGTGGGCGCCCAATCCGAACCCAATCTCCCCGGAAAGTCCGACGAGACGCACTCGAATCTCAGCAGCCTGGGTGGGCGTCATCATCGGCGTTGTGGTGCTGGCGTTCTTGCTGGCGTTCATCATTCAGAACGGTCAATCAGTGAAGGTGTCCTTCTTCACCGTGTATGTGCATATGCCGCTCGGCGTGGCTTTGCTGCTTGCAGCGGTCGGCGGTGTGCTGCTTGCCCGGATTGTGGCCTCACTGCGTGTCTGACAGCTGCGTCACCGCTCGCACCAATCGAAATGAGCTAGTCGCCACTCGTTCTTCGTGACCGGAGTATGGATTCCGATCGGTGCTTATGCGTCGCTCGCCTGCCCCCATGGTGCCGAAGGGTGCGCTCAGGTCCGGCAGACGGGGCTACCCCGACCTCCGAGAAAGGATCGCCTGAGTGTCTTCCTTCCCCGGGCAGGTGCATTCGGATTTCCACTTACCCTCGGTGATCGCTCCGTCCTCAGATACGGGACAACCACTGTGGCAAGCGCACCTACAAAGGAAGAAGATGGCAGAAACCCATTCGCCCTCACCGACGTTGAGGACTTGCCCAACAGGTACCGCCCCGAACCCACCGACGTGCCCGCATTTTGGGTGTTTAGACACCCGGCACATGTAACCAACCAGCTTGTGGGCGGCCATCGCCTCCAAGTTATGTGATTCGGGTGAGTCACCGGCTGCCTTCCTCCCACAGAGGCTGCACGCCGATCCGGCAGCGTACGGGGACAGTCCGAACAGTGACCACGAAAGGCGGTCCGCCTTCGTGGTTAAGAGAGGCGGAAGGGTTCGGGCAGCCCGTCACCCGCAGGTTGACCAGTCCAGGTCCCGGCGCGGCTTGCATCGGTGAACATATCTCGCAGCCAGAGCGTTGACTCAGCGCTCCATCCTGCAAGAAATGTGAATCCCCGTTCGATCTCGGTGGCAACTCCTCGCGTGGCCAGATAGCCACCAATCGTCACATGGACGGCATCGAAGGCTTCCGCGACGATTCGCCAATCCGGCAAGAGCCAAGGGCCATGTAGTCCCGTCCAACGTGACCAGTCGGCGTCGCGCGTGATCGTGACATCGAGGGGAGCCATATCAACCAGATAGCCCCAGTCTTTTGGCGACGTTATTTCGTGAACTCGCGGATCTTGTCGAATCTGAAGATCCCAAATCTCAAACGTCTCTGTACCATCTGCGTCCTCTTCGGTGGCAAGTTCAAAGCACGGGAGCTCACCGGGACCAGAGCGGCTTGTCACGACGACGTTCTCGCCGCCTGGCCTCGACCACCACGTACCGCTGTAGCGGGCCTGTTTGTCCCTCAGCGCAGCCTCGTAGAAGGCGACTGCGTCAGAGTCGAGCTGCCTTGCCGACTCCTCTTCCGAGGCTCGATGTACCGCGTTCTCGATGGCGGGGCCTCGTGGCATCTCGCGCGGGACGAGTCCCCAGTCGTGCCACCTCTGGTCTTCGAGCGCGAGCGGTTCCCACCAGTGTTCGGTTGCTGGACACGCGACCAGTGCCTCGGCAATGGGAGACAAGACTTGGGCAGCATCGGCTAGTCGCTGATCCCACTCCGCATGGTCGTTGCTGAACCCGAAACCGAGCGGATTCCTTTGCAGGGCAGACAAAAGTGCCGGCTCGTCGTCGCAACGCAGCAATCTGTCCAAGCTCGATAGTGCCTGATCAACCTTGCCAGGCAGAGTGATTCCGTCATGGACAGCGAACCAGTCGAATCCGACAATCTCAGCCAGCAACGCTCTCCCGAGGGGTCCGTTGAGGACCAACCGCCCTCGGTCGTCCGGCATGTTGGGAGCCTAGCGATCACTGAGAAGGACCTACGGGCCATCCCACACCCGGCGTTATCGGACACCCTTGCGGGCGGCTCTGAGCCGATCGTCCTGGACACGTCGTAGTGTGCCAGCGTGGAGGTACGTAACTGGGTTATGTCGCAGATATCGGGTTTCCAGGACGGGCTGCCCCCCGGTACTGGGGCACCTGGGAGGCCGCTAAACACTGTGAAAGACGCCCTTGCCTGTCTCCAGGCGTTCGCTGCAGAAGGCAACTGGTCTGTCCGGACCGACTCCGGGAAATGGTTCCTCTACACAGGTGACCAGTGGGTCGGCTGCTCCGAGGACAGGAGCGAGTTCAACGCTTTTGCGATAGGAACCGCTGTGGCGGTGGCTCTACTTCGAGGCCCCAACAGTCGGGCGAACTGAGTCGGCCAGGCGGCGTTCAGCGGCTCAGGTCGGGTAGCCCCGATGTGTTCTGGGGCAGGACGCAGAGCAGCCCCCGGGAACTCGGTGCATACGCAGGAGCCGTCGTCCCGCCTCGCCCTCCACTCTGGATCAGGAGGAGACGTGAACTGCGATCAATACTTATGGCGAACTGTTTTCCAGAGGAGATCCGCGCTCATGCATCTCCGGCCGGGGGGAGGAGTGAACGCAGCTCGGCGAGCGCCCTATTGAAGTCGGTCAGGTCCCCGCCGTCTTCCGCTGCCCTCATGATGTTGACCAGTTCGGTGGCGCGGTCTAGGTCCTTTTCGCTGATGGGTTTTTTGGCCATGAAGGAGACGCTACCGCCGCCGTCCGAACTCCCGCAGCCCCCGATGTGGTTCGGGCAGTCGGCCACCGCCTCGGATGCTGTCGCTCCGGACGAACTCAAGGGTCGGGATCATCGAGCTGCACCTCGATGATCCTCTGCTTCAAACCCTCGATGTCCTCGATGATCTGCTCTCGTAGCTGACCAAGCTGCAAACGGACGTCGGCTGACTCTTGGGTCTCGATTTGTTCGAGCACCCAGCTCAGCCTTTCCTGCGTCCTCTCGAGCTCGCCCTGGGGTCCAGAAGTCTGTGAGACCGCCGGTGCGTGGCGAAACTGACGACTGATCTCCTCGGCGAGCGCCTGCCTGTCGGAGTCGTCCAGGTGGGCATCGACTTGCCCGAGCCACGCCACTACCTCCCGTGGGTCACTGAAGTCGATCTCTCCAGTGCGGCGGCCGTCCTTGCGGTCTTCATTGTCCGCCATGGATTCCCTCCTGCTCCTCGTCCAGTTGATGCCCCCGGCCAAACTCCCGTAATCCTGTCAGCCCGTCCAGGTGTCCCCGGCAGGCCCACACACGCCACCACCGGTCACCATGAGGAGCGAAGCACCGGCCCGTTCAAGACGGCGTTTCGCGGCAGTGCGTGCTCTGCAAGTTGCGGTCGTAGATGAATGCCCAGCACCGGGCTGGCTCTGCAAAGAAGCCGGGGGAGCGGTCGCCGGGTTGGGGCAGCACCGCCTTAATCTGCGGGGGATGCCCGAAAGTCAGCAGCCAGGCACGGCCTCGTGGAACAGCGTGGTTTTCTCGACAGTGCTGAGATTGCCTTCGACAACACATAGTTGCCGGTGAAGGCCCTCCGGACCTGCATCCCTCGCAGCCTCATGTCGCCTCCGTTCTCCCGATTGTGGCGTCCATCATTGTCGAAGGATCACTCCGGTGCTCAGGAAAGTCACGTCGACGCCTGAGTCACCGAATCCGGGGCAACCCAGCCCTACGTATCCGGATCGACGCCGTTTTTCCTCACGATTTCCCCGAGTCGGAGGAGCGGATTGTCGTGCCCAGAAGTACCCTCCCTCACCATGCGAAGCATCCGTCTTGTGGCCATGGGCGTCTTCGTCTCTGCGGTAGTACTGATGCTTTGCGCTGGAGGTGCCGGCGCAATCTCGAACGGACAGCTCAAGGCCAAGGCCCTGTCGCTCTCCGACTTCCCGACGGGCTGGTCTGCGCACACACCGAGCCGCGGCGGCGGGAGCACCTGGGGCGGATGCGTCACACGGGCCAAGAAGTTGAGCCCGCGAGGCGACACGAAGGCCAACGTGGCGTTTGCTGACCACGGCACCCCGACGCTCGTCACGGAGACCCTGGCCGCGGGGCCGGATATCAAAAGCGCCTATCAAGAGATCAACCGGATCTTCTCTGCCTGCAAGCACCTCTCCATCACGTCGCGCGGATTGACCATTCACGGAACCGTCGGCGCCATGTCCTTCCCCAAAGTGGGCACCAGCTCGAACGCGTACCGCATGACCTTCACCGCTGAAGGCGTCACCGTGGGAGCGGACATCGTCGTGTTCGAGGTTCCACAGGGGATCTTCGGGTTCATGGGTTATGAGAGCCTCGGACGGCCCGATCCCACCACGGTCGTGGACTACGTCACTGAGGCGGTCAACAAGGTTGAGGGGAAGCCAACTTTGACGCCGACGACCTCTCGGACATGACGACGCGCGGATGCACAGAGCCGAGCCGCTCTTGACCCGGTGTGTGCGGAGCGACGACGGGATAGAAGAAACGTCGATCTGATTGCCACTCGACGGCGTGGCCTGCGCCGAGTGGACGCGAAGCGACCCCCGCGAGGAGGATTGCGCAGGGGTCGATTCGCTACCGCCTTCCTCGCGGGGGCTACGCCCGCTCAGGTTTGCCAACGGTGTCAGCCAGGTCGTCGACCCGCAAGAGGCGAAACGCGATGTTCATTCGACGCGAGCGGTGAGACCAGTTGCGGGCCGCCAGAGCGAGCGGCCATCAGGGCACGAATCGAGGAAGCGAAGTAGGCGCTACGCGAAGCGGCCCCTCATTGGGTGGAGGAGGGGCCGCTGCACCCGTGTCTCGTGACTGACGCAGGTGGTACACCCATTTATACCGGGAGACCGTGGCGAATGCGTCGCGAGCCTCGGGGAGTGTGGTCGAACCCGACGGAGCGGCAGGTCGGCGGTTGTGTCACCACAAGACAGAAACACAACATTCGCTCAATCGGAAGACGGGTGCTGCCGACAGAGACGACGCGGCCCCGACCCGATTACGCGGGCCGGGGCCGTCTCGCCCCCTCGGGGGAACACGTTCCGTCCTGACCCTGTCGAAGGGCTGGCGCGTGCCTCTTTGCAGTCTGCCAGCCCGCGGCACCCGGGCGCTACAGGAATCGGCGTCGGCCGAAGAAGCCTGGGGCCACAGGTTGCCTGGCCAGGGCATCCCGGTCCAGGAGGGCGGCAGGACCAGGGCTGGACGCCTGCCCGCGACAAGGTGGTGAATTCGAAGTTCTAGAACCTCGAGGGGACCCTGACACCTGCCGAGACGTCCCAGGTGGTCCCTGTGAATGGTGGGGTCGGGCGCTCGTGAGCGAAGGCCCGGAGGTCGCTCCCGTCCGAGTCTTGGTGGCCGACGATGACGCGAGCATCCGCCGCATGATGGCCCGACTGTTGTCCAAGAGAGCCTCTATCGAGCTGGTCGGGATGGCGGCGGATGCCGAGGAGGCTGTGGAGCTCGGCGCGCGCACTCGCCCCGACGTAGCCCTGGTCGACGTGAATATGCCGAAGGGCGGCGGCGTCCCTGCGGCTCGGGAGCTTCACCCGCAGAGTGCTCGAAGCGGGGATCAGTGTTGTCGAAAAGCCCTTCACTTCAACTGGCTTGTTGAGCAAAGTTCGCGAGCTCTTGCCCACAGGCTGAGCCACGAGGAACGGCCGATTCAACCGCCGAGGTAGCTGGCCGACAGCGCGTCCTCCATCTCAGCCGGAGAGCCTTGATGGGCGATGACGCCTTGGAGGATGACCGCCGCCGCATCGGCGATGGGCAAGGCGGTCCGGGCGAACTGCTCGACCAACAGAATCGAGAGTCCCCCAGACGCGAGTTCGCGCACCTTCTCGTAGAGCTCGGCGACGACGATCGGAGCCAGGCCCAGTGACAGCTCGTCGAGCAGAACGAGCTTCGGGTCGGTCGCGAACGCCCGAGCCAGCGAGAGCATCTGCTGCTCCCCACCCGACAGGGTGCCGGCCAGCTGCTTGCGCCGGATGCTGAGCTGGGGGAATTGGGCGAAGGTCACGTCCTCGATACGGCCCATCGGCACTCCGACCTGCGTGGCCATCAGGAGGTTTTCGCGCACGCTCAGGTTGGGGAAGATGCCGCGTCCTTCGGGAACTGTGCAGAGGCCGCGCCGCGCTCTTCCGTCGGCCGAGAGGTGGGTGACTGTCTCGCCGTCGAAGCGGATCTCCCCGGCACTGGGCGCGAGCGTGCCCGCGCAGACGTTCAGCAGCGTGGTCTTGCCGCCGCCGTTGGGCCCGAGGAGGGCCACCACCGATCCGGCGGGGACCGCGAGGCTGATGCCATGCACCACTTCGATCGGCCCGTAGCCGGCACGGATGTCGCGCAGCTCGAAGATCGGCGATGGCACCGCCGCGCTCACGGGGCACCCAGGTAGGCGTTCACCACGGCCTGGTCGTTCTTGACCTGCTCGGGGGGGCCACTGGCGATGATCTCCCCGTAGTCGAGGACATGGATGAGCTCGCACGTGTCCATCACGAGGCCGACGTCGTGCTCGACGAGGCAGATGGCCAGGCCCCGCTCGTCGACGAGCTGGCGGAGGAGCCGCCCGAAGTCCAGCGTCTCCTCCTCGGTCTGGCCCGAAGCAGGCTCGTCGAGCAGCAGCACCTTGGGCTGGGTCATGAGGGCGCGCCCCACCTCCACCACCCGGGCTCGCGCCGTGGGAAGCTCGCTCACATCGCGCTCGGCCACGTCGCCCAGACCCACGAGGTCGATGATCCGCTCGGTCTCGGCCGCCACGTCGATCCGGCCCCGGCGCCCCCAGGTGTTACGGATCTCGCCGGCGACCTGGATGTTGTCCCTCACCGTGAGCGAGGTGAAGAGCTCGAGGCGCTGGTACGTACGGGACAGGCCGCGGCGGGCCCGAGCGGCCGGCCCGGCCCTGGTGACGTCGTGGCCGTCGATCCTCACGCGTCCGGACTTCGGTTCCAACAGCCCACTGACCACGTTGAACAGAGTGGTCTTGCCGGCCCCGTTCGGACCGATGAGACCGGTGACCCGGCCAGGGGCCACCGAGATGGACACGTCGCTCAGTACCTGGGCCCCCCCAAAGGCCATACACACACCTTCGACCTCAAGGGCGGACATCAGCCACATTCTCTACCGTCACCGCGCCGTCGACCGCCAACGGCACCGTCGCCGGCGCCACGCGAAGGTCCCGAGCCGGGGGCGAGACGACGGGGTCGCCGCGGAACGCATCGGGTTTCACGAGCCGGCCGATCCCCGGCACGACGAGGGCGATGACCGCCGTGGCCAGCACGAACCACCAGTTCCCCATGACCTTGGTCAGGACGAGGAGATACGCCACCACCTCCGCCGCCACCCCGAGGGCCAGCACGCTCTTCACGCGCCACAGCGGGCGGTAGCTGGCCACGATCTGCGGCACGGCACCGCTCGGGTTCCGACCCAGGCTGATGCCGACGAGGGCCGGCGCCACCAGGGACAGGTTGGCCAGGAAGGTCCAGGGCCCGCCGCCGCCGTGGTCAGTGCTCAGGTTCGTGAACGTACTCGTGAGAGCGTTGAACGCCGTTCCGGCCAGGACGCCGCCCATGAGGGCGCCGGCGACGCTGCCGATGCCGCCGACAACCGTCAGCATCACGAGGGCCAGGCTGATGAAGATGATGTAGGTGTTGGCCGTGACGCTCACCGAGGCCGCGGAGAGCAGCACGCCACCGACGGCGGCGATGGCCGCCGAGAGCATGAACACCGACAGCTTCAACTTCACCAGGTTCTGGCCGAGGGTGGCAGCGGCGGCGGGGCTGTCCTTCATGGCGGTGAGACGCCGCCCGTAACTGCTGCGACGCAGCGCGATGAGACCGATGCCGATGAGGACGAAGATGAGGACCGAGGTGGTGAGGAACGTCTTGGTCGAGCTGAGGTCGATGGGCCCCAGCTTGGGCGGCGGGATCTGGAGCGCGCCGTTGGGGAAGATCGAGAAGTGGAAGTGGAAGATAGGCAGGATGTGGGGCGCGATGTCGTTGAGGATCATGTCGGAGACGAAGACCCCGAAGGCGAGGGTGGCCAGGGCCAGGTAGAGGCCGCGCAGACGCAGGGCCGGCAGGGCGATGAGCCCACCGACCACCGCGGTCACGACGACGGCGAGAAAGAGGCCCCACAACGTGATCCTCTGATCTACCCCCGTGCCCGAGAGACCCAGGTGGAACACGATGATGGTGGCGATGGCGCCGAACGAAACCGGGGCCAGGTTGATCTCACCGGCGTAGCCGGTGAGCAAGGTGAGTGACAGAGCGATGATGGCGTACGTGATGCCGAGGGTGAGGGTCGACATGTCGGCGCTGCCCATGATCTGCTCGAGCGCCAACACGATGAGCACGAGGATCAGACCCCAGGTGGCGGCCGACCGCACGGTCGGCACGGTGAAGCGCTCTCGCGTGCGCAGCAGCGTGGCGCCGCGCAAGCGGTCTTGCGGCAACACCAGCAAGACTACGAAGAGCACGATCATCGGCAGAGCGATCCGGAAGTCCGACGCCCAGGACCACGTGTCCGGGAAGTAGCCCAGCACATACGTCGTCGACAAGCCGAGGAAGAGGGCTCCGCCAAAGGTGGCCCAGATGCTCCGGAGGCGCCCGAACATGGCGGCGGCGATGGAGTCCAGCACGAGGAGGGTCAGCACGTGGACGTCGAGGGTGCCGCCCACGATGGGGGTGATCAGGATACCTGCCAGCGCGGCCAACACGGCGCCGAGGGCCCACGAGAACGCAGCCAGCCGTTCGGGCCGCCCGCCGTTGAGCTGAAGGAGCGCCGGGTTGTCGACGACCGCCCGCATGGCCACCCCGGTGCGGGTGCTCTTGAAGAGCAGGCGGATGCCCACCGCGATGAGCACGCCGCAGCCGAGGGCAATCGCCTCGTGATCGGTGACGTACACCCCGAGGAACTTGAACTTCGCCGCGTTGCCGAAGAACAGGTCGTCGGTCCGGGGCACTCCGGGGTTCCAGATCCACTGAGCCAGCGCGATCAGGCCCAGCATGATGCCGATGGTCACGACGATCTTGGTGACGTCGGCGGTGTTTCGCAGCCCGCGCATGATGCCGCCGTAAAGGACGATGCCCAACAAGGGTGCCAGCACCGCGAGCACGGTGAAGAGCGCCAGCGGCGCCGGCCAGTTCCAGCCGAAGCGGAATTGCCAGTAGGTGAACGCCGCCAGCATGGCCATGGCGCCCTGGGCAAAGTTGAAGATGCCCGAGGTCGTGTAGGTGAGGACCAGTCCCGAGGCCGCGATCCCATAGACCGCGCCGGTGACCAGGCCGAGGATGGTGTATTCGAGGAACAGGTGCATGGCCGGGGCTCCCGCCTCTCGCTCAGGTCACGTCAGGGGCGAGCCAAGGCGTTGCGCGCTCATCCCTGAGGCTTGATGACCGAAGGCGTCACGTACTCGGTCGCGTAACCCTGGGCGTTGAGGGGGGTGCCGATGATGGACGCCCCGGAGTTCGGGACGACGTACTTCGATGAGCAGTCGAAGGTCCCGAGCTTCTTCGGGTAGGCCTGCACCCACTTGGTGCCGTCGAGCTTCATGAGGACGCCGCAGTCCGGCGGGATGTTCTTGGCCGGGTTACCCGACGCGTTGAGCCCGCCTCCCGTCCAGGTGGTCACCGTCGAGAGTTTGTTGATCATGCACTGGCGGGTGAGCGTCGAGCCGCACGCCTTGGCCTCGGTGGCCCACAGCAGGAAGGAGGATGTCGCCTGCTCGCCCAGCTGCGAGGTCAGGCCCCCGTACTTCTTCACGATGGCCAGGTACTGAGCGACGGCCGGCACGACCTTGGCCGCCTCGAGAGGTTCGTAGGAGATGCGGACGTAGACGTTGTTGGCCAGGCCGTCGGTGTTCCACTGCGCGAACGCCGCCGTGTAGGCGCCGGAGTCCATGACCCAGATCGGGTCGTAACCGAGCTGGTTCTCCGCCTCGAAGGCGCCGTAGAGCGTTGGCCCCGGCGTGGCGTCGTTGAAGATGATCTGCGCGCCACAGCTCTGCAGCTTCTGTATGAACGGCGTGTAGTTCGCCTCACCGTTGTAGTCGATGTTCACGCTGCAGCCCGGAAGGAACTTCCAACCCGCCTCGGTGTAGGCCTGGACAGCCTTGGCGGTGGACGACTCCTGGGTGGAGAGGGTGGAGTCGTAGACGCCGACGTGCTTGGTCTTCGATCCGAAGAGCTTTTCTGCTTGATACGCGCTGGACACCGGGCTGGCGTTGGCCGGGTTCGGCGACGCCTGGTACATCTCGTACGCGTTCGCCACCACCGGAGCGACGGTGAAGCCAGGAACGGAGGCCAGGTTGCAGCCCAGGCGAGTCTGCTCGGCCAGGCCGTCGAGTGCGAAACCCTCGCCGACCAGCATGAAGTCCTGCTTGCAGGCCTGCGTCATCGCGGAGCCGACGTTGGTGACCGCGGCATCGTAGTAGTTCCCGACGATCTTGCGACCATTGATGCCACCCTGCGCGTCACACCAGGCGATCATGTCCTTGACCGCATCGCCCATCTCCTGGTCGAGACCGGGGAGGCCGGAGAAGCCACGGTCGTCGCCGTACGCGAGGTTGATCGTCGAGTTCGTGACGCCCTGATCGGTGGCGCCGGTGGCGTGTCCCTTGCCGCAGGGCGAGGGGAGCGTGCCGAATTTGGTTGTCGAGATGCCAGATGATGCGCCGCTCACCGAGGGCGCAACTACTACCCCTGTCGCGGTCAACGCAGTGAGCAACAGCGCCAACCCTGCGGCTCGCATGCCAGTGGTCCTCATCATGGTCAACCCCCCGGACGACTCTGGAACCTACGGTCGTTCCAGGGTTCGCCCGCGACACTCTAGAACAGGTTCTCGTTTAGCCGAGGACACTAGCAACCCAGTGTGCGGAGTTCTCTGCGGCGCCGAAGCGGTCGGCTTTCTGGGAGCCCAGCTCCGGGGGACGCTGCCCGCGGTGGGTCTTCGCGTCCACCCCTATCCCGCGCCCGCGGTCTCGATGTCGTAGCAGGTGATGTAGTCCGCGAAGTCGGCCGCCAGGGCGGCGTAGGTCCAGCCGAAGTCAGCCGGATCGTAGCGATGGCGCCCGAAGGCGTCCTGCGGACGTTGCTCGAGGAAGGCCTGCATGCGACGGGCGTGCAGCGGTCCCACCTCCTCCCCGTGGTGCCGGTAGAGCCGACGGACGCTCTCGACGGGATCCGCCATCAGCGCGTCGTAGTGGAGGTGCTGGCACCAGCCCTCCTCGGCCCGCACGTCGAAGGACATCGCGGAGCGGAGTGCGAACGCACACTTGCGCTTCCACTCCTCGGCGGTTGGACGCGGGTCGCGCCGGCTCGTCAGCAAACGCTGGCTGGCGTTGGCCAGGCTGGCCAACGATGTCACAACGGGGCCAGGGTCGCGATGCGTCCAAATGACGCGTGCGTCGGGATAGGCCGTCAGCATCGCGTCGAGGTGCCACAGGTGGTTCGGAGTCTTGAGGATCCACCGCTCCGTCGGTTGGCGCGACTGCAGGGTCTGGAGGGTCAGGCGGTGCTGGGCGTAGGCGGGGGCCATGTCGGTCTTCTCCAGCCAGCGTGCGTAGGTGGGCACGTGTGCCTGTGTCTCGAGCGCCAGGGTGCGCACGTCGTACATGAAAAGCGACACGCATTCCTCGGCCAGGGTGGCCCCGAAGGGATGCATGGCCTTGAGCGGCGGGTTGAGCTTCATCAACCCCTCGAGGTCCTTGGCGGAGCGGGCGATCCGAGGGTCCTCCGCCGCATCCTCGATCGAGGCCGGGGGGATGGGACGGGCGGCTTCCCACTGCAGCAGGGGCCGGGCGACCGGATCGAGCCCCAGCAAGTTGGACAGGAGGCTGGTACCGGTCCGCGGCAGCCCGACGATGATCCACGGGCTCTGGATCGACTCCTGGCGCACCTCTGGGTGCTCGAGGGACCACCGGTACAGATCGATGCGGTTCGACAGCGCTGACGAGAGCATCTTCGACACGAGGACGCGACCGAAGGCGGTCAGCTCGGCCTCGTCCTCACAGGAGCGGAGGAATACGTCAAGGGGTTCGCGGAACGAGTCGCTCCCGAAGTCGTCCGAGCCAGCCGACTTGGCGGCAGCCTTGATGACCGACGAAGAGTTGAGCGCGGGCAACTCGATCCCGGCGCGCTGCAATTTGCCGCCCACCCAGTTGAAGGCACGAAGCGGCCGGCTGCGCAACTCGGCGTCGCCCCACGTGTACTCCAGATCACTCATTCGTCGGTGGCGGTCGCCGTGCCGGCGTCGACCTCGACGACGGTGCGGCCGAGGGAGCGGCGAGCCTCGTGCTCGTCGAGGGCGCGGCCCGCTTCCTCCATGGTCACCCGCCGACCGATCACGGGCCGGATCTTCCCGTCTGACGCGAGTCGCAAGAGGTCGGCATGAATCGCGTCGGCCACGTCGCGCCCGAAGGGGTTAAAGCCGAACCGCCGCATCCCGGGATCGACCGTGTCGGCCCAGGCCACCATCACGGCCACGATGTCGATGTTGCCGATGCATGCCATCCGCAGCGGACGCCCGGTCATGCCGTTGGCGTCGTCGTCGGCGAAACCCACGGCCAGATAGCGCCCGTTGTGGGCAGTGCACCGCCATGAGCGCTCGGCGAAATCGCCCCCCGTCAAGTCGTAGACGACGTCCGCTCCGGCGTCACCGGTTGCCTCGAGGACCGCCTCGACGAAGTCCTCCGCGGCGTGATCGACGACGAGATCTGCACCGAGCGAGGTGCACAGGGCCCCCTTCTCGGGGCCGCCAGCCACGGCGATGACGCGGGCACCGGACGCCTTGCCAAGCTGGATGCCCGCAGTGCCCAGGCCGCTGGCCCCCGAATGAACCACCAGGGTCTCGCCGGCCTGGAGCCGTCCCCGTTTGAAGAGCGCGAGATGTGACGTCTGGAACGTGAGCAAGAACGCCGTCGCCTCGGCATCGTCGAAGCCCGGGGGAGCGTCGAAGACCGAGATGGTGTCGGCGATGGCGTACTCGGCGATGCCCCCGAGCGCATTCTTGGTGATGGCGACGACGCGCTCGCCCAGCCAGGCTTCGGCGCCGGGCCCGACGGCGTCGACCACGCCGCACACGTCCATTCCCAGCGTGAAGGGCGGCGGTGTGGGCACCGAGACCAGGTTGCCCCGGCAACGGTCGATGTCGTTGAAGTTCAGGGAAGCCGCGTGCACCGCCACCCGGACCTGGTTCGGCCCGGGCTCGGGACGCTCGATCGTGCGCACCGCGAGCACCTCCCCGGGCGAGCCGTGCTCGGTGACCTGTACCGCTCTCATATCTGCCACGTGCCCTCCCTCCACCCCCGCCCCGGGTCGTCCTCACGGTGGCGACTGAAACCCCCAGGGGCGCAGCGAGGTTACCTGGCTCGCGGAGTTGGGCAGTCCCTTCCTCGACGGCACGCAACCACCCGTCGGTCCGCGCGCTCAGCCGGCGACGAAACTGAAGCGCACGCGTCGCCACGGGTTGTCGACGTTGAGGTCGACCAGCACCAGGGACTGCCATGTGCCCAACGCCACCCGGCCCTCGATCACGGGAAGGGTGACGGAGGGGCTCACGAGGACGGGAAGGAGGTGGTCCGCACCGTGCCCGGCCGAACCGTGGGCATGACGGTACCGGTCGTCTCGCGGCAGGATCCGCTCGAGGGCGGCAAGAAGATCGGATTCGGAACCCGACCCCGTCTCCATGAGGGCCAGGCCGGCCGTGGCATGGGGGACGAACGCGTTCACGAGGCCATCGCCGCGGCCGGCGCAGAACTGCGCCAGTTCGGTGGTGAGATCGACGATTCGCGAGCTCGAGGCGTTTATGTCGAGTTCTCGGGTGTCCATGCGCTGCGAATTCCCCTCGCCCGGTCCTCGGCGAGGCCGGTCAGACGGCCGACGGCTGCCGTTTGGCCTCGAGGAGGCCGACGCCGGCCGTCGACACGGACACCACGCTGCGATTGTCCGCGTCGCGGGAGCGCACGAGGAGGCCGCGCTGGTTCGCCTCCTCCCACACCGGCAGACGCGGACACGACGTACGCCAGGCTTCCATGACCTCGTCGTAGGGCCTGGTCGCCGGTCCGATCCACTCGAGAAGATCGAGAATCAGGCTGTCGACGGTGTCGGGCATGGCACTCCAACGTCTCTCGGGTCATTGGCCGTGGTACGCGCACACATCCTACCGAGAGGAAATCCACGTTTCGGTAGCCCGCTGAACCTACGCTCCGTCTATGCCCAGGCCGTTGCCCGTGCGACGCGCTGTGCCTCTCCTGTTGACGGCGGCCGCCCTCCTGGCGTCGTGCTCGAGTGGGTCGCCGTCGACGACGACGACCTCGTCGACCGCCAGCGCGACATCGTCTGCTCCCGGGTCCACCAGCACCTCCACATCACCTCCGGCAAAGTCGACCACCACCTCGACTGCGTCGGCGACGAGCGCGACGTTGGTGCCACAGACACCGACAGGGACGGAATTCCTCTCGCCCTCCAAGAACATCAGCTGCGAGATCGACTACAACTTCGGTCCGAGCTCGTTGACATCGACGTTGTGCCTCACGATCTCGCCGCCGAGATCCGCCAGTCTCGAAAAAGACGGCAGTTTGACGGAATGCACCGGCGGCCAGTGCCTGTCCAACGCGGGGGTCGACACGCCCACATTGCAGTACGGGCAATCGATCACGCTCGGCCCTTTCACGTGTGCGTCCTCGACGGCCGGCGTGAAGTGCACGCTCGGCAACGGCGACGGCTTCCAGATCTCGACGTCGGCCATCACAGCGCTCGGCAACGCGAAGGTGACCTCCGCCGGCTAGGAGAGGCCGTCAAGGCGCGGCGGTGACGTCGAGCACGACCGGAGGCAGGGACACCCCCTGCGCCGTCTGCACCTCGAAGTGGAGCGCGTAGGACCCAGGGGCAGATGCGGTGAGCGCCAGCGGCTGGCTCACCGAAGGCTGCCCGCCACACGAGGCGGCCACAGTCAGCGCGCCGGAAGACGGCGTGACGGTGAGCCCGGCCGGGGGCGGGGCCAGCTGCCAGTGGACCGTGGTCGACGCCGAGACGGCGGGTGCGACCCCGAGCTCGATGGTCGCCGTGGACCCAACAGTGACGTTGGTGGCCCCGCTCGGTTGCGAATAGGCGACGGCCGGCAGCTGAGCCGTGCCGAACGAGGGCGGACTGTCGGTCGGCGCCGAACCCCATGCGGCATTGGGCGTGGCCGAGAGCGTGAAGGTCAGCGTGCCGCCGGTCCGGATGGCTGAGGCGGGCAGCCACGGCAGGTCCCAGCCGGTGGCGCTCGCGGGTTGCGAGGATTTCCCCGCGCACGTCGGGGCCTGGGGTGAGGGCCGCGTGATGCCCGAGACCTGCAAGGCCCGGATGTAGGGCCGGGAGGCCGCCGCTCCCGGGGCGTCCTCGACGAGGCGGTGGCCGTCCGAAAGGGTGATGGTCACCGAGGGAAAGAGCGGGCTCGCCAGGGCGAGGTTCGCCTCGCCGGGCGTCACGGGGAAGAGGCCGATGGCCGCCCACACGTACCACGAGGAGATGGCGCCGAGGTCGTCGTTGCCGGGTTCGTCGACGGGCGCGTCGGCGTACTCGGTGTCCGCGATCGCACGGACGACGCGCTGGGTCTGCTCGGGCGCCCCCACGTAGTCGAACACCCACGGAGACCACTCGCCCGGCTCGTTGCCCGACCAGTCGTAGGGCTCGTCGCGGGTCGCGTTCAGCTGGCTGAAGAAAGTGTCGAGCTTCGCCACCGCGCTGGCGTCGCCGCCCATGAGGTTCACCAGCGCAGCCAGGTCCTGTGGGACGTACCACGTGTACTGCACGGCGTTGCCCTCCTCGAAGCCGGTCTGGCCGCCCGGCTCGAGCTGTGAGGCCTCGAAGGCTTGTCCCGGCGGGAAGCTCCCGTCGTTCCCCCGGGCCCCCATGTACCCGGTGGCCGGGTTGAAGACGTACTCCCAGTTGGCCGCGCGCTGCTCCATGGTGGCTGCCTCGGAAGTGTCGTGCTCCGCGGACGCGATCTGCGCGATGGCGAAGTCGTCGAGCGCGTACTCCAAGGTGGCCGAACCGCCGATGGAATAGTTGATGGAGGTCAGGTCGAGCGAGCCCGCGTTGACGTAGTGCTGGGTCAGGTACTCGCTCAGGTATTGCCGCTCGATTTCGAGGCCGTGGTTGCTCTCGGTCCGTGTCGCCCCTTTGACCATGAACTGCAGCGCGGTCGTGACGTCGAAATTGCGGGCGCCCATCGCATAGGCGTCGGCGATGATCGGGTCGGCCGAGTCGCCGTCCATCTGCGACGCGTCACCACCGACGATGGCCCACTTGGGCAGCCAACCGCCTTGTACGGCGTCGTCGACGAGGGATTGGACCATGTCGCCGACGGCGTGGGGGTCGAGAATGGACTCGAGCTGTATCTCGCTGCGGTAGATGTCCCACTCGGAGAAGTTGGCGTATTCCTCCCGACCGTGGTCCTTGTGGACCCTGCCGTCGCTCCCGGCGTAGTCGCCGTTGACGTCGGACACGACGTTGGGGAAGAGGAGTGAGTGGTACAGCGCCGTGTAGAAGGTGTGCTGCTCGGCCGGCGTGCCACCGCCCACCGCGATGCGCCCGAGGATGTCGTTCCATTGCCCGTGGGCTGCGGCGGCCACGTCGGCCAGCGACCATCCGGGATCCTCGGCCTCGAGGTTGCGCGCTGCGTCCGACGTGCTCACGAATGAGATGCCCACCTTCATGAGGACCTGGCGCTGCGACGTCGTGTCGAAGGTCACGTAGGCGCCGCACGACGTCCCCGTGCACGAGCTCTGGGCGGTGGCGAGCCCGGCGCTCGTCCATGTTCCTGCGGCGGTGAAGGGGCGATCGAACTGGGCGACGAAGTGCAGTGTGTAGTTCGTCCCCGTCTGGCAGAACTGGCCGCTCGTGTCCTGGCCCTCGATCTCGTCGTGGCCGACGATGCGTACGTCGGACGCGAGCACGGGGTTGGCGCTGTCGGCCACCTTGAACAGAAGGTTGGCCTGCGTGCTCGACGGGAACTCGAAGCTGGCGATCCCGCTGCGCGTGGTGACGGCCAGCTTCACGCCGATCGGGTTGGGCCCGTCGAGCTGGACCTGGTAGCGGCCGGGTGTCGCCGACTCGTGCTGGTGCGAGAAGGTTGCCGTCGTTGTGTCCGGCGTGGCGGCCGCCGCGCCGTTGGCGGTGCCGATGGCGCCGACCGTGGGCAGAATCGGGACGTCTTGGTAGGACGGGCAGCCGGTGCCGCTCAGGTGGGTGAGGCTGAAGCCGTTGATCTGGGAGTCCGCAAAGTCGTAGCCGCCACCGGACTGGACCGCGTCCGGGACGGTGTCGGGACTCCACTGGATCATGCCGAAGGGGGTGTCGGCCCCGGGAAACTCGCCGACAGTGCCCGGGCTGACGGGTCCGGTGCCGGTGCCGTCGAGCGGGTGGACCAGGGCGGCCGGGTCGGCCACGGCGGTGCTGGTTGCCGGCGACGAGCCCGAGGCAGGTGACGCCAGGAGGGTGGTGCCCGCCGTCAGGGTGCAGACGAAGGTGCACGCGGCGGCCAGCGTCGTGGGGACGCGAGCGCGGTGGCGCCTGAGTCCGGGCCGGCGTTGCATGCCGAGGACCGTACTTGTCCTGTCACCGGCGCGGTGGCTCGCGTCGAGCCGGGGATCCCCGGTTGTGTCACAGCGCACTGGCAAGCTCGGTCTCATGGGTGCGTGGGCCGCCGGCGAGGTGCTCGGGCTCGACTTCGAGACGACCGGTATCGACCGCTTCAATGACGTGCCCGTTTCCTACGCGTTGGTGTTGGTGGTCGAGGGCGTCGTGGTGCGCAGCTGGTCGGGCCTCATCGACCCGGGATGTGAGATCCCGGTGGAGGCGACGGCGGTGCACGGCATCTCGACCGAACGGGCTCGCGCCGAGGGCATGCCGCTGGACCAGGCCATCGGGCTTGTGACCGACGCGGTGGTGGCGGCCGGCCGGCGCGGGGTGCCGCTCGTCGGGATGCGGCTCGATTACGACCTGACCATTCTGGATCGTTTCTCGGCAGGGTTGTTCGGTGCCAGTTTGATCGAACGGGGTTGGCGCGGACCGGTGCTCGACGCGGGCGTGATCGACCGTCACGTCGATCCCGAACGCGAGGGGCGCCGGACCCTTACGGACCTGTGCGCTCACTATGGCATCGAGCTCGCGCGGGCCCACGATGCGGTGGCGGACGCCGTGGCGTCGATTGAGGTGATCTTCGCGCTGGCCGCGCGGTACGCGGCCTTGTGGGAGTGCGACCTGGCGCAGCTGCACGCAGACCAAGTGGCGTGGCACCGCGAGTGGACGCAGAGCTACGACGGGTGGCGAAGGGCCCAGGGCATGGTGCCGGTCGATCCGCGTGACCTGGTGTGGCCGGTGGCCCCGGCCGTGCTTCCGTCGGCGGCCTGAGCGCGCCAGCGGGGGACGGCGCCGGTTGGTTCAGGCCTTGAGCAGGTCCCAGACCATGTCGACCCCTTCGTTCTCGGCGAGGACGACTTTGGCGGGGTGCATCTTGTCGATGTGGCCCACCAGGCCGTTGTAGACCGAATAACCGATCAGCTCCTGGAGCCGGCGGGGAAAGGTCTTCACCAGCGCGGGTGGAATGCCGAGTTGCTGGTTCTCTTGCTGGCGGATGTAGCCGGCGCAGTAGTTCATGGCGATGCCGACCCGACGCTGCGTGGTGCGATTCGCGCCGCCGCCGTGCCAGAGGCTGCCCACCCAGACGAGGACGCTGCCCTTGGACATCTCAGCGGGGATGGTCTCGTAGAGCTCGAGCGGGTTCGGAGGTTCGTCGCGCAGGTGGCTGCCCGGGACCAGGCGTGTCGCCCCGTTCTCCTCGGTGAAGTCGGTGATCGCCCACATCGTGTTGCAGATGATCGGGACGTGCGGGCGGGCGAGCGGGATCAACTGGTCGTCGGCGTGGATCGGCTGCGCCTGCTCGTCCGGCCCGATCGCGATGGATGAAAGGGACGAGATGAGAAGTCCCGGATCGAGCACGCCTTCCACCACCGGGAGGACATTGGGGTGCACCGGGATCTTCTGGAAGGTCTCACCGTGAACGAGGAGGTTGTAGACGCGCCACGTATGCAGGCCTTCGAAGAGGTTGTCGGCGGGGACCGTTCCGAGCTCTCGCTCGAGTTCGAGGAGGGCACCGCCGATCTCGTCGACGAACTCGGGCCCGATGGCGTTGGGCAGCACCGTGTAGCCGTCCGTTGCGATGCGCTCGAGGTGGGTTTCGAGGTCGGGGAGAGGACTCGTGGCCGCGGCCGTCGTCGCAGCGCTGCCGGCATTCGGGGTCTCGGCTGGTGTCACGGACGCAATTCTATGGACGGAGCAGCGGCGTGTCTGCGGCAGGCACTCGCGTTCCCCCACGTGGGGTGGCGAATTGGCCCGGTGGTAGGGTCTCTGTCGAGGGCCGTTGGCGCAGTTGGTAGCGCACTTGCATGACGCGCAAGGGGTCAGAGGTTCGAGTCCTCT